>NZ_JAFMPP010000020.1 GCF_017349315.1 Jiella flava | reverse complement strand
TAAGCCCGGAACTCGCCGAAGTACTTCGTGATCGCCGCCGTCAGCGACGTCTTGCCGTGGTCAACGTGACCGATCGTGCCGATGTTCACATGCGGCTTCGTACGCTCGAATTTGCTCTTGGCCATCGCCTGCTCCCAATGCCGGAAGATATTTCGGTGCGCGCGACATAAAAGCTCGCGCTCCACAAAGCAAGGGCCCGCCGCCGCGTGGCCCGAAAGATCAAAGGATTGCAGCCCGTATCAGGATGATGGAGCGGGTAGCGGGAATCGAACCCGCGTATTCAGCTTGGAAGGCTGCTGCTCTACCATTGAGCTATACCCGCGCAGTCATCCCCGACGCAGCCGGAGACTACGCCAAAACACGCCGGTCGCAAAGCGATGGTGGAGGGGGCTGGATTCGAACCAGCGTAGGCTTAGCCAACGGATTTACAGTCCGTCTCCTTTAACCACTCGGACACCCCTCCGAACCGACGATGTCATCGGATCGTCATTCGCATGTTCCAGTGCGCTGCCCGAAAGCCGCGTCTAGCATGTCCGAGCGGCCTTATGGAAAAAGCGCAGGCGTCTGTCAACGCCACGCGAGCCGTCGCCACCACGAAATTCCTCGCCGGCGCACTCTCTTGTTGATCCGACGCATCGTGCTTGCCGAAAATCGATTCCGATTTTCGGGCCGATGCTGTAAGCCACCGCCATGAGCGACGAAACATCCGGCACCCCGAAAGACAGCCATTACGCGCGGCTTCGCCGCTCGCATCGCGATGCCAAGCGGGCGAAAGCCGGCGAGCCGCAGGGCCGGTTCGGCCACGCCCGCCCAGCCGGCGATCCCTCGCCGGGCCGCGCGCCGGCTGCCGGTCGCATCTGGCTCTACGGCCTGCACACCGTCTCCGAAGCGCTGAAAAACCCGCGCCGCAAACTCCATCGCCTGCTGGCCACTCGTAATGCGCTGGCTCGGCTGGAGATCGACGAGAGCGCCCTGCCCTGCACGCTGGAGCAGGTCGAGCCGAAGGCGCTTATCGCCGAACTCGGCTCCGAGGCCGTGCATCAGGGCGTCGCACTGGAAACTGAGCCGCTCATCGCCAAGCGGCTCGGCGATCTTGCCAACGCCCGGCTCGTCCTCGTTCTCGATCAGGTGACCGATCCGCACAATGTCGGCGCCATCCTGCGCTCGGCGACCGCCTTTGCCGCCGACGCCGTCGTCACCACCTCGCGCCACTCGCCGCAGGAAGGCGGCGTGCTCGCCAAAGCCGCCTCGGGCGCGCTGGAGCACGTGACCCAGATCGAGGTTCGCAATCTTGCCGAAGCGCTCGAATCGCTCGCGAGCCAGGGCTTTTTCACCGTTGGCCTCGATTCGGAAGGGCCGGAGACGTTCGAGGCGAGCCTTGCCGGCGACAAGCTCGCCATCGTCCTCGGCGCCGAAGGCAAGGGCCTTCGTCAAAAGACCCGCGCAACGGTCGCGCGGCTCGCACGTCTCCCGATGCCGGGCGCGATCCATTCGCTCAACGTCTCCAACGCCGCCGCGATCGCGCTTTACGCCGCCAGCCGGCACCTGAACCGCGACTGACCCGATCCCGGATCGGCCTCGCGCAATCCCCTCGCCGTCAGGCGCCGATCGATTCGAGCAGCGTCATATGCGCGGTCGCGAGATGATCGCCGGCGGCTTTGAGAATCGTGTCGCGATCCCGGGTGCGCAGCGCCTCCAGATAGACGAGATGCTCGCCGATCGCCGCGGCGTTGCGCTCGCGCTCCAGCCGCTTGTTCCACTGATAGTGATAGTGGAAGACCAGCGTGACAAGCTCCTGAAATTCGAGGGCAAAGCGATTGCTTGTGATGCCGACGACGGTGCGGTGGAAGCGGTCGTCGAGCTCGGAGAAATCGTGAAACCGTGTGTCGATCGCGGCCATCAGGTCGCGATGCTCGTCATCGAGCAGGTCCAGTTCGGCCCAAACCGGATGATCGTCGGCAAGGGCGGCGAAGCGGGCGGCGGCGTCGAGTTCGATCATCCGCCTGAATTCCGACAATTCGCGCGCATATTCGGCGGTGAAGCCGGTGAGAACCCATCCCTCCCGCCCCTCCCGCTGAACCATGCCGAAGCGGCTGAAGGCCGTCAGATACTGGTTGAGCGCGGCCGGGGTCACGGCGAAGCGTCGAGCGAGATCGCGGATGTTGAGCCGGGCGCCGGGCGCAACGTCCCGGCGCAAAATCCACTCCAGAAACTTACGCTCGATCTTTTCCGACGAGGTGGCAAGATCGGCCCCCGAAAACTTGTCGGCAGCGCTCGGATGCCGCAGCAAGGTCTTGCGCCGACCCTGCCATGAGACGATCTCGTGCTGCGCCAGCTCGGTCAGGATCGAGCGAGAAATCGTCCGACTCACCCCGAGCGATTCGGCAATTGCCGTTTCGGACGGCAGATCGTCGCCGATCCGCATCGCCTGCAGCCGAGGCATCATGGCATTGTAGGCAGCCTTGAACCGGGTATTGGTTCGAGCCACGACACCCCCTTTCGATCAAATCACTGATTTCTCATTTCATTTTCAGTATAGTATGGAAAAAATTAAAAACCATTGACCCCCGACAGGCCTCCTGCCTATCGTGCCGCTCGGGAGGATGAGTGCTGTGCTTGAAGCAGGGCGCCGGATCGAATGACCTTCCGTCAATATTGATCTCGCCCCTCTCGGACCGCGGCGAGCAAAGCCTTGGGAGGGGCGATGACCGAGATCCGCAACGAAGCCCGTGGCAACGCCTTTTTCCTGGACCTGAGCGCCGCTCTTCGTCAGCGTGGCGATCTCCTCCAGCGGCTGTCCGCCGTCGCCACGCTGATCGCTCTGGTGATCGCCTTCTCCATGGTCAACGGCACCTTCCTGTCGACCAACAATGCCATGACGATCCTGCTGCAGACCGCGGCAATCGGCCTGCTCGGAATCGGCATGACGGTGGTCATCATCACCGGCGGTATCGATCTGTCGGTCGGCTCGGTGCTGGCGCTCGCCGGCGTCACGGCCGGGCTTTTGGTCAAGGCCGGCCTGCCGGTCAGCATCGGCTTTGCCGGCGGCCTTATTGTCGGCACGCTGTGCGGCCTGGTCAACGGGCTGGTTGTCACCAAGCTGAAGATCGCCCCCTTCATCGCGACCCTCGGGATGATGCTGATCGCCCGCGGTATCGCACTGCAGATCACCGGCGCCTCGCCGGTCTCGGGCCTTGGCGACGAATTTGGCCGCCTCGGCAATGGCGCCCTGTTCCGCATCATCGCAATGCAGCCCAACGGCTTTCCCCGCGTGGTGTTCGCCGGCATTCCCTATCCCGCGATCCTGCTTATCGTCGTCGCCGTCGCAATCGCCTATCTCCTGCATCGCCGCACGACCGGGCGCCATGTCTATGCCGTCGGCTCGAATGAGGAAGCCGCCCGGCTCTCCGGCGTCGCCGTCGATCGTACCAAACTCTTCGCCTATGCGCTGTCCGGGTTCATGGCAGGCCTCGCCGGCATCGTCCTGATGTCGCGCCTCGTCACCGCCCAGCCGAGCGAGGGCGTGATGTCCGAACTCGACGCCATCGCCGCGGCGGTGATCGGCGGCGCCTCGCTGATGGGTGGCGTCGGCACGATTTCCGGCACGATGATCGGCGCCTTCATCATCGGCATCTTGCGCAATGGGCTCAACATGGGCGGTGTCTCCGCCTTCATCCAACAGATCGTGATCGGCTTCGTCGTCATCGGGGCGGTTTGGGTCGATCAACTTCGTCATCGCAAAGGGTCTTGAGCGAAGGCGGGAGGCCTTCGCAAGACAGGGAGGAATAAGACATGAAACCAATGAAGACGCTGTTTTTCGCGGCCGTCGCAGCCGCCGCCACTTTTGGCGCGCCGGTCCTCGCCAGCGCCCAGGAGATCGCGGTCATCGTCAAGACGACCAATTCGAACTACTGGCAGAACGTCCGCAAGGGGGCTGAAGCGGCGATCAAGAACCATTCCGGCTATCAGATGAGCTTCGACGGTCCGGCTGCGGAAACGGCGATCGCCGACGAGGTCGATCTCGTCGAAAATGCCATCAATCGCGGCGTGAAGGGTATCGTGCTCGCCCCGTCCGACCCGGACGCCCTGGTGCCAGCGGTCAAGCGCGCATACGAAAGCGGCATCCCGGTGGTCATCATCGATTCCAATCTCGCCGAGGGCGGCAAGAAATATTACCAGTCGTTTCTGTCGACCGACAACAAGGCGGCCGGCGAGGCCATGGCGAAAGAGATGATCAAGCGGGTCGGCAAGACCGGCGACATCGCCGTCATGTCCTATGTGCCGGGCGTCGGCTCGGAGATTGGCCGCGTCGGCGGCTTCAAGGACTATATCGCCAAACATTCCAAGCTGAAGGTCGTTTCGACCCTTTATTCGCAGTCGCAGATGGCGACGGCGCTGAACCAGACGACGGACGTTCTGTCGGCCCATCCGAATCTCAAGGGCATCTTCGGCGCCAACGAGCCGACCGCCGTCGGCATGGGCCGCGCCATCGTCCAGGCCGGCAAGAAGGGTCAGCTCGTCGCCCTCGGCTTCGACGGCAACGAGGATCTGCAAAAGTTCGTCAAGGACGGTGTCCTCGATGCAATCGCGGTTCAGGGCTCCTATCAGATGGGCGAAAAGGGCATCGACACGGCCGTCGACCTGATCGAAGGCAAGAAGGTCGAGCCGTTCATCAACACCGGCGTCGTCATCGTGACCAAGAAGAACATCGATTCGTCCGAGGCGAAGAACGTTCTCTACTAAATCCCGATTCCGGCCGGGCGAGGCGCATGCCTGCCCGGCCGGCTCCACCGACACACGAGCTTGGCGGCACAGGCGATGACCGAGACCCGATCCCCCCTCGTCGAGATGCGTGACATCTCCAAGCATTTCGGCGGCATCCAGGCCGTGCGCGACGTCTCGCTCGACCTTTATCCCGGCGAGGTCGTCGGCATTTTAGGCCATAACGGCGCCGGCAAATCCTGCCTGATGCGCGTTCTCTCCGGTGCGATGGCGCCGTCGGCGGGCGAAATCTTCGTCGACGGCGCCAAGGTCGCCTTCACCAATCCGCTCGACGCCCGCCATTGCGGCATCGAGACGATCTATCAGACGCTGGCGCTCGCCGACCATCTCGACGCGCCGGCCAATCTGTTCCTCGGCCGCGAGTTGAAGACCCGCTTCGGCAATCTCGACGACAGGCGGATGGCCGCCGAGGCGAAGACGGTGTTGAAGCGGCTCAATCCCAATTTCACCAACCACACCGCCCCGGTCGCCAGCATGTCCGGCGGCCAGCGGCAGGTGATCGCGATCGCCCGAGCGATCTATTTCGACGTGAAGATCCTGATCATGGACGAGCCGACGGCGGCGCTTGGGCCCTCGGAAACCGAAATGGTCGCCGAGCTCATCACCAAGCTGAGGGCCGAGGGAATCGGCATCTTCCTCGTCTGCCACGACATGCACGACGTCTTCCGGCTCTGCGACCGGGTGGTGGTGATGAACAACGGCCGCAAGGTCGGCCAGCACCGCATCGAAGAGGTGACGAAAGACGACGTCCTCAGCCTGATCATCCGCGGCGAATTGCCCGCCGACTGGACCGCCCGCAACGCAGCGTAAAAAACGCCAACCAAACGGCATCCCAAACGCGGATTAAACTGCGCCTGAACGGCTTGTCATAAGCGGCCGGAAAAGCCCTGCCGAAATGCAGGAAAATGGTACGCCCAACGGGACTCGAACCCGTGTTTCCGCCGTGAAAGGGCGGCGTCCTAGACCGCTAGACGATGGGCGCGGCGAAACGGTGTATACTGGTGATTCTTTCACTTCGCAAGCGAAGCCGGTCGGTTTTTCAAGGCTTTCGCTTCTACCCGACGCGATGGCCGCGCAACGACGAAAAGTCGCTCTTTTCCTGCTTGAGAATGGCCGGTCCGGGTCACTGCACGCTGCCGCGGCAGCGCCAATTCCAGTCGCGCCTGCGGCCGACATCGATATGAATCATGTCGGTGCGGCAATAGGTGCCGACGCCGCCACGATCGGGCAGCGACCGCACGAAGCTGGCGACCTGCGTTCCGCTGACACCCGGCACGATCAGATCCGCCGCCTTGCACGCCATATGCTCGGAGCGCAGGGCGCCGTTGACGAGGCGGTTGTGGGTCGGGCTGCGATAGCCGGAGGTGATCACCGCCCGCGCGCCGAAATGGCGTTCGATCGTGTGAATCAGCCCGACGAGATTGGCCGGGAAACAGGCGGTCTGGACATCCGGCCGGGCGATCTTCAAACCGTTGGGTGCCAACCGTGCGAAGCCGCCGATCGAGGCAACGCGGTAGGACGTCATCACGTCGTCGATGGCATCTTCTTCGTCCGCAGAGGCGCGTTGTCCGATCTCGAACAGCGAGGACGGATCGACGCCGGGCAGCGAACTCATCGTCTCGGTCTGACCGGCGGCCGCGCCGTCATCGCGCTTCAAAATGGCGCGTTTGTCGCGGCTCTTCTCAAGATTGCGGATCGGGGTGCGGGCCTTTTCGCGGGCAAAGAGGGAGGTAAAAAGCGATGCCCCGCCAGAGGCCGTCGACGCCTCGGCATCGGCCGCCTCTTCGCCCTCGGAAACGCGCCCGCCGGCAAAGGCCGCCGGCCGGGCTTGGCTCATCCGATCGCGGAGAGACAGGGTCGGCCCCGGTGGGGACGGCGGCGGGGCGGAGGGCGGCGCCGAGCCTGCCGCCATCGCCACGGCCGGCGTGTCAGCGGCGGCTTCGGCGATCGCCTTGGCCGGATCGGCCACCGTGGCGCCGGTCGCGGCGGCCAAGGCGGCACCAGCGATATCCGCGCTGGCATCGCCCTTTGTCGCAGCCTGGCCGTCTGCCGGCTTGGCCGCGGCGGACTTCGTCTCGGCTGAAGCGCCGAAGCCGAATGCCGAGGTATCGTCGAGCGATGAGACGCAGGAGGAAAGGAGGCACGCACCGGCAACGAGCGCGCTCGCGAAGAACACACGCCTCACCGACGCAGTCCGGCCGTTCATATGGCTCGTGGCGACCCGCGATATGGTCGTCAACGCTTTCCCTCTCCGCGGCGGGCGCCCTCGCCCGCCATCCCCCTGCGGCCTTTGCCGCTGATTGCTTCTCCGGATCCTGTTACCTGCTGAACCCGGTGTGTTGCTTGCCGCCTTGCATCATCCGCATCCCGGCCTTCCCGCCCGGTCCCCACCGGACGCGGCAGTCACTCCTGCCGCAGGTCATACGGAACGATGCCCTGTCACTTCGGTTGGTCGGTGACTGGCAGCTTGGCCAATCACCGACAACAATGAGACTACAGTTCTCGCAAGGAAATGAAAAGTGGTTCTACCAGCTTCCGGTATTTTCCATAGAGGACCACGGCTCAGCCGGCTCTTTCGCATTGCCCTTTTGCAGCAACTCAAATGAGATGTTGTCAGGCGACTTTACGAAAGCCATGCGGCCGTCGCGGGGTGGGCGATTGATGGTAACGCCGGCATCCTTCAGGCGCCGGCACGTCTCGTAGATGTCGTCGACCTCGAAGGCGAGATGGCCGAAATTGCGCCCACCTGAATAATTTTCCGGATCCCAATTGTAGGTCAGCTCCATCAGCGGTGCCTTGGCCTCCGCAGCGTCCGGCAAATCGCCCGGCGCGGCGAGGAAGATCAGCGTGTAGCGCCCCTTTTCGCTGTCGCTGCGGTGGGTTTCGACGAGCCCCATCTTGTTGCAGTAGAAATCGAGCGACGCGTCGATATCGGTGATGCGGACCATGGTGTGCAGATAACGCATGTGTCTTGTCCTGACGTTGAATGAACGGGGGGCTGACGACCGTGAGCCTGCCCTGCCGGGTGGAGGAAACCACGCGCCGAACGCGCTTCCTCATGCCGCGCCGACGCCGCGAGGCGACCGGTGCGCGGCATCAACCAGCGCATCGCAAACGCCGATCGCGCCCCCAGCAGGGGCCGGAGCGATGTCGAGACACCCTCCAGGCGAATAGGCTAGGCGTCAAACCATCAGCGCCAAGTCCTCAATACGGCAGATTTTGCGATTGCGCATCGCCGCCGCGCGCCAGTCGACAGACCGTTCGCAGCCAAACAGAAAAGCGGAAGCGCCGCCGCTCCCGCTTTTGCTTGGATCGTCCATTGGCCGGCGCGGGGCTGAGGCATGCGCCGGGCCGGAGCGATGCCTCGGCTTACATCGCCGATTTCGCGGCCTTCAGAGCGGCCATGCAGGCATCTTCATCACCGGCATCGAGCGCCGTCTGCGCCGCCGCCAGATGGGCGCTCACCATCTCGTTGCCGCTCGCTCCGTCGGCGCTCGTCGCATCCGAATTCGACGTCGACGTCGACGCAGTTGCCATCTGCGAATCGTCACCCGAGCCGGACTCCGACGCGGACGCCTCGCCCTTATCCTTGCCCATCGCATCCTGGTTGGCCTGCATCGCCGCCTTGTCGGCCGCCGTATCGCCAGTCGCGCCGGCCTCCTTGCCCAATTGCGCGGTCGGCGCGACACCGCTCAGCTTGCCCGTCGCCTTGGCATCGGCGGAGGCGTCGGACGAAGCGCTCATCGACTGCGAATCCGACGAACTCGAATCCGAGGTCGCGGCGTTGCCGCTCGCCGATGAGTTCATCGCCGCATCACCGGCATTAGACGGCATATTGGTATCGCTCGACATCGAGGACGACGCCGACATGTCGGACGTCATCCCTTCGTCCTTCATAGCGTGATCGCCCGACATTGCCATGCCTGTGTCGGCCGACGCGCTTTGCCCCATTTCCGACCGCATCGAGGCGAGATCAGAAGCGCAATCGGCGAGCGCGGCCCCCGAGGCGAACGTCGCCGCCGAGAGCGTGAGCGTCGACGCAATAATCGCGAGCTTGTTCATGACGTTTCTCCCTGAGTCTTGTTTTTCAATTGATTTTTGGTGCCTCGGAGCTTGAACCGGCGACGACGAGGTTGGTTCCAGTCCCACGGTCAATTGGAACGTCCAACAAATTTCGTCGTCCCAGGCCTGCGACCCGTCGCCAGACGCCGACGTTTTGATCCGCCAGCTTTTCGCGTCAGCCCCCGCGTCTCGGCCGCCACCAAAGAAATACGAATATTGTCGATAGACAACTGGAGCAAGAAATTTTGAAAGCCTGATTGACAGGAAACGGCCGGGTCGCCACCGATCGCAGCCTGTGCCTCAAGCGTGTATCGCGCGATCAGCATTTTGAAAATTTGCCCTTGATGCGAGAACCGCAAGCCGTTGCTTTCCATTGCGCCGCATCGACTTCAGCGCTTTAAAATGCGACAGAAAGCCGGGCGAAAACTGCCATTTTCCTCTACGGCCTCTTGCCCGACATGGGACAGTTAATGCTAGATTTCACATTCGTGATTCGGTTGGCGTAAAAGGCGGAACCCCCGAATGCCGGAAAGACTCTCTGGACGGATCCGTGCCGGTGACGACAAGACGGACGGCCCCGAAGTCGGCCTCGACGTCGTCTCCGGCCGCATCAAATGGTTCGATGCCTCCAAGGGTTTCGGCTTTATCGTTCCCGACGGCCCGGGGCCCGACATTTTGCTGCATGTGACATGCCTTCGACGGGACGGCTATTCCGCCGCTCCGGAAGGTGCGCGGCTCGTCTGCGAAGTCCAGCGCGGCGACAAGGGGCTGCAGGCGTTTCGCATCCTGTCGATGGACAGTTCGACCGCCGTCCATCCCGCGCAGATGCCGCCGTCGCGCACCCATATCAGCGTCGTGGCGACCAGCGATCTCGTCACCGCCGTGGTCAAGTGGTTCAACCGCACCCGCGGTTATGGCTTCCTGACCCGCGGCGACGGCACGGCCGACATTTTTGTTCACATGGAAACCTTGCGTCGCTTCGGATTGTCCGAGCTGCGGCCCGGCCAGGAAGTGCTGGTGCGCTACGGCGCCGGCGAAAAGGGCTTGATGGCAGCCGAGATCCTGCCGGCGACCGGCAGCGGCGGCCCCGTCACTCACTGACATCCTCGCGGTGTCGTTCCGCAGCCGCTTGCAGCGTGACCGTTCAGGCCAGCACCAAGCTTGTTCACACCCCATGTCCCGGACCGGTCGGCAAGGCTTCACGCCCGATCCCGCAGCGCGTAAAATGACAGAATCGGTGCGTTGCGCCCGATCGGGTCAGCGCACCCGGACACGCCAGTGAGGAGCCGGCCGCGCCGAACGCACCGGGATGATCTGATGACATCAAAGACCGTTTTCGGCCGCGTGGTGATCGCCGCCCTCGCCCTGGCGATCGCGGGATATGTGGCCGGCGCGTTTGCCGGCGGCGACCTCATCGATGCCACCATCGTCACCAAGAGCGGGCGCCATCCGATCCGGATCGAGCTTGCCGTCACCCCGAAGGAGCGTGAGGTCGGCCTGATGAACCGCGAGTCGCTGCCCCGAGACCACGGCATGCTGTTTCGTTTCGACGAGACCCGCGATGTCGCAATGTGGATGAAGAACACCCTGATTCCGCTCGACATGCTGTTCATGGACGAACACGGCAAGATCGTCACCATCAAGACCAACGCGCAGCCGCTTTCGCTCGATATCATCCCCTCCGAAAGACCGGTCCGATACGTCTTGGAACTGAATGGCGGCGCAGCGGCACGCTATGACGTTTCGCTCGGCGACCGGCTCGACAGCACGGCTATTCAGGGCGAATGATGCCGCAACCGATGCGGCCTTGAAATCCACAATTGCCAGACCGTCTGAGGGTTTGATGCAGCCGGCCGGAGTTGTCGCTTGACTTGACGCGCAAAGCCCGGCAGACCGCTTGACGCGAGGCAGGCCCCTCGTGTGCGGAGCGTAGCGCAGTCTGGTAGCGCATCTGGTTTGGGACCAGAGGGTCGCAGGTTCGAATCCTGCCGCTCCGACCAGCACATGTCAGGCCTGACCGCGCGGGACAGCGACACACGAGGCCACCATGGTTGCACGCATCTTTCGACCGTCTCGGACCGCCATGCAGTCGGGAAAGGCAAAGACGCATCTCTGGGTGCTGGAATTCGAGCCCGAAGCGCCGAAGGCCGTCGAGCCGCTGATGGGATACACCTCGTCGCGTGACATGCGCTCGCAGATCAAGCTGACCTTCGACACCCTGGAAGAAGCGACCGAATACGCCGAGCGCAACGACATTGCCTACCGTGTCGAAGAGGCCCATGCGCCGAAGCGCGCGCGGGTCGCCTATTCCGACAATTTCAAATACGATCGGCGCCAGCCCTGGACCCATTGAGAAACCGTTAAGGGTCCGCACGAGGGCCACCCGGAGGCATCCGGCCGATGAGGCAATGGGGCTGTGACCGGGTCACTGTGGCGGATGCGGCAGATCGATCATATCGGCCGGCCTTGCGATCAAAGGCCGGCGGGTCAAGAGGCAAAGACCCGGCCCCGTAGCTCAGTGGATAGAGCACCGGCCTTCTAAGCCGATGGTCGCAGGTTCGAATCCTGCCGGGGTCACCACCGTCCAGCGTGTCCATACCGACGACATAGGTAACAGATTGTCCCGAAGACCTGGGTGACAATCTCGTGCCGAACGGATTGTCGATGGTTTGCAAGGGTCTCTGTTCCAGGTCGATCTATCCCAGATCATCGGCCATGGAGCTGACGATCGAAGTGCCGTCGTCGATTTCATTGATACCGCGCCTTTGACCGGCCATGACGGTCGAGATGGTGATCGTCTTTCTGTGCATGATGATGCGGCCGCAGAGGCGGTCCCGGCGCATCGTAGATCTCGCGCGGTGTTCCCACCTGATCGATCTGGCCGCAACTCATCACCGAGATTCGGTCGGATATGGCGAGTGCTTCACCCTGATCCTACAGCATCGGCCCGAAAATCGGACTCGATTTTCGGCAAAGCACGATGCGTCGATTCAAAGGGTAAGAGCGACCTTTCTGCGTCCGACAGGACGCAGGGCGCTCTAGGTGATGGAGATGAAGGTGACGCCAGTGCCCTTTTGTAAAGCACGCAGCTCGGTGCGCCTATGCTTGCGCAACGTCGGATCGAGATCGGTGAGCGGCTCGTCAAGGCACAGCACCGCAGGTTCCACCGCCAGCGCCGCGCCACGGCGAGGCGCTGGCGATGCCCGCTCAAAAGCGACATTGTCGCCGACGCTTATCCGCGGCAACAAAGCGAGGCTCTGAAAAATCATCACCGTCGGCCGACGATTGGCCGGCAGATGGTCGACTCGCTCGCTGCCGATCAGGACGCGGCCCGACTTCTGCCGCAAGGAGCCCGGCAAGATCCCAAAAGCGTGGCTTTGCCGCAGCCCGACGGCCCGAGGACCGAATGAAGCTCCCCCGCCGCGATCGACAGATCGGTCGGCTGAACGGACAGATTGCCATTGGAGACCATGGCGATGTCCGGGAGTTCGCCGCATTTTCCGTCCATGCGCATTTTCCCCCTCGGCCAGCGATCGCCTGCGCTTGCGGCCTTCCGAACCCTCGCTCAGATCGCCGACATGACGCCCGTCTCGCAGGCCGCATCTTCGAACATCTGGATCAAGGGATCTCCCGTCTCCGGCCGCCGCGTCGACGCCAGCGAAAACACCTGCCAGCGCAGCCAGTCGGTCAAGGCGATCGCATCGCTAAATCCGGTGATCGCCTGCGGCTCGATCACCCGGCCGACATGCAGGTCGATCCGCCCGCCGATCATCCGGGCGGCCTCATGAAACAGCAGCGCATAACGCAGCGACTGCGAGAGATGGCTGGCGACCTGAAACAGTCGGGAATTCTGACCGGGCACATAAACCGGCAAAACCCGCGCCCCCGATCGCATGATCAGCCGCGCCGACAGCGGGCCCCAGTTCCATTCGACGGCGCGCCGAGCAAAGGCATGGGGCGTCGTCATCACCGCCCCGGCGGGAAAGACCAGGAGGCAACCGCCACGTTTGAGATGGGCGAGCGCGCCGGCCCGCGCCTGGACATTGGCTCGTTCGGCCACGCGGCTGCCAGAAAAATCGATCGCGAACAGTCGTTCCGCAAGCTCCGGCACCCGCGCCAGCGCCGCATGGGCGATGATCATTACATCGCCCCGCACCCGGCTCATCAGACAGGCCAGAGCAATTCCGTCCATGGCGCCATAAGGATGGTTGGCGACGACCGCCAGCGCCCCCTCGCGCGGGATCTGCGCGACGTTCCGGGCCGCGATCACGATCTCCATGCGGGCGATCGCCTCGGCGAAGAAGTCGCCGCGCGCCGGATCAGCCTTGTAGTCGCGGTAAAGTCTTTCCAAGCGCCGACGGCCGGTCATCGCTTCGAGACCGAGCGACAGATTGCGCATCAGCCGACCCTCGATGGTCGCCGCGTAAGACAAGCGCGGCGTTGCCTCGTTCCTTGATCTGTCTGTGTTTGCGCGGCTGTTTTTTACGACCGATTCCAACAGGTCCAATTCACGTCACCTTCGAAGCAGAAGAGCCCGACAAAAACAGACAGGGCTTTGCATTGCAGTCCGGCGCGCAAGACTTCAGATTTGCGCGCGCCGGCGCCGCATCCATCGTGCGGCAAGCCGAGAGCCGATCGTCACCCGCTTGAGGACCTGGGGGTAAGACGGTCGGCATCTTTCTGCTGCCCTGCAGATACGAACAGCGTCTCAGACTGCCCCCACCGGAGATTGGCGAGGTTGTCGTTGGAGCCGTCGGTTTTCAGATTGATCTTGATCCCGGTGTGCTTCTCGACCTGCACCACGCTTTGCGGCAGGACACAGCCACCCCAGGCGAAAACAGGGGCCGCCCCGGAGGTCTGACCGAAACCGGCCTGGCTGAAAATCGCCGGCGCAGCGAACAACAAAGCGGATGCAGCGACGGCCTTCCGCAACGAACGGCGAGCGATCGAAGGCGCGAGGGTCATGCAGTGATCCCATGGGATAACACGAGTGGTCCGATCCCGACATTTGGTCCCGTGGTGTGGAGACCGCTCAGCACATGTCGAAATCGAAAAGACCACGAGCCAAGGTTATGATCCGAGTGGATTTTTCGTATCTGACATTGAATTCGATGGACGACCCCAACCGGGATTCAAATGCCAAATTCAATCCACTCGGGACGATCCGGGAACGGGACGGCCTTTCGATCCGATCCTGATCATTGACCTTTAGCGCCCTCACGTGACGTTTCATTATCGCGGCGATGACACAGCCATGACAGCGAGAAAGGTCATGTCATCGCAACGTCATCGATCGGCGCGAAGAACCGCTCGGTTTTCGAACATCACGGATCGAGCAGGACATGGACGGTCGCGACGCATTCTCGGCAGCAGGGCGGTTCTACCGCGGCAACATTCACACCCACTCCACCCGCTCCGACGGCGCCCGTTCGCCGGAAGAGGTGTGCGAACTGTACAAGTCGATGGGCTACGACTTCCTTTGCCTGTCGGATCACTTTCTGGAGCGATTCGACTTCCCGATCACCAGTACCAATGCCTATCGCAATCGCGGACTGACGATGATTCTCGGCGCCGAGATTCACGCGCCGGAAAACAGCCAGGGCGAAATCTGGCACGTCGTCGCCTGCGGCCTCCCGGCCGACTTTACCCCGCCCTCCCCCGATGAGCGCATGGAGTCGCTCGCCGCCCGGGCTCGCGAAGCCGGCGCCTTCGTCGGCATCGCCCATCCGCAGTGGTCCTCCCTGACCATCGAGGACGGCCGCGCACTCGCCGACATCGCCCATGCCGTGGAAATCTGGAACACCGGCTGCGCCATGGAGGTGGCCCGGGGCGATGGCACCATGCTGCTCGATCAGCTGATCAATGAAGGCTACAGCCACCTCACCGGCTATGCCAGCGATGATGCGCATCTGCGCATCTTTGACGCCGGCGGCGGCTGGATGATGGTCAAGAGCGAGCACAATGAGCCGGCCGCTCTGGTCGAGGCGATGAAGGCGGGTCGCTATTATTCGACCCAAGGGCCGACGATCGAGGCGATCGAAACCGTCGATGGCGGGCTCAAGGTGACCACATCGAAGGTGCGCCTCATCGCGCTGGTCGGACGTGGCAGCCGGGCCGAAGACCGCTATGTCGAGGATGGTAGC
Organism: Jiella flava; assembly: GCF_017349315.1. Taxonomy (GTDB): domain Bacteria; phylum Pseudomonadota; class Alphaproteobacteria; order Rhizobiales; family Rhizobiaceae; genus Jiella; species Jiella flava. The sequence goes on along the minus strand of NZ_JAFMPP010000020.1, from coordinate 59,094 downwards.
CTGAGCGAGGCCACGCTGCCCACGGGGCGCTTTGCCGGAGACTGGGGCCGCGTCGTCATTTGCGACATGGACGGCCGGCACGCCTGGTCGAACCCGATCTTCATCGATGGCTGAGGGGCGCGCCCCTCGCCGACGAACGATCCGGCATCAGCCACGGCCGCGATCGCCGTTTCGCTGTGCGAATCGGCCACGTCCCGCTACGCTTCGGCCGATATCCTTGGATCCCCGGACGCAGCCTGCCTCTGACCTGCAATCGCCCGCCTCGGACGCCCCGTTGCCGGCATTTCGAGCAAACCCGCGCACTGATCGTCTGCCGCCCCAACGAGAAGCCGTCGATGTCTGAACTGGTCCTGTCCAACGCCCGCATCGTCCTGTCCGACCACGAGATCGCGGGGCATGTCGTCATCCGGGATGGCCTGATCGCCGAGGTCGCCGAAGGCGATGCCGAAGGTGAGGACATGAACGGCGATCTTCTCATCCCCGGTCTTGTCGAACTCCACACCGATCACATCGAAAGCCACTACATGCCCCGCCCCAAGGTTTATTGGGACATGTTCGCGGCGGTTCAGGCCCACGACGCGCAGATCGCCGCATCCGGCATTACAACGGTGTTCGACGCGGTGCGGGTCGGCACCGACGAAGACGCTCGGCTGACCGTCGATGCCATGGACGCGCTGTCGCGAACCATCACCGACGCCTGCGACAACGGCAGCACCCGGGCCGAACATTTCGTCCATCTGCGCTGCGAGGTCTCGGCGCCCGACGCGGTGGAGGGCTTCGAGCGGCTGTCGACCAATCCGCGCGTTCGTCTCGCCTCGTTGATGGACCATGCTCCCGGCCAGCGCCAATTCGTCAATCTGGACGCCTACCGAACCTACTATCAACGAAAAAAGGGCCTGTCCGATCAGGACTTCGGGGCGTTTATCGAGCGCCGGATCGCCGAGTCCACCCAGTATGCCGACCCGTCGCGACAGGCGATCGCCGGCCTCGCCCGCCAGCGCAACATCACCCTTGCGTCCCATGACGACGCGACCGAAGCCCACGTCCACGAGGCGCTGGAATTCGGCATCAAGATCGCCGAATTCCCGACGACAATGGAAGCGGCAGCGGCCTCGCGCAGGGCCGGTCTCAGCGTTCTGATGGGCGGGCCGAACATCGTGCGGGGCGGCTCCCATTCCGGCAACATCGCCGCACATGACCTTTTGACCAACGGCAATCTCGACATCCTGTCTTCGGACTATGTGCCCTTCTCGATGCTTTTGGCAGCATTCTCCCTGGCCCGTCAGGGCGTGATCGATCTGCCGGGCGCGATCCGGCTGGTGACCGCCAACCCCGCAGGGGCCGTCGGCCTCGACGATCGCGGCGAGATCGCCGTCGGCAAGCGCGCCGATCTCGTCCGGGTGCGCAGCCAGCGCGACGATCGCCCGCCTTTCGTCGCCAGCGTCTATCGGGAGGGCCGCCGTGTCGTCTGACCGACACAAGGTTCACTCGACAGGAGCCTTCGTCGCCGTCGTCGGCCCGAGCGGGGCCGGCAAGGACACGTTAATCGGAATTGCCGCCCGGCATTTCGCCGGCATCCCACGCTTTCACTTCGCCCGCCGCTTCATCACAAGGACCGCCACGCCCGACGCCGAGGACCACGCCGAAATCGACGAGGCCGAATTCGAGCGGCGCGAGAATGCCGACGACTTCGCGCTCTCCTGGCGGGCGCACGGTCTGGGCTATGGTCTCGACCGCAGCCTTCTGCACCAGGTGGCCGAAGGCCAGATCGTCGTCGCCAACATCTCCCGGCGGATGATCCCGGACGCGGCGGCCGTCTTTCCCAGGCTGGCCGTCGCGCATATCACCGTCGCCAAACCGCTGCTCGTCGAACGCATTCTCAAGCGCGGCCGCGAAGACCGGGCCGCCGCGATGACGCGGGTCGAGCGGGAAGCGCCGCTGGATCTTCCCGCCTTGGTTTGGCACCGGGCCGAGATCGACAATTCCGGCCCGGTGGAAATCGGTGCCGCGCGCTTCTTGGCATTCCTGGAACGCTGTGCGGGAAATCTTGATTGAGCAGCGCGCGCCATGACAACATCCAGGCGAAGATCCGCCACTCTTTGACGGCTTGCGTCCGCCTTGTGGATCCCTGCCGGCTTCTCCATGATGACAAAGGGTCATAAGCTGCAGCGCCAAGGCGGCCGAGCGCCTTTTTCGCTCCGTCCAAAGCGGACCCCGGAATGACCCGGCTCGGCATTGATTTCGGAAAGCCCCATGTCCTGCGCTTTTTTCTCCTCATCCTTATCGCTCCTGTCGCCGCGCCGGTTTGCCCGCGCTCCACTTGCCAGCGTCCTGCTGAGCTGTCTGACGCTCGCCGCCCTTCCATCACGCGTCGAGGCTGAGGTCAGCGCCATGGAGCCGCCACCCATTTCGGATCAGAAAAAGCTCGACGTCGTCTGGAACGTCATCGACGGCAGCATTCGGCCGGGCTACGCGGTGTTCGGCGACGCGGCCGAAGAAACCCAGCAGGCGATGCGCGACCTGTGCAAACTGCCGGCCGGTGAAAATCTGGAGGGGGCCCGCGATGCGTTCAGCCGCCTTGTCAACGCCTGGGCGCGCGTCGAGTTCGTGCAGTTCGGCCCGGTTACGAAGAACAATCGCGACAAGCGGATCCTGTCCTTCCCGGGTGATCACAACACCAACCTGAGGCAGATTCGAACGATCCTCCAGAACGAGGACGCGGACGCGACGACCCCCCAGGATCTGGCGGGCAAGTCGGCCGCAGTCCAGGGGCTGGGCGCACTCGAATACGTGCTCTCCGGCAAGGATTCAGACCAGCTGGCAGGCACAAGCGGCGCCTATCGCTGCAGCTATGGCCAAGCGATTGCCGACAACCTCGTCGCGATCAGCCAGGCGATCGAGGCCGGCTGGGCGCAGGACAATGGCGGCATCGTCGAGCAAATGACCGACCCCCAGCCCGACAATGCAACCTATCGCACTGCGGACGACGCCTTGCGAGCAATCGTCGAGATCTTCATCCACGGCTTTCAGACCATTCACGATCAACGGCTGCAGCTGACCATCGACGCGAACGGCAAGCCCGTCGCCCGGAAGGCCATGCTGTTTGGTCAGGCAGGTGAGACTCTGACATCGCTGCAGGCGGACTTTTCCGGTCTGCGGGATCTATTCGTCGCCGCCGATCTGCAGTCCCTTCTGCCCGAAGAAAAGAGCTATTTCGTCGACTCCGCCACGGCCGAGTTCCAGGATGCCGATGCCGCGTTGAGCAAGATGGCGGCACCGTTGAGCCAGACCCTCAGCGATCCCGACGAGCGCCAAGAGCTGACCAGACTGACCGCGATCACCGCCACGCTCGAAAATCAGTTCGCCGATCAGGTCTTGCCGTTGCTCGACCCGTCCGCCAGCCATTAGAGCGCCCTGCGTCCTGTCGGACGCAGACAGGTCGCTCTCACCCTTTGAATCGACGCATCGGGCTTTGCCGAAAATCGATTCCGATTGTCGGGCCGATGCTGTAGAGCGCCCTGCGTCCTGTCGGACGCAGACAGGTCGCTCCAACTCCTTGATTTTGGGGCCGGCCATGGGGTTGCCACGCGGCCAGCCTCCTGGCCGACATTGACCGGGGTCAGAGATGACCGCGCGCCAGCCGACAGCGGCGCCGCGCCATGTCAATCCGCGTCGCAAATCTGGTCCACCGTCCCGCAGCGAGACGCTCGCGGGCAGTTTTGCGTCGTTTCGACGCAAGAATAGCTGGCATGAAACCTGCTGCTCTCCCGTAAGGTTAATCAATCCTTACCCAGGGAGTGCGACATGGCTCGATTCGGACTGTTCGCCCTGACGACGTTTGGGGCGATCGCTTTCGCCGGCGGCGCGCTCACACCCCATGCCGATGCGCAGCCGTCGTCCCGCACAGCAGCTTCCGGCCATGAAATCACGGGGCAAGAGCGCTTCCTGCGCGATGGCGGCAGCGTGCGGTTGACCCCGGAGGCGAGCCGGCGGGGCTCTCACGGACGCAAGATCCCGATCAGCGATCCCGGCGATCGCGGGATCAGCGGCATCGACCAACTGAGCGGTGGCGGTGCTCTGGAGGATTACCGAGAGGACAATCTCGGCACCACGCCGGATATGGGCTCCACCAACGAACGAGAAGACTTCGTCGAAGATGGCGGCACCATGCCGCCGGCGATCGTCAAGCGTAACGGCGTCGAGATCATCCGCGAGACCAACATCGCGCAGTTGCGTCACGTCATCGTCAAGCCGGCGAGGATCAGCGAGCGCGGCTCCTTCGCCTTCATCACCGCCGATGTCGACGACCATGAAGGCGACACGTCATTCGCGGGCAGCGCGGACGGTTTGGGCGTGACGATCAGCCGCCCGTTGAGCCAGCCGAAAATCATCGACGTTGCCCGCGAACGTCTCGACCGCCGGCAGATCCCGCCCGAGGGCATCGAGATCATCTGGCACGGCGGCGCCAAGATCATCCGCATCGCCCACGGCTACACGCGTCGCGACGCGTCGGACTCATTGAAATAGGCCCGCGTGCCGGTTGGCTTGAGGCCACCCGGCCACAGCCTTATCGCAGGAACGGATTGGTTCGTCGCTCATCGCCAATACGGCTACCGGGGCCATGGCCGCAGAGGAAACCAACGTCATCGCCGAGCGGCAGCACCTTGTCCTCGATCGAGCGCAAAAGTGTCGCGTGATCACCGCCAGGCAGATCGGTCCGGCCGATCGAGCCGGCAAACAGCACGTCGCCGAGGTGAGCAAAGCGGGCCGCCCGGTGGAAAAAGATCACATGCCCCGGCGCATGGCCGGGCGTGTGAAACACCTCGAATACATGACTGCCGACGGTCAAGCTGTCGCCCTCCTCCAGCCAGCGATCGGGAGCGCAGTTCTTCATCCCCGTGCCGGCGCCGAACATCATCGCCTGTTCTTCGATCGATTCGAGCAGCATCTGGTCGTCTCGATGTGGCCCGACGATCGGCACGCCGGCCAGGCTTTTGAGATCCATCGCGCCGCCGGCATGATCGAGATGGCCATGGGTTAGCCAGATCGCCGTCAGATCGATTCCAAGCTCTTTGACCGCTGCGAAAATGTGATCGGCCTCACCGCCCGGATCGATCACCACCCCCACCTTGTCGTCGGCATCGAAGAGGATGCAGCAATTCTGCTGAAACGGTGTAACCGGAATGATCTGAGCGCTGAGTTGAGTCAAGTTGGCCTCGATAGGCGAGAGAAACAGGGATCGTCGCCTCTGTTTAGAACAGGCCGACGGCCGGGTCACGGCCGGGCGCCAGGCACAACCGATCAGCCGCCCGGCTTGATGCCGAGCCAGACCACATGCTTGGCGCCGCGCCCCTTGCGGTTGGCGCGCACCCGATGCTCCTCGCTCGCAAAACCGGTCTGGCGCAAACGAGCGGCAAAGCTTGGCGAAGGATGGGCCGACCACACCGCCAGGACGCCGCCCTTCTTCAGCGCCCGTCGCGCGATGCCGAGGCCGCTGGCGTCGTAGAGCTGATCGTTCGCCGCGCTGGTCAGCCCGTCGGGGCCGTTGTCGACATCGAGCAGGATCGCATCAAACCTCGCTGTTTCGGCCGCGATTACCGCTGCGACGTCGCGGATAACGATCTCAACCCGCGGCTCATCAAGACAGCCGCCGAAGATCGATGCCATCTCGTCCCGCGCCCAGGCGACGATATCCGGCACCAACTCGGCGACGACGATCCGCGCCCGCTGCGGCGCAGCCGCCAGAACGGCGCGCAGCGTAAAACCCATGCCGAGCCCACCGATCAGGATCACCGGCGCCGGCTTGTCGGCGATCGCGTCGAGGGCGAGCGTTGCAAGCGCCTCCTCGGAGCCGCTGAGCCGGCTGTTCATCAGCTCGTTGGCACCGAGCATGATCGACAATTCGCTGCCACGCCGCATCAGCCGCAATTCGCCGGTATCGCCGGGAATGGCGGCGGTCTGCAAATGCTCCCAGGGGATCATGGCCTTGCGGCATCCTTCGATCAATGGGCGATCAGGGGGCGAAAAGCGATGCGGCCCGAAAAGCCTGTCGCTCTTCGGGCCGCTCCTCGTTCGATAAAGGGCGAGGCCTACTCGGCCGCCACGCGCTTTGGCGTCACCTCGGCGGTGTAGTCCTCGACCAGACGCTTGGAGATCTCGCCCGGCGTGAACCGCCAATCAGCGATCTCGGAGACCGGCGTCACCTCGGCGGCGGTGCCGGTAAGGAAACACTCGGAAAAGCCCGGCAGCTCCTCCGGCATGATCGCCCGCTCGACCACCTCGAGGCCGCGACGTTTGGCCAGCCCGATGACCGTGCGCCGGGTGATGCCGTCGAGGAAACAATCAGGCTTCGGCGTATGGATCACGCCGTCCTTGACGAAAAACACATTGGCACCGGTCGCCTCGGCCACCTGACCGCGCCAGTCGAGCATCAGCGCGTCGGCATAGCCTTTGGCCTCAGCGGCATGCTTGGAGATCGTGCAGATCATGTAGAGCCCCGCGGCCTTCGACTTCGACGGCGCGGTCCTCGGATCAGGCCGGCAATACTCGGCCAGGTCCAGCCGGATGCCCTTCATCTTCTGCTCTGGATCGAAATAGCTCGGCCACTGCCAAATCGCGATGGCGACGTTGATCTTATTCTTCTGGGCCGAAACGCCCATCATCTCCGATCCGCGCCAGGCGATCGGCCGAACGTAAGCGTCGCTGAAGCCCTGGCGGACCAAAAGCTCGTTCGTCGCAGCATCGATCTCGTCGGCGGCATAAGGCAGCTTGAAGCCGAGAATGCGACCCGACTCGATCAGCCGCTCGGTATGCTCGCGCAGCTTGAAGACTTCGCCGCCATAGGCCCGTTCCCCTTCGAAGACAGCACTGGCATAGTGCAGACCATGGGTCAGCACATGAATCTTGGCGTCCTTCCAGGCGACGAACTCGCCATTGAACCAGATTTCGCCCTCGAGTTGATCAAATGGAACCGCGCTCATAGTGTTTTCAGCGTCGAATCCGACGCTCTCCCTAGATTGCCGTTGGACGTAGCATCACGCTGCGGGCAAAAACGGGCGAGCGCAACGTGAAAGGACGGCGATTAATGTTTTGAGGCTCGGTGCCGCCTGAGCGGTATCGCGCTGTTTCCACATCCATGATGCCGGTGTAACAATAAAGCCAAATTACGTCAACTGTACTGACCTATCTTATGGAAACCTCCGCCGTTCGCATCGAGCCGCCCCGTGAAAACGACTGCGACATCGTTCGCGATCCGCTCCCGACCCAGGGCCTCCTCGATTTTCGCGTCATCGAGCTCTTGTTCTTCGCCTATCGGGAGTTCACGGCCGACGCCGATTCCATTCTCGTCCGCTACGGTTTCGGCCGGGCCCATCACCGGGTGCTGCATTTCGTCAATCGCGCGCCGGGCCTGACCATCGCCGAGCTGCTCGACATCCTGCAAATCACCAAGCAGTCGCTGTCGCGGGTGCTGCGGCAGCTGATTGACGAGAATTTCGTGGTCCAAATTCCCGGCGACGAGGATCGGCGTCAGCGCCGCCTCTATCCGACAGAGAAGGGCCGCAAGCTTGCCGTCGAGCTGTCGCGGGCACAGGTCCGACGGATCGATGCGGCTTTGACCATGACCAGTGACGAGGACATGCGACCGATCGCAGCCTTCCTCAAGGCCATGGCTTCCGATCGTGAAGCGGCCCGCGATTGGTTCGAACGTCAGGACATCAGTTGGAAAGATCCGGAATGAGCGAATCCGCCGACATCCTCCCCGAAGCCACAAACGCCATCGATGACGACGCGCCGCATATTCTGATCGTCGACGACGATCGCCGGATCCGGTCACTGCTGTCGCGCTTTCTGGCCGAACGTCGGTTCCGGGTGTCGGTCGCGGCTGATGCCGCGGAAGCGCGGCGGATTCTCGGCGGTCTCGACTTCGATCTCGTCGTCGTCGACGTGATGATGCCCGGCGAAAACGGTGTCGACCTGGTCCGCTCGGTGCGCAAGAGCCGCGATGCGCCGATCCTCATGCTGACCGCCCGTTCGGAAACCGAAGACCGCATCGAGGGCCTGGAGGCCGGCGCCGACGACTATCTGTCGAAGCCCTTCGATCCGCGCGAGCTCTTGCTGCGGATCAACAATATTTTGAAGCGCGGCAGCCAGCAGCCGGTGACGAAACTGGAGCATGTCCGCTTCGGCCCCTTCACCTTCTATCTCTCACGACGCGAACTGAAGCGCGGCTCGGAGGTCATCCGCCTGACCGACCGCGAACAGGAGATCATGTGCCAATTTGCCGCCAAGCCCGGCGAAACGATCCCACGGCTTGATCTGCTTGGCGAGGAAAGCGACGTCGGTGAGCGCACCGTTGACGTCCAGATCAATCGCCTGCGGCGCAAGATCGAGTCGGATCCGACCAATCCGCTCTGGCTGCAGACGGTGCGCGGCATCGGCTACCGGCTGAACATCGACTGAACCAGCCGCCGCAGCGCCAGCATCACCGCCGCCGCGCCCGTGCCCCACGATCGGCACGGCGATTTCGCGGTGTCATCGAAACGGGCTAAACTTGGCGATGACCCTGATCGACCGCATTTTCCGCGCCCGCAAGCGCGCAGGCCGGCCACTCACCCTGCGCGAGCTGCGTGCCAGACTGCCGTCGGAGCGGATCGGCCGTCTCGTCGAGGCGAGCGTCAATCGGGCGCCGAGCCGGATCAATATCTGGCGCGGACCGCTGCGACCGATCCCTCGCCTCGTCCAACGTTACATGCCGAAGGGTCTCTATCCCCGCTCGCTGATCATTATCCTCGCGCCGATGATTCTGCTGCAATGCGTCGTCACCGTCGTCTTCATGGAGCGGCATTGGGCGATGGTGACCGAGCGCCTTTCCCAGGCCGTGGTCCAGGACGTCGCGGCGGTCGTCGATCTCGTCAATGAGAGCGATAGCCAAGCCGATCTCAATCAGGTCTTCGACATCGCCCGCAGACGCCTCGACCTCAACGTCTCGCTGCTGCCGCCGGCCCCGCTGCCGCCGCCGGCCCCCAAGCCGTTCTTCAACATCCTCGACGGCATCCTGTCCGAACAGATCACCAACCAGATCGGTTTGCCGTTCTGGATCGACACTGTCGGCAATTCGAAAATCGTCGAAATCCGCATCCGGATGGACAAAGGCATCCTCCGCGTCTTCGCCCGGCGCAATTCCGCCTATGCCTCCAACACCCACATCTTCCTCGTCTGGATGGTCGGCACCTCGCTGGTGCTGTTGGTGATTGCCATCCTGTTTTTGCGCAATCAGATCCGGCCGATCCAGGCGCTCGCCGCCGCCGCCGAGGATTTCGGCCGTGGCAAGCCGATGCCGCCGGATTTCCGGCCGCGCGGCGCCTCGGAAGTCCGGCGGGCCTCGGTCGCCTTCATCCAAATGCGCGACCGGATCGAGCGCCAGATCGAGCAGCGCACCCGCATGCTGAACGGCGTCAGCCACGATCTCCGCACCGTCCTGACCCGCTTTCGCCTGCAGCTCGCACTGCTCGGCGAAGGCGAGGACCAGGACGAGTTGAACGCCGACATCGACGAGATGCAGCGCATGCTCGAAGGCTATCTCGCCTTCGCCAAGGGCGAGGTCGGGGAAGATGTCAGCGAGATCGACCTTGAGCCGCTGATCGAGCGCTATAAGGCTGAAGCCGCGCTGAAGGGCAAGACGCTGACCTTTGAGATCCATGGCGATCCGCGCGTCACGGTGCGACCCGATGCCTTTTCGCGAATGATCGCCAATCTGGTCGCCAACGCCATGCGCCACGCCGAGACGGTGCAGCTCACCGTCAGCCACGATTCGCGCTGGCTGTCGGTGGCGATCGAGGACGACGGCCCGGGGATTGAGCCGAACCAGCGCGAGGAGGTGTTCAAGCCCTTCGTGCGGCTCGACGGCGCCCGCAATCTCGACGCCGGCGGCACCGGTCTCGGCCTCGCCATCGCCCGGGACATCGCCCGCGCCCATGGCGGCGATATCCTGCTCTCCGACAGCCAGCTCGGCGGCCTGCGCGCGCTGGTCCGGCTGCCGGCATGACGCGCAGCAGCGCGCCGCAGCGCGCCGCGGCCTTACACCACCCGGCGCACCGGATCGCCGGTGACGAAGCGATCGATGCTGTCGATCACCTGCCGCCAAACTTCGCCCATCGCCTCGTTGCTGGCCCAGGCGACATGCGGCGTGACGATGACGTTCGGCCGATCCAGCACCGTCAAAAGCGGATTGTCGGCCGCCGGCGGCTCCTTGGTCAGAACGTCGAAGCCAAAGCCGGAAATCAACCCGCGATCGAGGGCCTTGACCAGATCGGCCTCATCGACCAGCCCGCCGCGCGAGGTGTTGATGATCAGCGGCTTCTTCCGCATCCGCTCGAACTCCGGCATGGCGATCACGTTGCGGGTCCGCGGCGTCAGCGGCGCATGCAGGGTGATGATGTCAGCGGTCTCGATGACCTCGTCGAAGGGGGTGTAGAGCGGCCCCAGGCCGTCGACGCCCTTATGCGCGGCGAACATCACCGACATGCCGAAGGCTTCGGCCCGCCGGGCCACGCCCTGACCGATGATGCCCTCGCCGATGATGCCGATCTTACGATTCGCCAGATCGAAGATCGGATGGTTGAAGAAGCAGAACTGGCCGGCCGTCTGCCAGGCGCCGTCGATGACGTCCTGGCGATAGCCCGGCAGCGAGCGCGACAGCGCGAGGATCAGCGCCATCGCATGGTCCGGCACGGTGTTCACCGCATAACCGCGCACGTTCGACACCGGGATGCCGCGTTCGCGGCAGGCCTCGATATCGATGACGTCGTAGCCCGTCGCCGCCACCGTGATGAATTTCAGATCCGGCAGCTGATCGAGACTTTCGCGGCGGATCGGCACCTTGTTGGTGACGGCGATCGTGGCCCCCTTGAGCCGCGCGACCACCTCCTCGGGCGGCGTCGCGGCATATTCCGTCCACTCATGGGCGCCCGAAGGCTTGCTGAGCTCGATGTCCGGACCGATGGTCTCGCGATCGAGAAAGACGATCTTCGTCATGAAAAAGGTTCCTCCAGTTTACGCTGGTGCCACGACGCCACTCTAGATCAGATGAGGCCCCTGGTCGTCCATGGCCGAACGTCTCTCTTTCCTGTTCTTCAGCCGCTCGGCAACCGAGCGCGGGCTTGGAGCGCCCTGCGTCCTATCGGACGCAGGCAGGACGCTCTCACTCTTTCAATCGACGCATCGTGCTTACCGAAAATCGATTCCGATGTTCGGGAAGCACGATGCTGTAGCGGAAGCTTCACGCTTTGCTGCGAGGCTTTGCGCGAAACTCAGCGCACGACTGCGCCCTGGCGACGGAATCGGGAGACCGCCATGAGGACTTGGCAACCGCAGGCAAGGCGCCGGTCGCGGTATCGGCCGGCCGCGCCGTGCCGCGCTCGCCAGAGACCGCTGATCCTTCTCATCACCCTCGCCTTTTCGCTCGGTGCTCTCGCGTCGCTCGGACACGCCGCGGCAAAACCGCTCGCCACCGTCACCACCGACGGCCTCCGCGTCACGGTCGTCGGCGGCGACTCCAAGAGCCTGCAATCGGCGCCCGGCGGCGTACTGGTGACGCTCGGCGACGACCGGGTCGTCATCGTCAAGGACGCAGTCCACTTCAACGGCGCTGACACCTTTCGCGGGACCGTTCGCGATGCGATCGTCACCCGCGACGGCTGGGGGTTGACGCTCCAAATCAACGGTAAGACCATCGTTCTCGTCGCCCCGGTGACGGGCCTGAAGCGCGCCGCCAGTCAAGGCAACACACGCGCCGAAAACGATCTCGCCGTGCGGCTTGCGACCGGCGACGGCGTCCCCCAAAACGCCAGCCAGGCGGCGCTGCTTTATCGCCGCGCGGCCGAAGGCGGCCTCGCGCTGGCCGCGCGCAATCTCGGCTTTCTGATGTGGAACGGCGCGGGCGTTGCCGAAGATCGCGCCGGCGCCGTCGTCTGGTTCCGCCAAGCCGCTGCAGCCGGCGATCCCGCCGCCCAGGCCATGCTCGGGACGGCCTACGCCAAGGGCATTGGGGCGGCGAAAGACGCGCGTCAAGCGATCCGCTGGCTGAACGAAGCGGCCAAAGCTGGCGATCCCCATGTGCTGAACGATCTTGCCAATCTCCTGGCATCGACCGACGGGCCGGAGCGCGATCTTGAGCGTGCGGCCGCCCTTCACCGCCAGGCGGCGGGGAAGGGTCTGACGGTCGCCGTCCTTAATTACGGCTTCGATCTGTGGAACGGCGCCGGCGTTACCGAAGATCGGCCGGCCGCGTTCGGCTTTTTCGCAACCGCCGCGAAGGCGGGTTCGGTGGTGGCGATGGAAAAGCTCGGCGAAGCCTATTTCGCCGGTGAGGGGGCCGCGAAAGACCGCGCCAAGGCCGCCGACTGGTTCCAGAAAGCATCGGCGTCGGGAAGCGGCAACGCCGCGAACTATCTCGGGGTGATGCATCTTGACGGCGACGGCCTCGCCCGCGACACAGCCAAGGCCCTCGCCTACTTTCAGCTCGGCGCCGATCGCGGCAACCCCGCCGCAACGCGCAACCTCGCCATGCTCTATCTGACGGGCAAAGGCGTTGCCCGCAATCGCGACAAGGCCCGCGACCTGCTTCAAACCGCGATGCGTCTCGGCAGCCGCTCCGCCGCGGCCGATCTGCATGCGCTGGACGACGGTGACCCCGGGCACGACACGCTGGCATCGACGGCGCGACGATAAGGCGCCGCGCCCCTACTCGGCCTCGTCCTCGTAGCCGACGAGATGCAGCGGCTTGGCGCTCAACTGGCGCAGCTCGCACCACCGCACGAGGGCCTCCTCGCGACCATGGGTCACCCAGAGCTGGCTGGGCGCAAGCTCCGCGACCGTCTCCGTCAATTCGTCCCAGTCGCAGTGATCGGAAATGATCAGCGGCAACTCGACGCCCCGCTGGCGGGCTCGCTGGCGCACCCGCATCCAGCCCGAGGCGAAGCTGGCCACCGGGTCCGGAAAGCGCCGCGCCCATTTGTCGGCAAAGGCCGACGGCGGGCCGACAATCACCGCGCCGGCGAAATCGGTCTTCTTGCCGCCCTCCACGGTCGCCGGGCGCAACCTGCCGAGATCGACGCCCTGATCCTGATAATAGGCGCAGAGCGTCTTCAGCGCGCCGTGGATATAGATCGGCGCATCATAGCCGGCCTCGCGCAGATGCTTGATCACCCGCTGCGCCTTGCCCAGCGCGTAGGCGCCGACGAGATGCGCCCGCTCGGGAAAATGCTGCAGCGAAAAGAGCAGTTTGCCGATCTCAGCCGCTGTATCGGGGTGACGAAACACCGGCAGCGCGAAGGTCGCCTCGGTGATGAAGACGTCGCAGGGCACCGGCTCGAACGGCAGGCAGGTGGGATCGACACGGCGCTTGTAATCGCCCGAGGCGACGATTCGCAGCCCCTTGTGCGCGACCGCGATCTGGGCCGAGCCGAGCACATGGCCGGCCGGGTGGAACGATACCGTAACGTCGCCGATCCGCAGCGCCTCGCCCCAGCCGACCGCCTGGCGCTCGCGGGCGAAATTCTCGCCATAGCGCAGCGCCATGATGTCGAGGGTCTGGCGGGTGGCGAGCACCTTGCCGCTCCCGGGACGGGCGTGATCCGCGTGGCCATGGGTGATCAGCGCCCGTTCGACCGGCCGGATCGGATCGATGAAGAAGTCGCCGGGCGGGCAGTAAAGCCCTTCGGGCGTCGGGCGCAGAAGGTTTTCCGGCTTGATCATACCGCTGAGTTAGGGCGAGCGGCGCGAGGCGGAAGCTTTGGCGGTCGCGACCTGCTACGGAAGGCCCACTTCTCCTTTGCCGATGCAAGCGCTAGCGTCGCCGAACGCTTTGCAGTCTTCCACCGGAGCCGCGCATGAACGAGACGCTGGGACGCATTCCGACCGACGCCCCAAGGCTGCGGCGAAAACCGCGGTTCGGCGATTGGAGCGCCACCGCCATCCACCACACCCCGGCCGAGGACGCCCAGGCGATTCTCACCGGCGTGCTGCTCGCCGCGCTTGGGCTCGCCATTCTGGCCCACCTCAAATTTCTCACCGGCGGCGTTGCCGGGCTGGCGCTGATCGTCTCCTACGCCTTCGGCATCAATGTCGGCACCGCTTTTTTCCTGATCAACATCCCCTTCTATCTGCTTGCCATCGGCCGCATGGGCCGCGCCTTCACCATCAAGACCTTTGCCGCCATCACGCTGTTGTCGCTGGTGTCCTATTGGCTGCCCCAGGTGTTTTCGATCGGCTATATTGATCCGCTGGCCGGCGCGGTGATCGGCGGCCTGCTGATCGGCTTCGCCCTGCTCGCGCTGTTTCGCCACCGCGCCAGCCTCGGTGGTGCCGGCATTTTGGCGATCTACCTTCAGGACAATTTCGGCTTCCGCGCCGGCTTTGTGCAACTTGCCTTCGACCTGACGATCCTTGCCCTCGCCTTCTTCGTCGTCGACTGGCACGCGGTGATCTTCTCGCTGATCGGCGCCCTAGTGCTGAACGGCTTTTTGACCATCAACCACCGCCCGGACCGCTACATCGCGACGTAAGGCGGCCAATCAAATGCAGCGGCGAGCCGAGCCGAAGGCAAACGAAAGCACTGCCGCGAGCGGTCTCGCGGCAGTGCCAAATGTCTTGCGGTGGCCGGAATCGTTGCCATGCGTTGCCGGGCCCGGCGTTGCGACGCCCCCGATGGCTACAGCATCGGCCCGAAAATCGGAATTGATTTTCGACAACGCACGATGCGTAGAATCAACGAGTTTGAGCGTCCCTTCTGCGTCCAATCGGACGCAGGGCGCTCAAGAGCGAAATGCGATCGCCGGAACCGCCCTTGCGCTCCCGGTCATTGTTTACCGCATGATGGGATCCGAAACGTCACGCGCCGTTTCCGCATCATGCTCTGGCCTGCGCGAGGCAATAGGCCGGCCCGGGCCTTTGACCGATCTTTGACCGATCGATGGCGCTGTCCGGCCTCGCACGCAGCGTCAGCCGCGCGGAGCGAGCACCATCATCATCTGGCGGCCTTCGAGCTTCGGCTCGGCCTCGACCTTGGAGATCTCCGCCGTGTCTTCCTTGACGCGGTTGAGAAGCTGCATGCCGAGTTCCTGATGCGCCATCTCGCGCCCGCGGAAACGCAGCGTCACCTTGACCTTGTCGCCCTCGTCGAAAAACCGACGCACGGACTTCATCTTGGTCTCGTAATCATGCTCATCGATGTTGGGACGCATCTTGATCTCTTTGACCTCGATCGTCTTCTGGCGCTTGCGCGCCTCGGCCGCCTTCTTCTGGTTCTCGTATTTCAGCTTGCCAAGGTCGAGAATCTTGCACACGGGTGGATTCGCGGTCGGCACGATCTCGACAAGATCAAGGCCCGCCTCTTCGGCGATCGCCAGAGCCTCTTGCGTGGGGGTCGGGCCACGATTCTGGCCCTCTTGATCGATCAGCTGAACCTGCGGAACCCGGATGTCACGATTGGACCGAGGGCCTTCCTTTTGAGCCGGCGGTGCACGGAATGGTCTGCGAATGGTCGTACTCTCCTGTTGTTGACGACACGATGCGAAAGACAGAACGCACAAAAACGGCGATCTGTCCGATCCCCGTCCGGCTACGGCCGATCGCCGCAGTCAATGATGTGCTATAGAACCTTATAACACCGTTCGCGGCGCTTGACACCCGCGCAGGCAAGGTTTCATCCCCCAAACGACAGTTTCGCAACAAGAGATCGGCATCGAGGCCGGGGATTTCATCACGCCAGCGCGCCAACGCCGATCGACAAGACGACCGGCCACTCCCCTTGCGCGACACCGCAGCGCCATGAAACAAGCCCCACATCCACCCGACGAGAGACCCACGATGACCCAGCACCAGCCAGACAAGTCCGTCGATGCCGCCGATGCTGCTGGCGAGATTCTTGTCGGTGTCGGTGAAAAGACCCGCAGGATCGCTTACCGCAAGCGCGACGGTCGGGCGCCAACCCTCGTCTGGCTCGGCGGCTATCGCTCCGACATGCGCGGCACCAAGGCCGAGTTTCTTCTCGATTTTGCGGTCCAGCATCAGCTGGGCTTCTGTCGCTTCGATTATTCCGGCCACGGCGAGTCCGGCGGCACCTTCGAAGAGGGCACCATCGGGCGCTGGAGCGCAGAGGCGGCCGCCGTTTTGCAGAGCCTCGACGCTGACAATCCGGTGATCCTCGCCGGATCCTCCATGGGCGCCTGGATCGCGCTCAATCTGATCCGCCGGGCGCAAAGCTTCGGCATCGAGACCAAGATCGCCGGCCTTCTGCTCCTCGCCCCCGCCCCGGATTTCACCGAGCGGCTGATCCTGCCGAAGCTCGATGCCGCGCAACGCGCGTCGATCGAGACCGCCGGTCGGCTCGAAACCCCATCGCAATATGCCGCCGAGCCGGACATCTACACCCGTGACCTGTTCGAGGATGGCCGCGCCAATCTCGTCCTCGACGGACCGATCGAAACTCACTGCCCGGTGAGCATCATTCAGGGCATGGCCGACGACGACGTGCCATATGAGCACGCGCTGACGCTCGTTGAGCACCTGCCGCAATCGGCCGTCACGCTCAGCCTCGTCAAGGATGGCGATCACCGCCTGTCCCGCCCGCAGGACCTCACCTTGATCGGCCGGATCCTTGCCGATCTCGTCGAAGCGGCTGGTAAGATGGCCTGACGCCCGAGAAGTTCCAGGGTTGATAGCGCGTTCGCCGCCCGCCGTTGCCGGAGCGCAACACGCCAGAGAGATACAGACGTTTTTCTCATCTTTTCAGATGCTTAGACAAAGCGTGATCGGCATTCTCACGCCAATTTTCTGATCGCAATGCGTGTGCCTGATCCCAATCTTGCGCTTGGCTGGTAACCGTGACGGTCTCGCACTGCACAATCGATTGACAGTTTTTCGCATTGCACTCAACATCGGCAGATCATCTCGAAGATTGACCCGCGCGTGAGGGGACGCATGGTGGGACTTCGCGCGATCGGCGCCACACTCTTTCTTTGCCTTCTTCTTGCCGGCCAGCAGAGCCCAGCGGCAGCCGTCGAACAGGCCGGCCGCTTCATGCAGGTGGGCGTCAGTGCGCCGCGGCCGATCGGCCACCAGGATTTTTGCAAGCGCTATCCGAGCGAGTGCCGCCCGACGCCGGGCCATTCGGCGCCGCAGCCGCTGAATCTGACCCCCGAACTCATCCACAAGATCGCCGCCATCAATCTCGCCGTTAATGCCGGGATCCGCGCGGAGTCCGACGAAGACCTTTACGGCGTCAAGGAATATTGGGCTTATCCGAAGACGGCTGGGGACTGCGAGGACTATGCGCTGTTGAAACGCCGGCGACTGCATGAGGAGGCCGGCATCGACTACGACGACCTGCTGCTGACTGTGGTGCGTAAGCAAAATGGCGAAGGTCACGCGGTGTTGACGCTGCATTCCACCGCCGGCGATTTCATCCTCGACAATCTCAACTGGCGGATTTTGCCCTGGACCCAGACACCTTACACCTACCTCAAGCGCCAGAGTGAGCACGACCCGGGTGGGTGGAACCGGATCACCAACGGCCATGAGATTTTGGTCGGCGCCCTGAAGCGGTGAGTGGCACCCGCCCGCCAGACGGCCGAAACGGCACCGCATAAATTTGCGGTCATTTATTTAAGTGTTTGATATTGAACCTTGGCTCAATCTCATATGGTCAAAGCTGACGAATCGACGTTGCATGCGGCTGGCGCGCTCGGCGAGCCTGCAATCGGCAGCAGACCGATCGCCGCGCATGCGCCATGGATCCGCCAGACAGACGACCGCCAGAAAGACGACCGGCTGCCTTTCCGCCTTGAGCTTCGAAGGATGAGAAATCGCATGCGGATCGACGATGATGACGACCTGGCCGAGGAGGTCGAGCAGGCTCTACGCGCGCTCGATATCGCCTGCACGTCTCGCGATGCCGCAAGCGCGCAGTCGCTCGCTTTGGCGGTTTCGGAACTGCGCCATGCCCGCCATGGTCTGGCGGAGCGGGTGTCGCCCGCGTCCTCGCTCCACGACGACCATGAGTCCCATTCTGCCGGCGGCCTTTGCGCCAACCGGCAGAGCGAGCGCAAGGCGGTTTGAGCCACGGGACGCCTCACCGCCAGTTCCGTAAGACGTCAATTTTTGTCGTGCGTCTGGATATCTGCTCGCGCAAACGCATCGCGCGTATTCGCGAGACGGCGGCGAGAGGTTCCCCTGCGACAGAATCGGCCCGAAAATCGGAGGCGATGTTCGGCAAAGCACGATGCGGAGAACCAGTCAGCGTGCGTGTCCTTTGTGTGTCCGATAGGACGCAGGGCGCGCTAGAGCGGAATGCGATAAACTGGAATCGCCATTCCGCTCTAAGCCATTGTTTTGCCGCATGATGTGACCCGAAAAGTCATGCAACTTTTCGGCACCATGCTCTAGGCCTCGCCGCTTTCGTCCCCCGCATCCTCGATCGAGGAACCCGGAATGACATAATGGCCCGACAGCCATCGGTTGAGATCGACCGCTTTGCAGCGCGGCGAGCAGAACGGAAAGGTCTCGCGGCGCGAGGGCTTGCCGCATTCGGGACATTTGCGGGTCGGGCGCATCGGGGTCGGCGCCCCGGCGGGGCCGGCGCTCATCGCCCCCCTCCCGGCCCGTCTTGCTCGGCGCTTTGCGACGCCTCCGACCCTTCGGCTTCGGGCATCTCTTTCGGCGAAGGCGTTGCGCCCGCCGCGGCCGGCTCGCTCTTGCGGCCAAACTGCTTCAGCGCCCCGAGCACATGGTCGATCCGCCGCGCCTGGCGCCGATCCTCTTCATCGGCGTCGGCAGCATCGTCTGCGGCGGCGACCGCGTCGGCGGGTGGTGATGCCGCAGCCATCTGCGCCCCGGACTCAGCCTCGGCCTCGGGCGGCGCCTCGCCCTGCATCGTCACCGCCTCGCTCATCGCCTCAGCCTTGGCGCCGTGCTCGGGCTCTGGATCTCGCGGGAAGGCAGATCCGATCACCTCGCCCGAAACGAGAACCGGCGCGGCGCCGTCCAAGGTCTCCGCGTCCTCGCCGCTGATCGCCGCCACCTCGTCCGGCGTCATGCCGGGCGCGCGCCAGCCGGCATGGATGTCGTAGCCCTCGCCGGCCAGAAGTCCTAGAGTCTCGGCGAGCGGCAGGCCGACGACATTGGTGTAGGAGCCGATCAGCCGGACGACGAAGGCGCCGGCCAGGCCCTGAATGGCGTAGCCGCCGGCCTTCCCCTGCCATTCGCCGGAGGCGATGTAGCTCTGGATATCCTGCCGCGACAGCCGCTTGAAACGCACCCGGCTTTCGATCAGCCGCTCGCTCAGAGCGCCGTTCGGCCCGATCACGCAGATGCCGGTATAGACCCGGTGCGTTCGACCGGAAAGCGTCCGCAAATTGGCGAGCGCATCCTCGACGAACTCCGCCTTCGGCATGATCTGACGACCGACCGAAACGACGGTGTCGGCGGCCAGCACGCAGGCCGGCTCCGCGCCGAGATCGCGCAGGCGGCGTGCGGCGACCTCCGCCTTGCCCTTTGAGAGGCGCTTGGCGAGCGAGCGCGGATGCTCGCTCTTGTGCGGCGTCTCGTCGATGTCGGCCGGCATCAGCATCTCAGGCTCGATGCCAGCCTGCTGCAGGAGCGCCAGGCGCCGCGGCGAACCGGACGCGAGGACCAGGCGTTGTGAGGGCGACATGCGGATCCGGCTTGGAAAGCTTACTTGAAGCGGTAGGTAATGCGACCTTTGGTCAGGTCGTAAGGCGTCATCTCCACCAGCACCTTGTCGCCGGTCAGAACGCGGATGCGGTTCTTGCGCATCCGGCCGGCCGTATGGGCGATGATCTCGTGGTCGTTCTCGAGCTTGATCCGAAAGGTCGCATTCGGCAGCAGCTCGGTCACGACGCCCGGAAATTCGAGAACTTCTTCTTTTGCCATTCGCTCTATGATCCTGACATCGGGTCGGCGAGCGCCTGTTCTGCATGAGAAGGCGTCGCCACTAAGGGTTGGCGCAGCGCTCGGGGCAACCCCGTTTCGCCACAAGGATGGTCTCAAACGTCTTCGAAACGGCAGGCAGGCCGGTCGCAAGCCTCAAGCCTCCGTCCAGCCGCGATCCGCCCCTCGCTTCATCGCGCCATTCGCGCGATCAATCGGGAAACGCCCCTTAGATCGGCGCAATCGCCGCAAAATGCAAGTCGCCAGAGCGGCGCTCCACTGGCATTCGCACCGATGTTTCGCCGCAAGTAGGCCCGATCAGCCCGAGATTCGCTCGATCTCCGCACCGCAGCGCGAAAGCTTTTCCTCCAGCCGCTCGAAGCCGCGATCGAGATGGTAGACGCGGTTGACGACGGTGTCACCTTCGGCGGAAAGCCCGGCGATCACCAGCGACACCGAGGCGCGCAGATCCGTCGCCATCACCGGCGCGCCCTTCAGCCGCGTCACCCCCTCGATCCGCGCCACCTGACCGGACAGCTGGATGTTGGCGCCAAGCCGGGCGAGTTCCTGGACATGCATGAAACGGTTTTCGAAGATCGTCTCGGTGACGTGGGAGATGCCGTCGGCCCGGGTCATCAGCGCCATGAACTGGGCCTGCAGATCGGTCGGAAAGCCGGGAAACGGATCGGTGGTGACATCCACCGCCGCGATGCCGCCGCCATTGCGATAGACCCGGATACCGTCCTCGACGGGCATGACCGCCGCGCCGGACCGCGCCAGGGTTTCCACCGCCGTCGGCAGAAGGTCGGCGCGGGTTCCGGTCAGCGTCACGTCGCCGCCGGTCATGGCGACGGCCATGGCATAGGTGCCGGTCTCGATCCGATCGGGCAGCACACGGTGGCGCGCGCCGGACAGTGCGCGCACGCCCTCGATGCGGAGCGTCGAGGTGCCGGCGCCCTCAATCTTGGCGCCCATTGCCGTCAGGCAGACGGCCAAATCGACCACCTCCGGCTCGCGCGCGACGTTTTCGAGGACCGTCTCGCCCTTGGCGAGCGTCGCGGCCATCATCAAAACGTGGGTTGCCCCGACCGAAACCTTCGGCAGGCGAAAGCGATTGCCGACCAGCCCGCCCTTGGCGCTGGCCACCGCATAGCCGGACTCGATCTCGATCGTCGCGCCGAGCTCACGCAGACCCTCGATGAAGATGTCGACCGGCCGCGTGCCGATGGCGCACCCCCCCGGCAGCGACACCTTCGCCTCGTGCATGCGCGCCAGAAGCGGGCCGATCACCCAGAAGCTCGCCCGCATCTTGGAGACGAGTTCATAAGGCGCGGTGGTGTCGACGATGTTGCGGGCATTGAAATGGATGGTGCGGCCGATGCCGGCGTCCTGGCCGAAGCGCTTGCCAGCCACCGACATATCGACGCCGTGATTGCCGAGGATGCGGGTGAGCAGCTCGACATCGGCCAGATGCGGCACGTTTTCGAGCGTCAGGGTGTCGTCGGTCAGGAGCGAAGCGATCATCAGCGGCAGCGTCGCGTTCTTGGCGCCCGAAATCGGGATCACGCCGCTCAGTTCGTTGCCGCCGCGAATGCGAATGCGGTCCATGAATGCTCCTCTAGTGCCGGCTGCGCCGGCCGAAATGGTCGTCAAAGCCGGGCTAGCGCACCGCGAGGTTGCAGCTCGTCCCTGTTGTTCGGCAGGATAACCCGCCTTTGATGGGGCGTCTGAACGCCCCCTTGTCCCTTGGTGCCGTGTCTACACCAGCGACGGAAAGGTGACAAATCGGCAAAGGCCCGAGGCGGCCAGGCAGCGGGCAACCCTCATGCTGCCCCCCGTCATCTTAAGCGCTTCACCGCCCAGCGGGTGATCCGCTCGCCGCTTTCGGGGTCCTTGCCATCCGTCAGCACCACGCCCTTTTCGGCAAGTTCTTCGCGGATGCGATCGGCCTCGGCGAAGTTTTTGACGCGGATGAAGTCGAGCCGCGTCGCGATCGCCGCATCGATCGCCGCCGGATCCAGCGCAAGCGCGGCAGCGCTCGCCGATGACGCCTGCCAATCCGACAGATCGACACCGATGAGGTCCAGCGAGGCCTTGAGCGCCGCCGGATCGGATTTGCGCAAGGCGTGCAGCTCCGCCATCATCGCCGCGCTCGCCAGATCGTCGCTCAGCGCCGCAACGAAGGCCGCGCTCGGGGCACTCGCCTCGATCCCGGCCGCTGCCCGGGCAAAGCCCGCAAGAAGGTCGTCCGCCTCCTCGAGGCGCTTCACCGAAAAGTCGATCGGCTCGCGGTACTGGGTCATCAGCATGGCGAGCCGCAGCACCGGTCCGGGCCAGCGGCGGCCGCCGAAGACCTCGGTTTCGAGAAGTTGCTGGACGGTGAAGAAATTGCCTTCCGACTTCGACATCTTGCGGCCTTCGACCTGCAAAAAGCCGTTGTGCATCCAAACCTTGGCCATCTGGTCGGTGCCGTGGGCGCAGCAGGACTGGGCGATTTCGTTCTCGTGGTGCGGAAAGATCAGGTCGAGCCCGCCGCCATGGATGTCGAAGGTCTCGCCGAGATAGGCCGCACTCATCACCGAGCATTCGATGTGCCAGCCCGGCCGACCCCGGCCCCAGGGCGAGTCCCAGCCCGGCTCGGCCGGCGAGGACTGCTTCCACAGAACGAAATCGCCGGGGTTCTTCTTGTGGGCGTCGACGGCGACGCGCGCGCCGGCGCGCATGTCTTCCAGCTTGCGCCGGGAGAGCCCGCCATAATTGTCCATCGACGTCACGTCGAACAGCACCTCGCCGCCGGCTTCGTAAGCGTGGCCCTTGGCAATGAGCCTTGCGATCATCGTCACCATGTCGTGGCCGTCGGGATGGCCGGTGACAAAGTCGGTGGCGCGCGGCTGATGGGTCGGCGCGAGATTGCCGAGCGTCGCGACATCCGCCTCGAACTGCGCGGCGGTGCGCTCGGTCACCTTGCGGATCGCCTCGTTCAGCGGCAGCTCGGGATGGTCGCGCAGCGCCCGGGCGTTGATCTTGTCGTCGACGTCGGTGATGTTGCGCACATAGGTGACATGCTCGGCACCATAGAGGTGGCGCAGCAGGCGAAACAGCACGTCGAAGACGATCACCGGCCGGGCGTTGCCGATATGGGCGTAGTCATAGACGGTCGGGCCGCAGACATATATGCGAACCTGCCGCTCGCCTTCAGAAATGCCGCCTTCCGGGCCCCAGTCGAGCGGACGAAACGGCGCCTTCTCGCGCGTCATGGTGTTGAAGAGATGCAGGCCGCGAAAACCGTCGTCGCTCGTCATTTGATCGTCCTGTCGAGGCGTGGCGGACGGCCCCGCCCCCTTTCGTCCTATCGGTTCGCCGCCGACATACAGGATGTCGCAGGAGATGGCGATTCGGTGGTCGGAATTTGCGCGGGCGGGCGTCACATCGCGTCTGCGGGCGAACATCACCCCTCATCGCCAGCGCGGTCATAGAACCGTCATGGGCCGCGATTGCACCGGATCCCGAGGCCCCACGATTCGTGTCGCGCTGAAACACAAATTGCGCCCCGATCCGCGTTGGAACGAATTGCTTTCAAATCCCCGCGGTCCAGGAATTTCTTGCTTTTCCCACGGCTTTCGCTGTCACCCCGTAGACACGCCCCGGCAAACTCCGTGACTCGCCACGCAAACGGTCAAGGATGAATAAGGAAACGTCGTCAAACTAGCGTAATTCACCGGCTGAAAAGATCCGTCACCGGACGACGACACACCTTTGGACCAGGACGATGAAAGACAATCTGCAATTCCGCTCGAAGCGCGACCGAGACGCCGAAATCGATCTCGTACGCAACTACCGTGACATCGCCATTCCGGCGATTGCCGCCGCCAGCCAGGCCAGCCGCAAGATTGCTCGGGCCGAGGCAGTGGATCTGCGCAAGACGGACCGGTTGATCGCAGCCGAGTAAGCCGCCAGCGCCTCACACGGCATGGCATGTGAGGATCGGTCACGGTTCGCCGGCCGTGGCGTGGATAGGCGTCTCGCGCGGACCTCGGACCGGCCTCTGAAGCTCTTCTCAGCGCCTCCGTTCACGGCCAGACGCTGTTTTGCGGCCAGACGCTTGAGACATCAGCTGGAAGACCGAATGCGGCCGTCGGGCCTCGGATCGCATTCCAACGTTTTGATCGCGCAACCGCGCCGATCTGCCGCCGCGACGGCCTGACCGGCGCAGGCGCAATCTCACGCCGCCGTTAGAGTGAAGGCGGTCAGCGGCAGCGCCCGCATCAGGCCGGCGATTGCCGCCGGCTCATGGCTGCGACAGTCGAGCCAACGCGGATAATCATGCGGCGCAATCACCACCGGCAAACGGCTGAGCCGGCCGCGATCGACGGGCCAGGTCTCGGCCGTCAGGATCGCCGCCGTGTCGACCTCGCTGCCGTCCGGCGCCATATAGCTCTCCATCACCCCCGCCAGGGCGATCACCGCCTCCCCGTCGAGGCTGACGCGATGGGTCGGCCCGCCCTTGCCGCCGAGCTTGCGAAAGAAGGCGCTCGCCGGCACCAGGCAGCGGCGATGACGCAACGGCCCGCGAAAGGCGGCGTTCTCATGCGCCGTCTCGGCCTTGGCGTTGAACAGCGCCGGCAGCGGCCCTTCGGCCTTGAACCAGTTCGGAATCAAGCCCCACCGCACCAGTTGCGCCAGGCGTCCGGCCCGAGCGACCTCGAACCGCCCCTCGCGGCCGGCGAGCACCACCAGGATCGGGTGCGTCGGCAGGATCGCCGGGCGCGGCGGAAACGGATCGAGATCGCTGAGGGCGAAATGCGCCTTTACGGTCTCGGGCGATGCGGTGAGAGCGAAGCGGCCGGCCAATGACGATTCCCTTTGCGGCGATCGGCGAATCGGTCGACACCGAACGCTCCGACAAAGCGAGAAGGAGACGACACCGATGACGCAGCGCGCAAGGCCCGCCCTCGTCGTCTCCATCTGCGTCTTTGACGCCGAGCGTAGCCTGCTGGTGCGCCGCGGCAAAGCGCCCTTCGAAGGGATGTGGAGCCTGCCCGGCGGCGGTGTTGAATTCGGCGAGACCCTGGAATCGGCGGCCCGCCGCGAACTTTTCGAGGAAACCGGTCTGGCGATCGCGGCCCCGCGCTTTACCACCGTTCACGAGACGATCGGCGACAGCCTCCATGTGGTGATCGCCGTCTTTTCCGCCGCCCTCCCCGCCAACGCCGCGCCGAAAGCGGGCGACGATGCAGCCGCCGTCGGCCGCTTCACGCTGACAGACATCCGCGCCATGGAGGCCGCCGGTGAGACGACGCCAGGCCTTTCCGCCGTCGTCGCGCAGTGCCGCAACGAGCGGTGAAACCAGTCGCCCCGCTTAGTCGAAAGGCGGTCTGCGAAGGATCTGTTCGGGCGGAACCCGGACGCACTGCGAATCAAAGGGCGATTTTCGCGATGCACACGCATTTTTGAACACCCGGTCTCCCCTTGAAAAAGACGCGCCACGCCGGAGCGTTAACCGCCTGCATCGATCGTTGTTGCGACCGCGCCGCAGAAAGACGAAGAACGCCCGGCAAGCCCTCCTTTCGCTTGCCATAGGGTTAACGATCGGTGAAAGCTCGCCCCATGCGATCGCGTCGTTTCAGTCTGCCCGTCTTGACCATCCTCGCTGCTTTGGCCATTGCTCTGGCGGACCCGCGGCCGGTTCTTGCGCAAGATCAGGCAAGCGACGCGGCCAATGCCGAGGCGACCCAGCCGCCAGAGCCACCAGGCGAAGCACCGTTCATGCGGCCGCTCGGTCGCCTGGCGACGATTCTGGGTTCGGTGCACTTCCTGCGCAAGCTGTGCGGTGAGCCGGATGCAGATGTGTGGCGTACGGAAATGAGCGCGTTGATCGCGGCGCAGGCTCCTCGCGAGGCCGACAAGCGGCAGTTGATAGCCAGCTTCAACAATGGCTATCGCAGCTTCGCGGCGACCTATCGCAGCTGCACCAAGGCGGCCCGGGTCGCGGTTGATCGTTACCGCCGGGAAGGCGCGGCCCTGGCACGTGAGATCGGGTCCAGGTACGGGGCTTAACGTTTGATTAACGATCTGCGGCGTTTCGCCCGTCGAATCGTTCTGAACATGATAGGTCTTAACGAGTGGTGAAACCGGGGACCGAAATTTTAGAGGGTGACATGATCGATCTACACAGCGCCGAACTGGAGGAAATGATCCAGGCGGAAAAGAAGCAGGTGGCCCTCGAATATCACAACGAGGCCTGGGCGGACGGCATGTCCGACGGCATCGAAACCGAGATCCTGGCCGAGACGGCGATCACCACCGCCCTGACCGAGCTGGTCCGCCTGCATGGCGAGGACGACGTGCTGTCACTGATGGAAACGCTGCGCCAGCGTCTGGAATACGGCGAGTTCCGCCCCGACCGCACGATCCAGTAGCGCGGCCAACACAGCAATCCGGAGGCGCAGTTTTCAGACGCGCGACCGCTCGTTCCCGCCGCCGACAGATCAGCATGAAAGGGGCGAGGCCCGACCACCCACCGAAGCATAGCCATCAGCAAAGGCCTCTGAGACGATGCGTCGTTCGACGAACTTGCCCATCCTTTTCGTCTGCCTCGGTTTCTGTTTCGTCGTCGCGAGCCAAGCCTTCGCCTTTTCGCAGTTCGAAAATGACGACGACAGCTATCATGGCAGTGGTGGCATCGTCGCGGTGCCGTTGCCGCCCTTGCCGGGATCTGAAAAGGATCGCCAAGGCCCCAATCTGCCCTCAGATCAGACAAAGCAAAGCGCCCCTGACAAGGCGCCGAATGGCGCCAAGCCGCCAAGCGCGAACACACCCTCCGTGCCGGAGTCGGAAGGCACCGACGAAGGCGAGGTTCCGCTGTCGCCCGAGGATGAGAACGCCCGCGACGGCAAGATCTATACCCCGCCGCCGGCAAATGGCGCGGCCCGGCCGGAAAATGGTGGTGGTGCGACGGCACCGCTCACCCCACCGCATTCGACCGACGGCCGCGGCGCCGCCAATCAGCCGCCCGTCTTGCCAGGCGGCGACGCAGACCGGCCCCCGGCCGCCTCCGGCACGGCCGGGAGATCGGCGCTGCCCCTCGACTCGGACATCAGCCACGACCCCGCCAAGCTGCCGGCCCCGGTCCGTGAGATGCGGGAAAAGCTGCTGGCCGCCGCCCGCAGTGGCGACATCGGCGAGCTGCGCCCCTTCCTCCGCCCCGGCCCGGACGGCACGCTGTTGACCTTCGCCAACACGCCGGCCGATCCGATCGCCTTTCTCAAGCGCGCATCCGGCGACGGCCAAGGGCTCGAAACCCTCGCCATCATGATCGACGTCCTGAATGCCGGCTATGCGCGTGTGGAGCCGAATGGCGACGACGAGATCTATGTCTGGCCGTATTTCACCCAACTCGATCTCAACAAACTGACCAAGCCGCAGCTGGTCGAGCTGTTTCAAATCGTCACCGCCAACGACTACCAGGCGATGCTCGAATTCGGCGCCTATAATTTCTACCGGATCGGGATCACCCCGGACGGCGATCTGCAATTCTTCGTCGCCGGCGACTGAGCCACGCAGCCGCCTCGGTCGCATTCTGGCCCCCCGCCCTCTTTCCGACGCGGAGCCCCGAGCCTGGGCAAGTCCTGGGCGTTGCCCGCCCCTCACTCCCGATGCGCCGGACGCTCGGAACCTTTAACGTCCAGGATCGAGCTTGTCGGTTTTGCGTCCGACAGGACAACCCGTGACGCTCTCCGTCATGGACGTGACACATCGCGCTTAGTCGAAAATCGATCCCGATTTTCGGGCTGATACGTCAGCGCGAGCGCTCCAGATCCATGGGCGTGCGAGCCACGCTCCCTGAGCGGCGCAGCGTCACCTCCCGTCCGCCCAAGCTATCCTCGCCGTCGAACGCCAACGCGACGCGACCGCGACCGGCATGCTTGGCCCGATAGAGCGCGACATCGGCCGCGGCGATCACCGCATGTGGCGAGGTTTGGGTCGAGGCGGGAACAAACGCCAAACCGGCGCTGATCGTCACCCGGCTGACATTGTCCGGCCGCGCGTCATGAGCGATCGCGAGCGCGAAGATCGCATTGACCAGGTCGTTCGCCCGCTGAAATGCCACCGCCTCGCTGGCCGTCTTGAACAGGATGACAAACTCCTCGCCGCCATAGCGCACCACCAGATCCTCACCCTGGCGGGTCACCCGCCGCAAGGCCGCGCCGATCCGGCGCAGACAGGTGTCGCCGGCCAGATGGCCGTAATGGTCGTTAAAGGCCTTGAAGTGATCGACATCAGCGAGCACCACGGCAAAGCTCTTGGTGCCGCTTCGCGCCTCCTCCAGCCAGCCCGGCAGAGCGTCGTCGAGGCAGCGGCGATTGCCGAGGTCGGTCAGAACGTCGGTCATCGACAATTCGGCGAGACTTTGGCGCGCGACCTCCAGCTGCCGCGAGCGCTCGATCTCGCGCAGATTCGTTAAATATGCCTCGCGCAGGCTCTTCTGCAGCAGCCAGCTGCTCAAGACCAGAAACAGCGAGGCGATTGTCAGCTGCAGGGACAGGCCGAGCCGGAGTTCGTAGCTGAGATCGGGCCGGAGCCAAACAGCGTATTCTCCGCCCGAACATGCCAGCAAGATGAGCAGAGTCGCGGCCGGAAATCGCAGCTGCAGCACGACCACCCCAAAGACCACCGTCAGAAGGTAGTCGACGAAAGTAATGGCCACATCGTTGACCGGGCCGGACCAGAACATCACCAGCGGAATGGTGCAGGCCCCAATCATGATGGCCAACATCAGCGTCTCGCGCATCCTCGAGGCGAGCTTCGGCACCGCCAAATAGGCAGCCAGGGCAAACCCCGTCATCAACAGCCGTAGAAATATCGACTCCGTCGCCAGAAGCGGGAACACCAAGAAACTGATGAGATCGTAGCTGTTGTAGCACAGGATGCCCATCAGCATGCTCAGGCGGAGATGGCGGACCCGGCCGAAGCAGGTGTCCGCCTCGTACCGCCGTCCCAACGCGGGCGAAAAATCGAGTAACGGACCAAGGCGCTCGATCTCAACGTCGATATGGGCTGATCCCACGGGGTTTTGCGCCTTACGAAACACAGCAATCCGTCGCAACGTTTTGACTGAGGCCAAGGTATCGCAACAGTTGTTACAAATCACCGAAGACGTCCAGCAAAAACTGATCCCACCGAAAGAACAACATTACTAAAATATTAGCGTCTCCATTATTGCATGCAATGGAAGCGATTGCCCTCTAGGCAATAATATCGCAACGTTAGTTTTTGATCGAAAGCGGTCACATCCGCGTCGAGGCAGGATACATCGGAGGGGCGGAATCATCATGACTCCAAGCAGCGTCCGGCACGCGGCGCCATGCACGGCGCCAAGGCCCGGCGCCAAGATTCCTTGCACCGCAGATGACGCCGTCCGCCCACCCCGATCGCCTCTGCTGGTCACGCGCCGCGGGCCGGGGTTGGCTCATCGCAAACGCAAAGCCTCAGGCAAAACGCGCGGCCGCGCGTCCATGGTCAGCGCGCAACGCCGCGAGATCGATGCCGAGCGGGACGCCGTCGACGACCCGCCATCGCCCCGCGACCATCACCCGATCGGCGGTCTGCGCCCCGCACAGGATCAGAGCGGCGACCGGGTCATGGGCGCCGGAAAAGCGCAAGTCATCGAGGGTAAAAAGCGCCAGATCGGCCCGGGCGCCAACCGCGATCCGGCCGAGTTCCGGCCGACCGAGGCAGGCGGCCGATCCGGTTGTCGCGAGCTCGATCGCGTCGCGGACACCGAATGCGGCAGCCGAGCGGTAATGCAGCCGCTGCAACAGCAAGGCGCTGCGCAATTCGGCGATCATGTTCGAGCCGTCGTTCGAGGCCGAGCCGTCGACGCCGAGGCCAACCGGGGCGCCGGCCGCGCGCAGCTCGCGCACCTTGCAAAAACCCGAGGCGAGTACAGCGTTGGACGACGGGCAATGGCAGACGCCGACCTGGTGCCGGCCGAGCCGACGGCATTCATCGGTGGTGAAATGGATGCCATGGGCGAGCCAGGTGCGCGGTCCGAGCCAGCCCAGTTCCTCCAGATAGTCGAGCGGCCGGCAGCCGAAGGTCTCGGCGCAAAAGGCATTCTCGTCTTCGGTCTCGCCCAGATGGGTGTGCAGGCGGCAATCATGTTTCTCCGACAACGCCGCAGTCTCGCGCATCAAGAGTTTGGTCACCGAAAACGGCGAGCACGGCGCCAGCGCGATCTGGACCATCGCGTCCGGCGACCGGTCGTGGTAGCGTGAAATCAGCCGCTCGCTGTCGGCCAGGATCGTGTCGGCATCCTGAACGACATGATCGGGCGGCAGGCCGCCATCCTTTTGCGACAGGTCCATCGAGCCGCGGGTGAGTGTCACCCGGATGCCGAGGGCCTGTGCCTCGGCCACCTCGATATCGATCGCATCGTCGAGCCCGGCCGGAAACAGATAGTGATGGTCGGCGGCGGTGGCGCAGCCGGACATCAGCAGCTCGACCAGAGACAGCCGGGCGGCGAGCCGCATCGCCTCCGGATCCAAGCGGCTCCAGATCGGATAGAGCGCCCGCAACCAGGAGAACAGACCCCTGTCGATCGCCGCCGGATGCGCCCGCGTCAGCGTCTGGTAGAAATGATGATGGGTGTTGATCAGCCCCGGCAGCACGACATGGCGCGAGGCGTCGAACGGCGCGTCGAAAGGCGAGACCGGCGCCTTGCCGGCGGCGACCGTCTCGGTGATTTTCCCATCCTCGACCACCACCCCGCCGCCGGCGTCCTCAGCCAGGATCGCCAGCGGATTTTTCAGCCACAATCGGCCGGACCTTTCGGCCTGCCAAGGCACCGACGGCGCCTTGTCGCGAACCGGATCGACCATCCCATTCTCCTCTCAGGCGAGCGACCCCAGATCGAACGCCAGGACATCCTCCAAAAAACTCAGGAAAGCGTCAGCCTGATGGGCTGCGATCGCCGCGCCGATCGCCGGGGTGGCGAGCGTCGCATCGCCGACGACCCCTTGCGGGTTGAGATCGTTTGCCATCCAGCCGAAACCGAGCCGGCCATGGGCGCGCAAATGGGTGTGCTTGTCTTCCAGTCTCGCCTGCAGCGTCTCAAACCGGGCGATCCGCTCGGTCCGCACGAGACGGGGATAAAAATGCAGCATCAGCGCGGTCTCGACGGCGCCGCCGTGAATGCCGTGATCAATCTCTTGTTGCGGCAACACGCCCTCCGGATAGCCGAAGCGCAACCACGAACAGATCCCCACGAGCAGCCCTCGCCGCCGGCGCAGCTCCAGCGCCACCGTGTCCATTGCCGGCGTGTTACCGCCATGGGAATTGACGATGACGAGCCGGCGAAAGCCGGCATCGGCAAGCCCCTCGCCGATCGCGATCAGCGCCGCGGCGAGCGTTTGAGTGTCGAGACTGAGCGTGCCGGGAAACGCCGTGTGCTCGCTCGATTGACCGATTCGAAAGGTCGGCAGAAAGGTCGCTGCCACCGCGTCCGGCAGTTTGGCGATGACGGATTCGACCATGGCGTCGGCGAGATAGGCGTCGGTGCCAAGCGGCAAATGCGGCCCGTGCTGTTCGATCGCCGCGATCGGCAGAACCGCCACGGCCGCGGTGATATCAGGCGCCAGCGCCGCCAACTCGACGCTCGACATCTCCTCAAAACGGCGGCGTAGCGCCATGGCACGAATCCTTTGCAACCCTGCATCCATCGCGGCTTCCCGCGATTATGGCTCTTGCTCTCCCGCTCGGGCATCTCAAATACCGCTTCGTCCCGATCGCGGCAGCCCACGGCGGACTTTTCTTCCCGCATAAACCAAACTTTACAAGCCGGCCGTCTAACGCCCATTCTGCAGCCATTGCAGAAGACGAGAGAATAAATGCCCCGAAAGCGCAAGAAGGGACTGGTGACAGGCCATCTGGTTCTCGCCGCCCGACACGCCCGCACGGCCCTGCTGCACGATCTCGGCACGGCGGAGATTTATCCCGGACAGGACAGCGTTCTGGTCGTCATCGGCAAGAATGACGGCATCACCCTGCGCGATCTGGCGGAAAAACTGGCGGTGCGGCCGCCGACGGTCACCAAGACGATCGCCCGCCTGACCACCCAAGGACTGGTTGAAAAGCGCGTTTCGGAAACCGACCTGCGGCAGAGCCGGGCGTTTTTGACGGTTGAGGGCGCAGCCATCGTCGAGCGCGTCCAAAATGCACAGAAGAGCCTGGAGCGGCGGGCGCTCGCGGGCTTCACAGAACGCGAGCGCAAAGCCTTTCGCCGCTATCTGATCCGCCTCCAGACCAATCTCGCCGCACTCGATGCGGACGAGATCGGTGCGCCAGGCGCCAACGACTGACGCATCCACCCTTAACCCAGGGGCGGCGGTCAGCCGATCAAGCCGATCAGCCGAGCTGTGATTTGACGAAATCCTTGACGATCGACACGATACCGCGCGCCAGCAGCGCGTCGAGTGCGTCGCAAAACTCGTCGACATGGCTCTCGCCACAGATCAGCGGCGGCTCGAGGCGAATGACGTTGCGATTATACTCGGTGAAGGCGACGAGAACGTTGTAGTCCTTCAAAAGCAGCGCGCCGATAAAGCCCGACAACGAGCCCTTCAGCTTGTCGTCGAGGACCGCCACCATCGGCCGCAGCGCCAGCGGCAAGGTGCGGGAAAAATCCTGGAACTCCAGCCCGATCATCAGCCCCTGCCCCCGCACCTCCTTGATGATCTGCGGATATTTCGCCTGGATCGCCTGCAGCCGCGCCAACAGATAGGCC
The DNA here is from genome assembly GCF_017349315.1 of Jiella flava. Taxonomy (GTDB): domain Bacteria; phylum Pseudomonadota; class Alphaproteobacteria; order Rhizobiales; family Rhizobiaceae; genus Jiella; species Jiella flava. The sequence continues at coordinate 26,363 of NZ_JAFMPP010000020.1, read as the reverse complement.
CCCGTCTCGGCCGAATTGCCGATCAGATCCTCATCATAGAGAACGTTCAGGCCCTCGATCGCCGTCACGCAGGCCTCGCCGATGCCGCCGAAGGTCGCCTGGGCGTGGATCATCGCCGTCTTCGGCGTGCCATAGGCCTTCATATAAACATCGCGCGTGGCGATCATCGCGCCGACCGCCGCCTTGCCGGCGCCGAGCGATTTGGCGAGAGCGGTGACGTCGGGCACCACGCCGTGATGCTCGAAGGCGTAGAACTTGCCGGTGCGCCCGTAGCCGCACTGCACCTCGTCGGCGACCCACAACACGTTGTGGCGGTCGCAAAGCGCGCGCAAGCCCTGCCAGTAGGCCGTCGGCGCGCCGATGATGCCGCCGCCGCCCTGCACCGTCTCCAGCACCACGACGCCGACGTCGCTGTCGTTCTCGATCACCCGCTTCAGCGCCTCGAGATCGCCGAACGGCACCTTGTAGCGATTGCCGACAAGCTGGAAGTCGCCTTGATAAAGCGGTGAATCCGTCAGCGACAGAACGCCCTTCGACTTGCCGTGGAACGAGTTCTCGGCATGGACGATCTTACACGCCTTCCGTCCCGAAGCGCGCTCGGCGACCTTGATCGCCGCTTCCATCGCTTCCGAACCGGTCGAACCCAAAAACACCATGTCGAGCGCGCCCGGCGAGCATGCCGCCAGATTCTTGGCGAGCGCGGCGGCATATTGCGAGAGAAAGGCGATCGCGATCTCGTGCCGTCTCTCTTCCTGGAATCGCTCCCGCGCCGCCAGCACCCGCGGATGGTTGTGGCCGTGGGCGAGCGAGCCGAAGCCGCCAAAGAAATCGAGGATCCTCCGGCCGGTCTGGTCGGTGTAATACATGCCCTCGGCGCGCTCGATCTTCACCTTGTGGAAGCCGAGCAGCTTCATGAAGTGGAACTGGCCGGGATTGATGTGATCCTTGAAGAGATCGGCCATGGTCTCCACCGACATCGCCTTGGCGTCATCGACGGACAAGAGCGCCGGCTTGGCGGAGCCACGGCGCGAGGGAGTCGGATCGGCGGCAACGAAGGAGGGGCGGTCGAGCATGGTCATCTCCTTCACTCAGCCGGCTGGGGATGATGCGAGACGGGACCGGCCTTGCCGGACAGCTTGTTGCGATATTCGTTATAGGCTGCGATCAGCATGTCCTCGTCGCGATACTGCGGCACCCAGCCGAGCTGGCGCTCGCCTTTGGACACGTCGAGGACACACATCTCGTCGGCGATCAGATACTGTTCGGGGTCCATCAGCGGCATATTGAGCCGGTCGAGCAGATCGAGCGTGCGCTTCACCGCAAAGCCGGGTGTCGGCACCAGGATCGACTTCGAGCCGGCGTGGCGGATGAGGTCGCCGAGCAGCTTTTTGACCGGCGGAGGATTGAGCGAGCCGAGATTATAAGCCTCGTTCGGAACCCCGGCCTTCCAGGCCAAGCGCGCCGCCTCGGCGCAGTCGAAGACCGAGATGAACTGATAGGGATTCTTGCCCGAGCCGATCATCGGAACCGGCAGATTGTTGTCGATCAGCTTGAACAGCTTCTCCAGGATGCCGAGCCGCCCCGGGCCGATGATCAGGCGCGGGCGAAACAGTGCAATCTTCATGCCCCGGTCCCGCCAGGTGGCAGCCAAAACCTCGGTGTCGAGCTTCGACTGACCGTATTCGCCGAGCGGCGCGACCGGATGCTCTTCGGTCATCGGGTGAGTTACCGTGTGGCCGTAGATCATGTCGGTGGTGAAGTGGACGAGAGTCCGCGCCCCGGCATCGTCCATCGCATGGATGATGTTTTCGGTGCCGAAATAGTTGACCGGGTAGAAGAAGTCGCGGCGCTTTGCCCGCACCTGGATCGGCGACAGCATCTTGGCCGACAGATTGTAGACCATGTCGTCCGGCGCGATCGGCACGGCCGCGACGGCGGCCTTGTCGGTGACGTCACAGGCGATAAAGCGGGCCTGGCCGTAATGCGGCAGGTCGCTCTTGACGATATCGACGACGACCACCTCTTCACCGTCGGCGACGAGCTTTTGCGCAAGGTGGCGACCGACGAAGCCGTCACCACCGAAAAGAACGTGTTTCATCGTGAAATCTCTTGAGTTGTAGAAACCGACGCTTCCTTTTGGGCAACGCCGGCGTCCAGCTTGGCGCCGTCATGCGCACGAGCGGAAGCGCCGCTCTGGGCGATGAAGAAGGTGCCGCCGCAAATCAGCGCGATGCCGATGATGCGCATCACGTTCACCTCTTCGCGGAAGATAAAATAGGCAAATATCGCCACCGCCACATAGGCGAGCGACAGAAACGGATAGGCGAAAGACAGATCCACCTTCGACAGGACGTAAAGATGCGAAGCCATCGAGATGACGAAGGTGAATAGCCCGATAAACACCCAGGGACTGAACACGACCTGCAGGATCTTCACGATCGGATTGACGCCCGCGAAGGTCAAAGGACCGAGCTGCATGATGCCGTATTTCAGCATGATCTGCGCCGCAGCATTGGTCAACACCGTGAACAAGATAAACGGTATGTATTTGGTCATCGGCCCGATCTTTAGGTTCAATCCGCGATGGCGCCAGCCCCGTTGCCATCAGTGATAGCCGGTCGCTCTCTGCGATGCGTTAAATGGCGTCAGCTTGCACGACGTTTGGGAAGCATTCCACTCGCCATGGTAAAAGAACGGCTTTGTTGAGCATTCACATTCTCGACATCGCCCGGATAGTCCTGCGAGGAATTCAGGATCGCCATCGCCGTCCGACGCCAGAAATCTGACATCATCGCCGGATCGCGCAACGTCTCAAGCTTCCGCCACTGCGGGAAACCTGCCGCAAAGGTCGCGGCCGACATGCGCGCGTCCTTGTAGGGGTTTACCGCGCCGCCCGCTTCCACGGTGATCCGATCAAGCTCGCCGAGCAAGGCCAATGTCGCCGCGCCGCGATGGGGAAAGTCGAGGGTCAGCGTATAACCGGGTCGCGGAAAGCTCATGAGGCCCGGACTTGCGAGCGCGCCGAACCGCTTCAAGACGGTCAGGAACGAGCCGTGCCGATGGCGTTGCGCCGTGGTGATCAACGCCCGCACCACCGCTTCGGCATCGCCGGCCGGGATGACGCTTTGGTGCTGATGCAAACCCTTCGCTCCATAGAGCCGGTTCCAGGCGCCAATCCGATCGAGCGGATAGAAGAAGCCCGCAAACGGCACGACGCGGCTGTGGGTGCCGGCCTTGATCTTGCGGAAATAGACCTCGTTGAAGAGCTTCAGAAACGGCCCGGTCAGTGGGCTGATCGGCGGCGTGAAGGGCACGCTCGCCAGCCGGCCGCGAGGCGCCCCGCCGCGCTCGCCGTTCGGCGCGTGATCACCGGTGATGAGATGGCCGCGGCCAAGCTGCCGCCCGCTCGCCAGGGAGTCGATCCAGGCGACGGCGTATTCATGATGCGCATCGGCCTCATCGGCGATGGCGAAATAGTCCGCCAGCCGGTCAAAGCGGGCGGTGGTCTCGACGATCGACAGCGACGGCACCGCGATCAGCCGGATCGTCGCCTGGCAGATCAAACCGGTCAGCCCCATGCCGGCGATGGTCGCGGCAAAGAGATCGGCGTTTTCCTCAGCCGACAGCGTCAAGCGGCCGCGATCGGAGCGCTGCAGCTCGATCGCCTCCACCCAGCGGCCGAAGGTGCCGCGCAGATGATGGTTCTTGCCGTGGACGTCATTGGCGATCGCCCCGCCGAGGGTGACGAACTGGGTGCCGGGCGTGACCGGCAGGAACCAGCCATAGGGCGCGACCGCCTCGGTGATTTCCGCAAGCAGCACGCCGGCTTCGGCGGTCAGACAGCCGGTCGCGGGATCAAAATCGAGGATTTTCGGCGCCATCGCCCGCCGGGCGTCGAGCAGGACGCCGGCGTCGTTGTGGCAGCTGTCGCCATAGGACCGACCGTTGCCGAAGGGCAGATAGCCGGCTGCCCCGCGTTCGGCCATCGCCCGCCAATTGGCCGCCGCGGCCGGCGTTGCCGCGCGCTCGATCGGCCGCAGCCGGCCCCAGCTTTGATGCGCTTCACCGCCCGCCTTACGCATAGGCGGCCAAAAGGAACATCACCGCGCCGATCGCGATCATCATCTGGCTGCGCCAATCCTGCAGGATGAACACCACCGGATCGTCATGCATCTGATTGCGCCGGGCCAACACCCAGATCCGCACGATGATGTAGAGCAGGATCGGACAGAGCGGCCAAACCAGCCAAGGCGTCTTGTAATGCGCCGCGACCGCCGGGCTGTTGATGTAAAGCGCCAGCACCATCACCGCCGCAAAGCCCGAGGCCATGCCGGCCTGGGAAAGCGTTTCCAGATCGGCGTCGACATAGCCGCGCCCGGTCTTGGAGCGCTCGGCGCCCATGCCGAAATCCATCAGCTCGGTGTAGCGCTTCACCAGCGCCAGTGACAGGAAGAAGAACAGCGAGAAAGCCAGCAGCCAGAACGACACGCTGACATTGGTCGCCTCCACCCCGGCGATGATCCGGGTCGTATAGAGGCCGGCGAGCGTCAGCACGTCGATCAACAGCATCCGCTTGATCACCAGCGAATAGGCAGAGGTGGCGACGAGATAGCCGGCGAGCACCAAGAGGAAGGTCGCCGGCAGCAGCAGCCCGATCAGCGCCGCCGTGCCGAGCAGCCCGGCGGCAAGCGCCACCCCTTGGGGAATCGCCAAGGCGCCGCTGGCGAAAGGCCGATGGCGCTTGGTCTTATGCTTGCGATCGGCGGTCAGGTCGAGCAGATCGTTGAGGATGTAGACCGACGAGGCGGCGAAGGAAAAGGCGAGACAGGCCAGCAGCGCCTGGGTGATCATCAAGACGTTCAAGAATTCGTGACTCAGGATCAACGGCACGAAGACGAGGACGTTCTTGGCCCATTGATGCGGGCGCATCGCCTTCAGCGCCGCGCGGTGCGGCCGCTCGCCGGCCTCGATCAGCTCGGCTCCGACGCGCTGTTGCCAGCGCCGCGCGGTGCGGTCAGGCGCGACCACCGTCGCCTCGGCGGCGCCGTCGAGCAGGCAGACATCCTCATGGGAGTTGCCGTAATAGTCGAAGCCCTCCGCGCCGCAATCGGCGCTGATCCGCTCCAGCTTGCGATGGGCCGTCAGATTGACCGCATCGCAGGAGGCCATCACCTCGTCGAACAGGCCAAGGTGATCAGCCACCGCCCGGGCAAGCCGCTCGTTCGCGCCGGTGGCAAGGATGATCCGCCGGCCGTTGGCCTTGGCCTCCTCGAGCGCGGCGATCACCTCCGCGCGATAGGGAAGCAGCGCCGGATCGAGATCCGCCGTCTTGGCGAGCTCGGCCTTCAGCCGCGCCTTGCCGGCGGCGAGCCAGCCCGGCAGCCCGAGCAGTGCCAGCGGCTTCTGGCGCGCCGTCAGGAACAGGCTTTCCCACAACAGGTCGCTTTTGATGAGCGTGCCGTCGAGATCCACGTAGATCGGGCGATCTTGCTGGCCAACACAGGCGTCCAAGGGTCTGGCCTCCTCCGCCGAACTTACGTTGCGGCTGTCACGGTCTTTGGAGAAACTCTCGTTGCGGAGGGTTTCGATGCCGTTGAAATGGTCGTTAGGAAAGGTCGACGCGGCTCAAAAACTGGCCCCTTGGCAAACAGACCGTGAAGATTTTCAATCGAAGGCGGAAAGACTATCAACTTCGCGTGGCCACGAACAGATCACCTGCGTCAGGTCTTGGGTGCCCCCTCAATCCCGATCGCAGATCCGGTGCGCATCCGCCATCGGCGAGCCTTCAAGACCGTCCTGCGTCTTTTGCGCCGCCGACCCCGGTGTTCTGGCGCCGCGCCCGGCGCGTTCGCCACCAGCGCACCAGCGTCACCTCGGCGCGCCGCCGCCGTCGCCGGACCGCCGGCGAATCGACCGACAGCACCATGAGACCGACCGGGATCATCCAGAAGCCGAGAACCGGCAGAAAACCCAGCAGGCCGCCGATGATCAGGGCAATGCCGAGCGCCACCCGCCAGCGCCGCGAGCCGGGCAACGGCACATCGCGGCCGAACATTTTGACTCGCGCCGGCCGGGGCGCGTTCTCGCCCAGGGCCTCGGCCCGCGGGGGCGCCTCATCTGATCCCTGCCTCATTCCCCGCTCCCGTAGCCAGCTCCCGTGTCCCGCCGTTTCGAGCCGCGCAAATGGGGCGCGCGGTGCCGGCTTGCAATGGACGGGCGCCGTGTCGCCACGCTGTCAGGCGACCGGTTGTCATCAGCCGGTTCGATGGCGAAACGTTTTTTGTGCACGAGGCTTGGCAAAAGGGGAAAGGCTTTGCTATAGGCCTCGCCAACGCAAAGGCGTCTTCCCCGGTAGCTCAGTGGTAGAGCACTCGACTGTTAATCGATCGGTCGCTGGTTCGAATCCGGCCCGGGGAGCCAGTTTTAAAAGGTAAGGGCTTGAAATCACCACGGTTTCGAGCCCTTGCTTTTTGGGCAAAGCGCCATGGCACCGGCGCCCCGATCGATCCGCCCCGCCCGAAGCCGAGCCCGAGCGAAAAGTTTTGAGCCCAACGCCCCAGACGTTCGACGCAATCATCCTCGGCGCTGGCGGCGCCGGGCTGATGGCGGCTGCGGCGGCCGGGAACGCCGGCGCCAAGGTGCTTGTCCTCGACCACGCAAGCGAAGCCGGCAAGAAGATCCTGATTTCCGGCGGCGGACGCTGCAACTTTACCAATCTCAACATCGCGCCGGACTGCTATCTTTCGGACAACCCGCATTTCGTGAAATCGGCCCTCAGCCGCTACACCCAGTGGGACTTTCTCAGCCTCGTCGAGAGCCACGGCATTGCCTGGCACGAAAAGACCCTCGGCCAGCTGTTTTGCGACGAATCGGCCCGGCAGATTGTTCAAATGCTGCTCGACGAATGCCGGCGCGGCGGTGTAACCATCGGTCTATCGACGCCGATTGGGGAGATCGCCCATCGCGACGGCCGGTTTCAAGTCGCCGGCGCCACCGCCCCGCGCCTTGTCATCGCCACCGGCGGCCCGTCGATCCCGAAAATGGGCGCCACCGGCCGGGCCTATGCGATCGCCGCGCAGTTCGGCCTGACGGTGATCAAACCGCGCCCGGCTTTGGTCCCGCTGACGCTCGGCGGCGAAGAGCGCCTCTTCAATGAGATCGCAGGCGTCGCCTGCCCGGTCGAGGCGCGCGCTGGGCAGGCCCGCTTCAACGAGGCGGCGCTGTTCACCCATAAGGGGCTCTCCGGCCCGGCGATCCTGCAGATCTCCTCCTACTGGTCGCCCGGCGAGCCGATCAGCCTCTGCCTCTGCGCCGCCGCCAGCGATGCCCTCATCGAGGCCAAGCGCCGCATGCCCCGCGCCCATCTCAAAGCCGCCCTTTCCGAGCTTCTTCCCAACCGCCTCGCCGATGCCCTCGCCGCCCGTATCGGCCTGGCCGCCCCGCTCGGCGACCTGCCCCATGCCGAACTCGAGCGCGCGGCGGCGATGTTGTCGGACCTCACCCTCCATCCAACCGGCACCGAAGGTTTTGCCAAGGCCGAAGTCACCGCCGGCGGCATCGCCACCGAGGCCTTGTCCTCCAAGACGATGGAGGCCCGAAGCATCCCCGGCCTTTACGCCATCGGCGAAGCCGTCGACGTCACCGGCTGGCTCGGCGGCTACAATTTCCAATGGGCCTGGTCCTCAGGCGCCGCCGCCGGCAAAGCGATCGCCGAAGCGGTCCGCGCGGGTTGAAATCGGCAGCGCCGCGCCACCCGCACGATGCCGGCGAGGACGCGCCTCTGCCATTGAAGAGCGGGCGATCAAAACCACCGCAACCCTTCGTCATCCCAAAGCGTTATGGCATCACGATAAGACGTGAGGAGATCAGGATGATCAGGAGTATTTTGAAAGCTTTGTTTGTCGGCTGGGTCGCCAAGAAGTTTCTGGAGCGTGACCGGGACGAGCGCCCCGCCCCGCAGCCGCGCCGGGTCTGACGAGAGACACAATGCCAAAGGCGGCCAGCCTGTCACGGCCGGCCGGCCGCCGCTGACGCTCGGGTGGTCTGCATTCGGGCGCTGCAGGGCCTAAAGCATCGGCGAGACAATCGGAATCGATTTTCGGCAAAGCACGATGCGTCGATTCCAAGGGTTCGAGCGACCTTTCTGCGTCCGATAGGACGTAAGGGCGCTCTAAGCCAGGTTGCGCCCGGATTTCGGGCAGCTCGGCTTGGCGCCAACATACCAGCCTCGCGCGGTCCAGTTGCGCCCGGCGCGAATATCGTCCGCCGAGGCAATCGCCACAAAGCGCGGTCCAACGGTGTAAAAGTCGAAGCAATTGGCGCCCCGCTGTGCGACGACGAAGCAGCCGCCATTCAACGCCGCACTTTGGTAGAAGGTGCAAAACGTCGCTCGGCGCACGCTCCAATCGCCAGACCATTCGCCCTGCGCGTCGCGATAGGACAGCGTGCCATTCGAGGTATAGGACTCCGACCAGTGCCGGGCATCGGCGTAGACGCCTTCGAGATGCTTGCCGGCAAAGGCCGCCGCCAGGGCGTGATCGTCAAGGGTATTGGCGATCAGCCCGTCGAGCCCCTCGGTCGCACCGTCCGCAGGCCCGGCAAGCACCACGCAAAGGGCCAACGACACGGCCATGAACACGGCGCCGGCCCAATCGGCGATCGACGCGAGACCTGCTGTCGTTCGGTGCGCCATGGACAACCGTCTCTTTCCGATCCGCCTCCACCGACCGCGATTGTGCCGCAGAATTCCAACCACCGCCAGATGATCGGTGCTGCGGATGCGCGTCAATCTTTAACGGTTGACGAAGCCTTCGCGCCGCGCCGCGAAGGCTTGCATGCTGGACCACGATCGAGACCTGTGAGTGAATGCACCACGCCAAGTCGAGATCGTCATCCTCGCGTCGCCGCGGCAAGTCACGCGGCACCGGCAATGCCGCAATCCGTCACCGGGCTTGCATTTTTTCGTCACACAGGCTATCCGCCCCGCTGTCAAAGCCCGGTTTCAGCTGGGGGCTGAACGGAAGGCTGCCGGTTCGCCGGCTTCATGGCGCGAAAATGTCGCCTGCTTCCCGTGTCTCCGCTCTCGACCGCTCTCCATGCCGCCTTTCCGATCCGGCCGTCCGGCCACCTTGGGAAGTCGCAGAGGCTTAGCCGCTGGATCGGGCTCAACACGGACGAAACGGAAAGGCGTCAAGCTTATGGCTCTCTACGAGCACGTATTTCTTTCGCGCCAGGACATCTCGAACCAGCAGGTGGATCAGCTGGTGGAGACGTTCCGGGGCATTCTCGAAAACAATGGCGGCAAAATCGTCAAGGTCGAGAATTGGGGCCTGAAGACCCTCGCATACCGCATTAAGAAGAACCGCAAGGCGTATTACACCCTGCTCAATATCGACGCCCCCTCCGAGGCCGTCGACGAGCTGGAGCGTCTGATGCGCTTCAATGAGGATGTTCTTCGCTACATGACCATCCGCGTCGAGGAGCACGAAGACGGCGCCTCCGCGATGATGCAGAAGCGCGACGACCGTCCGCGTCGCGGCGGCGACCGTGGTGAGCGCGGCGAACGTGGCGATCGCGGCGATCGCGGCCCGCGTCGCGATCGCGACGATGATCGTCCCCGCCGTCCCCGCGAGCAGGATTCGGAGTAAGGTTTCATGGTCGATATCGCACAGCTTCCCACCCGGCGCCCGTTCCACCGCCGCCGCAAGTCCGATCCGTTCTCCGGCTCTGATTCGCCGAAGATCGACTACAAGGACATTCGCCTGTTGCAGCGCTACATCTCGGAGCGCGGTAAAATCGTGCCGTCGCGCATCACGGCGGTGTCGCAGAAGAACCAACGTGCGCTGGCTCGCGCCATCAAGCGCGCCCGTTTCCTCGGCCTTCTGCCTTACGTGATCAAGTAAGGGCGAGCCGGTTTTAGGCCGGATCCCGATAAGAGAGATGTCCGGCAAGGCCGGCGCTCTCCCCTGCCTCTGGCACGTCGCGCCCGGACCAAATCTTCGGCGCGGCTTGCCGCTATGACCAAACGGCCGCCGGCGCTTTTTTGAAAGACCGGCCTGCCGAGTTGGGGCGATTTGCCTCTAACTGCGAATTTGCAGGACAGCGACCGGACGATGACCCCTTCCAAGCTCCTCATAGCCATAGCAGCGGGCGCAGCGAGCGCCCTGCTGTTTGCCGGTGTCGTGCTGCAGTCGGGTTCCGCCGTCACCTTGGCGCTCGCCGCCCCGATCCCGATCTTCATCGCCAGCCTCGGCTGGGGTAGCCTTGCCGGCGGCCTTGCCGCCGTGATCGCCGCGGTTGTCGTCGGCGCGATTTCCGGCGCCGTCTCCGGCGGCATCTTGATGTTCGCCGCCATCGCCCTGCCGGCGGCGATCGCCGGCCATCTCGCCGGTCTCGCCAAGCCGGCTCCGGAGCTGGAGGCGGCCGCTTCACGGCCTTTCCCGTCGAGGGCCGGCAACACACAGCCGACGCTGATCTGGTTCCCGGTCGAGCATATTCTCTTCGCCATCGCGCTGATGGCCACCCTCGCCTGCCTCGGTCTCGGCTGGTATTTCGGCTACGACATCGCGGCGCTGAAACCCGAGATCGTCGCGGCGTTGCGCCAGGGCGACAGTAGCAGCCAGATCAGCGGGCTGGAACTTGATGCCGTCGCCGGCCTGCTTTTGTCGCTGGTGCCATTGGTGCAGCCGGCAGTGCTAACCCTGACCCTCGCCGTCGGCCTTTATCTCGCCGCTTGGATTACCCGGATTTCCGACCGCCTGCAGCGCCCGCGCGACGACCTGCCGACGGCGGTGCATCTGCCACCGGTGGCGCTCGTGCTGTTTGCCGGCGCGCTCGCGGCGAGCTTCGTCGGCGGCACAGTCGAACTCGTCGCGCTCGTCGTCTGCGGTGCCTTCGGCATGGCGTTCACGCTGGTTGGTCTCGCCCGGCTGCATGCCCGCACCCGCGGGCGGTCCAATCGCGGCCTGCTGCTTTTTGTCGCCTATGCGGCGATCGTCATCCTCTCCTTTCCGCTCATCGTCTTCACCGCCTTCGGCATCTACGACACGCTGCAGCGGATGCGCCCTTCTCCCCCGGCCTGATCCGGCCGTCGAGACCTTTGAATTGAAAAACCGCAAGCAAAAGGACTAAAAGCCATGGAAGTCATTCTTCTTGAACGCATCGCCAAGCTCGGCCAGATGGGCGAAACCGTGAGGGTTCGCGACGGCTATGCCCGCAACTATCTCCTGCCGACGGGCCGCGCGCTTCGCGCCAACGACGCCAACCGCACCCGTTTCGAAGCCCAGAAGGCCCAGTTGATCCAGCGCAACGAAGAGCGCAAGGCCGAAGCCAGCGGCGTCGCCGAGACGCTGAACGGCCGCGCCTTCATCGTCGTGCGCTCGGCTGGCGAAACCGGCCAGCTCTACGGTTCGGTATCGACCCGCGACATCGCCGAGATTCTGGCCAATGAGGGCTACAAGGTCGGCCGCAACCAGGTCGAACTGAACCAACCGATCAAGACCATCGGCCTGCACAGCGTCTCGATCAGCCTCCATCCGGAGGTCGTCGTCGAGATCCAGCTCAACATCGCCCGTTCGCCCGACGAGGCCGAGCGCCAGTCGCGCGGCGAAGATCTGAGCTCGGCCGATGCGATCTACGGCACCGACGAACCCGACTATGCTCAGGCTGACGAGGAAGACCTCGAGGGCGATGAAGCGGACGCGGATGAGGCCGCCGCGGACGAAACCGACGAAACCGCCGCCTGAAAATAGCCGGCAAGTGCCATTTCGGTGTCGAAATTAAGGGCGCCATGCAAATGGGCCCCTTTTCTTATGCTCTGAAGCTCTTAGGATTCAATTTGCACAGTTGAATGAGCAACGAGTACCCGGCGGCTATCGTATGCCGCCGCGGTCTCTGGGGTATCGGAAGATTTTCTCGACGCATCGCGTTCGGGACGGTTGGGATCGAAGCGAGCGACGGGTCGAGGCCAAACCGCCCGGCTCGTCGTCTCATATGATCACCAACGTTCTCGATTGCGAATGAAACGGGGACTCAAAAAACGAGCTACCGTCGAGACGAGCGTTCGATACGCCAACGGCTTATGCCAGGAGATCGGCGCAATGAATCGCATTTTGAAATACTATCTCGATCAATTGATCCAATTCGGCGACTTCACCGTCATCGATGCGGACGGCAACGCCCACAACTGGGGCGACGGCACCGGCACGCCGGTGACGGTCCACTTCAGGACCAAGGCGGCGGAACGGGCGGTGGCGTTGAATCCGAGCCTGAAATTCGGCGAAGTCTACATGAACGGCGACGCCAACGTCGTCGAAGGCAGCATCTACGACGTGCTGGCCTTGGTTTTCCAGAACGCCGGCAACTACGCCACGAGCCGAGCCTGGATGCGGGCGATCGAGCGGGTGCGCTACGCCGCCCGTTACATCATCCAGAACAACACGCTGAAGCGGGCCCGCTCCAACGTCCAACGCCACTACGACCTATCCGGCGCACTTTACGACCTGTTTCTCGACGAGGACCGGCAATATTCCTGCGCCTATTTCGAACGCCCGGATGTGACGCTCGAAGAGGCCCAGCTCGCCAAAAAGCGGCACATCGCGGCCAAACTGCGGTTCGACAGGGAGAAGCTGAAAACCCTCGACATCGGATGCGGCTGGGGCGGCATGGGCCTTTATCTCGCCGGTCACCTCGATGCCGACGTCATCGGGGTGACACTCTCCGACGAGCAGCTCACGATCGCCAAGCAGCGCGCCGCCGACGCCGGACTCGCCGATAAGGCAGAGTTCCGCCTGCAGGACTATCGCGACACCAAGGAACGCTTCGACCGTATCGTGTCGGTCGGCATGTTCGAGCATGTCGGCATCGGCTATTATGACCAATTCTTCTCCCACTGCGCCAAGGCGCTGAAGAACGACGGCGTGATGCTGCTGCATACGATCGGCCGCTACGATCCCCCCGGCAACACCAACGCCTTCATCCAGAAATACATCTTCCCCGGCGGCTATATTCCGGCCTTGTCGGAAGTGATGGCGGCGGCTCAGCGCAGCGGCCTGATCGTCAACGACGTCGAGATCCTGCGCATCCATTACGCCGAAACGATCAAGCACTGGCGCGAACGCTTCCGCGCCCATCGTGAAGAGGCCAAGGCGCTCTACGACGAGCGTTTCTGCCGGATGTGGGAGTTCTATCTCGCGGCATCGGAATCGGCGTTCCGCTGGCAGGATCTGGTGGTCTTCCAGCTGCAGTTCACCAAGAGCCTCGACACGCTGCCGATCACCCGCGGCTATATGCAAGCCGAGGAGGACAGGCTGCGCCGCGTCGAAAAGACGGGGGCGTCGGGCATGACGTCGAGGATCGCCGACATCCGCGACTGCGAAGCCGCCGAATGATCCCGACCGCTGACGCGGTCGCTCGAACCGGCAAAGGCGGCGGCGATTTTTCAATCACCACCGCCTGCGGTCTGATCGCCGATTCCGACGCGGCGTTCGAGCACGCTCAGCCGAAGCAAAGGCCGACTTTTACGTCTCAAATTGCTTTGAAATAAGCGCGTTTTCCCGTTTCACGACGCAAAGCACGCAGGCAGCGCGGAGTGGCATCAGCGCGGCCCGCGTTTTGCCCGCGTCCTCGATCAGCCGAACAGTTCCAGATCACCGTCGTCATTGACGGGCTCAGCGACGGGCTCGTTGCGATGCAAGCGACGTTTGAGGTCGCCCAGCCGAATCCCGTCCAGCGCTTCGCCGATGGTAATCTGCCAGTCCTCGTCCGTTTCGCGGCCGACCGCGAGGACGAAATGCGACAAATTTTCGAGCATCTGCGTCGTGTGGTCGATCTTCTGAACGGCCCGGATGTAATTCGGATCGCGCCCCAGATGGTCATGACAGACGAGTTCGTGCATCTCCTCGGAGGTGGTAGCGAGATCCCGCAGTTCTTCGGCGAGGATTTGCAGAAGGCTGGTGAGGGGAAGGGTCGTCATGGTCGAGCTCGATTCATCCGATCTATCAACTTTGCGAAGGTCGCGGCTCGCGACAGACCAAGCGGCTGTCGCATGCCAGGGCCGATCAGAATAGATCGACATCGCCGACCGATTGCGGCGGACGCACCGGAGGTGCCACCGGAATCTTCGGCATCGCCGTCTCTTCAAAGAAGATCTGACGGGCGCGGCCCGAATGGGGCCAGTACTCGATGCGCCGGCCCCTCGTGCCGCCGAGCGATCCACCCAGATGACGAATGTTTTCCATCTGCAGGAAGCGCTCGGCAAACGCCGCGTTCTTCGCCCCGACGTCGGACAGGCCGTCGACCGTGCGAGCGCCGCCGAACAGCTTGGCTTCCAGATGGTTGCGGCGCGCACCCTTCTTCATCAATTCGTTGACGAGAAGCTCCATCAGATAAAGCCCGAAGCTTTCCGTGCGCCCGGCATCGGCTCCGCCGCTGCCGGGAAGCAGGAAGTGGTTCATGCCGCCGATGCCAGCCTCAGGGTCGCGGATGCAGGCCGCAACGCAGGAGCCAAGAAGCGTCGTCAGAACGGTCTCTTCCCCGCGGGCTATCTTGGCTTCGCCCTGCATGATGTGGATCCGATTGGGCCGGCTAGCGGAAATCATTGCAGACGCCCCACCACCGCTTCGATAGTCTTTTTCAGCACCGGAACGGTGATCGGCTTCGCCAAGAAGTTGTTGACCCCGAGCTGCGCCGCCTTCATCACGAGCTCGCGGTCGCCCTTGCTCGTGAGAATGATGAAGGGCGTGCGCTGCGTCTTTTTGTACGACCGAATTGCCTTGAGGAGCTGGATCCCGTCAAGCTTCGGCATGTTGAAGTCGGAGATGATGATGTGACACGGGGTCTGCATCATCGCCTTCAAGGCTTCCTCACCGTCGCAAGCGAACACGATCTGCTTGATGCCGAGCTGCTCCAGTGCGTCGCGAATCAGCATCCGACTAGTTCTATGATCGTCAACGATCAGGACTTTCAGTTGATCTTTGATGCTCATGACGTGCTTCCTTCTGGGGACCAGTAGACCCGAATTTCATGAACGAAGTCTCTCATCCGCTCAAAAATTCGTTGTTTACTAGTGGCTTACTACGCCCCACTGAACAATTTCTTCGCAACCCGTCCCAGCGGCAACTGACGTTCCACTGCCCCGATCTCATATGCCACCCGTGGCATGCCATAGACGAGGGAGGTCTCCTCATCCTGACCAAACGTCTGGCCGCCGGCCCGACGCATTTCCAACAGCCCCTGGGCCCCGTCCCGTCCCATGCCGGTCAGAATGACGCCGCATGTCGAGCCCTTGAAATTCTTGGCGACCGACGAGAACAGCACATCGACCGACGGCCGGTGGCCGGAGACCGTCTCCCCCTCATAGAGGTCGATGATCGGCTGCGCGCCCGGCTTGACGATCATGTGGCGAGCGCCGCCGGGAGCGACATAGACGTGCCCCCGCCTCAGCGTCTCGCCGCCGCCAGCCTCAACAACCTTAGCGTGCGAAGCTCGATCAAGCCTTGCCGCAAAGGAGCCGGTGAAGGCGGCCGGCAGATGCTGAACGATCACCGTCGGCGGGCAATCAGCCGGAAATTCCGATAACACTTGCATCAGCGCTTCGACGCCGCCGGTCGAGGAGCCGATCGCAATCAGATCGGCCCAGCCTGCCTTCCGCATCCGCGCCGGCTCGGCGGCGACCCGCGCGACAGCCGCACCGGTCCGGCGCCGGACCATGCCGCGCTTAGCCATGGCCGCTTCCTTGACCAGATTCGGCAGCGACTCGAACATGCCCTGCTGCGCGCTCGGCTTGGCGATGCAGTCGAAGGCACCAATCTCCAGCGCAGCAAGCGTCGTCGCCGCCCCCGGCGCGGTGAAGTTCGAGACCATAATCACCGGCGTCGGCCGCAGGGTCATGATCTTCTTCAAAAACTCGATCCCGTTCATATTCGGCATCTCGACGTCGAGGGTCACGACGTCGGGATCGAGCTCCTTCATCTTGTCACGTGCTTCGTAGGGATTGGACGCTTCGCCAACGACGACAATCTCCGGATCGCGCTTGAGAGCATGGCGGATCAAGGCCCGCATCGTTGGTGAATCGTCGACGACAAGAACGCTCGCAGCGCACATTGGCGTGAATCTCCCTTGTCAATTCCAAGCCACCGGCTTGCTCTGCTGCGGCTTTTCTCAAAAATGGAAATCGGTTCGGGCAAAGCTCGGATCCGCGCTGGCAGAGATCTGCGATCCTCATGGCCAGCGCCAGCAGCGGCCGATCAACGAACCTTTTTGTAAGACGTGTTGCCCTGGAATTCGACCGACTGCAGCGCCGGTCCGGTGACCCTTTCCGAATGGCCGATGAACAAGGTTCCCCCCGGCAGCAACCGATCGACGAACCGCTTCCACACCCGCTCGCGGGTCGGCTGGTCGAAATAGATCGTCACGTTGCGGCAGAAAATCGCGTCGAACTGGCCGCGCATCGGCCACTCGCCATTGAGGTTAAGCTCCCGGAAAGCGACGATGTCGCGCATCGGATCGGTCACCTCGAACATCATTTCCGTTGCTCCCTGCCCAGCTGCACCGGAATCGGCAGCGCTCGGCCGGAACCACTTGCGGCGCAGATCCGTCGACACGCTCTCCAGGGCGCTCGCGCCGTAGACGCCCGCCCGGCCGGTCGCGACGACATTGGGATCAATATCGCTGGCCAGAATCCGCACATCATAATCGGCGGCATTGCCCATCATCGACAAGATCGTCATGGCGATCGAATAGGGCTCGTGACCGATCGAGCAGCCGGCCGACCAGATCCGCACACGCCCGCCGCGCTTGGCGTCGTTCAGAAGCGGCGGCAACAGCGTCTGGCGAAGATAGTCGAAATGATGCTTCTCGCGGAAGAAGTGGGTGACGTTGGTGGTCAACGACGCCAACATGGTCATCCGCTCGCTGGAGCCTTCGCGACCCTGGACGAGGGTACAATAGTCCTTGAAGCTCTGCAGGCCGAGCGCACGCAGGCGCTTTGACAGGCGCGAATAGACAAACGTCGCCTTGGTCTCGGCCAGGAAGATCCCCGCATCCTCGTAGAGCAACTTGGCGATGGTCGAGAAATCCTTCTCGGTCATCAAAAATTCGCCATTGCCCAACGAGGCGTTGCCCGTCTGCTTGGACGTCCGCATCGGGGACTCGCGCGTCGCTGTCACCGCCTGATACTCCTCGGTCGCAGCCGACCTTTGCCGGCGATGAAGTCATAGGGCGCCATGTGATCGACCTCGCCGCCCACGCATGTCGAAATCAGGCCACCGCCTGAAATTGCGGCAGCACATTGTCCGTCGCGATCAATGAGATCATCCGCCCCTCGATCGCCATGACCCCACGAACGAAAGTCTTGGCGAGGTCGGAGGCCAGATCCGGCGTCGGCTGTAGGATCTCGTCGGTGATTGTCAGGATATCGGACACCGCATCGACGAGCAGACCGAACAGCTGCTGCTCCACGCGGACGACGATGATGACGCTACGCGCGGTCGGCACCGTTCGGGGGAAGCCGAGGCGGGCCGCCAGATCGACGATCGGCAGGACCGCACCGCGCAGGTTGATGACACCATTCACATAGGAGGGCGCATGCGGCAATGGCGTCGCCTGCGTCCAGCCCCGGATTTCGCGCACCGACATGATGTCGACGCAGAACTCCTGCTCGCCGATGCAGAACGCGATGAGTTCACGCGCTGAACCGTGTTCGGTGTGGTTGTCGTTCTGGGGTAGCGAAAGCGTCGTCATTCTGCTCACTCCGCTGCGTGCTTCATGCTGCCGTTGAAGAAGTTGCCCTCGACCCGAGACGTTGCCACAACGGCGTCGACGTCGAGAATGAGAGCGACGCGACCGTCACCGAGGATCGTCGCGGCGGCGATCCCGGGCACCCGGCCGTAATTGGCCTCAAGACTCTTGATGACCACCTGGCGCTGCCCCTGGATCGCGTCGACGAGGAGCGCCGAGCGAGCACCGTTCTCGGCTTCGACCAGAATGGCAACACCACCGGTGGCGCTGGCCGGCTCATAGGCGTAGCCGAGTTCGCGAGCGACATCGACCAGCGGCAGGAACGTGTCGCGCACCTGCACCAGTCTGGCATCGCCGCCGAAGCTCTTCACCTCACTGGCCTTCGGCTGCAGCGTCTCGATAATCGCCGTCAGCGGCACGACGATCGTCTGTTCGCCGACCGAGACGATCATCCCGTCGAGAACCGCAAGGGTCAGCGGCAGGCTCATGGTGAATGTCGAGCCTTTGCCGGGCTTCGACGCGATCGAAACGCGACCGCCGAGCGCCTGGATCGAACGCTTGACGACGTCCATGCCGACGCCGCGCCCCGAGAGCGACGAGATCTTGTCCGCCGTGGAGAAGCCGGGCAGGAAGATCAGGTTGTCGATCTCTTCGTCGGACAGGTTGGCGTCCGCCGGAATAAGCCCCTTGTTGGCGGCGATTTCCTTGACACGCCTGCGGTTGATACCGCCGCCATCGTCCGAGATTTCGATAACGATGCGGCCAGACCGATGCATCGCCGCGACGCGCACTGTGCCCTCTTCCGGCTTGCCGGCGGCGATCCGGTCTTCCGGCTTTTCGAGGCCGTGATCGATGGCGTTGCGGATCATGTGGGTGAGCGGGTCGGCCAGACGTTCGATGACCGTCTTGTCGACTTCGGTCCATTCACCCTCGGTGACCAGCTTGACCTGCTTGCCGGAAATGTCCGCGACTTCGCGCACCAAGCGAGGCAGACGCTGGAACACCGACTTCACCGGCTGCGCACGGATCGCCATGACGCTGTCCTGGATCTCGCGGGTCAGCTGCTCCAGTTCGTCGAAACCGACGGCGACGTCCGAGGCCCGAGCCAGGCCCGCCTGATAGGCGCGCTGGGACAGCATCACCTGGTGGATCACCAACTCGCCGACGAGGTCGATCAGGCGGTCGACGCGTTCGAGATCGACGCGGATCGTCTGAGCGGCGCCGGCGCCGGCCGTCGCGCCCTTGGCGTCGCCGCCCGCCTCCCCCTTCGCCGGTGCGCTCGCGGCCGCCGGCTTGGCGGGCTCCGGCTTAACCGGCTCGGGAGCGGCCGCCTTCGGCGCCGGTGCCGCCGCCTTCGGTGCGGGTTCGGGCTCATCCTCTTCGGCCGCGACGGCAGGCTCGTCAGCCGCGGATTCCTCTTCGTCGTCGGAGGTCGCCTTGATCCGGTTCAAGATGTCGGCAATGTCCGGATCGTCGGCGCCGAAATCGTCATCCTCCTCGCTCTCAATCGCCTCGATCGAAAGCTCGCAGTCGAATTCGACAAATTCGAAAACCTCGCGGACCTTCTCCTCTGGCTCGGCCGTCGATAGCTCGATGGTAAAGGTGAGATAGGCGCCTTCCGGATCGAGGTTCTGCATCAGCGGAACCTCGGCGGTGTTGCAGATCACCTTGGCCTCGCCGAGGGCGTAGAGATCGCGCAGCACGCGAGTGGCCTCGTTGGCCTTGGCATACATGCGCGGCATCGGCTTGAAGACGATGCGGAAGGTGTTGTCGCCGCCATCGCCCATTAGCTCGCTGAGGTCGACCGCGACCGGGGTGAAATCGAGATCGCCCATGCCGTCGTCATAGACCGGCCCGTCGCTGGCCTCGCTCGTGCCGCCGCCAGCGGCCGTCGGAGCCGGCGGCTCCTCGCCCTTGGCAAGGGCGACGAGGCCCTTCAATTCGTCGATCAGGCTGGCATTGCGCGCCGCGTCCGCCGTGCCGCCGTCGCGGGCGACGGTGACGAGGTCGGCCAAGGCGTCGGCCGAGCGCAGCATGATCTTGATGACCTTTTCCGACGAGTCGAGCCGGCCGGAGCGCATCTCGTCGAGGGTGGTCTCGAAGACGTGGGCGAAATGGACGAGATCATCAAGGCAGAACGCGCCGGCGCCGCCCTTGATCGAATGCACGGCGCGGAAGACGGCATTGACGGTGTCGGAGTCCGCTTCGCCATTCTCGATCGCCAGAAGGCCCGCTTCGAGGTCGGCGAGCTGTTCGGCACACTCCTCGAAGAAGGTTTGCCGGATTTCGGCCATTGCGTCCATGATCTGTCTCTTTCAACCTTCGCGCCGGCAGTACGACGCCGGTTTTGCCTGGTCCCCTACGCGCTGCCCGCAGTCGCGCCTTAGGCGGCGACGCGGTTGATCGCGTCGACGAGTTTGGTCGGATCGAACGGCTTGACGATCCAGCCGGTCGCGCCGGCCAGACGGGCGCGCTGCTTCTTCTCGGCGTCGCTCTCGGTGGTCAGCACCAGGATCGGAATGGCGCGGCGGCTGCTGTCGGCACGCACTTCCTCGATGAACTGGAAACCGTCTTTGCGCGGCATGTTGATGTCGGTGATGATGACATCCGGCTCGCTGGCCATGCTGGCGAGCACCTCGATGCCATGCTGGCCATCTTCCGCCTGGACGACGGTGAAGCCGGACGAGGCCAGCGTGACTTTCAACATCTCGCGCATGGTGCGCGAATCGTCGATGGTAAGAATCGTGCGGCTCATTGCGCAACTTCCTTTTCGATAATGGCCTGCGGCGTCAGGCCCAGAACTTGGAGACCGGAGGTGAATGCATCGGACGGTTCGGCGATGGTGAAGGCCGCCATTTCGTCCTTCCAGGTCGCGGCAGCCGAGATCAGGATTTGCACGCACTGCGTACCGAGTCGCTCGACCTTCGAGGCGTCGATGACCAAGTCCTGCCCCCTCAACGCCATCAGCTTTTCCGTTAGCGGCGTCGCTGCTTTGAGATCCAGCACCTGCGGCAGGGCGAAGATCGTCCCCTCAACCGAAGTGGCCTTATTTGACTTTCGGGGCATCAGGACCTCTCCCTGCCTTCAATGAAAACGTCGTTGTGGATCGCCGGGGTCGGACCGGCCGAAATCGCTGTTCGCGTCCTGACAATCCAGTCGTCCGCTCCCCCCCGTTGAGGGCGGCGGCATTGCAATGGACCGTCCGGCTACGGGCGGCATGCTGCGGCGAGTGGGAGGCATGGCGGCCCCCTCGGCCTTATCTCTCCCTCGCCCAACGCTGCCGGTACGATCGGTGCCATGATCGGCGACGGCAGACCGCATGAGCCAATCCATCCCCCGCAGCGTCAGGGGAGAAATCCCCAACGGCACTACCCACTTCGAGAATGTCGTCATCTTCCGTCGATGCATGAACCGATCTCGGTGCCTTGTCGGCCTCTACGCCAGCGTTACGTTGGAAAATAGCCTGAAGCTCCTAATCAATTCTTTATCGGCGAAGTGACGTGCGATCCCTGCACGACGAAAATCTCCGCCGGATCTCGATAATTTTAGCTTATTTTACAATCTTCACGCGCTTTTCTTAATGATTCACCGCTGGAAATTGAAGCATATCCAAGTCTTCATTCAAGCTTTGACCAACAAATTTACGCCCCCCATAGAATACGTTACGCCATGCGCGAGGCTTGCGCGGCAGCGCTTGAGCAGATCCCGAGAATGCGCGACAAGGATAGAATCACACGACTTGAGGAAGGACGCTCGCCGCGCCATGTCGAATTCTGCCCTCTCCGGCCCCACCGTCTTCGTGTTCGGATCGGTCAACATCGATCTCGTCTGCCGGGTCGCAGCGATCCCGCGGCCGGGCGAAACGGTGCTGTCGGCCCGCTACGAGCAGCTTTTCGGCGGCAAGGGCGCCAATCAGGCCGTCGCCGCGGCGCGCTCCGGCGGCCGGGGCAAGGTCGCCTTTGCCGGCGCGGTCGGCGATGACGATCTCGGCCGCGCCGCCAGAGGCGCACTCGAAGCCGAAAGGATCGATACGACGCATCTTCGCCTCGGCGGCGAGCGAACGGGCTGCGCCTTCATCACCATCGACGCCAGGGGCGAAAACGCCATCACCGTCGCCAGCGGCGCAAATAGCGATGCCCGGGCCGCGGCGATCGATGCAAGCAGCTGGCACGCCGAGACCGTCCTCGTCCTGCAGATGGAAATTCCGCTGGCCGAAAGTCTTGCCGCCGCCCGGCGCGCCAAGGCGGCGGGCGGGCGCGTCGTCGTCAATCTCGCGCCAGTCCCCGCCGATCTCCGCACTGAGGATCTCGCCGCCCTTCTCGCCACCAGCGACGTCCTCGTCGTCAACGAGACCGAGCTCGCCGCCGCCGCCCGCCTCACCCAAGTCGGCCAAGTCGGCCAAGACGCGCCCGAGACCATGGCAGCGGCGCTCGCCGCCCGGTCCGCCATCACCGTGATTGCCACTTGCGGCGGCGATGGCGTGCTGGTCGCCGACGCCGCTGGCGCCGCCGGCCCGGTGACGCGGCTCGCCGCCCTCACCGTCGACGTGGTCGACACCACCGGCGCCGGCGACACCTTCGTCGGGGTCTTTGCCAGCGCCTTTGCCGCAGGGGACAGCGTTCTCGAGGCCGCCCGCCGGGCTGTCGCCGCCGCCTCGCTGGCCTGCCAGAAGCTCGGCGCCCAAACGGCGATGCCGCGGGCCGCCGAGATCGACGCTGCCCTGGCCCGGCGGCGCCCGTGACGAGCGAGCAGGCGGCCATTGCGCATCTCAGATTGCGCCTCGACGACCGGCTGAGCATCGGCCCGGGCAAGGCAAGGCTGCTGGCTGCGATCGAGGAGACCGGGTCGCTTGCCGCGGCAGGACGGCGGATGAAGATGAGCTACAAGCGCGCCTGGCTGCTCGTCGACGAGATGAACCGAGCCTTTCGCGAACCGCTGGTCAGCGCGGCGCGTGGCGGCTCCAGCGGCGGCGGGGCGAAACTCACCGAGACCGGCCGCACGGTTCTGACCGCTTACCGGGCGAGCGAGAGCCTGGCCGAGGCGGCGGTGCGCGCCCATGTCGAGGCGCTCCGCCGCCTTCTTTGCGACCCCACGAGCCGCAAAGAGGGCGGCGGCGATGAAAATTAGCGTGACAGGGTCGTCGTTTTCTGTTGAACGATATGTCCTGCAAAACATATCGGAGGATCTATGTCGCGCTTCATTTCCCTCGCCGCTGCGGCGCTGATGCTGGTTTTCGCCGACCCCGCCTCTGCGGCTTCGACGGTCGTCGCCGTCGCTGCGAACTTCACCGAGCCGGCGAAGAAGATCGCCGCCGCCTTCGAGAAAAAGACCGGCGACACCGTCACGCTAAGCTTCGGCTCGACCGGTTCGCTCTACACCCAGGTTAGCCAAGGCGCGCCCTATGAGGTGTTTCTCGCCGCCGATCAGGCGCGGCCCAAGCGGGCGGTCGAGAAGGGCTTTGCCGTCAAGGACAGCGAATTCACCTATGCGGTCGGGGCGCTGGTGCTTTACAGCTTGAAGCCCGGCCTGGTCACCGGACCTGAAGTCCTGAAGGCTGGCCGCTTTTCCAAGCTTGCCATCGCCAATCCCGATACGGCCCCCTACGGCAAAGCGGCGATCGAGACGATATCGAAACTCGGCATCTCCGGCACGCTGTCCGATAAGATCGTCAAGGGCAACAACATCGCCCAAGCCTATCAGTTCGTCGCCAGCGGCAATGCTGATCTCGGCTTCGTCGCACTGTCTCAGGTGATCAAGACAAAAGGCGGATCGCGCTGGATCGTGCCAGCCAAGGACCACACACCGATCCGGCAGGATGCGGTGCTGCTCAACACCGGCAAGACCAATCCGGCGGCCAAGGCCTTCATCGACTTCCTGAAGGGGCCGGAAGCCGCCAAGATCATCAAAAGCTACGGCTACCGCCCCGCCGATGGAGCCGCCAGCGGATGACGATCGATGAGGGCGACATCCTCTCGGCGCTGGTCCTGACGCTCGAACTTGCGAGCGTGACGACCGTTATTCTCGTTCTGATCGGAACCCCGCTGGCGTGGTGGCTGTCGCGCTCACGCTCCTTCCTGTCCGACGTCGTCGGAACGCTCGTCGCCCTCCCGCTCGTGCTGCCGCCGACCGTGCTCGGCTTTTATCTTCTGATTGCGCTCGGGCCGAGCGGTCTCGGCGGCCTTGTCGGCCTGCGCTCGCTTGCCTTCTCCTTTTTAGGGCTTGTGGTCGGCTCGGTCGTCTATTCGCTGCCCTTCGTCGTCCAGCCGATCCGCAACGCTTTCGAGGCGGTCGGCCCGCGGCCCCTGGAAGTCGCCGCGACACTACGGGCCTCGCCCCTCGACCGCTTCTTTACCGTCGCCATTCCGCTCGCCCGCTCCGGCTTTCTGACCGGCGCCGTGCTTGGCTTTGCCCATACCGTCGGCGAGTTCGGCGTGGTGCTGATGATCGGCGGCAACATCCCCGGCCAGACCCGCGTCGTCTCGATCGCGATCTTCGACTATGTCGAACAGCTGCGCTTTGCCGAAGCCCATATCCTGGCCGGCGGCATGCTGGCCTTCTCCTTCCTGGTGATCCTGTCCATCTCGCGGGTCGGGCGTCGGCTCGGCGACGTTCGCCCGTGAAATTTATCCCGAGCGCCCCCCGATCGCCGGATCAATCGGCCCCGGGCCCGCCCCCTCGGACCACCGGCTCGTCCGGCCTGTCGGTCGCCTTGTCCGGCCAACGCGGCGGCTTCCATATCGACGCTGACTTCACCGCACCGGCCCGGGGTGTCACCGCCCTCTTCGGCCCCTCCGGCTCCGGCAAAACCTCCATCTTGCGCGCCATCGCCGGGCTGACGCGGCTTGACGGCCGGGTCAGCGCCGGCGGCGAGATCTGGCAGGATGGGGGGTGCTTCGTGCCGCCCCACCGGCGGGCGCTCGGCTACGTCTTTCAGGAGGCGAGCCTGTTTGCCCATCTGTCGGTCGAGGGCAATCTTCTTTACGGCGCCAAACGCAGCGCCGGCGGCGTCGACGCCACGCTGCGCCAGCAGGCGATCGATCTGTTTGGCCTCGACAGGATGCTGAGGCGCTCGGTCGCCGATCTGTCCGGCGGCGAGCGCCAGCGCGTCGCCATCGGCCGGGCGATCCTGTCGCGGCCCCGGCTGCTGCTGATGGACGAGCCGCTCTCCGGCCTCGACAGCCAGGCCAAGGACGACATCCTGCCCTTTCTTGAGCGCCTCGCCGGTGCCTTCGACCTGCCGATCCTCTATGTCAGCCACGACATCGGCGAGATCGAGCGGCTGGCGAGCCATATCGCCGTGGTCGAAGCCGGCATGGTGAAGGCCAGCCGCGCGTTGAACGCGGCGCTGACCGATGTCAGCCTCGGCTTCGTCCGCCGTCCTCATGCGGCCTCGGTGCTGCCGGCCCGCGTCGTCGGCTTTTCGAGTGCAGACGGGCTTGCCGAGCTCGATCTCGGCGGCCAGCCGGTCTATGTCGACGCCAGCGGCCCGACCGAACTCGGCCTGCAATGCCGTCTACGGATCGAGGCGAGCGACGTCAGCCTGACCCGGCAGACCCGCGAGGCCGCCGGCCTGTCGACGATCCTCAACACCCTCACTGTCGAGATTTTGGCGATCGAACCGGCCGGCCGCGCCGATTTGGCCATCCTCCTTGCCCTTGACGGCGCCAGCGAGCTGACCTTCATCGCCAAAGTCACCCGCCGCTCGGCCGGCCGCCTGACGCTGCAGGTCGGCGACCGCCTGCTCGCGCAGATCAAATCGGTGTCCCTGGCAACCGCCCCGGCCGGCGCCTGATCGCGGCCTCTGATCGTGAGCCCTGACCGCAGCCCCTCCTCCGGTGCGTCCTGACGCGACCTGGCCCAGCCCGGCGCGTCTGCCAACGTCATCGGCCGAACGGTCCGCATCGACCGGCAAAGGCGATCGCCGTCTCGTCGAGGGGCATCGTCTCGATCGCCCCGATAGCGGGTCAGCCGACCGCCGAGATCTTTATCCTCAACACCATGTCCCGCAGCGTCATTGCCGTAGCGATAGACCCGACCGAGCGCATTGATAACCGCGACGAGCCGGCCCTCGATCGCCCCATCCAGGAGCCGGTCGCGGTTCTTCGAGAAGGTCGAGTGGCCCCACACCGGGTTGTCGATGCCGAGCCCGGCGAACCAGCGGAACAGAAGGTCAAACGCCAGTCGCTCCATCATCTGCCGCTCCGAGCGGATGGAAGAGAACGCCTGGAGCAGCATCGCCCGCAGCATCTCCGGCGCGATCGATGGCCGCCCCAGGCCCGAGTAGAGCTTGGCGAAGTCGCTCGACAGCGACAACAACGCAGCATCGGCGACGTCCCGGATCAGCCGCAGCGGATGATCCGGGCGCACCCGCTTCTCCAGATCCACATAAAAGAACAGCTCTCCTGTCCGCTTGTCCCGTTCCGCGCATCTGTCCCTCGCTCTTGGGGACGGATTGAATCACGCCAGCAACGCCAATACGAGTAACTTCTTCAACACCCTGCTAGAGCGTCGGGCGGGAACGCTGAATCGAGATTCCGTTTTTTGCTGAAGTCTGATTCTGTGGTGCTGGAGGTGCGCCATGGGGAAAGCAGTTTCAGCAGATTTGCGGCTTCGGATCGTTCGGGGCA
>NZ_JAFMPP010000019.1 GCF_017349315.1 Jiella flava | reverse complement strand
AACGACCAAGTCATCTCACAAACTCATGAAAAAACGGAAAGGATACCGATCTTCATGAGCCGCAAAAACCACGCCGCCCACATTTCTCTTTCTTGTCTCTTAATACCAACTATGTCAAAGAACACGATCAATACTTGATCGCCGGATGAAAAGCGTTCCCGCGTTACCATCCTGTCTCAGTCCCGACCGAAGTCTGAAGAACCTTGTTCGTGGCTTTTCGGCTACCGTTGGAGCGAACCGAAGGGCTCGCCGGCGGCGCCGTCGCCGTCGATGGGTGGCTTATAGGCCCTGTCCCTTCGCGAAGTCAACGCGTTTTTTGCAAAAAAAATCATCCCCCCGAAAATCCCTGAAAAACGCGCCAAAAGCCGATGTTCACGGCTCTTCACGGGTCATCTCACGGTCATGATGACGGGCCGATGGCGTAAATCTTACGCCGCAGAGATTCGCGCCAGCGGCAATTTTCCGGCGCCCATCCCGCTCGCCGCCCGCCTCTTCGGGCTCGCTGACCCGTCATTCCGACGGGTCTGGGCAGGAAATCGGCCCGCCGCGCGGCAAGTATTCGCCACGCCTCAAAATCCGCCGGAAACAAAGTCGAACACCAGCTTGGCATTGAGGACGATAATCATCACCGCGATCACGCCGCTGAGGAGGAGCAGCCAAAGCGGCGGCCGATGCGGCCCCATATGCCGCGATCGGGCGCTGAACATCACCAGCGGAACCACCGCAAAAGGCAGCTGCAGCGACAAAACCACCTGGCTGAGAACCAGGAGCTCCGCGGCGCCCTTCTCACCATAGGCGACGATGACCGCGGCCGCCGGCAGAATCGCCAGACCGCGGGTGATCAGCCGGCGCACCACCGGCGACATGCGCAGCCGCAAAAAGCCCTGCATGACGATCTGCCCGGCAAGCGTCGCCGTCACCGTCGAGGACAGACCCGAGGCCAAAAGCGCGACGGCGAAGAGAATCGGCGCCAACGCCGAGCCGAGTAGCGGCCGCAGCAGCGCATGGGCGTCACTGAGATCCTCCACTACGCCGTGACCCGCCTTGTAGAACGCCGCGGCGGCGAGAATCAGGATCGCAGCGTTGACCAGAAAGGCGAAGCTGAGAGCCGCGGTGGAATCGAGGGTCGCGTAGCGAATCGCCTGTTCCCGCCCCGCCTCGTCGAGCGGATAGGCGCGGGTGTGCACGACGCCGGTGTGGAGATAGAGATTGTGGGGCATCACCGTCGCCCCCAAAATGCCGAGCGCGAGATAGAGCATCTGGTTGTCGGTGACGATCTGCGGCGTCGGAATCAGCCCGCCGACAATCGCCGCAACCGACGGCTCGGCAAGAATGAGCTGGCCGAGGAAGCAGGCCGCGATGACGAGAATCATCGCCGCGACGAAGGCTTCCAGCCGGCGAAAGCCCTTGGTTTGCAGATAAAGAATCAGGAACACGTCGAGGGCGGTGACGACGACCCCCCAAACCAAGGGCAGACCGAACAAGAGCTGCAGGCCGATCGCCGTGCCGATCACTTCGGCCAGATCGGTGGCGACGATGGCAAGTTCGGCCAGCACCCAGAGCGGCACCGACACCCAACGCGGAAAATAATCGCGGCAGGCCTCGGCAAGATCGCGGCCGGTGGCGATGGCGAATCGTGCGCACAGGGCCTGAAGCACAATCGCCATCAGCGACGACAGCAGCACCGCCGCCAGCAGCGTGTAGCCGAATTGCGATCCGCCGGCGATCGACGTCGCCCAATTGCCGGGATCCATATAGCCGACAGCGACGAGGAAGCCCGGACCAAGAAAGGCAAGGAAGCGGCGAAACGGATTGCGCCCACCCACCGCAACCGAGCGGAAGGATTCGTCCAGCGAACCCTCTTGCCCCAGCACACCCGCGGCTCCCTTGACGTCGGCGCCCCAATCTCCGGCCCGCATGCTTCGTCCTCCTTGACCGCTTCAGACGATCGCAACGGCCAAGCGGCCCATTCTGCGACAATGACTCGTGGTTTGGTGAGCGCACTATGGCACGGGTTTTTGGAAATGCAAATTATTTGCAATAAAGCGATTGCAAGCCTGTC
Organism: Jiella flava; assembly: GCF_017349315.1. Lineage (GTDB taxonomy): Bacteria > Pseudomonadota > Alphaproteobacteria > Rhizobiales > Rhizobiaceae > Jiella > Jiella flava. The sequence continues at coordinate 83,880 of NZ_JAFMPP010000019.1, read as the reverse complement.
AAGGGCCGCGAGACCGGCCGCCGATCCGTGATCGCACCGTCAAACCCTTGCCTCACTGGCTGGAACCGGGCAGACCTCCATGACAATGCCCGGAAAGGAAGAGACGTGGCAGGCATGGCAAAGGGACGGCAAAACAGCGAGACCAGCGATTTCGAGGCGGTGTTGCGCGGCGCTGGCCTCAGAATTACCCGGCAGCGTCGCGTGATCCTGGCGATTTTGGCCGAGGGCGGCGACCATCCCGATGCGTTGGCGCTGTTTCGCCGGGCCGCGCGCCAGGATCCGACGATCTCGCTATCGACGGTCTACCGCACCATGAAGGTGCTGGAGGAAAAGGGCGCGATCCAACGCCACACCTTCGAAGGTGGACCGGCGCGCTTTGAACATGTCGACAGCCAGCATCACGACCACCTGATCGACCTCGACACCGGCGCTGTCATCGAATTTCGCTCCGATCGAATTGAACGGCTGCAGGAAGAGATCGCCAAGGAGCTTGGCTACGAGATCGTCTCCCACCGCCTGGAACTCTACGGCCGTCGCCGCAAGGACTGAGCAGCGCTGGTTCGAGCCGTGTGCGGCCTGACCAGGCACCGCTTTTTTCGCGCCCGGGTCGGCGCCCTCGCGCTTCGGCCTGACGGATCCCGTGTTCCACCGCCGTCACCAGACACGCTGCATGGGCGATCGCTACGGATGTCCTCAACCGCTGTTCTGGATCCCCGGCTCGGGGGCCGAGGATGACGACTCGGTGGAACGGTGCGCACCTCTCATCTGCCGTATCGGAAGCTGCGACCATTGGCCGTTCGTCGCACCCTTGGCGCATTGCAGGCCGAGCACACCGTCCGTCGCGGATGCAAAACCGCGCGACCCTGGGGGCCGCGCGGCGAAGGCTTCGCATGACAATGGGCCGGCGCGGAGCCGACCCGCATGCGGTGCTCAGACGAGCCTGGCGTCGAGGGTCACCTCAATGGCGCCGAGGGCTTTCGAGATCGGGCAACCCTCCTTGGCTTTCTTGGCGAGGTCGTCGAAGACCGCCGGATCGATCCCCGGCACCTTGGCTTCAAGGGTGATCGCGCTCGTCTTGATCGCGAAGCCACCGCCTTCCTGCTCAATATTGACCACCGATTTCGCCTTCAGCTGCTCGGCAGGGGTCCCGTTCTCGGCCAAAAAGTGCGACAGCTGCATAGCGAAGCAGCCGGCATGGGCGGCCGCTAGCAGCTCTTCCGGATTGGTCCCGGCCTTGCCGCTCTCATCCTCGAAGCGGGCCTTGAACGAATAGCCGTGATTGTCGAGGGCGCCCGACTGGGTGGTGATCGAACCGGCCCCGTCGCCGAGGGCGCCCTTCCAGATCGCAGTGGCATGACGTTTCATGACAAATCTCCGTCGTTTGATTGATTGGCATTGGCAAAGAAATTGGCGCGCCGGGCGAGAACGTAGCGCGACGCGGCTGCTGCACACAGATTAGTGCACGCATGAACTAAATCGATTTCTTGTCGATCACGTTCTCGACAAGACTCTTTTGACACACGCGTGGTTTCATCACGATGTCGCCGATCCTCAGGATCGTGACAGCACCGAGCGGTTGTGGATGCCAAAAGCGCGGCTATCGCCACGCAACGAGCCTCCCCCATCCCGGCGCGCGACGCAAGCACGGGCGGCAGGAGAGCGATGATGACCGCGGCGATTTTGGTGCATGCAAGCCGTGCGCTGCTCGATGAAAAGACCGCCTGGCTCGAGACCCTGGCCAGTGAGCGCAACGCCAGCGCGCATACGATCGCCGCCTACGAACGCGATCTGCGGCAATTTCTGACGTTCCTGACCGCGTATCACGCCCGCCCTGCGATGATCGCCGATCTGGCCGATCTGAAAACCGCCGATTTGCGCGCCTTCCTCGCCGAGCGACGGCGCGGCGGCGCTGGCGCGCGTTCGCTCGGCCGCAATCTGTCCGGCGTGCGCGCCTTTATCAAACATCTGGAGAAGAAGGGGCTGGCCTCGGCCGCTGGCGCCCGGGCGATGCGCGCGCCGAAAGCCGCCAAAGGGCTGCCCCGGCCGCTCGCGGTCGACGATGCGCTGGAGGTGGCCGAGGAGGCCGGCAGCTTTGCAGTCGAGCCCTGGATTGCGGCCCGCGACGTCGCGGTCCTGACGCTGCTTTACGGCTGCGGCCTGCGCATTTCCGAGGCGCTGTCGCTGGCCGGCGACGCGCTTGCCGATCCCACCCTGCGCGCGATGCCGATCACCGGCAAAGGCGGCAAGACGCGGATCGTGCCGCTGCTGCCGGCCGTGCTCGATGCCGTCGCCGACTATCGCCGGCTCTGCCCCTTTCCGCTTTCGGCGAGTGAGCCGCTGTTTCGCGGCGCCCGGGGCGGGCCGCTGCGGCCGCAGATCGTCCAGCGCAGCATGGCGCGGCTGCGCGGCGCGCTCGGCCTGCCGGATTCGGCGACGCCGCACGCCTTGCGCCATTCCTTCGCCACCCATCTCCTGGCCGCCGGGGGCGATCTGCGGACGATCCAGGATCTTCTCGGCCATGCCAGCCTCTCGACCACCCAGGCCTATACGGCGGTCGATTCGGATCGGCTAATGAGCGTCTATCGCTCGGCCCATCCGCGGGCCCGCCGCAAGGCCTGACGTCCTCGACGCGCCGCGAGACCGCAGATTGGCCGATCCAGACTGGCCTTTGCCGCCGGCGGCGCCATGTCATCAATGCTCGGCGCCCATCTCGCGCGGTGCCCGCCGTCTCGACCGCTCCGCAAACCTTGATCAAGGACATTCGCCCTTGTCGCTGAGATCGAAATTTCTCGCCCGCAGCGTTGTCGCTGCGACATTGATCGTCGCAAGCTTTCTCGCGGCTGTCAGCGCTCAGGCCGAAGCGGCAAACTGCGACGCCAAGAGCCTCATTCCGCAGCTGAAGACCGAGGGCAAACTCGACGGCGTCGAAGCCGAGGCAGCGAAGGTCAAGAATGGCGAGGGCCGATTTTACCGGATCGAAAAGGATGGGGTCGCGCCTTCCTATCTGCTCGGCACCATGCATCTCGGCGATCCGCGCCTGTTGCAGCTGCCCACCCCGATCGAGACCGCCTTCGATCAGAGCCGGCGCCTGGTGATCGAGACCACCGACGTTCTCGACCAAAAAAAGCTTGCCGGCGTGATCATGGCCGATCCGACGCTGACCATGCTGCCGAATGGCCAGACCCTCGACGACTATCTCGATCCGAAGGAAAAGGATCGGCTGAAATCGATGCTCAGCAAGAAGGGCGTGCCGCTGCAGGCGGTCGAGCGATTGCAGCCGTGGTTTCTCTCCAGCGGTTTCATGCTGCCGTCCTGCCAGCAGGTTCTGGTCAAGGGCATACCGATCGTGCTCGACACCACCCTGGCACTGCGGGCGAAAACCGCCGGCAAACAGGTCGAAGGGCTGGAAACCGGCGTCGAACAGCTGAAGACGATGGCGGCAATCCCGTTGAAGGAGCAGATGGACAGCTTCGTCGCCCTGCTCGCCATCGAAAACCGGATCGGGGACGTCTTCGAAACCATGATCGAACTCTATCTCGAAGAACATGTGTCGACGATGATACCGGCGATCGAGGCGGCGGTTCCCGATGGCGGCGTGATGGTCGGCGCCGGCGAGGGCTACAACAGCTTCGAGGAGAAGGTGATCCTCGAGCGCAATCGGCGCATGGCCGATCGGATGGTGCCGCTGCTCGACAAGGGCGGCACCTTCGTCGCGGTCGGAGCGCTGCATCTGACGGGCGACAAGGGCCTCGTCGCCCTGTTGCGTGGCAAGGGCTATCGCGTGACGCGGGTCACGGTGCCGGTTCCGGCAGCGGCGATCGAGCCGCCGACCGCCGCCGACGCCAGCAAGGAGGTCACGCCACCAACGGCGGCCACGCCCGAGAAAAGCGACGACCAATAACCGATTTTGAGCAGCAGCCCGCGCCGTGTCTTTGCACCGCGGCCGGACGCCTCAATGCCCAACGCCGAGCCGGTCCAAGATCGCGCCGACCTGACGCCGTGCGTCCTCGGTTCCCTTCGATGTGTCGACGACGAAGTCGGCCCGGGCACGTTTTTCCGCATCCGGGATCTGCTTGTCGAGAATCGCCGTGAATTTCTCGTCGCTCATGCCCGGCCGGGCGAGCACCCGCTCGCGCTGCATCTCGAACGGCGCTGAGACCACGACGACCTTGTCGCAACGGCTTTCGCCACCGGTTTCGAACAACAAGGGAATGTCGAGAACCGCGAGCGGCGCGCCAGCCATCTCTTGCGCGTCGACAAAACGCTGTTCGGATCCACGCACCAGGGGGTGAACGATCGCCTCCAACCGCCGCAGCGCCAGCGCATCGCCGAGCACCCGTTGCGCCAGACGTTCGCGATCGACGACACCGTTTGTCACGGTGCCGGGAAACACCGTATCGATCAGCGGCGCAGCGGCGCCGGCATAGAGTGTGTGCACCGCCGCGTCGGCTGAATGCACAGGAACGCCGGCTTCGGCGAACAACGCCGCGGTGGTCGATTTGCCCATGCCGATCGACCCGGTGAGACCCAGAACGATCACCCGATCGAGACCTCCTCCTCGTTGATCACCAGCGCGATCCGCCAGTCAGCGGTAAAATCGTCTCGCCGCAAGGCATAGCGACAGCGAAATTCCATCGCGATTTCTCCGGCCAGCCGCTCCTGCGTCCAGGACAAGCCGACAAAGGCGCCGTTGCCGTCCGAGGCCGCTTCGCCGATTGCAAAGCGAGATTGTACGATTTCCTCCGCTTCGAAAACATCGAACAGGGCTTCGACATTTTCCGCCAGTTCCTCGGCATCGGCAAACACCGTGCCTTTGCCGAGCTGCCAGATCGTCACCGGATAGGCGAAACAGGATAAAACCTTGTCGAGATCGAAATCGTCAAAGCCCTCGGCATAGGTGGAAAACAGCCGGACGATGGCGCGATGAAAGCCCGAGGGCTCGAACCCGGAGGAGGTTTCGCTCGACATGTCTCACAATCCGTTTTCGATATCGGCGATCAGCGCCTGGCGCAGCGCTTCGTCGACCTTGGGTCGCCGGCCGAACCAGCGCTCGAAGCCCGGCACCGCCTGATGCAGCAACATGCCGAGACCATCGGCAAAGCGCAGGCCACGCTCCTTGGCGGCCAAAAGCGTCGGGGTCATCAGCGGCGTGTAGACGATGTCGGTAACGAGCGCGCCATCCGGCAGTGCAGACAAATCCGGGAGCTTGGCGGCAAACCAGTCCGGCGTCTCGTCGTCCGGATCTCTCGCTGGGATCGGCGCGGTATTGACCAGAAGGTCGGTGCGGCCGAGAAGCGCCGCCCGCAGATCCTCACCATGGCCGGCGACACGCCCCGGAAACAAGGCCTCGAAGCGCGCGGCAAGATCATGCGCCCGGGCCTCGGTGCGATTGACGATTTCGACGCGTTGAACGCCGCGAGACAACAGCGCATGGATCACCGCCCGCGCGGCGCCGCCCGCTCCGATGACCAGTGCGGTCTCGGCCGTGGTCCAGCCGGCAAGACGGTCGTCAAGATTGGCCGCGAAGCCGTAAGCGTCGGTGTTGCCGCCGACGAGCGTGCCATCCTCGAACCACAGCGTGTTGATGGCCCCGATCGCTTCGGCGTCACCGTCGCGCCGGCCGACCGCCTCAAAGGCCGAGACCTTGTGGGGGATGGTGACATTGCCGCCGACAAAGCCTTTGTCGGCAAGGCTTGCGAAAAACCCGTCGATCTCCTCCGGTGGCACCCCGATCCGAACATAGGAGCCGGCGATGGCGAAGTCGCTCAGCCAGCGGCCGTGGATCATCGGCGAACGCGAATGCCAGACCGGCCAACCGGTGATGAAAGCCTTCGGACCCTCGCTTGCCGCAACACGGCGTTCGGGGTCGAAGATCGATCCGGCGCCGCGCGGCCGCTCGGCGCCGCTGACATAAGGCTCGGGCGTCCAGTCCATATCGTTTTCAACCATCAATCTCGCCCCTTGCTCGCAACTCCTTGAGCAGCGGCAGAATGGGCAGACCGATAATGGTGAAATAATCCCCCTCGATTGCTTCCATCAGCTGCACGCCTTCCCGTTCGATCTGGTAGGCGCCGACGCTGGTCAAGGCTCGGGCACCGACCTGTGCGAGATAGCGTCCGATGAACGCCGGATCGAGACCGCGCATAGTCATACGGGCGACCGCCATATGCCGCCAGGTGACGACACCTCTCTCAACCAAGACAACGGCGCTGTTCAGCGTATGGGTCTGCCCCGACAAGGCCAACAGCGTGCGCCGTGCCTCGTCCATGTTGGCGGGCTTGTGAAAAACGGTGTCGCCGAGCGCCAGGGTTTGGTCGGCGCCGATCACGATCTCGTCCGGATGGCTGTTCGAAACGTCGCTCGCCTTGGCCTCGGCCAGCACCGCCGCGACATCCTCGGGCGTCGCGCCGGTCTCGCGCAGCGGCGCTTCGATCGCCCGCTCGTCGAGTTCAGACGGCCGAACGGTGAAATCCACCCCGGCATTTTTCAAAAGTTCGCGGCGATGGACGCTGCCGGAGGCGAGGACGATGCCCTTGGGCATGGGTCGTTCCCTTTTTAACAAAATCTTCAAGCTTTCGGCATGTGATAGCGCCATGGCCCCGAAGACCCAAGGGGGCCGGATTCGATTCGTGCTGCCAAGGCAAGCGCTGGCTTGAAGGATTCCCGAAATTCTCGCCAGCCTGTGGGTGAGAGTTGCGCAACTGGGGTCGACGACAGGTCGTCCCCGCCGCTCTGTTCATCAATCCGTCATCCATCCACAGGCGCACGTCGTTCGCCCGCTGTGATCGGCGCAAAGCGAATCTGTGGCTAAGCCTCGTCAAGGGTTAACGGCGAGTAAACCCGTTCTTCGCCGGTGGCGTACGCTGTGTTTTGTCGGCAAGCCATTCACCAAGCTTGGAGAATCTGGTTCATCCCCGAATTTCCCAAGCTGAGCGGCACGTCCCAATTTTGCCTCTTAGTCGAGATTGCGGATCGACTCCCAAAATTGGCGCAGGGTGTGAATCCCGGCTATCCACCGAGTCTAAGAATCATCAATCTCTTCAAATTGGATTCTTGAATGATTGGGAGAACGCCGGCCATGGCACAGCGCAAGCTCATCCGAGTGCTCGAGGGAGAACCGGTCTTCCCCCCTCCCGTCTGGTTGATGCGCCAAGCTGGGCGCTATTTGCCCGAATACCGGGATCTGCGAGCCAAAGCCGGCAGCTTCCTCGATCTGTGCTACGATCCGGACTTCGCCACCGAGGTTACCCTCCAGCCGATCCGCCGTTTCGGCTTCGATGCGGCGATTCTGTTTTCCGACATCCTGGTCATTCCCGACGCGCTCGATCGTGGCCTGCATTTCGTCACCGGCGAAGGCCCGAAGCTGACGCCGATCCGCGAAGACGAGATCGCCGGCCTCGATCCCTCCAAGGCCGAAACCCATCTCGCCCCGGTGATCGCCACCATCGCGAGATTGCGCCAGGAACTGCCGGCCGAGACAACCTTGATCGGCTTTTGCGGCGCGCCCTGGACCGTCGCGACCTACATGATCGCGGGTCATGGTACCCCCGATCAGGGGCCCGCCCGCCTGTTCGGCTATCGCCATCCCGAATCGATGGAAAAGCTGCTCTACCTGCTCGCCGAAATGAGCGCCGATTATCTGATCCGCCAGCTGACGGCCGGCGCGGACTGCGTGCAGATCTTCGATTCCTGGGCCGGCGTTCTCGATGCGGAGAGTTTCGAGGCTTATGCGATCGGACCGGTGCGGCGGATGGTCGAGAAGGTCCGGGCCGCGGTTCCGGACGCCAAGATTATCGGCTTTGCCAAGGGCGCCGGGGCGTTTTTGACCGAGTACCGCGCCAAGACCGGCGTCGACGCCGTCGGGCTCGATTGGCAGATGCCGATGGATTTCGCCCAGGCGCTGCAACGAGGCGGCGCGGTTCAGGGCAATCTCGATCCGCTGCGGCTGATCGCCGGCGGCCGGGCACTCGACGATGGTGTCGATCGGATCCTCGATCATCTCGGCCAGGGCCCGCTGATATTCAACCTCGGCCACGGTATTACCCCCGACGCGCCGATGGCCCATGTCGAGGCCTTGTTGAAGCGGGTTCGCGGTTGAAAAAGCACTGAAAGGCCGATGAACAAGGGGGCGGCCCGCGACGCCAGGGCTTGCTGCCAACACCTTTCCCACAGGCCGTCTGTATAATCCGGTCCTGCCGTTCTCTCGGCCGATCGCGAATTGACTCGTCGGCCTGCTCGGAGTCAGGAACGAAGCCGTCCGGCTGATCCGAGTCGGATGGTGATGTGAGATCGAGGCGCCGATGCTGGCCGGTTCGATCTTTGGCGTTGGGGATGGCCGTAAGCTGCGATGAAGAACGCGATGATCGCCTTTGCCGTGACCATCGTTATCGCGGCGCTGATGTTTCTGCTGGTTCCAGAATCGGGTTATCTCTGGGTCAAAGCGCTGCATGTCTTTTCTGTCATCGCTTGGATGGCGGGGATGCTCTATCTGCCCAGGCTGTTCGTCTATCACGCCGACGCGGCGGTCGGTTCTCTCCAGTCCGAGACGTTCAAGGTGATGGAACGCCGACTTTTGCGCGGCATCATCAATCCGTCGATGATCGGCACCTGGGTCGCGGGCGTCTGGCTTGCCTGGTTCGGCGGGTGGCTGCAAAGCGGCGACCTCTGGATCTGGGTGAAGGTCGTCCTCGTCCTGGCCATGTCGGGCATCCACGGTATGCTGACAGCGGCGACGCGGCGCTTTGCCGAGGATCGCAACGAACGACCCGCGCGCTATTGGCGGATTGTGAACGAGATCCCGGCGGTGCTGTTGATCGGCATCATCATCATGGTGGTGGTGAAGCCGTTCTGACGGGTTTTCGTACCGAACCGTCAGATGAGTGCCAGTACTGCGCTCTGGGCCAGAATGACCATCAACCAGTGGCCGGCGTCGATCACTGTCAGCTCCCAGCGATGACCTTCGAAGCGCTGATTGACGACGATGGTGGTGGCGACAAAGCCGGTCCAAACTGCCAGCCCATGGGCCATCGCATCCCCGAGTTCATCGGAGGCATCATGGTCGAGAAGCAGGGCGAAAACCGTCGCCATTACCAATTCGGCGGCAAAGACGATGAGGATATGGTCCGGCCGGGTCTGTGGGGAATCCTCGCCGCGCTCGGCCGCCCGCTGCCAGGCGTGCGCAAACGCCGTGTACCAGATCGTCCCGACAATCATCGAAGCGACGGTCGCCAGGACGATGGCGAAATAATCGATCGCCGCCAACGACATCGATCCGATCCCCGCAATTCCCCCACCGGCGACCTTGCGGTGTGACATGCGGTCCCGTCAACTTATCGATCGGTTTGAGTGTTATCGCGCCTGGCCAAAAGACGGATGCCCAGTCCTGAAATGCATGATCCTTTGGCTTAAAGGCTGTGAATGTGCGGGGCGTCATTCCCGCCCAGAGCACGTCGCTCCATCGGGCCGACAACGAGGTCCGATCCCCCTTGTCATTCGCCGCCGTGCCATCGCCAGACAACGACGCGCTTGATCTCCTGGTCCTCCAAGGCCCGGCTGACCGGAACGCGGTATTCGGCAAGCGCGGTCAGGTGTTGGCGCGGCAGATAAGCCCGGCCTGGATCGCCGACGAGAACGGTAACGCCGCGCTTCGCCAGTCTGTCGAACCAGGGCACCAGCCGGGCGGCCATGGCGCGGTCGTAGAAGACGTCGCCGGCAAGCAGAACCTCGGCGTCGACAGATTCGCCGGTCAGATCGGCTCGGGTAAAGGTGACGGAGGCCGCTGAGTTTGGCAGGTTGAGAGCGAGGTTCATATCGAGCGCGGTTCCGGCGAAGGGATCGATGTCGGCGGCAAGAACCGAGCACGCGCCGGCCATGGCGGCGGCGATCGCGACCAGACCCGAGCCGCTGGCGAAATCGATCACGGTGCGTCCGGCAACAAGGTTCGCCTCGTCGAGAAGCAGCCGCGCCAGCCCCTGACCGCCGGCCCAGGCAAAGGCCCAGAACGGCGGCGGCACGCCGAGTTCGGCCAATTCTTCCTCGGTCTTCAGCCAGATGTCATGGGCTTCGCTGGCGAGCCGCAACCGAATCTCCGGGACATGCGGCGCCGTCGTGATCGCGGTGTTTTCTTCGATGAAGCGGCGGGCGCGGTGCGGCTCGAGCGGCGGCCGGATCGGGGCATCGGATGACGTGCTCATGAGGGCGGAGCCTTGCTGGCAGCGCCGCGCATTTGCGGCGAATCGGTGTTTGGCGCTCGCTTGGAACGACCGGCTGCGCCGTCCTATCGTCGCCAGCAACGGATGGACAAGCAATCTGGCGACGACATGTTTCGCAGATCCGTGCAAGCCAGGGCGACGACGGAAAAGAGGATCGGGGTCAGATGGGTGAGATTGGGGGCAAAGTGGTGGGTGTGGAGCTTCGCCGCGTCGGCCGGGCCGGACGCATCACGCTGAACAAACCGAAAGCCCTCAATGCGCTCGATCGTGATATGGCGCTGGCGATCGAAGGGGCCCTCACCGGCTGGATGGACGACGAGACGGTCGACGTCATCGTCATCGATGCGGCGGGTGACAAAGCGTTTTGCGCCGGCGGCGATATTGCCGCGCTTTATCATGAGGGCAAGGCCGGCCGATTTGATCCGGCGCGCCGGTTCTTTGCCGACGAATACCGGCTCAACCGGATGATCGCCCGCTACCCCAAGCCCTATGTCGCCTTCATCGACGGGATCGTCATGGGCGGCGGCGTCGGCCTCTCGGCCCATGGCGATTTGGCGATCGTCACCGAACGCTCGATGGTGGCGATGCCCGAATGCGCCATCGGTCTCATTCCCGATGTCGGCGGAACCTTGGTGTTGGCGCAGGCTCCGGGCCGGCTCGGCGAATTTCTCGGCCTCACCGGTTTTCGCATGACGGCGGCCGACGCGATCTTTGCCGGCTTTGCCGATCGCTACATGCCGGTCGCCAAGATCGAAGGGGCGATCGCGCGGCTGGAAAAGACCGGCGATCCGGCTGTGCTGGAGGATCTGTTCGAGGCGCCGCCGGCCGGCGAGCTGTCGGGTCTTCAGGCGGACGTCGACCGCTTCTTTGCCGCTGACGACGCGGCTGCGATCCTGGCGGCGCTCGAAGCGGATGACAGCCCGTTCGCCGCGCGGACCGCCGGGGTGATTCGGCGCGGCTCGCCGCTGTCCGTCGCCGTCACCCTCGACCTGATCCGGGCGGCGCGGGCCGACCCGGTGATCGAGACCAGCCTTGCTCGCGAATATCGCTACACCTATCGCAGTCAGTCAGACGGCGACTTTCTCGAAGGCACACGGGCGGCGGTGATCGACAAGGACAAGACGCCGCACTGGCCGATCGCCCGCATCGAGGATTTGCCGCCGCAGCGCGTCGCGGCGATGCTCGCGCCGCTTGGCGAGGACGACTTGACCTTTTGACCGGCGATGTCCCTGGCAACAAGCGAGATCGACACGATAAAACGGGAGAAAACGGGAGGAGATGCGATGAAGATCGGATTCATCGGGCTTGGCCATATGGGCGCGCCGATGGCGAAGAATCTTGCGGCGGCCGGCCATGGCGTCAAAGGTTTCGACACGGTCAAGGTCACCGTCGAGGGCGTCGAGACGGTCGCGACAATGGCGGATGCGGTCGCCGGCATGGAGGCGATCGTCACCATGTTGCCGAATGGCGACATCGTGCGCCGGGTGCATGAGACCCTGATCGATGTGGCGGAGCCGGGACGTCTCGTCATCGACTGCTCGACGATCGACGTCGAAAGCGCCCGCGCGGTGCATGCGCTGGCAGAGGGCAACGGGCTTTTGTCCCTCGACGCGCCGGTCTCCGGCGGCACCGGCGGCGCTGAGGCCGGCACGCTCACTTTCATGGTCGGGGGGTCAGACGCAGCCTTTGCCAAGGGCCGGCCCCTGTTCGAGATCATGGGTCAGAAGGCGGTGCATTGCGGCGAGGCGGGCGCCGGTCAGGCGGCGAAGATCTGCAACAACATGATCCTCGGCATTTCGATGATCGGGGTGTGCGAGGCCTTTCACCTTGCCGATCGGCTGGGCCTCGACCGCCAAGCGATGTTCGATGTCGCCTCCACCTCGTCCGGCTCCTGCTGGTCGCTCAATACCTATTGTCCAGCGCCCGGCATTGGCCCGGAAAGCCCGGCCGATCGGGGCTACAAGCCGGGCTTTGCCGCCGAACTCATGCTCAAGGATCTTCAGCTGTCGCAAGAGGCCGCCGAGGCCAATGGGGCGGTCACAAAAATCGGCCGGCAGGCGAGCGACATTTATGCCCGCTTCGTCGAGGCCGGCGGCCGCGGCCAGGATTTTTCCGCGATCTTGGAGGCGCTGTCCGGCTCCAAGGGCTGATGCGCCTTCAGCTGCTTGAGCCTCAAGGCTGAAGGCGCGGCCTTGCGGTTGCGACGGAAAGGCGCGGCGCAACGGCAAGAGCTGCGCCGCAGTCTTAAGCGATGGCCGAGCGGCGTGGCTCATGGTCGTCGCGATGGCCGTCGCGCTGTTCCATCTTCTCGGCGTTTTCCAGTTCGGCCTGGGCCTCTTCGAGCGACAGCCGCGCGGCATTGATCTGTACTTTCAGATCCTTGGCCGAGTTTTGCAGATTGTCGCGCCGCAGCCGCGCCGCCTTGGCAAAGGTCGAATAGGCGAAGTGATTGATGTCGGTGATGCCCGACTTCTTCTCTTCGTTCAGGATCTGCGCATCAAGCTCGCCAGCCATCCGGGAGAATTCTTCCAGCATGAGTTCGAGCTGTTCGACCTGCCGGCGCTTTTCCAGAACCTTAAAGCGTGTCAGCCGCACCATGTTGTCGCGTTTCATACACCAACCCTCAACTCACGGCTTTGACGGTCAAAGCACGTTGGAATCCCGCGTTTTGACGGCTTCGGGCAAGGCTCACCCCGTAAGGCTCTTAACCGTCTGTTTACGCGCACGGTTAATCATAGAGTCGAGGGTTTAAGGCCGGGTAAACCGATCTTCGCATCGTTTCTGCATTGGGAAACAAAGGCGTTTGTCGGAAGCCGGTCGGATCCGAAATTCAGACTGCGGCCTCGTCGCAGCCTGGGTCCATGAAGGACCATGAGGATTTGTTAACCATTCGGTGCCAGTTTGGGCCAAACAATGACAATAAACGCTCAGCCGAATATCCGGGGTTCGGCTCAGCTGGCTGAGAGGACTTTTTGATGCGCGTTCTTTTGATCGAAGACGACAGCGCGGTCGCACAAAGCATCGAGCTGATGCTGAAGTCTGAGAGCTTCAACGTCTACACCACCGATCTCGGCGAAGAGGGCGTCGATCTCGGGAAGCTCTACGACTACGATCTGATCCTTCTCGACCTCAATCTTCCCGACATGTCGGGTTACGAGGTGCTGCGCACGCTCCGTTTGTCGAAGGTGAAGACGCCGATTCTCATTCTGTCCGGCATGGCCGGAATCGAGGACAAGGTTCGCGGTCTCGGCTTCGGCGCCGACGATTACATGACCAAGCCATTCCATAAGGATGAGCTGGTCGCCCGCATCCACGCCATCGTGCGCCGCTCCAAGGGCCACGCCCAGTCGGTGATCCACACCGGCGATCTGACGGTCAATCTCGACGCCAAGACGGTCGAGGTGAACGGCCAGCGCGTGCATCTGACCGGCAAGGAATATGCGATGCTCGAGCTCTTGTCGCTGCGCAAGGGCACGACGCTGACCAAGGAGATGTTCCTCAATCATCTCTATGGCGGCATGGACGAGCCGGAGCTCAAGATCATCGACGTCTTCATCTGCAAGCTGCGCAAGAAGCTGGCGACGGCGGCCGACGGCAAGAACTATATCGAGACTGTTTGGGGCCGTGGCTACGTGCTGCGCGAGCCGGAAGAAGCCGCGGCCTGACGGCCGGCCTGTCGTCTTAGATCAGTCCTCGCAACAAACATTGTTCTCGGCCGCCTTTGGGCGGCCGTTTGCGTTTTGACCGGCGATGATGAGACGGCGGCGATTGATCGACCAGGCAGGTGTCCGACCATGACTCGATGGTATGGTATGGGATTGGTTTGGCTCGCCCAAAGCGGTCCGGCAGACGGCCGATAACGCTGGTTCGCCGGCAATTCGGGCTTGGCCGAATCATCGAACGACGCGGACCTTGATCGGTTCGGATTGACGTTTGCCCGGCTCAGGCGACCGCCGGTTCCTCGGCGTCGATCAGATAGGCGCCGAGCCCCTCTTCCAGAGATTGGCGGGTGAACGGCTTATAGATGTAGTTTTCGACGCCGGCGCGACGCAGCCGGGTCATCAGCCCGAGATTGGCTTCGACGATCATCGCCACGAGACGAGTCGATCCGGCGGTACGTTGGCGCAGGATCTTGATCTCGTCGACGATCGCCTTGTCCTGGAGATTGGCGGCGACGATCAGGATGTCGGGCGCGCCGTGGCTGTCGATCCAGCTGCCGGCCTCGGCCATGGTCGCAAGCGTGTCGACGTCGAGCCCCTCCCGGCGCAGAAGGCGGAACGCGATCTTTCGAATCACTGGGGCCTCGTCAACGATCAGACAGGTTTTCATGACTTAGCTTCCTTACCCCCGTCCTCTCTCCGGTCATCACGGGAGCATCCGGAACTCGCCCACTTACCGTTGCCCCAGGTCCTCGCATCGATCAAGAAGAGCAGAGCGAGGATCTAAATCTCATGGCCCGATCCGACTTGCGCCGCAACCTTCCTGATCAGAGTAACGTTGCCGCTTTGAACGACGGTTGAAGAAAATGACTAACGCTAGGTAAATTTGAAGGGCGGTACTTGTCAGCATAGCGTTAGCGACCCTGGCATGAATTTGGCGCTGGAGCAATTCTGCCAAGTCGATGGTCGCCATTTTTTGGCCGTCGGCTCAGCTGTCTGTGGCGTTCGTCTTCGGCGCGATGGCGAAGATCACTTGGCCGTCGGTCTTCTCATATGTAACGGCGAGATCCGATTCTTCGGCAAGGAAGAGCGTGTAATACGGCTGGATCGCCTGGGCATCCATTGCCTCGTCGCTATTGGTGCCGTCGAGCATCTGGAGGAGGCGCGGCTGCAGGCGGATGCGCTCGCCGGTGGCGGTGATCGACGCGCGGAACGGATCGATGGCCGTGATCTGAACCTTGATCTCGCCGCCGCGGCTGATCGAGGCGCTGGCCATGACGATCAGATTGAGCACGATCTTGGCGAAGTTCTTCGGCACGAAACCTGGCTCGCCCTCCCACACCAGCGACGGCTTTTCGTGGTCCATGTAGCCGGTGGCGACGGTTTTGGCGTCGTTGAGGTCGATCGTTGCCGTCTGCGAGCCCGCCGCGCCGAAGGCAATCCGGGCAAATTGCAGCTTGGCGACCGCCGATTTCAGCGATGAGCGCACCAGATCCATCGATTCCTTGTCGCCCGGCATGTCGTCAAGCAGTTCCAGGCCGCTCTGAATGCCGAAGACCGGGGAGATGATGTCGTGGCACAGACGACTCGACAGGAGCGCCGCAAGATCCGCCGCTGAGAGGGATGGCAAGCTGGTCATTGTCTGTCGCACCGTCTGATTGTTCTGCCGAATTGGAGTGTGATCCGCCATTTGAAGGGGGTTGACGCGAATCACGGTTCGCACCCTTGCCCGACCATGATTCCAAGCTGGCGGGACGTCAACCAAGGGCGGACGGGCCAAGGCCAAGGATGCCAAGGCGTTGCGACGAAAAACCTTGAAAGAGCCGCAATTTGTTAGGCTTTCGGAAACCACGTTGGTCTCAAATTGCTGGCTGACGAGGGGTGTCTCTCCTCATTCTGGCCGATCCTCACGAAAGGAATCGATCATGCGCTCGATCGTCGGGACATTTCGAACCTTCACGGCTGCCGCTGTTCTGAGCCTTGCGGCGCTGTTTGCCTTCTCCGCTTCCGCCTCGGCGCAAGAACCAGGGCAGGAAGGCTATACGATGGAAGAGGTGATCAGCACCGGCCATCAGTTCTTCGGCTCGACGTCCGGCGGGTTGGCCCAGCTGATCGAGCGGGCCTTCAGAAGCTATGGTCTGCCGAATGGCTATATTCTCGGCCAGGAAGCCGCGGGCGCCTTCTTCGGCGGTCTGCGCTTCGGCGAGGGCACGCTGTTCACCAAGAATGCCGGTCAACGCAAGATCTTCTGGCAGGGCCCCTCCCTCGGCTTCGACATCGGCGGTGACGGCGCCCGCACCATGATGCTGGTCTATAACCTGCCGTCGGTGAACGCGATCTACGGTCGCTTCGGCGGCATTTCCGGCAGTGCCTATCTGGTCGGTGGCCTCGGCATGACCGTGCTCGCCCGGGATCACGTCCTGCTGGTGCCGGTGAAGACCGGCGTCGGCGCCCGGCTCGGCATCAATCTGAGCTATCTGAAGCTCACGCCGATGCCGACCTGGAATCCCTTCTGAGCGAAACCGTCTGGCCCGCTCAGCTGACACCAGTGGTGCGGGCCGCCCCGTCGCGCGTCTCGCCGAGTGGCGATGATATTGAGAACGCCGGGTCCGATCGCGGATCCGGCGTTCTGTCATGATGCTCGAGACTGCCGCAGCGGCATCAATGGCCGCGCGTCAGGATGTTCGGTCGGCCTTTGGCCGATTTCCGGCGTGACGCGTTCACCATAGGGCATTGCAAGAATGGCACTTTATCATCTTCGCGCGCGCCACTTTCAGTGAAATGCTCTATATGTCGTCTCGAAGGACGTTTGACTTGGAAGCCCGATGATCGCCACCGCCTTGACCTTTGCGTTCGGCTTTCTGGCAGCCATGCTGATTGCTTTGGTGATCGCCCCCCTGTTCTGGTCGCGTTCGCGTCGTCTCGCCCTGAAGGAATATCGAGCCGCGATCCCGGCTTCGGCCCGCGAGCTGCGCGCCAGCCTCGATCACGTGCGCGCTGCCGCTGCGCTGTCAGCCCGACGCCGGGAAGTCGCCGCCGAGGCCCAGATGGAAAAGGCCGCCCTGGCGCGGGCCGAAGCCGGGCGGCTCGCCGGCGAAAACGCCGATCTCCAGGTGCGCAACGTCAGGCTCGCCGATGCTCTGGCGCGGGCCGAGGCGCAACTGGCCGACGCCAGCGAGCGGCTCGCTCGACACGACAGCGAGATCGACGAGATCGAACGCGAGATGCGGGGCCTTGGTCATGACCTGGACTTGCGGAGCGAGGAACTTGGCGCCCTCGCCCAGCGCTTCCGTGAACTCGGCGAGATCGCCGAGGAGCGCAAACAGATGATCGTCGAGCGCGAGGCCCGGATCGAGACCTTGTCCGACGCGTTGCGCCAGGTTGAGCGCGACCGCCACGCCATCGCCCAAGTGCTGGAGCGTCTGCGCGGTGAGGTCGGCGCCTTCGAGGCCAGCCTCAGCAAGGAAAAGACCAGCGTGAAGCGGCTGGAGGAGAAGGCGCTGCAGTTGACCAGCCAGCTGTTCGAACGTGACGACGAGATCGCGCGGTTGCTCGCCAGGGGCGGCGAAAGCGGTGTACAGGACGAGCGCACGCTGCAGATCCGCCCGGCGATGCGCACGGTTTTTGGGCGCGAGAGCCGGAGCGGGACCGGTCCCGACGGCGGCGAGGCGGGCGAATCGGATGAGACGGTGCCTGGCCACCCTGCCACCGCCCAGAATCGCTCGGCGGCGGCGCCATCGCTCGCCGCCGCCCTCGGCCTGTCGGAAAAGCCGGACTTTGCCGAAGACCTCAGTGACGAGGAGCTGCGTCAGACCGTCGGCAATCTCGCCGCTCAGGTGATCGCGCTGACCGCTGAGCGCGATGGTCCGGGCTCGCCGCTCAGCGCCATTTTGAGTGCCGAGACCACGGCCGATGGCCCGCCAAAAGCCGATCAGGCCACGCCGTCGCTTGCCGATCGGGTGCGGATGTTGCGCGAGGAGTTCGCCAGCCGCGACCACGCCGCCGAGTGAGCGACAGCGCGCGCCCCGCCAATGCGCCAATGGGCAGGCTGAGGCAGGCCGCCGCGCTGCGAGAGCACCGGCCCCAACATCGGAATCGATTTTCGGCAATCGTGTGCGTCGACTCAATGAGATCGCGTGTCCTGAGTTCGCCCTATCGGATGCACGGCGCGCTCACGCTGCGAAAAGAGCCAGGACAGAACGATTGCCGCGCTGGTCGCAACATTGAGGCTGTCGATGCCGGGCGCCATCGCGATCCGCACCATCTCGGCCCGCGCCAGCAAGGCAGGCGGCAGGCCGGGGCCTTCGCTGCCGAGGATCAGCGCCGGCACGCCGCGGAAAGACAGCGCGGTCAATTCCACTGCACCGCGCGGCGACAGCGCGATCGGTTGATGGCCTGAGCGTTCCAGCGCAGCAACGATCGCCTCGCCGCTGCCGCCATGATGCCAGGGCAGGGTCAGCGCCGAGCCGACACCGACCCTCAGCGCCTTGCGATAGAGCGGATGGCAGGAGGTCGCGTCGAGCACGATGCCGGCCGCGCCGAAGGCCGTGGCATTGCGGAAGATCGCTCCGACATTGTCGTGATTGGCAAGGCCGACGGCGACCAGCAGCGGCCGTCTCGTCTTGCCGGCCGCGGTGACGAAGGCATCGAGCCCGGCGTCGCTCGGCGCGAGCTGAGGGGTGGCCTCGACCGCATGGGCGAGCACGCCGCGATGAATCGCAAAGCCGGCGATGTGATCCATCACCGTCCGTTCGGCGACGAAGATCGGGACGGCGCCGTCGACCTTGGCGAGGCGCTCGGCGATCCCCTCCACCCGATTCTTCAGGATGAACAGGGCGGTCGCGCGGAACCGCGGTGAGACGAGGAGATGGTCGAGCACCACCGTTCCCTCGGCGATGAAGCCGCCGGCGCGGATCCGGTCGCGCTCGCGGATGTCGCGAAAATCGGCGATCCGGGGATCGGCCGGATCGGTGATCTCGATCAGCCGGGCGGCGAGGGCGGGTGCAAGACTCATGGTGCGGGTTTAGGCCATCGCCAGCCGCCGGCAAAACCAAATTCCGCACGACGCGCTTGCCCATCGGGGGTCCAAATCGGCCGGCGACTTGCCGGGCGCTGCGGCATGTGAGAGGGGATCGACCGATCGGCGTCGGCCTCGATGCCTTGCGAACGACATGGGATGAGCTTGCGATGATCCTCTTTCCGGCAATCGATCTGAAGGACGGCGCCTGCGTGCGGCTGAAACTCGGCTTGATGGACGAAGCGACGGTCTACAACGCCGATCCCGCCGCTCAGGCCGAGGCCTTTCGCGCCACCGGCTTTTCCCATCTCCATGTCGTCGATCTTAACGGTGCCTTTGCCGGCCGGGCGGTAAACGATGAGGCGGTGGAGCGCATTCTCGCCGTTGTCGGCGCCGACATGAAGGTGCAGCTCGGCGGCGGCATTCGCACGATGGCCGATGTCGAACGCTGGCTGGACAAGGGCCTGTCGCGGGTGATCCTCGGCACCGTCGCGGTTCGCGATCCCGATCTCGTCAGGGCCGCCGCGAAGCGGTTCCCCGGTCAAATTGCCGTTGGCATTGACGCCAAGGGCGGCAAGGTGGCCGTCGAGGGCTGGGCCGAGACCTCGGAACTCTCCGCCGTCGATCTCGCCAGGCGCTTCGAGGACGCGGGTGTTGCGGCGATCATCTATACGGACATCGACCGCGACGGGGTGCTCGCCGGCATCAACTGGGACGCGACAATCGATCTTGCCGAGGCGGTGTCGATCCCGGTGATCGCGTCGGGAGGCCTTGCCTCGATCGCCGACGTCGTGCGGCTGACCATGCCGGATGCGGCGCGGCTCGAGGGCGCGATTTCCGGCCGTGCGCTCTATGACGGCCGGCTCGATGCGGCCGAGGCGCTGAAGGTGCTAGAGCAGGCCCGTTGAGGTCTGGTGACACGCAGGTTCGGTCTGACCGCAGATCGGCGACGGCGGTGGTATCTTCCCTGGCGTTGAGACGTTTCGGCATCCGCCCGGTCTCGGCGACGGCGGTCGTTGTGGTCACGTGAAGACGGTCCTCGGGCGTTTCCGGCGTCAGCAGTTTAAAAAGTGCGGTGCGCAACCGGTTGCGACGCAATCCCTGGGATGCCGCGAGGGCCGAGGCGTGAGCGCTCCGCTGCTCGTCGGCGCCATGTCGTGCGATATTGTGCCGCCGTTGCTGGCCGCATTGCCAGCCTTGCCATAACTTAGAATAATTCTAATTTATTGTCGTCATCCGCCCGCTCTGTCTGGCGGTGGTTTCTCCGCAGGTCGCCGATGTTCATGTTTTCCGCCGGTCGCCGCCGGTTTTCCGACCTTTCCGAGCGCGAGATCCTGGCGCTCGCCATTTCCGCCGAGGAGGACGACGGGCGGATCTATGACGGCTATGCCGAACGGCTGGAAGCGGACTATCCCGCGACGGCGAGGATCTTTCGCGAAATGGCGAAGGAGGAAGACGTCCATCGCCGCGCTCTGATCGGCGAGCATGAGCGCCGCTTTGGTCCGACGATCCCGCTGATCCGCCGCGAGCATGTCGCCGACTATGTCTCGCGCCAGCCGATTTGGCTGGTCGAAAATCTTGGCCTGGCAAGGATCCGCGCCGCAGCCGAGCGGATGGAGAGCGACGCCGCGCGCTTTTACGAGCTTGCGGCAAAGCGCAGCAAAGACGCCGGCACGCGGCGGATGCTCGGCGATCTGGCGGCGACCGAACGCGAACACGGCCACCGGGCCGAGGTTTTGACCGGCGCGAGCTTGACCGACGAAGCCCGCGCGGAAGAGGATCGCACGGCCCGGCGGCGGCAGATCCTCACCCTCGTTCAGCCGGGTCTTGCCGGGCTGATGGACGGCTCGGTCTCGACTTTGGCGCCGATCTTCGCGACGGCCTTTGCCACCCGCGATCCGCAGACGACGCTGCTGGTCGGCCTCGCCGCCGCCGTCGGAGCGGGCATTTCAATGGGCTTTACGGAAGCGGCCCATGATGACGGCAAGCTGTCCGGGCGCGGCTCGCCGGTCAAGCGGGGTCTTGCCTCGGGCCTCATGACCGCCCTTGGCGGGCTCGGCCATGCCCTCCCCTATCTGATCTCGGATTTCTGGACAGCGACGATGATCGCCTTCGTCGTCGTCTTTCTGGAGCTGTGGGCGATCGTCTGGATCCAGAACCGCTTCATGGAAACGCCGGTGCTGCGGGCGACAACGCAGGTGGTCGTCGGCGGCGCCCTGGTGCTGGCCGCCGGCATCTTGATCGGCGGCGGCTGAGCGGGACGGCCCGCCGACCCGCCATCCAGCGGCCGGCCTCGGTCGTTGGCCTACGAGCGTTGCACCTGCGACAACGGCGCGCGGAGCCGCACCACAAGGCCCTCCGGCTCATAATCGGTCTCGACGCCGCCGGTGCCGAGTAGACCCATGCGGATGAGGCGCGAGCCGAAGCCACGGGCGGACGGTGGTTCCGAAACGGTGGGTCCACCGGTCTCCGTCCAGCTCATCACCAGGTCCTCGTGCCCGGTCTGGCCCTCGAGCCACCAGCGAAATCGCACGCGGCCGGTCATGGCGGAGAGAGACCCATATTTCACCGCATTGGTCCCGAGTTCGTGAACCAGCAGCGAGAAATACAGGGCCGAACGGGCGCCGAGGGTGACATCCGGCCCTTCGATGTCGATGCAATCGGAGCGGTCGAAAGTCGCGAGCACCGCCGCGGCGATGGCACGGATCGGCGCCGTCGACCAGCTGCGCTGCAACAGCACATCGTGGGCGGTGGACAGCGCGTGAATCCGCTTGTTGAACGCGTCGACGGCATCCCGCTCGCTGACGCCGCGCAGTGTCTGCGAAGCGATTGCCTGCACCATGGTCAGGGTGTTCTTCAGCCGGTGGCTGAGTTCCTGATTCAGCACGCCCTGCTGAACTTCCGCCTCGATCTGGGCGATCGCCGCCTGGGTGCGATCGCCGACCTGGCGCAGCAGCCAGAGTTCGTCCTCGGTCCAGCGATAAGGTCCGTCGTGATGGACAAAGACCACCAGCACGAACCGGCCGCGCTCGATGACCGGAAGGTTGAGCATCGCGCCGATGTTGATCTGCGCGAACTGATCGGCATTCGCGGCCGTGCGCGGATCCTTCCTCACGTCCTGAATGACGACCATCTCGCCTCGGTTCAGATCGTCGATGAACGATCCAAACGTTCGGAAGGCATGCGTACCGGCGATGCTCTCGATACCCGGCGCGCAGGTTTCGGGATGCATCAGCACCGTTTCGTTGTCCGGATCGACGCTGCCGAAGCCGATGCGGCTGCAATCGATGACGCCGACGAGGCTTTCGGTCGCCACGCGGACGACCTCCGAAATGTCGTGCAGCTTGCGCAGCCGTTCACCGAGATCGGCGAGAATGACTTGTCGTTTGATCTGCCGGATCCGTTCGGTCACGTCGGAGCCGTCGATGAAAAGACCTGTAACGGCACCATCGGTGTTGCGCACCGGCTGGAAGACGAAGTCGACATAACGGTCGACGATCGGGCCGCCGGGGATTGATTGGACCGAAAACAGCGAGCCTTGCGCAACATGGGCTTCGCCGGTCCGGTAGACCCGGTCGAGCACCTCGACATAGCCTTGCGCCGCAGCGTCGGGGAGCGCCTCGGCGACGGATCGGCCGACGACGTCGCGGCCGCCGATGAGCGCGCTGTAGGCCGGATTGGCGAATTCGAAGACGTGGTTCGGCCCACGCAGCATCGCCATGAAGCTCGGCGCCTGGCAGAACATGTCGGCAAAGCGTCGCCGATCGTCGCGAATCCGTTGTTCGGTCTCGCGTGCTTCGGCGAGCAGCGCGTCGCGCTCTGCCACAGTGCGTCGCGCCTCGAGCAGCGCCACCACCTGCCCGGCGAGCCCGCGCAGATCGCCCTTTTGTTCCTCGCTCAGCCCTTGTGGCCGCAGCGCGTGATCGATCACGCAGAGCGAGCCGAGCGTATGGCCGTCGGGCGTGACCAGCGGCGCGCCGGCGTAAAAGCGCAGGAACGGGTCGCCGACCACCAGAGGGTTGTCGGCGGTGCGCAGATCCTTTGTGAGGTCAGGGATGATCAACAGATCGTCGCTGGCCATCCCATGGGCGCAGACCGAATGGGAGATCGGTGTCTCGAACGGCTCGAAGCCGATCCGGGCCTTGAACCACTGGCGGTGCTCGTCGAGCAGACTGATCAGCGCGACGGGCGTCTCGCACAATCGTCTGGCCAGTCGAACGATGTCCTCATAGGCAGGCTCGACCGGCGTATCGAGCACGTCGTAGCTGGCCAGGGCGGCCAGCCGATCCGGATCGCCAATCGGTTCCGGTGACGCAACGTCGGTCCGATTGTCCTCTGGTCGCGGGCAGAAGGCGGCTGCAGTCCGTCCGGTCTTCGAGGAGGATGTCACGTAGTGGAACTCGCGGAAAACTTTAATCCTCTAATATTTAGAGCATTTCCGTGACGTTGCGAAGGGGCAGGCACCGGCCACCCCTCGCGAAGCCGTCAGTGACGGAAGTGGCGCATGCCGGTCATCACCATGGCGATGCCATGGGCATCGGCGGCCGCGATGACCTCGTCGTCGCGCATCGAGCCGCCGGGCTGAATCACCGCCGTCGCGCCGGCCTCGACAGCCGACAACAATCCGTCGGCAAAGGGGAAGAAGGCGTCGGAGGCGACCACCGAACCGATCGTCGCCGGCGTGTCGGCGCCGGCCGCCTCGGCCGCGTCCTCCGCCTTGCGGGCCGCAATACGCGCCGAATCGACCCGGCTCATCTGCCCCGCGCCGATGCCGACGGTCGCGCCGTTCTTGGCGTAGACGATGGTGTTCGACTTCACATGTTTGGCAACGCGGAAGGCAAAGCGCAGGTCGGCGAGTTCGGTCTCGTTCGGCGCACGCTTGGTGACCACGTTCAGCTCCAGATCGTCGACGACGCCGTTATCGCGCGATTGGACCAGCAGGCCGCCGGCGACCGACTTGATGAAGCGGCCGGGTGCGCGCGGATCCGGCAGACCGCCGGTGAGAAGCAGCCGCAGGTTCTTCTTGGCCGAAATGATGGCGATCGCCTCCTCCTCGGCCTCCGGCGCGATGATCACCTCGGTGAAGACCTTGACGATCTCCTCGGCGCTTGCCGCGTCGAGTCGGCGGTTGAGGGCGACGATGCCGCCAAAGGCCGAGACCGGGTCGCAGGCGAGCGCAGCGTGATAGGCGCTGATCAGGTCGGGGCCTTCGGCGACGCCGCAGGGATTGGCGTGCTTGATGATCGCAACGGCGGCCGTGCGCGCCGGATCGAACTCGCCGACCAGTTCGAAGGCGGCGTCGGTGTCGTTGATGTTGTTGTAGGACAGCGCCTTGCCCTGCAACTGGCGGGCCGTGGCAACGCCCGGCCGGGCCTCGCCGGTGCGATAAAAGCCGGCGGTTTGATGCGGGTTTTCGCCATAGCGCAGGGACTCGGCGAGTTCGCCGGCGATCGACAGGCGTTTCGGTGCGCTTTCGCCAAGGGTTTCGGCGAACCAGCCGGCAACGGCCGCGTCATAGGCGGCGGTGCGGGCATAGGCTCGGCCGGCGAGCTGCCGGCGCAGCGCGATGCCGGTCTCGCCGCCATTCGCCTTCAGCGTCTCCAGAACCTCGGCGTAATCGGCGGGATCGACGACGACCGTTACATAGCCGTGGTTCTTGGCCCCGGCGCGGATCATCGCCGGGCCGCCGATGTCGATGTTCTCGACGATGGTTTCAGGCGAGGCACCGGACGCGCGGGTTTCTTCGAAGGGATAGAGATTGACCACCAGAAGGTCGATGCCGGTGATGTCGTGCTCCTGCATCGCGGCGGCATGGGCCGCGTCGTCGCGAATCCCGAGCAGGCCGCCATGGACAGCGGGATGCAGCGTCTTCACCCGCCCATCCATAATCTCCGGAAAGCCGGTGATATCGGAAACGTCGCGCACGGCGAGACCGAGAGCGGCGATCGCCTTGGCGGTGCCGCCAGTGGAGATCAGCTCGACGCCGAGACCGGCGAGGCCTTTGGCGAAGTCCGCCAGCCCGGTCTTGTCGGAGACCGAGAGCAGCGCGCGGCGGACCTTGACGCGGTCGGGCAGCGGCGTGGCGTTGGCTTTGACGGACATGGTGATCTTCCTCGGCTGATCTGTGGCGCCTAGTCTTCCTGCAAAGCGGCGCTAGCGGGGGCTCTCAGCGCGGCATAAGGCCGGGCCTTCGGTTCTGCCGCCCCTGATAGTCGCCCTGCCGCGCTGCGACAATAACCCCGCAGCAATCACAGATAACGCGGCATACCGACTTCCAGCGTGCGGGTCGGCGGCAGGTTGAAGCGGTCCGACGGTCGCAGTGCCAGCCGCGCCATCGCCGCATAGGCGAACAGCAACAGGCCTAGCGGCTTGGAGAAGATCGACGGCGAGATCGGTCGCTCGAGGCCGACGATGTAGACGGTCTCTTCCGGATCGGCGCCAAGACCCTGCAGTTCGCCGGCGATCAGCGACGGCAGGTTGATGCGCTGCAAATAGCCGACATTGACGACGATGCGGGTCAGATCGTCCCGGATCTGGGTCAGCTGGATGCGATCTTCCTGGGAGACGCGCGGAATGGCGCGGGTGCGCACCGAGACGAGGACGGTGCGGGCAAATCGGGTCTCGGCGAGATCGGTCATCTCGACCAGCGTGCGCGGGATGTTGGCACCGCGGCGCACCAGGAAGACCGCTGAGCGCGTGGTGGTCGCCGGACGGTTGGCACAACCCTTCAGATAGTCGCGCAGACCCTGTTCCTCGCCCTCTTGCAAACGCGCCATGCGCAGCTGGCCGAAGCGCCAGGACACGGCGAGGAACGTCACGGCGACGGCGAGCGCCACCGGCAACAGACCGCCGGCCTCCAGCTTGCCGAAATTGGCGGTGACGAAGGCGAGATCTCCTAAAAGGAAGGCGGTGGTGATGCTGATCGACACCACGCGCCAAAGGCCCTTGCCACGCTTGGTCAGCCGATAGGCCAGATAGAGGATCGTGGTGCTCAGCATCGCGCCGGCGACGGCGATGCCATAGGCGTTGGACAGCGCGTCGGAGGAACGAAACGTGATCACGACAAGGGCGGTGCAGACGCCGACAAGGGTGTTGACGGCGGGGGTCAAAAGGTCGTGCGGATTGGTCGGCGAGAAATACTGGATGCGCATCGATGGTAGGAAGTCGAGCCGCATCGACTGGCTGGCGAGGCTGGCGATACCGGTGATCACTGCCTGTGATGCGATGATTGAGGCGAGGGTTGCAAGGGCCACCGCAATCGGCAGCACGCTCGGGCCGAACAGGCTGTAGAAGGTGCTGCCGGTGACGCGGCCGGACAAAACCAGCGCGCCTTGGCCGAAATAGTTCAGCGCCAGCGCCGGAAAGGCGATGTAGAGCCAGGCGCGATTGATCGCCGTGCGGCCGAACTGGCCGAGGTCGGCATACAGTGCCTCGCCGCCGGTGACCGCCAGAAACACCGCCCCGCAGATTGCCGCGGCGATTGCCGGATGATCAACGAGCAGGACGATCGCATAGCTCGGCGATACGGCGACCAGGACCTCCGGCACTTTGGCGATCTGGATGATGCCGGAAACCGCCAGCATGGCAAACCAGGCCAGCATGATCGGGCCGAAGGCCTTGCCGATCCGCCCGGTGCCGAGAAACTGCACGGCGAACAGACCGACGACAATGGCCAGCGCGACCGGCACGATCAGATGGTTGAGGCTTGAGGTGATCTCGCCGAGGCCCTCGACGGCGCTGAGAACGGAAATCGCCGGCGTGAGGACCGCGTCGCCGAACAGCAGCGCACCGCCGGCCAGAGCGACAGCGAGCAGAAACACCGTGCGCGGTTTCATCTCGTGCCGACGGTCGAGCCTAAGGAGCGCCGCGAGCGCGAGAATGCCGCCTTCACCGGCATTGTCGACGCGCAGGATCCAGAACAGATACTTGATCGTCACCACCAGGATCAGCGCCCATAGGATCAGCGACAAGACGCCGAAGACGGCGGACTGTCCGGCACTGCCGGAGGCTTGAAGGGCAACGCGGAAGGCGTAGAGAGGACTCGTGCCGATGTCCCCGAAGACAACGCCGAGAGCGCCGATGGTCAGCACCAGGGTCGGATCGGCGCGATGGCCAGAGAAGCCGAAGGCGCTGGATTGGTTTGCACCGAAGGGAGTGTCGATCATGTTCGAGCAGCCCGAAGGCCTTACTCCAAATGACAGGCTGCGGCGTGGCGCAATCTCGCGCGTGACCGGGCCTGACTTGTCAGGGTTAAGATGGGGAGGGAGCGGGCCGCCAGGAGGTATCGGGCGACCGGCCGCAATCGTTTTGAACCGGCATTGTCAGCGCTGGATCATCAATCCACCCTTGTCGTGGTCGCGATATGAAGAAGGAAGAAACCGATTTGCAGCCTGATAATGCCGAGTGCGGCAATAGGTTCGCGCAAGCACGGCCAAGATCAGAGGGTGGCCGGCATCTCTCGATGCGTCATTGCGCCAAGTCGCGCCACAGTCAATGGGCAAGTTGCCACCCGGGAAGCTGGCCGCGTTCCGACTTGCTGATCGAACAGCTTGAAATTCGGTGGGTTTTCAGGTGCGGACGGGCCATCAAAACGATGGTCGTAAAATCGCCTAAAAACTGATTATAAGACCGGCGCCACAACCCTGACAGGGGAATCACTTGGATCTTCAATCGGCGGCGTCGACCCGGCCCGCGGATTGCGCGACGAGCGATTTTGTGCACCGCATCACTTTCGCGCGATTGGCGTTGATGCTCGGGTCCAAGGCGCGCCAATCGCCCGCCCGTGGGGGATAATCCGGATCAACGCTGACAGGTCATTGACCCCGCGCGCCCGGCTCATCCGAGCGGCGATCCGGGCGCGCTTGCTCCTCCGCACGCTTGGCGCGAAACGGCGCGGTCTTTGCTTCAAGGTCGTCAAAGGTCCGCGGCACGGTTGTCACTGCCCGGTTCATGCCGGCACAGGCCGACAGCAAGGCAAACAGGCCGAGGGCGGCCAGCCGAAGGGGGCAGATAGACCTGATCACACCCTCGACAGATGGCCAGGTCGTTCGAAAAATCCAGCTGCGCGACGGCTGAGTTGTCCGCGGCGTTCTATGACAGCCGCTCGAATGCCCAACGGACTGTGGTCACGGGGCCCGGCACGAAGGTGATGACGAGCTGCAGCGTGCGCCGCGGCCCGGAGGTCTCGGCGAATTGGATCGAATCGTCGACGCTGAAATTTTGGTCGGCGCTGAACCGCCAGATTTGTCCGCGCAGCGACAGCCGGGCGAAGCGGCCGAGGGTCTCGACGGTCACGCCCGGATGGAGATGGAAGCGCAAGTCTGCCGCTTGGGCATCCGCCCGGCCTCGGGTCCGGCGCGGGGCGATGAGTCGGTCCTCACCGTCCAGTCGATAACCGTCCGGCGAGAGCTCCAGACGGCGGGCGTGCAGGAAGCCAAGCTCACGCTCATAGCCGTTGTGGCTGGCAAAGAAGCCGACGGCACGGCCGGTTTCTGCCGTTTCGACCTCCTCCACCGATACTTCGGTCGGGCCGGGCACCAAAGGCGAGCCGAGAAACCGGTCGAGGCCGGGCTGACCGGCAAAGCGCGAGGATGACCGCTCGTCGAGAACCAGCGTCGAATGGGCGGCGGTCGAGCGGGCGAGTCGCTTCAGCTCCGGCTGGCCCGGCTGCGGGCAGCCGCAATTGACGACGATGCGGGCGTTTTCGGACGATAGTTCGAAGGCGAGCGTGCCGGCATGGGCGTTTTGCGAGACGGCGAGCGGCGGCGGGGTGCCGGTGTCGGCGATCACCACGGTTCCGCCGGCCGAGAGCCGGTGGTAGCCGGAATGGCGGGCATGGGACAGCGGCTCGCCGAGGGTCTCGTCGAAGCGGGTCAGCGAGGCCAGAAGCTGCACGTCGCTGGCGCCGGCGCCGTTGAACTGGGCGAGCGTCCCGTCGGTGTGGCGGAAGAAGCGCAGCGCCGGCAGCATCCGGTCGATCGCCGAATAGATACCCTTCGGCACCGGCTGACCCTGAGAGGTGAGGGTCTCGCGGATCGGCAGCAGTTCGGCGAGGATTTCGGCAAGCGCCGCCGGATTGCGGCTGATGTGGCCGCCATCCGGCAGGATCTGGCGATCGAGTTCATCGGCGAGATGCTGGGCCGCGGTGCGGCTCCGCCCGGCCGCAAGCGGAAGGCAGAGGGTCGCCAGCGCCAAGGCCATGCGCACCCGCAGCCGCGGCATGCCGGCGGGGGCCTCTTGGGCGATGGAGCGCAGGAAACGGGTCTGCGCCATCAGGCTTTTGAGAAAGCGGCGGTAGAAGTCGTACTCGGCCGAGCCGAGCAGGAGATCGGCATGGCTGAGCCAGGCGATCACCCGCCGGGCCGCCGTCTCCGGCTCATAGGCCGGACCGCTGAGCTTGCCCGAGGCGAGCCGCAGCCAGTCGGACACCAGCGCCCGGGCATTGGCTGCCGCCAGCGTATCGGCCGCCGCCGCATGGTGGCAGAGCCAGGCAAAGCTGTGCAGTTCGGTGGTGAAGTCGGCCGAGGGCATGGGACTGTGGAAGATCGATTGGTCGAAGGCCTGGACAACCTTGCCGGCGAGATGAAAGCGACCGCCGTAGATCGCCTCGGCGATGAAGGGATCGCCGCGCCGCAGCGATGGCGGCACAGAGGCGAGCCGATCGGGCGCCGCGCCGACGAAGCGCAGGCTATGGATCGGACCCGTGCGCAGCCGCCGGCGCACCCGTCGCCAGGCTTCCTGTATCGTCAGAATCGCGATCAGCGGCTTGTTCGCCAAGGCTGTCGACACGTCCGATCATCCTACCCGGCCGAACCGAGATCTTGCGCCTCGCTCGAATTCGACGTGTTGCCAAGACCGGCTCTCGGCCGGCTCGTTTCGGTGCCAAGTTTCTGCCCGTAAGGTAAATAATTCCTTATCACCACTTGTGATGACGAAAGGGAATATGAGGCTATCGGCGGGAAAAGATCAATGCGCTTGACGCCTCAAGCGGGCGGCGAAAAAGCCGTCAAGGCCGCCGCCCTCGCCCGCCCCGTCCAGCATCTCCGGAGTGGTGCGCAGGTGACCGGCGCTCGAAACGGCAAAGTCAAAGCCCGGCAATTCTTCCACGTCCACCGGTAAAAGCCGAAAATCCGGGCGCGCCGCGAGAAAAGCCGCAACGACGTCTTCCCCCTCGCGCCGGTCGATCGAGCAATTGGCAAAGACCAGCCGGCCGCCGGGCACGACGAGATCGGCCGCCTTGGCCAGCAGCTTGCCCTGCAGGGCTGCAAGCTTTTCAATCTCGGCGTCGTCCTTGGTGAAGGCGACGTCGGGATGGCGGCGGATCGTGCCGGTGGAGGAACAGGGCGCGTCGAGGAGCACCGCGTCGAAGGCCGCATCGGGCGCAAAACCCATCAGATCGCCGACGACGCAGTCGGCCTCAAGCTTCAGCCGGGCGAGATTGTCCTTAAGCCGCGTCATCCGGCTGTTGGATTTTTCGACGGCGGTGACGTGTGCCCCCATGGCGCAGAGCTGGGCAGTCTTGCCCCCGGGCGCGGCGCAGAGATCGGCGACCCGGAGGCCGGCAAGGCTGTCGCCGAAAAGCCGTGCCGGCAGTGCGGCGGCGACGTCCTGCACCCACCAGGCGCCCTCGTCGAACCCTGGCAGCGTCGACACGGCACCCTCGATCGGCCCGAGACGGACGGTTCCTGGGCCGATCGCCCGGCCGCCGAGACGCTCGGCCCAGGCCGCGACGTCGGCTTTGACGGTGAGATCGATCGGCGCGCGTTTGAGATGGGCGCGGGCGATCGCCCGCGCCCGCGCGTCGCCATATTGGGCGACGAGGCGATCGAACAGCCATGCCGGGCAGTCGCGCGTCGGATCGGCGTCCGCCCGCGGCAGCCGGCCGGCCTCGCGGGCGATCCGGCGCAGCAGCGCATTCACCAGCTTGGCGAAGCGCGCGGCGCGCGGATCGGCCGAGGCGCTGGCGACGGCGAGGTCCACGGCCGCCGAATCCGGCACCTCGAGACAGAGGATCTGGGCGGCGCCGACATGCAGGATGTGGCGCAGCGAGGCGGCGTTCGGCGGCAGAGGCCGTTCTAGCCGCGCGGCGATCTCGGTCTCGATCGAGCCGCGAAACCGCAGCGCCGCCGTGAGGATCGCCTTGACCAGCGCCTGATCGCGCAGCTCGAGCTGGCGAAAATGCGGCTGTCCTCCAGCCGGGTCCGTGAGGCCGTCAAGCGAGGTCTTTTTGTCGACGACGGCTGCGAGAAGCCGCGCGGCCACCTGCCGCGCCTTCAGGCCCGGCCGCTCGTCGGTCGTGGAAGCCGGCGGCCTTGCCGCGTGCTTGCCGGTGCTCTTGCCGCGCCCGTCTCGGGCGGGTTTGCCCTTGCTCTGCGATGCCGCCCGGTCGCCCCGCGCCTTGTCCTCGACGCTCAACCCCACGGCCCGCGTCTTGAGGACGGCTGGTCGTCGTCGTGATCGGCGCTCGGATCGTAGGGGCGGCCGTCCCAGGGGCCGGCATGGCCGTGGGAGGCCGGCCGGCGGCCTTCTGCCGAGCGCCCCGCGCCTCGCGACCACGGGCCGTCGGCGCCCTCGTCAGGGCCGCGATCGGCGGCGACGCGGTCGAAGCTGCCGGCGCCAAGCACGGTGTCGGCGCTGCCCACCTCGGCCGCGAGCTCACGCAGCGCGGCAATGCGGTTTTCGGTCGCCGGATGGGTCGAGAACAGACCATCCATTTTCTGACCGCTCAAAGGATTGATGATGAACATATGGGCCGTGGCGGGATTGCGGTCGGCGCTCGGATTCGGGATCCGGTGCGCGGCGCCGGCGATCTTGCCGAGGGCGGAGGCGAGCCACAAGGGGTTGCCGCAGATTTCCGCGCCGCGCCGGTCGGCGGCATATTCGCGGGTGCGGCTAACCGCCATCTGCACCATCATCGCGGCAAACGGCGCGACCAGCATCGCCACCAAAACGCCGACGAAGCCGAACGGGTTGTTGTTGTCGCGATTGCCGCCGAAGAAGAAGGCGAAGTTGCCGAGCATCGAAATCGCGCCGGCAAGTGTCGCGGTCAGCGTCATCGTCAGCATGTCGCGATTGTCGACATGGGCGAGCTCATGGGCCATCACGCCGGCGACCTCCTCCGGCGTCAGCCGCTGCAACAGCCCGACGCTCGCCGCGACGGCCGCGTGTTCCGGATCACGGCCGGTGGCGAAGGCGTTCGGCTGGTTGCTGTCGAGGACGAAGACGCGCGGCATCGGCAGCTCGGCCTGCGCCGCCAGCCTCTCGACGATGCGGTAGAACTCCGGCGCCGTGCGGGCGTCGACCTCGCGCGCGCCATGCATGCGCAGCACCATCTTGTCGCCGTTCCAATAGGCGAAGGCGTTCATGCCGAGCGCGATGAGGAAGGCGATCATCATGCCGGCGCGCCCGCCGATCAAAAGCCCGACGCCCATGAAGAGCGCGGTGAGAAAGGCGACCAGCATCGCCGTCTTGAGCATGTCCATCGGGTGCCTCGCACCTTTCGCGTTTGCCGGCGTGATTGACGCCCTCTTACCGGGGAATTTGGGAGGCAGGGGCCTCCGCTTCAATATTCCCCAAGGGCGCCGCAGCCGCCTTTGATCCTCGACGCTGATGCTTTTGCGTCTTGCCGATCGCTGCGGGGGCTTGATTCGACTTTAGTTTTGCGGTCGACGCGATTATCTGAGCTTCGATCGAAAGCGCCGACGAAATGCGGTGGAGGAACCGGTGAGCGACGAAACGGGATCAGACGAGGCGGCAAAAGCCGATGCCGTTTTGGCGAAGCTGCGGCTCTCCTCCGAACAGGGCGGCAAGACGCTGACGCCGGCGGCCCGCCGGGCGCTGGCCGAGGTCGAGGAGCGGCGGCGCCAGCGGTCCGCCGAGACGGTCCATGCCTGCAATCGGCCGAAGGAAGTCGCCGGCCGCGCCGGGCCGGAGCCGATCCGCTACGGCGATTGGGAAAAGAACGGCATCATCTCCGATTTCTGACGGATCGCCGCGCAGCCGCTAAACCTTTGCGAGTGGGCGAATTATCCTATAACTCAGACGAGTCCACATGACGGCGGCACCTGTCGTCGACGGAGGGCGTTCCGCGCCCCGAAGCGCGATGATTGGACGGCGCCCAGCCTCACCAGACATCGACGAGCCGTGTTCGCGCCCATTGCGGGGCAAAATTTTCCACTGGACTTGCCGAATCGGCAAGCGTGCCATATTAGGAAGATGTTCATATTCGGAGCATCGGCCGTATGCATCTCGCAATCCGCCTTGCACTTATAGGATGTGTTTTCGCCAGCAGCCCCGGCCATGCGGCGGACGAGCCTTTTCAGACCCAGATCGCCGGCCCGGTGGCCGCCAAGGTGGTCAAGGTGCGTGACGGCGATACGGTCGAGGTCGAGGCCTATGTCTGGCCGATGCAGAGTGTCCATGTGGCGGTGCGGCTGCGCGGCATCGACGCACCGGAGATGCACGGAAAGTGCCCGGCGGAAAAGGCGGCCGCCGCCCGCGCCACCGACCGGCTGAAGGCTCTCCTCGACACCGATCACGTCTATCTGACCGATATTTCCGGTGGCAAATATTTCGGCCGGGTGCTGGCGCGACTCGGTGTCGACGGCAACGCCGATCTCGGCAGGACGCTGCTCAAGGAAGGGCTGGTCGTGCCCTATCAGGGCGGCAAACGTCGCGACTGGTGCGACGATGCTCGGCTGCGCAGCGATGCCGAACGGCCGGCAAAGGCCGGCTCGGTGCTTTGACGATCCCGCCACGGCGTTGATCGCGGTCGCCGCAGCCCTCGGGTGACGACCGTCTGAACTTCGGCCAACTCAGCAGCCAAGCCGTTCGATGTCGATCATCCCTGACGCTTGGCGAGGACCGCCTGCAGATCCTCGGGCGCGAAGATCGGTGCGCGGCAGACGCGGGATTCGCACAAAAGCGCCGCCGGCAGGCGCTGCGGCATCATCGCGCCGATCGGCAGCTCGTCCGGCAAGTTGCCGCGCCCGGTGGCGAACAGATCCAGCCGATCGAGGTCGATCGCGGCCAGCGCCACCATCCGCATCGCCTCGCGGGTCGCTTCGCCCGCCTCGCCGAGGATCGAGAGTTCGCCGCCCCGCCGCAGCCGGCCGATCGCGGCGACGATGCCGGCATAGCCCGGCGCCCGCGCGCCGATCCGCTCGGCCGCCCGCTCGGCGGCGCGCTCCGCCGCTTCGGTGATGGCAATGCGCCCCGACGCCTGGCCGAGCAGCGCCAGCCCGTCGATCACCAGCGCGGTGGCGCTCGACACCGCATCGTCCTGGTCGCCCCGCAGGCGAAACAGCACGTCGGCGGAATCGGTCGCGTTCAGCGTGTGGCCGCCCTCCCCGTCGCCATGCCAGCGGTCGAGTTCGCCGGCCAGCCACAGACCCTGATCGAGATAGGCGGCGTCGAGCGTTTCGGCGAACAGCGCGACGGCGGCGGCAATCAGCGCGCCATAATCCGACGACAAAGCGAGGCCGGCGGTGCGGCCGTTGCGGCTGACATGATGCAGCCGGCCGTCGACGACCATGTCGTCCATGACGAAGGCGAAGGCGCCCTTGGCCATGGCGAGGGCATGATCGTCCTGAAGGATCGCGGCGATTTCGCACAAGGCCCGGATGGTCAACCCGTTCCAGTCGGCGAGGATCTTGTCGTCGCGGCCGGGCCGGGGGCGCTGGTCGCGCGCCTGCAACAGGATCGCGCGGTCCTCGGTGAAGCTGGTGTCGTCGGAGCGGGCGCCCGGATGCAGCCGATGCAGGATCGCTTTGCCCTCCCAATTGCCGGCCCCCGAGAGGTCATAGGCGCGCTTGAAAGAGGCGGCTTTGGATCCGAGCAGGTGATCGACCTCGCTCTCCTGCCAGACATAGAAGGCGCCCTCCTCCGGATGGCCGCTCGCATCGAGGCTGTCGGCATCGAGCGAGGCGGCGAACCCGCCGCTTGGCAGCCGCATCTCGCGACCCAGCCAGCCGACGGTCTCCTCGATCCGCTCGCGAAACAAGCCGTCACCGGTCGCCCGAAACGCCCAGCCGAGATGCCTGAGGAACTGGGCATTGTCGTAGAGCATCTTTTCAAAATGCGGCACCAGCCAGCGATCGTCGGTGGAATAGCGATGCAGCCCGCCGCCGAGATGGTCATAGATGCCGCCGGAGGAGAGCGCCTGCATGGTTCTGAGGAAGGCGCCGAAATGGGCTTCGTTGCCGGTCTCGAAGGCCGAACGGGCGAGGATCTCCATGAGGGGCGCATTGGGAAATTTCGGCGCGCCGAGAAGTCCGCCGCGGGTCAGGTCGACGCGCTCGCCGATCCGCGCTGCGGTTGCCGAAAGGTCGAGCTGGGAAAGCTGGCTCGTCTTTTTGTCCGGCAGCGTCGCAGCCGCCACGTCTCGCGTTTGAAGGCCGATGACGGACTGGATGTGGTCGGCGATCGTCCCGGCGCTCTTGTCGACCTCGTGCCGCCGTTCGTTGAAGGCGCGTGCCACCGCCTCCATCATCTGGACGAATCCGGCCCGGCCATAACGCGCCTCCTTCGGAAAATAGGTGCCGCCGAAAAACGGCCGCCCCTCGGGCGTCAGAAACATCGTCATCGGCCAGCCGCCCTGTTCGCCGAGGGCGTGCAGCGCCGTCATATAGAGATGGTCGAGATCCGGCCGTTCCTCGCGGTCGACTTTGATATTGACGAACAGCCGATTCATCACCGCCGCGACGCCCGCGTCCTCGAAGCTCTCATGGGCCATGACGTGGCACCAGTGGCAGGCGGCATAACCGACCGAGAGAAGGATCGGGCAATTTCGCGCCTTGGCCTCATCGAGGGCATCCGGCGACCACTCCCACCAATCGACCGGATTGTCCTTGTGCTGCTGCAGATAGGGACTGACGGCCTCGGCAAGGCGATTGACCTTTGTCATGACGGTATTTTCCTCGTCCAAGCCGGCTGGGGCGGATTGATACGCTAAGGTTAGGGTCTTTGGCGCCAATGCGAAGATGCCGTCATTTGCCAACACACGCAAAATTGCACCTTTATGTCGGACACGACGAACGAATACCGCTTTTCGGGCTGACAGGCGTCGGCGCCCCGCTATGCTGGGCGGTGACGTTCCGCACTTGGGACCTTGTCGATGACCGCGCCGCTGCTTGCCCCGCTTTTTGCCTATGCCGCCGCCCTCGGTGTTGCCGCCGCGATTCCAGGGCCGGGGGTTGCCGCGCTTGTCGGCCAGTCGCTCGGCAACGGCCTGCGGGCGGCGCTGTTCTTTCTCGCCGGTCTCGCCCTTGGCGATCTCGTCTATCTGACGGTCGCGGTCGCCGGTCTTGCGGCGCTCGCCGAGATCTTTGCCGAAGCCTTCTTTGTCGTGAAACTTGTCGGCGGCGCCTATCTTATTGACCTCGGCTGGCGATTCTGGACCAGCGATGGGGCAAGCGGCGCGCTCGCTGCAGCCGATAAGCTTCGCGCCGCCCGATCGGCGCGGCGCGGGCTAAAGGCCTTTCTCTCGGGCTTCACCGTTACCCTCGGCAATCCGAAGACCATCGTCTTCTATCTGGCGCTGGTGCCGTCGGTGCTTGATCTGAAGGGGGTTGGCTTCGGCGAATGGGCGCTGCTCGCCGCGATCACCATCGTCGTCCTCTTCACCGTCCTGTCCCCCTATGCGTTGCTTGCCGCCAAGGCCGGCCGTGTGATGAGCGCGCCGGCGACTTTGAAACGACTGAACCGGATCGCCGGCGGCTTTGTCAGCGGCGCCGGGGCGTTGATCCTCGGCGAGGCGGTGGTCACCCTGACCCGCCGCGGCTGAGCCTTTGCCAGCCATCGCCGCGCGGCGGCGGATCGCCCTCGCTGATCTTTGAAACCATCGCCGAAGAGCCATCGCGCTCGCGCCCGCGATGTCGTAGGGTTGCGGCGAAGCTCAAGCATCGACGATCGGACGCGCGTTGCGCAGCCGAACGTCGCCTCGATGCCGCTGACTCTCGTTTGCGCCTCGCCCCGCCTGCTGGGCCCCCGGGCGCGCGACAAACCGACGACGCGAGGAAAAGGCGCCGCGCATGCATTCCGATACCATCGCCGCCCTCTCCTCCGGCGCGCTGCCCTCGGGCGTCGCGGTCGTCCGGGTCAGCGGGACTGACGCCTTCGACGCCGTCCGCAGGCTGTGTGACGGGGCGCTGCCGCCCGAGCGCCGGGCGAGCCTGCGCACTCTCAAGGACCGAGCCGGGGCCGTCATCGACCAGGCGATCGTCGTTATCTTTACCGGGCCGAACACGGTGACCGGCGAGGATATCGCCGAGTTTCATCTGCATGGCGGCCGGGCGGTGGTCACCGCCTGCTTGGCCGCGATCACCGAAAAGGTTGGCACACGGCTCGCCGAGGCCGGCGAGTTCACCCGCCGGGCGTTTGAGAACGGCCGCATCGACCTCACCGAGGCGGAGGGCCTTGCCGATCTGATCGCCGCCGAGACCGAGGGCCAACACAAGGCGGCGATCCTGCAGGCGAGCGGGGCGCTTCGGACGATCTACGACGGCTGGATGCGCCGGCTGACCGAGGCGCGGGCGCGGCTTGAAGCCTCCTTCGACTTTTCCGACGAGGGCGATGTCGGCGAGGATGTCGCCGATGCGCTGGTTGCAAATGTCGCGGCGATCGTCGCCGAGATCCGCGATCATCTCGGCCGGGCCGATCGTGGCGAGATTCTGCGCAGCGGCTTCAAGGTGGCGATCGTCGGCGCGCCGAATGCCGGCAAGTCGAGCCTTTTGAATGCGCTCGCCGACCGCGAGGTGGCGATCGTGACCGAAGTGCCCGGCACGACGCGCGACGTGATCGAGGCGACGCTCGATCTCGGTGGTCTGCCGGTGCGCTTTTCCGATACGGCGGGGATCCGCGAGACCTCCGATACGGTCGAGGCGATCGGTGTCGAGCGCGCACGGGGCGTGATGGCCAAGGCCGATCTGGTGCTCGCCCTCGTCGACACCCAGCACGGCCACGGCCCGCTCGCCCGCTTCACCGATCTTCTGTCTCACGTGAAACACCCGATGATGCTGGCGGCGGATGCATCGCTGGAAGATCTCGCCGAAAGCACCGCCAAAGGCCGGCGGCGGATCCTGACGGTGCGCACCAAGGCCGACCGGCCGGCGCCGAGCGGCCTTGCCGCGCGCTTCGGTAACGAGTGGAGCGACTTTCGCTTCGATTTCTCGATCTCGGCCAAGACCGGCGAGGGCCTCGACGCGCTGACGGCGCGGATCGCGAAGCTGGCTGCCGCGGCCGCCGGGATCGATGGCACCGGCGGCGGCGACGCGATCCCCTTGCGCGATCGCCAGCGGGCGCTTTTACAAGAGACCTTGGCGATCCTACAGGAGTTCGTCGGCCGCGCCAGCCTGCCTCCGGAGATCGGCGCCGAGACGCTCCGCCGCGCTTCGGACACGCTCGGCCGGCTGACCGGGCGGGTCGATGTCGAGGATCTGCTCGACGTCATCTTTTCGGAATTTTGTATCGGCAAGTAAGCCAGGTAAACTTCGGCGCGACCGATCCGGAAACCGGACCTGGATCAATGGCCTCGCCCGCAAGCTTGTCGAGGGGCGGCTTTCCGGCGCGGTCTTGCGCGAGGGCGTGCTGGTCGACACGCTCATCATGGGCCGGTTGAAAGCGCCGCCGCAGCGCGCCCGCTGAGAGGGGCCGATGCGTCAATTCAAAGATTCAGAGCGTCTTTTCTGCGTCCAATCGGACGCAGAGCGCTCTGACGGTTGGACACGGCGATCCCGCGGGCGCAAAAGCTGCGGCCCAAGCCGCCCTCATCGCGCGCGATCCTGGATAAGCGTGCCGGCATCGGCGTCGATCACCGTCTTCGCGCCGATCAGCACCGTGCGGGCATCGGCATGGTGGCCGATCGGCAACCCGCCAAGGATCGGCACGCCAAACCCCGCCAGATGCTCGCGGAGAAGCGACATGGCGCTGAATGGCGGGCGATCCGGCGTGCCGACGAGATGGCCGACGGCAATACCGGCGATGCCGTCGAGATGGCCGGCGCGCACCAGCATGGTCAAAAACCGGTGGAACTGGCCGATGAAAAGATCATTTGATTCGATCAACAGGATCGCGCCGGCAAGCGTTGGCAGCGCCCAGCCGGCAGCGGTCGCGATCATCGTCAAATTGCCGCCGATCAGCGGCCCCATGGCGCGGCCGGTGGTCGTCAGGGAGCCCGACGCGATCGCCGGATCGGCGGCGACGACCACGGCGTCGTCACTCATCAGCACCCTTTGAAGCGAGGCGGTCGCGACCCCGCTCAGCCGGTCCGCCTCATTGCCGGTCAAGGCGCTATGCACCCCGATGGCGCCGCTCTTTTGCCACAAGGCGAGATGCAGCGCGGTGATGTCGCTGAAGCCGATCAGCGGCTTCGGCCGGTGGGCGATCGCCGCAAAAGGCAGGCGATGGGCGATCCGATACGATCCTTTGCCGCCGCGCGTCGCAAACACCGCGTGAACCACCGGATCGAGCAGCGCGTCGGCAAGATCGGCCAGCCGCGCGTCATCCTCCCCGGCCAGATACCCCAGCCGATCGAACGCATGTGCCGCGACCTCGACCCGCAGCCCCCAATCCCGCAACACCTCCGCCCGTCGCTCGACCGCCTCCCGCTCCACCGGGCTCGCGGGCGAGACGAAACGGACGCAGTCATCGGGCCTCAGAAGCGGCATCGGGGGATGATCCTTCGGCAGGCCTCCGTCGACCATGTGGCGTCCGGTTCGTTCGCAAGCATTATCGCACGACTTTGTCGACGACGTCAGAACGGCAGACGCGGCAAACGGGCTCGGCGCGCCTCGACGGGAGCGTGGTCGCCCGGTCCACAATCAGCGGCTCGGATCGTTGAGAGTGCCGCATAGCCTTTCAAGCGGCGGTGGGAACTCCGTCGAAGACGGCGGGCGTTCGGATCAGCCGGCATGGGACATCGCCTCAGGACCTTGTGCGATCGCTTCCGCGCTCATCCACATCGGTTCCCAGATATGGCCGTCGGGATCAGCGAAGCTGCGGCCATACATGAAGCCGTAATCCTGTCTTGGGCAAGGATCGGCGGTGCCCCCCGCATGCGCCGCAGCCTCCGTTATCTCATCTACGGCCGCTCTGCCGGCTCGGCTGATGGCGAGAAGCACCTGCGCCTCGGCCCGCGCGTCGACGCGGCGCCGGTCGGTGAAGGTCGCCCAGAAGTCGTGGGTCAGCAGCATGACGTGGATGGTATCCGAGAGCCGCATGCAGGCGGCCTTGTCATTGGTGAATTTCGGGTCATTGGTGAAGCCGATGGCCGCGTAGAAGGCTTTGGCGCGGTCGAGGTCAGCAACGGGCAGGTTGATGAAAATCATCGGATTCATGTCAGGTTCCTCCTCAGTCATCGCCGTGGACAGATGACCCGGCTTGAGTTACAAAATACCACTATGGAATCACAAAAAGTAACTAAATCCGATAATGGTCCGCATGGCAAGTGGTATGGCGATGCCTGCGGGGCGGCCTTCGCGCTCGAACTCATCGGCGAGCGCTGGTCGTTGCTGATCATGCGCGAGTTGATGTTGGGCCCGCGACGCTTTTCCGACATTCGCGCGGATCTGCCCGGGATCAGCGCCAAAGTTCTCAGCGAACGCCTGGCCGGATTGGAGGCTTACGGGGTGCTGGTTCGGCGCACCGTCCCGGAGCCGACGCCGGCTCGGCTCTACGAACTGACGAAATGGGGTTATGCCGCCGAGCCGATCCTCCTGGAGCTCGGCCGCTGGGCGGCCGCCTCGCCGCTGCATGATCCGAGACTGCCGCTTTCGCCGGTCTCCTTCATGCTCTCGCTGCGAACGATGCTGGACAGGGCGGCAGCCCGCGATCTGTCGGCTGTCGTCGTCTTCGCGATCGGGACAGTGCGGTTCACGGCATGTCTGAAAGACGGCGAGATCGCGATCGAGCGGGGAGAGACCGTCCCAGCCGATCTGCGCTTCACCGCACCGTCCGGCCCGGTGATGGCCGCCGTGTTTTATGGCCGGGCCGCGCCCTCAGACGTCGGCGTGGTGATCGAGGGAGATCCAGCTCTGGCTCGACGCGTCATCGCTTTTTTCGATCTGCCCCGAATTTTTGAGATGGAACCGCGGCCGGCCAGGGCCGCCCATGGGCCAACGCGTTCGGACGATGCCGATGTGTCGAGGTGAAGGGGGCGGGTCCAATGGTTGAGCGGGGATCGGCTGGATCGTTGTGCTGAACGGTGCGCCGCGCTCGGGCAAGTCCAGCATCGCAATGGCGCCACAGGAGCGACCGGATCTCGAAGCCAGATTGCCGGTTCTCTTCGCTGCCTTGTACGGGTCGATCGCCGCTCATAACGGAGTGCTGCAACCGTGTGCTGCCGAGCGGATCGCAAATGCCGCTGATGGCTTTGGTTCCCGAGGCAACAGAGGTGCATTTCCAGCGGCACAATTGGCCCTGCCAATGGACCAAATGAACGGTGTCTTTGGAAGGATCAACTCCCCAAGTCCGATCATTGTCCCCAAGCGCGGTTTCTTTTATAGCAGCGCTCAAAGAGCCGATGGCGTTGCGAACCCGCGCCGCAGTCTGCGGCATCCACGCCAGCGCGCCGCCACCCAACACCAGCCCTTGCAACCCACATCCGTTAACCCGATCTCGCAGCCATGAGCGATCCTTCATCCCTTATCCCGTCTGCCCTCCCCGCTGCCTGCGACGTGGTCGTGGTGGGCGGTGGCCACGCGGGCTGCGAGGCGGCGAGTGCGGCGGCGCGGGCGGGAGCGGCGACGGTGCTGGTCACCCACCGGGCGGACACCATCGGCGCGATGAGCTGCAACCCGGCGATTGGCGGGATCGGCAAGGGCCATCTGGTGCGCGAGATCGATGCGCTGGGGGGGCTGATGGGGCTCGCCGCCGATCGTGGCGGCATCCAGTTCCGCATGCTCAACCGGCGCAAGGGCCCGGCCGTCTGGGGGCCGCGCACCCAGGCCGACCGAAAACTCTATCGCGCTGCGATGCAGGCGCTGATCGGCGAAACCGATGGCCTCAGCGTCGTTGAGGGCGATGTCTTCGATCTCAGCCTGAATGACGCCGGTGCGATCGCGGGCGTCGTTTTCGCCGATGGACGACAGATCGCCTGCCGCGCGGTGGTGTTGACGACGGGCACGTTTTTGGGCGGGCTGATCCATCTTGGTGATCAAACGATTCCGGCGGGCCGCATGGGCGAAGCGCCCTCGCTCGGCCTCTCTGCCACGCTCGGCCGGCTCGGCCTGCGCCTTGGCCGCCTCAAGACCGGCACGCCGGCGCGGCTTGATGGCGCCACCATCGATTGGGCGAGCCTCGACCGGCAGCGGCCGGACGAGGCGCCGGTGCCCTTTTCCTTTCTCACCGAGCGGATCACAACGCCGCAGATCGATTGCGGCATCACCCGCACGACGCCGGCGACCCACGCGATCATCCGCGACAATCTTCATCGCTCGGCGCTTTATTCCGGCCAGATCGAGGGCGTTGGCCCGCGCTATTGTCCCTCGATCGAGGACAAGATCGTCAAATTCGGCGAGCGCGACGGCCATCAGATCTTTCTCGAACCCGAGGGTCTCGACGACGACACGGTCTATCCGAACGGTCTGTCGACGTCGCTGCCCGAAGATGTGCAGACGGCGTTCCTGCGCTCGATCCCGGGGCTCGAAACAGTGCGCATTCTCAAGCCCGGCTATGCGATCGAATACGACCATGTCGACCCGCGCGAGCTGGATCGGTCCCTTGCTGTGCGCAAGGCGTCGGGGCTGTTTCTCGCCGGCCAGATCAATGGCACCACCGGCTATGAGGAGGCCGGGGCGCAGGGGCTCGTCGCCGGCCTCAATGCGGCGCGGCTCGCCGGCGGCGCCGAGCCGATCGTGATCGGCCGGGCCGACGCCTATATCGGCGTGATGATCGACGATCTCACCCGCACCGGCGTCACCGAACCTTATCGCATGTTCACCTCGCGGGCCGAATTCCGCCTGTCGCTGCGGGCCGACAATGCCGATCGCCGGCTGACGCCGCTGGCGATCGGCCTTGGCATCGTCTCGACCGAGCGGGTTCGGCGGTTCGAGGCGGGCGAGCAGGCGTTTCTCACGGCCCGCGCCGCGCTCGAAGCCGTCACCCTCACTCCGCCGGAGGCCGCCCGGCATGGCATTACCCTCAATCAGGATGGCCGTCGGCGCAGCGCTTGGCAGCTTTTGGCCCAAGCGGCGATCACGCCCGATCAGCTTGCCGCGGTGTTTCCGCAGCTGCCAGAGATCGGCGGTGAGACGCTTGAACGGGTGCGGATCGAGGCAGCCTACGACGTCTATCTCGATCGCCAGCGCAAGGATCAGGAGCGGCTGCGCAAGGACGAAGCCCGAGAGCTTCCGGCCGATCTCGATTATCGTGCGATCCCCGGCCTGTCCAACGAGCTTCGGCAGAAGCTCGAAGCGCGCCGGCCGTCAAGCATCGCCGAGGCCGAGCGGATCGACGGCATGACGCCGGCGGCGCTGGCCCTGGTGCTCGTCGCCCTTCGCCGCCGGGGGCTCGCCGATGCGGCGTGACCGGCCGGGTGGGCGCTTTCACGAGCGGCATGGTGACAAGCGCGACGACGATCGCGCGGCTCGGCCGAGGCCGGCCGCAGGCACGCGGAGGAGGAGTGGTGCCAAGTCGCCCTCGCCTGTTGATGTTGCAGCGCAGCAATCCGAGGGTCGCGCGTGGTTTCTGTCGCATTATGACGTTTCACGTGAAACCATGCAGCGGCTCGACATCTATGTCCGTCTGCTGACCGAGTGGCAGGCGCGGTTTAATCTTGTCGCGCCCTCGACGATCGGCGACGTCTGGCGGCGGCATGTCGCCGATGCAATGAGCCTCGAAGCGCGGCTGCCAAAGTTTTCCCAAGTGGTGGATCTCGGCTCGGGCGGCGGGCTGCCGGCACTGGTCATTGCCGCCTGCAGACCCGACGCAGCCGTCGACATGGTGGAGTCGAGCCACAAAAAGGCGGCGTTTCTTGCCGCCGCCCAGCGCGAGATGGGCGTTACCGGACGGGTTCACCCGATCCGGATCGAAACGGCGGGCGCAAGGATCGCCCGCGCCGACATCGTCACCGCCCGGGCACTCGCGCCCCTCGCCGACTTGCTGGCCATGGTCGCCCCGCATATTTCACGTGAAACACGATGTTTTTTCGCCAAAGGCCGCAGTCATGAACAGGAAATTGACGCCGCGACTGCCCATTGGCGATTCACCATGTTAATTCACAGATCAGCGCTCGAGGATGATTCGGTCATTCTGGAGCTTGCCGATCTCGCGGCGCGCGCGGACTGACCTGAT
Organism: Jiella flava; assembly: GCF_017349315.1. Taxonomy (GTDB): domain Bacteria; phylum Pseudomonadota; class Alphaproteobacteria; order Rhizobiales; family Rhizobiaceae; genus Jiella; species Jiella flava. The sequence goes on along the minus strand of NZ_JAFMPP010000019.1, from coordinate 39,706 downwards.
ATCTGGCGCCACGCGTTCGCCGCCTCGAGTCTTGAGTTGGGTCCAGCGGCGAGGCGACCGACTGTCTCGACGGGCCGTCAGGTAACCTTGGATTTCAGTCGATGGACGTGGCAGCCAAAAAGCGAATGCGGATCATCACCATCGCCAATCAGAAGGGTGGCGTCGGCAAGACGACGACGGCGATCAATCTCGCCACCGCCTTGGCCGCCATCGACAAGCGGACCCTGCTGATCGATCTCGATCCGCAAGGCAACGCCTCGACCGGCATCGGCATCGACAAGGACGACCGCGAATTCTCTTCCTACGACGTGTTGCGCGAGACCGCGTCGATCAGCACGGCGGCGATGCAGACCGTCGTGCCCAATCTGTCGATCATCCCCTCGACGATGGATCTGCTTGGCCTCGAAATGGAGATTTCCGGTGTCCATGGCCGCGCCTATCGCCTGCGCGACGCCCTGCATTTTCATCAGGAGGAGCAGGCGGACTACGATTTCGTGCTGATCGACTGCCCGCCCTCGCTGAACCTGCTGACGATCAACGCCATGGCCGCGGCGGACGCGATCCTGGTACCGCTGCAATGCGAATTCTTCGCCCTCGAAGGCCTGTCGCAGCTCTTGCAGACCGTCGAGCAGGTGCGCGACAGCCTCAATCCGATGCTTGGCCTGCATGGCATTGTCCTGACCATGTATGACAGCCGCAACAATCTTGCCGCCCAAGTGATGCGCGACGTGCGCTCCTATATGGGCGAGCATGTCTATGACACGGTGATCCCGCGCAATGTCCGGGTCTCCGAGGCGCCGTCCTTCGGCAAGCCGGCGATCCTTTACGATATGAAATGCCCGGGCAGTCAGGCCTATATCCAACTGGCCTCCGAGGTGATCCGTCGCGAGCGCCGGCTGGTGGCCGCTTAGCGGCGGAAGCGATTTATCGCCGGGTCGGCCGCCTCGGGCGATCCTGGCGGCAGAGCCGGCAGGCAGCGCGCGGCGGGCAGAACGGGTGGCCGCGCCGGGCGGCGATAGACAGGCGAGCGAACCGGACGGCGACGGGGCGTCAGGCACAACAGGGAAAAGATCAATGAGCGAAGATAGATCGCGCCAGAGATTGGGACGGGGCCTCGCCTCGTTGATCGGATCGGGCGTTGCCGCGCCGGCGCGGCCGGTTCCGGGCTTCGATTCCCAGCAGCCGGCGACCCCGACCGTGCAGGCGGAGGGCCAGGTGCCGATCATCCGCATCACGCCCAACCCGCACAATCCGCGCCGCACCTTTCGCCAGGACGAGCTGGAGGAGCTGGCGGCGTCGATCCGCCACCATGGCGTCGTCCAGCCGCTTTTGGTGCGTCCCCTGCCCGGCCGTGATGGCCATTTCGAGCTGGTCGCCGGCGAGCGCCGCCTGCGCGCCGCCCAGCTCGCCGGATTGCGGGACGTCCCGGTGGTGACGCGCGAGATCAATGATCGCCAGTCGCTGGAGATCGCGATCATCGAAAACGTCCAGCGCGCGGATCTGAACGCGATCGAAGAGGCCCAGGGCTATCAGGCGCTGATCGACGAGCATGGCTATACCCAGGCCGATCTCGCCGAAATCCTCGCCAAAAGCCGCAGTCACGTGGCGAATACGCTGCGGCTCTTGAAGCTGCCGGCGGAGGTGCGGGCGATGGTCGAACAGGGCATTTTGTCCGCCGGCGCCGCGCGCACGGTCGTGACCGCGGCTGATCCGCTGGCGCTGGCCAAGCGCATCGTCGCGGAAAACCTGTCGGTCCGCGAGGCCGAGGCCTTAGCGCGAAATCCGGATGGAGAGGACGCCGCGCTGGATGATAAGCCGGCTGATTATCGTCACGCTAAGCCGGCGAAATCGAAGGCCCGCAGCGCCAATGGCGATGCCGAAGACTCTGAGCCGAAGAGCGAGGCCATTCTTGCCTGGGAGCGGCGTTTTCGCGAGCTGAGCGGTTTCGACGTCGCGATCGACATGGCCGGGCGCCGGCCGGTTCTCGCCTTCACCCTCGACCAACTTGCAGACCTCGACGCCCTCGCCGATCGCCTTGCCAAGGGGTCTTCAAATGCGGGCTCGGCCGGGGTCATGGCAGGCCCGCGCCTGCGCTCGTTGTAAGGCCCTCGCGGTAAGGCCTGTGCCGCGCTTGCCAGGCGGTTGTGCGCCACCGGCTTCGAACGCCCTGCCCGCCTCATCGCGGCGGCCGGCGCAGTTTCCCTGCGGTGGGCTCATCGCGGTGGGTCGGCCGTCGTCGGCCGGACAGTCCATGTCTGCCCTCCCCCGGGCGCAAAATTTCGCGGCCGCCTGGACCCGATCACGGTCATGACGAGACTCGGCTCGGCGGCTTGGGCGTTGCCGTATGGTGGTCGCAACGCTTCGAAATTGGCGATAGGAGGCCGGGTCGAGGCCGGCCTATCGTGTGAGGTCAACGGAGAAACCCTGAAAAACCTCCGTTTCCTTCCCGCCAGGAGCCCCGCCATGAAAGCCACCATCCGCCTCACCTTGCTTGCCTCTACTCTTGCCGCCGGCATGAACACCGGTTCGGCCAATGCGCAGGACATGACCAAGCTGACCGTCGTTCTGGGCTACATCCCCAACGTCGAGAGCTTTGGTCCTGTCTATGCCAAGGCCAAGGGCCTGTTCGAGAAAGAGGGGCTGGACGTGACGCTGGTGCCTGCGGGCGTTGGCGTCGACGGCGTGCAGATGGTCTCGGCCGGGACCGCGCAGATCGGCATCTCCAACCCGGAGCTGATCCTCGCGGGGCAGGACAAGGGCGAAAAGTTCAAGGTGATCGCCGGGGAGTTCCAGCGCACGCCGCTGGCGATGACCTGCCGCAAGGATTCCGGGGTGACCAAGCCCGCGGACCTGCCCGGTCATACGCTGGGGGTCAAGCAGAACGCCCAGGCCTTCGCCGACCTGTTTCTCAGCAAGAACGGCATCAAGAAGAGCGACCTGAAGACCACCGCAATCGGCCCGAACGACGTGTCGCAGATCATCGCCGGCCGGGTGGATTGCATGATCACCACCTTCGCCTTCAACGAGCCGCGCCAGATCGAGGATGCCGGCGTGCCGGTCAACGTGATCAGCCTCGGCGACTGGGGCATGAACGGCCAGTCGGATTCCTACTTCGTCAAGGCTTCGTACCTCGCCGATCCGAAGAACAAGGAGATCCTCAAGAAATACCTGAAGGCCGAGCTCGAGGCCTGGAAGGTGTTCTTCAAGGATCCGACCGCGGCGGCCCAATTCATCGTCAACGGCGGCTTCTATGACGGTCTCGACATGGACCAGCAGATCTACCAGGCCAAGGCGATGGTCGGCTACATGACCAGTCCGCTGACCAAGCAAGACGGCTTCATGTCGCTGAATCTCGCGACCTGGAAGGAAACGGCCGAGAACGACAAGCTGGCCGGCCTGACCGATAAGGTGGTGGATCCGACGCCGATGTTGACCGACGAGATCCTCAAGGCCGTCGGTACCTTCAAACAGTAATACCGCCGATCAAAGGGAAATGACCTCTCGGCCCTTTCCCTCTCGGCTTTGGTTCGAACGCCGCTGTGGCGGTGCCGTAAGCGCCCGCGTCTCAAGAAAACGCCCCGGTTCCGCGATGGACCGGGGCGTTTGTCATTTGCTTCGTTCACGGGTGCGGGGTCGCCGGAGCGGGCCCGGACGGTGCGTCAGGCGTAGCGCGCGTAATGCGCCCGGATCGCCGGCATCGCGGCGCTGACCATCGCGGCGGCCTCGACCTCTGCCGCGCTGGGCGGCGCGGTCAGCTTGACGCGGATTTCCTCCAGCACCGCGTCGCGGTCGAAAAGGCAGACCTTGCCGTCCTTCACCACCGGACGGCCGTCGACCAGCACCATTTGGACCGCATCCTTGGTCGCGCGGTGCAGCACCAGCGCCTCGGGTGGGGTGCGCGGGTCGGTGAAGGGGCGTTCCACCCGGGCGCGGTCGAGCAGCACCAGATCGGCGCGCATCCCACATTCGACCCGGCCCGTCCATCCGCCGAAGCCCGCGGTTTCCGCCCCGGTTTCGGTGACGGCACGCAGGATCTCAGCCTCGGGCACGCGCGGACCGAACATCGTGGTGCCGCGGTGCAAAGCCCAGGCGAGCTTCATTTCCAGCAGCATGTCGCGATCGTCGGCGATGTTCGACTGGTCGATTCCGAGCGCAAACCCCACGCCCGCCTTGAGTGCCGTCGCGATATCCGCCCGCCCGCTGCCGAGCCGCAGCCCGGATGAAGCGTTGTGGCAGAGCGTGCAGCCGCACTGCCCGAGGATTTCCGCGTCGCCCGGCTCCAGCCAATTGCCATGGCCGAAGGTCGTGTGCGGGCCGAGAAAGCCGAGGCGTTCCAGGTGTCTGACCGCGGAGCAGCCGAAGCGTTCGCGGGCATAGATCGCCTGCCGCTCGGTCTCCACGAGATGCATGTGCAGCCGCGCGCCGTTGTCGCGGGCGGCAGCCCCCAGCGCTTCGAGCAGCGGGTCGGAGCACCAGTGCAGGTTGGCCGGCGCATAGTTCACCCGCAAATGCGGGTTTGCGGCATGGCGCCGCGCCAAGCGGTGGTGAAAGTCGAGATAGGCGGCGGTGCTGCCGTTGCGCGGGTAAAGCCGCGGCGCGAACCAGCTGCGCGCGGCCTCGGGCATCGCCGCCAGCAGCGCGTCGTCGCCGTCATAGGCGAGGATGTTTTGGTCGCGCAGCATGACCGACCAGCCGGCCCGCATCCCGGCCTCGCCATAGGCGGCGATGACGGCGTCGGCCTGGCCGTCCCAGTCGTCGGGGCCGCCGATCAAAGCACTGGCGATGTGGTGAACGGTGGTCACCCCGGACTCCAGCATCTCGATGGCCGAATAGAGCGTATCCAGCCGCGCCCCCACCGGGCGCATCATGCGAAATTGCGGCAGCCAGAATTCCAGCGGCTCGAACGGCACCCCGGCCATCAGCGGCGTGATCCCGAAATGGTGGTGTGCGTTGGTCATCCCGGGCATCACGATGGTGCCGCGGCCGCCATATCTTGGCAGATCTTCGTTGCCGCCCATCATGCCGCGCAGTGGGCCGATCTGGGCAATCACCCCTTCATGCACGTGGAGCGCCACGTCGTGGCGCAGGTCCATGCTGCCATCGGGCTTCAGCCCGACCAGAACGGTGTCGGCTTCGACCAGGCAGCTTTCGGCCTTTTGCGGCGTGCTCATGCCGTCATCTCCGCAATCAGGCCCAGCCGGCGGGCGGCGGCCCGGCGGTAGAGCGGGTCGCCATAGACCGCCTCCTCCTGCTGGGCGCTGAAGGTCAGGCTGAGGTCGTGTTCGTCAAGGCTCTGGCAGGCGGCGTGAAAAATCTCGGGCCAGTCGGGGCAGGGCAGGCTGCGCCAGCGGTCCAGCGTGGCGGGCGCGGGCAGAGCGGGATAGCCCATCTCGTTCATCAGCGCGGCCACCCCGGCCCAGAAGCAGCGCACCATCTCGGGCGTGGCGCCGTGATAGGGGGCAAGGACGCGGATCCAATGCATCCCGGTCACCGCGTGCAGGGCGCAAAAATCCTGTGTCGCGGCAAAAAGCGCGATCGAGGCAGCGGCGCAGCGCGCGCAGGCCGTGTCGTTGATCGCCAGCCAGTCACCGGCGGTCTCGAACCCCGGCAGACCAAAACTCTGGCGCATGTTGTGCCAGATCAGCGGATGCACCGGCTGACCGTGCATCGCCGGAATGGATCCCGCGTGGGCGAGGACCGCCGCCGGGTCGTCCGTCAGTGCGGCGGTGCCGGTGCGGGCGGGCATCATCAGCCAGGTCGCGCACCAATAGGCCAGGCCCAGCACGATCTCGGCATCGTTGTCGTCGATCACTCCGTAAGCCGTGCGCATCAGCCCGTGAAAGGCCGAGGCGCCGATCCCCGGCGCCAGCCGCGGCAGCCAGCGGGCGAGCAGTGCCGCGCGCCCCAGCGCCGCCATCTCGGCGTCAAACAGCCGTCGGTAGGCGCCTTCGGCGCGACGCTCGCCGAGATACGCCTGCCAGTCGTCGGGAGCGATATCAAAGGCGCAGTCCTGGAACGGAAGGAGCCTTTTGTAGCCGCTGTAGAAGTCGAAAAAGCGCTGCATCTGTGCCGGGCTGCCGCCCATCCGCGCTTGCGCCACAAGAACCATCGGCGCATGGTTGGCGAAGGTCAGCGCGAATTCGCTGCCAAACGCCGGCATCCGCGCCAGCAGGTCGTCCAGGCTCTGGCGGGTGGCCGGCGTCATTTCGGGGCCTTGGAAGTGTCGGCCATGCATGTGTTGCTCCCTCTTGCGGTGCCTTGGACGGTGCCTGATCATGCGCCGCCCGGCTTGCGGCGCAAGCGTCAAGGCGCGGGTGTCGCGCCGTGTTCGCGTCCGCTAAGCGATTGAAAAGCTTCAACCGTTGCCGGGGGCGCAACGCCACCCTGCCAATTCTCCGACAGGGCAAGGCGGCGAGCGCATGTCGGTGTTGCCTGTTGGGCAATAGCCTACCCACCAAATGGTGTTTGTGCCGACCGGTGTCGCGCCGCTAGCCTCAGAACGGCTGCGAGACATGCGCGGTGTGCCGCGCCATTCGTGGCCCGTTTTCAGAGAGGAGAACATCCGGCATGACGTCAGCCAGCGCCGCCAGCTTGACCAGGGCAGACACCGCGAGCGAGGCGACCGGCGCCGCGGGCCTCGTGGCCCAAGGGGTGAGCGTCACCTTTCGGCGCGGCACCCAGGTGATCGATGCGCTCAAGGACGTGTCGTTGAACATTCCGCGCGGCACGCGGGCGGCGCTGATCGGTGCCTCTGGCTGCGGGAAATCCACGCTGCTGCGGGTGTTTGCCGACATCGTTCAGCCGACCTCCGGCACGGCCAGCCATTACGGCCTCACTCCGGCAGAAGCGCGCGCCAACCGAGTCTATGCGCTGGTGCAGCAGGGCTCCACCATGCTGCCGTGGCGCACGGTGATCGATAATGTCGCGCTGGGGCTGGAAATCGCCGGTACATCGAAGCCCGAACGGCTGGAGCGGGCCGCCGAAAGTCTGGCTCTGGTCGGGCTGAAAGGTTTCGAGAAAAGCCTGCCGGCCGAGCTTTCGGGCGGCATGCGGCAACGCGCGGCGATCGCACGGGCGCTGACCCTGCGTCCGCGGTTTCTGTTGATGGACGAGCCCTTCGGCGCGCTGGACGAGATCACCCGCGATCGGCTGCATTTCGAGCTGTTGCGGATCCTCGAAGAGACGGGGGCGACGCTCTTCCTGGTCACCCACTCGATCGCCGAGGCGGTGATCCTGTCGGACAAGGTGGTGGTGATGACGCCGCGTCCAGGCCGGATCTCGCAGGTGATCGATGTTGATCTCGGCCAGCATCGCACGCCCGCAACGCGAGAGGATCCGCGCTTTGGCCATTATGAGCTGATGTTGCGGCGGGCGTTGCACCATGACGCGTGAGCTGTGGATGGGGCGCGGCGCGCGGATCCTGCCGCCCGTGGTGCTGGTCGCGGCGCTGGTCGCGATTTGGGGCTGGAGCGCGGCGACCGGCCTGTTGCCGCGCTGGCTGCTGCCCGGTCCAGGTGCCGTGTTGCACGAATTCGATGTCTCGCGCGCCGTCCTTTTGAAACATGCCCAGGTCACCGCGACCGAGGCGCTGGGGGGGTGCGCGATTGGCTCCGTCCTCGGCGTGGCCGCGGCGATGGTGATGACGCTGGTCGCGCCGTTGCGGCAGACGCTCTACGCTTACGCGCTGGCCAGCCGGGCGCTGCCGCTGATCGTCTTTACCCCGGTCCTGGTGATCGTGGTCGGGCGCGGCATCGTGCCGGTCATGGTGATCGTGTCGGTGACCACCTACTTCCCGGTCTTCCTTGGCATGATGCGCGGGCTGGAGCGGTCAAATCCCGATCGGATGGAGCTGTTGTATAGTCTTTCGGCCAGCCCCACGCAGATCCTGTGGAAGGTCCAGCTGCCCTCGGCGCTGCCATATCTCTTTGCCGCGCTCAAGGTCGCGGCCTCGACGGCCTTCGTCAACGCGCTGGTGACCGAGTGGATCGCGGCCAATGCCGGACTGGGCTATCTGGTGATGGTCTCGGGCCAGTATTTCCGCCTGCCGCTGATGTGGGCCGCGATCTTTTCCGCAGCGCTGATGACGCTGGCGCTGCTGGGGCTGATCCTGTTGGCCGAGCGTCTGGCGGGGCGCTGGACCCAACAGGCGACGGAGGTCTGAAATGGCGCAACTGATGCACCGCGTGGTGTTGCCGGTGACCTTTGGCTTGGCGGTGTTGGTCGTCTGGCAGGGGGTGATCGAGGCCGGGATGGTATCGAAGCTGGTGCTGACCGGGCCGGTGCAGATCGTCACCGCGCTGATCACCGAGGCACCGACGCTTCTGTCGAACGGGCTGATCACCCTGACCGAAGCGGTGTCGGGTTTTGTGCTGGGCAGCCTGGCAGGACTGGCGACTGCCGCGCTGTTCATCCGCTTCGGCGCGTTGCAGCGCGCCGTCTTTCCGCTGACCATCTTGATGGAGGCGGTGCCGGTGGTGGCGATCCTGCCGGTACTGATGCTGTGGATGGGCAACGGCATGGCGCCGAAGATCTTCATCGCGGCCTTTCTGAGCTTCTTTCCGATGCTGGTGAACGCCTATCGCGGCTTTTCCAACGTCGATGCGGATGTCCAGGAGCTGATGCTCAGCTATTCGGCCAGCCCCGAACAGCTGTTCTGGAAGGTGCGATTGCCTGCGGCGCTGCCCTTCATGTTCACCGCCTTGAAGCTCTCGGCCTGCTCGTCGATCGTCTCGGCACTGGTGGCCGAGTGGCTGGCCTCGGACCAGGGGCTCGGTTACCTGATCATCTCCTACGGCCAGGGCTACCGCGTCGCCGATGTCTGGGCGGCGGCGACGCTGGCCTGTCTGCTGGCGCTGGCCTTCTACGGCATCACCGCCGCGGGCGAAAAATGGGCGTTGAGCCGCCGGACGCGCTAAAACGCGCGAAGTGGCCATGTGTGGCGGAACCGGCGATGCCGCCTGGCGCCCAATCTGCATCTCGGCCTATATCTTTTCCGCGAACTGGAAAGAGAAGGTCGATGCCCAAGAGTTTCGTTCATGTCCACCTGGTGGCGCTGCGCTACTTTGCCGAAGCCGCCCGCGCCGGGTCGATGCGTCAGGCCTCGGATTTCCTGTCGATCGCGCCCTCGGCGGTGAATCGGCAGATCCTGAAGCTGGAGGATCAGCTGCAGGTGCGGCTGTTCGACCGGGTGGCCGACGGGGTCAAACTGACCGCGGCGGGTGAGGTTCTCTACGGCTATATCAGCAACCTGCAGCGCGATCTGGACAAGGCGATCGCGCAGATCGACGACATGCGCGGATTGCGCCGGGGCCATGTGCGGATTGCGCTGGAAGACGGCATCGCGCGCGATTTTTTCGGGCCTGAGCTGGCGAAGTTCTCCAAGGAATATCCCGGGATCTCCTACTCGCTGATCATGCAGGAGGCCGCCAAGGTCATGGAATGTTTGGCCGATGGAGAGGCCGACATCGGCCTGTCGGTGGATCCGCCGACCCGGTCCGACATCCGCCGGATTGCGGCGCTGCCGATCCCTACCGGCGCGATCATGCGCCCCGATCATCCGCTGGCCAGCCGCGCCAGTGTGACGCTGTCGGATCTGGCGGGGGAACGGATGGTGCTTGGCAGCGCCGGCTATGGCGGCGGCGGGCCGGTCAATCATATCCTCACCGAAGGCGGTCGCCACCGGCCGTTCATCGAGATCAACACCTCCGATAGTGCGCTGGACCTCGTGCTGGCGGGCCTTGGCCTCGCGGTGCGCAGTCCGGTGGGGATCATGGAGCGCCTTGGCCGCGGCGATCTGGTCTTCGTTCCGCTTTCAGGCCGGGCGACGCCCAAGATGCAGATCGTCCTCTGGACGCAGATGAGCCAGGGCCGGTCCAATGCCGCGGCGGTGCTCTTGCAGCGGCTGACCGCCGCGCTGCCGCTGTTCTCCGAAAAGCTGGAGGTCTGGCGCGTGGCCGACGCCTAAGCCTGGCAGCCTGCTTCCTCCAATTCAACCGAGAGATCACGCCTGGCGCTGCCCGTTTCCGCCGCCGCGCCCGTGGTCGATCTCGCCGTTGGGGGCCTGCCGGGCCCGCCCGTGTGTGGGCGGCGGGCGCCGTTGCCCGATAGGCAACGATGCGCGCCTTATTCTGCGCTGTCCCTTTGTCCTAAGAGGCCGGTAGCTTTGGGCTCGGCGGGCGCGTCTGCCCGCCCCCGCAAGGGAAGAGCGATGCTACAAAATCACCCTCAGGCTGAGGCGCGCCTCGATGCGCTGGCCGCACAAATCCGCCGCGATATCGAGATGATGCGCTTTGCGACCCGGCCTTGGGTTCTACCCGCCCCGGGGCAGGGGCCGGAGATGCCCGACGTGGTGATCCTCGGCGCCGGGCAGAGCGGACTTGCCGCGGGCTGGGGGCTGAAACGTCACGGCGTCACCAATGTCGTCCTGCTCGACGCCAGTCCGGCCGGGTGCGAAGGCGTCTGGGAAACCTATGCCCGCAATTACGAGATCCGCTCTCCCAAGGAAACCACGGGGATCGAGGGAGGCATTCCGTCCCTGTCGATCGAGGCTTACACGGTGGCGCGGCTGGGCCAGCCTGCCTGGGACGCGATGGGCGGCGTGCCGCGCACGATCTGGATGGATTATCTGCGCTGGTTCCGCAGCTTCGCGGGGCTCGAAATCCGCAACGACACGCGGGTCGAGCGAATCGATTATGACGCCGATGGGGTGAGCCTGTCGCTGGCCGGCGGCGGCACGATGCGCGCGCGGCTTCTGGTGCTGGCCACGGGGATGGAGGGCGGCGGAGCCTGGGTCACACCCGGGATCGTGTCTGAGAACCTGCCGCGGCATGTCTGGAACCATTCTGCGGACGTTTTTGACGAGCGCCATCTGAGTGGCAAGCGCGTTGCGGTGCTGGGCGCGGGAGCTGCGGCCTTCGACATGGCGGTGACGGCGCTCGACGCCGGGGCCGAACGGGTCGACATGCTGATCCGCCGCCCCGAGCTGCCGCTGCGCGACGTGCTGCGCTGGTTCGAGACCGGCGGCTTCCTGGTTCATGCGGCGCGCATTCCGCCCGAGGTCAAGTGGCAGATCTCGTCCTATGTCGGGGGGCTGCGTCAGGCCCCTGCGGCGCATCACTTTCACCGGGCCTGCACGTTCGAGAACTTCAAGATTCACGTTGGATCGGGGATCGAGGCGTTGTCCTGGACGGGCAGTGAGATCGCGCTGCGCACGCCGCGGCGGCTCTGGGGCTTCGACCACCTCTTTGCCGCGACCGGGGTGGGGGTGAACATGGCGCTGCGCCCGGAGCTCTCGCGGTTGCGCGAGGAGGCCGCGCTGTGGCGCGATCGCTTCACCCCGCCGGCGGGCGAGGAACGCAGCCCCAAATTGGATTTCCCCTGGCTCGACGACTATGCCTTTACGGAACGGACCCCGGGCAGCGCGCCGGGGATCGACAGGGTGCTGGCCTTCAATCAGCTGTCGGCGATGAGCATGGGCAGCTTTGCTTCGGTGTCGATCGCGGCCTTCCTTCATGGCACGCCGCGACTGGTACAGGCGGTGACCCGGCGGCTTTTCGACGAGCAGATCGACAAGATCATGCCGCAGCTGGAGGCCCTGACCGCGCCCGGAGTCGTGGTGCCTGACGCCATGGCGCGCTGGCTCGCGGAAGAGGAACGAGCGGTGGCGGAGATGTGTCTTGCTGGCGAATGACGCGCCCTTCGTGATCCGCAATCTGCGGCTGCCCGACGGGCGCGCCGGCCTGTCGGTGCGGGTCGAGGGCGGATGTATTGCCGCGCTGGAGACCGAGGTCGATACCGACGGGGCGGAGGTGCTGGACGCGCAAGGCGCGCTGATGGTGCCGGGCTTCACCGATGCGCATGTTCATCTGGACAAGGCGCTGATCCTCGGTCGCTGTCCGATCTGCGAGGGCACGCTTTCCGAGGCGGTGCGACTGACCGCGGCGGCCAAGGCGGGCTTTACGGCCGAGGACGTGCACGCCCGCGGCGCCGAGGTGTTGGAGATGGCGGTGCGCGCGGGCACCCTTCGCATGCGCAGCTTTGCCGAGGTCGACCCCCGCGTGGGGCTGCGCGCTTTCGAAGGGGTCTTGCAGCTGGCCCGCGATTTTGCCGACCTGATCGAGGTGCAGGTCTGCGTCTTCGCGCAAGAAGGACTGACGCAGGAACCCGAGACGCTGGCGCTTCTGGCCGAGGCGCTGGCGGCGGGGGCCGATCTGGTGGGCGGCTGCCCCTATACCGATACCGACCCGCCGGCTCATGTCCGGGCGATCTTTGACCTGGCGGAGCAGTTCGACGTCGATGTCGATTTCCATGCGGATTTCGACCTTGATCCGGAGGGCACGATCCTGCCGGTGATCCTGGCCGAGACCGAGGCACGCGGCTGGCAGGGGCGGGTGACCGTCGGCCATGCCACCAAGTTCGCGTCTTTTCCCGAGGCGCAACGCCAGGAGCTGGCGCGCGCCATGGCCCGCGCAGGCGTCGGGCTGGTGGTGCTGCCTGCGACCGACAGTTTCCTCAACGCCGCCGGGCAGGGCCCGATGCGCCCCCGCGGCATGGCGCCGGCGGCCGAGATTGCCGGGCTCGGCGCGACCGTCGCCTTGGCGACCAACAATGTCGAGAATCCGTTCACCCCATTCGGTGACGCCGCGCTTTTGCGCATGGCGCAGTATTACGCCCATCTCGACCAGCTGGGGAGCGAGACCGCGCTGGCCGGCGTATGGCGGATGATCTCGTCCGCCGCGCAAGAGATCACCGGGCTGGCCGCGCCGGGCATCGCGGTCGGTCAGAGCGCGGAATTCGTGCTTTTGGCCGCCCGGACCGAGGCGGAGGCCATCCGCCGCAATGCCCCGGTCACCGGGGTGGTGCGGGGCGGGCGGGTTCGGCTCTGGCGGCCCGAACCGGTCCTGATGCGGGATCCCCGGGCATGATGAGCACGCGGTCAGCGCCGCGACCGGTGGGAAAGGAGGCATGATGATCGTGAACGACGACGAGACCCTGGCCAACCTGACCGCGGCCTGCGATGCCTATGAGACGGCGCTCAGGGACAATCGGCTCGACGAGATGGATGCGCTGTTCTGGGACAGCCCGCTGACCTTGCGCTATGGCGTGGGCGAGAACCTGCATGGCATCGACGAGATCCGGGCATTCCGCAAGGCCCGCCCCGGCGGCTCTCCCGCGCGGGAGGTGGTGCGGCGCGACATCGTCACTTTTGGCCCCGACCTCGGCGTGTGCAACCTGATCTTCCGCCGCGCCGGGGGCAGTCTGGGCCGGCAAAGCCAGACCTGGATCCTGACCGCGGACGGGTGGAAGGTGGTCGCCGCCCATGTCTCGCTGATGGCCGACACGCATTGATTCCTCCCACTTGCCCCTCTGCCGCCTGTGGCATGCCGGGGCTCTGCCGTAGCGAAAGGACGAGATGACCTTGAAATCCCATTGGTGGAGCGATCTGACCACGGCCGACTTCGCGGCGCTGGACCTGTCGCAGGTGGTGGCAGTGTTTCCGGTCGGGGCGACCGAACAGCACGGACCCCACTTGCCGGTCCGCGTCGACGCCGAGATCTGCGACCGGTTGATCCGGGCGGCGGTGGAGCGGATGGATCCCGACTTTCCCGCGCTGGTCTTGCCCCTGTCGGCGGTGGGCAAGTCCGACGAACATCTGGCCTATCCCGGCACGTTGACCATCCCCGGGCCGCTTTTGGCCGAGTACTGGTTCGAGATCGCCCGCAGCGTCCGGCGCGCCGGCTGCCGGCGGATCCTTTTCGTCAACTCCCATGGCGGCCAGCCGCAGGTGATGGAAATGGTCTGCCGGCGCCTGCGGATCGAACTGGGCATGCTGGCGGTGTCATCCACGTGGTCGCGCTTTACGCCGATGAATGATCTGTTCTCGGACCATGAGCTGAACCACGGCATTCATGGCGGCGAGGTGGAAACCAGCGTCATGCTGCACCTTAGGCCGGATCTGGTCGGGATGGACCAGGCGGGCGACTTCGTGCCGCTGTCGGTCGCGCTGGAGCAGATCGGCGGAATGCTGACGCCCGAGGGTGCCGTGGGCTTTGGCTGGCAGGCGCAGGATCTGCATCCCTCGGGCGCCGCGGGCAATGCCGCGGCAGCGGATGCCGAGCGGGGGGCGGCGGTGTTCGACCGCGCGGTCGGGCGCCTCCTGACCCTGATCGGCGAGGTTTCCGCCTTTCCTCTGGAGACGTTCAACACGGCGCCCGATCACGCGCTCCCGCAGGACCGCGCATGACCAGGCCCGACCAGCCGCCATTGGGCCTGCCGGATCTGCCCATGGCGGGGGGCGGGGGCGTGCTGGCGCCCGAAACCCGGTCGATGACCACAGCGGACGGCACGCGGCTCGATGCCGATATCTGGCGCCCGGCGGGGCCGGGGCCCTGGCCGGTGCTCTTGCAGCGGCAGGCCTACGGGCGGCGGATCGGCTGCACTGTCTGCTACGCCCATCCGGCCTGGTATGCGGCGCAGGGCTATCTAGTGGTGGTTCAGGACGTGCGCGGGCGCGGCACCTCCGAGGGCCGGTTCGACCCGGGCGCTGACGAGGCCGCTGACGGTGCCGAGACGGTGGAATGGGCGGCGGCGCTGCCCGGCTCGGACGGCCGGGTCGCGATGTATGGGTTTTCCTATCAGGCCTATAACCAGCTTCTGGCCGCCACCGGCGACTGCCCCTCGCTGGCGGCGCTCATCCCGGCGATGGGGCCGTGGGATCCGGCCGAGGGTTGGGCCTGGCAGGGCGGCGCGTTCAACCTGGCCGAAATGGCCGGCTGGGGCACCCAGATCGCCGTCGAGGGCGCGCGCCGGGCGGGGCAGGGCGCGGCCCATGCCAGTCTGCGCGCAGGCCTCCCAGGATTGTTTTCCGGCCGGGTTCCGGGCCAGCCCGAGGCGCTGGTCGGCGCGCAGGCCGCTGGCCACTTTCCCGCCTGGTCGACCACCCCGCCCGACGATCCGCGCTGGCAGATGATCTCGGTCGGGGCGCAGGTGGCGAGGCTTCGGGCGCGGGGTCTGCCGATGCTGTTCATCGGCGGCTGGTACGATAGCTTTCTGGGCGCCACCCTGACAGGATTCTCAGCCCTCGACCGGCCCGGTGATCCGACGCTGCGGCTAAAAGTCGGGCCCTGGGCGCATTTCCCTTGGACGCGGCATCTGGCTGGCATGGATTTCGGCCCCGAAGCAGCGACCGACACCGACCGGGCACAGATCGCCTTTCTCGACGCGGTGCTCAAAGGCAGGGGCACCCTTGCGGCGGATGACCGGGTGCGGCTCTTCGACATGGGCACCGGCCGCTGGCAGAGCCACGCCGCGCTGCCCACGACCCCGCGCCGGCTCTATCTGACCGGTGCGGGCCGGGCGGCGACGCGGCCGGGCGATGGCGGTCTGGCCGAAGCCCCGGGCCAAGGCTCGGAGATCATCGTCCACGATCCCTGGCGCCCGGCGCCGGCGGCAGGGCCGATCTATGGGCGGGGCCCGGGCCCCCATGACCGCAGCGAGACCGACGCGCGAGGCGATGTCGCGACCTTCGACACCGCACCATTCGACGCGCCTGTCCGCCTGGCGGGGCGGGTGGCGCTGTCACTCCGCGTCACGGCCGACCGGCCGAGCTTTGACCTTTCGGCGACCCTGTCGGTGATTGAGCGTTCGGGCAAGGTTGCGCCGCTCTGCGGCGGATACCGGCACCTGCGCGAACGGCCCGACGGCCCGGTCAAGATCGCGATGACCGGCACCTGCCGCACTCTGCAGCCGGGCGAGGCGCTGCGCCTCTCGCTCGCCGCCTCGGATTTTCCGGCCCATCCGGTCAATCCGGGCACCGGGGCCGACCCGGTGACCGCGGCCGCGGAGGCCGCATTGGTGACTACGATCGTCCTGCAGCTGGGCGCCGACTGCGCCTTGACCCTGCCGATCCTGCCAGCAGAGGAGGGGGTGTGATGGCCGCTTCGCCCTTCGTTCTGACGCTCGACCCCGCCGATTTTCCCGCGGGCGACGGGCCGCTCGCCGGGCTGCGCCTGGCGATCAAGGACAATTTCGAACTGGCGGGGACGATCGCGGGCTCGGGGCATCCGCTGTGGGCGGCCTCGCGTCCGCCCGCCCTCGATACCGCGCCCCTCGTGGATCGACTGATCAGGCAGGGCGCTCGGCCCGTGGGCAAGACCCATATGGATGAGCTGGCCTATTCACTGATGGGCGAGAATGCCCATTATGGAACGCCCCTCAACCCCGCCGCGCCGGAGCGTGTGCCGGGTGGCTCCTCTTCGGGGTCCGCCTCTGCGGTAGCGCAAGGTTTGGCCGACATCGGTCTCGGCTCGGACACCGGTGGGTCGGTTCGGTTGCCGGCCTCGTTCTGCGGCCTCTGGGGCTGGCGGCCGACCCATGGCTTGCTGCCTGCGGTGGGATTGCAGGCGCTGGCGCCCTCCTACGACGTGCCGGGGTTCCTCACGCGGGATGGTGCGACGCTGTCGCGCGTCGCCGACGCGGTGCTGGGGGGGATCACCGAGGCGGTTGCAAAGGAGGCTCCGAGGGGCCCGCACCGGTCGATCGCTCCCGACGATATCTGGGCGCTTGCGCCCGACGCGGCGGTGCCGCTGGCGCGCCATCGCGACGGAGCCGACCGGTCGGCGCTGTTGCCGCCCGCATTGATCGCCGAGTTGCAGCCGGTCTTCGGTATCGTGCAGGGAGCGGAGGTTGCCGAGGTCTTCGGTGACTGGATCCGCGCCAACAACCCGGAATTCGGCCCGGGCGTGCGAGAGCGGTTCGAGGCGGCGCTGCGGCTTCACCCCGAGGCCATTGCGACGGCAAGGGCGCTGCGCGCGAGGATCGCTGCGATCATCATGGATCGGCTCGCTCCGGAGGGGGTCATGCTGGTTCCCACCGCGCCGGGGGCGGCGCCACGTCTGGGCTCGTCGGGCGCGCAGATGGAGCTTTACCGCAACCGGGCGCTCTCGCTCCTCTGTCTGGCCGGCCATGCCGGGCTGCCCCAGATTAGCGTGCCGTTGGCCGAGGTCGAAGGGGCGCCCGTGGGCCTGTCGCTGGTCGGGCCGCGGGGAAGCGACCGTCGGCTGATTGGGCTGGCACGGGCGATCGCGGAGCAGTCCCGGCCGTCGACAGGGTCGCCGGTCAAGACTTGGCACGCCGATTGAGGGGTCTGTCGGCCGCAACGCATTTTACGACGATCTTGGTTCCGGTCAGTTCCAGAAGTCCCCAACACCGGCAAGCGTGGTGGCGGATTGGACGGGCCTCGGGACGGTGTCTGTTGGGCCATTTGTGTGGTTGTCACACGGCAACGAGCCTCGGAGCGAACATCGCAGGACAGCGATGCGCTCCTGTGTTCGCCGGAATGGGCGGGGGCAGCAAAATGCCGCGGCATCGATCCTCCACGGCATCAACTGCCATTTCAGACAGAGCGGAGCGCCGTTCGAGCGGACAATGATAAAATAATTGCATTAATGATTGCGATATCTATCATTGATGATAGGATCGAGGCAGGATATGATTGTGCAAGCACAAACGAGATGGCAACTATTGCCGCTACAAGTGTTCATTCAGCAGGTCAGCTGTGCCAATTATCTTCGCTTTGAATCACATGACAGCGCCAAAGCTCGGCCCTGAAGACTTTTTCGCCCTTGCCACAAAAACCGGCATTGAGGCCGTCGAAATTCGAAACGATTTGGAAGGCAATGCGATCCTGGACGGGACCTTCCCCGACAGGATCAAGGCGTTGGCCTCTGCGGCACGGGTGCGGATCGTTTCGATCAATGCGTTGCAGCGCTTCAACGCCTGGTCGCCGGCACGAGAGGCCGAAGCGATCGAGCTTGCCGACTATGCCCAGGCGTGTGGGGCGCAAGCCCTCGTTCTCGTTCCGAAGAATGATGGGACCGGTGTCGAGGAATCGGAGAGACTGCCGAATTTGAAAGAAGCCCTCGCCGGGCTTGCGCCGATCCTTCAAGCGCGAGGCTTGATCGGTCTCGTCGAGCCGCTCGGTTTCGAGTGCTGTTCGCTTCGTTTGAAGAGCGAAGCTGTCGCCGGGATCGAGGCGACGGCTGGGCGCGAGGTCTTCAAGCTCGTGCATGATACGTTCCACCATCATCTGGCCGGCGAAACGGCGATCTTTCCCGAACAGACGGGCCTCGTGCACATATCAGGTGTGACAGATCCCTCTCTCGCTGTCGCAGACATGAAAGACGAGCACCGCGTTCTTGTCGACGCGACGGACCGGCTGGGCAATGTCGAGCAGATCGTCGCTCTCGACCGGGCGGGATATCAGGGCTTGTATTCGTTCGAACCGTTCGCGCGGGAGGTTCACGAACTTTCCGACCTTCAAGGGGCGATCGAATATTCTATCGAATTTATCAATGAGGGCTTGCAGCGGCAGTCGGTTTAAACTCTCAATTCCCCTTATGTCGCGATCGAGCACAGCGGTCTGGGAGGACCGTCGATCGGCGAAGCGCCGCAATGGCGAGCGGCACTGAATTCCGGTTTGTTTTACGGGTACGGCCGGATACCCAAAGCGGAGGAAATGAATGAAAAAGGCTCTTCTCGCAGCTGCTCTTGCAGCCATGATGACGACCACCGCTATGGCTGAGACGGTCGCAGTCTCGATGGCGAAGTTCGACGACAACTTCCTCACCGTTCTCCGGAACGGGATGCAGGATTACGTGAAAACCCTCAAGGGAGTCGATCTGCAGATCGAAGATGCGCAGAACGACGTCGGAAAGCAGCTCAATCAGATCCAGAACTTTGTCGCTTCCGGCGTTAATGCCATCGTCGTCAATCCGGTCGACACCGACGCCACACAAGCGATGACGAAGGAGGCGGAACGCGCGGGCATCCCCCTCGTCTACGTCAATCGTCAGCCGGTGAACGTGGACAGTTTGCCCGACAATCAGGCTTTCGTCGCATCCGACGAGAAAGAGTCTGGAACGCTCGAGACGAAGGAAGTCTGTCGTCTGCTGAAGCAAGAGGGCAAGAGCGAAGCCAATATCTATGTGATCATGGGCGAGCTTTCCAATCAGGCGGCACGCCAGCGCACCCAAGATATCCATGACGTGATGAAGTCTGGCGACTGCGGCGTTACCCTCAAAATCATCGACCAGCAGACCGCCAATTGGTCGCGTGACCAGGCGCAAAGTCTGATGCAGAATTGGCTGTCCACGAGCACGCCGTTCGATGCCGTGATTTCGAACAATGACGAGATGGCAATCGGCGCCATCCAGGCGATGAAGTCGGCTGGCATGGATATGAAGAAGGTCATCGTCGGTGGTATCGACGCCACGCAGGACGCTCTTGCCGCAATGGAAGCCGGCGACCTCGACGTCACCGTCTTTCAAAACGCGGCGGGACAGGGAAAAGCCTCGATCGACGCGGCGTTGAAGCTGGCCAAAGGCGAGCATGTCGATCAGAAGGTCTACATCCCCTTCCAGCTGGTGACCCCGGCGAACGTCGCCAAGTTTCAGACGAAGAACTGACTTCGAATCGGTTCGGCAGCGGCGTGACATTAGCCGCCGCCGGACCGTCATCATGAATGGATCGGCGGGCCGTCCAAGTCCGTGATCTGCGATCAAGACTGCGTTCCCACATGAGGCGGCGACGCTTGCGTCCCTGACGATCGCGCCCCTCGTTGCAGATCCTCCGGGAGGAACCCGAAACGATGTCATCGAATACCGAAATTTCAAGTTCGCCGCAGACGACGGCCGGCCTTTCAACCGATAAGCGGTCGCAGCCGGCGCGCAAATCCGTTTCGCGACCTCAGGAAATGAACGTCCTTATAGGGCTCGTTGCGATCGCGCTGATCTTCGAGATTCTCGGCTGGATCGTGCAGGGCGAAAGCTTCCTGTTCAACACTCAGCGGCTTTCCATCATGATCCTTCAGGTCTCCGTCGTCGGCATCATCGCCGTCGGCGTGACCCAGGTCATCATCACCGGCGGCATCGACCTCTCGTCGGGCTCCCTCGTCGGCGCAACGGCGATGATCGCGATGAGCTTCGCACAGGCATCGACTTATGCGCGGGCCGTTTACCCAAGCCTGACGGATCTTCCGGTCATCGTCCCAATCGCCATCGGGTTGGGGTGCGGAATCCTGGCGGGTGTCGTCAATGGCGCCTTGATCGCATATACCAAAATACCCCCCTTCATCGCGACACTCGGCATGATGGTCTTCGCGCGTGGTGTCGCGAAATGGTACACGCGCGGCCAGCCCGTTTCCTTTCCGACCGACTCTTACGCCGCGATCGGCGATGGAATGAATCCGGTTCTGATCTTCCTGGCCGTCGCGATCGTGTTTCATGTCGCGCTGCGCTATACCGTCTACGGCAAGCACACCTACGCGATCGGCTCAAATGAGCAGGGTGCGCGCATGAGCGGCATCAACGTGGAACGGCATCTCGTCCTCGTCTATGCGATCGCCGGCATGCTTGCCGCGCTTGCAGCCGTCGTGATCTCTTCCCGCAATCTGACCGCGCAGGCGAGCTTCGGCAACATGTACGAACTCGATGCGATCGCGATGGCGGTCATCGGCGGTGTTTCGCTGTCGGGTGGCCGGGGATCCGTTCCGGGCACGGTCCTGGGCGCTTTGATCTTTGGCGTGATCCTTTCCGGTTTCACCTTCCTGCGGCTCGATGCCTATTACCAGGAGATGATCAAGGGCGTCATCATCGTCGCCGCTGTGGTCGCGGACATCTATCGCCAGCGCTCGCGCGCCAAAATGATCGATAAGGAGTGAGCGCCGTGCAAGCTGACATTGCCAAGACCAATAGCCCGGAACGCCCTCTGAACACCGGCAGCGGCCGCGTGGTGCTGGAAACCCGAGGCCTGACGAAGCACTACGGCGGCGTCCGTGCGCTGAGCGATGCCAACTTCGTGCTCCACGAGGGCGAGCACGTGGCGATCGTCGGCGACAACGGGGCCGGCAAGTCGACCTTCGTCCGCCAGATCACCGGTGTCGAAGTACCGACGTCGGGAGAGATCCTGTTCGACGGCAAACCGGTGAAGTTCGAGAGTCCGGTCGATGCCCGTCAGACCGGAATCGAAGCGGTGTTCCAGAACCTGGCTCTCGCCGACGACCTCGACGTTCCGTCGAACATCTTCCTCGGCCGCGAGGAGAAGATCCTTCCCTGGCTCGGGCCATTCGCCTTCGTCAACGAGAAGAAGATGCGGGAGCGTTCGATCGCGGCCTTGGAAACGACGGGGGTCAAAATCCCCAACCTCTCCAGTTCGCTGCGCCATATGTCCGGCGGACAACGCCAATGCGTGGCCATTTCGAGGGCGGCCTCGTTTGCCTCGAAGCTCATTCTCATGGATGAGCCGACCGCGGCACTGGGCGTTCAGGAGACGACGCAAGTCGAGAATATCATCCGTCGGTTGAAGCAGAAGCGGATTCCGCTCATTCTGGTCAGCCACAATCTGCGGCAGGTGTTCAATCTCGTCGATAAGATCTGGGTGTTCAGGCGCGGTGAGATCGCTGGCATGCTCGAGGCCGACAAGACGACAGGCAATGAGGTCGTCTCCATGATCACCGGTGTTGCCGACAGCGGCGTTCATGAGAACGCCAGCTATATTTGAAGCACCGATCCGAAGGTGAACCGCCCAAAAATTGCCGATGGCTCCGCTCCTTCAGTCAGCAGACGGAGCCATCGTGGGCACGAGCACCTCAGGTCTTAAATGCTTTCAGGAACATGAAGGTCGAATGGCAGAAAATACTGCCCTGGGATCGCGGAGTGGCCGACATCCAGCGATGCGACCATGCGTTCGACCAATGCCGTACTCAGGGCGCGAAGCGGCGTCCCGATGACTGTGGTCAGAACGCCGTCTTCCAATGCCGCGACCGAGGCTTCGGTCAATTCGTTGACGACGACGCTCGGCAGTGGGTTCAAGGTGGTCTCGCGTAACGCCGCTATCGCGCCTTCCGTCCCCCCACCGGCGACGTAAATGCCCGCCAGATCGGGCTTGCGTGCCATCAGTGACAGGGTCGCTTCACGCGTCACGTCGACGGTGTCGAGATCGAAAACGGTGTCGAGAATCTCGAACTGCGGTGCTCTCTCGCGGAAATACGCCCGAAAGCCAGTCTCTCGCAATTGATGTCCATGCCACCGATGACTAGCAAGAAAGAACGCGACAGGTCCGGGCTGAGCCGCCGTTCTCGAGATCATCCAAGCTGCGGTTCGACCGGCCTTGATGTTGTTCAATCCGACGTAAGACTCGCGGATTCCTTGCGCGAAATCCGAAAGCAGCGCGTAGACTGGCACGCCTTTTTCGCGCAGCCGGGCTGCGGTACGCGTCACCTGTGGGCAGTCGATGGCGGTTGCGGCGACAGCGTCGCAACGCGTCCCCAGTCCCTCCAACGCGTCAGCGAATGCCTCGGGTTTTTGCTCGTCGACGAACGCGATCCGAATGGTTCCACGGACGCTCTCGATTGCTTCGATGGCCGTCTCGAGTTCGCGCGCGAAACGATTGTAGAAAAGCTCGTTCCGTTTCAGAAGGACAAAGCCGAGGGTCACCGGCTTGACGTCCGCCATAATGCGTTGACGAACAAGCGAGGCGCCATGATAGCCAATCGCCGTCGCGGCTTCGTAGACCCGTCGTGTGGTCTCTTCGCGAACACGCGCCCGACCGTTCAGGACGCGGTCGACGGTGGCAACACTGACGCCGGCTTGGCGGGCGAGATCGGAGATCGTTGGTCGGTTCACCATTGCGGTCCATGAGGAGATCAGACGATGAAGCATTTGACGTTTTAGCCACCTTTTCGCGATTTGAAAATGATGGAAATGATAGATTATCTATCAATGCGCTTGAGGTGATTGGTGCTCTGCACCTATTCTATTTCCGATAGATTTGAGGAGGTTCGCGCATGTCTCTTATCGCAGATTCACCAGAGGCCGGTGCCTTGGACGCCGTTCCGCTTCGCCCCCGCCGCTCCACGCGTCGCGACTACAGCTTGGTCGGAGAGGAGGGGCAGCAGGCTGTCGAAATCGGTCTTGCATCGGCGCAGTGGTACCACAGTGACGTTCCGCGCAAGCAGATGAAGGAACTGATGAAGCGCGAAGATGGGCCCGCGATCCGGGATACGGCGATTTGGATCGGGTCCATGGTCGCTTTCGCAGGAATTGCGGCTTGGCTCTATCCCTCGCTTTGGTCGATCCCGTTCTTCCTGGCATACGGGACACTCTACGGGTCCGCGTCGGACAGCCGCTGGCATGAGTGCGGCCACGGGACGGCCTTCAAGACCCGTTGGATGAACGATTGGGTCTACCAGATCGCTTCGTTCATGATGATCCGCAACCCGGTTGTCTGGCGATGGAGCCATACCCGCCACCATACTGATACAGTGATCGTCGGGCGCGATCCGGAGATCGTTTTCATGCGGCCGGTCGAGGCGATGAAAGTCGCGCTGAACTTCGTCGGCATTCTCGACACCTGGCACGGTTTGAAATCGATGGTGGTCAACACGTTCGGCGGCCTGAGTGAAGAGGAAAAAACCTTCGTCCCGGAGATGGAATGGTCTCGCGCGATCAAGATCGCCCGCATCTGGTTCGCCATTTATGCCGCAACCGTCGCCCTTGCGATCGCGACCCAGTCATTCCTGCCCCTTTTGCTCGTCGGCTTGCCGAGAATGTACGGTGCGTGGCACGGGGTCATGACGGGTCTCTTGCAGCATGGCGGCCTTGCCGAAGACGTGATCGACCACCGGCTGAACAGCCGTACGGTCTATATGAATCCGGTCAGCCGGTTCATCTACTGGAACATGAATTACCACGTGGAGCATCATATGTTCCCGATGGTTCCTTACCACGCCCTTCCCCGACTTCATGCTTTGATCAAGCACGACTTGCCCCGGGCGAACACGTCGATCTTTGACGGTTATCGTGAGATGTGGCCGGCAGTGCGTCGCCAGATGAAGAACGAGGATTATTTTCTGAAGCGCGAATTGCCCGCGACAGCCAAGCCCTATCGCGGCGAGTTTCACGAAGTCGAGCCAGGTTTGCGTGCCAAAGCCGCGTAAACGCCATTACTGAACAACATGCCGAAATATGGAGGAGAATGATCGTCATGGCCAATTGGATCGAAGTCTGTGCCGAGGGAGAGATCGAGGAGGAAGATGTCATTCGCTTCGATCACGACGGTCGCACCTTCGCCGTTTATCGCTCGCCGGACGATGCCTACTTCGCGACGGACGGGCTTTGCACCCATGAGCAGATCCACCTTGCCGACGGTCTCGTGATGGACGAAGTGATCGAGTGCCCGAAGCATAACGGCCGCTTCGATTACCGGACCGGCGAGGCGCTCGGTGCCCCGGTTTGCGTCGATCTCAAGACCTACCCGGCGAAGGTCGAGGGCGGTCGAGTTCTGATCGATTTGGGGTAAGGCTGGATCAAGATACAACTCATTCAGGCGGCGATCCGTCGCTGCCTGAGTGAGAGCGCAGCAATCGATGACGAGGATAAATCTCGTCGAAACAAGGGTCTGCCGCATCCTTGGCGTCAAATTCGATCGATGTCTGCAGGCAGACGCTGCGTGTGGCCGTCAGTGTGGCCGGTGACATCATCGCGATCTAATTTATCTGAGATTGAATCCCATGGACGACATCGTGATCATCGGCGCGGGAGAATGCGGCGTACGCGCCGCCTTCACCCTGCGCAAGCTTGGCTTCGAAGGCCGGATCGTGCTTTTCGGCGCGGAGACAATGGTGCCGTACGAACGCCCGCCGCTGTCCAAGGCGAAAGCGCCGGAACACAAGCCGATCGCGGCCCGCGAGGCCTTCGAGGAGGCGCAGATCGACCTGCGCCTTGGCGTGACGGTGAGGGCGATCGACACCAGGGCGAAGACGGTGACGCTCGAAGAAGGGGCGAGCCATTCTTACGGCAAGCTGCTGATCGCGACCGGCGCCCGCGCGCGGCTCTTCCCCGGCATGGACGATTGCCTGACCCTTCGCACCCACGAGGATGCCGAGACGATCATGCGCCATGTTGAGCCGGCCGCGACGATCGGCATCGTCGGCGGCGGCTTCATCGGGCTGGAGCTCGCGGCGACCGCGGTCAAGGCCGGCGCGGATGTCACGGTGATCGAGGCCGGTCCGCGCATTCTCGGCCGCGCCGTGCCGGAGGAGATCGCCCGGCTCGTGCATGAGCGCCACGCGGCCGAGGGTGTCACGCTCCTCACCGGAACGGGCGTCGAAACGGTGCGCGCGACGGGCGTGACGCTGTCGGACGGGCGCGAATTCTGCTTCGACAAGGTGATCGCAGGCGTCGGCGCCCTGCCGAACACCGCGCTGGCAGAGGACGCAGGGCTCGACGTCGAGAATGGCATCGTCGTCGACGGCAGTTTCCAGGCCTCGGCCAAGGACGTCTATGCCGCCGGCGATTGCTGCCGCTTCCCCTGGCGCGGCACACCGGTCCGGCTTGAGAGCTGGAAGGCCGCGCAGGATCAGGGCACCCACGTCGCGGAGGCAATGATGGGGACATTGGCACCTTACGAGAAGGTGCCTTGGTTCTGGTCCGACCAATATGATTTGACCCTGCAGGTTGCCGGCCTCTTCGACCCGCGGTTCCAGACGCGCTCGCGTGGCGCAGGCGCTGCCGGCGACACGCATATTGTCTTCCAGTGCGATACGGCCGGAAAGCTCGTTGCCGCCGCTGGGATCGGGCCGGGCAACACCGTCGCCAAGGATATCAAGCTCTTCGAGAAGCTGATCGAGAAGAATGCCCCGCTGGACCCCGATGCATTGGCCGATCCCTCTCACAATCTGAAGACGTTTCTCAAAGCGGCCTGACGGACATGACATCACCTGTGTGAGATGTCGCTGAGTTGCCGCGATGTTTCATGCATTGGCGTCGACCTCATCGGCCCGCCTCCGTTGGAAGCACCGGAGGGTCAAATCCGAAAGCGATCTCCACGGTCTCGAGGCCACTCCATTTCGCCCGTCTGCGGGTTTCATCCGCGCGACGCTCGCCTGAATACACACCTCTGCCCCTCTCAGCCGTCATCCTCGGGCTCCGGCCCGAGGATCCAGGACAACGGCAGAAGCTGCGCACGGCCGTTTTCGGCTTGAGACCGGCGCCTCCCTACAGCATCGGCCCGACAATCGGAATCGATTTTCGGCAAAGCACGATGCGTCGATTCCAAGGGTTCGAGCGACCTGTCTGCGTCCGATAGGACGCAGGGCGCACTAAAGCATGGTGCCGAAAAATTGCATGACTTTTCGAGTCACATCATGCGCCAAAACAATGGCTTACAGCGGAATGGCGATTCCAGTTTATCGCATTCCGCTCAAGGCGGCCGATCGACCGGCTCAGCCGTCGTAATCGGCGTCTGAGACGTGCTCCAACCAGTCGACGGGGCTGCCGTTCTGGCGCTCCTGAATGGCGATGTGGGTCATGCCGGTGGTGGCCGTCGCACCGTGCCAGTGTTTCTCGCCCGGCGCGAACCATACGACGTCGCCCGGCCGAATGGTCTGGCGGGCCTGACCTTCGCTCTGCACCCAGCCGCAGCCCTCGGTAACGATCAGCGTCTGGCCGAGCGGATGGGTGTGCCAGGCGGTGCGGGCGCCGGGCTCGAAGGTCACCCGGGCCATGGCGACGCGGGCGGGCTCCGGAGGGCTCGCCAGCGGATCGATGCGAACGCGTCCAGTAAAATAGTCGGCCGGACCGGGATTGGACGGCGTCTCGCCAACGGGTTTGAGGTCCATCGATCTGCTCCTCATTGGGGGTGATCGCCCTTCGGGCGGGCCGGCTTGCGGCTGGCCGAGGGGCTGTCGAGCCGATATAAGGTCGGCGCCGCGGCGGTCGAGAGAGACTGCCCTGTCCGCTCTTCCAACCGACCGGATTTCAGCCCATGACCGAACGCCTTGATCTCGTTCTCGATTCGCAATGCGCGCTCGGCGAATGCCCGGTCTGGTCGCCGCGCGAGACCGCGCTCTATTTCGTCGACATCAAAGGTATGAAGCTGCATCGCCTCGAGCCGGAGACCAAGCGCCACACGGTGATCGCCTTGTCGGAGGAGATCGGCTGTTTCGCGATCCGCAAGGATGGTGGCTTCATCGCCGGCCTGCGTTCCGGCGTCTGGCATCTGGCGGCCGACGGCTCGCGCGTTGCGATGCTGGCGCCGAACCCCGAACATCACGCGACCAACCGCTTCAATGACGGGCGCACCGATCCACGTGGGCGATTCTTTCTCGGCACGATCGACGAGCCGAAGGCCGGCGCGACGGCCGGGCTCTATCGCTTCGACAAGCGGGGGCTGGCACAGATCGAAGGTGGGCTCACCACCTCCAACGGCCTGGCCTTTTCGCCCGATGGCCGGGTGATGTACCATTCCGATACGCCGCGCTTCACCATCTATGCCTATGACTACGACGTCGAGACCGGCACGGCGTCAAACCGGCGGATCTTCGCGCAGCTGCAGCCGAACCCCGGTGGCGGGGGCGGGCGGCCGGATGGCGGCGCCGTGGATGTCGAGGGCTGCTACTGGACGGCGCTCTATGATGGCGGTCGGGTGCAGCGCTATTCGCCGACGGGCGAGCTGTTGGCGGAATATCAAGTGCCGGCGGGCGCGCCGACGATGGTGGCCTTTGGCGGGGCGGATATGAAGACGCTCTATATCACCTCGGCGCGGGACGGCCGGCCGGCGGACGAACTCGCCCGTTTGCCCCATTCGGGCGGGATTTTCAGCCTGCGCACAAAGGTGCCGGGGGTTCCTGAGCCGCTGTTCGACCCGGAGGCTTGAGGTTTACGATCGGAGGGCAAGGCTCGACCGGGCCCTCGACAGACGATGCGTGCAGGCGATGCGTTATGACCGGCGGGCCCGCAGTTGGGCGGCCGTAACGGCGGTGTCGATCAGCGTGCGGTGGGTGATGGCGAGGGCGAGGTGGGCGTCCTTGCGGCTCGCCAGAATGTCGGCCTCGATGGTCTGCAGCCGCGCGTCGATCGCCTCCAGCGTCCAGGCGTTGAGGGCGGCTTCCAGCGCCGCGCGGCGGCGAAAATGCGGGCGGCGGCGCTCCACCGCGCGGGCCACCGGCTCGCCGCGCCGCTCGACCCCCTCGCGCAGCGCTTGCAGCTGCTGGAAATAGCGCAGCAGCGCCTGATGCAGCTGGAAGGTCGCGGTGCCCGCCGTGGTCAGCCGGTCGATCAGATGCGGCAGCCGCTTCACCGCGCCGGCCGCCGCCGCGTCGATCGCTTCCTCAAGCGCGTCGGCCGAAACGTCGCCGACGATCGCGACGACATCCGCTTCGGTCACCGTTGGCGTGCCAAGGGCGTAGAGGCAGAGCTTCTTCACCTCGCCGCGCGAGGCGATCCGGTCGGCGCCGAGCCGGGCTCTGAGGGCATCGCGGGCGTCGCGGTCCATGGTCAGGCCGGCGGCGGTCAGCTCCTCGTCGATCATCTGGTCGAGCGCCCGGCCTTCGTCCTGATAACAGGGCAGGGCCATCCCATGGCGCCCGCGCTCGACATTCAGCCGCAGGCCGGCGTTTTTCTTCAGATCGCCGGCCTCGACGATGATCAGCGTGTCGGGAAGGTGTTCGGCTGCAAGCTCGCCGACCGCGTCGCAGAGTGCCCGCCCGGCGCCGGCGCCGCGCACCCGCACCAGCCGCTTGCCGCCGAGCAGCGACAGGGTTTTCGCCTCGTCATAGAGCCGGCCGATATCCTTTTCCAGATCATCGGCGGCCAGCGTCACGGCCGCGAAGGGATCGCTCGGGTCGACGCCAAAAGCCTGGGCCAGCTTGCCGGCGCGTTCGGCGACAAGGCCGGTGTCGGGGCCGTAGAAGACGACGAGGGAAAAGGCGAAGTCGGGCCGAGCGAGAAAGGCATCGACCTCGCTGGCTTTCTTTTGGGCCACGCGGCTTGCGTCCTCCTGCTGCGCCGCGACGAGCCGGCGGCGCCAAAGATGAAATCCTTCACGCCGCTGCGCTTCGAGCCAATCGCCGACGCTTCAGGGCGGACCGCGGATCGATGCTTCTAGCCGGCGCTCTTCGACAGCGCGGTGGCGATGGCGAGTTCGAGCGAGCCGGCAAGCTCCGTGCTCGCTTCCTTACGGGCATTCTTCAGGGCGCGCTGGCTCTGATAGAGCTGGATCGTCTGGTCGTAGGGCACCGTCACCGAGCGTGTGCCAGAGGCGACCACGACCCGGTCGGCAAGCCGCACGACCTGATAGGTCGCGGTCTCGATATAGATCACCGAGCGCGACACGCCTTCACTCTGCACGATCGTGCCGCGCGCCTTGCCGGTGACGGCGAGCTTGACCTCGTAGAGCGGATTGGTGACCGGCGTGCCGCGATTGAGGCGGAACAGAAGCTCGTTGCGGACCAACTGATCGGTGCGGGTATCGGCCTCGGTGATGGCGATCCGGCCCGTATAGGGCAGGCGCGACTGGGTGCTGCCGAAATCGACCGTGGCAACGCCGTAAGTGCCGTAGAGCGGGCCGGCGCGGCAGCCGGCAAGCAGCAGCGCTGCGCCGGCCATGAGCGCTCCGGCGGCAAGGAGGAGGGTGCGAGCCGGGCGCCGCTGGGACAGGGCAGGGCGCAGGGCGCGATCAGACGACGACATTGACGATTCTCCCCGGCACCACCACCAGCCGTTTCGGCGCCTGGCCGGCCAATGCGGCGCTTACGAAATCAA
This sequence comes from Jiella flava, assembly GCF_017349315.1. Lineage (GTDB taxonomy): Bacteria > Pseudomonadota > Alphaproteobacteria > Rhizobiales > Rhizobiaceae > Jiella > Jiella flava. The sequence continues at coordinate 10,109 of NZ_JAFMPP010000019.1, read as the reverse complement.
GCGACAGCACGGCCGCCTCGATGTCAGATTTGCCGGCGCTGGCGGGCATGGTCAAGTCGCCGCGCTTCTTGCCGTTGATCTGAACCGGCAGTGTGACCGTATCGTCAGCGAGCAGGCTCGCCTCGACGCTCGGCCAGGGGGCCGCTGCGGCAAGGCCCGCTTCGCCGAGCTCGTCCCATAAGGCTTCGGCAAGATGCGGCATCATCGGCGCGATGACGCGGGCGAGCATCGACAGCGCCTCGCGGGCCGCGGCCGCCTGGCCGGCGTCCCCGACATCGAGCTTGCCGAAGGCGCTGGCCAGCTGGTTGACCAGCTCGTGCACGCGGGCGATCGCCTTGTTGAAGGCGAGGCGCTCGATATCGTCGCCGACGCCGGCAACGGTGCGGTGGGCGAGCTTGCGGATGTCGCGGGCGAGGCCGGTGTCGCCGGGCGCGACGCTCTGGCCGGCCCCACCGAGCTTCTCCGCCGTCTCGGTGACGAGCCGCCACAGCCGCTGGACAAAGCGGTGGGCGCCCTCGACGCCGGCCTCCGTCCAGATCACGTCGCGGTCGGGCGGCGAGTCGGACAGGACGAACCAGCGGGCGGTGTCGGCGCCGTAGGAGGCGATGATGTCGTCCGGATCGACGACATTCTTCTTTGATTTCGACATCTTTTCGATGCCGCCGATTTCGATCGGTGCGCCGGTGGAGATGCGGGTGGCGCTGCGCTGGCCGTCGATCTCCTCGATCCGCACATCGGCCGGGGCGACCCATTCGCGCCCGTCGCGATAGCTCTCATGGACGACCATGCCCTGGGTGAACAGGCCCTTGAAGGGCTCGTCGAGATCGAGATGGCCGCAGACCTTCATCGCCCGGACGAAGAAGCGCGAATAGAGGAGGTGCAGGATCGCATGCTCGATGCCGCCGATATACTGATCGACCGGGAGCCAGGCATTTGCGGCGGCGGGCTCGGTCGGCTCGTCGGCATGCGGCGCGGTGAAACGGGCAAAATACCACGAGGAATCGACGAAGGTGTCCATCGTGTCGGTTTCACGTGAAGCATCGCCGCCGCATTGCGGGCAGGTCGCCTTGCGCCAGGTCGGATGGCGGTCGAGCGGATTGCCGGGCTTGTCGAAGTCGATGTCCTTCGGTAGCTCAACCGGCAGGTTCTGGCGCTTTTCCGGCACCACGCCGCAGCGTGGGCAATGCAGCACCGGGATCGGACAGCCCCAATAGCGCTGGCGCGAGACGCCCCAGTCGCGCAGGCGATAATTCACCTTGCGGGTGGCCTGCGGCGCGCCGAAGAGCGGCGTCGCCTCGAGCTTTTCGGCGACCGCCTCGAAGGCCTCGTCCGGCGTCTTGCCGTCGAGAAAATCGGAATTGTAGATCGCGCCGTCGTCCGTATAGGCCTTGTCGCCGACCGAAAAGGCCACCGGATCCTCATGCGGCGGCAGCACCACCGGCTTGACCGGCAGACCGTATTTGCGGGCAAAATCGAGGTCGCGCTGATCGTGGGCGGGGCAGCCGAAGACCGCGCCGGTGCCGTATTCCATCAACACGAAATTCGCCACATAGACCGGCACCCGCCAGCTGTCGTCGAGCGGATGGATCGCCTCGAAGGCCGTCCGGTAGCCCTTCTTCTCGGCGGTCTCTAGCGCTTCGGCCGAGGTGCCTGTCTTGCGGCATTCGGCGATGAAGGCGGCGAGCGCCGGATCGCTTTCGGCCGCCTTCGCCGCCAAGGGATGATCGGCCGCGACCGCGATGAAGGAGGCGCCGAACAGCGTGTCCGGCCGGGTGGTGAAAACCGTGACCTCGGCGTCGGCCTCGGGCGCGGTGTCGGCGGCGAGCGCCCAGCGCAGCATCAGGCCCTCGGACTTGCCGATCCAGTTCTTCTGCATCAGCCGGACCTTTTCCGGCCAGTTCGGCAGATGGTCGAGGGCGGCGGCGAGATCGTCGGCGAAGTCGGTGATCTTGAAGAACCACTGGATGAGCTCGCGCTGTTCGACATCGGCGCCCGAGCGCCAGCCCTTGCCGTCGATCACCTGCTCATTGGCGAGCACGGTCATGTCGACCGGGTCCCAGTTGACCTTCGACTTCTTGCGATAGGCCAGGCCCTTGTCCAGCATGTCGAGGAAGAGCATCTGCTGGCGATGGTAATATTCGACGTCGCAGGTGGCGAATTCCCGCGACCAGTCGAGCGACAGCCCCATCGACTTCAGCTGCTTGCGCATGGTTTCGATGTTTTCGTAGGTCCATTTCGCCGGATGCACCTTGTTCTGCATCGCGGCGTTTTCGGCCGGCATGCCGAAGGCGTCCCAACCCATCGGATGCAGGACATTGAACCCCTTGGCCCGCTTGTAGCGCGCCACCACATCGCCGAGCGCGTAATTGCGCACATGGCCCATATGGATGCGCCCGGAGGGGTAGGGGAACATCTCGAGGACGTAATATTTCTCGCCGGCCGCTTCGGTCTTCGTCTCGAAGAGCTGCGCCTCGGCCCAGGCTTTTTGCCATTTCGGCTCGGCGGTGCGGGGATTGTAGCGTTCGGATGCCATAGTCGGGATGCTTTTCGCTGGGAGAGCCGTCTTGGAAGTCGTTGCCCGTCGTTCAACACCGCTTCGCAGGACCCGTCAACCAAGCTTGCTCGCGGGGCGTCGTTTGATATGGGAGCAGGGCGACATGATTGTTGGAAGGACGTCAGCCATGCCCATCGCCGAGCGATACCGAGCCGTTCTATCCGCGATCGACAAGGCCGCGACGGGGGGCGGCCGCCCCGCCGGCGCCGTGACTCTCGTCGCGGTGTCGAAGACCCATGACGCGGCGGCGATCCTGCCGGTGCTCGAGGCCGGGCAGCGGGTGTTCGGCGAGAACAAGGTGCAGGAGGCCAAGGCCAAATGGCCGGCGCTGCGCGAGCGCTTTCCGGACATCGAATTGCGGCTGATCGGGCCGCTGCAGTCAAATAAGGCGGCCGATGCGGTCGCGCTGTTCGACGTGATCGAGAGCGTCGACCGGGAGAAGATCGCTCGCGAGCTGGCCAAGGAGATCGCCAAACAGGGCCGCACGCCGCGCCTCTATGTCCAGGTCAACACCGGCGAGGAGCCCCAGAAGGCCGGCATTCTGCCGAGCGAGGCGGTCGCCTTCGTTGCGCGCTGCCGCGAGGAACACGGCTTGGCGCTCGAGGGCCTGATGTGCATTCCGCCGGCGGATGAAAATCCCGGCCCGCATTTCGCGCTTTTGAAAAAGCTCGCCGGCGAGGCGGGTCTCGACAAACTTTCCATGGGCATGAGCGGCGATTTCGAAACCGCCGTCGAGATGGGCGCGACCTCGGTGCGCGTCGGCTCGGCGATTTTCGGCGCGCGCGACTACGCCTGACCTTCGCCGCCGAGGCCTTCGCGGGCCTGCCGCCGGCGGCGGCGCCAATACCAGATCCCGGCGGCGATGAGCGCGAGGATCATCACGGCATCGGCGATGTGAAAAGCGGTCTTCATCGCCGGGCTGTCGTTCCAGTGATCGCCGAGCAGCTTGCCCACCCAGGCAAGGCCCAGACACCAGATGAACGAGCCGGCGAAGGTGTAGAGGTGGAAGGTCAGCCGGTTCATCCGCGCCATGCCGGCCGGCACCGCGATGAAGGAGCGCACCACCGGCAACAACCGCGCCAGGAACACCGCCGAGGCGCCGTAGCGGGCGAAGAACTTTTCCGACAGCACCAATTCGCGCTCGCTGAAGATCGCCTTGTGGCTCCAGCGCTCGATCAGCTTGCGCCCGCCACGGGCACCAACGGCGTAGGCGGCCCAGGAGCCGAGATTGCAGCCGATCGCCCCGGCCAGCGACACCATGATGAGATCGAACCGTCCGGTCGAGGCGAGATAGCCGGCAAACGGCATGACGATTTCGGACGGGATCGGCAGGCAGGCCGATTCAAGCGCCATCAGAACAGCGATGCCGGGCAGGCCGAGCGCCGAGATGACGGCAAGCACCCAGGCGGAGAGCGTGGCGATGATGGAGGTCATGAAAGCGACTTCGAACCTGCAGGTAAGCGTGCGGTCTGCCGGCAACGGCCGCACGGATGGTGATCGATCGACGCGGATCGCCGTGATGCCGGGCCAGAGCGTTGCGAGGGGGCTTGGCGATGGTTTGGCGGATGCATGGGGCTGTAACGGCGCATGGGGGGCAAGGGTAGCGCGGCACACTATACGATTTCGTAACATTGCGCCGATGCTGGCGGCGGACCGATGCGTTCCGGCAGTCGGACAATTCCCACCTGCGGCGCATGCGCTCGGCGGCGTCCAAGGTGAAACGCCACTCTAAGCCTTGCGGCGCGTGGCTTTGGCGCGAAAGCCGGTAGCCGGCCATCGCTTCGCCAACTGTCCCTACGGCAATCGGGCGCCATATCGGCTGGCGCACCCCCTGTGACGGAGAGCCGCGCGTGAAAGACGAGGTCGAGGAAGAACTCACCAAGAAGGCGACGATCGTCACCGCGGTCGTGCTTGCCATGACGGCTACGGCAGCGTTGGTGTGGGCCGCGGCACCCGCTCTCCTGCTAATCTTCGGCGGCCTGCTCCTCGCGGCGATCGTCGCCGCGCTTGCCCGGCCGCTGCGCTGGGCCGGCCTGCCACGCAACTGGGCCTTCTGGATCGTCGTCGGCTTTCTGGTCGTTGCCATCGGCGGCGGATTGTTTTGGGGCGGCTTTACCCTGGTCACCCAGTTCAACGATCTGTGGCATCAGCTGCGCGAGCAGCTGCATGCGCTCGCCAAGACCGTCTCCGACATGGGCATTCCGTCCGGCCAGGGCGACAAAAGCGCCGGAGGCAACGGGGCAAATGGCGGTGATGGCGGCCGATCGCTGGGGCTCGATACGCTGCTGCCGAACCCGTCCGGGATCTTCTCCTCCGCTTCTCAGGCGATGTTCTCGGTGCTCGGCGGGCTCGGTAACATCTTCGTCGTCGTGTTTATCGCGATCTTTCTGATCGCCCAGCCGGATATCTATCGGCGCGGCCTGGTCAGCCTGTTTCCGAAGTCGAAGCGCCGCCGTTTGAACGAGACCATCGGCGCCGCCACCGAAGAGCTGATCCTGTGGGTCTGCGGCACCGGCATTTCGATGGCGATCGTCTTCGTCGTCACCTTTGTCGGCCTATGGCTGGCGGGCATGCCCACCGCCTTCCTCTTGGCGCTGCAGGCCGGGTTGCTCGCCTTCATTCCGACGCTCGGCCCATTCATCGCCGGCATCCCGATCGTTCTTGTCGGCCTGTCGGAATCGATGTCGATGGCGGTCTGGGGGCTCGGCATCTATGTCCTGGTGCAGGGCGTCGAGAGCAATGTCGCCCAGCCGCTCGCCCAGCGCTACACCTCATCGCTGCCGCCGGTGCTGACGCTGGGCGCCCAGGCGGTGTTCGGCGTCTTGCTCGGCACCCTTGGCATTGCGCTGGCGGTGCCGCTGGTGGCGGTGATCATGGTGTTCGTGCGCGAGCTTTATGTGGAGGATACGCTCGGCGGCATCTATGACGAGCGCGACGGCGCGGCGCCATGAGGGTGCCGGCGCCCCGCAACGAAGCGGCGGCAAGGGCGTTGTCTCGAAAACCGCGTGGCGCGCCACGGCATCATGTGAGCGATGCCCATCTTCCGCTTCGATCATGCGGTGCCACGCCATCACCCCCGGCGAGGCTCCGCCGGCCGCCGCTCATGTTTCACGTGAAAGGATCTCAGCCCCATGGGTCTTGCCGATGCCGCCAATCCCGTTCCGAGCCTCATTGCCGCGCTTCTCGCCTTCGGCTTCGGCTTCTTCTGGCACAAGCTGTTCGAAAAGCCCTGGATGACGGCGCCGGGCTACGAGGGCGAGCCCGGCCTCAAATTCGCACCGCTGCTCATCGTCTTCATCGCCTATTTCGTCATCGCCGAAATGTTGGCCGGCGTCTCTGCCCATATCGGCGGGATCACCCTGCAAAATACCCTGCTCAATGCCCTGATCGTCTGGGCCGGCTTCATCCTCGCGCCGATGGTCGTCGACCATTCCTTCGAGGCCCGGCCGCGCAAACAGACTCTGATCAATGGCGGCCACTGGCTCGGCGTCTTCATCATCATGGGCGTGGTGATCGGCACCTGGGGATGAGTAGACGGCGACAGACTGGCTGGGATGGCGCTTGCCGAAAGTCTAACGCTGTTCACCTGGACCTTGCCGGGATTCCTGCCCTAAATGCGGGGGAGGAGGCCGCCGACCAAGCGGTTCGCATGTAGCATGTCTGGGAGGAAGACGATGACGACGATCGCCGTTAAGGACGAATGGAAACGCCGCGCCAAGATCGACGACGCGACCTATAAGGCCTGGTACGAGACGAGCGTCTCCGATCCGGAAGGCTTTTGGGGCGAACACGCCAAGCGGATCGACTGGATCAAGCCGTTCTCCAAGGTCAAGAACACCTCCTACGCCCCGGGAAACATCGACATTCGCTGGTTCGAGGACGGCACGCTGAACGTCGCGGCCAACTGCATCGACCGGCATCTGGCGACCCGCGGCGATCAGGTGGCGATCCTTTGGGAGGGCGACGATCCGAAGGACTCCAAGGCGATCACCTTCAAGGAGCTGCACGAGAATGTCTGCCGCATGGCCAACATTCTGATCGAGCGCGGCGTTACGAAGGGAGATCGTGTCACCATCTATATGCCGATGATCCCCGAGGCGGCCTATGCCATGCTCGCCTCGGCGCGGATCGGGGCGATCCATTCGGTGGTGTTCGGCGGCTTTTCGCCCGACGCGCTGGCCGGCCGGCTGGAAGGCGCCCAATCGAGCGTGCTGATCACCGCGGACGAGGGGCTGCGCGGCGGCAAAAAGGTGCCGCTGAAAAAGAATGCCGACAAGGCCTGCGAGATCGCCGCCAAGGCGGGGCAGAGCGTCGACACCGTGCTGGTCGTCCAGCGCACCGGCGGCGAGGTGGCCTGGACCAAGGACCGGGACGTCTGGTGGCACGAAGCCCGCGATGAGGTTTCCGCCGACTGCCCGCCGGTCGAGATGGGCGCGGAAGATCCGCTCTTCATCCTCTACACCTCGGGCTCGACCGGCAAGCCGAAGGGCGTCGTCCACACCTCGGGCGGCTATCTCGTCTATGCGTCGATGACCCATGACTATGTCTTCGACTACCATGACGGCGACATCTACTGGTGCACCGCCGATGTCGGCTGGGTGACCGGCCACAGCTATATCGTCTACGGTCCGCTCGCCAACGGCGCGACGACGTTGATGTTCGAGGGGGTGCCGAACTATCCGGATGCCGGCCGGATGTGGGAGGTGGTCGACAAGCACAAGGTCAACATCTTCTACACCGCGCCGACGGCGATCCGCGCGCTGATGGGCGCCGGCGACGACAAGGTGACCCGCGCTTCACGCGCAACGCTGAAGGTGCTCGGCTCGGTCGGCGAGCCGATCAATCCCGAAGCCTGGACCTGGTATTACAAGGTGGTGGGCGAGGAGCGCTGCCCGATCGTCGACACCTGGTGGCAGACCGAGACCGGCGGCATCCTGATCACCCCGCTGCCGGGGGCGACCGCTTTGAAACCCGGCTCGGCGACCCGGCCCTTCTTCGGCGTCCAGCCGCAGATCGTCGACAATGAGGGCGCTGTTCTTCAGGGCGCGACCGAGGGCAATCTCTGCATCATCGATTCCTGGCCCGGCCAGATGCGAACCGTCTATGGCGATCACGAGCGCTTCGAGCAGACCTATTTCGCCACCTACAAGAACAAGTATTTCACCGGCGACGGCGCCAAGCGCGACGAGGACGGCTATTTCTGGATCACCGGCCGCGTCGACGACGTCATCAACGTTTCCGGCCACCGCATGGGCACCGCCGAGGTGGAATCGGCGCTGGTCGCCCATCCAAAAGTCTCCGAGGCGGCCGTCGTCGGCTATCCGCACGACATGAAGGGCCAGGGCATCTACTGTTATGTCACTCTAATGGAGGGCGAAGAGGGCTCCGAGGCGCTGCATAAGGAGCTCGTCGCCCATGTGCGCAACGAGATCGGCCCGATCGCCTCGCCGGACAAGATCCAGTTCGCCCCCGGCCTGCCCAAGACCCGCTCGGGCAAGATCATGCGCCGCATCCTGCGCAAAATCGCCGAGGACGATTTCGGCTCGCTCGGCGACACCTCGACGCTCGCCGATCCGGCCGTCGTCGACGATCTGATCGACAACCGGCAGAACAAGAAGGGCTGACCGGCGGGCGGTCGCGACGCGTATCTCGTTTCGCAGAACCCTGGCCCCGAAGTCTTCAGGCCGTGGCGCGGCGCGGTGGAGGGGAATGGCCCACCGCGGTGCCCGGCCTGCCGCGCGATGAGCCGGCAACGGCGTTGCGCCAGGCCCTGGACGCGGCGGGAATCGACCCGGCGCGGTTTCTGGCGATCGAGCCCGGCGGAACGCTGGATGTCGCCGCGATGCGGCCGACGGCCGAGCCGCTGGGTGCGGGTTGAGCAATGGCGGCATTGGGCGAAAGACGGAGGGCGTTTGTCCGAGAGATGCCAGGCGCATCCAGTGTTGCGAGCGCCGTCAGCCGCAATGTTGCCGGAGATTGCTCGCTGAGCTTGTGCGAGACTGGCGAAAATTCCGGCAGCCTCTTGCACGGCCCGAATCCGCGCCCCATACTCTTCTTTGTGTTCAACGAAGTGAAAGGAGGTGATCCAATGTCGAGTGATTGTCTGAAGCCGGTTGGATCTATGATTCTCGGTGTTTCGACGGAGCAGCCTCCGCGCTTCGCCTGAGAATTGCGGATACCGCCACGGTCTCTGACGACCGCCGGCTGACGCAGATCACGGGGCCGCTTTCCCTGCCGGGAAAGCGGCCTTTTGATGTTTGGGGGCTGTTTCGGGGTGCAGATTTCGCCATCGGAGGGGCCCGCATCGCGGTCTTTTTCGTCGGACCGCCTTGCGGTTCAGCCCCTGAGCTTTGTCCTGATCCGCCGATCAGGGGAGCTTGCCCTCCAAGGCCTGCGGCAAGGGGGGCGCTTCTGCCGGCAGGCCCGGAACGGGAGCGGCGAGCGGTGGTTTCTTGGCGGGATAGGGGCGCCAGCGTTCAAAAAGAGAGATTGCGATACTACGAGTTAGGTTGCCGAAATTGTCGACCAGAGCATCGAGGTTAGGCGTTTTATATCGAAAGAAACGGTCCTGCGGTTGGCGATAGGGGGGCCAGCCACCGGCTTTCAGCAGCGCGCCTTGTGCCCGGATGTCGTCGATGATCTCTCGCTCTTCTGAATTGAGGCGATCCCAGACGGCATCGGCGTCGGCGCACAGATCATCGATCATCGCGATCAGCACCGGCACATGCCGCGGCTTGAGCAGGCCATGACCACGCAAAACCAAGTAGAGCCGCCCGAGCGCATCATCCAGCCCGTCCGGATCGACGATGTCCGCCACGCAGGCAAGATCTCCGGACCCCACCACATAATAGATCGTCCCGGCATAGCTGTGAGGGACCGGGATCGGCAGGCGCCGCCGCCCGATCTCTTGCTCGATCCAGGCGATTTCGAGCAGCACGCGGCCATCGGGGGTGTCGTTGGTCAGCCGGCGCTCGCCGCCCAGCGCGCGCCGCAGATCGGTGATGGCGGCCATGGCATCGGCATATTCCTCCTCGATGCCCGGCCCCATAATGGCGGGTGTGATTTCGATCATGGCCAGAAAATCTCCTGGATGGCGCTGAATGGATCGCAGGATGTTTGACGGCGGAGGCCGCATCGGTCTCGCAGCTGCCTGCTTTGTCTGGGCCCCGCCGCCCGGATCCGCCGATCAGGGGAGCTTGCCCTCCAAGGCCTGCGGCAAGGGGGGCGCTTCTGCCGGCAGGCCCGGAACGGGAGCGGCGAGCGGTGGTTTCTTGGCGGGATAGGGGCGCCAGCGTTCAAAGAGCGACGCTGAGACATCCTCGGCACGATTACCGAAATTGTCGACCAGAGCATCGATATTCGGCGTTTTATATCGAAAGAAGCAATCTTGTGGTTGGCGATAGGGAGGCCAGCCACCGGCTTTCAGCAGCGCGCCTTGCGCCCGGATGTCGTCGATGATTTCTCGCTCTTCTGAATTGAGGCGATCCCAGACGGCATCGGCGTCGGCGCACAGATCATCGATCACCGCGATCAGCACCGGCACATGCCGCGGCTT
>NZ_JAFMPP010000018.1 GCF_017349315.1 Jiella flava | reverse complement strand
TGTCGATCGCCAACTCTTCGAGCCAGTCGCTGCTGTCGCTGTTCCGCTAAGGGCAGAGCCGGGCCCGACCCGGCCGCAGAGAGACCCCAAACTGAAGGGCCGTCCGCAAGGGCGGCCCTTCGGCGTTCAAGGGGCGCCGTTCAAGGGATATGCTGAAAGCCAGTAACGGCGGCGAGTGCCGTCGCTGTCGCTGTTCCGCTAAGGGCAGAGCCGGGCCCGACCCGGCCGCAGAGAGACCCCAAACTGAAGGGCCGTCCGCAAGGGCGGCCCTTCGGCGTTCAAGGGGCGCCGTTCAAGGGATATGCTGAAAGCCAGTAACGGCGGCGAGTGCCGTCGATCTCAGTCTGATGCGGATGCAAGGTCGGACATGGGGGCGGCTTCGCGCCATGCGACATCCTCGGTGCCCGCCGGATGTGCGATCGGCCGTCCGCACCGCCGCAGCCGACCGCGACCGCGCCGCCATGGCCGTGAAACACTATCGCGCCGGCAATCTCGTCCGCCCCGTCACGCCGGGTTTTTGAGGGCCAGAGCCGATCCTTGATCGCGCGGCCTTCCGCCACGATCGACCCACCGCGCGCCTTGCCCTGCACGGGCTGGTGGCCGGCTTGTCGCTCACGGTCAAAAAGGCGGTCGCGGCCTGCTCGCGCGGGATGTCGTCGACAATGCTATAGAGCGCCCTGCGTCCCATCGGACGCGGAAAGGTCGCTCCAACCCTTTGAATCGACGCATCGTGCCTTGCCGAAAATCGATTCCAATTTTCGGGCCGATGCTGGAGCCGATCGCGTGGAACCGCAGCGCGTCCCCGGTCGCGGCGATGATCGCGCCTTGGACGGTGCCGATCACCGGACGGCTGTCCCGGGTGGCCTTGATCGGCTATTCGATGTCCATTCTCGTGATCATCGTGACTGCTCTTTCGTTGATTGCCGCTTGTGCCGGCCCGGCCCGGCGGTTTTGATCCCCGCGCCGGCGGTGGAGGTGCAGGACAGACGGGTGGCCGTTCAAATTCAAAGGCCGCGCTTCGGGCCTCTTGCGTTGCCCGACCGGCAGGCCAGATGGCCGATGCCTTGATACTCAGCCGTTGCGGACACAAAAAGGGCGCCGGACAATCAAGTCCGACGCCCTTGGCGAGGCGATTGGTCGTGATGCGCGCCGAGCCGGCGATGGCCGGACCGGTCAGCCGATCAGAACTCCGCCCAGCTCTCCGCCTCGGCCCGAGCCTTCGTCTGGGTGTTGCCGGTCTGGCGCATCTGCACCACCGGACCGGCGGCGCGGCCCGTCTTTGGCGCGGCAGACGTCTGCTGCTTGGAGGCGCGGGTGCGGAACATCGCGACCCGCTTGGCCAGCGCTTCTGTCTCGTCCGACATGGTGCGCGCGGCCGCGGTGGTCTGCTCGACCATCGCCGCGTTGGTCTGGGTCACCTTGTCCATGTTGTCGGCGGCGGTCGAAACTTCCTGCAGGCCAACCGACTGCTGCTTGGTGCTGGCGGCGATCTGCGCGATCACCTGCCCCATATCGGTGACCTGGGCGACGATCTCTTCGAGGGCCCGGCCCGAAGCCCGCACCAAATCGACGCCGTTGCCGACCTGATCGGATGAGGTCGAAATCAAGCCCTTAATTTCTTTCGCCGCCTCCGCCGAGCGCTGGGCGAGCGCCCGTACTTCCTGGGCAACGACTGCAAAGCCCTTGCCCGCCTCGCCGGCTCGCGCGGCCTCGACGCCGGCATTGAGGGCGAGGAGGTTGGTCTGGAAGGCGATTTCGTCGATCACCGAGATGATCTGGTTGATCTGCTCGGAGGACTTTTCGATCTCCGCCATCGCAGCGACGGCATCGGCAACCACCTTGCCGCCGCGCTGGGCGTTTTGGCCGGCCTTTTCGGCTGTGTTGCGCGCCTCGCCCGCGCCCTCGGCGGTCTGGTTGACGCCGGCCGCCACTTCGCCGAGCGCGGCGACAGTCTCTTCTAGGGATGCGGCCTGCTGCTCGGTGCGCTGCGCCAGATCCGTCGACGCGGTGCGAATCTCCGCAAGACCGGTGTTGATCGCACCGATGCCGGCGACGACCGAACCAACAGCCTCTTCGAGCTTCTCGACGCTGTCATTGAAGCGCGCGCGGATCGGCTCGAATTCCGCCGCAACGGGCGTGTCCATCCGCACCGTCAGATCGCCCTCGGAGAGGGCTGCGAAGCCGGCATCGACCATGTGCACGAAGCTGCGCAGATCCTCGGCCTTGGCGTTGTCGATCTCGGCCTGGCGGGTGCGCAGGCTTTCCTGTTCGCGGCGGTTCGCGGTGGCTTCTGCTTCCAGGCGCTCCTGTTCGACCGCGGCTTCTTTGAAGCGCAAAACGGCGTTGGCCATCGAGCCGATCTCGTCGCCGCGGCCCATGGCGGGCACCTCGACCGACTTGTCGCCCTTGGCCAAGCGTACCATCGCGTCGGTCATCGCCCGCACCGGGGTCGCGATCGAGCGCAGCAGCACGAGGCCAAACCCAACGGCGGCGGAGGCGGCGAGGATGCCACCAATGATCATGATCGTGCGGGCATTGGCATCGGCATCGAGGCGGTTTTGCGTGCGCTCGGCGATGATTGCAGCCTGTCGATCCTGGATCTTGTCAATCAGGGCGCGGGGGGTGTCGAGGGTGATCGAGCCGCCGAGAGCGATCGCTTGCTCCCGGGTCGCGGGATTTCGGGCGAATTCGATCTGCCGTTCGGCTGAATTGGTCTGCCAGTTCTGGACGTCGGCGACGACCTGATCAACGGCGGCGCGCTGGTCATCAAGCAGCGTCGCCTCTCTGAACTTGTTTGCGGCTTTGATGAAGCGCTGTTTGGCAGCATTATATTCATCGACGTAGCGGTCCTTGCCGCGAGCCAAATATCCGCGCAGCGATGACTGTTGATCGATCATCCCATCCAGCATGTCGCTGGCGAAATTGCTCACATCTTGCGAATGGGAGTTGGCGTCAGCGGCGCGGCTAATGCGGTCGAGGCTTCGATAGACGAACAGGCTCGAAATCGTCGAGACGAGGATAATGACCGCGAATGCGATCGCGAGCTTCGTCGAGATCTTAAAGTTGGCGAAGGACATGGCTCTTTCCGGGATGATAAAGCCACGCAGTTGATCCACGGGGCTGTTGGGAGACGGTGAATCAAATTTTTTATGCTGTTGACATTTGCCGATGTATAACGACGCGAGTTAAATCAAGGTTATCGAACGTCATGCATTTCAGAGACTTATATTTCCTTAAAGTAAGAATAGCTGACTTCTGGTGGTGGTAGAGCCGGCCATCGGGCGCTATGTCGGGTGCGACGAATTCAGCGAGGAGTCTCTTTATGCGAGCCCAACCGCCAGCCTCCCACTATCTTGACGGCGCCTATGTCGAGGACGAAACCGGCGACGCGTTCGAGAGCGTCTATCCGGCAACCGGCGAGGTGCTGGCCAGCTTGCATGTCGCAACCCCGGCGCTGATCGAGCGGGCGGTCGCGGCGGCGAAGCGCGGCCAGGAGCAATGGGCGGCGATCTCGGGTGCGGAGCGCTCGCGCGTGTTGCGCCGGGCGGCTGAGCTGATGCGCGAGCGCAACGAGGAACTCAGCCAGCTCGAGACCCTTGATACCGGCAAGGCGATCCAGGAAACGCGCGTCGCCGATGCCGCCTCCGGTGCCGACGCGCTCGAATATTTTGCCGCGCTCGCCGCTGATCGGCGCGGCGCCCATATCGATCTGCCGAACGGCTTTGCCTACACACGGTGGGAGCCGCTGGGGATCTGCGCCGGGATCGGCGCCTGGAATTATCCGATCCAGATTGCGGCGTGGAAAAGCGCGCCGGCGCTCGCCTGCGGCAATGCGATGATCTTCAAGCCGTCGGACGTCACGCCGCTCTCGGCGCTGAAGCTTGCCGAGATCTACACCGAAGCCGGACTGCCGGCGGGTGCCTTCAACGTTTTGCAGGGCAAGGGTCCGCTCGGCGCGGCGCTGTCGTCGCATCCGGCGATCGCCAAAGTGTCGGTGACCGGTTCGGTCGGCACCGGGGCGAAGGTGATGGGCACGGCCTCCACGACCACCAAACACGTGACCCTCGAACTTGGCGGCAAGTCGCCGATTCTGGTCTTTGCCGATGCCGATCTCGATGCGGCGGTTTCCGGCGCAATCCTCGGCAATTTCTATTCGACCGGCCAGATCTGCTCCAACGGCACCCGGGTCTTTGTCGAGCGCAGCGTGCGCGCCGCCTTTATCGACAAGCTCTGCCGGCGGGCCGCGGCGATTCGACTCGGCAATCCGCTCGATTCCGAGACCCATCTTGGCCCGCTCGTCTCCAAGGCCCAGTACGACAAGGTGCTGGCCTATATGCGGGTCGGCCAGGAGGAGGGCGCGACGCTGGCCTGCGGCGGCGGCCCGGCGACCGTGACCGGTTTCGAGGACGGCTGGTTCGTCGAGCCGACGGTTTTTACCGACGTCGTCGATACGATGACGATCGCGCGGGAGGAGATTTTTGGGCCGGTGATGTGCGTGATGGAGTTCGACGGCGAGGAGGAGGTGATCGCAAGGGCCAACGCCACCGAATTCGGGCTGGCCGCTGGCATCTATACCCGCGATCTATCGCGCGCCCATCGTCTGGCCGCGCGGGTCGAGGCCGGCACGGTCTGGGTCAACGCCTATAATCTGACGCCGGTCGAAATGCCGTTCGGTGGGGTGAAGCGCTCGGGCATCGGCCGCGAGAACGGCCGCGAGGCGCTGGAGCATTACAGCCAGGTCAAGTCGGTCTATGTCGCGACCGGCCCGGAGGATGCGCCCTATTGACGGGCGTACCGTCTGGAGTTTGGTCGCCCGTCGACGGCATGCCGTTGCGTGTGGCGGTGTGTCGTTTCGCCGTGCGGTTTTTGGCCGTGCTGGCGATGCCGTGATGTCGCTGCCGCGAGGCCGAGCCGTCTTGGCGGGCGCCAGGGCGTTGACTTTTGGGCTGCGACATTGTTGCCCTTACAGTGAGCTTTTAAACGTGACGGTTGGCGTCGCGGTGAGGAGGGGCTTTGCGGATATGCGCAGCCCCAGTGTCGCGTGATGGCCACGGGAGAGGGGCGTTTCGGCGTCGGTCATCCCACGCCGAGTGGACTGAGGGAGGAGCCTCGTTGCAGGCGGATGAGGGGCGTCTGGCGCTCGTGGCGATCATGGACCGCCTGTCGGGCGGCGACGAGGATGCGCTGGGGGATCTCTATGAGAGAACCTCGGCGAAGCTTTTCGGGATTTGCCTTCGTATATTGCATGACCGCGAGGAAGCGGAGGATGTCTTGCAGGACGTCTATCTGTCCGTCTGGCGGCGCGCCGACCGATTCGATGCCGATCGTGCCAGCCCGATTACCTGGCTCGCCACCATCGCCCGCAACCGTTCGATCGATCGTCTGCGTCAGATCGGACGGCGCGGCGGCGATCGGCCAATGAACGAGGCCGAGGATGTTGCCGATTCCAGCCCAGACGCGTTCGCGCGTCTGGCGCAGGGGGACGACGGCCGGCGTTTGGCAACCTGTCTGCGCGAGCTCGACGAGCGGACGCAGGCGTCGATTTTGGCCGCCTTTTATGGCGGTTTGACCTACGAAGCCTTGGCGGAGCGCCTCAGCGTTCCACTCGGGACGATCAAAAGCCGGATCAGACGGGGGCTGATCAAGCTCAAGGGATGTCTGTCGCAATGAGCGATGTTCGCGGACCTGATGGGGAAGAGGCCGACCTGGCTGCCGAATATGTGCTCGGCGTCCTCGACTGCGCCGAGCGCCGTTCTGTCGAGCGCCGTGCCGAGCGTGAGCCGGCTCTTTCAAACGAGATCGACGCTTGGACGACGCGGTTCGCTCCGCTGTATGACCAGATTTCCGACGAACCGCCTCCGGCATCAGTCTGGCCTCGGATCGCCAATGAGCTTCGCCGGATGCGACGCCTTGGCCATGATGGTGTGCAGTCGGTTCGCCGCAAGGGCGAGCGCGCGGGGCGTCGGGTTTCCGGCATCTGGCAATGGATCGGCCTCGGCGGCATGGGGCTTGCCGCCGCCAGTCTCGCCGCGCTGATCGTGACCGCCGGTGGTCTTGGCGGCGTCGCGACCAAAGGCGCCGGCGTGGTGCTCGCCGGGACGCTCGTCGATCCGCAGGGCCAGCCGCTGTTTACCGTGGTCTACAACCGCGAGGAAAACGCCGCGACCCTGATCCCGGTGGCCCATGCGGCCGATGGCGGCAAGGTGCCGGAATTGTGGATGGTGCCGCCGAACGGCGCCGCCCCCCTCTCGCTCGGGCTGCTGAATGTATCGAAACCAAGCCACATGCGCATGCCGGTGACGACCGTCGGGGAAAAAGACTCGGCGCTCGCCGTTTCGCTGGAGCCGCCGGGCGGGTCGCCGACTGGCAAGCCGACCGGTCCGGTGGTCGCCTCGGGCGCGCTGCTCAACCTGTAACGAAAGCCCCGACGCCGGCTGCCGGCCGGCGTGACGGCCGCAGGCGCCCCGTGCGTTGGAAGGGGCGCAGACCGTCCAACGCCGCGGGCCGCAGGCCGCCGGCCGAAGGTTTCGCAAAAAACCGATACCGTTTGCCAAGGCGATGCTGTAGGCCCTGCGGGCCATGAGCAAATTGTTTTCGCTTCTTCTCATCGTCATGATGGTCGCGCATCTCGTGCGGCCGCTCGGTCTGCCCGGACTGAGGCAGCGGAGCGATTTCTGGAAACTCGCCGTTGTCGGCTTCGTTTTCTTTGCCATCACTGTCCTGATCCGGCCCGAATAGAGCGCTGCCAACCGATCGGTTCGGTTACGGTGATGCCGCGTTTCCTCGCCGTCGATTCCGGCGAAGCCGCGGCGCGCGCCGCTCCATCCTGGCGACTAAGAGCGACTTGCGTATACATTGAGAACTCGCTCTTTCGTTCGGTTCAGCCGCGGCAGGCGATGGCCGGCCGCCGCCCGATCGGTTCGCAGATCAACGCCCATCTCCCATCATCATTGCATCGGCATAGTTGCGCTCGCTCGATGAAGCGGACACTATGCGGACAAAGAATACGTTGGGGGGGCTGATGGCGTCGGTGACGTTCAGGGACGTCCGCAAGGCATTTGGGGCTGTGGAGGTGCTGCACGGGATCTCGGTCGGGATCGAGGAGGGCGAGTTCGTGGTGCTGGTCGGCCCGTCCGGCTGCGGCAAGTCGACGCTTTTGCGCATGCTGGCGGGGCTCGAACACGTCACCGCCGGCGAGATCTGGATCGGCGACCGGGTGGTGAATGCCTTGCCGCCGAAAGAACGCGACATCGCCATGGTGTTCCAGAACTACGCGCTCTATCCGCACATCACCGTCGCCGAGAATATGGGGTTCTCGCTGAAGCTGAAGGGCGTGAAAAAGGTCGAAATTGCCGAGCGTGTGAAGCCGGCGGCAGAGATTCTCGGCCTGTCGCATCTCCTGGATCGGTATCCGCGCCAGCTCTCCGGCGGCCAGCGTCAGCGTGTCGCCATGGGCCGGGCGATCGTGCGCGAACCGCAGGTGTTTCTGTTCGACGAACCGCTCTCGAACCTGGACGCCAAGCTGCGCGTCTCGATGCGCAGCGAAATGAAGAATCTGCATCAGCGGCTGAAGACGACGACCGTCTACGTCACTCACGATCAGATCGAAGCGATGACCATGGCCGACAAGATCGTCGTCATGCATGACGGCATCGTCGAGCAGGTGGGCCGGCCGCTGGAGCTTTACGATCAGCCGAACAATCTGTTCGTCGCCGGCTTCATCGGCTCGCCGGCGATGAATTTTCTGACCGGCAGCCTCGATCCGGCCGACCGCGGCACCTTCGTGACCGGCGATGGCGCGCGGTTGCCGGTGGCCAAGCCGGTGAAGGCCGAGCCGGGGCAGGAGCTCATCTATGGTGTGAGACCGGAGGCCATCCATCTCGGGGGTGAGGTGCCGCTGAGCGTCACGGTCGTCGAACCGACCGGTTCGGAGACTCATGTCGTCGCCAGACTTGGCGCGAGCGAGCTGACCGGCGTGTTTCGCGAGCGGATCGCCGCGCGACCGGGTGAAGCACTGAACGTCGCCTTCGATCCAACGGCGGTACATGTTTTCGATGCAAGGTCCGGGGTCCGGCTGTCGGCCTGACGACGGACGCACAACGCGTTTCAATGAGCGGACGCGAAGCGTGGTGGCGAGATCCTCGGGCGGTGCGCGCCGGGGCTGATCCGAAAGAGGTGGGAGTCTCTTTCGATGCGGCGCAAGGCCGCAAGACGGTGGGGCATGGTCCGGCTCGTTTCGAGCATCGGCACAAGCCCTCAAGGGTGCAGGAGGGCGACGGCGGCCGCGGGAGCTGCTGGAGGAGTTCGCCCGGTGGAGGAAACCCGCAAACAAAAATGTGGAGGAGATCTTTCATGACCATCAATCGCAGAACCGTCTTGCAAGGCACGGCGGGACTGGCCGCTGGCGCTGCGCTCGGCGGCATCCTCGGCAGTCCTTCGGCCTTTGCCCAAGAGGCGGCCTTGCCGACCTTCACGCCGGAAAAGGGAGCTTCGCTGCGCCTGTTGCGCTGGGTTCCCTTCGTCAAGGCCGAGGGCGAGGCTTGGAACGCCATCACCCAGGACTTCACCAAGAAGACCGGCATCGAGGTTCGCGTCGATGAGGAAAGCTGGGAGGACGTGCGTCCCAAGGCCGCCGTCGCCGCCTCCATCGGCTCCGGGCCGGACATGGTGATGAGCTGGTTCGACGATCCGTTCCAGTATCCGGACAAGCTGGTCGACGTAACGGAACTCGGCAACGCCCTCGGAAAGGCCTATGGCGGCTGGTATGATGGCCTGCTTGGCTATGCCAAGCAGGGCGACAGCTTCATCGACCTGCCGCTTTGCACGATCGGCAACGCCATCTGCTATCGCAAAAGCCATGTCGAAAAGGCCGGCTTCAAGGAATTTCCGGCCGACAAGGCCGGATTTCTCGATTTGCTTGAGGCGCTGAAGAAACAGGGAACGCCCGCCGGCTTCGCTTTTGGCCATGCCGTCGGCGACGGCAATAACTGGGCCCACTGGCTGCTTTGGAGCGAAGGCGGCAAGGTGGTCGACGACAAGGGCGAAGTCGTCCTCGACAGCCCGGAGACCAAGAAGGCGGTGGAATGGGCGAAGAAGGCCTACGAGACCTTCATTCCGGGCACCGAGAGCTGGCTCGACATCAACAACAATCGCGCCTTCCTCGCCGGTCAGGTATCGCTGACGGCCAACGGCGTGTCGCTCTACTATGCCGCCGCCAATGATCCGACGATGAAGGCGATCGCCAACGACATCGGCACCGTCAATCTGCCGGTCGGGCCGGTCGGCCGGCCGATGGAACTGGCGCAGACGACGACCCTGTCGATCTTCAAACACTGCCAATATCCCAAGGCGGCGATGGCCTATCTCGCCCACATGTTCGAAGCCGACAACATGAACAAGTGGCTCGAGGCGGCGAGCGGCTATTGCTGTCAGTCGCTGAAGGATTTTGCCAAGAACCCGATCTGGACGTCGAACCCGATCCTCGCGCCATACGCCAAGGCCTCGGAGAGTCTGACGCCGAACGGTTATTCCGGTCCGCTCGGGCCCGCTTCGGCGAAGGTGATGGCCGACTATGTGCTCGTCGACATGTTCGCCGCCGCGGTGACGGGGCAGGCCTCGACCGAGCGGGCGATCGCCAACGCCGCGCGACGGGCCAAGCGCGCCTACCGCACCTGACGGGGTGAAACGGCGGCCCCGCTCGGCCGGTGCCGCTTCTCGCCCCCGTCCGCGACGCGCCGGTTCGAATCGCCGGCGCGCCGCAAGCCAGCGTCGATGCCGCGGATCCTCTCGCTACCGCCCTTCGCCGCTGCTTTCAGTCACGATGCCGGAGCTTTCCGTCGATGTCCGAGACCGCGATACGGCCGCGCCCCCCGGCCTGGCAGCGCTTTTTCGAGAGCCGCAATGGCCTCGGGCTGGTCTTCATGCTGCCGGCCGCCGTGTTTCTCTTATGCTTTCTGACCTACCCGCTCGCCCTCGGCATCTGGCTCGGCTTTACCGACACCACCATCGGCCAGAGCGGTGAATGGGTGGGTTTTGAGAACTACGAATGGCTGTCCGACGATCCGGTGTTCTGGCTCGCGGTGTTCAACACCATCCTCTACACGGTTGTCGCCTCGGTGGTGAAGTTCGGCCTCGGGCTCTGGTTGGCGTTGATCCTCAATGAGCGCTTGCCGATGAAATCGCTGTTTCGGGCGATCATCCTGCTCCCATGGGTGGTGCCGACGGTGCTGTCGGCGATCGCCTTCTGGTGGATCTACGACTCGCAGTTTTCGATCATCTCCTACGTCCTGATGCAGTGGGGCTGGATCGACCACCCGATCAACTTCCTCGGCGATCCCTGGAACGCCCGCTGGTCAGTGATCGCCGCCAATGTCTGGCGCGGCATTCCCTTTGTCGCGATCTCACTGCTCGCCGGCCTGCAGACCATACCGGCCTCGCTGAACGAGGCGGCGGCGATCGACGGGGCGACGTCCTGGCAGCGCTTTTCCAAAATCACCTTTCCGCTTTTGACCCCGATCATCGCGGTGGTGATGACCTTTTCGGTGCTGTTCACCTTCACCGATTTTCAGCTGATCTGGGTGCTGACCCGCGGCGGGCCGGTGAACGCCACCCATCTGATGGCCACGCTGTCCTATCAGCGCGCGATCCCTGGCGGCGCGCTCGGCGAGGGGGCGGCGATCTCCGTCGCGATGATCCCCTTCCTGCTCGCCGCGATCCTGTTCTCGTTCTTCGGGCTGCAGCGTCGCAAGTGGCAGCAGGGTTCGGATTGAGGGGGCCGAGATGACCAAGGTCGCAACTCATCAGGAGGTTCACGACGACGTCGAGGGAATGTCGCAATTCACCTCGATCCCAAGGCGGATCGTCGCCGTCTGGCTGCCGCTCCTCGTCTTTATCTTCGTCCTCCTGTTTCCGTTCTACTGGATGGCGATCACGGCGATCAAACCCAACCATCAACTGACCGACTACAAGGACTATTCGCCGTTCTGGGTGGTCGGACCGACGCTGGAACACATCAAGTATCTGTTCTTCCAGACCACCTATCCGCAGTGGCTGTGGAACACGATGCTGATCGCCTTCTCGGCGACGGCGCTGTCGCTGTTTTCCTCGGTCTTTGCCGCCTACGCGATCGAACGGATCCGCTTCACCGGGGCACGCTTCGTCGGCATGGCGATCTTCCTCGCCTATCTGGTACCGCCCTCGATCCTGTTCATTCCGCTGGCCTATATCGTCTTCCAGCTCGGCATTTTCGACACACGGCTGGCGCTGATCCTGACCTATCCGACCTTCCTCATTCCGTTCTGCACCTGGCTCTTGATGGGCTATTTCCGGACGATCCCCTTCGAATTGGAGGAATCGGCGCTGGTCGACGGGGCGAGCCGCTGGCAGATCCTCACCAAGGTCGTCCTGCCGCTTGCCGTGCCGGGGCTGATCTCGGCCGGCACCTTTGCCTTCACCTTGTCTTGGAACGAGTTTATCTACGCTTTGACCTTCATCTCGACGCCGGAGATGAAGACCGTGCCGGTCGGCGTTCTGACCGAGCTGGTACGCGGCGACATCTACGAATGGGGGGCGCTGATGGCCGGCGCGCTGTTCGGCTCGCTGCCGGTGGTGATCCTCTATTCCTTCTTCGTCGACTATTACGTCTCGTCGATGACCGGCGCGGTGAAGGAGTGAGCCCGTCTGATGGGTGCCGCAACGGCTGTCGGAGCAGCATTGCCGACAGATCAACGGCGCGGAGGATCGACGATTATCGCTGCTTTCCTGCGCGACTTGATGCTTTTCTAGACAAAGACATGCTTGACAGCGTCGTCATCTGACCTCATTCCCCACGCCACCCGGAAATTGCGATGACTTCGACGGAGTGATGACGATGACGATGGCGCTGGTCTTTCCCGGCCAAGGCAGCCAAGCTGTGGGAATGGGCCGCTCTCTCGCCGACGCCTATCCCGCCAGCAAAGCGGTTTTCGACGAAGTCGACGCGGCGTTGGGCGAAAAGCTCTCGGCGCTGATCTTCGATGGACCGGAGAATGAGCTGACGTTGACCCAGAACGCCCAGCCGGCGCTGATGGCGGTCTCGATGGCCGCCGTGCGGGCGCTGGAAGCGGAGGGCTTTTCGGTTCGCGAGGCGGCCTTCGTCGCCGGTCATTCCCTCGGCGAATATTCGGCGCTTGCCGCTGCCGGTGCTCTCGGCCTTGCCGAGACGGCGCGGCTGTTGCGGCTGCGCGGCGAGGCCATGCAGGCGGCGGTCCCGGCCGGCCAGGGCGGCATGGCCGCGATCCTCGGTCTCGACGCGCCGACCGTTGCCGATCTCTGCGTGCGCGCCGCCGAAGGCGACGTGCTGGCGCCGGCCAACGACAATGGTGGCGGTCAAATCGTTATTTCCGGCACGGCTGAAGCCGTCGCCCGGGCGGTGGCGCTGGCGCCGGAACTCGGCGCCAAGCGGGCGATCCCGTTGACCGTCTCCGCACCGTTCCATTGCAGCTTGATGGCGCCGGCGGCCAAGCGCATGGCCGAGGCGCTGAAGGACGCGGCGATCGCCGCGCCCGTCGTGCCGGTCCTATCCAATGTCACCGCGACGCCGACGCAGGATCCGGCCGAGATCCGCGACCGGCTGGTGCGCCAGGTCACCGGCGAGGTGCGCTGGCGTGAGAGTATGGAATATTTCGCCGGCGCGGGGATCACCGACATTGTTGAGATCGGCAGCGGCAAGGTGCTGAGCGGTCTTGCCAAGCGCATCGACAAGCGTCTTGCCGCTCAGTCGCTCGGCACTGCCGAGATGATCCAAGCCTTTGTGGCGGCCCGTCGCAAAGGCTGAGTTCTTTAAAGCGATCGGTGCGCCCGAAGCCTCCCGAAACCCATTCGAGGAAACCAGACATGTTCGACTTGACCGGCCAGAGAGCCTTGATCACCGGCGCCACCGGCGGGATCGGCGAGGCGATCGCCGCCGCGCTGCACGCCCGGGGGGCGAATGTCGGGCTGCATGGCACTCGGGAGGAAAAGCTTCAGGAGCTTGCCGCCAAACTCGGCGATCGGGCGGTGGTGCTGCCGGCGAACCTGTCCTCGCGCGATGATCAGACCGGCCTGGCTGAACGAGCCGCCGAGGCGCTCGGCGGTGTCGACATCCTCGTCAACAATGCCGGCATCACCAAGGACGGCCTGATGGTCCGCATGTCCGATGCGGACTGGGACAATGTTCTGGAAATCGATCTGACGGCGGCGTTCCGGCTCACCCGGGAGCTGACCCATCCGATGATGCGCCAGCGCTTCGGTCGAATCATCAACATCACCTCGGTGGTCGGTGCGATCGGCAATCCCGGCCAAGCGAACTACTGCGCGGCCAAGGCGGGCATGGTCGGCTTTTCCAAGTCGCTCGCGCAGGAAATCGCCACCCGTGGTGTCACCGTGAACTGCATCGCCCCCGGCTTCATTTCCAGCGCTATGACGGATAAGCTGAACGAGAAGCAGAAGGGCACGATCTTGAACACGATTCCCATGAAGCGGATGGGCGAGGTCGCCGACATCGCCGCGGCTGCCGTGTTCCTTGCTTCTAAGGAGGCGGGCTACATCACCGGCCAGACGATCCACGTCAATGGCGGCATGGCCATGATCTGAAGAGCTGGCGACGGAACGCGCTCCGATCGGCGCTATTGGCGCGGGCGTGCGGAGATGCTAACCAGCCGCCCGTTGCAAATCTTGGGGTTCAACCGAGGATCCCGTCCGCAAAACGGCTTGCGCCGCTTGATAAACCCCCGTCTCACGTCTAACGAGACGACAAACGCCATCACAGCAGAGGAATGACAATGAGCGATACCGCCGAGCGAGTGAAGAAGATCGTCGTCGAACATCTTGGCGTCGAGCAGGAAAAAGTCACCGAGAACGCGAGTTTCATCGACGATCTCGGCGCTGACAGCCTCGACACTGTCGAGCTCGTCATGGCGTTTGAAGAAGAGTTCGGGGTCGAGATTCCGGACGACGCGGCCGAGACGATCCTGACCGTCGGCGACGCCGTCAAGTTCATCGAGAAGAACCAGGCCTGATCGTTCCGTGGTCCGACGGGGCAAACGCGGCGCGCTTGCCCCCGACCTTCCGGCGATGCCGGGCTAGGCCATGGGTCTGATCGATCCTGGTGAATGATCTCAGATGTCGGCTTCGCTCGGACGATTGTCCGCAGTGAGCCGGACACCGGACTCAATTCATGAAGGGTAGCTCGACGGGCGGGCACATAGAGCGGATATGAGACGAGTAGTCATAACCGGCGTCGGCATGGTGACGCCGCTGGGCGCTGGTGCTTCGGTCACTTGGAAGCGGCTTTTGGCCGGTGAAAGCGGCGCGGCGAAGATCGAAAACTTCGAGGTTTCCGATCTGCCGTGCCAGATCGCCTGTCAGATTCCGCGCGGTGACGGCCACGATGGCACCTTCAATCCCGACCAGTGGATGGAGCCGAAGGAGCAGCGCAAGGTCGACGATTTCATCGTCTACGCTGTCGCTGCCGCGGCCGAGGCGCTCGACGATGCCGACTGGCATCCTGAAAGCTATGAGGACCAGATTACCACCGGCGTCCTGATCGGCTCCGGCATTGGTGGTCTGCAGGGCATCGAGAAAACCTCGCTGATCCTCGCCGAACGTGGGCCGCGGCGGGTCTCGCCCTTCTTCATTCCGGGCAGCCTGATCAATCTCGCCTCCGGCCATGTGTCGATCCGCAACGGCTTGAAGGGCCCGAACCACTCGGTGGTGACCGCCTGCTCGACCGGTGCGCATGCGATCGGCGACGCCAGCCGGCTGATCGCGCTCGGCGATGCCGACGTGATGGTCGCCGGCGGCGCGGAATCGCCGGTCTGTCGACTGTCGATGGCGGGCTTCTCCGCCTGCAAGGCGCTTTCGACCCACTTCAACGATGACGCCACGCGCGGCTCGCGGCCCTATGATCGCGATCGCGACGGCTTTGTCATGGGCGAAGGCGCCGGTGTCGTGGTGCTCGAGGAACTCGAACACGCCAAAGCGCGGGGCGCGCGGATCTATGCCGAGGTGATCGGCTATGGCCTGTCGGGCGATGCCTATCACATCACCGCTCCGGCCGAGGACGGCGACGGCGCCTTCCGCTGCATGACGGCCGCGTTGAAGCGCGCCGGGATTGCGGCGGGCGACCTCGACTACGTCAACGCCCATGGCACCTCGACGCCGATGGGCGACGAGATCGAGCTGCGCGCCTTCGAGCGGCTCGCGGGCGCCGACGCGGGCAAGATCACCATGTCCTCGACCAAGTCGGCGATCGGCCATCTGCTGGGTGCCGCAGGTTCCGTTGAGGCGATTTTCTCGGTGCTGGCGATTCGCGACAATGTTGCACCGCCGACGCTTAATCTCGACAATCCCTCGGTCGAAACGGCGATCGATCTCGTGCCGCACAAGAAAAAAGACAAGCAGATAGATTTGGTGCTGTCGAACTCCTTCGGCTTCGGCGGCACCAACGCTTCGCTGGTGATGCGGCGCTACGTCGGCTGATTTTTCATTTCGCAAGGACTGTTGGAAAGGGCGGATGATCGGTCGATCATTTGCCCTTTTTCGTTGTCGCGGAGGGTCGCGAGGCGGCGTAACATTTTTGCAACAATATTTTCGGGTGACCTCTTTTGCCGGCTTGGCGCCCGTCCCATATTTCGATTGGGCGGCTCGCCGAATGCGGGAGCCGGACTCCAGGACAAGTGTCGTGCGCCTTCACACAGGGCGCGGCGCGGATAGGAGAATGCCATGAATCTGGAAAAATATACCGAGCGCGTCCGTGGTTTCATCCAGGCGGCGCAGACGGCGGCGATGTCCGCCGATCATCAGCAGTTTTCCCCCGAGCATCTTTTGAAGGTGCTGATCGACGATGAGGAAGGGCTCGCCAGCGGTCTCATCGAGAAGGCCGGCGGCGACCCCAAGGATGTGCGCCTTGGCGTCGAGGCGGCGCTGAAGGCGATGCCGAAAGTCTCCGGCGGGGCGGGTCAGCTCTATCTCGCTCAGCCTCTCGCCAAGGTCTTTGCCACCGCCGAGGATATCGCCAAGAAAGCCGGTGACAGCTATGTCTCGGTCGAGCGGCTGCTCTTGGCGCTCGCCATCGAAAAGAGCGCCAAGACCGCCGATATCCTCAAAAAGGCGGGCGTGACGCCGACCGGCCTGAACGAGGCGATCAACGAGCTGCGCAAGGGCCGCACCGCTGACACGGCCTCGGCCGAGAGCGGCTATGACGCGTTGAAGAAATACGCCCGTGATCTGACGGCGGCTGCCCGCGAGGGCAAGCTCGACCCGGTGATCGGCCGCGACGACGAGATCCGCCGGACGATCCAGGTCCTGTCGCGCCGCACCAAGAACAATCCGGTGCTGATCGGCGAGCCCGGCGTCGGCAAGACGGCGATCGCCGAGGGTTTGGCGTTGCGCATCGTCAATGGCGATGTGCCGGAGAGCCTGCGCGACAAGCAGCTGATGGCGCTCGATATGGGCGCGCTGATTGCCGGAGCGAAATATCGCGGTGAGTTCGAGGAACGGCTGAAGGCGGTGCTTTCGGAAGTGACGGCGGCGGCGGGCAATGTCATCCTGTTCATCGACGAGATGCACACTCTCGTCGGCGCCGGCAAGGCGGACGGGGCGATGGATGCGTCCAACCTGTTGAAGCCGGCGCTGGCGCGCGGTGAGCTGCACTGCGTCGGCGCGACCACTCTCGACGAGTATCGCAAGCATGTCGAGAAGGATCCGGCGCTTGCCCGGCGGTTCCAGCCGGTCTTTATCTCCGAGCCGACGGTGGAGGACACGATCTCCATTCTGCGCGGCCTGAAGGAGAAGTACGAGCAGCATCACCAGGTGCGGATCTCTGATTCCGCGCTGGTCGCGGCGGCGCAGCTGTCGAACCGCTACATCACCGACCGCTTCCTGCCCGATAAGGCCATCGATCTGGTCGACGAAGGCGCGGCGCGGCTGCGTATGCAGGTCGATTCCAAGCCGGAAGAGCTGGACGAGATCGACCGGCGGATCATGCAGCTGAAGATCGAGCGTGAGGCACTGAAGAAGGAGACCGACGAGGCGTCGAAGGACCGGCTCGAGCGCCTGGAAGGCGAATTGGCGAATCTGGAGGAGGAATCCGATCGGATCACCCAGGCTTGGCAGGCGGAGAAGTCGAAGCTCGGTCAGGCCGCCGAACTGAAGCGTCAGCTCGACGAAGCCCGCAACGAACTCGCCATCGCCCAGCGGCGCGGCGAATTCCAGCGGGCCGGCGAGCTCGCCTATGGCGAGATCCCGAAGCTCGAGGCCGCGCTGCAGGAGGCCGAGGCGAATGACGGGGCGAAGTCCGGCACGATGGTCGAAGAAACCGTCACCGCCGATCACGTCGCCCAGGTCGTCTCGCGCTGGACCGGCATTCCGGTCGACCGCATGCTGGAAGGCGAGCGCGACAAGCTGCTGCGCATGGAAGACTCGCTGCAGAAGCGGGTCGTCGGCCAGGGCGAGGCGGTGCAGGCCGTGTCGAAGGCGGTGCGCCGGGCGAGGGCGGGGTTGCAGGATCCCAACCGGCCGATCGGCTCATTCATCTTCCTCGGCCCGACGGGCGTCGGCAAGACCGAGCTGACCAAAGCGTTGGCGCGGTTCCTGTTCGACGACGAGGCGGCGATGGTGCGGCTCGACATGTCGGAGTATATGGAGAAGCACTCGGTCGCCCGGCTGATCGGTGCGCCTCCGGGCTATGTCGGCTACGAGGAAGGCGGCGCGCTGACCGAGGCGGTGCGGCGCCGGCCCTATCAGGTGATCCTGTTCGACGAGATCGAAAAGGCGCATCCGGATGTCTTCAACGTCCTTCTGCAGGTGCTCGATGACGGGCGGCTGACGGATGGGCAGGGGCGGACGGTCGACTTCCGCAACACGCTGATCATCATGACCTCCAATCTCGGCGCCGAGTTCCTCACCCGGCTCGGCGACGACGAGGATGCGGAATCGGCCCGCGAGCAGGTGATGGAAGTGGTCAAAGCGTCGTTTAGGCCGGAATTCCTCAACCGGGTCGATGAGGTGATCCTGTTCCACCGGCTGCATCGCTCGGAAATGGGCGCCATCGTCGACATCCAGATGGAGCGGCTGGAAAAGCTGCTCGCCGATCGCAAGATCCATCTGGAGCTCGATGCGACCGGCCGCGAGTGGCTGGCGCAGAAGGGCTACGATCCCGCTTACGGCGCGCGGCCCTTGAAGCGCGTCATCCAGCGCGAGGTGCAGGATCCGCTCGCCGAGAAGATCCTGATGGGCGAGGTCAAGGACGAGGCGACGGTGAAGATTTCGGGCGGCACCGACCGGCTGATCTTCCACGTCGTCGGCTCCAAGGCCGGCGCCGACGGCGACCGCGTCGCGGCTTAAAACGAAGACGCTTTCAGGCGAATGGCAACGGCGTGGTTCCGCAAAGGGCCGCGCCGTTTTGCCGTGTGGTCGTCGGTCGCGTTGCGTTACGCATGGCAGCGTCTTGGCCGGCCATTGATCGCTCCGCCAAAATTTATGTTTGCGATTTGTTCGATTTTCAACCGCGCTCTGAATGCGATTCTTGCTGGAATGATCTGGATGTTTCTCCGCATCCGAGAACGAACGGCTTGGAGTGTTGGCGTCGAGTCTCGATCAATCAGATCCTTGCGGTCGCGACGAAGGCAATGATGCAAATATGTTACAAGCTCTTGGTGATGGACCCGCAGGAAGCCGTCGTTGGAATCATGATGATCGGTGGTCCCGAAGAGGTCATTATCGATCAAAGCATTTTGCAGGCCGATTCGACCGAGGTCGGCGAGGCGATTGCCACGCGGTCTGGCCAAAAGTTGGTGGAGTTGCCACGCGAGTCAGTGCGAGGGCGAATGCGGGTCTGGATTTGTGCGCTGGCCGTCCAAGAGCGCGACGCCGCTTTATTGAAGAGGGAAGCCTGATGATTTTTGACGTAGCGCGAGATCAGAGTTGCCCTATCGGAGCGACAGATCGAAATCGATCCGTCACCGGATGCGGCGACCGCGATCAGCTCGATCGCGGTCGAATTGACCTTCTCCGATCCGTTTCGGATCTGGCGGCTGATGGCTGGGATTCGCGTTCAACCCAAAGGCGTGGGTTGCGAATATTCGGCTCTTCTCCATTTTCACGAAGACAATCGGGCTTGAAGGCGCCAGTCTGAGAGGCCGATCTCGCTTTGGGATGGATGCGGGCCGGCTTTCAGCCCACCAATCCGTAGCGCTCCCGCCTCAGATAGCGCCAGTTCAGCATGATGGCGGCGGTGGCGAGACCGGCGGCGAGGCCGGCCCAGATTCCCGGGCCGCCGATTCCTGCGACGAAGGCGAGGAGATAGGCGACGGGCATGCCGACGGCCCAATAGCTGATCAGCGCGATGATCATCGGAACGCGGGTGTCCTTCATGCCGCGCAGAACCCCTGAGGCGACGGCCTGCAGCGCGTCGGCCACCTGGAACATCGCCGCGACGAGAAGCAGCGGCACCGCTGTCGCGAGCACCTGGGCCGAGGCCGGATTGGCGCGGTCGAGATAAAAGCCGATCAGCCGCTCGGGAAACAGCCAGAACAGGCCGGCGGCGCCGATCGCGATCGCACCGGACAACATAACCGCCATGGTGCCGGCGCGGCCGAGGGCGATCCGGTCGCCGCGCCCATGGGCGACGCCGACCCGCACCGTCGCCGCGCTCGCCAAACCCAGCGGGACCATGAAGGAGATCGAGGCAATCTGCAGGGCAATGCCGTGGGCGGCGAGCGGGATTGTGCCAAGCCAGCCCATCATGATCGACGATGTGGCGAAGAGGCCGACCTCGGCGATGATCGTCGCACCGATCGGCCAACCGAGCCGCAGCACCTCCGCGAAGGCCGGCCAGTCGGCCCGCCATGCGCGGGCATAAAGCTCGTAGCGGGCAAGGCTTGGCGCGAGTGCGGTGTAAAGGACGACCAAGGCCGCCATCAGCCCGTTGGCGAGAACGGTCGCCAACGCCGAGCCGACGATGCCGAGCGCCGGCGCGCCGAAATGCCCGAATATGAAGACGTAATTCAACAAGCCATTGGCGAGCGTGCCGATGACGATCACCGCGAGCATCAGATAGGCCCGGCCGATCACCGTCAGATAGGAGCGCATCCCCATCACCAGGAGCGCCGGAAAGATCGACCACTGTCCGACCCGCATATAGGCGCCCGCGAGATGGGCGGTTCGCGGCGCCTGATCGAAGGCGAGCAGAATCGTTTCGAGATGGGAGAGCGGCAAGAGCACCAGCGCGCCGTAAAGCAAAAGCACCCAAAGGGTCATGCGGATCGAGCGGCGAACGCCGCGCGGATCGTCTCGGCCCTCGGCATTGGCCGCGAGCGGCAAGGCCGCTTGGGCGAAGCCGCTGCCGAAAATGAACAGAAGGAAAAAGCTTTGCGTCGCCAGGACCGCAGCCGCGAGGGGGCCGGGACCCAGCCAGCCGACCATCACCGTGTCGGTGACGTTCATCGTGACCTGTGCCAGCTGCGCGCCGATCAGCGGCAGCGCCAGCGCGACGGTGGAGCCGGCATGGCTGGCCCAGCCTTGAGGAGGCGTCGGCACCGTGGCCGCTGCCGCGCCGTTGCCCGTTTCCCGGTTGTCCTGATCCATCACGCCTGCTTCCTTTCGGATAGGCTTTACAGCATGCGGGGCGAAGGAGCAGCCGCGATTTGCACCCGCGTGCGGATATGAGGCCCGTCGCCCGCTGACCGGGACGCGCCAAGGGCGAGCGTCAGGAAATCGCGGGCGCAGTCTCCTGCAAACGCGACCATTGCGGCATCGATCCTTCGGGCGTTACATCGGGTGTGAGGGATCGGCCGATCCGGCTTTCGACCCCAGAGCAAAAGGCGTCGCATGGCCCGTCCGAACTTTCTCATCATCATGGTCGATCAGGCCAACGGGACGTTGTTTCCGGACGGGCCGGCCGACTTCCTGCGTCTGCCGCATTTGAAGGCGCTGGCGGCGCGCTCGGTGCGGTTCAAGAACAGCTATACGGCTAGCCCACTCTGCGCGCCGGGGCGGGCGGCCTTCATGTCCGGACAACTGCCCTCGCGCACCCGCGTCTACGACAATGCGGCGGAGTTTGCCTCGGCGATCCCGACCTTCGCCCATCATCTGCGCCGGGCCGGCTATTCCACCTGCCTGTCGGGCAAGATGCATTTCGTCGGCCCCGATCAGCTGCACGGCTTCGAGCAGCGGCTGACCACCGATGTCTATCCGGCCGATTTCGGCTGGACGCCGGACTATCGCAAGCCCGGCGAGCGGATCGACTGGTGGTATCACAATCTCGGCTCGGTCACCGGCGCCGGCATCGCCGAGATCACCAACCAGATGGAATATGACGACGAGGTTGCCTTTCATGCCGAGCAGAAGCTCTACGACCTCTCGCGCGGCCACGACGCGCGGCCCTTCGCGCTGACGGTCTCCTTCACCCATCCGCACGATCCTTACGTTGCGCGGCGGAGGTTCTGGGATCTCTTTGAGGACTGCGAGCATCTGGAGCCGCGGGTCGGCACCATCCCCTTCGATGAGCAGGACGCCCATTCGCAGCGGCTTTACCTCGCTAATGACTATAAAAGCTTCGACATCACGCCGGACAATGTGCGCCGGGCGCGGCGCGGCTATTTCGCCAATCTTGCTTATCTCGACGCGAAGATCGGCTCGATCCTTGACGTGTTGAACCGAACCCGCATGGCCGACAACACCGTCGTCGTCTTCGTCTCCGACCATGGCGACATGCTCGGCGAGCGCGGCCTGTGGTTCAAGATGAGCTTCTTTGACGGCTCGGCCCGGGTGCCGTTGATGATCGCCGCGCCGGGCATCGCGCCCTGCCGCGTCGACGACCCGGTCTCGACCATCGACATGGCGCCGACCCTTGCAGATCTTGCCGGGATCGATATGGGCGACATCATGCCCTGGACCGACGGCCATTCGCTCGTGCCGATGATCGAAGGCGCGGCGCGGTCGGAGCCGGTCTATATGGAATATGCCGCCGAGGGCTCCTACGCGCCGCTGGTCTCGATCCGCGAGGGGCGCTGGAAGTTCAATCACTGCGAACTCGACCCGCCACAGCTCTTCGATCTTGACGCCGATCCGGACGAGCGCACCAATCTCGCTACAGATCCGGCCCATGCCGAAACCCTGGCGGGCTTTCAGGCGAAGATGCGGGCGAAATGGGACATGGCCCGCTTCGACGTCGAAGTCCGCGAGAGCCAGGCGCGGCGCTGGGTGGTTTATGAGGCGCTCCGCAACGGCGCTTATTACCCGTGGGATTATCAGCCGCTGCAAAAGGCGTCCGAGCGCTACATGCGCAACCACATGGATCTCAACGTCGTTGAGGAGAATCAGCGCTTTCCGCGCGGCGATTGACGGTATCGTGGGAGAATTGACGCGCGTCGGGCGTCGATGCGTGCCAGCCGCAGTCTGATCGCGTCAGAATTCTTCCCAGCCGTCGATTTCCGGCACGGCGCGCTGATGGGCTGTGCGCTGTTGAACGACCGGAGCCGGGCGCACGCGACGGCGTGGCGCCGCGGTTGGGGGCCACGGGCTGATCTCGTCTTCGCCAGACTCGTCCGGCGTGAGCACCGCGCGGCTCGGCGCAGGCTTCGGCGTCTGCCGGGGCGCGTCGTGGCTCGCACGCAGAGCAGGCTTGGCGGGGCGTTTGGGGGCTGCGAAGCTGCTGATCAGGACGGCCAGCGTCTCGGTTTCGGCGCGTAGTCCTTGCGCAGCGGCCGTTGTCTCTTCGACCATCGCGGCGTTTTGCTGGGTGGTCTTGTCCATCTGGTCGGCCGAGTTCGACACCTCGCGCAGATTGGCCGCCTGATCCTGGGCTCGCTTGGCAATTTCGGCGACCAATCGGCTGACCTCGGCGACCTTGCTGACGATCTCGTTCAGCGACTTGCCCGAATTGGTGACCAGCGCCACGCCTTCCTGAACCTGGCCGTTGGTATCGTTGATCAGCTGCCTGATTTCCTTGGCAGCGTCGGCTGAGCGCTGGGCGAGACCGCGCACCTCCTGGGCGACGACCGCGAAGCCGCGGCCGGCATCGCCGGCCCGTGCCGCCTCGACGCCGGCATTTAAGGCGAGGAGATTGGTCTGAAAGGCGATCTCGTCGATCACGCCGATGATCTTGACGATCTTGTGGGACGACTGCTCGATCGCCGACATGGCGGTGATCGCTTTGCCGACGACGGAGCCGCCTTGGCCGGCGGTGTCGCGGGCGGTGGCAGCTGCCTGTTCGGCCTGACGCGCGCCGGTGGCCGTCTCCTCGACGGCGCCGGAGA
Source organism: Jiella flava (assembly GCF_017349315.1). Taxonomy (GTDB): domain Bacteria; phylum Pseudomonadota; class Alphaproteobacteria; order Rhizobiales; family Rhizobiaceae; genus Jiella; species Jiella flava. Next base: position 62,579 of record NZ_JAFMPP010000018.1, on the reverse strand, counting down.
CGTCGCCGAGGGCGGCGACGGTCTGTTCCAGATTGGCGGCCTGCTGCTCGGTGCGCCGGGCGAGATCGTCGGTCGCGATAAAAATCTCGCCGAGACCGGTCGCCAGTGAGGCATTGGCGATCGAGAGGGAAGAAAAGGTCTGTTCGAGCTTTTCCGCCAGCCGATCGAATCGGCTGCCGATCTCCGGCGCTGCGGCGAGGTGGTCGCCGAGGCGCACCGTGAGGTCGCCGGCCGTCAAGCGTTCGAGGCCGAGCGTCACTGTCTCGAGGGTGTCGTCGAAGCTTTGCCGCTCCTCGTCCAGAGCCGCCATCTCGCGCTCAATCTGTTCGCGTGCGCCGGACTGGCGGAGCTCTTCGGCGGCGTTGGCAGCCGCATGATCGTTGCGGGTGCGGTTTTCGATGGCGGCGACGGCACGGGCGATGGCGCCAAGCTCGTCCTCGCGCCGGACCTCGTCCATCGGCTCGCCATCCTCGCGGGCTTCCAGTTTGGCGGCAAAACGGGCAAGCGGCGCCGTGGTCTGACGGCTGGCGATGACCGCGCCGAGGAGGCTGCTGAAGGCGACGAGCAGGCCGGCGCCGAGGGCCAGGCCGCCAAAGCTGCGCGGCGTGGCCGTAAGGGCCGCCGGTGCGGCAGGTGCGGGGGCGGCCGTCGCTGTGATGGTTTCACTCTTGGCCGGGCGCAGTGTCTCGATGGTCTTGGCGATCAAGCGGGGGCTGTCGATCAAAAGGCCGGAGCGCAGCGCTTGCATGCGGCCGACGAAACCCTTGGTCTGGCTGAGCTTGGCACCGTAGTCCTTCATCAGCTGCAGCGCCGCGCGGGCGCGCTCCAGCTGCGCCGGATCGGTCATCAGCTTGCTCATCGCGGCATGCCGGCCGATCGCGTCGTTGAGCTTTGACTGGGCCATGTCGAAGGCGGCGTCGTCGCCGGTGCGCAGAAAGCGCTCGGCGGACAGAAGGCTTTCGTTGAGGGATTGGAAGGTCGCGGTCGCGTGATAGAGCGCCTCGATGTCGAAGGCGCGCCAGGCCAGCGTGATGACGTCGGACATGGCGTTGACCGCAAGCGGACCGGTCTCCGCCACGGCGGCGGTGGTTTTCGCCTTGCCTTGTTTCAGGCCGTAGAGATCATCGATCGCGGCGCTGTAGGAGGCAACGCCGGTCTCGATTTTCTTCCAGGCGGTCGCGAAGGCCGGGCTGGATTCGACAACGGCGCGTTCCGTCGGCGAGAGCGCGGTCAGTTCGCCAGCGAGGGACTGAAACCGATCATAACTCGCCTTGGCGCCGTCTTCGATGAAGTCGACGGCGGCCAGCCGCATCTGTTCCAGCTGGCCGCTCGCGCGCTCGGCCAGGGCGTCACTCGGCAGCGCGATGGACGCGGCGGGAGCGATGACGGGCGCGACCGTCTGTGGCGGGGCCAAGGTCGCAAAGCCGCCGGCCAGTTCAGCGACAAGGCCGAACAGGACCGCCAGAATGGCAGCCGGCAAGGATGCGAGGATGATCCGTCCCCGGGGGCTAACGCGCAACGCTCTCTTCCATGCTTGAAGGACAGAACGCGGAAGCGATTCCCGCGCTTGTCCAGCCCAACAGACGGGCGCGCCGCCATGTCCTGGACCGGCCGTCCCGCGTCTTGGTCGTCTCAGCTTTACGCGGGCTAGATGGATTGACGCTTGCCAAATTTTCACCTGCTTCCGCCGCTTCGGCCGGGTGATGCGGGTTTCGGCGGGCTCTGAATGGACCGCGTGATCGCGCCGAAGGGACGGAGGGCTGTTCGTGGGGCGCATGGCAGCCATGCAGGAATTTGAAACTTTGGCGTTATTGTCCGGCAAGGGTCATCGGGCTAGAGTCGCTGCCAACATGGCGAAAACGGGAGAGATCGGCCGCAAGGCCGGCGCCGAAGGAGCAACCGCCCCGGAAACTCTCAGGCAAAAGGACCGTTTCGCCGTTTAAAGTCCGAAGAGTGGCGGCCGGATTCGGTCGCCCGCCGAAGGAGAAAACGGAACCGGGAATGCACCCGCGCTTCCGTGAAGCTCTCAGGCTCATGACGGGGGGGGCAGCATGGACCCTGCGTTGATCGCGGGAAGAAAGGCTCGTCATGTCCTCGATCGCCGTCATCGGCGCCGGCATCACCGGTATCACCACCGCCTATAAGCTGCTCGCCCGTGGCTTCGACGTTACTGTCTTCGATCGCCACCCCTACGCGGCGATGGAAACCTCGTTTGCCAATGGCGGTCAGCTTTCGGCCTCCAATGCCGAGGTGTGGAATCAGCCTTCGACCGTCTTGAAGGGCATCAAGTGGATGCTCACCAAGGATGCCCCGCTCTTGGTCAATCCGAAGCCGAGCTGGCATAAGCTGTCCTGGATGGCTGAGTTCGTGCTCGCGGCGCGCAATTACGAACAGAACACCATCGCCACCACCCGACTGGCCATTGAGGCGCGCGAGCATCTCCTCGCCATGGCCGATCGCGAGGGCTTCAGCTTCGACATCGAAAAGCGCGGCATCCTGCATGTCTATGAAGAACAGCGCGAATTCGAACACGCCGCGAAGGTCAACCGGCTCTTGGAGCGCGGCGGGCTGAAACGCATCGCCGTTACGTCGGACGAGATTGCGGCGATCGAGCCGACGATTCACGGCCAATTCATCGGCGGCTTCTTCACCGAGTCGGATTTTACCGGCGACATCCACAAATACACCCGCAACCTCGCCGAGGCGTGCCGCCGCCACGGCGCCAAGCTGAATTTCGCCGCCGACGTGACCAAACTGCGCGCGCGCGGCGGGGACGGCGTCGATGTGATGTGGCGCAAGGCCGGGACCACCGGCGAGGCGAGCCGCGATCATTTCGACGCGATCGTCGTTTGCGCCGGTGTTGCCAGCCGCAAATTTGCGGCACAGCTCGGCGACCGGGTGAATGTCTATCCGGTCAAGGGCTATTCGATCACCGTCAATCTGTCCGATGCCGAGAGCCAGGCCGCAGCGCCGCGGGTCAGCATTCTTGATGACCACGCCAAGATCGTCACCTCGCGCCTCGGCGATGACCGGTTGCGCATAGCGGGCACAGCCGAGTTCACCGGCGAGAACCGGGATATCCGCAACGACCGCATCCGCCCGCTGATCGATTGGTGCCGTCTGCGCTTCCCGGGCGCGTCGACCGCCTCGGTGGTCCCGTGGGCGGGCCTCAGGCCGATGATGCCGAACATGATGCCGCGCGTGCGGGCGGGCCGTCGGCCCGGCGTGTTCTACAATACCGGCCACGGCCATCTCGGCTGGACGCTGTCGGCCATCACCGCCGAGATGATTGCCGGTGAGGTCGAGGCCGCTCAAGCGCGCCGGTCTCGCCCGGTGCAAGGGGCGCGCGCCGAAGCGCACGGCCCGCTGGCCGCCAACGGCGCCTGAGCAGGGTTTCAGCGGTCGTTGAGTGGGCCGTAGCGGCGGATGCCGTTGGCTTCGAGATAAGCCAGGATCAGCCGCGCGGCCTCTTCGGGGGTGGGGTCGACATACAGATTGGCCCCGGCCGCCTGACCGGCGCTCTGACGCATCAGCTTCGGCCGCAGCCGGTGGGGCCGTTCCTCGGCGGTATCGAGGTCGGCCGCGTTGGCCGATCCATCGACGGGATGACGGCGGATGGTGCCGCGTCGCATCGGACCGTAGGCGAAGGGGCGTGGCGGCGGCGCCAGCGGATGCACCGTGACGATCGCCGGCAGGCGGATCGTCACCCGGCGTCGCGCGCCTTTAGCCATCGCCTGATCGACCACGAGCGTTTCGACCGCTGCTCCGGGCGTGATCGCGACCGCATCGGCAAGGATCGGCAGGCCGAGGATCGCAGCCAGACGGTAGGGCAGAAGGCCGGTCTCATGGCCGCCTTCGCCGCGTCGGCCGGCGAGAATGAGGTCGAAACGCTGCCGAGTCAGAAACGCGGCCAGCGCCGACAGCGGATCGGTCGTGTCCGCAAGGTCGAGACGGTCGAGTGCGGTCAGGCCATGGCCGAGCGCCGCCACAACGCCGGTCTCGTTCCGGCCGGCATGGAGGCCTGAGGGCGCTTCGTCGACTTCGGCCGCCAGCGCGATCGCCTGGGCTTCCAGCCGCGAGAGCTGAGGACGATCCGAGACCGGATGACGGGCATGCGAGAGGAGCACCGTGGTTTTCACCGCTCGCCCCCGCGTAACAGCTGGAGCAGCGCCGGCATCACCAACTGAGCGTCCTGGACGATGGCAAGGCCCGCCCGCTCGATCATTGCCGCATGCAGATCGGTGTTGACGGCGATCACATGCTCGCAGCCGGCAATGCCCTGCAGGTGCTGCGGCGCCCCGGAGATGCCGAGGGCGAAATAGCAATCGGCCGACAGCACCGTGCCCGATGCACCGACCTGTGCGGCACGGGGCATCAGCCCGGCGTCGCAGACGACGCGGCTGGCGCCGGGCGTCGCCCTGAGATGTGTGGCAAGATCGCGAAAGGCCGCGAAGTCGCTGACGCCATTGCCGGCGGAGACGACGAAATCGGTCTCGCTGAGGGCGAGGCTCGCCGGATCTCCCGGGATGAATTCGACCGAGAGAATCGCCGGGTCGTCATTGTGGGGCGCCGTGTCGAGCGCGAGTGCCCGCGCCTCGCAAGGCGCTGCCTCGTAGGGCTTTATCCGGTCCTCGCCCAGGCTGATCAGGCGCGGCGGGGTGGCGGCGATCTCGGCGCGGCCGTTGCGGATCGCGCGCACCGCCTGGCGCGATGTCAGATGCTCGACATTGGCAAGCAGCGGCTCGTCGAGGGCGATGGCGAGACGGCGGGCCAGATCGGCGCTGTCGCCGGTCTCTGCGAACAAAACATGGCGTGGCGAAAGGGCATCGACGGTTTGGCGCAGCGCTTTCGCCACGGTGCCGGGCATTGCCTCCGCCGTAAACAAAAGGACACGGTCGGCGCCCGCCTCGCCGAGCCCTTCGACCGAATGCGATGCGATGGCGACGACACCGGCGCCGCCATCGCCGGCATCGGCAAGGAGCCGGGCGGCGCCGAGCACCTGGCGGTCGAAGCGGCTCAGTCGGCCGCCCGGCGCCTCGACGACGGCGAAGACCAAAAAGGCTGGTTCGTCGACGATGCGAAGTTCGGGTTTGGCCGGCTGCGGCTGCGTGGTCATGCCGCTGCGAGCAGGAGCGACGATGGGGGGCACTCCGGCCCGACCTGGCAGCGGCTGCGAGCGATCGTAGCGCGGGCGCGATCCGGTGGCGCCGACATCGTGGCTCTGGCGCTCGGCACGTGGATCTCTGCGTGGCCGGCTCATGCGGGTTCAACCTCAAGGGCCCGGACCGCTTCAGCGGGGCGCATGGCGGCCGCCTCGATCGCCTCCAGGAAAAGTTCGGCGACGTCCTTCACCACCGGTCGCTCGCCGGTCACACCCTCCAGCATAGCCGCGCATTGCGGGCAGGCGACAGCGACGGTTTTTGCCCCGGTCTCTGCCGCCTGGGCCATGCGCAGATCGGGAATGCGGGTGTCGCCGGGAATGTCGGCCACCGGCGCGCCGCCACCACCGCCGCAGCACATCGCGCGTTTGCCGGAACGGGCCATCTCGTGGCGCTCCAGACCCAATGCGTCGAGCAGCCTGCGCGGCGCCTCGACCTCGCCGTTGTAGCGGCCGAGATAGCAGGGATCGTGATAGGTGATCGAGCGGCCGGCAAGAGGAGAAAGGGGGATCCGCCCCGCCGCTGCGAGCTCGGCGAGAAAGGCGGTGTGATGCACCACCTCATAGGTGCCGCCGAAGGCCGGATATTCGTTGCGAAGGACATGCAAGGCATGCGGGTCGGCGGTCAGGATGCGCCTGAAACGAACCGAGGCGAGCGCCGCGACATTGGCGCTGGCCAGCCGCTGGAAGGTTGCTTCATCGCCGAGCCGGCGGGCGAGATCGCCGCAATCGCGTTCGTCGGCGCCCAGCACCGCGATATCCACCTTCGCTGCGGTGAGGATCCGGATCAGCGCCGTCAGCGTGCGCTGGCCACGCAGATCGAAGGCGGCCTGGCCGAGCCAGAGCAAGACGTCGGTCTGTCCGCCCGCGGCGATGACAGGAAGCTTGAGCCCGGCGGCAAAATCCGTGCGCTCGGCGAGCACTCGGCCGTTCGGCTCGTCGCAGCCGCGAAAATTGGCCAGCGGCTCCTCGGCCTTCAGCGGGATGGCGCCGCGTTCCTGCGTCTGGAAGCGCCGAAGATCGATGATCGTATCGACATGCTCGATCATCATCGGGCATTCCTCGACGCAGGCCCGGCAGGTGGTGCAGGACCACAGCGTGTCGGGATGGATCACGCCCTCGGCCGAAACGATCGGCGCATGGAGCCCGATTCTGCCGCCGACCGGGCGGGCGTTCGGATAGGGATTGCCGTGATAGGGCGGCCGCTCGCCGCCGGCGCTGGCCGCTGCGAGATCGGCGATCAGATGTTTTGGGCTCAAGGGCTGGCCGGCGGCAAAGGCCGGGCAGGCGGCTTCACAGCGCCCGCATTGGACGCAGGCGTCGAAGGCGACGAGCCGGTTCCAGGCAAAATCCGCCGGTGTTTCCGTGCCAAGCTTTTCGGCATCGAGATCGAGCGGCTTCAGCTCCGTGGAACGCCCGCCGCCGAAACGCTGAGGCCGCGGATGGACGACGAGATGGGTCGCGCCGGCAAGGGCATGGCGCATCGGGCCTTCAGCCGCGGTCGCGGCAAGCGCGACACCGCCGACGGCGGCTAAGATCAGCGTCAACAGCTCCAACGCCGGCAGCGCGTTACCAAAGGTCGCGAACAGCGCACTCAGCCCGCTGGCGATCGCGAAGGCGATCAGGGCGAAGGGGAACGTCTGCCACGATCCACCGGACAGCCGGGCGAGTCGGCGCGGATAGCGCCGGCGGATTTCAAGGAGCGCGCCGGCGGTCATCGCCAGAAAGGCGAGGGTCACGAGCGCCCAGAAGAAGCGCCAGGCGGTGAGCCCGGTTACGAGGCCGATGAGCAGGAAGCCGCAGGCGGCAACCAAGCCGCCGGCGAGTGGCACATGCATCTTGGCGGCGGCGCGATCGCGCTCGACGACATGGTGGACGTCGACGAGATAGCGCTTCGGCAGCGCCCTCAGCCCGCCAAGCCAATCGACCGGCGCCGGCTGGCCGCGCCGCCACAGCCTCAGTCGCCGGCCGATCTGTACGCCGGCGACGGCGATCATCAGCACCACGATCCAGGGCAGGAAGGTGGCGGTCATCGGCGACGGCTCCCGTCCCACCGATGCGACACGCGGCGTTCTGCCCGCGCCATCGTCACAGATCCTTGCACAGGCGCAGCGCGTCGTAGATCGCGGCGTGGATGTTGCGGCCGGCGACGGCATCGCCGATGCGATAGAGCGTGTAGCCGCCGGCCCTCCCTTCGCCCCGGGGCGCGGCGCCATTGGTCTCGAAGGGCTGTGGTCGGCCGTCGATCAGGGCCTTGAGATCGGTGAGGCCCTTGTTCTTGGCCTTGTCCTTCAGCTTAAAATGCAGCCCGTCGACCGGCTGCGTGCCGTAGTCGACGACCACCGAATCGACCACCCGTTCTTCCTCTGCGTCGGTCATGGTGTTGCGCAAAGCCGCGATCAGCCGATTGCCTTCCGGATAGATCTCGATCAGCTCGGCATTCGGCGTCATCAGCACGCCGAGCTTGTAGAGTTCGCGCAGATGGACCGGCTGATTGGTCGGGCCGATCTCCTCGCCGATCATCCGGTCGTGGGTGACGATCTCGACGAGGCAGCCCTTCTTGGCGAGGTGCTCGGCGGTGGAGGCGGCGTTGTGGCCGCCGATCTCGTCGTAAAGCAGCACGCTGCCCGACGGCTCGGAGCGGCCTTCGAGGACATCCCAGGTGGTGACCGCATGGTCGAAGCCGCTGGCCTCGCCCTTTTGCGGCAGGCCGCCGGTCGCGACGATGACGATGTCGGGGGCCAGCGCGGCGATCTCGGCCTCGTTTGCCTCGGTATTCAGGCGGATGTCGACGCCGAGCTTTTGCACTTGGCCGGTAAGCCAGCGCGGAATGCCCGACAACGCTTCGCGCCAAGTGGCCTTCGAAGCGAGGTTCACCTGGCCACCGAGGCGGTCGGACTTTTCGAACAGCGTCACCTGATGGCCGCGCTCGGCGAGCACCCGCGCCGCCTCCAACCCGCCGACGCCGCCGCCGATCACCACGGCGGTCTTTGTCGCCGCCGCCTTTTTGATGACATGCGGCATGGTCGCTTCGCGGCCGGTGGCGGCATTCTGGATGCACAAGGCATCGCCGCCGACATAGATGCGGTCGATGCAGTAGCCGGCGCCGACGCATTGGCGGATATCGTCGGCGCGGCCCTCCGACAGCTTCTTGACGAGATGCGGATCGGCGATGTGGGCCCGGGTCATGGCGATCATGTCGACATGGCCCTCGGCGACGGCCCGCGCACCGGTGGCGAGATCCGTCACCCGCTGAGCGTGGAAGATCGGCACGTCGACCTCGCGCTTGATCGCCGAAGGCAAAGCGAGGAAGGGCGCGACCGGGAACGACATGTTCGGCAGCGACACGGCATGGGCGATGTGATCGCGGGCCTGGCCGCCCATGATGTTCAGGAAGTCGACGAGGCCGCGCCCGGCATAGTCCGCGGCGATCGCCACGCAGTCTTCGTGGGACAGCCCGCCCTTCAGCATCTCGTCGCCGGACATGCGGATGCCGATGACGAAGTCGTCGCCGACGGCCGCGCGCATCGCGGTCAGCACCTCGATGCCGAAGCGCATGCGGTTGTCGAGGCTGCCGCCATATTTGTCGCTGCGTTTGTTGGAATGCGGCGACCAGAACTGATCGACCAGATGGCCATGGGCGGCGGAAATCTCGCAGCCGTCGAGGCCCCCCTCTTGGCACCGCTTCGCGGCGGCCGCGAAATCGGCGACGATGCGGTCGATTTCCTCCTGCTCCAGCGCTTTGGCCATCGCCCGCGAGGCCGGCTCACGGGTCACTGAGGGCGATTTCACCGGTAACCAGTGCTCGGTATCCCACTTGGTGCGCCGGCCCATATGGGTGAGCTGGATCATCAGCTTGGCGCCGTGGCGGTGGATGCGCCCGGAAAATTCCCGAAAGAACGGCACGACGGAATCGTCGGCAACCGAGATCTGGTTCCAAGGCGCTGCCGGACTGTCGACCGACACCGAGGACGAGCCGCCGAACATCGTCAGGCCGATGCCGCCCTTGGCCTTTTCCTCGTGATAAAGCTGATAGCGCTCCTGCGGCTTGCCGTCCTTGCCGTAGGACGGCGCATGGCTGGTCGACATCACCCGATTGCGGATCGTCAGCCCCTTGATGGTCAGCGGCTTCAGGAGAGCGTCGGCATTGGCGATCATGGCTGTGGGCCCTCCCGGGATGGGGTGCTGGCGGTGGCGAGACGGTTCGGCCGGTGTGCGGCGATTGGCCGAGAGGCGGTGTCGACGGCAAGCGTCGCGGCGGCGCGGGATAAGGAAGCCGTCAGCCGCGCCATGTCGCTCACCGCTCGATGACGAGGTCGGTCTTGGGCTTGGAGCAGCACAGAAGCGCCATGCCGGCGTCGATCTCGCGCTGGCGGATGCCGCCGCCATGCTTCATGTCGACCGCGCCGGAGACGAGCTTCGACTTGCAGGTGCCGCACAGGCCCTTGGAGCAGGAGGAAGGCAGGCGCATGCCGGCGCGCCGGGCCGCTTCCATCACCGTCAGGCCTTCCGGACATTCGATGGTGCGGCCGGTCTTGGTGAATTCGAGCTGGAAGACCTTGACGCCGGAATCGATCTCCTCCGCCGCATCGGCGATCTGCTCCTGCGCCTCCTCGGTGAAATCGTCGAAGTTGAAGCTTTCCTGGTGGTAGCGGCTCATGTCGAAGCCGGCTTCCTTCAGCGTTGTCTTGACCGCCCGCATGAACGGCGCGGGGCCGCAGACGAACACCACGCGGTCGCGAAAATCCGGGCAGATCATCGCCAGTTTGGAGTCGTCGAAGCGGCCGCGATAACCGCTCCAGGCGTCGCGCGGGCCGTCCTTCTCGACGATGAAGGTCGGCCGGATCGAGCGGTTGCGGCGGCTCATGAAGTCGAGCTCGTCGCGAAAGATGATGTCGGCCGGCGAGCGGGCGGCGTGGACGAAGGCGATGTCGGAAATCAGCGCGAGGTCGAAGGCCGAGCGCGTCATCGACATCATCGGGGTGATGCCCGAGCCGCCTGAGATGAAGAGATATTGGGTCGCCTGCATGCCCGACCAGGAGAACTCGCCCATCGGCACCGTGGCTTTCAGCATCATGCCCGGCTGGAAGGCGTCATGCAGCCAGTTCGACACCGGCCCGTTCGGCACCCGCTTGACGGTGATCGAGACGGTGTCGGGCCGGGTCGGCGGCGAGGAGATGGTGTAGCAGCGATGGATGGTGGCGCCGTCGATCTCGAATTCGAAGGTCAGGAACTGACCCGAGACGAATTCGAATTGGCGCTTGTGACGCGGCGCGAAGACGAAGGTCTTGACGTCATGGGTCTCCTCGCGCACGGCGCGGCAGATGAGGACGTCGTCCTCTTCCGGCTCCCAGCGATAATAGCCGGTGGGCACGGGGCCGACGGTCTGAGCCTTCGCATTGGCGGCGTTCGGGGCGGGAGCATCCATCGCAATCGGCCCCTCTCAGGCCGCGGCCCGGGTCTCGGCGAGATGCGACAGCATCCGGCCGACATACCAGTTGACGAATTTTTCGACGAGCATCTCGGTGTGGGGCGAATAGGGCCCCGGCACATAGCCGTCGGACTGGACGCCTTGCTGGCAATAGCCGACGAGATCAGAGTCCTGCTGGTTGGTCGCCATCCAGACGCCGATCAGATTGTCGAGATCGTAGTCGACGCCTTCGACCGCGTCCTTGTGGACCAGCCATTTGGTGCGCAGCAGCGAGCGTTCGGCATCGAGCGGCAGCACCGAGAACACCACCGCGTGGTCACCCATGAAATGGTGCCAGGAATTCGGCTGGGTCCAGAAATGCAGAGCGCCGGCCTTGGCATTGGTGAGGTCGCCCATCAATTTCTTGCAGGCGCGCTTGGTGTCCATGGTGTGGCTCTCACCGTCACCGGCGAGCGGCAGGCGCTCGGTGCGAAAGCCGGTGACCATGTCGTCGAGCCGGTCGACCTCGCGCGAGGGCAGGCCGCTCGCCTCCCAGCCGGCATGATTGTTCTTCAGCATGCAGGCATATTGCGCCGCATGTTCGCGCTCGCTCTCGTCGAGTTCCTCGGGCGCAAAGCCGAAGCCGTAGGCGAACAGCGGGATGGTCAGTTCGGGATGGTTCGCGCCGCAGTGATAGCACTCGCGGTTGTTCTCCATCGTCAGCTTCCAGTTGCCCGGCTCGATCAGATCGTGCTGATAGGCCACCTTGGTCTCGCGCAGATTGTGCGGGGCGAGATAGGGCGCCATGACCCGCTCCAGCTCGTCGAAATCCTGCGGCGGGGTGTCGGCAAGGCAGATAAAGAGCAGGCCCTCCAGCGAGCGGATATGGACCGGTTTCAGGCCGTGGCAGGATTTGTCGAAATCCTCGCCCATATGCTCGGCGTGGATGAGCTTGCCGGTCGTGCCGTAGACCCAGGAGTGATAGCGGCAGACGAGATTGCCGACGGTGGTCTTCTCGTCATGAACGAGCCGCGCGCCGCGATGGCGGCAGACATTGTGGAAGGCGCGGACTTCGCCGTCGTCGTCGCGCAGGATGGCAACCGAGTTCTTGCCGATGTCGACGACCATGACGTCGCCCGGCTCCGGCACGTCCGGCTCGACGCCGACGAACAGCCAGTGGCGGGAGAAGATCACGTCCATGTCGACGTCGAAGATCTCCGGATCCGTATAGAAGGGCGTGTCGAGCGTATAGCCCTTCTTGCGATGGGTCAGGCGGGCGACGAGGTCGTTCATCATGCTGCACCCTTTTCAAGGGCCGGGAGATGCCGGCGCCGGCCGCGCCCCTGTTGATCGGAACGTTGTTGATGCCGGCCCGCAAACGGGCCGCTGTCTTACAGTTGGTGGCGGGCGGCCTCGACCAGGAAGCCCTGAACGTAAGGCGCGAAGGACCGCCAGCTGGTGACCGTGAAGCGATCCTCGGCGAGCCGCGTCAGGACGATCTCGGCCTTGCCGAGAAGGGTGCGCGTCGCCGCGCCGACCGGAAAGGCGGCGAGCGCAAGGTCGATCGGGCAGCCGGCATTGATGACGCTATCGGCCTCGGCTCCCGCGACGACGAAGCTGACGTCGCGATGGGACACGTCGACCAGCGAATGCGCTGTGTCATTGAGCGCCGCTGCGAGGGCTTCGCTGCGCTCCTCGACGTCGTCGGCGGGGCAGAGCAGCATCCACTCGTCCGGGCCGAGACGAAGGGCGGTGCGCGTGGCGGCGCCATCGCCGGCGCTGCGCCGCGAATTGATTGGCCCAGACAGGTCGAAGCCGTCGATGGCGGTGTCGTCGCCAAGCGCGGCCGGCTTTATCCGCAGCGACAGGCGGCCTTGCGGCCCAAGCGGGGCAACGGTCACGCCGGCGTCGCTCGATCGCGGCGCAAGCGCCGGCGCGCGGCTGGCGAGATTGACGTCAAGCATCGGCGGTTTCTCCCTTCACCTCGTAGAATACTGCAGGCGCGATCACCGCCTCGGTGAAGCCCGTCGGCGTCGTCGCGAAGACGGTTTCGCCGATCCGCGCGCGACCGTCGTCGATCATCGCCATGGCGATCGAGCGGCCGCAATTTTCCGATCGGTAGCTGGAGGTGACGTGGCCGATCATCTTCATCGGGATCGGCTGGCCCGGATCTTTGACCACCTGCGCGCCCTCGTCGAGCACCTCGTTCGGATCCTTGGTCAACAGGCCGACGAGTTGGCGGCGCCCGGCGGCCACCATGTCCGGCCGCGACAGCGAGCGCTTGCCGACGAAGTCCGGCTTCACCTTGGAGACGAGGCCGGAGAGGCCGACATCGTCGGGCGTCGCGGTGCCGTCGGTCTCCTGGCCGACGACGATATAGCCGACCTCGGCCCGCAAAACATGCATCGCCTCGGTGCCATAGGGGGTGATGCCATGCTTCTGGCCGGCGTTGAACAGCGTCGTCCAGACCGCCTCGCCGTAGTCGGCCGGAACGTTGACCTCATAGCCGAGCTCGCCGGTAAAGGAGACGCGGAACAGCCGGCAGGGCACGCCGCAGACAGAGCCGGTCTTGACCGTCATATGCGGGAAGGCGGTCTCCGACAGCTCGATCTCGCTGACGAAGGGCTCAAGGACGTCGCGCGCCTTCGGCCCCTGCAGGGCGATCACCGCCCATTGCTCGGTGATCGAGGTCAAAAAGACGTCGAGATCCGGCCATTCGGTCTGGAGATAGTCCTCCATGTGGCGCAGCACCCGTGGCGCGCCGCCGGTGGTGGTGGTCACGTGGAAGCGATTCTCGGCCAGACGCGCGACGACGCCGTCGTCATAGACGAATCCGTCCTCGCGCAGCATCAGCCCGTAGCGGCAGCCGCCGGTCTTCAGCTTGTTCCAGGCGTTGGTGTAGATGCGGTTCATGAATTCGGCGGCATCCGGGCCGACGACCTCGATCTTGCCGAGGGTGGAGGCGTCGAAGATGCCGACCGTGCTGCGCACCGCCTTGGTTTCGCGGGCGAGCGCCGCCTGCATATCCTCGCCGGCCTGCGGGAAATAGCGGGCGCGCCGCCACAGGCCGACCGGCTCGAACACCGCGCCGTTTTGCGCCGCCCAGCCGTCGATCGGCGTCTTGCGCACCGGGTCGAACAGCTCGTTCCGCGCCGGCCCGATCAGGGCGCCGAAGCTCACCGGCGTATAGGGCGGCCGGAAGGTGGTGGTGCCGACCGCCGGGATCGGCCGGTTCAAGATGCCGGCGACGAGGCCGAGGGCGTTCATGTTCGAGGTCTTGCCCTGGTCCGTCGCCATGCCGGTGGTGGTGTAGCGCTTGACGTGCTCGATCGACTCAAAGCCCTCGCGCACGGCGAGCTTGATGTCCTTGACCGTCACGTCGTTCTGGAAATCGACGAAGGCCTTGATGCGCGACGGGTCGGCATCGCTCGGCAGCACCCGCACCGGCTGGAAGCCGGTGAAGGCGGCGCTGGCCTCGACCGGCTGTGGCGAAGCGGCCCCGCCGATCGCGTCGCTGCCGGCCGCAAAGCCGTCGGCGAGGACAGCGCCAAGATCGTAAAGGCCGCGGCAGGCGCCGGCCGAGCGTTCGGCCTGGACCGACTTGTCCGGCACGAAAGCGTCGATCTCGGTGTCGAAGGCGAGCTTGCCGCGCGACTGGGAGAAGAGATGCACCGACGGCGTCCAGCCGCCGGACATGGCGACACAGTCGCAGTCGAGGGTGAGCTTCGGCCCGATCGACCCGTCGGTGCCGATCGGCGCGACGACCAGGGCGCCGACGCGGTTGCCGCCGAGCGCCCGGATCACCGTATGGCCGGTGCGCACTGTGATGCCGGCGTCCCTTGCGGCAGCGAGTTCTGGTCCGCAATCGGCTCCCAGCCGGATGTCGACGATCTCCACCCGCATGCCGGCCGCTTTGGCGTCGAGGGCGGTCCGATAGGCCGAGGCTGCGGCGGTGACGACGATCAGCGCGTCGCCGGGAAGGACCGCCCAGCGATTGACGTAGGCGCGCAGGCTCTCGGCGAGCATGACGCCGGGCTTGTCGTTGTTCTCGAAGACCAGCGGCCGCTCATGGCTGCCGGTCGCCAGTACCACCTGCCGCGCCCGCACCTGCCACAGCCGCTCGCGGGCAAGCCCCTCGGGCGCGTCGGCGCGGTGGTCGCTGACCCGCTCGACCAGGCAGACATGGTTGTGATTGTAGTAGCCGAATCCCGTCGTGCGCGGCAGCAGGATGACGTTTTCGCGCCCGTCGAGCGTCGCCACAGCGTCTTCAACCCAATCCATCGCCGGCTGGCCGTCGATGGTCGAGGTGAGGTCGTTCAACAGCGCGCCGCCGGGCTCGGCGCCCTCATCAGCGAGGATCACCCGCTTCGACGCGTCGGCCGAGGCGGTGAGGGCGGCGGCAAGGCCGGCCGGCCCGGCGCCGACGATCAGCACGTCGGCATGGGCGTGGCGGTTGGCATAATGGTCGGGGTCGGGATATTCCGGCGCCTCGCCAAGGCCCGCCGCCTTGCGGATGATCGGCTCATAGACCTTGTCCCAGAACCGCTTCGGCCACATGAAGGTCTTGTAGTAGAAGCCGGCGACGAAGATCGGCGACAACAGGTCGTTGACCGCACCGATATCGAGCGCAAGCGAAGGCCAATGGTTCTGGGTCTTTACCACCAGCCCGTCGCGCGCCTCGACGACGCTCGCCCGGTTGTTCGGGTCACGGTAGCCGGGGCCGCGATCGTGGCGCCAGTCAACCGAAAGGAGCGCGCTTGGCTCGTCCGAGCCGTGGGAAAGAATGCCGCGCGGACGGTGATATTTGAACGAGCGGCCGGCCAGATGTTGACCCGATGCCAGGAGCATCGAGGCGACAGTGTCGCCGGCAAAGCCTTCGAGGGTCTTGCCGTTGAAGCTCACCGTCAAGGGGCGGTTGCGGTCGATCCGGCCGCCGGAGGCGCGGCGAAAGGGCTGGCTCATGGTCGCGTGCCTCAGGCCTTGGCGGTTTCAGAAATGGGATCGGGGCGTGGGGTGCCCATTTCGTAGGTGGTCACGAAGGCATCGCTGACGGTGTCGCGCAACGCGTTGAACCAGCGGCCGCAGCCATGGGCGTGCAGCCAGCGCTCGGCATGCAGGCCCTTGGGATTGGTGCGGGTATAGAGGAAGGAACCCCAATCAGCATCGCTGATATCGGCCGGGGTGTCGGGCCGGGCGATATGCGCTTCGCCGCCGCAGTGGAACTCGGTCTCGGGGCGTTCGCCGCAATAAGGGCATCGGATCAGGAGCATCGTTGTTAACTCCGACGAAACGAAAAAGAGGCTGTCAGTGCGCGACGGCCGCGGCGGCGGCCTCGTCGATCAATCGGCCGGTGCGGAAGCGATCGAGGCTGAACGGCGCGTTGATCGGATGCGGCTCGCCGGTCGCCAGCGTGTGGGCGAAGACATGACCCGAGCCGGGCGTCGCCTTGAAGCCGCCGGTGCCCCAGCCGCAATTGACGAACAGCCCGGGGATCGGCGTCTTGCCGAGGATCGGCGAGCGATCGGGGGTGACGTCGACGATGCCGCCCCAGGAGCGCAGCATGCGCATCCGGGTAAATTGCGGGAACAGTTCGCAGATCGCGTCGAGGGTGTGACTGACGATCTGGATGCCGCCTTGCTGAGAATAGGAGACATATTGATCGGTGCCGGCGCCGATCACCAACTCGCCCTTGTCCGACTGGGAGATGTAGGCGTGGACGGCGTTGGACATGACGACGCAGGGAAACACCGGCTTGACCGGCTCGGAGACCAGCGCCTGCAGCGGCACGCTCTCGACCGGCATTTTCAAGCCGAAGCGGCTCATCACCACGCCGGTGTGGCCGGCGGCGACGACGCCGACGCGCTTGGCGCCGATGAAGCCGCGGCTGGTCTCGACGCCGGCAACGGCGCCGTCCGACGTGCGCCGCAGCCCGAGCACTTCGCAGTTCTGGATGATGTCGACGCCGCGCGCGTCGGCCCCGCGGGCATAGCCCCAGGCGACGGCGTCGTGGCGCGCAGTGCCGCCGCGCCTCTGCAGCGCGCCGCCAAGCACCGGATAGCGGAGATCCGGAGAAATCGACAGCGGCGGGCAGAATTCCTTGCATTCCTCCGGCGTCAGCCACTCGTTGTCGATGCCATTCAGCCGGTTGGCATAGACGTGGCGCTTGAAGGAAATGACGTCGTGGTGGTTGTGCACCAGCATCAAGACGCCGCGCTGGGAGAACATCACATTGTAGTTCAGCTCCTGGGACAGGCCCTCCCAGAGCTTCATCGCATGTTCGTAAAGTGCGGCCGACTCGTCGAACAGATAGTTCGAGCGCACGATGGTGGTGTTGCGGCCGGTGTTGCCGCCACCGATCCAGCCCTTTTCCAGCACCGCGACTTTGGTCACGCCATGAACGGTGGCGAGGTAATAGGCCGTCGCCAGGCCATGGCCGCCACCACCGACGATGACGACGTCGTATTCTTTTTTCGGCTCCGGCGCGCGCCATTGGCGCTTCCAGCCCTGATGTCCCGAGGCGGCTTCCTTCAGAAGCGACGTGAGTGAGAACCGGCGCATGGCATTCGACCTTCGCTAACCATGGCGAACAATGCGCAGAGTGACAGTTTTTTGACTAACGTAAATGCGAAATAGAACATTTCAAAAGCGACATCGATGACGTTTTTTCGGGCCTGCGCTGAAATGCGGCAAGGGCGGGAAATGATCGATATTTTCGAGCGGCTTGTCCCAGCGCGCGCATGACGGCGTCGCTCTCGTAAAGAGCCCGTCAGCCCGATCAGAGATCGAATTCGCGGCGAGCGGAAAGCAACCGGCCGGTCACTTCGTCCTGTCGGTTGCGGTTGCGCGCGATCGCTGACGCCCGCATCTCCGGCACCATTTTGCGTCGGGTCGTCGTTGTGCTGTCACGTGCGACGGGCCGGCCCCTCGCAGGGACGCGGCCCGTTCCGGCGCGGGCGCTCAGAGCGCCGTCGGCGGCTGCATCCGTCGTCCCGCCGCATCGTCATCGACGATGGCGCCCTTTTCGCCTCGCCGGGCCTGTTGCCGTCCGGTTCAGGCGCCGAAGCGTGGCTCCGGCAGCCCCTTGATGCCGAGGTCGTGAATGGCGAAGAGGCTGCCCCTCAAAACGCCGTCATCCGGAAAGCGCGGCAAGGGCGGCTTGGCCATCGAGGTGACGAAGAGGATGTCGAGATTCGGACCGCCGAACATGACGCTCGTCACCTTCTTCACGGGCATCTCGATCACCCGATCGACGCTGCCGTCGGGCGTGTAACGCACGAGCTTGCCGTCGTAGACGAGCGCGTTCCACAGGTAGCCCTCGGCATCCACCGTCGAGCCGTCGGCCGCGCCGCCGCCGCTCATGTCGACCTTGGCGAAGGCCCGCCGGTTCGTCGCCGCGCCGGTCTCGATATCATAGTCATAGGACCAGATCTCACCGCCCCAGGTGTCGTTGAAGTAGAAGGTGCGATCGTCGGGCGCAAAGCAGGGCCCGTTGGAGCAGATAATGCCCGTGTCGATTGTCGTAACGGAAAAGTCGGGGTCGAGGCGATAGAGGGCACCGAAGGGGCCTTCCTCCATCGTATCCATCGAGCCGGAGAAGAACCGGCCGTGCCGGTCGACCTTGCCGTCATTGATGCGGTTGTTCGGGCGGTCGGGCTCGGGATCATGGATCAGGTCGCAGTCGCCGGTCGCAAAGTCGAGGGCGTGAAAGCCCGTCTGCAGCGACACCACGGCGCCGTTGCCGTCCTTTCTCAGCGCCATGGAACCGATCTTGGCCGGCACGTCCCAGGCGCGGATTTCGCGGCCGTCGACGGTGGTGCGAAAGACCCGGCCATCGAAGCTGTCGATGAAATAGAGCCGCTCCTGTTCGGCATCCCAAAGCGGGCCTTCGCCGAGCGTCGTCTTGACGTCCAAAAGCACGTCGATGCGCATTGTCGTTCCTCCCGTAAGCGGTCCTGCTTCTTTAAAGCGGGATGCGATGAACCGGAATCGTCATTCCGCTCCAAGCCATTGTTTTGCCGCATGATGTGATCCGAGACGTCATGCGACGTCGCAACATCATGCTCTAGAAGCCGACCCGGTCGCCGCCCTTCAGCTCCAAAATGCTGCGCGCCTCGTCGGGCGTCGCGATCGACAGGCCGAGGCCTTCGATAATCTGGCGCACCATTCGCACCTGCTCGGCGCTGGAGGTCGCGAGCTTGCCCTTGCCGGCCCAGAGCGAATCCTCGAGGCCAACCCGGACATTGCCGCCCATGGCAGCGGCCTGCGCCGCGATCCGCAGTTGCGAGGATCCGGCTCCCAGCACCGACCAGCGGAACTGATCGCCGAACAGTCGATCGGCTGTCCGCTTCATGTGGATGACGTCTTCCGGATGGGTGCCGATGCCGCCGAGCAGGCCGAAGACCGACTGGACGAAGAACGGTGCCTTGACCAGGCCGCGATCGGCGAAATGGGCGAGATTGTAGAGATGGGCGATATCGTAGCACTCGAACTCGAAGCGCGTGCCGTTGCCGTAGCAGGTTTCGAGGATGTACTCGATATCCTTGAAGGAATTGCGGAAGACCAGATCGCGCGTCGCCTCCAGATGCGGCTTCTCCCAGTCGAATTTGAAGGTCTCGTATTTCGGCGCGAGGTGATAGAGGCCGAAATTGATCGAGCCCATGTTGAGCGAGGCGACCTCCGGCTTGAAGGTCGCCGCCGGCAGGACGCGCTCCTCGACCTTCATATAGGGGCTGCCGCCGGTGGTGATGTTGATCGCCGCCTTGGTGCCCTGCTTCACCCGTGGCAGGAAGCGCGCGAAGGCCTCCGGCGTCTGGTCGGGCCGGCCGTTCTCGGGATTGCGGGCGTGAAGGTGCAGGATCGCCGCGCCCGCATCCGCTGCGCCGATCGCATCCGCCGCGATCTCGTCCGGGGTGATCGGCAGATGCGGCGACATGGTGGGCGTGTGGATCGCGCCGGTGACGGCGCAGGTGATGATGACCTTGCCCTGCGGCAGATGACTGGTCGTGGCCATGGGGTTCTCCTCCTTGCCGCCTCAGCGGCCGATGTCTTCGTCGGCGTTGCGTTTGTGAGCCCGCAGCGCCATCAGCCGGCGGTCGCGCCAGACCTGCCGCTCGGCAAGCTCGCTCTCGGCGAGCGCTGCGCGCCGGGCCGAAACGACGGTGTCCAGCACGGGACCCGCCCAGTCGACCCGCTCGCGCATCTGTTCGAACAGGCCCGCATAGAGCGGCTGGTAGCGAGCGACATAGTCGGCGACGCCGCCGGGTGCATTGAGATCGATGGTCTCGAAGGGCCCGATGAAGCTCCAGCGCAAGGCGAGGCCGTCCGCGATGCCGCGATCAACGTCCTGCGGGCTGGCATAGCCACCGGCGACAAGGCGGAACGCCTCCTCGAGAAGTGCCCCTTGCAGGCGGTTCATGATGAAACCATCGATCTCGCGGGCCATCACCAGCGGCACCTGGCCGATCGCCTTGAGGAAGGCTTCGCCGCGCCGCATTGTGTCGAGCGAGGTTGCGGCCGACGGAACGAGTTCGACGGCGGGCACCAGATAGGGCGGGTTGATCGGATGGGCGACGACGCATCGGTGGGCCCCGGCGAGACCACCGGCGATCGCCGAGGGCAAGAGTGCGGAGGACGACGAGGCCAGGATCGCCTCCGGCGCTGCCAGGGCGTCGAGGCGGGCGAAGGTTTCGCGCTTCACCGCGATCTTTTCCGGCCCGCATTCCTGAACCCAGGCGACACTATCGAGCGCCTCTTCCAAGGTCTGGACCGGCCGCAAGGCGGCGAGCACGGCGTCGACACTCAAGCCGCCGAGCAGATCGCTGGCCGCGAGATCCTCGGCGACGGTGCGGACAAAGTCGCCTGCGCGAGGCGCAGCCTGGGGATCCGGATCCCAGAGGCGTACGATGCAGCCGGCGCGCGCGAAGGTGATCGCCCAGGCGCGGCCGATCAGGCCCGCTCCGACGACCGCGACGGTGGTTCCTGAGGTAGCCATCACAGTGTCTCCACGTTGCCGTCGACATTGAACGACATGGCCGACAGGTTGCGGCCGGCGTCAGACAGGAGGAAGGCGACCGATGCGGCGACATCCTGTGGCGTCACCATCCGCCGCAGTGAGATGGTCTGGAGGTAGCGCGCCTCCATCTCCTCGAAGGAGACGCCGACCTGATCGGCACGGGCGCGGATCACCCCCTCCATGCGTGGCCCCGCGACGATGCCGGGCAGGATGGCGTTGACGCGGATATTGTCGGGCCCGAGTTCCTTGGCGAGGCTCTGAGTGAAGCCGATGATGCCGAACTTTGCCGCCGAATACGGGGTGCGGAAGGCATAGCCGTGGCGGCCGGCGGAGGAGGACATGTTGACGATCGAGCCGCCGCCGGCAGCCTTCAGATGCGGGACGGCGAGATGGGCGCAAAGGAACTGGCCGGTCAGATTGATGTCGATGCAGCGGCGCCAGTCGGACGGGGAGATGGCCTCGACGCCCCCGGTCGGACCGGCGATGCCGGCATTGTTGATGAGGGCGTCGAGCCCGCCAAGCTTATCCAGTGCGGCCGTGAAGAAGCACTCCATCTCCGTCTCCGACGAGACGTCGGCCCGCATCGCGAAGGCGCCTGGCAGTTCGGCGGAGGCCGTCGCGAGAGCCTCGTCGGAGACGTCGCAGAAGGCGATCCGGCAGCCATAGGCGTGCAGCAGCTGCGCGATGGCGAGGCCGATTCCGCCGGCACCGGCGGTGACGACGATGCGCTGTCCAGAAAGCCCGGCCATGATGTCTGGTTTCGGATGGGGGGATGTGGCTGACACGGTTCAGTTCCTCTTATCGCGCAGGGCAAGAACGGCGGCGAGGACGACGCAGCCGAAGAAGATGGCACGGAAGGCATAGGGAAGCGTGGTGCCGGCAAGCAGCGTCTGCAGCGCGGTGAGAAGCAGCGCGCCGCCGACCATGCCGAGGAAGTGGCCGCGCCCGCCGGTGATCAGCGCACCGCCCACCACGACGACGGCGATCGAGGGCAGCAGATAGTCATCGCCCATGCCGAGGCTGGCTTGACCCGAGAAGCCGGTCAAAAGGATGCCGACGAGTGCTGCGCAGATCGCCGAGACGACATAGACGCCGACGATCACCGATCCGGTCTGAATACCTGAGAGGCGCGCCGCATCCAGACTGTTTCCGACCGCGTAGACCCGCCGTCCGAAGGCTGTGCGGCCGAGCAGGAGCGTGCCGGCAACGATGACGATTGCCAGGAAGAGCAGCACCGGCGTGACGCCGCCGATATGGCCTGTCATCATCCAGCGCAGAAGCGGCGAGGCGAAGCCGGCCGGGGTGCCGCCGGAATACAGCAGCGCTGCTCCCTGAAGGATGCCGTTGGCCGCAAGGGTCACCACGATGGGCGAGAGGCCGAGGGCGACCACGCCGAGGCCATTGAAGAGACCGATCAGCGCTGCAAGGCCGAGAACCGCGGGAACGGCATAGAGCAACGCCGCATCCGAGCCCTGGACGATGCCCGCGAGGAGAATTCCGGACAGGCCGATGGTCCAAGGCACGGACAGGTCGAGGCCGCCCGTTAGGATGACCGAGCCTTGGCCCAGCGCCAGAATGGTGAGAAAGGTCGAGAGCACCAGCAGCGAGTTCCAGAAGCTCCAGCTGCCGAGCGAACTGCCGAGGACGACCTGGGTGGCGATGAGAACAAGGACGAGGCCGATCCAGGCCGGCAGGGCGTAGCGTAGCGTCTGACCGTTCCGGGTGAAGAACCCTGGCGCGACGACGTTGTCGCCAGCCGGACGCCCGCGCCCGTGCGCATCAACGAAAGCGAGTTTGCGGTCGGTCTTTGGGCGCTGGGAGACGTGGGTGCCGGCGCGTCGGGCTTTGAGGCTGCCCCGAAGCCCGGCGAGCTGCTCGCTCAGGACCGAATCCTTGCTGAGCGAGCCGACGAGCACAGCCGCCAGAAGCACCGCCCCTTCCGCGATCGTAGAGAAATAGGCCGAGACGTTGAGGGCGAGCAGGATATTGACGACACTCATCAGGACGAAGGCGCCGAAGACCGTGCCGACGAGACCGCCCTTGCCGCCGCCGAGCCGCGTTCCGCCGATCACGACCGCCGCAAACATCTGCAGAAGCAGGGAATTGCCGACGAGCGGATCGCCCGATCCGGTCTGGGCGCTGACGAAGGTTCCGGCGAGGCCGTAAAAACCGCCGGCAATCACATAGCTGCCGAAGCGCACCAGGGTCGTGCGCACACCGGTCGAGGTGGCCGTCGCCGGATCGCTGCCGACGGCGTAGAGTGCGACGCCGAAGCCGGTGTTCTTCAGCCAGAGCCAGAACAGCGCGACGAGCCCGAGCAGCACGAGCGAGGCGGGGACAAGCCCGCTGATCGCGTCGCCCATATAGAACGAGCCGAGCGACGGCGAAATGAAGCCCCCCGGCTGCGGCAGGATCAAAAGTGTCAGGCCCTGCACGATGAACATGGTGGACAGGGTGACGACGATCGGCTGGAGGCGCAGGAAGGCGACAAAAATACCGTTGAAGGCGCCGACCGCCATGCCGGTGCCGATCCCGACGAGGGTCCACAGAAGCGGCGAGGCTTGCATCTGCGCCGGGTCCATATTCGCCGCGAGCACGGCGTTGACCAGCGAGATCACGGCGCCGGCGGAGAGGTCGAAGCCGCCGGAAATGACGACGAGGGTCTGGCCCATGGCCGCCAGCGCCAGCGGCGTGCCGCCGCTCGCCTGGAAGGCAACATCGAAATAGGTGAGCGCGCCCGGCGTGATCCAGTCGACGAAGCCGAACAGGGCGGCGAAGACGAGGGCGGCGACGAGCGGTGCGCGGTTGCGGGCCAACCAACGCTGGACGGGACCGCGGCTGGCGGATCTCCGAACTGGTAGCTGCGCCCTGCCGGCGGAAAGAGTCGTTGCGGAGCCGGTCATGCGGAAGCCCTTGTCCTTGCCGCGTCCGGCTGATGAGCCGAACCCAGCGCGGCGTTCATGATGGTAAGCTCGTCGATCTCGTCGGTCTCCAGTTGCGCGACGATGGCCCCCTCATAGAGGACGATCACGCGGTCCGAGAGGTTGACGAGTTCGGGGATCTCGGTCGAGTGGAACAGCACCGCGCCACCGGCGTCGGCGAAGGCGCGCATCAGTCCGTAAAGCTGGTGCTTGGTCCCGACGTCGATGCCTCGCGTCGGATCGAAGAGCAAAAGAATACGGCTTTCGGCGACCAGCCATTTGGCAATCGCGATCTTCTGCTGATTGCCGCCCGAGAAGGCGCCGGCCTCGGTGAAGGCGGCGACGGGCGAGACGTCGACGGTGGCGAAGACCTTCTGCGCCGCGGCCTGCTCGGCGGCCCCGTCGATGAGGCCGTGGCGGGTGAAGCGCTCGATCACCGGCAGGCTGGCATTGGTGGTGCCGTCGAGCTTCAGGAACAACCCCTCGGTCTTGCGCTCCTCGGGCAGCAGCCCGATCCGCAGCGAGGGATGAAGAGCGTCGGCCGGCGACGACAGGTGAACGGCGCGCCCGTCGACGCGGATCTCGCCGGCGTCGACGGGAATCGCGCCGAAGCAGGCCGAAAACAGCTCGCGCTGTCCCATGCCCTGCAGTCCGGCAACGCCGAGGATCTCGCCGGGCCGAAGCGCGATATTTGCTGCCTTGAGCTTCGGTCCGGCCGCAAGATCGCGGGTTTCCAGGACCGGTGCCGGGGGTTCGCGCAGGCTTCGTTGTGGCCGGGCCGGAAAGGTCTGGTCGAGCGAGCGTCCGATGATCATTTCGACGACGGCCTCGTCGGTGAAGTCGCCGACCCGGCCCGTGGCGATGTGCCGGCCGTTGCGCAGGATCGTCATCGTCTCGCAGAAGTCCCGCACCTCCGGCATGCGATGCGAAATGAACAGGACGGTGACGCCGCGCGCGCGGGCCTCGGCGATGATCTCGCCGAGCCATTTGACGTCGCTGCCGGCGAGCGCCGAGGTCGGCTCGTCGAGGAGCAGGACGCGCGGCTCGCGGAACAGCGCGCGGGCGATCTCGATTTTCTGGCGCTCGGCAAGATCAAGGCGCCCGGTCTCTGCGTAAAGGTCGGTCTGAAGACCCAGGCGATCGAAATGGTCCGCCACTCTTTCCGCCATGGCGCGGCGCTTCAACAGCCCGAGAAGCCCGGCCGGGGCTTTCGGCAGCAGCATGTTGTCGAGCACGCTGAGGTCCCGCACGAGGGTCAGTTCCTGGAACGCCGTCTGGATCCCGACACGATGAGCATCACGCGGGGAGTGGAACTGGACCGGCGCGCCGTCGACGAGAAGGCGTCCAGTATCCGGCGCGATCAGGCCGGAGAGGAGCTTCATCGTCGTCGATTTGCCGGCGCCGTTCTCGCCGAGCAGCGCATGGACCGTGCCGGGCGCGACGGAGAAGGTCACGTCCGAGACGGCCTTCGTCGCGCCGAACGATTTCGACACGGCATCCAGAGAGACGGCCGAGGGGGCTTCGCGAAGGGTCACGTGATCTGCCTTTCTGACCAGGACGATCCGGCGCCCCGAGCGAGGCACCGGCGGGGTCATGAGGATCAGTCTTCCGGCTGGCCGTTGAGCGCGGCGTTCAGGCCGACCTCCGGCGTCTTTTCGGAAAAGATCGAGGCGAACCATCCCGGATTCTTGATGACCGACGGTTTGAAGACGTTGCAGCCGTTCTTCATCTCGTCCCAGCTGCCGGTTTCGCAGAGCTTGATCGTGTCGTTGGTGACCAGTGGCAACGGCAAGGTCGTATGATGCGGCACGTCCTTTTTGCCGTCGAGGATGGACACCGCGAGCTTCAGCGCGTAGGCGCCGGAATAAGGCGGCGAGGCGTAGGAAATGCGCGGCGCGTCCATCGGTGCATAGGAACCATTGGCCCCATCAACCTTGGTTCCGGCCGGCAGCATCTGGATGCGCCCGCCATTCGATCCCTCGCCAGCGCAAGGTTTGAGTTGCTTGGCGGTGCGCCCTGCCTCCAGTTGCATCGCATCTGCGGTGTAGCAACCGACCTGCATCCACAGACCGTCGATGTCGTCCCAGCCGCGGGTCGCGAGCAGCTTCGAGAGTTCGGTGCGAGCGACAGCCTGGCTCCACATGCCGACCAATTCGCCGACGACCTGGATCCCGGAGTGCTTGGCGAAGACCGCTTTCGCGGCGGCCGTGCGCGCGGTATCCACGGAGGTCCCGGGGACGCCCGTCACCATCACGACTCGGCCCTTGCCGCCGAGCTTGTCGACCAGCCATTCGGCGGTCTTGGTCCCGGCTTCGGTCTGATCGATCGTCACGTTGTAGGCGCAGGGCTCGGTGATCTCGCCATCATAGGCGATGATCGTCACGCCCTTGGCGCAGGCATTTTTGACCACCTGATTGAGGGCCGTCGGCGAGATCGGATAGACAACGATGGCGTTCGCACCGGCCTGGACCATCGCGTTGATCTGCTGGATCTGGCGTTGGGCATTGGGGCCGGCGACCTGAACCTTGAGCGTGACCTTATCGGCCATGGTTTTCGACGCGGCCATGGCCTTGACCATGTTCGCGGCCTCAGCCTGCCAGTCGTTGCCGATATAACTCATCGACAGATAGACCTTGTACTTTTCCTTCGCGAACGCGGGCGGCACCAACGCCGTCGAGAGAGCGAGAGCGAGGGCTCCGGCCCATTTTGTGGTAGCACGTGTCATCCTGACCTCCCTGATGCATCGGCGGCGCATCTCCCAAGCGCCCTTGTCCGTGCATTTTTGATTTTTGATCTAAAATCGAAATGACTTCAAGCGGGGACAGGAAAAGTTTATCGTGAAGCCGAATTTTTATCGGAGTGCCTTCATGTCGGTCTTCAGTCAGCGCATCACGCCTCTCCGCAGGGAGACCCTCCAAGACGGCGTGTTTCGCCGTCTCTGCGAACTCATCCTGGAGGGGGGGATGGTGCCGGGACAGTCGGTGACCGTCGCGAGCCTGGCCGAAGCCTTCGACGTCAGCCCGATGCCGGTCCGCGAGGCGCTGGCGCGGTTGACGTCGATGGGGGTGCTGACGGTAGTTTCGGGGCGCACGATCGGCGTTCCGAAGCTGTCGCGCGAACGGCTGGAGGATCTGCGCCGGGTTCGTGTCGAGGTCGAGACGACATCGGCGCGCTGGGCGGCCGAGCGCGCCGACGCGGCGTTCGTCACGCAGCTCTCGGCGGTTCTTGAGCAGCTGGACGCAGCCGAACGCAGCGCCGATCCGAAGTCCTACGTCGCCGCCAATTACGACTTCCACTTCGCGCTCTACCGCCAAGCCGGCTCGCCGATTCTCCTCGGCATTATCGAGAACCTCTGGCTTCAGATCAGCCCCTATTTCCACCTCTTACGCGAAAGCGGAAATTTTCGCATGTCCAACCGCCAACACGAACTCATCTACCAAGGTGTCGCGTCGTGTATGCCGGACGACGTGGTGACGGCGCTTGCCGCCGACATCGACGGCGCCTACGACGTTTTGGTCCGGCTGATCTGATATCGTCGACTCTCTGCTCGTGGATTGAATTTGACATTTGCATCCCCGTTGGGGGCGTCCGTTGAATCCAATGTCAAATTCGAAAAGTCCAAGAGGATCATAACCTTGGCCCGTGGCCTTTTCGATTCCGACATGTGCTGAGCGGTCTCCACAGCACGGGATCAAATGCCGGAATCGGACCACTCGCGCATGATGCCGAAACGTTGCATGACGTTTCGGCTCACATCATGCGGCGAAACAAGGACGGGGAGCGCAAGGATGTTTCCCGTTCATCGCATTCCGCTAGCGCCCTGCGTCCGATCGGACGCAGAAAGGTCGCTCTAAGCCTTTGAATCGACGCATCGTGCTTTGCCGAAAATCGATTCCGATTTTCGGGCCGATGCTTTAGGCAGCGCCTTCCAGGAAGACCGATACCGCAGCGCCCTGAGCCGCGGAGGCGAGCCCGCCGAGCTGCGACGCGACGATCGGGGGCATGGCCACGAAATGATGGGGAGGGCGGAGCTCTCGGGCGCGTTTAATCAGCGCCTCCCGCAGGGCCATCGCCATGGTTCCGCCGACGAATATCGCTTCGGGGTCGAACAGTGTCCGCACGACGAACAGAAGCTCGTGCAACTCTGCCGCCGCGCGGTCCAGCCAGGGCGCGTAGAGGTCCGGACGGGCGGCAAAATGATTGTTCCAGACTTCGGGCGTGGCCGACGGCGGGGGCGCGTCCTTCCCGAGGTTGCGGGCGAGGTCGCCGAGTGACGGCCGCCTGGTAGAGCGCGGACGCAGCGCCCCGATCTCGCCCGCGTTTCCATGCGCTCCGCGATAAAGCTGGTGGTCGAGCACCAGGGCGCCCCCCAGCCCATCCGCGATATAGATGTAGAAGAAGCTGGCATAGCCGTCTGGATTGCCGATCGCGACTTCGCTCAGCGCGGCGGCGTTCGCGTCATTTTCGACGGTGACGTCACAGCCGAGCCTCGTCGACAGCCGATCTGCGATGTCGACTCCCCGCCATGTGCCAACGGCGTCCGCAAGGTTGAGCGCGCCCTCGCTGCTCACGAAACGGGCCGGCAAAGCGATGCAGGCGCCCGCCAGCGCGCCGAGATCCCGGCCGGCTTCAGCCAGTAACTGCCGCGCCCCGATCACGATGGCCGATTGCGCGTCCTCGAAATCAGAGAAGGCGTTCCGCAGCCCGAACTCGCCCCGGACCGCGCCGCAGAAATCGAGCAGGACGACGTGCACCGATTCGGAGTCGGCGTGGATGCCGAGGGCGAAGATCGCATCCGCGTTTAACTTCAGGTCGATTTGCGGCGGCCCCCTGCGGCCGGTTCGGCGGGCGGCCTCGACCACCAGCCCCAGTGTCATCAGCTCCTGCACCTGCTTGCTGATCGCCGGCTGGCTAACCTCCAGCTGTTCTGCCAGAAAGGCGCGCGACTGTATCGGGTGACGCCGCAGGAGCGCGACGAGGCGACGCTGCCCGCGCGAGAGAGACAGGCGAGAGCCCGGAGCGTTCATAACCACCTCTCGTCCTGCTGCTCTCGGATCAGTGTCATTTTTAATTTATATAACCAAGTTATTTAAATGCCATCAATTCACCCGCTGCCTGAAGGGGAAACCCGCAGATGTTCAGAAAAATCGCCATTCTCGCCACGGCGCTGCTGACTGCGCTGCCGGCGTCGGCCGAAGAGATTCACCTGAAAATGTGGACCTTGGTCGACCGCGACACGCCATACCGAGAACAGAACATCGTCGATGCCGCCAAAGTGCTAAACGCGGAATATAAGGCCGCCGGAATCGACAAGACCATCGTGATCGACGTCAATCGGGGCAATCAGAAGGGGTGGGACGCCTACGCACTCGATATGCTCAAGGCCTTTGCGGTCAAGCAGGGGCCCGACATCTACACGCTGCCGCATGAATGGATCGGCAAGTTCGCCGAAAACGGCTATGCGATGAACATGGAGGCGGCCATCGCTGCCCGACCCTGGGCGTTCAACGATGTGTTGCCCAACCTGTGGGAGTCGGTGAGGGCTTCGGACGGCAAGATCCATGGCGTGCCGCAGGACGCCGAGATCCGGATGTTTTTCTACAACAAGGATATGCTGCGCAAGATCGGCAAGGACGAGGCCTTTATCGATGGCCTGCCCGCTGCCGTCGAGCGGGGCGATTTCACCCTCGACGATCTGACGGCGCTGGCCAAGGAGGTGAAGGACAAGGGGGCGGCGGAATACGGCATGCTGCATCGCCCCAATGTCGGGATCGACTACTTGATGGTGTTCAAGTCGTTCGGCGTGAAATTCGTCGACCCCAAGACCGGCAAGTTGATGCTGCCCAAGAAGGAGATGCAGAACGCGCTCGCTTGGTACGAGACGAACGCCAAAGAGGGTGTGACCCCGATCGACAATACGGCGATGAGCTGGGATGCGATCAAGACCGCCTTTAAGCAGGAAAAGGCGTTTATTTTCCATCAGGGCGTCTGGGCGGTGGCTTGGCAGACCGGCGACGCCTTGGGT
This sequence comes from Jiella flava, assembly GCF_017349315.1. Taxonomy (GTDB): domain Bacteria; phylum Pseudomonadota; class Alphaproteobacteria; order Rhizobiales; family Rhizobiaceae; genus Jiella; species Jiella flava. The sequence goes on along the minus strand of NZ_JAFMPP010000018.1, from coordinate 33,053 downwards.
GTGAGCTGGCCGAAAGACGAGGCGGGCTATACCCACAAGATCGGCTGGCTGCCGGCGCCGGCGGCGGTGAAGGGCGGCAAGCCCGCGAACCTGTCGCATCCGATCATCTATGCGATCAACCCCGGGACCAAGTATCCCGATGTCGCCGCCGATCTGGTGGCGATCGCGACCACGCCTTATTTCAACGTCCGCCACGCGGTCATCTCGAACCACACCGCCATTACCCATGCCGAGACGGCGCTGCCGGCCTATAAGGCGAACTGGGTGGTGTCGCTGGCCTCGCCGATGATGGAAGGCGCAGATTTTGTGCCCAACAATCCCCAGTTCAGCGACTATAACAAGGTGCTTTTCACCGGCTTGCAAGCGGTCGAGACCGGCAAGATGACGGCGGCCCAGGCGGTCGGCTTCATCGCCGACGAACTCGACCTGCAGCTCGGCGACGCCGTCGAGATCCACGACAGCGCAGCCGAGTGATCCTCCGGCGGGGCTGGTCCGCCAGCCCCGCCGCCTCGCAAGCCGACGAGACCGCCGATGAGTCAGGCCTTTGTCCCCGTTCGCTGCCGCCGCGCGCGCCCGGCACTGTTCCTGGCGCCCGCGGCCTCGCTGTTGCTGTTATTCTTCCTTGCGCCGATCGTCATCGACGTGGGCATCGCCTTCACCAACATGGGTGAAAGCCTCAAGGTCACCGCCTGGACGCTGAAGAACTTCGACCGGATCCTCGGCGCCGACCGGATGATTCCGCTGATCCTGCTGACGACCTTTCTCTATGTCACCGCGACGCTCTTCTTTTTCAATGTGGGCCTCGGCGTGGTGCTTGCCATCACCACCACCGCAGTGTCCGATCGTCTCGGCGCACTCTTTCGCGGCATCTGGATCTTGCCGCGGATGAGCCCGGCGGTGATCTATGCGCTGCTTTGGATCTGGGTCGTTGATTCGAGCCCGCAGGGCCTCCTGAACCAGGTCGTCACCGGCATCTTCGGCCTGGCCCCGCTGAACCTGCGCAACGACCATCCGCTCCTTGTCATCATCCTCGCCAACGGCTTCGTCGGCGCATCCTTCGCAATGGTGGTGCTCACCTCCACCATCCGCTCGATCCCCGAACATCTGTTCCACGCTGCCCGCGTCGACGGGGCGAGCGAATGGTCGGTGCTGCGCTTCGTGGTGCTACCGTCGCTGAAGGGGCCGGTCTGGTTCATCACCATCTATCAGGCGCTCTCGCTGCTGGTGACATTCGAATACATCCTGCTGATCACCAATGGTGGCCCGGTCTACGACAGCACGACCTATGCGCTCTACGTCTACCGCCGCGCCTTCGAGGGCGGGCACTATGCCTATGGCGCAGCGTTGGCGATCGCGCTGATGCTGTTCGGGGTTTGCTTCACCCTGCTGCAGTGGCGGCTCTTCGGCGACGGCATGAACCGGACAAGGCCGCGGATCGAGGTGCTGTGATGGCCGAACAGAGTTCCCCGGATTGGATGGCGCTTGCCCGGCGCGGGCGGCGGCACCGGATGATCTTCCTGGGCACGATCACCGTCTTCCTGACGCTGGTCTCGCTGCCCGTCGTCATGCCCTATCTCTGGCTTCTCACCATGTCGGTGACAACGCTCGGCAGTGCTGCGGTGATGCAGGTCTTCTGGCGCGCGGCGGGGTTGGTCGCGGTGCTCTACCTTGCGCTGATCGTGCTGCCCCCGCTGATGCCTGAACGGTTCCGCACATGGGTGCCGGCGATGGCCGCGGCCGCGGCCGTCATCCTGACCACACTGTTTATCCTGCCGCTGACCACGCTCAACAACTTCCGCTTCCTGTGGAATCCCGACGTAATGGCGGCCCAGCAGGGGCGCAGCTCGACCATCGGCGAACTGCCGTCGATTTGGTCGGCGATGGGCAATTCGTTCGCCTTGGCCGGCACCCAGACCGCGCTGATCCTGATCACCGCCACCCCGGCCGCCTATGCGCTCTCGCGCCTCGCCTTTCGCGGCCGTGAGACGCTGTCGCGCGGCATCTTGCTGCTGCATGCCTTCCCTGTCATGGCGCTGACGGTGGCGATCTTCATCCAGTCCTACTGGATGGGCCTGCTGAACTCGATCCTGGGCGTCGTGCTCGTGCTCACCACGCTGGAACTCCCCTTCGCGATCCTGATCCTGAAGACCTTCTTCGATGCCGTGCCCTGGGATATCGAGATGAGCGCGGTGACCGACGGCGCCTCGCGCTGGCAGGCCTTTCGCCTCGTCGTCCTGCCGCAGGTCTCAGGCGGGCTGATCGCGGTCGGCACCTTCACCTTCCTGCGCGGGTGGGAGGAATACGTCTACGTCACGACCCTGCTGATCGACAATTCGCACATGGTCATGAGCCTTTACTTGTTCTGGGTCTCACAGGACGCGATGGGCGCGGACCCGAACCTCATTGCGGCGACCGGTGTGATCTATCTGCTGCCCGTCGTCGCACTCTATGTCTTCGCGCAGAAATATCTGACGCAGATCAGCTTTGGGGGCATCAAAGGCTAGCATGGCGCAGATCGCATTCGAACAGGTCTCCAAAAGCTGGGGAGAGACTGAGGTCCTGCGGCCCATGGATCTCAGCATCGCCAATGGCGAATGCGTTGCCATCCTCGGCCCCTCGGGATGTGGCAAATCGACGACGCTGTTCCTGCTCGCGGGCCTCTACGCACCAACCTCGGGGAAGGTTCTGTTCGACGGGCATGTCGTGAACGGCGTCGACGCGCGCGACCGCAACGTTGGCATCGTCTTCCAATCTTACGCGCTCTACCCCCACATGACGGTGCGCGCGAATATCGGCTTTCCTCTCCGGTTCCAGAAGGTCGATAAGGACGATCTGTCTCGCCGCGTGGTCGAAGCGGCAAACCTGGTGCAGATTGACGAGTTCCTCGACCGCAAGCCCGCCGAGCTTTCAGGGGGACAGCAGCAGCGCGTGGCGCTGGCCCGCGCCCTGGTCAAGCAGCCCAACATTCTGCTGCTCGATGAGCCGCTGTCCAACCTCGATGCCACGCTGCGCATGTCGATGCGGGCCGAGATCCGAGCGATCCAGCGCCGGCTCGGCATGACCACGCTGATCGTCACCCACGACCAGATCGAAGCGATGACCATGGCCGACCGGATCATCTGCATGTCGCGCGGTGCGGTCGCGCAGATCGGCACGCCGGACGAACTTTACCGCCGCCCCGCCGACACCTTCGTCGCCGGCTTCATCGGCTCGCCGCCCATCACGCTTCTGGAGGGCGACGCGAAGGGCGAGACGCTGCATATCGGCACCGGCGCCATGACGCTAACCGCCTCCACCGCAGGTCGGATCACGCTCGGTCTGCGCCCCGAGGATCTTCGTCTCGGCGCCCCGGGCCAGGGCGGCCTTCCGGCCCGCGTCGTGACGGTCGAGCCGCTTGGTCGCGAGGTGCTCTACGGCGTCGAGACCGCAATCGGCCGGCTCCACGTCCTGGCCATGGCGGGCGACGCTGTTCCGCCGGCGGGCGAGCCGGCCGCGGTGCAGATCGACGCTGCCCATTCGCTCCTCTTCGACGCGGGCGGGCGCAGAATTCCCAATCTGAACATTCGGCCGTGAGCCAATGGGAGCCAAGATGATCTTTGCCAGCTACAATATCCAGTACGGCCTTGGCCAGGATGGTCGCTACGACCTTGAGCGCATCGCCGCCGCCGTCGCCGGCGCCGATGTCATCGCGCTGCAGGAGGTCGACCGGTTTTGGCAACGCTCGGGAATGGTGGATGGACCCGCCGTGATCGCTGACGCGCTGCCTGAGCATCACTGGGTCTACGCCCCCAACCTCGACATGGATGCGAGCTATCGCAACGACGCTGGCCGGCTGATCAACCGGCGGCGCCAGTTCGGCTGCATGATACTGTCGCGGGCTCCGATCCTGTCGAGCCGCAATTTTCCGTTGCCCAAGCGCGGGACGCTGACCCAGCATTCGATTCAGCAGGGGCTGCTGGAGGCGGTGATCGCAACTGAGCGCGGCCCGCTGCGGGTCTATTGCGCCCATCTGAGCCACCTCTGCCCCGAGACGCGCCTGCCCCAGATCGAGGCGATGCTGGACATCTTCGCGCGCGCCCCGGCCGAAGGGGGGGCTTGGTGCGGCGGTCATCCCAACCCTGCCGCGGGCTGGACCGAGGGCGCCGTCCCGCCGATGCCGCGCGAGATGATTCTGATGGGCGACATGAACTTCACCGCCGTCAGTGCCGAATATGCGCAGCTGGTCGGGCCGATGGCAGGCAAACACGGCCGGCTCGCGAACCCGGAAGGGCTGGTCGACGCCTGGGTCGCCGCGGGCCACGGGGAAGGCGAGGGGGCGACCCACGCCAATGCCGGCCGCATCGACCACTGCTTTATCAGCGCCTCGCTGTCCTCGGGAGTCCGGGAGATGCGGGTCGATACATCGGCGCAAGGCTCCGATCACTTTCCAATCTTCCTCGAGATCTCGGCATGATGGCGGTTTGGGGCCCACCGGGCCTTCCCGGCGATCCTTTGTCGACCTGGATGCGACGCGAGATCTGATGAAGGGCGGGAGGATTGCGGCTACGGCGATCCTGGGCGATCTGACGCTGGGCGAGTTGGCTGCAAAACGCCGGCATTCACCACATGATGACTGCGGCTTGGAAGCCCCCGTCGGTCGACGAGATGAAGGTCATCGGGCGCCGCGAGCGACACGAAAAAGCCGGCCCTGATCGAGCCGGCTTTTTCGTGTCGGGCAAATCGTGGTCCCGCTTAGAGCAGGCTGGTCGGGCCGCCCGAATCGGAGACGGTGTCGCTCAGCACCTGGCCGAGGAAGCTCGCATCCTTGCCGCCGGTCGGCGTGGTGCGGGTGATGAAGTCGAACACCTTGCCATCCTTCAGGCCGTAATTGGCGATGCGCTCGACCCGGTCGTTCTTGTCGAAATAGACGGCAAGGATGCGCTGATCGACAAGGCGAGGCTGCAGGAAGGCCACCGGCCGGACGCGCTTTTGCGAGATGTAGTAGAACACGTCGTTGTCGAAGGTCGCCTTGGTGGATGGCGAGCCGAGTGCCAGAAGCACCTGTTCCTTCGAGGAACCGACCGGCACCAGTTCGAGCGCCTTCGGATCGACGATGTAACCCTGGTTCAGCACCTCGGTGGTCGAGCACGCCGAAAGTGTCGAGAGGCAGAGGGCCGCGGTGCCGATGACGACCGGCAACGTCAGACGCTGTTTTCTACGCACGCTATTTCGTCTCCCCTGCAACATGCCCGATGCAATCTGCTGATGCGTTGGCCGCACTTAACGGCCATATCGAGGCAATCGCGCCGAAACACTATATGCTGGCGTGGTAATCCACCTGACGCTTCGTTGCAATCGCGCCGAAGCTGTGGCACCGCCAGAGAACGGCGGCAAACCGTGGAAAGAGCATGATGGAACGTTGGAGGATCGCGCGCCGCAACCGGGCGATCGTCGAGGACATCTTTCAGGCGATCGTCGCCCTGACGCGTCAGCCGCGGCTCTACGCGGATCTGGGCGTGGCCGATACGTTTTCCGGAAGGTTCGAGGCGCTGAGCCTCCATGTGTTCCTGTTTTTGCGCCGTTGCCGCAGCGAGACGGGGCTCGAGGCGCTCGCCCAAGATCTGGTCGATCGCTTCGTCGCCGATGTCGACTATACGATCCGCGAACTCGGGATCGGCGATCAGTCGGTGCCGAAACGGATGCGCAAGCTGACCGGCGTCTTTTACGAGCGCGTCCGGGTCTATCATGCGGCCTTCGACGCCGCCGAGCCGCAGCCGGCGTTGGCCGAAGCTTTGCTCAGCCGGGCGATCGAGTTGGATGCCGCCGCGCCACGGGATGCGGCGGCGGCGCTGGCAACCTACATGATCGAGACCGATCGGCGTTTCGGCGCCATCGCCAGCAAAGCCATTCTCGCCGGTCGGCTCGAGCTTACGGAGTGACCATGACCGCCGCCTCACCGATTCATATTCCACTCCAGGCGACCACATTGCCGCGCGACGGCCGTGGTGTGACATTCGTCGCCGAGGCGGCGGATCGCGCGCGTCTTGCCACCGCCCTCGATGTGGTCGAGGTGAGTGCCTTTCGCGCCGAGATGACCGCCCGCCCATTCCGCAAGGACGGGGCACGGGTCAACGGCCGGCTGTGGGCGAAAGTGGTGCAGAACAGCGTGGTGACGCTGGAGCCGGTCGAGCAGGTAATCGATGAAAGCTTCGAAGCGACCTATCTGCGCGAAAGTCCGCAGACACGGCGGCGAACGGACGATCCGGTGGGGGAAATCATGATCGATCCGGAGGGCGAGGATCCACCGGAAAGCTTTGCCGGCGACACCATCGACCTCGGTGAGCGGGTATTCGAGGCCTTGGCGCTGGCCGTTGATCCTTATCCGCGCCGCAAGGGCGAGAGTTTTGCCAGCGCCGCGCCGGCTGACGATGAGGCCGACGAGGCGCCGTCGCCATTCGCCGTCCTGGCGACATTGCCGACCGATCGCGGCGGTGAGGGCGATTGACCTCATGCAGATGGTTGTATGTGTCGGCAAATTGGATATTTTCGCGCCGCGCCGGCAGGCTCTGGGGAATCGACGGATGGAAGCGAGAACGAGTTGACCTCAAACGCCGGCATTACGATTTCGCTGGACGCCATGGGCGGCGATCACGGGCCCGAGGTGGTTCTGGCGGGGGCTGCCATTGCGCTCGATCGGCGCCCCGACACCCGCTTCGTGCTGTTCGGTGAGGAGGCGGCCGTGCGGCCCGTCCTTTCCCGCTACGCCAAGCTCGAATCGGCGTCGACATTTCACCATTGCGAGATTTCGGTCCGCATGGACGACAAGCCCTCACAGGCGCTGCGCCAGGGCCGCTACAAGTCGTCGATGTGGCGCGCCATCGACGCGGTGAAGACCGGCGAGGCCGATGTCGCGGTCTCGGCCGGCAACACCGGCGCGCTGATGGCGATGGCGAAATTCTGCCTGCGCACCATGGCCAATATCGAGCGGCCGGCGATCGCCGCGATCTGGCCGACACTGCGCGGCGACAGCATCGTGCTCGACGTCGGGGCCACCATCGGCGCCGATGCCCAGCAGCTGATCGATTTCTCGATGATGGGCGGCGCCATGGCCCGCACGCTGTTCGGCTTGGAACGCCCGACCGTCGGCCTGCTCAATATCGGCGTCGAGGAAGTGAAGGGGCAGGATGAGATTCGCGAGGCGGGCCGGCTGCTCAAGGAAACGCCGCTGCCGCGCATCGACTATCGCGGCTTCGTCGAGGGCGACGATCTTGGCCAGGGCACGGTCGACGTCGTCGTCACCGAGGGCTTTACCGGCAATATCGCGTTGAAGACCGCCGAGGGCACGGCCAAGCAGATCGCCGCCTATCTCAGGGCCGCCATGTCGCGCACGTTTCTGGCTCGGGCCGGCTATGTTCTCGCCAAGAGCGCCTTCGATCGGTTGCGCGACAAGATGGATCCGCGCAAGGTCAATGGCGGCGTGTTTCTCGGCCTCAACGGGATCGTGATCAAGAGCCATGGCGGCACCGACGCGGAAGGCATCGCGGCCGCCATCGATCTCGCCCATACGATGGCCCGCGCCGGACTTCGCGAGAAGATCGAGGCCGATCTCGCCAATTATCACCGCCGCATCTCCGAAGAGGCGGCCAGTGTGCCCGAAGGCAGTCTTTTATGAGTGAGAAAATTCGGTCCGTCATTCGTGGTACGGGCTCGTTCCTGCCCGAGCGCGTCATGCGCAATCGTGACTTCGAGGGCATCGTCGAAACCTCCGACGAATGGATCCGCCAGCGCACCGGCATCGCGGAGCGCCACATCGCCGGTGAGGGCGAGACGACCGTCTCGCTCGCCGAAGCGGCAGCACGGCGGGCCCTCGACGCTGCCGCGTGGCAGCCGGCCGACATCGACCTGATCGTGCTGGCGACGGCGACACCGGACAACACCTTTCCGTCCTCTGCCGTCCAGCTGCAGGACCGACTCGGCATCACCCACGGCTTTGCCTTCGACGTTCATGCGGTTTGCAGCGGCTTTCTCTACGCCTTGACCACCGCTGACATGTATCTGCGCAACGGTCAGGCGAAGCGCGCGCTCGTCGTCGGCGCGGAAACCTTTTCACGGATCCTCGACTGGGAGGACCGCTCAACCTGTGTGCTGTTTGGCGATGGCGCCGGTGCCGTCGTTCTGGAGGCCGTCGCGGCGGGCGAGGGTACGATCGGAGAACAGGGCATTCTCGTCTCCAAGCTCAGATCGGATGGGGCGCACCAATCGAAGCTTTATTGCGATGGCGGCCCGTCGAGCACCGGCACTGTCGGCCATCTGCGGATGCAGGGGCGCGAGGTCTTCAAACACGCCGTTGGCATGATCACCGACGTGATTGAGGCCTGTTTTGCGTCGGCAAAGATCGGTCCGGAGGCGATCGACTGGTTCGTGCCGCATCAGGCCAATCGCCGGATCATCGACGCCTCGGCCAAAAAACTCGGCATCGACGCCGACAAGGTGGTCGTGACCGTCGATCGGCACGGCAACACCTCGGCGGCCTCGATTCCGCTGGCCGTCGATACGGCGGTGCGGGACGGGCGGATCAAGCCCGGCGACCTCGTTCTGCTCGAAGCGATGGGGGGTGGTTTCACCTGGGCCGCGGTTCTCGTTCGATGGTAGATCTCGCTTGATTCACAGGGCGGTTTGAGTAGAGTAACGAAATCGTCAATGGGCGCCGCAAGACATTGAGCGGGCCGATCTTTCAAGTCGATCAGGGGGCAGAGATGGGGGGACGAACACTCACCAGGGCCGATCTCGCCGAAGCAGTTTTCAAAAAGATCGGATTGTCCCGGACCGAATCTGCGCAACTCGTCGAGATGGTGCTCGAAGAGGTGTGCTCAACGATCGCCAACGGCGAATCGGTGAAGATTTCTTCTTTCGGTTCTTTTTTGGTTCGCGACAAGAACGAGCGGGTCGGTCGCAATCCCAAGACCGGCGAAGAAGTGCCGATTTCGCCGCGTCGCGTCGCCGTGTTCAAGCCGTCGAACGTCTTGAAGGATCGCATCCTCGAGGCGCATAGCAAGCGGGCGGATGCCGGCGTTGAAATGATGCGCGCAGCCGAATAGCTGCCGCGTCGTTTGAGGAATTGGTGCGGCCATCATGTCTGAAAAAGGTGAGGATGCGTTCCGGACGATCTCAGAGGTCGCCGAGGAATTGGACTTGCCGCAGCATGTCCTGCGCTTCTGGGAATCGCGCTTTGCGCAGATTCGCCCGCTGAAGCGCGGCGGTGGCCGGCGCTATTATCGGCCGGACGATGTCGAGCTGCTGCGCGGCATCCGATATCTTCTCTATGTCAAAGGCTACACCATCAAAGGTGTGCAGCGGGTGCTGAAGGAAAATGGCAGCCGCTTTGTCATTGCGATCGGATCGGGCGATCTGGCCGGTCTCGACGCGCTGGCCGCGGGGAGCCGTGACGACGAGGCGATCGGCGGTGACGACGAAGCCCATGTCGATGATCTCGACCTGATCCATCCGGAGCCGGAGGTCATCGCCTCCGTGGCGCGGGAGGAAGAGATCGAGGAGGCGGCGCAGCCCGCGCGTCAACGGCCGCGCGCCTTGACCGGATTCCTGCGCCGCAGCGAGCGCGAGCCGGGCGACGGCCCGCGGCTGCCGCGCGAGAGCGTCGAGATGCTCGACGCGGTGTTGCTCGATCTGCTGGAATGCAAGCGGCTGCTCGACCAGGTTCGTTGACGCGGCGCGCGTTGGCGCATGATCCGAAACGTTGCGTGACGTTCCGGATCCCATCATGCGGCAAAACAAGGACTGGAAGCGGAACGGCGGTTCCGGCTCATCGCATTCTACAAATTGATTCCGATTTTCGGGCCGATGCTGTCGGGCGGCAGCCGGCACGGCCGAATTCGAGCATCAAACTTTCCGGATTGACCGCATCGGTTCCGGAGATTGCGCATCCTCTGGTTGCCGTGGAGTTTCTGGGAAGTGTTCCCGATCTTTCCTGCCGATGCGTGACGTTGCTTCACGCTTGAGACTTTTGCCTTTATAAACCTGAAGATGTTGGCGTCGGCTCTTTTTCAGGTGACTGCGGATCGAGTGGCGGCAAAGCAAGCGAATGACAAGCAAATTGGGAGAGAGACCATGGCCTGGAACAAGCCGATCGTCACCGAAATCTGCATGGCGATGGAAATCAACGGCTATATGCCCGTCGAATTCTAATCGATGATGCATGCTGAATCGGGCCGCGGGCGGGATCATCGCCTGCGGCTTTTTGTTTTGGGCTCAGCCGCGGGTGGCGGTTACCCGCAATGGAATTGTCTGTGCGACGTCTGCCGGCTCTATTGGGCGGGCGACGGGCGGGTAAACGCGCGCGGACAGTCTTCGATTGCCGCCTCCGCCGACGGCCGCAACTGGCTGCTGCTTAACGCCTCGCCGGATCTGCGGGGGCAAATCCTTGCCGCGCCGCGTTTGGCGCCGGCGGCCAAGGCCGAAGCGGACGACCGGCGGGCGACGCCGATCGGCGCGGTTCTGGTGACGAATGGCGATGTCGATCACATTGCCGGCCTGCTGACGCTGCGCGAAAAGCAGCGCTTTCCGCTTTATGGCACCGCCGGGGTTCTGGCGATGATCGCCGACAACCCGGTCTTCTCCGTGCTCGATCCGGGCTTTGTCGAGCAACGGCCGGTCACCGTCGGCACGCGCTTTGAGCCGCTGCCGGGCCTGGAGGCGGAGATCTTCTCGGTGCCGGGGAAAGTTCCCCTGTTCATGGAAACGGGCGAGGTCGCGATCGGCGAAGAAGGCGAGATGACCGTCGGCGTCAGGCTTTCGGCCCATGGCCGCACGGCCTTCTACATCCCCGGCTGCGCGCATGTTCCTGAGACGCTGAAAGCGCGGCTCGACGGCGCCGATGCGCTGCTCTTCGACGGGACGGTGTTCGTCGACGACGAAATGAAGCGGGCGGGCGTCGGCGAAAAGACCGGCCGTCGCATGGGCCATATTCCGATCACCGGCGAGGGCGGGAGTCTGACGGCGTTCGACGGTCTGACGATCGGCCAGAAGGCCTACATCCACATCAACAACACCAATCCGATCCTGATTGCGGGGTCGCCGGAACGACGGGCCGTCGAAGCCGCCGGCTGGACGGTTACCAATGACGGGATGGAGATCGCGCTATGAGGGAGACGGCGGATCGGCTGATGAGCCGGGAGGAGCTGGAGGCGGCGCTGCGCGAGATCGGCGCGACCCGCTACCATCACCTCCACCCGTTTCAGACGCTGTTGCAGGACGGGCGGCTGAACCGGGCGCAGGTCCAGGCCTGGGCGCTCAACCGCTATTACTATCAGGCCAATATTCCGGTGAAGGATGCCTATATCCTCGCCCGGCTCGGCGGTGTGGAGCTGCGCCGCGAATGGCGCCAGCGCATTCTCGACCATGACGGCTCCGATACCGAGCGCGGCGGCATCGAGAAGTGGATCGCGCTCACCGATGGCGTCGGCCTCGACCGCGCCTTTGTCGAATCCGGTCACGGCATTCTCGCCGGCACGCGCTTTGCCGTCGACGCCTATGTCCACTTCGTGCGCGAGCGTTCGCTGCTCGAGGCCATCGCCTCGTCGCTGACCGAATTGTTCTCGCCGAATGTCATCGGCGTGCGCACCCGGGGCATGCTCGCCCATTACACCTTCATCTCCAAAGAGACGCTCGCCTATTTCGACAAGCGGCCGGTGCAGGCCAAGCGCGACAGCGATTTTGCTCTCGACTACTGCCTGGAGCACGCCACCACCGCCAAGGAGCAGGCGGCGGTGATGGATGCGCTGCGCTTCAAATGCCAGGTGCTGTGGGCGCAGCTCGACGCGCTCTATTATGCCTATGTCGAGCCGGGCTTCATCCCGCCGGACGCCTGGCGCCCCGGCGAGGCCGAGGCGGGCGGGGAGACGCGGTGATGGACCGGCCGAACGCGATTGCCGACGAGACGGTGCCGGCGCTGCCGCGCGGCGTGAAGTTTCGCGAAGACAAAGCGCGCAGCCGCTTCGTGCTGCTCGGCCCGGAGCGGATTTTCGAAGCCGACGCGATTGCCACCGAGATCCTGAAACGGGTCGACGGGAAGGCCAGTTTCAAGGCGATCCTCACCGATCTCACGCAAACCTTCACTGCCGACGAAGCGACGATTCGGCCGGATGTCGAGGCGTTTCTGACCGATCTCGCGAACAAGCAGATGGTGAGCCTATGAGCGGTAGCCATGTCGATCTGCAAGCCGACCGGGTCGCTCCGCCGCGACCGCAGCCGCCGCTCGGGCTGCTCGCCGAGGTCACCCATCGTTGCCCCTTGCGCTGCACCTACTGCTCCAATCCGCTGCAGCTTGATCCGAAATCCGTCGAACTCGATACCGAAACCTGGAAGCGCGTATTCTCGGAAGCCGCCGAGCTCGGTGTGATCCATCTGCATATGTCTGGCGGCGAGCCGACGGCGCGGCGCGACATCGTCGAGCTGATGCGCCATGCGGCCGAGGTCGGCCTCTACACCAACCTCATCACCTCCGGCATCGGGGTTTCGGACGCACAGCTCGATGCGCTGATCGAGGCCGGCTGCGACCACATCCAATTGTCGATGCAAGGCGCTGACGCCGCGATCACCGAGGCGGTCGGTGGCTATCGCGGCGGATATGACAAGAAGCAGGCCTTTGCCGATGCGGTCGTCGCCCGCGGTGTACCGCTGACGCTCAATGCCGTCATCCACCGAATGAACATTCACCAGGTGCCGGCGATGATCGACAAGGCGGTGGCCTTCGGCGCCAAGCGGCTGGAGATCGCCCACACGCAATATTATGGCTGGGCCTTGAAGAACAGGGCGCAGCTGATGCCGGCGCGGGCCGATGTCGACCGCACCATCGACGAGGTGGAAAGCGCGAGGGAGCGGCTGAAGGGCACGCTGGTCATCGACGCGGTGTTTCCGGACTACTACGCCCGCTATCCGAAGCTGTGCAACGGCGGCTGGGGTACGCGGACGTTTTCTGTCACCCCGTCCGGGAAAATCCTGCCCTGTCACGCCGCAGAGACCATCACCCATCTCGATTTCTGGAATGTTCGTGATCGTTCATTGGCTGAAACCTGGTACGACGGCCCGGCCTTTAACGCCTATCGCGGCACCGGCTGGATGCAGGAGCCCTGCGCCTCCTGCGAGCGCAAGACGGTCGACTACGGGGGATGCCGCTGCCAGGCTCTGGCCCTGACGGGAGATGCGGCCGCGACCGACCCGGTCTGCATTAAATCCCCGCGTCATGCCGAGCTCGGCGCCTTGGCGACGATGGAAGCTGCGGTCTGCGATCCCGGGCCGGCGGTCTACCGCGGCTTTCGCATCGGCCAAGAGACCGAACGGCGATAGAAGCGCCGTTTATCCGGCAGGATGCACAATGCATGACGCGTTAAACGGGGGTCGTCGCATCGCTGCGGCGCAGGTTATGACATCGGGACGGGGCGATGGGATGTCCCCTTCGCATCTCCGCCGCTGCCCCGGCGTTCCGACTGCCGCTTGACATTTCCCGGCGGGGCTGCTTCAACCCCTCCTGAAAATCCGCGACATCCCGTCCGCGACCCGCCGACCGTGCCCCTCGTCTTTTCAGAGTATCCTGATGAGACAGCAAGAGCCGCACGGAGGTCACCATCCGCCAGCGAGTTTCGCCCGCGGATGCAATGATGCTTTGTGCATGGGGTTTGTGTGCCGGTGACCGTCGCACCACCTTTCGGAGGTTGCGACGGAAGGACGGAAGGAAAGCCATGTTCGATTCCCTTCAGGACCGTCTCGGGTCCATTCTGAACGGCCTCACCGGCCGCGGGGCGCTGTCCGACAAGGATGTTTCCGCGGCGCTGCGTGAAGTGCGCCGTGCGCTCCTGGAAGCGGACGTGTCGCTGGAAGTGGTGCGTGGCTTTACCGATCGGGTCCGCGAAAAGGCCGTCGGTGCGGAAATCCTGAAGTCGATCAAGCCCGGCCAGATGGTCGTCAAGATCGTCCATGACGAGCTGATCGAGATGCTCGGCAAAGATCAGGTCGCGCTCGATCTGAATGCCCCGGCGCCGGTCGTCGTGATGATGGTCGGCCTGCAGGGCTCGGGCAAGACCACCACGACCGGCAAGATCGCCAAACGGCTGACCGAGAAGCAGCGCAAGAAAGTGCTGTTGGCCTCGCTCGATACGCGCCGGCCGGCCGCGCAGGAGCAGCTGAAGGTTCTCGGCGAACAGACGGGCGTGGCGACGCTGCCGATCATTGCCGGCCAGGGACCGGTCGAGATCGCCGGCCGCGCCGAACAGGCGGCCCGTCTCGGCGGCTATGACGTGGTGATCCTTGATACCGCCGGCCGCACCCATATCGACGAGCCCTTGATGGTCGAGATGGCCGAGATCAAGGCGCGCGCCAAGCCGCACGAGATCCTGCTCGTCGCCGACAGCCTGACCGGCCAGGACGCGGTCAATCTGGCTCGCTCCTTCGACGAGCGGGTCGGCATCACCGGTATCGTCCTGACCCGCGTCGATGGCGACGGGCGCGGCGGTGCGGCGCTTTCGATGCGCGCGGTCACCGGCAAGCCGATCAAGCTGATCGGCGTCGGCGAGAAGATGGATGCGCTGGAGGATTTCCATCCCTCGCGCATCGCCGACCGCATCCTCGGCATGGGCGACATCGTCTCGCTGGTCGAGAAGGCGGCGGAGACCATCGACGCGGAAAAGGCCGCGGCGATGGCCAAGAAACTGCAGGCCGGCAAATTCGACCTCAACGACCTCGCCGATCAGATCCGCCAGATGCAGAAGATGGGCGGCATGGGCGGCATGATGGGTCTGATGCCCGGCATGGGCAAGATGAAGAACCAGATGGCCGCCGCCGGCCTCGACGACACCATGTTGAAGCGCCAACTGGCGATCATCTCGTCGATGACCGCCAAGGAGCGGACCAATCCCGATCTGCTGAAGCACAGCCGCAAGAAGCGCATCGCCGCCGGCTCCGGCACCTCGGCGGCCGACATCAACAAGCTGTTGAAGATGCACCGCCAGATGGCCGACATGATGAAGGCCATGGGCAAGGGCAAGGGCGGGATGATGGGCAAGATGATGGGCGGTCTCGCCGGCAAGATGGGCCTCGGCGGCGGGATGCCGGGGGGCATGCCCGATCTGTCCAACATGCATCCGAAAGACCTCGAAGCGATGGCCAAGGCGGCACAGGCCGGCGGCATGCCTGGCTTGCCCAAAGGGCTGCCGCCGGGGATGGGCGTGCCAAGCGGCATGCCGGGTTTGCCCGGTCTTCCGGGTCTGGTGGGAAAGAAGAAATGACCATCGACATCGAAACCCAATCCACCGCTGCCGTCGATCCGATGGCGGAGCTTTTGAACCTGCGTCGCTCGATCGACAATATCGACGCGGCGATTATCCATATGCTGGCTGAACGCTTTCGCTGCACCAAGAAGGTCGGGGCGCTGAAGGCCGAGCATAGCCTGCCTCCGGGGGATCCCGCCCGCGAGAAGCAGCAGATCGAGCGGTTGCGCCGGCTGGCTGCCGACGCCGAACTCGATCCCGAATTCGCGGAGACGTTCCTCAATTTCGTGATCCGGGAAGTCATCCGCCACCACGAAGCCATTGCTGCCGCGCGCAGCGCCGACTGATGATCTAGGAGAAGACAGACATGCCCCTGAAGATGCGCCTTGCCCGTGCCGGTTCGAAGAAGCGGCCCTATTACCACATCGTCGTTGCCGACGCCCGTTCGCCCCGCGACGGCCGCTTCATCGAGCAGCTCGGCTCGTGGAATCCGATGCTGCCGAAGGACGCCGAGCGCGTTGCCCTGAAGGAAGACCGTATCAAGCATTGGCTCGGCGAGGGCGCTCAGCCGACCGACCGCGTGCTGCGCTTCCTCGATCAGGCCGGGATCGCCAAGCGCCCCGAGCGCAGCAATCCGACGAAGGCGCTGCCGGGCAAGAAGGCCCAGGAGCGCGAAGCCGAGCGCAAGCAGAAGGAAGCGGATGCAGCGGCAGCCGCTGCCGAGGCCGCGGCCGCCGCCGCCGCTCCGGCCGAAGAGGCGAGCGAGGAAGCCAGCGCGTAAGGCGCGGCGTCACATCGTGAAAGCTTTGAAGGAGCGACGTCCGGCGGACGTCGCTTTTTTCTTGGTGCGGGACATGTGTGGGCCGCCGAAGGGGAAGGGCGCGACGCCGCTTTGTCGCGGCCCTGTCATGCGGGCGGTTTACCGGGACACGGTCATCATCAATGAAGAAGAGATCGTCCCGATGCGCTCCATCAGCCTTTCTGCCGCCGTCAGCCTGGCGGCCATGGTCACCGCGGCTTCCGCTGCTGAAGTCACGCCGCTGACAGTGCCGGATCTGCCGCTGAAGTCGGTCACCTATCCCAACGGCAAGGTGATGGATCTCACCGTCGGCTTCGGCTCGGGTGCGTTCCACCGGGCCAGCGATCCGGCCGATGTATTCTATACGATCACCGATCGCGGCCCGAACATCGACTGCGGCGAGGATGCCGAAAAGCTTATCGGTCTTGGCAAGGACGATCTGTGCGCTGGCGATGGCAAGGCGAAGATTTTTCCCGTTCCGGACTTCACCCCGACGATCTATGAAATGAAGATAGGCGAAGGCGGCAAAGTTTCCGTGGTTTCGACCACGCCGCTGAAGGGAACGGATGGCCATCGTCTCAACGGCCTGTCCAATCCCCTGACGAAGACCACCAGCGAAGGCGCCTATTCGGCCGAGGGCAAGCCGGTCAAACCGTCACCGGACGGCTTCGACGCCGAGGGCGTCGTCCGACTGGCCGACGGCACCTATTGGATCGGCGAGGAATACGGCGCCTCGATCGCCCATGTCGCCGCCGATGGCACGGTGATCGAGCGGCTGGTGCCGAAAGGTCTGGAGGGTGACTACAAGAGCGCGTCCTTCCCGGTCAAAGGTGTCCTGCCGCCCTTGGTGATGAAGCGCCACCTCAATCGCGGGATCGAATCGATCGGCGTTTCGCCGGATGGATCGATGCTCTATTTCGCCCTGCAGAGCCCGCTCGATAATCCGGATTCCAAAGCTTATAAGGCCTCGCGCCTGATCCGGCTGTTCAAGTTCGATCCGAAGACCGAGGCCGTTGTCGGCGAATATGCCTATGAGCTGGACGAGCCGTCGAGCTTCAAGGCCGACAACGCCAAGAAGGTGCCGGCGCAGTCGGCGGTCAAGGTGTCCGAGATGGCCGCGATCGGGCCGGATCAACTGCTGATTCTGGAGCGGGTGTCGAAGACGACCAAGCTCTACCGCGTGGATCTTTCCAAGGCCGCGACGATCCCGGCGACATTCGACGATCCCGCAACCAGCCCGAGCCTCGAACAGCTGAGGGGCGAGGCGATCGAAGCGGCCAAGGTGCAACCCTTGAAGAAGACGCTGGTGCTCGATAGCGACGATCTCAAGGATATGCCGGCCAAGATCGAGGGTATCGCGGTGATGAACCCGACGACGCTGATCCTAACGACAGACAACGATTTCGGCATCGCTGGCGATCCGAGCTACATCGTCAAGATCACCCTCGACAAGCCGCTGACGGCGACCCACTGAGCCGATCAGGTCTCGAAACGACGCATCCCGGGCGGGCGATGCCGAAAGGCGACGCCCGCCTTTTGCCGTTTTGTCGCAGGGCAAAAAGAATGGTAAATCGAACATCGAAACCTTGATGTAAGGATTGCAAAAAATAATCTTAGAATGAGAATTGCCAATGCGTCGCGCCAGCCTCCGGCCGTTGGCAACAAGTGTTTTTCGAGCGAACCGGCCAGGCGATGGACAGTGCTTTCACGGATGACTTGCCTATGGATAACGTCGGCAAAGCGGGCGTGACCGAAAATTCTATTTTCGATCTCGCGCCCCTGCCGCTTTGGCTGGAAGATTTTGGCGGCGTGAAAGCTCTCCTGGAGGCGTGGCGGGCCGACGGCGTGCGCGATCTGCGCGCCCATCTCGAAGAAAATCCGGAGCTCGTGCGCGAGGCTGCCCTGTCGATCCGGGTGCTGAAGGTCAACGAACGGGCCGTCGCGCTGTTCGAGGCCAAGGATGCCGCCGATCTGATCGACAATCTCGACGTGGTGTTTTCGCGCGATATGCTGTCCTCCCATCTTGGCGAGCTGTGCCAGCTGTGGGAGCGCAGTGACGGCTTCGAAAGCCAGGCGGTCAACTACACACTCACCGGCCGTCGGCTCGACGTGCAGCTTCGGGCGCGGATTTTGCCGGGCGCCGAGCATGATTGGTCGCGGGTCATCGTCTCGACAGAGAACATCACCGAACTCATGCAGCAGCGTCGGCAGCTGGTAGAGAAAGAGAACTTCGCCCGCGGCTTGTTCGAGCATTCGCCGATTTCGCTGTGGGTGGAGGATTTTTCGGCGGTCAAGATGCTGCTCGAAGGTGTTCGCGCCAGCGGCGTCGAGGATTTTCGCACCTTCACCGACGTTCATCCCGAATTCGTCTCGCGCTGTATGAGCGAGATCCGCGTCATCGACGTCAATCAGTACACGCTGGATCTGTTCGAGGCGCGCGACAAGGAGATGCTGCTGCGCCGGCTCGGTGAGGTCTTTCGCGACAACATGCGACAGCATTTTCGCGAGCAGTTGGTGGATTTGTGGGACGGCAAGCTGTTCCAGCAGCGCGAGGTGGTGAATTACGCGCTGTCGGGGGAGGAGCTGCATGTCCATATGCAGTTCTCGGTCTTCCCCGGGCGCGAGAGCGACTGGTCCCTGGTGCAAGTGGCGCTGACCGACATCACCGCCCGCAAGAAGGCCGAGGCCTATCTCGAATTCCTCGGCAAGCACGACATCCTGACCAAGCTCTGCAATCGGTCGTTCTTTGTCGATGAGCTGAATCGGCTGGAGCGCAAGGGACCAGAGCCGGTGGCGGTGATCCTCGCCGATCTCGACGGGCTGAAGCTCGCCAATGATTCGATGGGCCATGCGGCGGGTGACGCGCTGCTCCGACGCGCCGGCGAAATCTTCAAGGAGGCGGTGACGGCGCCTTCGACCGCCGCGCGCATCGGCGGCGACGAATTCGCCGTGCTGATGCCATCCTGCGGCCTGACTGACGGCCGGCAGATGATCGCGACGTTGCAGGAGCTCGTCGAGGTCAACAATCAGTTCTACGGCTCGACGCGTTTGGCGCTGTCCTTCGGCCTGTCGATCTCCAGCCCCGGCGAGCGGCTGGAGGATGTGGTGATGCGCGCCGACGAGGACATGTATCGCAACAAGCGCGACCGCAGCGCTAGGGTGACGAAAGAGCAAGAAGTCGAGCCGCGCGGCGCATAGCACCGGATCGTCGCGGCCGTTCCGCCATCTCAGGCCCACTCGCGGCAAATCCGTGTCGGGTCCGGCTCTTGTGGCGACCGGCCGGCTTCGGCTAACTGCCGGTCCGTGCCATCGTCTGACGCATCGAGAGCCGAAGCCCCACGTGACCCCGAAAAACCCTGTCCTCCTCGCCGTCATCGGCGGCGCTCATGGCATTCGCGGCGAATGCCGGGTGCGCTCCTTCACCGACAATCCCGAAGCCCTCGGACGCTACGGCCCGTTGTTCGACGCCAAGGGCAACCGCTACACGGTGAAGGCTGCCCGGCCACAAAAAGCCATGCTGCTCGTCCGCTTTGCCGAGGTCGCGGACCGTAATCATGCCGAACGGCTGAACGGCACCGAGCTGTTCGTCGACCGATCGCTGTTGCCGCAGACCGAGGACGACGACGAGTTCTATCTCGATGATCTTGAAGGCCTCGAGGCACGTTCGACCGCCGGCGACGCGATCGGCTCTATCGTCGGCGTTCACAATTTCGGCGCCGGCGACATCTTGGAGATCGCACGGGAGGGGGCTGCGACGGTGATGATCCCGTTTTCCGAAGCCGCTGTTCCCAACATCGATCTCGACGCCGGCATCATCATCGTCGAACCGCTGGCGGCGGGATTGATCGACGGCGACGGCGACGGCGATGAAGATGATGATGAGGGCGAAGACAACGACGGGGCCAAGGCCGACGTCCAGCCAGAGCGGGAGAAAGACTGATGGTGATCGTATCCGGCATTTTGCGGCTCAGTCCTGAAGACCTCGCCAAGGTTCGGGGGGCGGCGACCGCCGTTCTCACCGCGACGCGGGCCGAAGCTGGGTGCCTCGTCTACAGCTTCGCCGAGGATCTGCTCGAACCCGGGCTGGTGCGCATCTATGAGGAGTGGGAGAGCCGCGAGACGCTCCAAGCCCATGGCCGCTCGGCCCACATCGCTGACTGGCATGGCGCGCTGTCGGCGGTGACGATCCTTGATCGCGACCTGAAGATCACCGAGGCCGGCCGGGCCGAGTTGCTCGCTTGATCCGATGAGCTTTCGGGCGACGATCTTGACGCTTTATCCGGAGATGTTTCCGGGACCGCTCGGTGTTTCGCTCTCCGGACGGGCGTTGGAGCGGGGTGACGCGACGATCGAGACGCGGCAGATCCGTGATTTCGGCATTGGCAAGCATCGCGCCGTCGACGATACACCGGCCGGCGGTGGGGCGGGCATGGTGCTGCGTGCCGATGTTTTGGCCGCGGCGATCGACGCGGCGGCGCCCGATGGCGACAGGCGACCGAAGCTGTTGATGAGCCCGCGCGGGCGACCGCTGACGCAGCGCTTCGTGCGCGAGCTGGCGGCGGGCGAGGGTGCGGTGATCGTCTGCGGACGTTTCGAGGGGATCGACGAGCGGATCATCGAGGCGCGGGGCCTGTGCGAGATTTCGATCGGGGACTATGTCCTGTCCGGCGGCGAGATCGCCGCGACGGTGCTGCTCGACGCGGTGATCCGTTTGCTGCCGGGCGTCATGGGCAATGACCAGTCCGGCGTCCATGAAAGTTTTGAACGACCGCTGTTGGAGCATCCCCATTACACCCGTCCGGCCGAATGGGAGGGGCGACGCATTCCGCCGGTGCTGACCTCCGGGGATCATGGCGCCGTCGAGCGCTGGCGGCTTGCCGAGGCCGAGCGGCTGACGCGTGAGCGACGGCCGGATCTTCTGGCCGTGCCCGAAACTGACAAAGAGCGCTGATCAACGGCAAAGGCGCAAAGGCGCTGAGAAGACCCGTCACCGGGGGTTGTCGAAAAACCCGGTAACGGGTTGTGTCTTCCTGCTTTGACCGGCTGCCATCAGCGCCGGCGGCCGCGACCGGCGGGGGGCGTCTTCTTGGTGCGCGGTGCGCTGTGAGTGCGCGACCCGCGCCGAGAGGGGGCGGTCGCCGACTTGGTGGGCGTCGCATCAGCGGCAGTTTTCACCTCTGCCTCCGCCTCTGCCTTGGCCGGTTGCAGGCTTGCCGCCGGCTTGGCATCGCGCTGTGTGAAAAGGTCGTCATCCGGACCGGCCGCCCTCGCCGAAGCCTTGGCCTCGGTCTTGGCCGGGGCGGCTGATGCGGTCTTTGATGGGGCCGCAGTTTTCTTGACAGGGGGTTTGGACCTGGCAGAGGCGGAAGAGCTGGCCGTTGCCGTCGGTCGCGGTTTCGCGGTTGCCTTGGTCGCGAGCAGGAACGGGTCAGCCTTGGCGGCCTTCGCAGCCTTGGCGGGCGCCGGCGTTGGGGCAGGCCTGGCCGCGCTTGGTTCGGCGGGCGGAGCCGCTGTTGCCGTGGCCCCCGTCTTGGCCGGCTTCTGTTTCTCGGCGACAGCAGTCTTTGCCTGCGGCGCCTCGATCTTCGGGGCCTTCACCTCCGGTGCGGCCGCCGTCAGAGCATTGGCTTGCTGCGGCGTCTCGTCGATCGGTGGTGAAATCTCGGCGGTGGGTGCGGCGGGCTGGTTTGCCACCGGCTCATCTGCGGCACCGTTGGCTTGCACCGTCTCCGGCATTGGGGCGATTCGGGGCGAGGAGAAACCGGCATTGTTGCTGCCGGCAAAGGAGCCGAACGGATAGCTCGCCGCATCCATGGCGCCCGACATCATCGCCTTGGCCGGCGCGGTTATCGCCTTCATCGCCGCGTCGAAGCTTTTGAGGCCCGCTGCGGCGCCGAAGCCGCTCTCACCCGACGTCGACAGCGATCGGCCGAGCGTCCCTGCCTTGGCGGCGCGTTCGGCATAGGCGCCGATCCGGCGCGGCTCTCGCACTTCGTCGCCGGCCCGTGGCTTGGCCGAGGCGCCGCTATGGGTGGTGCCGTGGGTGAGGGCGAAGTCGACGATGCGCGGGCAGATCTCGGCGCGGAAGCGCGAACCGTTGAAGACGCCGTAATGGCCGACCTTCGGCTGGACATAGTGGACACGCTTGTCGCCGGGGATGTTGACGCACAGATCCTGCGCCGCTTCGGTTTGGCCGACGCCGGAAATGTCGTCGTTTTCGCCCTCGACAGTCAGCAACGCGGTGTTGCGGATGGCCGTGAGGTCGACCCGCTCGCCGTGATGGCAAATGTCGCCCTTCGGCAGCGAGTGCTTGATGAAGACTTCCTCGACCGTTTGCAGATAAAACTCAGCGGTCAGATCCATCACGGCGTTGTATTCATCGTAGAATTCACGGTGCTTTTCCGCCGAGTCGCCGTCATCCTTGACGAGATGCCAGAAGAAATCCTTGTGGGCGATGAAGTGCCGGTCGAGATTCATCGACATGAAGCCGGTGAGCTGCAGGAAGCCGGGATAGACTTGGCGCATGAAGCCGGCATGCGGGAAGGGCACCGCCATCACGACATTCTCGCGGAACCACTCGATGCCGTTCTCTTCGGCGAGCTTGTTGACCGCCGTCGGATTGATGCGGGTGTCGATCGGGCCGCCCATCAACGTCATCGTCGCAGGCGCGCACGGATCGCCGGCCTTTTCCATCACCGCCGTCGCCATCAGCACGGGCACCGCCGGTTGGCAAACGCCGATCACATGGGTGTCGGGACCAAGGAAGCGCAGCATCTCGACGACGTAGTCGACATAATCGTCGAGGTCGAAGCTGCCCTTCGACAGCGGCACCGTGCGCGCATCCTTCCAGTCGGAGATATAGACGTCGGCATAGGGCAGCAGCGCTTCGACGGTGCCGCGCAGAAGCGTCGCATAATGGCCCGACATCGGTGCGACGACGAGGATGCGCGGATCCTGGCCGTGGCCCCGGGGCAGTTCGCGCTCGAAATGCAGAAGATCGCAGAACGGCTTGCGCCACACCGGCTTATCGACCACGGGAACCCGCTGGCCGCGAATGGCGGTTTCGTGGAGCCCGAACTCCGGCTTGCCATAGACCCGGGTGGTGCGCTCGAACAATTCTGCTGCAGCCGCGAAGGAGCGGCCGGCCGTCGTGTGCGAGAGCGGATTGAGCGGATTTTGGTAGAATAGCCGCGTGGCGTCAGCCACGGCGCGGAACGGCGTCAGCGCGGCATGATTCCACTCATATAGCTGATACAACATCGCATTTGCCTTCCGTTTGTATCGAATATAGCAATCTTTGCTGCAATGCACAAATTCCGGCCTCAAACCTCGCCGGTCGCGAACCTGCGCCGCGGGAGGCGAAGAGCCATCCGTGAGAATGGGCCGCGGCTTGCGGTGCGGCCGATGGCGCGCCCGCAGGCGGTGTGGCTTTTTCGGGATGCGACTTGCGCTTTCCCTCCCATGGGCATCGCAGCATCAGCTCTTCGACCGGGCGCTCGACGGCCTCTCCCCCAAGCTGCGCTCAATGTTATCGCCGGGTTCCACCGGATTACCTGGCCGTTCTGGCGTCAAAGCCACTTCACGCGAATCTCTTCGCTGATGGGCGCTTCATCGCCGATCGCTTCGCCGCCAAGCGTGTCGATCAAGTCTGCCGGACTATCCTGTCGCGAAACCTTCACAAAACCATGAATCCCATCAAAGGCCGAAGCGGCGTTTGAGTCGATATCGGCTGCAACCACCAATGCACGATGATGAAACCAGCGTGCTCTTTGCGTCACAGCGTTGAGCAGCGCGGCGCCGACGACGGTGTCGTGCCTCAGAGCGGGAGCAACCCGGATTTCGCGCAGAAGATAGATGTCGAGCCGCGCCGCGGCGGCGGCGAAGGCGACGGCCGCGCCGCTGACCTTGGTGTCGACGACGAAAATCTCGTGGCTGACGAGATAGGGCACGAAGGCGGCAAGATCGGTCGTGCCGGTCAAGGCGCCGAGGGATGCACCGCGTCCGAGATGGCGAAGTCGCAGAAGGTCGGCCGCTTCCCCTGGTTCCATCATGCGGATGCGGTAGCCTTTGGGCGCCATGCCCTTGAATGCCGCGCGGCCCGGGCGCGGAGCCTTGGGCTGCAATGGCTTGGGCGGCCGATCAGCTGGCATAGCCCTCGATGATGATGATATCCGCCTCGGCAACCTCTTCTCGGATCGCCTTCGCCTTTTGATAATCGACGCTGTCGTAGCAGGCGCGGGCGGTCTCGACGCTGTCGAATTCGATGACGACATTGCGCCCGCGGGCAGCTCCTTCAAGCAAGGTCAATTCGCCTCCGCGCACCAGAAACTTCGCTCCATGGGCCTCGAATGCCGGCTTTGCGGTTGCGACATAGGCCTTATAGCCCTCTGGGTCGCGGACATCGACGCGCGCGATCCAATATCCCTTTGCCATGATCGTCTCCTCATCCTCTTGCCGGTGCAGCCTCAGCTCAGCTCAGCGCCGTCGCCATGTCGTCGAGGATCGCGACCGCGGCGGCGGCCGGATCGGCGGCTGCGACGATCGGCCGGGCGACGACGAGATGCGAGGCGCCATCGCGGAGCGCTTCGGCCGGTGTCGCCACGCGCTTCTGGTCGCCGGCGGGACTGCCGGCGGGGCGGATGCCCGGCGTGACGATCGCCATCTGTGGGCCGATGGCTTGGCGAATCGCCGCCGCTTCCGCAGCCGCCGCGACGACGCCGCCCATGCCGATATCGCGCGCCTGCCGGACCCGCATTGCGACAAGCTCGGCGACCGAGAGACGATAGCCGCTGGCTTCGAGATCGGCCGCATCGAGCGAGGTCATGACGGTGACGCCGAGAAGGGTGAGGGGGCTGCCCTCGGCGGCTTTGACCGCGGCTCGCATCGCATGCGGGTAGGCGTGGATGGTCAACATCGCGGCGCCAAGCTGCAGCGCGCTTTCAACGCCCTTCTCGACCGTGTTCGAAATGTCGAGCAGCTTCAGGTCGAGAAACACCCGCTTGCCGGCTCGGGACAGATCCCCGACCAGCGGCAAGCCACCGGCCAGCGCAAGCTGATAGCCGATCTTGTAGAACCCGACGGTCTCGCCCAACGTCTCGACGATCCGGATGGCGTCGTCTCGGCTTCCGACATCCAGGCCGACGATCAAGCGTTCACGCGCATCCTCCCGGTTCAAGCTCTTCTCCTGACGCGCCTTCAATCAAATTTACTGGGCGGTGATGGCATCATTCGGGAGGGATGTCGACCGTGACCGTGGTGCCGGTGGTCATCGAATTCACGTCGATTTCCGCGTCGAGACCACGCACCAGCGAGACCGTGATCCGGCCGCCAAGGCCGCCTTCACTTTCCCGGCTCTTCTGACGGCGCTTGGCCTGATCACCGGTCTCGACGATCTCGCTGCCGGCATCGCCGCCCTCGGCGTCTGCGTGGCGCGACAAGCCCATCGAATCGGCGAGCTGCCGGGCTTCGTTCGGGGCGCTCTCGGCGACTTGCGCATCCTGTGTGATCCGCTGGATCTCGCGTTCGTCCAGCGGAACGGGCTGGCGACCGCTATAGGGCCAGTTGCTGTCATCCGGCAGGCCGATCCCGTCGTCGGTCACCGTCAGCCGAATGACACCTGAGGAGAGCATCTTCAGCCGCGCCTCGACCAGCCCGGCCTCACGCCCGTCAAAGGCGTGTTTCAACGCATTGGTCAAAAGTTCCGAGAACAACAGGCCGATGCGGGCCGCACGGTCGACCTTCATGTCGATCGCATCGCAATCGACATTGATGCGCACCGAGCGTCGTCCGTCGAGATGACCGATGGTGGCGGCGATGCGGCTGACATAGGCGCCGAGCGGCACATTCTCCGAGCGCGACGAGCCGACGCCGGACTCGGTCATCTCCTGATAGAGCAGTTGCAGGCTCTCGATCCGGCGCGCCAGAGCCGTGAAGCTTTCCTTGCTGGTCTCGGCCCGCGCCTGCATGCGGATCATGCCGACGATCATCGACAGATGGTTCTTCACCCGGTGCTGAATCTCGCCGAGGGTGGCGTCGATCGGCGCTGCCTGGCCGTCGGTCCTGCTGTTGGTGGCCGAAGCGCCCTCGCTCATATCGCGTTGGACGCCGAGGAAGCACTGCAGGCGGTCGTTTTCATCGTAGAGCGGCGTGATCATCAGTCGATTGATGAACTTGGTGCCGTCGGCGCGATAATTCAGAATGTCGATCGAGATGTCGCGCTCTTGGCGCAGCGCATCGCCGATTTGTCGGGCGTGCTCCGGATCGGTCTCGTCACCTTGCAAAAACCTGCAATTCCGCCCGATAGTGGCCGCAGGCGCATAGCCGGTGATTTCGGCGAAGGCGGTGTTGGCGTAGATGATCGGGTTGTCTTCGATATGGGGATTCGTCAAGACGAGCGCGAGCGGCAGCTTCGCCAGAGCCGCCGTGGTGATGTTCGTCGGGACGCCGAACGATTCGGGACGTTCGTCCTCGCGTTTGTCCATATCACCTCGCTGAAGGGACTCTGCGCGCTGGCCGTGCCGAGCCGTCACTGACTGATTCGAATGATTCCCGCCTTCGAGCCGTTCGTTGCCGAGATCAACCATCTCGCTTGCTGGAAATGCAGGAGGCGCCAGCCTTTCAAATCGGATCAGGCGCGAAGTTTTCAAGCCTCATGCGTCATAATGCGATTTTCAAAACGCTCATGAATATATGTATTTACCAATGACATTGCACCATGATGAACGTCTTGCCAGCCACCGATGACTGGAAACAACTGATTCTTGCGGAGGGCGCCCGGGTCATTCGCCTCAATGGGCGGCCTCCCAGTTGTCTGCCGATTTTGCCTCGACCTCAAGTGGTACGGACAATATGACGCGGGGCCGGGCGGCGTCCGACATGACGCGCTGCACCAGGGGCAGGGTCGCTTCGACTTCCTCATCCGGCACTTCGAAGACCAATTCATCATGCACCTGAAGCAGCATTTTTGCTGACAGTCCGGTTTCGGCCAGAGCCTCTTCCATACGAATCATCGCACGGCGAATGATGTCGGCCGCCGTTCCCTGGATCGGGGCATTGATCGCGGCGCGCTCGTTGAAGGCTCTGAGGGAGGGATTGGACGCCCTGATGTCTGGATAATGGGCGCGCCGGCCAAACAGCGTTTCGACATAGCCGTGTTCCTTGGCAAACGCCTTGGTCGCGTCCATGTAGTCGCGGATGCCCGGGAAGCGCTCGAAATAGCGCTTGATATACTGGCCGGCCTCTTCGCGCGGGATCGCCAACTGATTGGCGAGGCCGAAGGCCGAAATGCCGTAGATGATGCCGAAATTGATCGCCTTGGCGCGCCGGCGAACCATCGGGTCCATGCCCTTGACCGGCAGGCCGAACATTTCCGATGCCGTCATGGCGTGGATGTCGAGGCCGTCCTGAAATGCCTGCTTCAGCGGGGCGATATCGGCGATATGGGCGAGGATGCGCAGCTCGATCTGGCTATAATCGGCGGAAACGAGTTTGGTGCCCTTTGGCGCGACGAAGGCGGTGCGGATCGCCCGGCCTTCCTCGGTGCGCACCGGGATGTTCTGCAGGTTGGGCTCCGAAGACGACAGCCGTCCGGTGGTGGTCGACGCCATGGAATAGGAGGTGTGGATCCGGCCTGCCGCGTCCATATGGTTCGGCAAGCTGTCCGTATAGGTGCCTTTCAGCTTGGTCAGCTGGCGCCAGTCGACGATCTTCGCCGGCAGTTCGTGGCCCTCGGCGGCGAGTTCTTCCAGCACCTTCACGTCGGTCGACCACTGGCCGCTCTTGGTCTTCTTGCCGCCGGGCAGGCCGAGCTTGCCGAACAGGATTTCGCCGAGCTGCTTGGGGGAGCCGGGATTGAATTCCTCGCCGGCGAGATCGGCAATTTCGGCTTCGATCGCCCCCTGCTTCTGTGCAAAGCGGCCGGACAGGCGCGACAGGATCTGCCGGTCGACCATGATGCCATGGTGTTCCATCCGGGCCAGAACGGGCACGAGGGGGCGCTCCAGCCGCTCATAGACTGCGGCAAGGCCCTCGGCGGTCAAGCGCGGCTTCAAAACGCGCCAGAGCCGCAGCGTGACGTCGGCATCCTCTGCGGCGTATTCGGTGACTTTGGCGATCTCGCAGGCCGCGATCGGCCTGGCATTCCGCCCGCTGCCGCACAGCTCCTTGAAGCTGATCGGCTTATGGCCGAGATGGCGCTCGGACAGTTCATCCATGCCGTGTCCGGCGAGCGAGGCGGAGGCGTCGAGGGCATAGGAGATCAAAAGCGTATCGTCGAAGGGCGCGACGGTGATGTCGTGGCGCAGCATGACGAGGTAGTCGTATTTGGTGTTCTGGCCGACCTTGAGGATCGCCGGATCCTCGAGCACCGGCTTCAGGATCTTCAGCGCCGCCTCGAGCGGGATCTGTGGGCCGATCTCCTCTTCCAGCGATTTTTCCGACAAAAGATCCGCCTCACCGCTCGGCGCGATATGGGCGAGCGGCACGTAGGCGGCGCGGCCCGGCGCCGTGGCGAAGGAGACGCCGACGAGATTGCCGTTCATCGCCGACAGTGTGTCGGTCTCGGTATCGAAGGCGAGAATGCCGGTTTCTTCGGCCTCTTTCAAAAAGGCTTCGAGGTCCGCCGCGTCGCGGAGGGTCAGATAGGCCGAGCGGTCGAATATCGCATCCGCCGCCTCGGCGCGCCGCGCGTCGACCAAATTTTGCGGGGTGAGGGTGAGGCGTGCGTCGCCATCGCCGCTGCTTTCGGCGGTGGCCGGGTCCGCTTCGGCGGCATCGAGATCGGGGCCGCGAGCCGGGCCGTCGACCGCAATCGCGGCGGTCTCGACGTCGCTCGCCGAGACGTCCAGAGCCGCGGCGACGCGGCGGGTGAGCGTGGTGAACTCCATCGCCTTCAAGAAGGCGATCAGCTTTTCGCCGTCCGGCTCGTGCAGGAAGAGATCGGCGAGCGGCGTGTCGAGCGGCGTGTTCTCGTCGAGGGTCACCAGCCTTTTCGACAGGCGGGCTTGGTCGGCAAAATCGATGAGATTCTGTTTGCGCTTGGCCTGCTTGATCTCGCCGGCGCGTTCGAGCAGCGTTTCGAGGTCGCCATAGTCTTCGAGCAACTGGGCGGCGGTTTTGGGGCCGATGCCCGGCACGCCTGGCACATTGTCCGACGTGTCGCCGACCAAGGCCTGCAGGTCGATCATCTTGTCCGGATAGACCCCGAACTTCTCCTTGACCTCCTCCGGGCCGAGCCGCTTGTCCTTCATCTGATCGTAGAGAATGACGTTCGGACCGACGAGCTGCATCAGGTCCTTGTCGGACGAGACGATGGTGACCGCGCCACCGGCTGCGACGGCCTCTTTGGTGTAGGTCGCGATCAGATCGTCCGCCTCGTAGCCCTGTTTCTCGATGCAGGGCAGGTCGAAGGCGCGTACCGCCTCGCGGATCAGGGCAAATTGCGGGACGAGATCCTCCGGCGGCGCGGTCCGGTTGGCCTTGTACTGATCATAGAGCTCGTTGCGAAACGTCGTCGACGAGTGGTCGAAGATCACCGCGAAATGGGTCGGCACCGCGCCGAGGGAGGTGTCGCGCGATTCCTCGACGAGCTTCCACAGCATGTTGCAAAAGCCCGAGACGGCACCGACGGGCAGGCCGTCTGACTTGCGCGTCAGCGGCGGCAAAGCGTGGTAGGCCCGGAAGATGTAAGCCGAGCCGTCGACGAGGAAGAGGTGATCGCCTTGTTTCATGACGAGGGTGGTATCCCGACCCCGGCAAGCTGTCCATTGCCTTGTGCCGGAAGCGGTCGGGCGGACGGGCCAGGATCCGGTCGAATTGCGGTGCGGTGAAAATGTTGTGAAAAAGTCACGCCCTGAAATTTCTGCGCAAATGCCGGGGGGTGCAGCGTTGCATCGAAGTCCAATCCGTGGTCACTTTGGGGTTGATCCACAGTTCACGTCGATGTGAGTGTGCCCGCCTTGCGCCAAGCTTGATTTCCGCCGGTGCGAGTCGCATTATCATTGGCAACGACGCACGACAGCGTCGTGTTCGGCCAAGGCACGTCCCCCGCTTTAGAGCCGAAATTCGGCGCCTGGATCCTCTTCCCCCCTCTCCAGGACCGGCGCCATCGGAAGTGCAAGAGAGTCGTCACGGCGTATCCCCCTCCAGGCCGTGACGGCTCTCTTCGTTTGTCCGGAGGGTATTGCCGACGCGCGTGCGGTCTTGCCGCGATGCTTTCGATCCGAGAAGTGATGCGCTACAGCATCGACCCGAACATCGGAATCGATTTTCGGCAAAGGACGATGCGTCAATTCAAAGAGTGAGAGCGTCCGTTCTGCGTCCGATCGGATGCAGGGCGCTCTATTCCTGCGGCCGGCCTCGACGGCCGGGCTTGTGGCCCCGCAACGACAAGAGTTTTCACCGCCCGATCATGCAAATTCTCGACAACGTCATCGCCGATCGTGGATCGAAATATGCCGTTTCGGGTGGCCCGTGTAACCGCGAGGCCGAAGCCAAGGCGATGGTCGAGGCGCTGCGCAAGAGCCGCAAGAAATTCGCCAAGGCCACGCATCACTCCTGGGCGCTGATCACCGCCGACGGACCGGTAAAGAACGACGACGGCGAGAGTGGCGCCGGCATGGTGATCCTGCGCATGCTGGAGCGCGAGCAGCTGACCGGCCATCTCGTCGTCGTTACCCGCTGGTACGGCGGCAAGCCTCTCGGCGGCGATCGCTTTCGCCACGTCCAGGACGCGGTGCGGATCTATCTCGACCAATGCGCGGCGGCGAAAGCCGGGCAGGGCGGTTGAGCCGCGCGGGATCGCGCATCCGCCGCGTTGTCGATCCCGCGTTGCGATTGACCCCGGCGCCCAGTTGGCGTAGCGCCGCCGCAAAACACGGCAGGAAAGCCGCAGGAATCGATG
This sequence comes from Jiella flava, assembly GCF_017349315.1. GTDB lineage: Bacteria > Pseudomonadota > Alphaproteobacteria > Rhizobiales > Rhizobiaceae > Jiella > Jiella flava. The sequence goes on along the minus strand of NZ_JAFMPP010000018.1, from coordinate 2,098 downwards.
TCTTACGCGGTCAAGGAAATCTTCTACACGCTGCAGGGCGAGGGGCGGAATGCCGGCCGCGCGGCGGTGTTCTGCCGCTTTGCCGGGTGTAATCTGTGGTCCGGCCGCGAACGGGACCGGGCAGGCGCGATTTGTCAATTCTGCGATACCGATTTCGTCGGCATGGACGGCACCGGCGGCGGCCGGTTCGGCACGGGCGAGGCCTTGGCGGCGGCGATCGCCGATTGCTTTGCCGGCGACGCGACAGACGCGCGGCTGGTGGTTCTCACCGGCGGCGAGCCGCTGTTGCAGGTCGATGCGGCGCTGATTGCGGCGCTGCACGCTCAAGGCTTTGAAATCGCCGTCGAAACCAACGGTACGATCGCGCCGCCTGCCGGCATCGACTGGCTCTGTGTCAGTCCCAAGGCGGGCGCGCCGCTGGCGGTGACCGGCGGCGACGAGCTGAAGCTGGTCTATCCGCAGGCCGGCGCCGAGCCCGAGCGCTTCATCGATCTTGCCTTTCGCCATTTCCTTCTGCAGCCGATGGATGGGTCGGCAGTCTTAGAGAACACCGCGGCGGCGGTGGCTTATTGTCTTGACCATCCGCGCTGGCGGCTCACCCTCCAGACACACAAGATGTTGGGAATACGATGAAGATTACTCAGGCCTTCACCTTCGAGGCAGCCCATCGTCTGCCGCATGTGCCCGAAACCCACCGCTGTTTTCGCATGCACGGCCATTCCTATCGGATCGAATTGACCCTCGAAGGCGAGGTCGATTCGGCGACCGGCTTCGTGATCGACTTCTTCGACGTTGAAGCGGCCTTCGGGCCGCTGCTGGCGCAGCTCGATCATCATTGCCTCAACGAGATCGAAGGGCTCGAAAATCCGACGGCGGAGCATATCGCGGTCTGGATTTTCGAGCGGACCCGGCCGAAGCTGCCGCAGCTGGCATCGGTGAAGGTGTTCGAAACGCCGATGTCCTGGGCCGAATACGAGGGCTGAGCGATGGGGGAAGCGGGGGGCGCCTTGGTGCTGTTTTCCGGCGGGCAGGATTCCACCACCTGCCTGGCCTTTGCGCTCGAGCGGTTCGAGACCGTCGAGACGATCGGCTTCGACTATGGTCAGCGCCATCGGGTCGAGCTCGATGTCCGGCCGCAGATTCTGGGCACGATCCGTGCCGACTTTCCGCAATGGGCCGGCCGTCTTGGCGCCGACCACCTGATCGACATGCGCGTCCTTGGCCAGATCAGCGACACGGCGCTGACCGCCGAGACCGCCATCGCGATGCAGGACAATGGCCTGCCCAACACCTTCGTGCCCGGTCGCAATCTTCTGTTCCTCGGCTTTGCCGGCGCGCTCGCCTATCGCCGTGGCTTGAAGCACCTCGTCACCGGCGTTTGCGAGACCGACTTTTCCGGCTATCCCGATTGTCGCGACGACACGATCAAGGCGATGCAGCTCGCCCTCAATCTCGGCATGGAATCGCGCTTCGTCATCGACACGCCGCTGATGTGGATCGACAAGGCCGCCACCTGGCAGCTCGCCGACACCCTCGGCGGCTCCGCGCTGGTCGATCTGATCCGCGAGGCCACCCACACCTGCTACGCCGGCGATCGCACCCATCGCCACTCTTGGGGCTACGGCTGCGGCAGCTGCCCCGCCTGCGAGCTTCGCGCCACCGGCTGGGATCGTTATGTTGCGGCAAGGGATGAAGGCTGAGAGACGGCGTCCGGTGACCGGCGTTGGCCTGGATCCTCGGCCGTAGAGCCGAGGATCCACTTGATTGCGCGCCGGCCTTGTGTCGACGCGCACCAAGTTCTGCGAGAGGCGGTTTCTAAGGAGCTGGATTCAATGCCGTTCTCCGGTCGGACGATCCGGCGCGCACCGAGTTATGGCGTGATGTGCGCTAAGTTGTGGGAGCTGTGGTCAAAAACCTGCGACGTCGGCTTCTCCAGCCCGGGATGCCTCGGAAGGATCGAAACAGAAGCGCGGTGGGAGCGGCAAAAGCGTGAAGTCGTCGCCGATTGGCCATATAATCCCGCGTCGGCGTCGCGGCCTCGACCAGATACGGCACCGGATTGATCTAGAGCATCGGGCGTGAAGTCTGAATCCAGGGG
>NZ_JAFMPP010000017.1 GCF_017349315.1 Jiella flava | reverse complement strand
GACGGCGGGCGAGGAGCCCGAATACCGCAACGCCTTCACCGCCATCCCGTCACGTATCCCGCTGACCCCGCACCGCGAGACCCCCTGGCCGCATGTTGCGGGCGCGCAGGTCGGGATCATCGCCGGGCCGGCGGGCGAGGAGATCCACTGCGACAAGTTCGGCCGGATCAAGCTGTGGTTTCCCTGGGACCGGCGGGCGAAGAAGGACGGCTCGGACACGGTCTGGGTGCGGGTGTCGCAGAACTGGGCGGGCGGCGGCTGGGGCGGCCAGATCATCCCGCGGATCGGCATGGAGGCGATGGTCGCCTTCGTCAATGGCGACCCGGACCAGCCGCTGGTCACCAGCCTCGTGCCGAACCCGAACCAGAAGGTGCCGTATACGCTGCCGGCGAACAAGACCAAGAGCGTATTTCGAACAAAAACCTATAAATCAGAAACAAAAAACGATTACAACGAGCTGCGCTTCGACGATGCGACTGGGATGGAAGAGGTCCGTATAACTTCTCAAAAGGATATGAACAAAATTGTTCATAACCACGATTCGTCGGTTGTCGTCGGAAATCAGGTTGCGTCAGTTTTTGGCGATCGACTTCATGAAACTCTTGGGCATGAATGCGTCAATGTCGGTCGATCTTTAACAATCTCTACCGGACCGTCGCTGTTAGCCTCAAGCATATTTCATATTGTTGGCAATTTCGCACAAAAAATGTCTCTGGGCGGCTACACGATCGAGTCGGCAAAAATGGCACGAGGAGGAGATGGTGATCTCAACCTATCGGCCGAAAATAATTTAAATATATCAGTCGGTTCATCTCTAAACGAATTCGTGAAAGAAAATCAGAATCTCAATATTGGAAAAAATGCATCCACCTTTGTCCGCGACGATGCGACTTGGTCGGTCGGAAAAAGTCTGAACTTCAGCGTCGGACGTGTGGCGCTCTTTAAATTCGAGGACAGTGTTGTGTTTTCATGTGGTAAATCCCGTATTCGGCTCACGAAAGATGGTGAAATTGAAATTTCCGGAAAGAGCCTCAAACTAGCAGGCACCGAACGGATAGAGCTGAATTGATCCCATGACACTATCACCATACTTCCACAAAACGCTAAAAGAGCTTTGTGATATATTTCGTGTTTCGCAGGATATCATCAAGCCACACCCTGATCACGCTCTCGCAGTGCTCTCCACGCTATATGGCTATCGACTGGTTCCCGACGCCTCGGATCGTCACAAGGTGCGTGACGGGGTTCTGCAGGACACCGTTCGGGTTTGGGGAGAGGGAAATCCCTTCACCGTCAAAATTCGCGAAATTGTTGCCGATTTTGCTGCTGACTTAGAAAGTTTTTATAATATTCCTGAGGGGAATCATGATCTAATTCTTGAATTCCAATCCTTGGCACGAATTGCTGTCGTGCTTCAGTGGATCGGCATCGGGGCACCAATATCTGGCAGTGTTAAAGCCGGCATAAAAGAAGGCATTAAATCAAGTTCTTTGCGCGCGGCTCTGCGAGCTGCGACTGAGCGCTTTGCGTACGGAGCCGGCTCCGCCATCGCGGAGGCCACGATAGCTCGCCTTGGGCTGACTGGACCTTGGGGAATTGCGCTCATCGCTGCGTCAATGGCTACGTATTACGGTATATTGCATCGAATGGAGCAAATTCGAAGCGAAATAACACGCCGATATGAACATGGCGCGGCTTCCGATGAGGAATATGTAGCTGTAAAGAACAAGGCCGTTGAAGACCTGGCCGTTGAAGCGCTCGTGAAATACTGGAGGTAATATTATAATGATTGCCAAAAGAATAATAAATATTTTTATTTATGGAATATTTATTATTTCCTTTGAATTAATATTTTCTATCGGCGCAATATATAGGCAATATATACATATATCTATCGCAGCTGTCGCTTTTTTTATTGGTTTAGTCATAAATTCTATATTGGCAGTCTGGTTCGGACGAAAAATGGCAGGGACTTGGAACCGCCGTGTCGAGGCGCATGGATTGGATCGGGTTGCTCTTGAAACTCGTCGACGTGGCGAATTATTCGTGGCACTATCGATGATCTCGATCTTTCCTCTCTGTTATGTCCTCGGGGCGCGATCCGAAGGAAATCAATTATTATTATTTTTATGTACAATGTCGATCTATATCTTGTATTCTGTTCTGTTTTTTTCGATCTTTGTCAAAACAAAAGACAAATACCTTCGAAAGCCGGACGACGCGCACGGGTAGCGATTTTCTCGCCGTCACGAGACACGATGCCCCGACGCGCGGCGATGCTGAACACGACATTTGTGGAGCATCAGTTGGATGAGGGAATTCAGCGGTTCTGGACGGATCTGAAACAATGAAATCAGGACTGCGATCGCTAATTTTATTGTCTCTCGTTTCCGCGAGCTGTTTTCGATCGGATGCGGCGTCAGCGCGCGACGTGGGGCGGACAAACCCATCCGCATCGGCCACCTTGTGCGCAACGTCGTTCAAGATTGCGATCCCTCCCTTGTCGACGCAAAACAAATTTAGCGACAACGAGCGTTGCGGCAATGTCTATGTCTTCGTCGATTCCGATTCAGGCCGTCGCATCGGCTTTGCGGGTGCGTTCGTCTATAAGAAGGCGCTCGCGCCCTCAGATTATGACCGTTATCGGCAATGGTTGGCGGGCCTCCTTGTCAAGGGCGACGGGGGCGACGGCGTGAGCGTCGACGTCAGCCCTTTGGGCCCCGTCGAGGATGCCAAATTTTCCCGGGCGCGCCTGCGATCGGCGCTCAATGGCGCCAAGGATCCCTCCGGTTGGATGGTTTGGGATATCGGGCTGCGCAACGTCGGCGACCAGTCCCTTGTCTTGTTCGATGGTGTGATGGCCTTTACCGATCCGCGCTATCAAACCGGTTTGACCCCGACGGAGAAGGCGTCGGCGGATAAGCTTTCCAAAATCGTCACGCGGTGGCGCGAGGAAAGCGAACGGCTCTTGACGCAATAGCCCCCTGTCCTGTGGGGGCCGCCGTTGCGCTTGTTGCGGCGCGCGACTGCGGGCCGTAATGCGATCGCCTCGGCTTCCCTGCCTTCGCTAGAGCGTCGGGCGGGAACGCTGAATCGAGATTCCGTTTTTTGCTGAAGTCTGATCCTGTGGTGCTGGAGGTGCGCCATGGGGAAAGCAGTTTCAGCAGATTTGCGGCTTCGGATCGTTCGGGGCATCGAGGCGGGCGGGTCGCGTCGGGCGATGGCGGCGCGGTTTGAAGTGGCGCCATCGACGGCGGTGCGGGTGCAGACCCGCTATGCCGCAACGGGGTCGGTGGCACCGCTCAAGCAAGGCCGCCCGGCGGGATCGGGCAAGCTCGGCCCCTATCAAGACGCCATCATCGAC
>NZ_JAFMPP010000016.1 GCF_017349315.1 Jiella flava | reverse complement strand
ACCAGTCGCGCCCGATCAGGCTGTGCAACCCTGACCAGCTCCGCCTGATCGGGCGCTATCCGCCGTGCCCTTCATCATCCCCAAAACCGGGGTCCTTTTTAGATGAAAATAGAGGGTCCCGATTCAGCGGTCATTGACAGCCGAAGCTTGCGATCGCTGTATTGCCGCTCGGACTGCGTGCGTGGTCGCGGCGCTCCCGCGACGAATTTGGGCCCTAGTGCTTCCTTCCATGCGGTGGAAGAGATTGCAGCATCAAATTCTGGGATCAATCACCTACCGCTGGGCGTCCTTCTGCACTTGGTCCTGCATGCGGCTGGCCATCATGGCCAGGGGCTGCAGGCGTTCGGTGAGGGCTTCGATGCGGCCGCCGAGCCGGGCGATTTCGACCTGGACGTCGCGCAGATGGTCCTTGGTCGGCATGTGGCGGAGATTTTCCTCCAGGCTCTGGGTGCGGGTGCGCAGGCGGTCGATCGCCTCGCGCACCACGTCGAGATCGCCGATCCGGTTCTGCTCCAAGGTGCCGACCCGGTGGCTCAGGCCGGCGGCCTCGTCGGCCTTGTCCTCGACCCGCATCAGACGTTTTTCCAAGCGATCCTGATCTTGTTTGGCGGCGCGGCTTTTGGCCGAGATGACCGTGTGGACGAGCGCCGCCACGGCAACGATGGGGGACAAAAGCCGCAAGACGGCATCATACCATTCCATGAATCAAGCCATGTCGCCCGGCCTCACGCCGGGGCTGCCGGGGGAGTGTGCGCAAGGGTGGACGGAGCCGTTTGGGTCACCTCCGCCGTGCCACTGGCGCGGCCCGCGCCGCCGCCGTCGCCGCGCGTGTCTGCGGCGGGCTCGACCAGCCAGCCCGCGATCCGGGCCTCGATCATTTCGGCCAGGCGCCGGTCGTAATCGGCGGTGATGCCGAAATGCTTGAGCGCCTCGGGCAGCTTTTCGAACGCATAGCGCGCGGCGAGGCGCACCGCCTCGTCTTTGATCGTCAAGGGGATGCCGCCGGAGGCGCGGTCTTTCAGCTTGGAGGCGGCAAAATCCACCGCCCGGGCGAGGCCCTGATCGACGATCCGGCCGACCTCGCCGTCGATCTGCCAGCCGGTCTTCTTGCGAAACAGCGCGAAGGCGCCGGATGCAAGGCCGGTGACAACGGCGAGCGCCAGGGGCGCGCCGAAATCGATCAGCTGGGTCGCGACCGGGCCGAGATCGAGCCCGTTGCCGGAAAACGATAGGGTCGCGGCCATGGCGCTGTCGGCGAAAGCGAGCAGCACCATCGGCGCGGCGAGGGTGGCGAAGGAAAGAAGCGGGATGCGCATCGCAATCATGTCCTTTTCGAAGCAGGTTTGAAAGCGGGGTGAAAGCCACCGGCGGCCGGCCCGATTGCGCCGGATCGGGCCCGGCTGCCGTCTCGTTGACGCGGCCCCGCCGCCCGCATCAGCGGGTCTCGGCGAGGTTGCCGAGCGCTGGGGCGGTGCCCGCCAGCGCCGGATAGGGCCGGATCGGAAAGCTGATGGGCCAGCGAAAGGCGATGAAATTCCGCTGGGCAAAGCCGCGGCAGTTGATGGCGTTGGACTGGTTGCCGCCGAGCAGCACCACGGTATCGCCCTCAAGCCCGGCGACGATGCCGACATGGCCGGCGCGGGCCGACCAGCGGATCACCCCGACGGCGCCGACGATGGCGGGCACCTTGCGGCCGAAGCCGGCCCAGTTCTGGGCAAAGAACGGGTTTTTCGGCAGCACTTCCTCCGGCAGGGCCTTGGCGAATGCGCTTTCGACGCAGTCGCCGCACCAGGGCAGGTTTTTCGGATTGCCGAGAAAACGGCCGATCTTGAGAAAGGCGGTCAGCGCGGCGTTGTCGCGGATTTCGTTCAAGCCCCGGCGGCGGTCGATTTCAGCCATCCAGGGCGGCATGGTCTCGGCCGGCGGCACCGACACCGCCCCGGTGCGTCCGGCAGGGGCGGCCCTCAGCGCGGCAACGCTCGCGGCCGTCGCGGTGCCGGTCACGGCGAGCCCGGCGCCCTGCTGAAACGTCTTGAGCGCGGCGATCGAGGCGCGGCCCCAATCGCCATCCACCACCAGCGCGGCGCCATGGGCGTTCAACCGGGCCTGCAACCATTCGATATATGCCACGCCCTGCCTCGCCCGTGTCGTTAGCTTGGCACTCACCATGCGGCAAAGCGGCGTGGTGGCATCAGTCCGGACATGTCCGGTGCGGGATGGGCGCGGTCAGGCGCCGACGTCGCTGCTGCTCACATGATACTGGGGTTCTTGTGCTGCCTCGGCGTTCACCACGCTGGCGAGCACACACCACCGCCCCTCACAATTGTCATCCCAGGCCCCGAGCCGAAGATGGCGAGATGGGGAAGGACGGGGATGGGGGATTGTGCGGGAGATAGAGGCCTAGCTTGTCGGTCCGCCCTTCCCGCCAAAGGATTTGAGCAGTTCAGCCAAGTGTTGCGCGATCTTCAGAAAGCCGCCGATGCCGGATTGTGTGACAGCGTAGAAAATCGCGAAAGCCACAATCATCCAGACGGTCAATTTTCCAAGAAAGGCCAGATAGGCGATTATGCCGAAGATCGCGACGGCGGCGAGAACGGAAATCGACAGCGCTGTGTACGCCTGAAAGCGCCCGAAGCGGAATCGCGACAGGCGAAATATTCGTTGAAACGCCTTGGCTTCGTCGTTTACCGTCTTGATGAAACCGGGGTCGTGTCGCTCGATGGTTTCGAGAAGCAGATCCGGGCGATCGGTATATTGATTGATCTGAGCCGCGATGTCCGCGTAGACATTGGGCGGTAGAGCGCCCTCTTTCGGGAGCAGAAGCTCCGGTCGGCGCGGCTCGTCATCATCCGTCATTGCGCCCGGCTTCGGCTCCGTAAGGCCAATTTAAAGGCACGATGGACGGCCTTGGGATAAAGCCCGATCTCTCTGGCGAGGGTGCTTTCCGACAAATGCCGCCACGCCGCATAAACGGCGCTCGGATCGAGGGTGACATCTGCGGCGAATTTCGATCCAGGCGAACCGTCCGAAGACCAGAAATCGGCGTCGTTGCCCCAGCTATGATGGTGAACCCGGACTTTCGGCTCGTTTTTCGATAATTTGAGCATCGAACCCTCAAAACCTAAAGCCACGCCGATCAGTGATCGAGCGTGGCCAACCTAAGTTGAAGGTAGGACGGAAATCAAAAGAAATCGACAGGCGGGTCGAAGCCCGGTGTCCGCTCAGCCTCCGCTTGTCGGGAGTATTTGACGACAGGGCTTTGACCAAGCGCTGAGCCATCTCACGGGTTGCTCTCGCGGTTGCGGCTTATCGCTTATCATGATCCGCCGCTTGTCGTTTTAGCCGCGTCTGCCGTCTCGTTCTTTTCCGGCAGTGATGTCGGCATTGCAGCGGCAAGGTGGCGGCCAGTTGCCGGCGTCGCTCCCCAACTGCCCGCCGCCGTGCGTCTCAACAGCTGCCCGGGTCGAAAAGGCCGCGTTGGCTAGCGGGTGGGCGGCTCGGTTTGGGCTTTGCGGTGCGTTGGGCGGCGCGTTGGGCGGTGCGACGGAAGATTTTTTCGACGCCGTTGAGGCTGATGCCGAGGCGTTTGGCGATCTGGCGGTTGTTGAGCGCGGCGGCGCGGTAGTGGGCGGCGCGGTAGCCGCGGGCGAGGGGGATGGCGATGGTATCACCGCCAAAGGCACTGGCGAGTTTTCGCGCCGCCGCCGGTCCGAGGTGCTGGGCGATCTCAGTGTCGTCGTCGCGCTTCGGCACATATCGCCGCTCGCCGCCGAAGGCTTCGACCAGGCGGACGAAATCCGCTGGCCCGAGCAGCGCCAGGAGCTCGTCTTCGAGACGCTCGCTCATACGGCGGCCCTCCCGCCGCTAGCAGTTATCGGCTCCCTGGCTTTCTTCACAGAACGATTTGTTTTGCTTATAATCGCGAAGGCGAGCCGGGGCCGGGACCAGGGTCGGGGAGCGTCATGGCGATGAGACTGGCGGTCGCGATTTTGGCGACTTTGGGCGTGTTGCCGGCGCAGGCGGGCTGGCGGCAGACCGAGTGGGGCGAGAGCCTGGCGGCGGTGCGCGCGGTGCTGCCCGCGGCCCGCTCGACGACCGCCGCCACGCGCCGCAACGGCGCCATGCGGCTGTTCGGCGTGCCGATGCTGGTGCTTGGAACCACGGCCGACGGCGCACCGGCAACGCTCAGCTTCTATTTCGCCGACGGCAAGCTCACCGCCGTCAAGATGACCGTCGTCGCGCCGACCGATCCGGCCAAGCTTGACGGAGCGGCAGAGTGGCTTCTGTCCCAATATGGCTCGCCGGTCCACGAGGATCGCTACATCGCCGGCGATTGCGCGACGACGCTGGTGCTGTGGCGCGACGTCACGCACGATATGCTGGTCAGTGAGTTTGCAGCGCGCTGCATCCGCCGGGCGGACGAGATGCGGGTGTTTTACGCCCCCATCTCGACGGCTGAAACTGACGGCTACTGAGATCATCGGCCAGCTCCGCCCAACGGATTGGAGCGCGCCGGGCCAGAGGCCGAATAGCCCGGGCCGGCCGGCGATATGGCTCGCGACGCGTCGACGGCGGCGCGGCACTCGGAATTGCTCTTCGCCTTGCCGGAGGTCTTGTCGGTGGCCGGGTCAAGCCGCGCCCGATCGCGGTCGTCGCCCCCCGGCCCGAGGTCGCGCTTGGCGGCATGCATCATGGTCAGTGGTGTCATGCCCGGCCTCCCCGTTCGGCGAAGGCCGGGCGGGCGGCATTATCCCTCGCCGAGATTCGGCCCAGGCGGCAGCCGGTCAAACGCCGCCTGGGCCCGGCCAACCTCGTCGCTGACGAGTTCCAGAAGGGTGGAAAGGTGGTCGGGGGCGAGCAGGTGAAGGTTGCGCTGGTTGACCATGACCAGCATGTCGATGATCCCCTTGAGCGCTTCCTGCGCGCGGCGCAGCCGGTCGCGGCCGGTGATATCCATCTCAGCGCCCGCCATACCGCCGATCGCCCCGAGGGGTGCCCCCTGCCACGCCGCCGCCCTGATGGGCGTTGACCATGACGTGCGATCGTGCGGGCGCGACAGGCTTCCCCCCATTGCGCGCGGGGGTGGCTTTTGGCAGCCGCCATCGCCGCCGCCGCGGCGTCCCGTGCCAGGGCGTCGGATAATCGCGGGTCTTGGCCAAAATCGGCCCGTCGCAAAAACGCGGTCCAAGCTCTGTCTGATCGGTCATGATGGCCTCTTTGGTTCGGGTGATGCCCGACGTCTTCCCTCCCGGAGGGGCGGCCGGGCCGTGGCGGGCGGGCAGAGCGACGACGCACGGTCGACGAGCCGCCGGTGCGGGGCATGGACGAGGTCGCTACGCCGGCCGGTCTGCAACCAGAACCGGCGGGCGCGTCGAAGGGATGCGTCACCGGGCTATTCCACCCGGTTTCGCGGTCGATGCGAAGTGTTTCGCCGAGATTTCTCGATTCGTCTCGATTGAGTTCTAATACGGCGCCGTATTCCGGATGAGCTGCGCCGCGCGGCGCCTTCACCGACCGCTCGGCGGGGATCTTGGCGAGGAAGGTCCGCTGGGTCCAAAAGCGGCGCACCACAATATCGAGGCAGTCGAGATGATTTCCGGCGTAGCGTGCGGCAAAGGTCTCGCGGTATCCGGACGGGCCGCAGAAGCAGCCGAGTTCCGAAGCGATCTGCGGCAAGCGCTTCAGCGCGTCGGCCAGCGGCGTCAGCGCCGCAACATTGACGAGCGGTGCGACCGATGTGGCCTTGACCGGAGGCGATTCGACAGTCATGGTGAGAGCCTCACTATTCGTTTTGACTTCCGGGCCCGGTTTTGCCGGGCTTTTTTTCGGCGTCTGCGACCCGATTGCATTCTGGGGTTGCGGATTTGCCGGCGCCTCGGCCGTTCGAGGGCCGGGGTCAGCGCTCAGACCGTCATCCGGTTGCCGCCGAGCCGGAGCGCATCGGGGCTCGAAACCGGCTTGCCGCCAGGGAGAACAGCCCCGATGTCCAGCGCCGGGCGAGAGCGGCAACGCTCGTCCTCGACTCGTTCGCTTGGCGATCGGCGACATCGTGGCCAATGCCGCCCGGCACCAGCGCGACCGCTTCTTGCTGAACGGTGCCGATGACCCGAGCCATGTACTCTTTTTGTTCTATGTGATAGCGTTCGGAATGGCCGACCTCGATGCTCAGCGCGGCAAACGGGCGCCGGCTTTCCTCGGTGCGAAAATCCGAGCTGTCGTCGATGTTGATCTCGTCCTGCCCGCGCTCCAAGGAGCGCATCGGTAAATGCAGCACATCATCGGCGATCCAGGTGTCGACGGCGAAGGAGCGGTCATTATGGCGTGCAGTCAAGGTCTTGTGGGCGGCGGCGCGGGGCCGTCGCAGGCTGCGCCGGATGGGCTTGAATTGCGCCAGGATCGGCAGCCAGCGGCCGCGGCTGAGAGGGCTGGCAGGGCCGAGGCGACGAGCGGATCGCACGCTCACGGTCCGTCTCCCGCCGGCTTTGGATGCCGTCAGCTTCTGCAATGCCAGGCCGCACGGAATAAGGGCACACGGAATAAGGGAGTCGTCTACCATGGCGAACAATGCGTCACTGCGCCTGATCTGTCTCGCCGGGGTCTGTGACGGAAGCCCACGACCAGCCCCGGCCGCGCCTGTCACGACTCCGGCATCAGTCGACCATAGGATTGGCATTGCTTGCCAATTTGCCTTGGCCATGCTCGTGCGAGCGGCGCACGGTGCGGGGCGGCAGGGCGAGTGCCGGTCGTGCAGGCGCCGCGTCTTGCGCGCATATGAGTTGCAATTATCGCGAGAAACGATCACGCTCGATCGAATCCAAATGATCGGCTTAATCGGGTGTTCAAGATGCGCGGACGATCCATTCACGGGCATACGCTCCGGCCGCCTGTCGTCGCGCCGCGGCCGCCGATCGTTGCCGGCTCGTCAGCAAAGGGGTGGTTTGGTCGCGGCACTGCCGCGTGGCTTGGTATCGGTTCTTCCGGTTTGGTCCGCAGTCGGCGATAAAGACCAGGGAACAGCTGCGGCCGTGGCACGCTGAGAAAGCGCAACAGCGCCTTGGCGCCGGCCCGCGTGGTGCCGTCGAGGGCGATAGGGCAGGCCCTTTCCGACGGACCGGCTTCGACCGCCACCAGGGTGAGCATCTTGCCGCGGCGATTCAGCGTCGGCTTGATCTGAAAGCGGTTCAAGAATGGAGCAAGTGTCTTGGGTGGGCGGAGCATGGATGGGGGAGGCATCGAGGCCATGGTCTCCGGCTGAGTCTGCGGCCGGGAACGGGGGCGCCTATCGGATCCGGCATGCGCGCTGTGCCGTGTCCTATGCGTCTGGTCGGCTGCGGCCATCGGTTCGTCCTTGCGCTGGAACGCCGGCTGTTAGAGGCGGCGTTGACGGATGCGAGAGGAAGTGTAGGACAAATTTGTCCAAGCGTACAGACATTTTTGTCCAGCACCTAGCAAATTTGCCGTGAGTCCGGGATTGGTGAAAAGGTCCTTAAGGTCAATGAGTTATGAGATGGTTTCAGCGGTAAGTGGTTCTGGGAACGGACTTTCCGCTTTGGATCTGGCGTTCCCGCTTCGGCTGAGGCAGGTGTTGGACCATCTGGGACAGGACAAATCTGTCCGATCGTCCGGCAAGAGCTGGAAGACCCTGATGCGTTATGTGCGGGGTGACGAGGTGCCGTTGTCGGTGGTGCTGGGCCTCGCCCAGGCGGCGGAGATCCCGGTGAGTTGGCTGATCACCGGCGAGGAGCCCCGGCCGGCGGGCGTGGTTGGCGGCAAAGCGGAGGGGACCGGCGCAGATGCTTCGGCCGGCCGTTCATTGTTCGACAGAAGCGACGACAAAGCCGCAATTCCGAGTCAGGATCCGCCTGAAACACAACGGGAACATGAGGGCGGCGACATGTTTCAGATCCGCGGCGAGAGCGGGGACATGGGTGATGGCGGGGGTCTTAGCGGCAGCCGGTCGCGCACCGGCGGGCTGGAGCTGATCGATCCGTCGCGTCTGCGCGGCGCGCAGGCAGCCGGCGAGGACGCCCTGCGCGCCGACTGGGCCGACACGGCGGTGGTGCTGTTGCCGCGGCTGGAGGTGCAGATGTCGGCCGGCTCGGGTCTGGTGCCCGCGGACGAGGCGGTGCGCGGGCTGATGGCGTTTCAGGCGAGTTATCTGAGGGCCATCGGCGTCAATCCCCGCCATGCCTACGTGCTGCCGGTCTCGGGCGATTCGATGGTGCCGACCCTGTGCGATCAGGATCTGGTGGTGATCGACACGTCGATCGACCGGGTCGTCGACGACGCGCTTTATGCGGTGGTCCACGGCGGCAGTGTGCGGGTCAAACGCGTGCAACTCGCCCGCGACGGCTCGGTGATCTTGTCGAGCGACAACAAGGACGCCGGTTATCGCGACGAGCGCATCCCCGCCTCGGACTTGCATGAACTCAAAATCGTCGGCCGCGTCCGGGGCCATTATCACACGCTCTGACGTGACCTGTCGCGACCCGGGGCGGTTCCGGTTGTGGGAACAGGCTCGCCTGTTCTGATCATTGGATCGTCCGCGGGTTTCAGGTCGCCGCGAGCAACGGCGCGCTACAGCATCGGCCCGAAAATCGGAATCGATTTCCGGGCCGATGCGTCGAAGAGGAATGTCGACGCACGAACTCAGTGGCGGGCGATGATCTCTTCACCTTCGACGATCATACGCACGCCAAGGCCGGGCTTGCGGCGGGCGAGGAAGCGGGGGCGGCGCTGACGATGCGGCGCGGCGCGGCGCGGGGCCGGGCTGGCGGCGCGGACCTGGCCGAGCGTTTCCTCCAGCGCGACGACGCTGCCGTCGGCTTCGATCATCAGCATCGGCAGCCCGAACAGCTCCGACCAGCCACGCCAATCGGCCGCTACGTCATAAAGATCGCTCGCGACCAGCAGCGGAACCGTGCATTTTGCATCGTCATGATGCAATTCGAGCGTCACTGTCACTTCGCCCTCCTCGGTTTCCATCGCCCGGGCGGCAACGCCACGGAACGCACGGGGAGGAAGTGCGACAGAAATCGGCAGGCCGCAACCTTCGAGCTTGCGACGGATCACCGCCCCGCGCCGATCGACGCGGTAGGTGACCTCTTCACCCTGCTCGATTGTCGCAAAGCTTTGATGGCGATCGCTTTCCCGTGGATCGAGCCGGACAGGTGCATCGGCCCAGGCCGGTCGGGTCGAGGGCTGAACGTTCTGCACGCTGGTCATATTGAGACGCCTTCTGTCTATCCTGAGAGCCGTCACGCGGCTTGGGAACCCTGTCTTTCGGCCGATGTGTCCCGGCCTTTGATAGGATCAGAATAGACAGCGCCTCTTGCCCAGGCGCTAAGAAAGTCAGTTAAGTCTTCCTGACTTTGCTCAGGGTTATCAGATCGAAAATTAAATTAAATCTGAATCAGCTTTCCAGGGTTTAAGATATTGTTTGGATCGAAGGCGCGCTTGATGTCGCGCATCAAGTTCATCTCCACCGGCGGCTTCGTTCGGGCGAGCTCGTCACGCTTCAAAAGGCCGATCCCGTGCTCGGCCGAGAAGGTTCCGTCGAGCGCGGCGACGATGCCGTGGACGATGGCATTGACCTCGCGCCAGCGCGATAAAAAGCTGTCTTTGTCGGCGCCGAGGGGCTGCGAAATATTGTAGTGGATATTGCCGTCGCCGAGATGGCCGAAGGAACAGATGCGGGCTCCGGGGATTGCGGCGAGGACAGCCCGGTCCGCCTGATCCAGAAATTCCGGCACCTTCGCCACCGGTACCGCGACATCGTGTTTGATCGATCCGCCTTCGGGCTTTTGCGCAAAGCTCATCGACTCGCGCATGTGCCAGAAGGCTTTCGCCTCGCTCAGCGACTGAGCGATCGCGGCATCGGCGACGGTTGCAGCGCTGAAGGCTTCTGTGAGCAGCGTCTCCATGGTCTGCCGCGCGTCTTCGCCCGAGCGGCTGGAAGAGACCTCGACCAGAACGTACCAAGGATGCGGCGCCGTCATCGGATCGCGGGCCCCATCGATGTGATTGAGGACGAAGTCGAGCGCCAGCCGGGGCATGATCTCGAAACCGGTGAGGCCGGCACCGGCGTGACGCTCGGCGATGCGCAGCAGTGCCAGCGCGGCCGTGGGGTCTGCGACCCCGGCATAGGCGACTTCGCGGCCGGCCGGGCGCGGAAAGAGCTTCAGAACCGCGCCGGTTATGATGCCGAGGGTGCCTTCCGAGCCGATCAACAGGTCGCGCAAATCGTAGCCGCGATTGTCCTTCTTCAGGCGCCTGAGGCCACGATAGACTGCGCCAGAAGCGAGGACCGCCTCGATGCCGAGGCACAATT
The DNA here is from genome assembly GCF_017349315.1 of Jiella flava. GTDB lineage: Bacteria > Pseudomonadota > Alphaproteobacteria > Rhizobiales > Rhizobiaceae > Jiella > Jiella flava. The sequence continues at coordinate 83,735 of NZ_JAFMPP010000016.1, read as the reverse complement.
CTCGGGCATTGCCATAGGCCAGAACGCCCGTACCGCCCGCGTTGGAGGCGAGATTGCCGCCGATCTGGCACGAGCCTTCCGAGCCGAGCGACAGGGGAAAGAACAGATCCGCCGCTTCGGCGGCCTCCTGGACCCGCTGTAACACCACGCCGGCATCGACGGTGATGGTGCGCCCGGCCGGGTCGATCGCGCGGATGGTGTCGAGGCGGTTGAGCGACAGCAGCACCTGGCCGGGTGAGCGCGGTGACTGCCCACCGACATGGCCGGTATTGCCGCCCTGCGGCACCAGCGGCGTCAGCGTCTCGTTGGCGAGCTTGGCGATCGCCGCGACTTCCTCGACGCTGCCGGGCTTGAGTACCATGGCGGCTTTGCCCTGAAACAGGCCGCGGGTCTCGGTGAGATGCGGCGCCATCGCGGCTGGATCGGTCAAGACGTTGCGCGGTCCGACGATCGCGGCGAAGCGCTTGCGCAAGGGCTCGGACAGCGGCGCGTCATCCGGATCGGCTGGCAGATCGATGGAGGCTGTCATGGCGAGGCTCGTCGGTATTTGTCTCTTCAGGCAAGCAGATAGGGCCGCGCTCGTTTCGATCGACGCATGGCCAGGGCCTGCTCACTCAACGCGGAGCGGCGGCCCGCGTCAGCCGGTCGTTGATCGCCTCGCCGAGGCCGGTTCGCGGGATCGGCGTCACGGCGATCCGCTGGATCTGCGGTCTATCGAATGCTGCCAGGGCAGCAAACAGATTAGCCGCGGCCTCGGTGAGATCACCGGAGGGGCTGAGATTGACGACGGCGGCGGCGCGCTCCAGGCCCCTCGGCGTGTCGCTGCCGAAGGCGATGACGAATTCGCCGCTCTCGATCGTCTGCGCGTCAAGCCGGATCTGGCCCGCGGGCGCGTAATGGGAGGCAAGTCCGCCGGGGGCCGCGATCGGGGCACCGCTTGCCGGCGTCTCGATGGGCAAGCCGCTTGCCGCCGCGATCTCCTCGCGGCCGACCCCACCGGCCCGCAGCAGCAACAGGCGATCGCCATCGGGGCGGATGATCGTCGACTCGACACCGACTTTTGACGGGCCGTCGTCGAGGATCAGCGGAATGCGCCCGCCAAGGCCGCGTGCGACGGCGTCGGCGCTGGTGCCGGTGACGCGGCCGGACAAATTGGCGCTTGGCGCGACGATCGGCCGGCCGAGGCGCCCGGCAAGACGAGCGACGACGCCCCGCGGCATACGGACCGCGACCGTCGGCAGGCCGGCGGTTGCCAGCGGATGGATCGCTGCGTCCGCGGCAAGCGGCAAAACCAGGGTGAGAGGGCCGGGCCAGAAATGCCTCGCAAGCTGCAGGGCGACGTCATCGAACGTTGCGATGCTGCGGCCCATCGAAAGCGAGGCGACATGGCAGATCAGTGGATTGAAGCGCGGCCGGCCCTTGGCGGCGAAGATGCCGGCGACAGCGTCCCCGGAGCCGGAATCGCCGGCTAGGCCATAGACGGTCTCGGTCGGCAACGCGACGAGCGCGCCGGCTTTGAGCAGGGCCTCGGCGCGGGGTTCGGCCGTCGGGTCTGACAGAGGAAGGATCTCGGTCCGCATTCGTCTTCGATCGCAGACCGCAGGTCGAAAGAAAAGAGGGCTGTGGGCCGAGGCGGCGCTAAAAGGGCCGGATCGAGCCGGTTCAGGGGGTGGAGTCGAAAGCGAGAAAAATCCGCCGGTCGGCCGGATCGAGCGAAGCGAACTCGTCGCGTTTCGGCTGGAGCACGCGGCCGCCACGCGGCGAACGATCGGGGCCGAGCTGCGACAGGACGCGGGCGGGCATCGGCAGGGCGTTGGCCCGTTGCTCGGCCTGCGCGGCGGCGATCACCTTCATCACATGCGAACGCTCGATCTCGGCGCGGGGCTCGCCGATGCCGGTTTCCCCCCGCAGCGGCATGATCGCGCTCTGCAGGGGCAGCCGGATCGCCGCATTGGCCGGCTGAATGACCAGCGAGTCGAGGCTGCGGGCGGTGGCCGACACCGCACGGCCGATGGCATGAACATGGTTCACCAGCGATGTTGCGGCTTCGCTGGACAGAACCGATGGCGATGCCTCCTGCGTCTCAGCAACCTGTGGACCAGACTGTTGAGTACCTTTGGTCTGGGCAGGTGCGGGGGCGCTTGGCTGGCCGCCCTTGGCGATCGAGGTCAGCATCTCCAGCGGGTCGAGCATTGGCTGGCTGTCGGAGGGACCGTAGGCCGCGAGCAACGAACCGCTGGTCGCACCCGCTTCGTTGGCAGACTTGCCACTCAGATCGCCGGCGCTGGCTACGGCATCCTTGGTCTTCTGTGAGACCGAGGCGATCATCGCGCTGGCGTCATTGTCGGCCGGCGCCTTAATCAGCTTGTCGAAGGGCCAGGCGTTGCGCAGTCCGGCGATGTCATAGGTCGAGACATTAACGTCGATGTCGGCCTTGGCGCCCTTGACGCGATAGGGGCAGGACCGCTTGTTGCAGTTGTGCATGGAGGAGAACTGCCACAGCGCGTAAGACGGCCAGGTCTCAGTCGGGAACTTGTCGGTGATGTCCTCGCGATAGCGGGCATACCAAAGTTGCAGGCGCGACAGCAGCGGATAATCGGCCTTGTGTTCGGCGATGTATTTGGCGGTTGAACCGTTGGTGTAGAGAACCGGATACCGGCCGGTGCGGATCTTGACCTGATCGGCAAAGATCTCGGCGTCGGACAAGCTCATCCAATCGTCGGTATTATCCTCGATGTCGAGAGCGAGGAGATCGTTGGGGCCGGGTTCCGTGAAGTCGACGAAGTGATCCGCCTGGGCACGCGGGTTGCCGGGACGGCCGAGATGGTAGGCGCCCCACAGCAGTCCCTTCATCTTCGCCATCTGCCGGCGGGTCTGGTACAGTTCCTTGGTGACGGAGTACTTCCACCAGCGATTTTGGCAGAGCTTGTAGTCCTCGTCCTTGTATTTGCTGCAGTTCCACTCCGGCGGCAGGCCGTCGGACGCCTTGTTGATGAAGCCGGCGATCCGCTTGTCCGAGGTCAGCTCGTTCCAGTCGATCGGATTGAATTCATAGGCGTCGATGACGAGGGCTTTGTCCTTCGACTTCCACGGTTCGTTCCAGGCAGCAGCCGCCGGCGATACACCTGCCAGAAACAGCCCGGATACCAGGAACAGTGCGAGACTCATCGCGGCTGCCAAGGCAGCGCTCTGGTTCGTCATGTCTTCGAAGCCCCCTCGAAGTCGCCGTAGCGGCCAAATTGCCATTCTCAGAGACGGTTCCCCGAGGCGCTGATGCCTCACGTCTCTTGTCGCCAGATTACCTCTGTGCCCGCTAAATCGGGCGGGTTGCGGGCAAGTCACTTCACGAATTGTTACAAAAGCCGGTCTGGTGAGGCGTGACCCGTCTGTCATGACCATCAATGCGGAGTGTGCCGCATTTGATGCAAATTCGACAGATGTTATTTTGCAAAGGGTTAACAGAGAGCTGTCCGGCTTTGTCAAGGTGTCCGGGGCCGTTTAGCGATCGGTAAGTATGGGGGCCAGCGGTCAGGGACGAATTAAGCTTTGGTTCAGCTTCACAGTTTTGCGCTGCGGAATCGGCCTCAGCATCGGCCCGAAAATCGATTCCGATTTTCGGGCCGATGCTGTAGGGAACGCCACGCTTGTTCATTCGAACCGTGTCAGCCGTCGGCCGACAGGCCTTGCAGGTCGCTCAGACGGCTGGCCACTTGTGGTGAACCGCCCCGTCCGCGTCGAAGCGGCGGAAGGTATGGGCACCGAACAGATCGCGCTGGGCCTGGGTCAGATTGGCGGTGCCGCGCGCCCGGCGATAGTCGTCGAAATAGGCGAGCGCCGCCGATAGCGCCGGCACCGGGATGCCGGCGAGGGCGGCTTTCGCCACCACCCGGCGCAGCGCCGACTGGCCCTTGGCGACCCGCCCGACGAAATCCGGTGCCTGAAGAATGTTCACCACCTTCTGCCCCTTGTCGTAGGCCTTGGCGATGTCGTCGAGGAAATGCGAGCGGATAATGCAGCCGGCGCGCCAGATCTCGGCGATGGTGCCGAGCGGCAGATCCCAGCCGTTCTCGTCCGAGGCGGCGGCCATGGCCGCATAGCCCTGCGCATAGGCAATGATTTTGGCCGTCACCAGTGCCGATTCCAGCTCGGAAAAACCCGCTTCGTCGGCAAAAAACTGGGATTGCCCGGCCTCGACACCGGCATAGAGCCCGGCAGCGTGTTCCCGTTCCTCGCGGCGCGAGGAGAGCCCGCGCGCGGCAACGGCCGCTTCGAGCGTCGTGGCACCGACGCCGAGCTTTTGCGCCTCGATCACCGCCCAACGGCCGGTGCCCTTCTGTCCGGCCTCGTCGATGATCACCTCGACCATCGGCTTGCCGGTCTGAGGATCGGTCTCGTCGAGATTCACCGCGGTGATCTCGATCAGATAGGAGGACAGCTCGCGGCTGTTCCAGTCGCGGAAGATCGCGGCCATCTTCGCCGGTTCGAGCTTCAGGCCATCACGCATGACGCCGTAGATCTCGGCGATCATCTGCATGTCGGCATATTCGATACCGTTATGGATGGTCTTGACGAAGTGGCCGGCGCCATCGGTGCCGAGCCAGGCGACGCAGGGCGCGTCGTGGAACCTGGCGGCGATCTTGGTCAGCACCGGCTCGACCAGCGGATAGGTGTCCTTGTCGCCGCCGACCATGATCGACGGGCCATGCCGGGCGCCGAGCTCGCCGCCCGACACCCCCATGCCGATGAATTTCAGGCCGGTGCCCTCGACCGTCTTGGCGCGTCGGACGGTGTCGTTGAAATCGGCATTGCCAGCGTCGATCATCACGTCGCCGTCTTCGAGCAGCGGCCGGATCTTGTCCATTTCGTCGTCGACCGGCTGGCCGGCCGGCACCATGAAGATCACCCGGCGTGGGGTATTCAAGCTTTTGACGAAGTCTTCCAGGGTTTCTGCGGGCAAAATGTTGTCTGCCAGCTCCGGATTGTCGTCCTTGAGCGCAAAGGCCTTGGCCGGCGTGCGGTTCTGCACCGCGACCTTGAAGCCCTTTTCCGCAATATTGAGCGCGAGGTTGGCGCCCATTGTCCCCATTCCGATGACGCCGATATCGGCCTGTCCGTCTGCCATGAATCCGTCTCCTTCGCCCTTGCGGGCGTCTTGCTGGGTGCTGGCGCCGGATTTGGCGCGCAGCATGACTGGAGGTGGGATACGCGACTGGCTCTTCAGCCGCCAGTCCATTTGCGAGATACCGGTCCGTTTGCAAGATAAAGACGATGCCGAAGACGGCCTTGCCGATGCCCGGTTGCAAGAATGCGAGCAGAATGCGTCTCCGCAGCAGGGACGCACCGGCGCAAACCTTGTCACCTCCTGGATGCGCAGGCCGATCGCCGTCGCGAAGACGATCAAATCGCGGGCGTGAGAACGAATCAGTGCGGCGATACTCCAAAAGACAGTCGATCAGACGACAAAGAAATGACCCCGCTCGGCCACACTTTGGCCCCGGGTGGCGCCTGGCATCAGCCCTTGGGCCGGTTTCGAATGCCTTGTCGCTTTGTGCTTCGAAGCGCGATAGGGTGGCGCGGGCCCGCAGAAGGAAAACCGGCTTTGGTGTCCGCTGAAATCGGCCGCAATGTCATGGTGGTTGGCAGCCCAGGCAGCGGCAAATCAACGCTTGCCCGCGTCATCGGCGATCGCTTCGCGCTACGCGTCATCCATTTTGATCAGCTCTATTGGCTCCCCGGCTGGCGCAGCCGCGAGAATGGCACCCTGCCGGATCTCGTCACCGCAGCGATCCGCGACGACGGCTGGGTCTTCGACGGCAACAATTCCCGCACCATGGCGCTGCGGGCGGAAAAGGCCGATACGCTGATCTGGCTTGATCTGCCCCGTGGCCTTTGCTTCCGGCGGGTGCTCATGCGGATCGCCCGGGACCATGGCCGGGTGCGCCGCGACATGGCCGAGGGCTGCCCGGAGCGCTTCGATCCGGCATTCCTGCGCTGGGTCTGGAGCTTTTCACGCCACTCGCGGCCGGGCCTTCAAACCTTTTACGAGCATTTTCCCGGCCGGAAATATCGCCTGACGGCGCCCCGCGAGGTCACGACTTTCCGGCAGAGCATGACGTCGCCCGGCCATGCTCCGGCTGAAATCAGGCCGGAGTCGGAGCGAGGCATTGCTCGTCCGATCCCTGGCGACAGCTCTCTTGCATTCGGCCCGCCGGCGTGATGCAAGACGCCAGATTTTTGCGACATTCCAGGCAAAGCTATGCCCGACCTTCTTCTCGAACTGAAATCCGAAGAGATCCCGGTTCGCCCGCGCACGCGCAGCGCCGCAGGCGCGAGGACGCGCAATCGAATCGGTGGCATGCGGGTGGAGATGAGCTGATGCCCGACCTTCTCCTCGAACTGAAATCCGAAGAGATCCCGGCCCGCATGCAGCGTAAGGCGGCGGCCGATCTGAAGGCGCTCGTCACGAATGCCTTGGTGGAGGCCGGCCTGACCTATGAGGGCGCGCGCGAATATTGGACGCCGCGGCGTCTGACCCTCGACATTCGCGGCGTTGATGCCCGCTCCAAGGATGTCGTCGAGGAACGCAAGGGCCCGCGCACGGACGCGCCGGAAAAGGCGATCCAGGGGTTCCTGCGTGGTGCCGGCCTGTCGTCGATCGATGAAGCGAGCGTTGAGAGCGACCCGAAGAAGGGCGACTTCTACGTCGCCTCGATCCGCAAGTCTGGCCGTGCCGCCGAAGCGATCGTCGCCGAGGCGCTGCCGAAGATCATCCGCGACTTTCCCTGGCCGAAATCGATGCGCTGGGGCGCCGCGTCAGCGACGCCGGGCAGTCTGCGCTGGGTGCGCCCGCTGCAATCGATCCTGTGCACCTTCGGGCCGGATACCGAGGAGCCGATCATCGTCGACTTCGCGGTCGACGGCCTCAAGGCCGGCAATGTAACCACCGGCCATCGCTTCCACTCCCCGGGCGAGATCAAGGTGCGGCGCTTCGACGATTACGCGGCGAGCCTCGAAAAGGCGTTCGTTGTGCTCGATGCCGAGCGGCGCAAGGACATCATCCGTCACGACGCGGAAAACCTGGCTTTCGCCAAGGGGCTCGAAGTGGTGCCGGACGAAGGCCTGCTCGAAGAGGTCTCCGGCCTCGTCGAATGGCCGGTGACCTTGATGGGCAGCTTTGAGGAAGATTTCCTCGCCATTCCACCGGAGGTGATCCAGCTCACCATCAAGGTGAACCAGAAGTGCTTTGTCACGCGTGCGCAAGGGGCGGCGACCGCTGCGGGCGACAATGCCCTCTCGAACGACTTTCTCCTCGTCTCCAACATCACTGCCAGCGACGGCGGCGCCGAGATCGCCCGCGGCAACGGCAAGGTCGTGCGGGCTCGGCTCTCCGACGCCTTGTATTTCTGGCAGACCGATCAGGCCGATCTGCCGGATCTTGATGGCTTGAAGGCCTCGGCCGAGCGCTTCGGCCTCGATCTGAAGAAACCGCTCGACCAGCGCATGGCCAAGCTCGACGCCCTCGGCGTGACCTTCCACGCCAAGCTCGGCACGCAAGGTGAGCGCGTCGCGCGGATCGCGGCGCTGGCCGTGACGATTGCCGAGACGGTTTATCCTCACGGCGCGATGGTGTCGGGCGAAGACGTCTCGCTTGATGCGCTGAAAGCCCTTGTCACCCGCGCGGCGCTGCTCGCCAAGGCGGATCTCACCACCGAGGCGGTCGGCGAGTTCCCCGAGCTGCAGGGCCTGATGGGGCGCTATTACGCGGCGCTGCAGGGCGAACATCGAAGCGTTCAGACGGCGCTGGAGGAGCATTACAAGCCGCTCGGGCCGACCGATCAGGTGCCGAGCGACCCGGTGGCGATCGCCGTCGCGCTGGCCGACAAGCTCGACATGCTGGTCGGCTTTTTTGCGATCGACGAAAAGCCGACGGGCTCGAAAGACCCCTATGCGCTGCGCCGCGCTGCTCTCGGCGTCATCCGCATCGTTCTGGAGAACGCCCTGACGCTGCGGCTCGGCGCGCTGACGCCGGCCGGCGATCTCCTCGGCTTCTTCCATGACCGGCTGAAAGTGCAGCTGCGCGATTCCGGTGCCCGGCACGATCTCGTCGATGCCGTGCTCGCCAGCGGCTCGGTCGGCAATGACGATCTCCTCGACGTCACCCGCCGGGTCGAGGCGCTGGGCTCATTCCTGGCGAGCGAAGACGGCGCCAATCTCTTGTCCGGCTATCGCCGCGCCGCCAACATTCTCGCCGCCGAGGAAAGGAAGGGTACTGAGATCGCCAAGAGCGTCGATCCGGCCCTGTTTGCCGAAACCGAGGAGGCGCAGCTCTTTGCCGCGATCGAGGCGGCCGAGGGCGATCTCGCCGCGTCGCTCGACGCCGCCGATTACGGAGCGGCGATGGCCGGCCTTGCCCGCTTGCGCGCGCCCGTCGACGCCTTCTTCGACAAGGTGCTGGTGAATGCCGAGGACGATGCGGTCCGCGCCAACCGTCTGGCGCTGCTGACCCGCATCCGCGCGGCCTGCGAAAAGGTCGCCGACTTCTCGCGCATTGCCGGCTGAGCTTAGAGCATGGTGCCGAAAAGTTGCATGACTTTTCGGGTCACATCATGCGGCAAAACAATGGCTTAGAGCGGAATGGCGATTCCAGTTTATCGCATTCCGCTCTAGTCTCGCGCCGTCGATCCGGGGCGGGCCGTGTCCGCTCCGCCCGTCCCGATCCTCAATCAGCGCCGACCCTCAATGTTGGTAGGGATCGACCGCGTCGCGCAGGCCGTCGCCGACGAAGGAGAAGGCGAGGACGGTGAGGATCACCGGCACCATCGGCAAGAGCAGCCAGGGGTAAAGCGCCACCGCCTCGATGTTCTGGGCCTCCGACAGGAGGACGCCCCAGGAGGTGATCGGCGGGCGAAGGCCGAGACCGAGAAAGGACAGCGCGGTCTCGGCGAGGATCATCGTCGGGATCGACAGCGAGGCCGAGGCGATGAGATGGCTCATGAAGTTCGGCAACAGATGCCGGAAGATGATCCGCCTCGGGCTCGCGCCGAGCATTTCGGCGGCCACCACGAAATCCTCCTCGCGCAGCGCGAACAGTTTCGAACGCACCGCGCGGGCCAGCCCCGGCCAGTCGAGAAGCGCCAGGATCAGCGTGATCCCGAAATAGACCAGCAGCGGGCTCCAGGTCAGTGGCAGGGCGGCCGACAGCGCCAGCCACAACGGCAATTCCGGCAGTGAGCGCAGGATTTCGGTGATCCGCTGCACCGTCGCGTCCACCCAGCCGCCGAAATAGCCGGCAAGGCCGCCGATGGTGATGCCGAGGATGAAGGACAGCGTGACCCCGACAAGGCCGATCGTCAGCGAGATCCTGGCGCCGTAGATGATGCGCGAGAGCATGTCGCGGCCGAGGCGATCGGTGCCGAGCAGGAAGAGGGTGCCCCCGTTCGGCGGGCAGACGAGGTGCGTGTCGGCGATGAATAACCCCCAGACGGAATAGGGCGTGCCGGAACAGAAGAAGCGAAGCGGCAGCGGCGTGCTTTCGTCCTCGCGATAGGTCCGCTTCAGTGTGTCCATGTCGAGGCTGTAATGCAGCCGATAGACGAAGGGGCCGACGAGTTTTCCGTCGTGAAAGAGATGGACCGGTTGGGGAGGCGCGAAGATATCGTCGGTGTGCCGGGTCGATAGATCGTAAGGGGCAAGAAACTCGACGAAGAGGATCGAGCCGTAGCTCAGCACCAGAAACGCCAGGCTCACCACCGCCAGCCGATGGCGCAGGAACCGCCACCAGATCAGCCGCGCCTGCGAGGCTTTCGCATAGCGTTCCGAGACCATCGACCCGGCGGCGACCGTCGCCTCGGCGTCGAACGGCTCGGTCGAGATGAAATGCGGGATCTGGCTCATCGGGTGTTCGTCATCCCAAGCCGGATGCGCGGATCGAGCAGCGCCAAGAGAAGATCCGAGACGAACATCCCGACCACGGTGAGCAAGGCAAGGAACATCAGGAACGAGCCGGCGAGATACATGTCCTGGCTTCTCAGCGACGACAACAGCATCGGACCGGTGGTCGGCAGGCTCATCACCGCCGAGATGATCACCGAGCCGGAGACGATCTGCGGCAGGATCGATCCGAGATCGGCGATGAACGGATTGAGCGCCATGCGCAGCGGATATTTGAACAGGATGCGGCGCTCCGACAGGCCCTTGGCCCGGGCGGTGACGACATATTGCCGGTGCAGCTCGTCGAGGAGATTGGCCCGCAGCCGCCGGATCATGCCGGCGGTGCCCGCCGTCCCGATCACCACCACCGGCACCCAGAGATGGGCGAGAACCGAGCCGAGTTTTGCCATCGACCAGGGCGCGTCGATATATTCCGGCGCCATCAGCCCGCCGACCGAGGTACCGAACCAGACATTGGCGAGATAGAGAAGGATCAACGCCAGCAGGAAGTTCGGCGTCGCGAGGCCGAGGAAGCCCAGAAACGACAGGCCATGGTCGCTCCAGCTATATTGGTGGGTGGCCGAATAGATGCCGATCGGAAACGACACCAGATAGATGAACAGGACGGTCGCGGCGTTGAGCAGCAGCGTCAGCGGCATGCGCTCGCCGACGACGTCGGCGACCGGCTGATTGTATTCGAAGGAATAGCCGAGATCGCCGTGGGCCAGGCCCGTCACCCAGACCAGATATTGTTGCCACACCGGCTTGTCGAGGCCGTATTCCTCCCGCAGAAACTGGATCTTGTCGGCGGTGACCTGCTCGCCCTGGGCCTCGATCTCCGCGATGTAGCTGGTCAGATAGTCGCCGGGCGGCAGCTGGATGATGGTGAAGACCAGCACGCTGATCGCCACCAGCGTCATCGCCATCGTCATCAGCCGTTGGGCGAGATAGCGGATCACTCGCCTTTGTCCGCGGTGTCGACCGCCGGGCAGGCGAAATAGAAGCTGTCCGGGTGATACATGCCGAAAAACGCTCCCGGATCGAAATTGTAGACGCCGCGCTCGGGCACGCCCTTCAGCTTATCGGAAACGACCACGAGTTGATCGACGCCGGAGACGATGCCGATTGTATAGACCTGATTGGCGAAGATCTTCAGCGCCTCGTGCCAGATCGTCGTCTTCTCCGCTTCGTCGAGCGAATCTATCCAGGCCTTTCGCAGCGCGATCAGTTTCAGGAGCGGTTTCAGGGCTTGGGTATCTTGCGGCTTGTCACCGCCGGTGCCGTGGGTCTCAACCCACATACCGAAGCCCGGCCATTCCATCTGTTCGGCCGTCGATGGGGCGATCTCGGCTGGATCGGTGTCCGGGGTCGGCAGGCCGTTGTCGAGGCCAGACCAGACCGACATCAACGTCGAGCCGGCCTTGATGCGGTTGCGGAAGATTTCGCGCTGGGATTCGCGGATCAACAGCTCGATGCCGATCTTTTCCCAGTCGTCGCGCACCAGCTGCAGAACGTCGGTCTGTTCGCGGCTCTCGCCTGCGGTCTCAACGACGAGGCGCATCTCGCGGCCGTCGGGAAGAAGGCGCAGCCCGCCCGGCCTCTCGCGTTTCAGGCCGAGCTGATCGAGCAGCTGATTGGCGCGCGCGGGATCATAGGTGCTCCACATCGACCGCAGATCTTTGGAATAGAGCGGCGAGCCGGGCAACACGGTGTTTCCGCCGGGCTCGGCGAGGCCGTAGAAGATTGCCTTGTTGATGTCTTCGCGGTTGATGGCGAGTGACAAAGCGCGGCGGAAATCCGCCGTCTGCAGCAGTTTGCGCCAGGCCGGATCCTTGGCGTTGAGGTTCGGAAAGAGTGTGACATGCGAGCCGCGGCCGGATTTCCAGCGGCGTACCTCGTAATGCGAGCGCGTCTCGCCGCGCTTGAGAAACGGATAGTTCGCAAAGGCAAGATAGGCCGCCTGGAGGTCGGATTCGCCATTGGCGACTTTGGCCGGGATCAGGCCGGGATTGGCGATCGTCAGCGCGACCTCGCTGATATAGGGCAGTTGGCGGCCCTCGCGATCCACTCGGAAGAAGTACGGATTGCGCTTGAAGATCAGCCGTTCCGACGGTGGCTTGGTGACCAGCATCCAGGGCTGCAGGGTCGGCATTTTAGGATTGTCGTTGCGCTGCGCCCGGTCCTTCTTGAAGTGCAGCGCCACCCAGTTGCGCTGGCCCGCCTCCTCGACCTTGGCCTCGACCTCCTTGGGGTCGGTATATTTCGGATTGAACTTTTTCAGATAGTGGGCCGGCCGATAGATATCGAAGGGCACGGCCGCGGCGAGCGACGCGAGGAAGCCCGGATTGGGCTTCGTCCAGGCGTAGCGGACCGTATATTGGTCCGGGAAGGTCACCACCGGCTCTTCGCCGTCGACCATCAGCTCGGGCGGAATCCCGAATTTGGCGATCTTCGGGTTTTTCGCCATGTCCTCCCAGAAATAGCGAAAGTCCTCCGAGGTGAACGGCACGCCATCCGACCATTTCATCCCCGGCCGCAGGTGAAAGGTGAAGATCCGACCCTGTTCGACGTCGAAGCTTTTCAAAATGTCCGGAACGATGCGGTAGCGGGTGTCGTAGCCGACGAGCCGGGCATAGCCGAAGACCGGCAGGATCCGCGTGTCCTTGGCGCTGCCGCCCAGCATGTTGAGCGTACCGCCGAGTTGATCGGCGCGGCAGGGGCTGTCGACGGGCAGCACCCGTGGATCCTGAGGCAGTCGGTCCACCAGTGGTGGCAGCTCGCCCTTGGCGACTTCGGCGGCGAGCGATGGCGGTTCGGGCGGCGATTGCGCGAGGGCGGAGTGTCGGCCGGTGAACAGGGCCACAGCGGTCGCGAGCGCCGGGATCAGCCGCATCAAGCCGGCAAGCACCGCAGGGACGCTGCCGCGCGGCGCACCGCAACGCTCGGCGCTTGATCCCTGCCTTCGCGGCATTGCCCACTCCTTCCGAACAATATGAGCGGCAGTAAGCGGTTACGCCGGATTTTTGTCAATCGCGGGCAAAGCGCCGTAAGGCTGTTTGCCCGCAGCGGTCGCTGGCCGAAAAGCCCGGCCTTCGGCCAGCCGCCGCCGCGACTTGCCGCTTGCGCCGGTCTCGCCTAATCACAGGCTCCGCGCAGGCGATCGTCAAACGCGCTGCGCCATGCCTGGCGCGGGTCGATAAATCAGGACGGGACACGCATCATGCAGGGCCGGGTCGCAATTCTGGTCAAGGGCTATCCGCGCCTGTCCGAGACCTTCATCGCCCAGGAGATCGCCGGGCTCCAGGACCGCGGTCTCGATCAACTGATCGTCTCCCTGCGCCAGCCCGGCGAGACGAAGGTCCATCCGGTGCATCGGCGGATCAAGGCGCCGGTGCTTTATCTGCCGGAATATCTGAAGGACGACCCGGCGCGGGTGAAGCGCGGCCGGGAGTTTGCGGCGCGCCAGGCAGGTTATGCAGACGCCGAGGGGCTGTTTCAGGTCGATCTCAAGCGCGACAACACCGCCAACCGGCATCGCCGCTTTGGTCAGGCCTGCGTACTCGCGGCCGAGCTTCCTGAAGACGTCGGCTGGATCCACACCCATTATCTTCACACGCCAGCCTCGGTCGCCCGCTATGCCGCGACGATCCTCGGCCTTGGCTGGTCGTTCTCGGCCCATGCCAAGGACATTTGGACGTCAGAGCCTTGGGAGCTTGCCGAAAAGCTCGATTCGGCGGCTTTCGGCGTGACCTGCACCAGGACCAATCTCGCCTATCTCCAGTCGCTGGCGAGCCGGCCGCAGGCGGTCGAGCTGGTCTATCACGGGCTCGATCTCTCCGGAATTAAGCCGCCGCAGCGCGTACCCTACGACGGCCGGCGTCCCTATCGGATCGTCTCGATCGGCCGGGCGGTGGAAAAGAAGGGCTATGGCGACCTGATCCGGGCGCTGGTGCGGCTTGCCGATCGCGACTGGCATTTCGACCATGTCGGCGGCGGTGTGCTCGCCAAGGCGCTGGCGGCGCGGGCGGACAAGGCCGGAATCGGCGATCGCGTCACCTGGCATGGCAGCCGCGAGCGCGCGCATGTCTTCGATCTTTTGGCCAAGGCCGATCTCTTCGTCCTGCCTTCGCGCATTGCCCGCTCGGGCGACCGCGACGGCTTGCCAAACGTTCTGATGGAGGCGCAGGCCCACCGGCTGCCGGTCGTCTCGACCAAGGTCTCGGCGATTCCCGAACTCGTCATCGACGGCGAAACCGGCCTGTTGGTCGAAGAGCGTGATCCGAAGGCGCTGGCCGCCGCGATGGCGCGCCTGATGGACGATCCGCTGCTCGCCACGCGGCTGGCGGAGGCCGGCGAGAGACGCGTCAGAGAGAAATTTTCGCCCGAGCCCGGGCTCGACCGGGTGGCGCAACTCCTCGGCGATAAGCTGCAGGCGAAGGCGGCATGAGCGCCATGGCGTTTTCCCGTTCGCGCGAGGCCCTCGACACGCTCGCCGACGCGGGGCGCACGGCCGCGCTGTGGTGGCGGGACGACGATGCGCGACAGGTGACGCCGGCGCTGGAACGGCTCCTGGCATTGGCGCGGGCGTCAGCCGCCCCCCTGGGGCTGGCGGTCATTCCCGAGGGGCTCGACCCGGCACTCGCCGACCGGCTGGCTGCCGAGACCCGCGTCACGATTCTGCTCCACGGCCATGCCCATCGCAATCATGCGCTGGATGGCGAAAAGCGCGCCGAATTCGGCGAGCACCGGCCGGCCGGCATGATGGCCGATGAAATCGTCGCCGGGCGGGCCGCGCTGGGAAGGCTGTTTGCGGGCCGCTTCCTGCCGGTCTTCGTCCCGCCCTGGAACCGGATCGGTGCGTCGGCGCGCCGTATCTTGCCGCAGCTCGGGTTTTCCATCCTGTCGGTCTATGGCCCGGCCAAGCCCACCGGTATCGACGGCCTTGCCGAGCTCAACACCCGTCTCGACGTGATGAACTGGCGCGATCCGCGCGGCCTCACGGCCGACGAGGCGGATGCGCGCCTGGCGGCGCTGCTGGCTGAACGCCTGGCCGGATCGCCCGAGCCGATCGGCCTTCTGACCCACCATCTCCAGCATGACGAAACGGCCTGGTCCGTGACGGCGGCGATGATCGAGTGCCTGGCCGCGCATTCGGCGATCACCTGGCCGTCTTTGCAGAGGATGACCGCCGCGCTTTCCAGCGGGTGATCGCGCCGGGATGTATGCGGGATGTATGACGGCCGTGCCGATGCTGTCCGCAAAACGTCATGCCGAAAAAGCCGCTTTGATTCACTTGGCGCAGGACTTAAGACGCTCCCATGTCTCAGCATGTCTTTCTCACCGGCGTTGCCGGCTTCATCGGCTTTCACACCGCATGCAAGCTTCTCGCCCGGGGCGACTCCGTCGTCGGCTTCGATGTCGTTAACGCCTATTACGACCCGCAGCTGAAGCGCGACCGACTCGCCGAACTTGCGCGGCTGAAGGCCGAAACCGGCTGCGACTTCACCTTTATCGAGGCCGATCTGGCCGACCGTGCAGCGCTGGATCGGGTGTTTGCCGAGAGGCCCTTCGACCGGGTGATCAGCCTCGCGGCGCAGGCCGGCGTGCGCTATTCGCTGCAAAATCCCGAAAGTTACGTGCAGAGCAATCTCGTCGGCTTTGCCAATATTTTGGAAGTCTGCCGCCACGCCAAGGTGCCGCATCTGACCTTCGCCAGCTCCTCCAGCGTCTATGGCGCCAATCGCAAGGTGCCGTTTAGCGAGCATGACGGCGTCGATCACCCGATCCAGCTTTATGCCGCCACCAAACGCTCCAACGAGCTGATGGCCCATGCCTACAGCCACCTCTTCGATCTGCCGGTGACGGGGCTGCGCTTCTTCACCGTTTACGGCCCCTGGGGCCGGCCGGACATGGCCTATTATTCCTTCGCCGAAAAGATCATGGCCGGCGAGCCGATCGCGCTGTTCAATTACGGTCGCCACAGCCGCGACTTCACCTATGTCGACGACATCGTCGAGGGCGTGGTGCGGGCGAGCGACCGCATCGCACCGCGCAATGCGGCTTTCGATCCCGTCCACCCGGATCCGGCCACCAGCGCCGCGCCGTTCCGCATCTTCAACATCGGCAACGGCAATCCGGTTGAACTCAAGCGCTATGTCGAGGTGCTGGAGGCGGCGCTCGGCAAGAAGGCGGTCATCGAATTGCAGCCGATGCAGATCGGCGACGTCGAAGACACCTTTGCCGATGTCGACGCCATCAAGACCGAGCTCGGCTATGCGCCGAGCACCAGCGTCGAAGCGGGCATCGGCGCCTTCGTCGACTGGTATCTGCCCTACAAACGTCGCCAGGCGGGCTGAGGGCGACGGCGCTGAGGAAACGGCGTTCGGGAAGAGGCGCCGGCATGACCGAACTCTCGATGGCGCTAAATCCATCTCGGCGCTGTTTGAGGGTAAGCTTTGGGCCGTTTGACAGTCATGGACAGCAACGCGGCCGCCGCTTGGCAGCCGACGGAACGTTTCCGCCGGCTTGGCGCTTATGTGTCACCACAGCGGTATCGCGGAGGATGCGCCATGTCGAAGACCAGTCCGGACAAGCGTCACGACGCCGACAGCCCCGATCTCGTCGGCAATGCCGTCGAGCGGACGGACAATGCGTTTGACGGCAAGAAGGACGGCGAGCGCCTGATCGGCCGGGACATCCCGATCGAAGAACAGGACGCTGAGGAGGAAGAGCAGCTTCCGTGAGCCCGGAAACGTCGGGGTCATGAGCGCCATCTTCAACCGCGGCGAGCGCGGTTTACGTCGACTGCCGGGGGCATGCCGCTGATAGATCGTCTCCGACCGCCTTATCCCCGTTTGAAGGGTGTGTGCTCGCCGAGGATCTCGCTGACATGCTCGACTTCGTGCCGCTCGGATTTGAGATAGTCCTCGATCGCGCGGCGCAGGCCCGCATGGGCGATGAAGTGGGCCGAGTGGGTGGTCACCGGCTCGTAACCGCGTGCGATCTTGTGCTGGCCCTGGGCGCCGGCTTCGACGACGGCGAGGCGGTGGGCGATCGCAAAATCGATGGCCTGATGGTAGCACAGCTCGAAATGCAGGAAGGGGTGGTCTTCGATGCAGCCCCAGTTGCGGCCGTAGAGCGCGTCGGCGCCGATGAAGTTCAGCGCGCCGGCGATGTAGCGCCCCGCGCGTTTCGCCATCACCAGGAGGATGCGGTCCGCCAACCGTTCGCCGATTAGCGAGAAGAAGCGGCGGTTGAGATAGGGGCGACCCCATTTGCGGCTGCCGGTGTCCATGTAGAAGGTGAAGAAGGCGTCCCAGGCGGCTTCGCTGAGGTCAGCGCCCGTCAGCCATTCGACGCTGATATCGGCGCTGAGCGCCTCGCGCCGTTCCTTCTTCAGTGCCTTGCGTTTGCGCGAGGCAAGGGTGGCGAGAAAATCGTCGTAGCTCTGATAGCCGCGATTGAAGAAATGGAACTGCTGGTCGATCCGGTGCAGCCAGCCGGCCTCGCGCATCGCCGCAAGATCGGCCTCGGTAAGGAAGGTGGCGTGGACCGAAGACAGGCCGGTCTGCGAGAGATAGGCCCTGGCGCCCGCCACCAGCGCCTGCCGGCGCTCGTTGGCCGCCGGACCGTTACTGGCCAGAAGCCGCGGACCAGTCACCGGCGTGAACGGCACCGACATCTGCAGCTTCGGATAATAGGCGCCGCCGGCGCGCTCGAAGGCATCGGCCCAGCCGTGATCGAAGACGTATTCGCCCTGGCTGTGGGATTTCAGATAGGCGGGGGCGACCGCGACGATCGCGCCCGCTTCGTCTTCGACAATCAGATGCTGGGGCAGCCAGCCGGCGCGCTCGCCGGCGCAGCCCGCGTCTTCGAGGGCTTTGAGAAACGCATGGGAGAGAAACGGATTGGCGGGCGCCAGACGGGGCAAGGACGACGCGTCCGCTGCGTCGCAATCGGCGAGCCGATCCCACAACGCGGCGTCGACCGCGGCGATGGAATCGGCCACCCGGATCGTGATCGCCCGTTCCAAGGCTCTTCGCTCTTGCGTCATGGCGAAAGAGGTAAACCTTCTTCGCCACAACGCAAGCCGTCAGAGCTGCGGCGCGAAGTCCTCGAAGGTGATCTGGTCGGCATGGAGGCCGCTGACCTGCACCTCGGCCTCGTTGCGCACCGTCCAGGAGATTGCCGGCGCCTTGCGCTCAAGACGCACCCAGTCGACGAAGACATTGGGCAGATCGTGGACGTCGTAGGAGACGAAGTCGCAGCCGCGCTCGAAGACCGACCGGTGGGTGGCGAGCACGCCGGCACGGCTGCCATTGGCGGTCAGGCCGATCGGCCGGTTGACGGGACGGTCGGCGAGCATCTGGTCGATCAGCCAGGATTCAAAGGACATCAGCGCCAAGGGGCCCGGATAGGCGTCGATCAGCGGTTTGACCCGGGCGAAGTAATCCGGATCGCGGTTCTTTTCGCCGCCCTTCAATTCGACCACCAGCGGCACCTGGCCATGGACTAGCGATAGGAACCGCTCCAGCGTCGGGATGGTGGCGGTGGTGCGGCCGAGAGTCAGGCCGGCGAGCTCGTTGTCGGACAGCGTCGCGAAGGCGGCATGGCGACCGGTCATCCGGTTCAGCGTCCCGTCGTGGAAGATATGCGGCGTGCCGTCGGCGGACATTTGCACGTCGCATTCGATCGCATAGCCCGCGGCGATCGCCGCGAGCGCTGCCGGAATCGAGTTCTCGGGGATGTCACGATTGCTGTCATGCAGGCCGCGATGGGCGATCGGCCGCTCCACCAGCCAGCGGAACGGCCCTTTATAGATGAGGCTCACGGTTACGCGATCTCCAACAGGGCTTCGATCTCGACGGCGGCGCCGAGCGGCAGAGCCGGTACGCCGACGGCTGAACGGGCGTGGCGCCCGGCATCGCCGAGGATCTCGACCATGAAGTCGGAGGCGCCGTTGGCTACTTTGTGCTGATCGGTGAAGGTCGGGGCGCTGGCGACGAAGACGGTGAGCTTGAGCAGCCGCTTGATCCGCGAGAGATCACCGCCGAGCGCGGTCTTGGCCTGGGCCAAGATGTTGATCGCACACAGCTTGGCCGCCCGCTGACCTGCCTCGAGATCGACATTGGCGCCGAGCGTGCCGGTCACGGCGAGGGCGCCGTTGTCCATCGGCAACTGACCGGAGGTCTGGAGGATCGAGCCGAAGGTGACGGCCGGAACATAATTTGCGGCGGGCGCGGCAGCCTGCGGCAGCGTGACGCCGGCAGCCTCCAGCCGGCTTTCGATCGTGTCGGCCATGATGTTGTCTTCCTCTTCTGACGCGAATAGGACCAAAGAACACGGGGGTCGCGAAGAGCGGACCACCAAGGAGCGCTGGGACGCCCGATAACGGGCGATCGGTAGCCGATCCTCACTCCAAGTGAAAGATCGATCTTGATGATCAGACGCGACGTCATGCGGGAATTCGGCGGTTTTTTTGCTCCTCGCGCCGGTGTGCTGCGCGCTGCCTCGCTGGGCTTGCTGACGACGCTCGGCACGGCGGTGACCGCACGCGGTGAACCCTTGGCGAGGCTGGTCCCGCATCGGGCGGTCTATCAGGTCGAACTCGCTGCTCCGGCCGACCAGCTTGTCGGCGTCGACGGTCGTATCGCCATCGCCTTCAGCCTTCCGGACTGTGTGATGTCCGGCATCGATTATCGCTTCGTCGCACGCTTTTTGCGCGACAGCGATCTGGTCGTCACCGATCAGCAGATCCGGTTGAAGGAAAGCCGGGACGGCAAGCGGTTTGATTTCGATTCCAAAAGCTTCGTCGATTCGGTGCCGGACAGCACGACCAAGGGCGAGGCGGTGACTAAGGGCGACAAGACAATCGTCTCCTACGACGAGCCGGAAAAGCGCCGGGTCACACTGGTGAAATCGAAATTTCCGCTGCATCACACCGAGTCGGTGATCGCCGCCGCCAAAGCCGGTGTACCGATTATGGAAACCCCGGTTTTTCAAGGGGATTCCGACGCCGAGAAACACACGACGAGCACCGTGGTCATCACCCCGATGAGCCCGGCGGAGGTCGCCAAAGAGATCGCCGGCTATGGGATGCATCAAGCCGCCATGTCAAAATCATCGCCGGACAAGGCCGCTGCGGCTGCGCCGGACGATGACGCCGGCGGTTTGGCCATCTCGCCGGATCAGGCCCCTGTCCCCGGCGGCGACGATGACGACGGTGCGGCCGTCCCGGTGCGGCCGGGCGATGATGGCGATGCTCCAGATGACGCGGGCGCTGGCACCGCAGCACAAGCGCCGACGGCCAATCCCCGCGAACTCGCGCCGACCGATCCCGCCGATCCGTCCGCGGACAAGCCGGCTGCTATCGCCGCGCGATTGAAGGGGCTGAAGGCGTGGCGGATCACCGAATCCTATTACAACACCGACAGCAATGAAAACGGCCTGCCGGTCTTCGAGACCGTCTATACGCTCTATGAAAACGGCGTGACCGGCGACCAGATTTTGAAATTCGACGGCTATGCCCTGAAGGCGACGCTGGCGAGCCTCAGCTATCGCAAGGCACCGAGTTGCCCGGCCGCGCCTGCCAACTGATCGTCTGCAGCGGGCCGATATCTTCCTGCATTTGAGCTCGTCTGCGATGGCGCAGCGTGGCGTTCTGCGCCGCGCTTTGCCAACGTCCTTGATGGCCGTCTATGAACAAGTGTATTGACAAGAATACAATTGTTTTAGAATGTGCGGCTGAAAACGGGGCGGTGGCGACCGATCCCGGGGGAGGAATCGTTGATGCAGATCGCAAATGTGGGATTGGCCGCCGAGCTGAAGGCCTATGCGGACGCAAACGGCGAAATCGTCGTCGGCCTTGCCGGTGCGGGCCAGATGGGCACCGACATGGTCGTCCAGATGATGCTGATGCCGGGCGTTCGCCTCGGCGCGCTGTCGGAAGTCAACATGGACGCGGCCCGTGCCGCGCTGGCGCTGGCGGGCTGGTCCGAAGGCGACATTGTCAAGGCGACGACGGCCAGCGACATCGATGCGGCGGTCGAGAGCGGCAAGGTGGCGCTGACCGAAGACTATCAGGCGCTCTGCGGCTCCGGCCGCGTGCAGGTGGTCATCGATGCCACCGGCAATCCGAATGTCGGCACTCTGATCGCCCTCGAAGCCTTTCGAAACGGCAAGCACGTCGTCATGCTGAACGTCGAGGCCGACATCACCATCGGCCGGCATCTGCGCGAGGAGGCGGCGAAGGCCGGCGTCATTTACACCGGCGCGGCAGGCGACGAGCCGGCGGCGACGATCGAGATCATGGGCTTTGCCCAGGCGCTCGGCTTCGACGTCGTCTGCGCCGGCAAGGGGAAGAACAATCCGCTGAAGTTCGACGCCACCCCGGACGCCTATGAGGACGAGGCACGGCGGCGCAACATGAATGCCCGCATGCTCGTCGAATTTGTCGACGGTTCGAAGACGATGATCGAGATGGTCGCCGTCGCCAACGCCACCGGCCTCGTGCCGGACGTGCCAGGCATGCATGGGCCGGCGGCCACCCGCGATGAGCTCGCTCAGGTTCTGTGCACCAAGGCCGATGGCGGTGTGCTGTCGAAGGCGGGCTGTGTCGACTATTCGATCGGCAAGGGCGTTGCCCCCGGCGTCTTCTGCATCGTCAAGCCGCGTCATCCGCGCGTGCTGGAGCGCATGACCGACCTCAAGGTCGGCCCTGGCCCGTGCTATACGATCTTCCGCCCCTATCATCTGACCAGCCTGGAAGTGCCGCTGTCGGCGATCCGCACCGTGCTCAAGGGCCAGCCGGATATGACGCCGGTCGACCATCCGGTCGCCGAATGCGTCGCCGTCGCCAAGCGCGACATCGAGCCCGGCGCGAGCCTCGGCAAGATCGGCGAATACGATTATCGCGGCTTTGCCATGACCTGGGCTGAGGCCCGCGACGCGGGTGCTCTGCCGCTGGGGCTTGCCGAACGCGCCAAGGCGACGCGGCCGATCAAGGCCGGCGAGAAGCTGACCTATGCCAATTGCCAGCCTGACGATTCGATGGTGGTGACGCAGATTCGCCAGCGGCTCGATCAGGCCGACGGTCGGTTCGTGACCTCCTCGCTCTATAGCATCGGCCCGAAAATCGATTCCGATTTTCGGTAAGCACGATGCGTCGATTCAAAGGGTTAGAGCGACCTTTCTGCGTCCGATAGGACGCAGGGCGCTCTAGCGACGACGGATGTCGCCTGGCCGCCGGGCGCCCGAACATTTGCTTCCGCGACCATCGCGGGCGCGGGCCTTGATGCTCGCGCCCGTCGCTTCTCCCTTGCCTCGATGTCGAGAAAGGATCCGCGACCCATGTCCAGCACTGCCGCCGAGACGATCGCGCCGCTTTCCGGTGACAACCGCCCCTTCGCCTTCCGCCAGTTCTCGCCGGAGACGCTGAAGACGGCGCTGCGCCAGATGTATCTCATTCGCCGCTTCGAGGAGGGCGCGGAGGAGAGCTACATGCGCGGCCTCATCCACGGCACCATGCATCTGTCGATCGGGCAGGAAGCGAGCGCTGTCGGCTCATGCCTGGCGCTGTCCGACACCGATCAGATCACCTCGACCCATCGCGGTCACGGCCACTGTATCGCCAAGGGGGCCGAGGTTGGCCGAATGTTCGCCGAATTCTTCGGCAAGGAGACCGGCTATTGCCGCGGCCGTGGCGGCTCGATGCACATCGCCGACGTCACCAAGGGCAATCTCGGCGCCAACGGCATCGTCGGCGGCGGCCTGCCGATCGCCGTCGGCGCGGCGCTGTCGATGAAGATGCAAAAGCGCAAGGACGTCGTCGTCTGCTTCTTTGGTGATGGCGCGAACAACGAGGGCGCCTTCCACGAGTCGCTGAACATGGCGGCGATCTGGAAGCTGCCGGTGATCTTCGTCTGCGAGAACAACAAATACGGCATGTCGGTCTCGACCGAGCGCTCCACCGCCGTCGCCAACATCGCCGAGCGCGCCGTCGCCTATGCGATGCCGGGCGTCACCGTCGACGGCAATTCGATCTCCGCCGTCGCCGAGGCGGTCCATGTCGCGACCAAGCGGGCGCGGGCCGGCGAGGGGCCGAGCCTCGTCGAATGCAAGACCTACCGCCATCGCGGCCACTCCAAGAGCGATCGCAACCGCTATCGCACCAAGGAGGAGATCGCCGAGTGGGTGGCGAAGGATCCGATCGGCCGCTTCGAGACCGAGCTGAAGGACTACGGCATTCTTGACGAGGCGGGTATCGCCGCAATCCGAGACAGCGTCGAGACTGAGATCGCCAACGGCATCGAATTCGCCAAGGCGAGTCCGATGCCCGATCCGTCCGAGGCGACTCGCTACGTCTACAGCGATTGACTGCGCTGCCGCAGATCCCGCTGATGGCACGGTCTTGCGACGAAACCGATGATGACCAGCGGCGACTGGGGCTAGAGCATCGGCCCGACAATCGGAATCGATTTTCGGCAAAGCCCGATGGGTCGATTCAAAGGGTGAGAGCGACCTTTCTGCGTCCGATAAGACGCAGGGCGCCCTAGAGCGAAGGCCGCGCCGCGAGATGATGAATGCGCCGCAACGGCCGCAGGGAGGAACGATGAGCGAGGCGAAGACAGCCGGCCGGGAACTCAGCTACGCGCAGGCGATCCAGGAGGCGATCGCCATCGCCATGGAACGGGATGAGCGTGTCTTCCTGATGGGAGAGGACGTCGGCGTCTATGGCGGCGCCTTTCAGGTGACGGGCGATCTCGTCCATCGCTTCGGCGACGACCGGATCATCGACACGCCGATCGCCGAGCTCGGCGGGGCCGGCGTTGCCGTCGGCGCGGCCTTGACCGGCATGCGGCCGATCTACGAATTCCAGTTCTCCGACTTCGCCACGCTGGCGATGGAGCAGATCGTCAATCAGGCGGCCAAGCTGCGCTTCATGCTCGGCGGTGCGGTCAGCGTGCCGCTCGTCATGCGCTTTCCGGCGGGCTCGGGCACCGGCGCCGCCGCTCAGCATTCCCAGAGCTTGGAGGCCTGGCTCGGCCATGTGCCGGGCTTGAAGGTGCTGCAGCCGGCGACCCCCTACGATGCGAAGGGCATGCTGCTCGCCGCGATCGAAGACCCCGATCCGGTGATGATCTACGAGCACAAGATCCTCTACAAGATGAAGGGCGAGGTTCCCGAGGGCCACTACACCGTGCCGATCGGCAAGGCCCTGGTGCGCCGCGAGGGCCCCGACGCGACCGTCGTCGCCTCGTCGATCATGGTGCACAAGGCGCTCGATGCCGCCGAGAAGCTGGCCGAGGAGGGGATCGACCTCGAAGTCGTCGATCTGCGCAGCGTTCGGCCGATGGATCGCGAGACGATCATCCGGAGCGTCATGAAGACCGGCCGTCTGGTCTGCGTCTATGAGGGCGTCAAAACCCTCGGCGTCGGCGCGGAAATTTCCGCGATGGTCGCCGAAAGCGAGGCCTTCGACTATCTCGACGCGCCGATCCTCAGGCTGGGCGGTGCCGAAGCGCCGATCCCCTACAATCCCGAGCTCGAAAAGGCCGTGGTGCCGCAGGTGCCGGATATCATCGCAGCCGTGCGTCAGCTGGTGCGAAAGGAGCGCTGAGCGATGCCGACGGAAGTCATTCTGCCGAAGGTCGACATGGATATGGCGACCGGGCGCATCTCGCGTTGGCTCGTCGCCGACGGGGACACGGTCGCAAAGGGCGCGCCCTTGTTCGAGATCGAGACCGACAAGGCGGCGATGGAGGTCGACGCGCCGGCGGACGGCACCTTGCGACGGGTTAAGACCGACGCCGATGCCGACATTCCGGTCGGTCAGGCCGTGGGCTGGATCTATGGCGACGGAGAGGCAGTGCCGGATGCTGGGTCTGCCGGTGCCGGATCTGACGAGGCCCCGCAAGCCGAGGCGGTCGAGCCGGCGCATCCGGCGAAGGCCGAAGCCTCGCCGGATGCGGCCGCGCCGAGCGGCCGCTTGGCCCCGGCCGCCGAAGAGCGCCCGCAGAAGGCGCTAAACGGCGCGGTCGGCCATGGCGTGCGCGCAACGCCGCTGGCGCGCCGGCTGGCGCGCGAGGCCGGCCTTGATCTCGCTGCTCTGACGGGCAGTGGCCCGAAAGGCCGTATCCAGCGCGAGGATGTCGAAGCGGCCGCGACGGCCAAAGGCGCGGGAGCGGCTTTGACCCAATCCGCCGATCGCCAGCCGGTGCCACCGGCCTCGAAGGCTCGTGCGTCCTTAATGCCGGCCGAGCCGGCGGCTCCGGCCCCGGACGCCGGCCCGCTCCACGCCGTCTGGATGCGCGAGGGGACCGGTGTCCCGGTCGTTCTTCTGCATGGCTTCGGTGCCGAGCTGGGCTCGTGGCGCCCGCTCCTGGCGGAAATCCCCGAGGGCGTTCCGGTGCTCGGCGTCGATCTGCCCGGCCATGGCGGCTCGGTCGATGTCGCTGCGGCAGGCTTTGCCGATCTTGTCGCGGCGGTCGAAGCGAGCCTGACGGCGCTTGGCGTCACCAGTGCCCATCTCGTTGCCCATTCGCTCGGCGGTGCGGTGGCGGCGGCGGTGGCCGCCGGGACGGCGATCGAAACCCGTTCGCTGCTTCTGATCGCCTCGGCCGGGCTCGGTCCTGACGTCCATGCCGGTTTTATCAAGGGTTTCGCCGCGGCGACCGAAGAGGCGCCGATTCGCGCCTGGATGGGTGAACTCGTTTTCGATCCGCGCGTGCTCTCGGATGCATTCGTGCGCTCGGTCACGCGCAGCCGCGCCGACGGTCGCCTCGCGGCGGCCCAGAGCCGGTTGGCCGAACGCCTCTTCGTCGGGGGCGCCCAGAGCTTTTCGGTGCGTGGCGAGCTTGCCGGCCTTGGCTGTCCGGTGAAGCTGATCGTCGGCGAGGCGGACAGGATCATCGCCAGCCGCCACGCCTTCGGCCTGGCGCCCCATGTCGCGCTGCATCTCTTTGCGGCGACGGGGCATATGCCGCAACTCGAACGGCGGCTCGAGGTCGGCCGCCTGTTGCGCGAACTTCTGCGCTGACCGCAAGAGCGCCGGTCGTGCGTTTCATCGCCGGTCAGGGGGGGCTCGCGCTCCGATTGTTTCGCCCGGGAGGTGATGCATCGCTGTTCGACGTAAGGCATTGCGTTTGGACGCCAACCATGATGAGCGTTCGCAAAGCGCGGTGCGGTCCCGGATGAGATAAGCGCGTTCGCATGGCGCGTGGCGATGCGCCTGGACGGGCTGGGGGAGACATGTTCGATCTTTTGATCTTCGATTGCGACGGGGTTCTGGTCGATTCAGAACTGCTCGCGCGCGCCGCGCTGCAGGCGGTCTATGCCCGCAGCGACATCGAGGTGACCGATGCGATGGTCGACAAGGCCGTCGGCATGAAGCAGGCGGACATTCTCGCTCTGATCGAGCGTGAGACCGGCCGGGCCCTGCCGCAGGAGCGGCTCGGCGAATTCTGGCCGGTGACGCGGGATCTTTTCACCGAGTCACTGGAGGGCACGGCGGGCATTCGCGAGTTTCTGTCAGGCACGAAGATCGCCCGCTGTGTCGCCTCATCGTCTCATCACGAACGCATTCGCCACAGCCTGCAGGTCACGGGGCTCGATGACCATTTTGCCGACGATGCGATCTTTTCGTCCCACGACGTCAAGAACGGCAAGCCGGCGCCCGACCTCGTGCTCCATGCCGCCACGATGATGGGGGCGGCGCCGGAGCGTTGTCTTGTCATCGAGGATTCGCGCTATGGGGTGATAGGCGCCAAGGCCGCCGGCATGACCGCGTTCGGCTTCGTCGGCGGCAGTCATCTCTCGCCGGCATCGGCTGAAGATAGCCTCTACAGTGCCGGAGCGGATTTCGTTGCCCGGCGCTGGGACGAGGTTGCTGCGCGCCTGTTCTCAGCCGAGGGATAAGACGATGGACGATGTCGGCGCCGCCGAAGCGGCGCCAGCGTCGGCCTCAATGGGTGCGGGCGATGCCGTCCTTAGCGGGCTGATAGTTCGGATCGAGCTGCACGGCGCGAGCATAGGAGCGATAGGCTCGGCTTCGGTCGCCGCGCTTTTCGTAGACCAGCGCCTGATTGGTCCAGTATTCGGCCTTGGTGCCGTCCAGCCGCAGGGCGGTGTTGAAGTCCTCGAAGGCGTCGTCTTCGTCGTTCAGCGCTAGATAGGAAACGCCCCGTGCCGAATAGGGCTCGGCAGCATTTGGCTGCAGCGAGATCGCGCGGCTGAAGTCGTCGATCGCCAGTTGCTGCTGACCGTCGCGCTGATAGAGCAGGCCGCGATTGTGATAGGCGCGTGGATCCGAATTGGTCAGCTGGATCGCCTTGTTGTATTGCGCCAGCGCCTGGCGGCTGCGGCCGGCCAGGCGGTAGACATTGCCGAGGCCGACATAGGCCGGCTCGTAATTCGGATTGATGCTGATCGCCTTCTGATAGTCGGCGACGGCCTGAGCCGGTTGGCTGATCTGCCGATAGATCAGCGCCCGGTTGGCATAGGCCTGATAGAACTGCGGATCGATCTGGATCGCCTGGCTGAAGTCGGCGATCGCGTTTTCATATTGCCCGGCGCGGCCGTAAGCGGTGCCGCGCACGTTGTAGGCCTCTGGATCATTGGGATGGGCGTTCACCGTCTGGGTCAATGAGCCGAGATTCTGCTCGGACCCGGAATTTGCGTCGAGCGAGATCGCCTGGATCGCGGCGACGTCCGGTCCGCTCTGGCAGCCGGCGATGAGGCTCATGCCGAAAACAGTAGCAAGGATGGCGCCGGAACGGCCTCTGACGGCGCCGCCAAAGGCGGTTTGCGACGAGACGGCGACAGTCGAGAGGCGATCAGAATTCCGCATATCGGTGAAGTTTCAACCGGTTTTGTTGTGACGACTTGGTTTATCTCGCACAAGCGACGAACATTTGGAATGCGTCCACGGCGCGTTGGCTCTAAGTGTCGAGACGATTGGGACTTTTCTGCAATAGATGCAGCGCGAGTATCGAACGCCGCAATCAAATCCGGTGCTGACGGGCGCGGCTTTGCAGCGAAGCTCGGCGGCGTTCAGTCCGGGCTGGCGCTTCGCGCGCACGATTGCGGCTAGTCGTCGGCGTCCGGGCACCTTCACGGTACGGCCGCATATGCTTTCGCGATATGAAAGGGCCGGCATGGCGTGGCCGCGCCGCGCGGTCTTCGCGAGGTTCGTGACACAAACTGCCACAAGGCCGGCCTTGCGGAGATCCTCAGGCGCAAACGCGCGGCCAACACAAACACCGGACCGAAGGATCACGACCAACGTTCGATTCGGGATGACGCCTGGAGCGCCCTGCGTCCCATCGGACGCAGAAAGGTCGCTCTCACTGATGGAAGCGACGCATCGGGCTTTGCCGACAATCGGCCCCGATTTTCGGGCTCGTGCGTTAGTGCGCGCGGCCGCCGCTGGCCAGGCCTTCGCGCTGGGCGCGCTTGCGGGCCAGTTTGCGGGCGCGGCGAAGGGCCTCGGCCTTCTCCCGAACGCGCTTCTCCGAGGGCTTTTCGTAGAAATTGCGCATTTTCATTTCGCGGAAGATGCCTTCGCGCTGCATCTTCTTCTTCAAAGCGCGGAGCGCCTGATCCACATTGTTGTCGCGGACGAGTACCTGCACTGGGTGTTCCGTTCGTAGCGCTTTGTGAGCGGGGATTCTATGGCTGATGAGAACTCGCGAAGACGTCCTCCCCGCAAGATGCGCCCCGTTATCAGATTGCCGGGTCATTGTCGAGTGAGTCGTCGGCGACGGTGATGCGGACCCGGCTGTTGAGCTGGCGCTGGCGTTTTCGCCTCGGGTTCGCTAGCACGGTTTTGATTTTATCGGATGCGGACGAAAGTGTTGTGACGTTGAACGCCAGGGACCGCACTTTGTGGCAACCCGCAGCCGCGCCGCTCAACGAGCGGCCGATCGCCTGGGACGCGATCGCCGCTGGCGTGCTGCTCGCCTTGGTGATCGAGTTCACCCTGTCGCTTTTTGGTTTCGGCATCGTTCGCGGCGATCTCGCCCTGGCGGAGACAATCGGTCTCGCTGCGGTGCTGACCCCTGCCGGATTGGCCTCGCTGGTCGGCGCGGTGTTCGGGCTGGGGATCGGTGGATTTGCCGCGGCCCGCTTTGCCGGGGCGACGGGCATCGGCAGCGCCGGTCTGCATGGTCTGTTGACCTTCGCCGCCGCGCTCCTCCTGGTCGTACTGTTGTTCAGCCAGCGTCCACCCGCCGTGGTCGCCTACGGTCTCGGCATGGCCAGCCCGGCGCTGGTGGCTCTGTCTGCGGCCCCCGCGCCGCAGCGTCCGGCGCAAGCGGTGGGACATCGCATCGTCGACACTCTTCTCGATCGCGCTGGCCTTGGCGAGGGCCGCGAGCGGCAGGTGGCGTTTGGCGCGCTGACAGCCGGGATCGACGAGACGGCGAGCGTCGCCGCCGCGACGACCGCCGCCGCGACGCTGGCCCGGATCGAAGGAATCGATGCGGCGGTGGCCGAGCGGCGGCTTGAGGATTTGCAAAGGGCCAACGATCGCGCTTTGCGCCGGGATCGGCGCAGCAGAGCGGCGGCGATCGAGACCGTCGCGGGCGACTGCTTTTCGACCTTCTTGGCCTTGGTGCTGGTGATGGCGGCCGCGCTCATCGGCGGTATGCTCGGCAAGACGCGCGAATCGCGGGGGGTCGCTCTCGGCTGGTGAGGGCGGCCGCGCGCGTGGCCTGAGGCCACAGGGTTTCATCGGGGCGACTGGGCGAAAGCCAAGCGCTGCAATGTTCAGGTTTGATGAGGGAGGCGACGATCGCTGATCTTTCGGGTGTCGGTCGCGACAAGAGCTACCGGGACGGCCGCATGAGCGACTTCGGGCGCGAGCGCGGCGCGGCGACCATCGGCATGATGCGGCGCATTTCCTGGGGCGCCATCCTGGCCGGGGCGATTCTTGCTCTGATGATCCAGTTCATGCTCGGTCTGTTGGGGCTCGGCATCGGCCTTGCCGGCGCCGACGGCAGTTTGGCGGGAATGACGTCCGTGCCGGGACTTTGGGCCTTCGCTGTCGTGCTGCTCGGCGTCTTTATCGGAGCGTTTGCGGCGGCGCGCTTTGCCGGCGTTCCCTCCCGCATCGACGGCATGTTGCATGGCCTCGTCACCTGGGCGGTCACCGGGCTGTTGGCGCTCTATCTTTTGACCAGTGGCACGGCGAGCGTCGTCGGTGGCGCCTTTGGTGTTCTCGGCCAGTCGATCGACGATCTGACCAGAACCGCCAACGCTTTGGCGTCTGGGACCGACGCCTTGTCGACGCTGGTCGAGCGTGATGCCGGTCGGCTGCTGGCGCCACCTGCCGCGCCTCAGCCGGTTCCAGCGCCGGCGGCGGCCGAGGGGGAGGACGCGCCGGTTGCACCTGCGGCAGCTCCCCAGCCGGCGACGTCGGCCGAGCGTCAGGCGGCGATCCGCGAGGTGGCGGCAGCCCTCGCGGCGGGAGGCGATACGACGGCGCAAGGTCCAGCGGTCGAGGCGATCAGCCGGACCGCGGGCGTCGGGCGCAGTGAGGCCGAGCGCCGCTATGGCGCTTTGAAGGCGCGTTACGACCAGACACAAGCCGATCAGAAAAGCGCCCGCCATGCGGCCGCCGGAGCGATGGCGAAGGCGTCACTGACTGCCTTCGCCGCGATGTTGCTCGGCTTTGTCGTCGGCGGCCTCGGTGGCCTTTTCGGGCGTCCCGGCCGACCGCGCGGGGAAACGGCGGCACGCGCGTAAGGGCATTCCTCCCGCAGGCCCTGAGCAGGGGGGCGGGGGCATTTGCGCGCCAAGCCTCCGACGGGACGCACAAAGGGCGCACACTCTGGACGCGTGCTCTGATTGAGTTGACGTATCGTGCTTTTGAGCATCGGCCCCCTCACATCGCCCCGCCGATCCGGTCGGCGCGGCGATCGATGTCGGCCATCCCTGGCGTCAGGATTGCTGTCGGCGGACTTGGCGAAGCGGCGGTTTGTGTTGGCGGCGCAACACAGCCGTCCCAGTTTCGATCGCCGGTGCGCCGTCGGCCTCATGCCCCTGGCCGCGATCGCCGGACACCCCGTCCGGGACCGTCGCCGCGATGAGTTCTTCGAGGGTTTTGGCCTCGCGCTCCAACGCCGCTTCGAGCCGGGCGGAGACGAAGAAGAACGGTACAGCGACGGCGACGCCGGCAATCGTTGTGGCAAAAGCCGTGAGGATGCCGGTGGTCAGTTGCGTCGGGTCGGTCACACCGCCAAGCGTCTCCGGAGTCGTCTCGATCGTCTTGATGAGGGCGTAGATTGTGCCGAGAATACCGAGGACCGGCGCTGAATAGACGATGGCGTCGAGGATCGGCAGGTGTCGCGAGAACCGCGTCAGCCCCTCGATCGCGGTTTCCTCGGCCAGCAACCGCGCACGCTGCCGTCCGAGCGGACCGGCGCCACCGCTGGCAAGGCCGGCCTGCGCGGCGAGCACCACGCGTTGCTTGAACGGCGCGGGCCTGCTCTTTGCGTCGGGCCGGGCTTCCTCGGCGCGGTCCTCTTGGCCAACGCCGTTTTTCCGAAATTGCCTTCGCTTGAGCAGGGAAATGACCAAGCCGGCGAGGGCCAGCAGCAACAGGGCCGCGAAGACCGCTCCCGCGCCCGTCTGGATTTGGGCGTGAATAAATTGCGACATGTCGTCCGCCAATTTGTCAGCTGTCGAAGACGCGTGTGAGGCGTCCAATGCATGTCGAGGAAAGCGGCGATCCATGATGGCAAGGAAGAATGCAAGTACGGATTGAATTTAACATTTGTCGATAATCAATCTTCGTTATAAATTCAATTGCAACTTTTGATAGTTTTATGCGTCGTGTCAACAGTCAAAAATAAATTGATATTTCAATTTTTGCCGATTCTTTGGTTTCGAGAGGCGAACCCGGTGTCGCGTCAGTTTCGTCCAAACGGCCAAAATGGTTTCGACGCTGCGGAGGAAATTCGTTGCGGCAAGCGCAAACACCCTGTCTCGGGCCGATGCGTGAATGGCACGGACCCTATCGGCTCCATTATGCTGGCCGCCGCTTATGTGCCGCGGGAAGGGACGACGGGGCTGCGGGACGCGCGCGGCGTCCCAGGGAGTGAGCTGAGAGTGGCCACTTTCAAGCCGACACGATGCTGCCGATCGCGCGGGTGAGCGGGGTCCATCGAACGCAAGGGCGCATTCGCGCCCCGGCTGTCTTGCGGCGGTTTCAGACGCTGCGGCCGCCCCGCCGCAGATGCTCGTCGAGCCGCGGCATGATCTCGACGAAATTGCAGGGGCGATGGCGGTAGTCGAGCTGGTCCTTGAGAATGTGATCCCAGCCGTCGCGGCAGGCGCCCGGCGAGCCCGGCAGGACGAAGACGAATGTCGCATCGATAACGCCGCCGGTCGCCCGCGACTGGATGGTCGACACGCCGATCTTTTCGTAAGAGACACGGTGGAAGATCGCCGAAAAGCCGTCCATCCGCTTTTCGAACAGCGGCTCCAGCGCCTCCGGCGTGACGTCGCGGCCGGTCAAGCCGGTGCCGCCGGTGGAGATCACCACGTCGATCGCCGGATCCTTGGCCCAGCCTGTCACCACCGCGCGGATGGCCGCGACATCATCGGTGACGATCCTGCGATCGGCCAGGCGATGGCCGGCTTCGGTCAACCGGTCGACAAGGGTCTGGCCGGAGCGGTCGTCGTTCAGGCTGCGGCTGTCCGAAACGGTGAGGATGGCGATCGAGAGCGGCACGAAGTTGCGGGTCTCGGTGGTCATGGCCGGTTCCTCTGTGTTGCCTGGCCGGGGTGGGACAGCCACCAGCCGGGTTCTTCGGCCGCGATCATCCGTGCAGCCTCGGCAAGGCTTTTGTGATCGTCGAACAGCCCAAAGACGGTCGCCCCGGAGCCGGACATGCGGGCGAAGATGGCACCGGCGGCAATCAGCCTAGAACGCACGGCCTCGATTTCCGGGGCGATCGATCCGGCCGCCAGTGCCAGATCGTTGCGGCTTTCGGCAAGAAAGGCAACCAATGCGTCGACATCGTCAAAGCCTGCGGCGGGCGCGGCGGTCATCGGTGGATTGTCCGGTCGCGCCAGCATGCGGAAGACTGCCGGCGTTTCGACAGCACGGCCGGGATTGACCAGCAGCATCGAAAGTCTCGGCATGGTGGCGATCGGGGTGACCTCTTCGCCGATCCCGGTGACCAGAGCCGGGCGGCCGACCAAACACATCGGCACGTCGGCGCCGAGGTGAACGCACGCCTCTGCCATCGCCCGGCGGGCCTCGGGCGGGGCCACGCTGCTCACCAGGGCCAGGAGCGCCGCAGCATCGGCCGAGCCACCGCCAATGCCGGCAGCGACCGGCAGATGTTTCGACAAGCCAATATCGAGTGGCGGCAGGTCGAGGCCGAAACGCTTCAGCTCGGTTCGGGCGAGGGCGGCGGCCTTGAGAACGATGTTCTCGCCCCCCATTGGCACGCGACGGGCAAACCGGCCGTCAATCGTCAGCCGATCGCTTTCGTCGTCGGCAAGCGCGCGCGCAGTGATCGTGTCGCCCGCGTCGCTGTCGAACACCACCAGGCTTTCGAGCCTGTGGTAGCCGTCCGGGCGACGACCGACGACATGCAGCGCGAGATTGACCTTGGCGGGCGCGAAGCGTGGTTCGGCCGGGACGATCAAGGCTTCCATCCGACCGGCTGCTCCGTGTTCAGGCCCGTATGCGGGGCCGTCAGTCGCTGGTCTTGCCTTTGCTCGCCGGCAGGATGCTGGTGCCCTTGGCCTCGGCATCCTTGTTCGGCGTCGCGGCCGCGCCTTCCTCGGCCTTGGCCTGGTTGGTCTCGTCGTCGCCATGATCGTGCAGGCCGTTCTGCAGCTTCGCCTCGATCTCCTTGCGGGCATCGGCGTCGGGGGCCGGTTGCCCGACGAGCGCACGCTCCCACTGGAACTTCGCCTCGCGCTTGCGGCCGACATGCCAATAGGCGTCGCCGAGATGGTCGTTGATCGTCGGATCCATCGGCGTGATCAGCACCGCGCGCTCAAGCTGCTTGACGGCGTCGTCATAGCGGCCGAGGCGATAATAGGCCCAACCCAGACTGTCGATGATGTAGCCGTCATTGGGCCGCAGATCGACGGCCCGCTTGATCATGTCCAGTCCCTCTTTGAGGTTCCGGTTCATGTCGACCCAAGAGTAGCCGAGATAATTCAGAACCTGCGGCTGGTCGGGGGAGAGCTTCAGCGCCTTTTTGAAGTCCGGCTCGGCCTTGTCCCACATCTTCTGGCGCTCATAAGCGATGCCGCGCTGGTAATAGAGGTTCCAGGTGTCGGCATCGTCGGCCTTGGAAAGCTTGATCGCCGTGTCGAGCTGCTCGGCCGCCTGATCGAACTGTTTGTCGGCCGAATAGATGTCGGCAAGCGCGGTGTGGGCGCGCACGTCGTCGGGATAGTCCTTGGCGGCCCGCTCCAGATGGGTCTTCGCTTCGTCCTTCTTGTCCGCATACCAAAGGTCGAGACCGATCTGCAGATCGGCGGTGCGTCGGAAGGCCGAATTTTCGGGGATCTCGCGGTAGTAGGCGATGGCGTCTTCAAGCTGTTGCGCCTGTTCGGCGATGCCGGCGAGAGCGGTGAGTAACGCCGGATTGCGCGGGGCGAGGGCCTTGGCGAGCTGGAAATAGAGCAGTGCCACCTGCTGCCCGTCGCCGCGATTGATCGCCTGGCCGAGGACGTAGAGCGTCTCGGCGGCGCCCTCCTGGGCCGAGGCGACGGCGGGTTCGATGGTCTCGCCGCGATTGATGCGATCGCGCAGCGCCTGCATTGGCGTGTAGTTCGGCGCAACGGCTAGGCCCGCGCCGGCAGCCTTCAGGGCCGCCTGCTTGTCGCCGGCACGCGCTTCCAGCCGGGCGAGCGCCTCGGCGGCGCCGAGATAGGCGTCGGGCGACGTTCGGGCGAGCGCCTGATCATCGAGAACCTTCTGCAGGGCCGCGCGCGCCGCCGTCGGCCGACCGGCGACGTCGGCGATGAGGCCCTTCTGGTAGTCGTTGAAAATGGCGTACCAGGGCGCGCCCTTGGTCTGATCGATGCGCGACAGAGCGTCGTCGACGCGGCCGGCGCCAAGCTCCGCCCAGGCGGTCAGATGGGCGAGCAGCAGGGCGTCGAGATCGCTTGGATTGACGATGTCGAATTCGGCAATGGCGGCGTTGAAATCGCCCTTGCGCAGGGCGTCGACCCCGAGGGTGATTCGCGCGACCTTGGAGACGTTGCTGTCGTCGCGCAGCTTGGCGGCGAGATCGACGCCATCCTTGAAGCGGCCATCCGCCAAATAGGCGAACATCGCATCCTGCTGCAGCGGCTCCGAGGTCGGATCGATCGACAGGGCCTGGGTGTAGAAGTCGGTTGCCGTCGCCAGATCGCCTCCGGCCTGGGCAGTCTTGGCGGCAAGATAGGCGCCGGACAGCGTTCCTGCCGCCGGCACGGCTGGCTTTTGCGGGGGCGTCGTATCGCCGGCCGCCCTGGCGGCGCCGACCGAGACGAGCGCCGCCAGGGCGGAAGCCGACAGGGTTCTGAAGAGGCGCGAAAGCGTCACGATCGATCCTTTCCTCCGGCATCGCCGGTGCGATTGTCGTTCCGGGTGTCAGCCGCAGGTCGGCCCGGAGCCGTTCGGCTGGCGGGAGGTGAAGCCAAACCCGCCCAATTTGCAAGTCTCATCGGCGTGTTGCACCGAGACCTTGTCGGCAATGCGACAGCGCCGCGCCGGTCCTCAAACGTCGTGTGGTGGGGCGTTCAGTTCAAGCGTTCGATGCAGAAATCGACGACGCCGAGCATCGCCTCCCGGGCCGGCGAGATCGGCAGGCTGGCAGCAGCACGATAGGCGTCTTCGCCGAAACTGCGGGCCCGGGCTATGGTTTCTTCCAGGGCGTCGTGGCGCTGCATCAACTCTTTCGCGTGGGCGAGAGCGGCATCGTCATTCTCGCCGTCCTCCATGGCCCGCTGCCAGAACGCCTTTTCCTCGGCGTCGCCGCGCTCGTAGCTGACGATCACCGGCAGGGTGATCTTGCCCTCCCGGAAATCGTCGCCGGTGTTCTTGCCGAGGGCCGCGGCCGAGCCGCCATAATCGAGAACGTCGTCGACGAGTTGGAAGGCGAGACCGAGCGAGCGGCCGTAACCGCGCATCGCCTGGCGCTCCGCCTCGCCCTTGCCGGCAATCACCGGGCCAACCTCCGTCGCGGCGGAGAACAGCGCCGCCGTCTTGGCGTCGATCACGGCAATGTAATCGGCCTCGGTCGTGGTCATCGTCTTGGCGGCGGCGAGCTGCCAGACTTCGCCCTCGGCGATCACCGCCGACGCCGCCGAGAGGATCGCCAGCGCGTCGAGCGAGCCGACCTCGACCATCATTTTGAAGGCCTGGCCGAGCAGGAAGTCGCCGACGAGAACGCTTGCCTGGTTGCCCCAGATGGTCCGCGCCGTGCGCTTGCCGCGGCGCATGTCGCTCTCGTCGACCACGTCGTCATGCAACAGCGTCGCCGTGTGCATGAATTCGACGCTGGCCGCGAGCTTGACGTGATGGTCGCCGTCATAGCCATGAGCGAGGGCCGAGGCGATGGTGAGCATCGGCCGCAGGCGCTTGCCGCCGGACGAGATCAGATGCCTGGCAATTTCGGGAATGAGTTCGACATTCGAGCCGGCCATCGCCAGGATCAACTCGTTGACCCGCGCCATGTCGCGCGCGCTCAGCGAGAGGATGGGATCAATCGATTCTTGGGGCTGCCGTCTTGCAGCTTGGCTGGCCAGGCTCACCATGCTTCTCCGTAGATTCAAACCCTTTGCAGAGGATCTGCATTGCTGCCATACGGCCTGCGGGCGCTGCCGGGCAAGGCCGGCGTCACGGAACCGACCGTTTTGCCGCCGCGAGATCGTCGCGGTGCCGGCCCTTCGCGAACATGGCGTCGCAAAGGCCGATAGAAAGTGCGCGCGCTGGTTTCCTCACTGCGCGCGTCGTGGTTTGCGGCGTTTTGCTCTCGACAAGATCGGCCGGGCGCACGAGATATGGGGCCAATGTGCCGAGGCCCGTTGCGGAGCCTTAAGGAAGGATGCTTCATGAAGGAACTTGTGCGCTCCAATGACGCGGTTCTCATATCCTTCGTTGACGCTCTTCTCAACGATGCCGAAATTCCCCACTTCGTTGCCGATTCGCACATGAGCATCCTCGACGGCTCGATTGGCGTCCTGCCGCGCCGGATTCTCGTCGATCCCGATCATTTGATCCAAGCGCGCCGGATCCTGCGCGATGCCGATCTCGGCCACGAGATCTCCGAAATGTCCTGACGGCGGTGATGAACGCGCGCAACGACCCACTGGAGTTGCCGACCCTGATCGAGGGTCGCGCGGTTTGCAAGGACGCGTTCTATGACGGTCGTTTCGCGGCCCTGCAGCCGCGCGGCTGGGGCTATCGCTCCGGCCTCGATGCGCTGCTTCTCGCCGCTTGCGTGCCCGCCGATTGCACGGGCCGGATCGCCGATCTTGGTGCCGGATCGGGCGTCGTCGGCCTTGCCGCCAGCCTCAAGGCGGAGCGCGCGACGGTGACCCTTGTCGAGCGCCAGGCGATCATGGCGGCGCTTTGCCAGGCCTCGCTCGCGTTGCCGGACAACGCCGCGCTCACGAGCCGGCTGACGGTCATCGAGGCCGATCTCGGTGCCAAGCGGGCGGTGCGCGAGGCGGCGGGGCTTTGCGACGGCGCGTTCGATCTGGTGCTGACCAATCCGCCGTTTCACCCGATCAGCTATCGCCGCCCGCCCGATCCCGTGCGCGACAATGCGCTGTTTGCCGCCGATGACATGACCCTCGATCGCTGGTTCGCGGTGTCGGCGGCGCTGATCGCCGCGCGCGGCCGGCTGGTGACGGTGCTGCGGACGGATCTGCTGGGTGCCGCCCTCGCGGGGCTCGGTTCCCGCTTCGGTGGCACGGCCGTGCTGCCGGTCCACACCCGCGCCGGTGCGCCAGCCGAGCGGATCGTGATCGCAACGGCCAAGGGCTCGCGGGCGCCGCTCAAACTGCTGCCCGGCCTCGCTTTGCAGACGGCCGACGGTCAGCCGAGCGATCTTTCGCGCGCGATTGCCGGCGGCCGTGCGACGATCGCCGGGCTCTGGCCTTGAGGCGCGTCGCCTTATCGCGAACCGTTTGCGAAGCGCTCGCGAGTGCCTACATCCGGCGAAAATTTTGCCGCCCGTCTCCGATATCGAACCGACAAAGGCACCATGGCCCATCTGATCAAGAAGCTCGTCCCCAAGCGTTTCCGCAAGGACGAAATCACCATCCCGGTCGTCAAGCTCGCCGGCACGATCATGGCGTCCGGATCGGTTCTGCGGCAGAACCTGTCGATCGCCGCCGCCGCGCCGGTGCTCGACAAGGCCTTCGCTTACAAAAAGGCGCCCGCCGTCGCCATCGTGGTCAATTCCCCTGGCGGCTCGCCGGTGCAGTCGCGGCTGATCTTTCAACGGATCCGGGATCTCGCCGAGGAGAAGAAGAAGATCGTCCTCGTCTTCGTCGAAGATGTCGCGGCCTCGGGCGGCTACATGATCGCCTGCGCTGGCGACGAGATCATCGCCGATCCGTCGTCGATCGTCGGCTCGATCGGCGTCGTTTCCGGCTCCTTCGGCTTCGTCGAGGCGATCGCCAAGCTCGGGATCGAGCGCCGGGTCCACACCGCCGGCCAGAACAAGGCGACGCTCGATCCCTTCCAGCCGGAAAAGCCCGAGGACGTCGCCCATCTGAAGGCGCTGCAGCTCGAGGTGCACGAGACCTTTATCGATCTCGTCAAAGACCGCCGGGGCGCGCGCCTGCAGCCGGACGACCAGCTCTTTTCCGGCCTGT
Source organism: Jiella flava (assembly GCF_017349315.1). Taxonomy (GTDB): domain Bacteria; phylum Pseudomonadota; class Alphaproteobacteria; order Rhizobiales; family Rhizobiaceae; genus Jiella; species Jiella flava. The sequence goes on along the minus strand of NZ_JAFMPP010000016.1, from coordinate 44,963 downwards.
TCTGGTCCGGCAAGCGCGGCCTCGATCTCGGCCTCGTCGACGCTCTCGGCGATCTGCGCGGAACGCTGAAGGCGCGCTATGGCGAGAGCGTCAAGCTGGAGCTCGTCAGCGCCGGTCGCAGCTTGTTCGGCCGCAAGCCGAAGGGGATCAGCGCTGGGTTCGAGCCGGATCTGGCGGCGATCGGCGCAGGGCTGGCGGATGGTGTGGTCTCGCTTGCCGAAGAGCGCTTGCTTTGGGGCCGCTACGGCCTTTAGCCGGGGCTAGGGCGCCCTGCTGCGTCCTATCGGACGCAGAAAGGTCGCTCTCACCCTTTGAATCGACGCATCGTGCTTTGCCGAAAATCGATTCCGATTGTCTCGCCGATGCTGTCGCGCCGCGCGGCCGGCGCAACCTGCGGCCCTGTCGCGCGTTTGTCATCGTCAAGCGTTGCGCCGCGCCGGCGAAGGTGAATTGCGGCATGGACCCGCTCGGCGCATAATGACGGCCGAAGGTGCTTTCTGGAGATGATCGAAGCGATGCCCCAGCTCATTCTTCTGGGTCTCGTCGGAGCCGCGGCGTGGCTCGGCTACAAGCAGATGGCGCGGGACGCCGACAAGGTCTCCGAGCGCAACCGCCAATCTGAGGCGGAAATCCGCAACGGCGCGCAAGGCACGCTGGTGCGCGGCTCGGACGGGGTCTATCGCCTGCGCAAGGACTGACGGGCGCACGGGCAGCGCCCGCTTGCAAGTCGCCAGCAATTGCCAGTCTGACATGTGCGGGTCCGCACGATGCATAGATTCATCGAGTTACAGCGTCCTGTCTGCGTCCGATAGGACGCAGGGCGCCGAAGGGTCGCCGTCAGCCGGCGGATGTCTCGGTCGCCTTCGCGCGGCGGTGCGCTTCGATCGCCGGCATCGCCCGCTCGATCCATTCCGCCAGCGCGGTGACGTGAACCGCCACCGCCTCGCCGAGTGGCGTCAGGCTGTATTCGACATGCGGCGGCACCACGTCATGGGCAAGACGCGCCACCATGCCGTCGGCCTCCAGCCACTGCAGCGTCTGCGCCAGCATCCGCTCGCTCACCCCGCCGATCTTGCGGCGCAGTGCGCTGAAGCGGTGGGTGCCGGTGCCAAGCACCATCAGCACGAGTACGCCCCAACGGCTGGTGACATGTTTCAACACATCCCGCGACGGACAGGCGGCGGCCAGAAGGTCGCCCTGTCGCAGCCGCTCGGCCAGCGGCAGCATGCGGTCGTTCGCCGCCCCGTCCGGCCTCTGGCTGCGGGGCTTTGCGGACTGTTCGCATTTCGACATGGGCCGGTTCCAATCCTTGCCTGGACGCGCCGCGCTTCATGCCCCAGCGCCCGATCTGCCCGGGCTTGCCGGCATCACGGCGGCGCTGCCCGACGACATGCGGCGGATTTTTTGATACTTACAAAAATGTATGTACTTATGAAAAATAAGCAAGCCGCCTATCTCCCGATCGCATCGACACTCAGGGAGACGAACCATGACGATTGCCATCACCGGCGTGACCGGCCAGCTCGGCCAACACGTCGTCGCCGCACTCAGAGATATGGGCCGGGCAGACGACGTCGTCGGCATCGCCCGCTCGCCGGAAAAGGCCGTAGATCTCGGCATTTCGATCCGCAAGGCCGATTACGAGGATCTCGCAAGTCTTGAAGCGGCCTTTGAAGGCGTTGCGACGGTGCTGTTGATCTCGTCGAGCGAGATCGGCAAGCGCGTGGCGCAGCATCGCAACGTCATCGCGGCAGCGGAGGCGGCCGGCGTCGCGCGCGTCGCTTATACCAGCATCCTGCATGCCGACACGACGCCGTTGATGCTCGGGCAGGAGCACCGGGCGAGCGAACTCAGCCTGATCGAATCCGGCCTCGCCTACACGCTCCTGCGCAATGGCTGGTACACCGAAAATTATGCCGCGGGCATTCCGGTTGCGATCCAGGCCGGCGCCTTCATCGGCTGCGCCGGGACCGGCCGGATCGCCTCGGCGACCCGCCGCGACTACGCCGAAGCCGCCGCGAAGGTTTTGACGGGCGAGGGCCATGAGAACCGGATCTACGAGCTGGCCGGCGACACCGCCTATACCCGCGCCGAGATGGCCGGCGAGGTCTCACGCCTCGCTGGAGGCGAGATCCCCTATCACGACCTCACCCAGGCAGGCTACGCCGAGGCGCTGGCATCGGCCGGTCTGCCGCAAGTTCTCTGCGATCTTCTCGCCGACAGCGATGCCGGCGCCGCCAAAGGCGGCCTCTTCGGCGACGAACGCCACCTCTCCCAACTCATCGGCCGCCCGACGACGCCGATGGCCGAGACGGTCAAGGCGATGATGCCGTAAGGGCGAGAGAGGCTCGGACGAACCAGCCGGCGCCCGCAGTGGCGCCGGTTCGGCGCCATCGAGCCGCGTATCGCGCCAGATAGTCGGCGATCCGATTCGCCGAGCGCGCCCTGCGCTTCGTCTCGATCGCCTCGATCTCGGCCTTCGTCAGCGCCAGCATGCCCGGCTTTGCTGGTGGCAAATCGGGCCTGCGGGCGGCCCGGTTGGGGAGGCGGCCGGAGGGGCCGCGATAGTCGGGCGCGGCGAAGAACACTCCTTCGGCGGGCGTCCTCAAAGATCTGGCTGACTTATGTGGAAATCGCCTCCCGCGTGAGCCTGTAGTCAACCAAATCTTCGGGCCAACGGTCGCCGCCGTAGGTGAAGCCTTCGAGCCAGACGAGCTTGCCCTTCTCGACCTTGAGCAGAAAGCCCACCGAGATACGGCCGTTGAGGATCGCGCCGATCCCGCCGAGACCCGTGGTGATGGCTTCGCCGCTGAGTGTGAAAATGTCGCGATCATGAAACTCTACGGAAATTCCGACACCCGTAAGGTCGCGATCGGCCACCGCCGCCGCGTAGACTTCACGCGACAGGGGAGACCGCAGAAACACGCTATTTTCGTTGAGGATTTCAACGATGGCGTCGTATTCGAGAGAGGCCATTTTAGTCATCAGACGTCCTTCTACGGTATAAAAGCAGTCGACAGCCGGGGCACACCGTTGACCACGGCGCCGCGTACGGTCACGTTGAAGCCGTTCGATCGAACAACTGTCTGGAACGGACCTGATGTCGCCCGTACGGCGTTCCGCGTAGCGTTCTGCAGCGCCCTGTAGGCTTGCGCCTTGTCTCCGTCGAAGCTCTCAAGATACTGGTCGAGCTTGTGCTTCTGCAGTTGTTTGTCACCGAAGATGTGATCAACCTTGTTTGGGTCTTTGCTGTCGTCGTCATCGTCAGGGCCATCAGGATGGCAATCCGAGCAAGCAGTCGTCGCGGACTGTGAGGAAAGCTGTTCGTCGGCGCTCTGGTCGGCATCCTCTCCGGTTTCGCTCATGACATAGACGGCGCCCGCCGTCGCAACCGCCAGAACGCCGAAGACCAGCCAGCCCGGCGGGCCGCCCAGCAGCAGCGGCAATGCCGCCGCGCTCATGACTTGCCCTGCAGTTGTTGTGCCCCAATCGTCACCGACTGGAGCAGGAGCGAGACCTTCTCGTCGGGCGATTTGCCGTCGGGCTGTCTGAGATACGCAGCCACATCGAGATTACGGGAGATTTGGCCGTCCGTCATCAGGCGGAGATAAGCCCATCGACCATGGGCGGCTTCCGATACCAGGCCGATGCGATTGGCATCGTCGATCGATTCGGCTGCGAACACCCGCAGTTGAGCCTTGCCTTTGCCGGCTTGCTCCGGCGCGTATCGCGCCAGATAGTCGGCGATCCGATCCGCCGAGCGCGCCCTGCGCTTCGTCTCGATCGCCTCGATCTCGGCCTTCGTCAGCGCCAGCATGCCGGGCTTTGCTGGTGGCAAATCGGGTCTGCGGGCGGCCCGGTTGAGGAGGCGGCCGGAGGGGCCGGGATAGTCGGGGGCGGCGAAGAACACTCCTTCGGCGGGGCCGAATAGGCGCGAGAGGTGTTCCGGCGTCAGGGCCGGCAGGACCTGGGCGAGAACGTTGCCGTCGCCGTGACGAAACAGGACGGCTTCCGTTCCTGTTTCCTGGCCGGTCTCCAAAACGTCAGCCGCAGACGCCGCCGACGGTGGCGGGATGTCGGAAGCGGCCTTGCCATCCGCCGCCTCGTTTGGTGGACCATCGACATCGACGCTGCTCTCCGAAAAGCCGGGACCGGAGACAGCGGCGTCCCTCGGGATCAGCACCTTGTTCAATCCGCGCAGATGCCGGTAGAGGGCCGCGTCGGTGAAATCCACGCCGCCCAGCCAGAAGACGGCGAAGGGGGTGGGCCTGAGGGCCGCGACCATCCTGTCAAGGCGGCCGGCGGCTGCGGTGAAATAGGCGCTGGCCGCGTGGCCGCCGGCCGGGGCGGCGGGCTCGGGCGAGGCCTCCGGCAACATTCCGCCGCCGGTCTCGTCGCCGGCCGCGAGCGCCTTCCGCATCCGATCGGCCAATCGGTCCGAGCGGGCGGCAAGGGCTTCGTCGGAAAGGTCGTCGCCCTCGCCTGCCTCGTCGGCGAACCCGGCGACGGCGACCGGATCGCGGTAGAGATCGACGAGAAAGGGGCCGGCCTCGATCAGCGCGCGGTCGGGGCCGCGATAGAGCGCGCGGTGGAAAACACCGGCCTGGCGCAAGAGCGCCGGAGCATCGTCGAAACCCGAGCCGTCGACGACGACACGCAGCCGCCGCAGCGGATCGGCAACGAGACGCCCTGCCTCGCCGATGAGAGCCGCGAAGGCGGAACCGAGGGCCCGGGGTCCTGCGGCGGCATCAGACGGAGAGCGCTCCGCCTTCAAAAAAGATGCGCCCGCCTGGCCGGCATCCGCCATTTCGTCGCCCGCCCGCCCCATCCGCCGTCAGCCCCTGACGAAGGGCGTCGACTGCCCCGCCATGGATTTCTGGCAGGATGCCCGCCCGCCGCCGGGCCCTTCGTCGCCGAGCCGGCCCGCTTTGCGGCCGTTGATGAAGACCGAGGCCGAGCCCTGGGCGAGGGCCCGGCCGTGCGGCCCGGCATGGCCGGCGACGCAAGAGCGGGGCGCGTAGGTGTCGCCCACCCGCATCTGCGGGCGGCCGTTCGTGAACACATCCGGACTGCCGCCGGTCGCCGCAGACGGGGGAAAATGACAGCCGTGGCCGGAGCCGATATCGCCTTGACGATGGGCTGGCGGCATCGCCTTCCTCCTCTTCGCATTGCGATCATCCCTGCGGGGCCGGGACAGGAACGCCGTCGCCACCCTCCGTTGCACATATTTAGGTAAGCTTACGATTTTGACAAACCAAAACGAGCCCAGGGCGTTTTCTGCCGGCCGCTGAAAAGGAGCCTCGGCCGTTCCGGCTTTAGAGCCGCAGGTCCGGTTTCCGCCGGTCCTTCCAGATCCTTGAAACGCTTGAGTGGGTCGAGCACGCTACGGCAGCTTCTCGGCTCAACCGCCCCAGAGCAGCCATTCGGCGTTCGGCCCGATCATTCCGACGATCCCTCGCACTCTTCCCCACGCCAAGCCTTGACCGGTCGCTCGCCTGCATGGCAACTCGCGGGCGATTGTTTTGCTCGGCGCTTGGGGCCGGGCCTTCTGCCGGATCGCTGCGCAATGTCAGACACGCCTCCCCATATGGACCCGCGCCGTTCGTTTCAGGCGTTGATCCTGACGCTGCATCGCTATTGGGCCGATTACGGCTGCGCGGTGCTGCAGCCCTATGACATGGAGGTCGGCGCCGGCACCTTCCATCCGGCGACCACCTTGCGCGCGCTCGGGCCGAAACCCTGGAACGCCGCCTATGTGCAGCCGTCCCGGCGGCCGAAGGACGGGCGCTACGGCGAAAACCCCAACCGGCTGCAGCACTATTATCAGTATCAGGTGATCCTGAAGCCTAATCCGTCGAACCTGCAGGAGCTCTATCTCGGCTCGCTGGAGGCGATCGGCATCGATACCGGGTTGCACGACATCCGCTTTGTCGAGGACGATTGGGAAAGCCCGACGCTCGGCGCCTGGGGGCTCGGCTGGGAGTGCTGGTGCGACGGCATGGAAGTCTCGCAGTTCACCTATTTCCAGCAGGTCTGCGGCATCGAATGCGCGCCCGTCGCCGGCGAGCTGACCTATGGGCTCGAACGCCTGGCGATGTATGTCCAGGGCGTCGACAGGGTCTACGACCTCAATTTCAACGGCCGCGAGGGCGCCGAGAAGGTGACCTATGGCGACGTCTTTCTGCAGGCCGAGCAGGAATATTCCCGCTACAATTTCGAGATCGCCGACACCAAGATGCTGCACCAGCATTTCATCGATGCGGAAAACGAATGCTGGGCGATCCTGGCGGCGGGCGACCCTTCGAGGCTCGCTCCGCCCGCACCTCAGGATGAGGCTTCGAGGCCGGTTGCCGCGGCGCCTCAGGGGGAGGGCTGCGGGACGAGCGGCGGGGCGGCCCTGCATCGCTGTGTGCTGCCGGCCTATGACCAGTGCATCAAGGCCTCTCACGTCTTCAATCTCTTGGATGCGCGCGGCGTCATCTCGGTGACTGAGCGCCAGAGCTATATTTTGCGGGTGCGAAATCTCGCCAAGGCCTGCGGCGAGGCCTTCCTCTCCACCGAGGCGGGCGGGGCGACTTGGACCCGCTGATCGGCCTGTCCGAGGTTGCTCGCAACCTCGCTTTGCCGGCGATCGGCAGCTTCGGCGTTTTGATCGCTTGTTGGCAGGCGCTGATGGCGCGGCGCAAGAACGGCTTGGACATCCTCGCCAAATCCGCCGAGCTGTTCGCCGGCGCCGATGCCGGCGGCAAGCGCGCCGCCTTCGCCTTGCTGCTCGATGCGGCGGAAAACCGCTCGACCCGCGAAATGGCACTGCCGCTGCTGTTGCACTATATCAGCGAGGAGGATGATATGGATGTGCTGCAGTCATGGCGCGATCTCGCCGAGGATCGTGATCTCGCTCGCTACGTGACCTGGCAGATCGATGGCTTGAAGGAGGTCGAGGCGAATGCTCAATGACGCGCTGTATGTGGCGGCGGTCGCGCTCGTCATCGTCGCCTTCATGACGATCGCCGCGATGTTCGCCGTCGGCTGGATCGGCCTGATCCGGCTGTATCTCAAGGAGCGCCGCAGCCGCCGCGCGGCCGATGCCTATCTGCGGGACGTCAACCGCCGACAGCTCGAGCGCCACGCCGCCTGACACAGCGCCGGGCGCTTTGGCCGGCCGCGCCGGCACCGCCTTGGCCGCGCCCTTTTCGTGGCCCTTCTCCCGCGGCGCTCGCCGCGACCTTCAGACCAACGGGCTCATGAGCCGATTGTCCCTTCCGCAAAGCACAATGGATCTCCCCGCCGACGCGACGGTCACTGCCGTTCTCGGGCCGACCAACACCGGCAAGACCCATCTCGCCATCGAGCGGATGATCGCTCATGGCTCGGGCACCATCGGCCTGCCGCTCAGGCTTCTTGCCCGCGAAGTCTATCAGAAGGTCTGCGACCGGGTCGGCGCCGGCCATGTCGCGCTGATCACCGGCGAGGAGAAGATCCGGCCGCCGAAAGCCCGCTATTTCGTCTGCACGGTCGAAGCGATGCCGCGCAAGCCGGGCACCGCCTTCGTCGCCATCGACGAGGTGCAGCTTGCCGGCGATCTCGAACGCGGCCATGTCTTCACCGACCGGATTCTGACCGCCCGTGGTTTTCAGGAAACGCTGCTGCTCGGCGCCTCGACCATGCAGGGGGTGCTGCATCAGCTGATCCCCGGCCTCGGTACTCAAACCCGGCCGCGCCTGTCGAACCTTATCTATGCCGGGTCGAAAAAGATCACCCGGCTGCCCCGGCGCTCGGCCATCGTCGCCTTTTCGGCCGAGGAGGTCTATGGGATCGCCGAGCTGATCCGGCGCCAAAGGGGCGGGGCGGCGGTGGTGCTCGGGGCACTGTCGCCGCGCACCCGCAACGCCCAGGTCGCGCTCTATCAATCCGGCGAAGTCGATTACCTCGTCGCGACCGATGCCATCGGCATGGGGCTCAATCTCGACGTCGACCATGTCGCCTTCGCCCAGGACTGGAAGTTCGACGGCTTTCAGTATCGCCAGCTGAGCGCCGCCGAATACGGCCAGATCGCCGGCCGGGCCGGCCGCCATGTGCGCGACGGCACGTTTGGCGTCACCGGTCAGGTCGATCCTCTGCCGGACGAACTGGTCGAGGCGCTGGAGGCCCATGCCTTCGCGCCGGTGAAGGTTATCCAGTGGCGGAGCGGCGATCTGGATTTTGCTTCGCTCGACGCCTTGAAGGACAGCCTGGAGCAACTGCCGCCGAACCCGTCCTTGACCAAGGCGCTGCCGGCGGTCGATCAGCGGGCGCTGGAATTTTTGTCGCGGGTGCCCGAGGTGGCGCAAAAGGCGAAGGGGGCCAAGCGCGTCGAATTGCTGTGGGAGGCCTGCAAGCTTCCCGACTACCGCCGCATCGCGCCCGCCCAGCATGCCGAGATCATCGCCTCGATCTATCACGACATCGTCGAAAACGGCCGGGTCTCTGAAGATTACATGGCCGCCCAGGTCAATCGGGCCGATCGCACCGAGGGCGATCTCGACACGCTGTCGCAGCGGATCGCCGAAATTCGCACCTGGACCTACATTTCCCACCGGCCCGATTGGCTGGCCGATCCGACACACTGGCAGGAAAAGACGCGCGACATCGAGAATCGATTGTCCGACGCCCTCCACGAGCGGTTGACGAAACGATTCGTAGACCGCAGGACAAGCGTCTTGATGAAGCGGCTGAGAGAGAACGCATTCATGGAAGCAGAGATCGCCAGCGACGGTACGGTGTCGGTCGAGGGCCATGCCGTGGGCGAACTGCAGGGTTTCCGCTTCTCCCCCGACACCAAGGCGGAAGGCGCGGACGGCCGGGCCGTGCGCACGGCAGCGCAAAAGGCGCTGGCGGGCGAGTTCGACAAACGTGCCGATCGATTTGCCAATTCGCCGAATGGTGACCTGGCGCTCGGCTCCGACGGGCTGGTGCGCTGGCTCGGCGCGCCGGTGGCGACGCTGACGAGCGGTGAAGATGCGCTGAAGCCGCGCGTCGTGCTGCTCGCCGATGAACAGCTGACCGGCCCGGCGCGCGACATGGTGGCAAGCCGCGTCGAGCGCTTCGTCACCTACCAGGTCTCCACCGTGTTGAAGCCGCTCGCCGATCTGAAGCAAGGTGACGGGCTCGAAGGTGTCGCCCGGGGCCTTGCTTATCGTCTGGTCGAGGAATACGGCATCTTGCAGCGCCGCGACGTTGCCGAAGAGGTGCGTTCGCTCGATCAGGCCGCCCGCGCGGCGCTTCGGCGCTTTGGCGTGCGCTTTGGCGCCTACCACATCTTCGTGCCGACGCTGATCAAGCCCGCGCCTGCCGGCCTTTTGACTCTGCTCTGGGCGATTCAGAACGACGGCCGCGACCGGCCGGGCTTTGGCGACGTCACCCATCTTCTGGCGACCGGCCGCACCTCGTCAGTGGCCGATACAAGCTATGATCCGGTGTTCTACAAACTGGCGGGCTATCGTCTGCTCGGTCGGCGCGCGGTGCGGGTCGACATTCTCGAGCGCCTTGCCGATCTGATCCGCCCGGCGCTCGCCTGGAAGCCCGGCACCGGCAAACGGCCGGAGGGCGGCTATAACGGCTCGCAGTTTTTGGTGACGCCGGCGATGATGTCGATCCTCGGCGCGACTGCCGAAGACATGGAAGAGATCCTGAAAGGGCTCGGCTATCGCCCGCAGGGCATCGAGGCGGACTCGGTCGAGGCGGAATTGAAACGGCTCGATGAGGACGCGGCTCGGCGTGATGCTGCGGAAAAAGCCGAGGCTCAGCGCAAGGCGGCCGAGGCTGCCGCCAGCGCCGCGGCACCGCAGGTTTCTCAGGCCGAGAGCACGAGCACGGCGGTTGCCGGCGACGCTGCGCCGACGTCGAGCGAGAGCACGGGCGAAGCGGTGACAGCGGACGTTGCGCCCGCGTCGGTACCGGTTGCTGAGGCTATGGCGCCGGTTGTGGTTGACGCTTCTGCCGAGCCTCATGGTGATGATAGGCCGACGGCAACGCCGGCTGCCGAGGCGCCGGACACGGCCGAGCGGGTTTCGGCTGAAGGCATCGTGAAGGGCGACGATGTCGCTGCTGATCCCATGGCCCAGCCGGACACGGCTTCGGCCGAGACTGACACCGACACGGCGCCGAAGGCTGACGACACGGCGGCGTCCGCGAGCGAAGCATCGGCGCAGGCCGCGGAGCCAGCCGAGCCACGGCTGATCCAGGTTTGGCGACCCCATCGCGGCGATCGCCATGCGGGTCAGAATCGGCACGGCCGGCGCGGCCGCAAGCCCGATCACGCGGGCCAAGGCGCGTCCGGCGAGAGCGGGGCCGGGGAGGGCAGACGCCGGTTCAACGATGGCGATGGCGAAGGGCGCGGACAGCGTCACGGCAAAGGCGGCGGCAAGGGCAAGCCGCGGCACGGCAAGGATTTTGACGATCGTCCCGATCGCGGGCCAGGTCGCGGTCCCCAGCGCGACAAGCGCGACAAGGGCGATGGCGGCAATCGGCGTGAAAAGGCTCCGCAGCGGATCGATCCCGATTCGCCCTTCGCCAAGCTCGCCGCGCTGAAGGAAAAGCTCGGCCGCTGAGCTGTCGGGCCGACGATCGCGATCGATGGTCGGCACGGCGCAGTGCCTGGAATGAAAGAGTGAGAGCAGCGTCGCAGCCGATTGCGTTCATGGAGCGCGCAGGATGCGACGAGGGGCGTCGGCGATGAGAGCCCGTTCATGAGTGAGACGGACGCGGTCCACCCGGTGGCCGGCGCAGGCAGCCAGCGGGTCGACAAATGGCTGTTCTTTGCCCGGATCGTGAAGTCGCGAACCTTGGCGCAGAAGCTGATCCTGGCAGGTGGTGTCAGGGTCAATCGCGACAAGATCGACAATCCCGCTCGCCAGATCCGGGTCGGCGATACGCTGACCGTTTCCTATGCGCGCTCGGTAAGGCTGCTGGAGGTGCGCCAGCCCGGCACCCGGCGTGGGCCGGCGAGCGAGGCTGCAATGCTCTATCTCGATCGCTCCCCGGCCGCAGCTGCAGACCTGGCGGGCGAGACGGCCGATGCGGCATCGGCGACACCGCCCTATGCAAAGGTGCCTGCGCCGGAAGCGGATGCCGGCCGGCCGTCCAAAAAGGATCGGCGAGCGTTGGTGCGGCTTAAGGGCGGCTTTCCGACTTGAGGCGGGACGGCGGCGCTGTGTCCTGCGCCGATCGGTTCGATCAGCATCATGGTGGAACAACTTTGCCGAAGCGGGGCTCTGGACAGCATGCTTTGCGCTTGCAAGGCGCTAGGTGAGTGGCTAGGTCCACAGGCAAAGGATGCCGCGCGTGTTTTGAACATGGCGCGCGACTGCCGCAGCGCCTTTTGGGGCGACGCGCTGATGAGGATGACCGATGACTTACGTCGTGACCGACAACTGCATTCGCTGCAAATATATGGACTGCGTCGAAGTCTGTCCGGTCGATTGCTTCTATGAAGGCGAGAATATGCTCGTCATTCATCCCGACGAATGCATCGATTGCGGCGTTTGCGAGCCAGAGTGCCCGGCCGAGGCGATCAGCCCCGATACCGAGCCTGGTCTCGACAAGTGGCTGACGCTCAATGCCGAATATGCCGCCAAGTGGCCCAACATCACGATCAAGCGCGATACGCCCGCCGATGCCGAAGAATTCGACGGCGAGGAGGGCAAACTGGAGAAATATTTCTCGGCCGAAGCTGGCCAGGGCGACTGATCTATCGCCGATACGCATGCCGGCTGCGTGCCTCGCGCATGGCTCGCCTGCCGGCATCAGAATCGAAAAGCGGTTGCCGTAGCATTGGTCTGTCGCGCGACCTTGGACATCCGCCCTGACGTTATTCTCAGCCTGACGCCGTCTTCGCATTGGCAAAGCTCTGCCATGCGGTGACTGCTCGAATCTTTTATTTCCTTATGGTGAAGACCGTTCCAGCGCGCTCGGACGGATCGTTCACAAATGGGACAATTCGGGCGCTGCGTTGCACAATTGCGGCATACCCCCGTAATTCTTGAATTTTCCGGTGGAATATTGTATGGTCGTGCCCACAGTCGGGTGCCACGGCACTGCAACATCCGCTGCCGACCATGGCATCGGATGGCTATCCGAAAGGGCGTCTCCCCCTCAGCAGCCATGTCGGCGGTTCTCCCAGCGAACCGGATTGTTTCATGCCGCTTGCCAAGAGGTCAGGTCGACGTCCCGGCGCCTCGCGACTGCGATCTGTCGATCCTTCTTCAGGGTCGTCGCAAATCGGTGGCATGTGAGCCACCGCCCGTGTCTAGCGGCTGTTTCGGCCCGGCACAACAGGGAGTTAGAAAAAGCGTATGAGCAGTCAGAAGAAGGCAACGGTCAGTCAGGGTTTCAAGACCGGCGAGAGCATCGTCTACCCCGCGCACGGCGTTGGTCAGATCGTCGCGATCGAAGAGCAGGTTGTCGCGGGAATGACGCTCGAACTCTTCGTCATCGACTTCGAAAAAGACAAGATGCGTCTGAAAGTGCCCGTTGCCAAGGCGAAGTCCGTCGGCATGCGCAAGCTGTCCGAGACCGATTTCGTCGATCGTGCGCTGAAGGTGGTTCAGGGCCGGGCCCGCGTGAAGAAGACCATGTGGAGCCGCCGGGCGCAGGAATACGACGCGAAGATCAATTCCGGTGATCTGATCCAGATTGCCGAGGTGGTGCGCGATCTCTACCGCGCCGAAAGCCAGCCGGAGCAGTCCTATTCCGAGCGTCAGCTCTATGAGGCCGCGCTCGGTCGCATGGCGCGCGAGTTGGCCGCCGTCAACGAAGTGTCGGAGACCGAGGCGGTCCGTCTGATCGAGGTCAACCTCAACAAGGGTCCGAAGCGGGGCCCGAAGGGCGCAGCCGAGACCGAGGTCGAGGCCGACGATGCCGACGAGGAGCAGGAAGAGGCTGCCTGAGGCGGTCGCAGCCGCAAAGCTGCGGATCACGACGGCACAGCTCCCCGACGGGTCGGCGCGTCCTTGAGCGCGGAGTGCGTTCCATAGGGTGTGCAACGAACGCGCGCTTTGATTGAGTCCCCGGCCCGGGCTTTGCCGAAAGTCGCTTTCGATGTTCGGGCCGATGCGGTCGCGATCTGAAAATCAAGGACCGGCCATTTTTCGAATGGCCGGTCTTTTTTTTGCCGTCGGGCAGTGTTACAAAATTCGAAGAAAGCGTTATCACCATGAAACGCTTGTCTTTTTCTGCCCTCCCCTACCTATGGCCAAAAAGTTTGCCCTTTTGGGAACGTTTGCGCTCGCGCTGCGTTCTCGAAGAACCCGGAGCGTGTGTTACGCGCACGCCAGAGGCACCAAAAGCCGTTCTGATCGACCGGAGGGTCCTATGAAGTCACAGTCTGCTCGTCGCACCATGATCCGCGCTGCCATGGCCGCCCCTTATCTCCAGCGGGAGGAAGAATACGAACTGGCGGTTCGGTGGAAGGAACAGGGTGATCAAGAGGCCCTTCATAAGATCACCTCGGCCCATATGCGTCTGGTGATTTCGATGGCTTCGAAATTCCGTCACTTCGGCCTGCCGATGAGCGACTTGATTCAGGAGGGCCATGTCGGTCTGCTGGAAGCCGCCGCGCGCTTTGAGCCGGAGCGGGAGGTGCGCTTCTCGACCTACGCCACCTGGTGGATCCGGGCCTCGATCCAAGACTATATCCTGCGCAACTGGTCGATCGTGCGCGGCGGAACGTCTTCGGCGCAAAAAGCACTGTTCTTCAATCTTCGTCGGCTGCGCGCCCGGCTGAGCCAAGGTTCCGAGAGCCTCTCCAGCACCGATATGTATCGCGAGATCGCCACCGCTCTGAAAGTCTCCGAGGGCGACGTGGCGTTGATGGATTCGCGCCTTTCTGGCCCCGATTCCTCCCTCAACGCACCGTTGATCGAAGACGAGTCGGGTAGCGCCGACCGCCAGGACTTTCTGGTGTCCGATGCGCCGCTGCCGGATGACATCGTCTCCAGCTCGATCGATGACGAGCGTCGGGTGACTTGGCTGAACAGCGCCCTTGGCGTGCTCTCTGAGCGCGAGTTGAAGATCATCCGCGAGCGGCGTCTGCAGGACGATGGCGCGACGCTGGAGGCGCTGGGCCTAAAGCTCGGCATTTCCAAGGAGCGCGTGCGCCAGATCGAGACCCGTGCGCTGGAAAAGCTGCGCGTGGCGCTGCTTGAGACCAACGGCGATCGCGCCGCTTACGTGAGCTGAGCGACGGCGATCCGATCGGTCTCAGCCTGCGACCGAGGCGATGGCTGACCCAGTCGTTCGGCTTGGCCGTACTCCGTTGCCGTTCGAATTATGAAATGTCGACTTGTTAGAGAAAAAAGGGCGTTCGTGACCGAACGCCCTTTTTTCGTTTATCGGAGTCAGCAGGCGTTTGAGCGCCTCAATGGGCGGGACGTGGCGTCGGTATGGCCACGTTTCCCGCCGTTGCCGCCGCAGGTGCCTTCGCCGGATCTTCCGCTTGCTTCGGCAGCGGGGCCTCCCAGGTCTTGATGGTGTGGGTCGTCGGCGTCGTCGCGGCGCTCAGATAGCTCTCATGGCCGGGCAGGCCCCAGGGGTAGAGCGCGTCGCGTTTCGCTTCATAGGCATCCGCCGATTTGGTGCAGAGCTTGACCCGCAGATCCTCCGGCTGTTCGGTGAGATTGTTCCCCAATTGCTCCAGCTTTTCGCCGGTGGGCTTCAAGGCCCCCGAAAAGGCATCGGTCAGGAACTTCGCCGCGCGTTCGGCGCGCTCGCGTTCGGTCGTCGCGCCAAGCAGCACGACCATGACCCGGCGCCCGCCGCGCTGCGCGATGCCGACGAAATTGCGGCCCGAGGCGCAGAGAAAGCCGGTTTTCATGCCGACCGCGCCGGGAAAGCGGGTGAGTAAGTCGTTGAAGGAATCGACCGCCTTCCCGTCGACGATGACGCGCGCCGTCGCGAAGATCGGGTGATATTGCGGAAAGCGCTGATAGACCGTGTTCGCAAGAATCGCGAGATCCCGCGCCGAGACGTGTTGGGACGGATCAAACAGGCCGTTGGCATTGGCAAAATGCGTCGCCGTCAGTCCGAGGCGACGGGCTTCTAGGTTCATCCGCTCGACGAATTTCGCTTCGCTGCCGGCGACCGCCTGCGACAGCGCGATCGCGACGTCGTTGGCCGATGCCGCGAAGGCGGCATAAAGCGCGTCTTCGAGCCGCATCGCGCGGCCAATCTTGAGGCCGGCGTGCAGCGACTTCTGCTTCATCGCCAGCGGCGACATCACCACCGGCGTGTCCAGCGTCACCTCGCCCTTCTGCAGCGCCTCGAAGGTGACGAGAGCGGTCATCAGCTTGGTGGTCGAGGCCGGATACCAGGGGTGACCCGCATCATCGGCGTAAAGGACGTCCTGCGTCCCCATGTCAACGACGAGGGCGGGTGTCGCGGCCGCGGGGCTTGCGGCCAAAAGCGGCGCGCTGACAAGCGTTGCGGCGAGCGAGATGATCAGCCGCCAGGAGCGGCGGGATGCCGAAGCGGCGAATGGCGTGCATTGGGCGGGCATGGAGACGGATAACGGCCTAGCGGGAGGTTGCGGGGAGCAGAGCAATCGGTGGCTCAGGCCCAGAAGCGAGCACGGCAAGGACCGAAGCCGAGATTTGCGGCGAAAACGCGTCGCATCCAGTGGTGGAATACCGTCGAGCGATTGCGTCGCCGGCCTACTCCGCAACAATCTTATAGCGTTCGCCGGCCTTGACCGCGTCGTCCGGTCCCAGTTCGTTGAGCAGCCGGAACATATCTTCCTTATTCTCGATCCCAATCATCTTCGCCGAAATCGTCTCGGTGGTGTCGCCGGGCCGGGCCTGAACGATGCGAATGCGCAGCGGCTTCAGCGCCGCCTGCTCTTCCGTGGACAGCTGATGGAAGCTGTCGGCGACCGATGCGGCCATCGCATTGGCGTCGAGGGTCGAGGTGCTCGGGACCGCCGTCAGGAAACGATAGACCTGCCCACCGAGACGGATGACCGTCACGTCGAAGGTGTAATCGCCGCCGCGGGCCGTGGCCGAGACCGCTTCCAGGCCATGAATGCGCTTTTCGCGCACGCTGTTCGGCTCAAGCCCGCCGATCCAACCGGACTTGACGTAGTCGACCAGGCTGCGGTTCTCCGGCAGGGCAACGCCGTCGAAGCGGATCGCCGTGTCGCCGGGGCCGGTCGCGAGCACCGCCTCGGCGGTGTTGTCGAGGGAAAAGCCCTCGGGCACGGTGAAGGCGATTCCGAGGCCCGGATGCAGGAAGGTGCGGCCGCGCACATAGCCCTCGACCGCCGAGTCGCCGAACAGCATGCCGTCGATGCCGGCGAGATAGCGATCACGGTCGCGCACGCCGGGGGAGCTTGCGCTCAGCGCGTGGGCAATCTTGTCGGCGCGCTTGATGCGTTCGGGCGCCGAGGGATGGGTCGCAAGGAAGTCGAGATTGGGATTTTTCGCCTGAAAGGCGTTGCGCATCCGCGAATAGGCATCCATCGCCTGCAGGAAACGCTCGGCGGCAAACGGATCGTAGCCGGCGCGGGCGATGTGATGGATGCCGAGATTGTCGGCCTGGAACTCCTGCTCGCGGGAGAAGCGGGCGAGGTTCAGTTTGCCCTTGGCAAGGGCGATTTGGCCGGCGGATTCGTTGTCCAGAACTTCGGAGACGACACGGCTCGCGAGCTCTGCCGCCTGTTCGCGCTGCTGGCGCTGAATGCCGTGATTGGCGGTGATGTGACCCATCTCGTGGCCGATCACCGCGGCCACTTCTGACGAATCATTGGCGAGCGCCAATAGGCCGCGGGTGACGTAGATGTAGCCGCCAGGCAATGCAAAGGCATTGATGTTCGGCGAGTTGAGAATGGTGATGCGGTAAGCGCGGTTCGGATCGTCGGTCGCGGCCGCCAGCTTGCCGACGATGCCGGCGATGGTCTGCTCCAGCTTCGGGTCGGAATAGGCGCCGCCATAGGCCGCGAGGATTTTGGGATGCTGGCTCTTGCCAATCACCGACTGCGGGTCGTCAGCCTGCGCCGTCTCGAAGGTAATCGGCTGACGCGTCGAGGCGTAATTCGTCTGGATGCTGTTCGACTGGGCGTCGGCCGAAAGACTGTCGAGCCCGGCGCTGATCGTCGTGCAGCCACTGGCCATCGTCAGTGCGGCCAAGGCCACGCCGCGCAACGACCACCGCAATCCCGACTGCGATTTTGAAGTGCCCAGAGCTGATGCCATCGACGCGATTGACGCCCCACCCGTCCTGACCGCGACTGTCAATTTGCCGCTGCAAAGTTACGAATACACCAATTGATGTCTGTCATGGAATGCCGAGCAGACAACAAAGCCGATGCTTCTGAGGAAACGGACCCCCTCCAATCCCTCCAATCGCCAGTAAACATGAATTTCGCCGGAAATGCGTCACACATTTTTTGTCCGCATGCCAAGATAATGTGAGATTCGCGGATCAGCCGCTCCGGAAAGCATGGCCGTTGTCGGGCCGATCGCCGCGATGCTGCCGGCTTCCAGATAGGCCACACGATCGGCATTGGCAGTGGCATCCTCCGGGTGATGGGTGACCATCACCACCGTCGCCGGCTGCGCGCCGTTTCGCTGCCGCAGCGCCGCCAAAAGATCAAGCATGTCGGAACGCAGTGCCGGGCCGAGGGCGGCAAAGGGTTCGTCGAGCAAAATCAACGGACGCTCGCGCAGGAAGGCTCTAGCGAGCGCGACGCGTTGGCGTTCGCCGCCGGACATCTGGCGGGGGAGGCGGGCGGCGTAGCCTTCCAGGCCAACAGCGGCAAGCGCCGCCTCCACCGCGCGGCGCTGCTCGCGGGAGACCCGCAAGCGGGGCGTGATGCCAAGTGCGACGTTGCGGAAGGCGTCGAGATGGGCGAACAGATTGTTGTCCTGAAACACCATCGACAATGGCCGCTCGGCCGGAGAGAGCGCGGTCACGTCGATGCCGGCAATAAGGATGCGGCCGCGTTCGGGCGCCAGAAACCCGGCAGCAAGATCGAGCAGCGTCGATTTCCCGGCGCCGCTTGGCCCGATCAAGGCCAGCCATTCGCCGGCCTTGACCGTCAGATCGAAGTGCATTGCCGTGCCGCCATGGGCGAATTCGACTCCGTCGACCACCAGGGCATCCGGTGCGAAGGCAGCGTTGGTTTGGGTCACGCTGTCCTCTCCCGAGAGCCGGTGAAGCCGCGCTCGACGGTCGCCATGAGGGCGACGGTGATCGCGCCGAGAATGAGCGCCAGGCCGGCCGCATCGGCGGTGCGGTAGCTGCCCATGCGCTGCAGCAGCAGATAGGGCAGGGTGGAAAAATCGTTCGAGCCGAACAGCGCGATCGCGCCGAGATCGCCAAAGGAGAGGGCGGCGGCAAAGGCGAAGGCAAGCGCCAGGGGCTGACGCATCGCTGGAAAGTCGACGAAGGCGAGCCGCGCCAGTCCGGTGAGGCCGAGGCTTTCGGCCAACCGGCCATTGTGCGTCTGGGCTTCCGCCAGCGCCGGGCCGACGATCCGCACGATGAACGGCATCGCCATGACGGCATTGATCGCCACCACGACATAAGGCGCGGCGGCGAGCACGTTGGTCACCTGGCGCAGCAGCAGAAACCAGCCGGCGCCGATGATCACCGGCGAGACGACGAGCACGAGACTGGTCGCGGTTTCAAGGCCGATCCGGGTGGCACGGCGGCCGGCACTGTCCCGTCCCGCCGGTCGCAGCGCCTCGATCGCCATCAGGACGAGGATGGAAACGACAAGCGACAGCGTGGCGGCGGCGAGCGAAACCGCAAGGCTCGTCAGTGCCGCTCGCCGGACCGCGACTTCGGTGACAAGCCGTGCAAGATCGGCGGCGAGCCCGGAGACGAGAATGGCGACGAAGGGGCTGGCGACAAACAGCGTGCCGATCACGACGATTAGCCCGTCCAGCGCGGCGCGCGTCGGGCTCGGCGAATCGAAGCGTCGCGCCTTGGCGCCGAAGCCGAAACCGCCCATCGGATCCCGGCCGAGCCGGAGCGCGGCGATGAGGACGAGAGTTGTCAGCGCGATCTGGATCACCGACAGGCCGATCGCCCGGCCCGGATCGAAGTCGTAGCGCAGGGCCTGATAGACCGCGATTTCCAGCGTCGTGGCGGCCGGTCCGCCGCCGAGCACCAGGACGATGGTGAAGCTGGTAATGCAAAGCATGAAGATCAGCGCCGCGGCGCCCGGCAGAACCCGCCGCAGCGCCGGCCATTCGATCAGCCGGAAGACGGCGAGCGGCGAAAGCGCCAGCTGGCCGGCGAGCTTCCAGCTTTCCGCCGGCACCCGGTCGAGCCCGGCGACGACCAGCCGGGCGGCAAGAGGCATGTTGAAGAACACGTGGGCGATCAGGATGCCGGTCAGGCCGTAGACGTCGAGGCGCGGCAGGCCGAGGGCGGCCAGGCCGCGCGAGACGAGGCCGTTTTGGCCCCAGATGGTGATCACCGCCAGCGCGCCGACCAGCACCGGCAGCGCCTGCGGCAGCAGGAACAGCCGCATGATCAGCCGCTTGCCCGAAATTCGGCTGCGATGCAGGGCGAGCGAAAAGGGGATCGCGAGGATGATCGACAGCGCGGTCGACAGGCCTGCCTGCAGCAGGGTGAAGCCGAGGATCGCGCGGATGTAGGGATCGTGGAGAAGCGCCGCGAGATCCGGTACCGCGCCGCCGACCGTCGACAGCGCCGCGACGCCGCCGATGAGAAAGCCAAGGGCGAGAAGCGCGGCGGCGATGCCGAGGCCGATCCGGATGCGGCGGTCGGTGCGGGTGGTCATCAAATCATCGCGCCGCAGGGTTGACGGCGCGGATCGCCGTCGGCCGCCCTCGCTCCGCGATCATCGGGCGCCGACGGCCTGCAGCCATTCGTCGGTCCAGGCGCGGCGGTTCTTGGCGACCGTGTCGGCATCGATCAGCAGCGGCTTGTCGACCTTCACGAGATGCGAGAATTCGTCCGGCAGCGTGACGTCGTCGCGCACCGGCAGCGTCCAGTTGGTGGTCGGCAGGATCGCCTGGGCCTTCCGGCTGATCACAAAGGCGAGGAACTTTTTCGCCAGCTCCGGATGCTTGCTGCCCTTCAGCGCGGCGGCGACCTCGATCTGCAGATACTGGCCCTCGGCAAAGCCGGCCGCCTGATAGCGATCGGTCTTTTCCTCGACCTCGTGATAGGCGGGCGAGGTCGTGTAGCTCAGCACCATCGGCACTTCGCCCTTGGTGAACAGGCCGTAGGCCTCGCTCCAGCCCGGGGTGACGGTGAGGATGCGCGGCTTCAGCGCCGTCCACTTCTCAGCCGCCTGATCGCCATAGACCGCCTTCATCCAGAGCAACAGGCCGAGGCCCGGCGTCGAGGTGCGCGGATCCTCGATGGCGAGCTTTTGGGCGGGATCGCCGGCAATCAGATCCGCCAGGCTCTTCGGCGGCGTCTTCACGGTTTTCGTATCGTAAACGACGGCGAGATAGGCATAATCATAGGGGACGAAGACCGGATCGGAAAAGCCGGTCGGGACCGTCAGCGCCGCGGTGTCGACGCCGCTCTTGGCGAAGAGGCCGGTCGCCTTGGCTTCCGGAATGAGATCGGTGGTCAGCCCAAGGGCGACATCCGCCTTGGTCGAGGGACCCTCCAGCTTCAGCCGGTTGAGGATCGAGACGCCGTCTTCGAGGCCGACGAAGTCCAGGGTGCAGTCGCAGGTCGCCTCGAAATCCGCCTTCAGCTTCGGCCCTGGGCCCCAATCGGCCGAGAAACTGTCATAGGTGTAGACGGTGAGGGTCGGCTTGCCGCTGTCGGCGGCGCTTGCTGCCGCGCTCGAAAGGACAAGGGCGGTGAGACACGCCAGCGCGCCGGCAAGGGCGGTGCGAATGGCAGATCGGCTGGCAGACATCGGCGGCACTTTCATCTCGCCGACGGATGTCATGCGCCGCGTCTCGGATCTGACCCGCCCGCGCCCGCAATCCCTCCGCCGGCATGATCCGGATCAGGTTCGACGGGTCGGCGGCTCGCCTCTCAGCCTCTTCGGCACCCCGTGTGAGCTACGGCCGCAAGGTAGCGGCCGGGGCCGCGATTGCAAGAGGGCAAAGGGCTGGCCTGCCAGCGCCTTAAAAGACGCTGGCACCGGCTTCGGCGTCTCCCACCGCCGCGCGGAAGACGGCGAAGAGTTCGCGGCCGAGGCCGATCTCGTTGGCGGACAGATCCGGCGTCGCCGGCGTGCGCTGATCGAGCGTCTCGGCGTCGACCAGCACTTCCAGCGTTCCCGTCTCGCCGTCGAGGCGGATCATGTCGCCGTCCTTTATCCGCGCGATCGGGCCACCGCTCTTGGCTTCCGGGGTGACGTGGATCGCCGCCGGCACCTTGCCCGAGGCACCGGACATCCGGCCGTCGGTGACGAGGGCGACCTGATGGCCGCGATCCTGCAACACGCCGAGCAGCGGTGTCAGCTTGTGCAACTCCGGCATGCCGTTCGACTTCGGGCCTTGGAACCGCACCACGGCGATGAAGTCGCGATCGAGCTCGCCGGCGTCGAAGGCGACCTTCAATTCGTTCTGATCGTGAAAGATCTTCGCCGGGGCCTCGACCACCCGCCGCTCCGGCTTGACCGCCGAGACCTTGATCACCGCTTTGCCGAGATTGCCCCGCAGCATTCTCAGACCGCCATTGGTCGAAAACGGCTTGTCGCCGGTGGTCAGCACCTTCGGATCGCCGCTTTTGCGCGGCGCGTCGCGGCGGACCACCTGCTCGCCATCGGCCGAGAGCTTCGCTTCGATCGCATAGGCGCGCAGACCACGCCCCCAGGCGGTGCGAACATCCTCGTGCAACAGACCGCGATCGAGCAACTCGCGGATCAAAAAGCCCATGCCGCCGGCGGCCTGGAAATGGTTCACGTCGGCAAGGCCATTCGGATAGACGCGGGCGAGCAGCGGCGTGACGTCGGAAAGATCCGAAATGTCCTCCCAGGTGAGCTGGATGCCCGCCGCCGCCGCGATCGCGACGAGATGCATGGTGTGATTCGTCGAGCCGCCGGTCGCATGCAGCCCAACGACGCCGTTGACGACGGCCCGCTCGTCGACGACAAGGCCGGCCGGGGTGTATTCGTTGCCGAGCGCGGTGATCGACAGCGCCCGCTTCGTTGCTTCCTTGGTCAAGGCGTCGCGCAAGGGCGTGTTCGGATTGACGAAGGATGCGCCCGGCGTGTGCAAGCCCATGATCTCCATCAGCATCTGATTGGAGTTCGCCGTGCCGTAGAAGGTACAGGTGCCGGGGCCGTGATAGGACTGGGACTCGGCTTCGAGCAGCTGGTCGCGGCCGACTTTGCCCTCGGCGTAAAGCTGGCGGATCCGGCTCTTTTCGTCGTTGGGCAGACCGCTGGTCATGGGACCGGCCGGAACGAAGATCGCCGGCAGATGGCCGAAGGTCAAGGCGGCGATCGCCAGTCCCGGCACGATCTTGTCGCAGACGCCGAGATAGACGGCGGCATCGAACATGTCGTGGGAAAGGCCGACGGCAGCGGCCATGGCGATGACGTCGCGGGAAAACAGCGACAGCTCCATGCCGGTCTGGCCTTGCGTGACGCCGTCGCACATGGCCGGTACGCCCGAGGCGACTTGGGCAGTGCCGCCGACGTCACGGGCAGCCTGCCGGATCAGCTCGGGAAAGCGCTCGAAAGGCTGATGGGCCGAGAGCATGTCGTTATAGGCGGTGATAATGCCGAGATTGGGCGTGCGATCGCCGGACAGGCGCTCCTTGTCCAGGGGGCCGCAGGCGGCAAAGCCGTGAGCGAGATTGCCGCAGGTCAGCGTCGAGCGCTTCGGTCCCTCGGCGCCTTTGGCGCGGATGCGCGCGAGATACGGCTCACGGGTCGGCGCGGAGCGCTCGCGGATGCGATCGGTAACCTCTTCGATGCGACGGTCGGCATTCATGGCGCTGCCCTTTGTCAAATTCTGTGGTGATAACAATGCCCGGACGGCGTTAACGCCCAAGGCTCAAAAATCGTCGTTTACGTTCGAAACTAGCGCACGCGGCCCGGCCCGCGAGCCGTCACGCGCAAAAGGAATGATCAGGGCGCCCAGAAGATATTCAAAGGCTCCGGCCGGTCGGCCCGCAGGATCGCGCGCACCGGCATGTCCTCAACCGATCCAGCCGCCTGCGCGGCTTGGAAGGTTGCAAGCTTTTCCTCGCCCTCGATATGCAGGGCAAGCAGCCGCGCATCGGCGAGCATCGGGAAGGTCAGCGTGACCCGCGGCTCGTCCATGTCCTTTGGATGGACGATGCCGACCGAGAGGTCGCCCTTCGGGTCGAGACAGTCGGCCAAGCCGGGTGCATTGGGGAACCAGGAGGCGGTGTGGCCGTCGGTGCCCATACCGAGGATCACGACGTCGAAACGGCGGCCGATCCGCTGGAACCGCTCTTCCAGCGTTTCATGCACCTCTTCCGGCCTGGCACTCGGCTCGTAGAAGGGCACGAAGTGAGCGGCAGCGGCCGGCCCCTGCAACAGATGGCGCCGCAGCATTGCGGCGTTGGAGCGGGCGCTTTCCTCTGGGACCCAACGCTCGTCGACGAGCGTGATCGTCACCTCCTGCCAGTCGAGCCCGATCGCCGAAAGCCGCTCGAAGAAGCGCTTCGGCGTCGAGCCGCCCGACACCGCCAGCCGCGCCGCCCCGGATGTGGCGATCGCGCCGGCGAGCACCGCCGCAACGCCCGTCGCCAGGGCTTCGGCGAGATCCTCGCGATTGGCGTAGCGGTGAAAGGTCGGCTCGGCCATGATCAGCTCTTTCGTTGCAGGGGCTCAGTCCGGCTCGTGCCAGGTGCGTCCGTCGCGCTCGATCAGCGCGACCGAGGACGACGGTCCCCAGGTGCCGGCGGTGTAGCCCTGGGGGCGAACGCTCTTCTCGTCCCAGGCTTTCAGGATCGGATCGATCCATTCCCAGGCCGCCTCGACCTCGTCGCGGCGCATGAACAGCGTCTGATTGCCGCGAATGACATCCATCAGCAGGCGCTCATAGGCGTCCGGATTGCGGGTCATGAAGGACTCAGCAAAGGTCATGTCGAGCGGCACGTGCTTCAACCGCATGCCGCCGGGGCCGGGATCCTTGATCATCAGCCACTGCTTGACGCCTTCGTTCGGCTGCAGCCGCATGACCAGCTGGTTCTGAACGATGTTGCCGGCAACGTTCTGGAAGATGTTGTGCGGGATCGGCCGGAAGGTCACGACGATTTCCGACATCCGCTCCGACAAGCGCTTACCGGTGCGCAGATAGAACGGCACGCCCGCCCAGCGCCAATTGCCGATCTCCGCCTTGATCGCGACGAAGGTCTCGGTGTCGCTGTCATGGCTGCCGAGATCGTCGGCATAGCTCTTGACCGCGGCGCCGCTCGAGGCGCCGGCCTTATACTGGCCGCGCACGATGAGGCTCTCGACATTCGAGGTGTCGATCGGCTTCAGTGCCCGCAGCACCTTCAGCTTCTCGTCGCGCAGCGCATCGGCGTCCATCGCCGAGGGCGGTTCGAGCGCCACCAGACAGACCAGCTGCAGAATGTGATTCTGCACCATGTCACGCAGGGCGCCGGCCTTATCGTAATAGCCCGCGCGGCCTTCAAGCCCGACCGACTCGCCGACGGTGATCTGCACGTGGTCGATGTGAGTGGAATTCCAGATCGGCTCGTAAAGGGCGTTGGCAAAGCGCAGCGCCATCAGATTTTGCACCGTCTCCTTGCCGAGATAATGGTCGATGCGGAAGATCTGCTCTTCGCGAAAATGCTGGCCGATCATCTCGTTCAGCACATGGGCCGATTCGAGGTCGCGGCCGACCGGCTTTTCGACGACCAGCCGGGCATGCTCGTTGGCCAAGCCCTTGCCGCTGATCCGCTCGGCGATCGGTCCGAACAGCGAGGGACCGACGGCGAGATAAAAGGCGCGGATCCGCTCCTGGCCGGCCTCGTCGAGAAGCGCGCGCAGCTCGTCCCAGCCTGCATCGGATTGGGCCTCGACGGTGCGGTAGTGAAGCCGTGAGAGAAAGCGGTCGAGGGAGGTCTGGTGGATGTCCTCTGGCTTGACGTGCTTGGTCAGCGCCTCCGCAGCGAATTGCCGGAAGGATTCGTCGGACAGGTCGCTGCGCGAGGCGCCGATGATCCGGGATTCGGCCGGGATTTGGCCATCGCGGTCGCGATGATAGAGCGCCGGAAGCAATTTGCGTTCGGCAAGATCGCCGTTGCCGCCGAAGACGACGTAGTCAAACGGATCGACGGGAATGATTTGGCTGGACATCGAACTCTTCCTGACCGCGATGGACGCTGCGATTAAGGCCGACCGCCGACCGTAGCAGCGCCCCTTGGCCGAGCCTCTAATCTAATCGATTGAATTTTTCCAGTGCCGGTAAAAAATACCACCGGCGCGTCGCCGGATCGCGGCGACAAAGCGCTGTGCAGTCTCTCACCGCGATAGTGCGTTCGTTGTGTGTTCTGTCGGGCGCACGGCGCTCTGTAGGCATTCATTGCAGCGATGGGAAATACAACCGCGGTCGACACGCCGCTCTCAAAATTATCGCAGAGCTTGGCGGCGTCTTGGTGATCAACCTTCGCGCCGCGCCAGCGCGCGGTCCAGTGCCGCGACCAACTGCTCGGTCGCAAACGGCTTTTTGACCGCCTCGGTGCGCGGATCGACGTGATCCGGCAATTCGAGCTTCTCGCCGTAGCCGGTCACAAAGACATAAGGGATCGCCTTGGCTTCGAGCGCCGGCACCAGCGAGAAGCTGGTCTCGTTGCCGAGATTGACGTCAAGCAGCGCAATGTCGATCGTATGGCGGTCGACGATGCGCTTCGCCTCGGAAACGCTCATCGCCGTGATCACGTCCTTCGCTCCCTTTTCGAGCAGCATCTGCTCGGCGTCGAGGGAGATAATCATGTTGTCTTCGAGGATCAGTCCGGTTTTGCCCGCAAGTCTCGACTGTAGCAGGACGTCCTGGCCCTTATAACCTTTGTGCACGTAGTCGGTCTCCTCAATATTTGCCTCCAACTCGCTCTTGAGTTGAAAAACCTGTGAGGGCAGGACGAAGCGGGCCTTGAGCCCCGTGAGGTGATATTCCACCGACACTTCGCCGCCCAGATCATGGGGAATGGAGCGTTCGATGATGGTCGATCCGAAGCCGCGCCGGCTCGGCGGCTTGACCGGTGGACCATCGCTTTCGCGCCAGAGGATTTCGCAATTCTCGTTGTCGTCGATCCGCCAGCTGACACGGACGTTGCCGCGTGAATCGGACAGCGCGCCATATTTAGCGGAGTTCGTCACCATTTCGTGGAACACGAGAGCCAGCGTTGAAAAGGCCTTGGCCTCGACGAGGATGACCGGCCCGTCGAGATGCACCCGGGACGCTTTCGGGCCGATATAGGCCTCGATCTCGGTCTGCATGATCGCGCGCAGGCTCTGGGCCTTGTAGTTGTCGTCGGTGATCTGGTCGTGGGCGCGGGCGAGGGCCTGGATGCGACCGCCGATGATCGTTGAGAAGTCGTCGACGCTCTCGGCACTCGCCCGACTCTGCACGACCAGGGCGCGCATCAGGCTCAAAATATTGCGAACGCGATGGTTGAGCTCGGCGATCAGAAGTTCCTGATGCTGGCTCGCGAGCTTCTGCTGGCGTTCGGTCTCCTCGTTGAAGCGCAGCAGCACTTCCAGGATCGAGACCCGCAGCGCCTCGGCGGCCTTCAACCTGGCGGGGGACCAGGGTCGGCATTTGCCGCGCACGGTCTCCTGCCATGCTTCGAAGCTCTTGCGCGGTGTCAGCCGCGGCCCGTTTGGTCCGAATTCGACCGGCTTTTCGTCCGGCCGGCCGGCCCAGGTCACGGTCTCGACGATCTCCTTGCGGAAGAAGAGCAGATAATCACGCGGCGCCCGGGAGATCGGAATGGCGAGCAGCCCCGCCGCCCGGTCGACGAATTCGGCGGCCTTCGGATAGACCGAGGACAGCTCGTCGGTCGCATAGACGCGGCTCGATGCGGCGCGGTTGAGGAACCGTGCCAGACCCGGCATGTCGTCCGGGAACGGACATTGACCGACCGTGCGCACAACGTCCTTGGCCCAGACCGCGAAGCCGTCGCAGGGGATGAGTTCGCGAAAATCCTCGGCAAAGTCGATCAGCTCGGCCATCGTCGGTGAGGTCGAGATCAGCTTGGCCACGACCCGGTCGTTGAGGTCGCGTGCCTCTTCCTCGACCCGGCGGGTTTCCTTGCCGAGCCGGCCTTCGATGATCAGCGAGGCCATTTCGCCGAACAGCTCCATCGTGCTGCGCATTTCCATGCTCAGCAGCCGCGGCGTGTAGTTGTGCAGCGCGAACAGGCCCCACAGTTTGTCGTCGATCACCACCGAAATCGACAGGGAGGCATGGACCCCCATGTTCTTCAGATATTCGACATGGATCGGCGAGACTGCACGCGTGACGGACAGCGACAAGTCGAGTGGCGCCCCGCTCGGATCGGTCTGGGGAACGATGTCAATATTCTGGCTGTCGACATCGGCGATGATCCGGATACGGTTGCGCAAATAGAGCTGGCGGGCCTGGCGCGGGATGTCCGTCGCCGGATAGTTCAGGCCAAGGAACGGCTCGAGATTGCGATTGAGCGACTCGGCGACGACTGCGCCCGAGCCGCTCTCGGCGAAGCGGTAGAGCATGACCCGGTCGAAGCCGGTGACCGCGCGCAGCTGTCGCACGCACTCGCGAAACACCGCCGTGGTGAAGTCGCAGCGCTGAATGCGTGCGACCATCGCTTTGAGAAGCATGCCGGGATTGCCGTTGCTTGCGGCATTGCTCTCGGAGCGCTCGAGTTCGATGACGATCGAGGTGTTGGAGATGTGCACGGCAATGTCGAAGTAGCGACCGTCGCCGAAAAAATCGATGCTGAAAACCCGTTCGCAGCCTTCATTCGGCGCGATCAGCTGCAGCTTGCCGCGAATGAGATGCAGCGAACCGTCAGGCAAGATTTCGGCGAGCGGGCATCCCAGCATGTCGTCGGGCTGGCGGCCAAACAGCTCCTCGATATTCGCCGAGACGTGCTGAACAATCCAATCCATGGAGACCGCGACGAGATAGCCGAAGTGCTGGATCTGTCCAAGCAGATGGATCGGCTCGCGGTCGCAGTTCGACAAGTCGAGCTGATCGGAGATGGCAAGTGGCGTTGTCATTGACAGATCTCCAGCGGAGCGTCCGTGTCGACGACGTGATCGGCCCGTCGCCCGAGCGCCTGATCCAGGGCGTGTGAAAACAGCGTAAATGTTGAAAGGGCCGCGGTTAAGGCGCGCGTAGAGGCCCGATCGCCAATGATGTCCGGCGCAAGGCGAGCGAAGCTGTGCGATTCGTGATCGCGATCGAAAGCACCGGCGAGGAACTCGGCAGAAAGCTTGGTGGAGGGCACGAAGAACTCGGACTTCTGCAGCTGACGATGGACGAAGCGTGCGCCAGCTCTGGCGCCTTCGAGCACATAGGCAAGGCCAGCCTGTTCCGGCGTGCCGAAGCTTGGCATCGAAAAGGTTGGTGTCTCGATCGCGGGTAAGGCCATTGCCGCCGCGTCGATTTCCAGGTGGTGGCGATTGCCGCGCAGCCAGACGAAGAACAAATCGGTTGTGTTATGCATATACTGACTTAAAAATGTTTCCAGAGCGCGATAGGCGGCTAGATTCATCAGTATGAAGTTGTAATAATCATCTATTTTCATCTCGCCGTTGCCGATCGACGCCAAGCGGCGATCGAGACTCGTATGGCTGTCACGGGTCTGCTGTCGCAGAAAATCGCGCAGACTGGTCTCTTTTTCGGGAGCCGCAAGCCTTGGATCGAAAGCGTTTTGTGGGATCGAAGAATCGGTCATGGTGTTTTGAGATGCGTTTGATCCCATGGACTTGCAAGAGGCAATCCACCCGGGACGAGGCTCCGTGTGCGCATAAGGCGCAGATCACGGGGCACTGTCGGATCCTTCATCACGGCCACAGACGGGCAGCTCCCTACGAACGAATCTCTGGGCACCGGCGACCAGAGTTCTTAAGTTTTAGCCCAAGAAAGATGCGATAAAATCTAAATTTGTTAAGCCGTGATCAGAATTTTTTTTGCAAAGACGCCCATGATGTTGAGGCGGCAAACCCATGATCCAAATTGGTCAACTTTTCCCCCATCATTGTTGGAAACGGCAGATCCATTTGCAACGGTTTCGATGCCTGTAGCATGAACACCCGGTTGCCGGGGGAACGGCCGGGTTTGCCTTGTGCAATCGCGGACCTTGGTCCGGTCAGAACCGGTCGCGTAGCGAAAACCAGGTCATGGCGAGGAACAAGAGTGGCGCGCGCATGCGGCTGCCGCCCGGAAAGTTCGGGATCTGCAGTGCCTCGAATTCGGCGAGACGATCGCGATTGCCGGCAACGCGTTCGGCATAGAGCCGCCCGGCGAAGTTCGCCAGCATCACCCCGTGGCCCGAAAAGCCGCCGATCGTCGTGATGCCCGGCTCCAACGTGCGCACGAAGGGCAGCCGCTGCATGGTGATGCCCACCGAACCGCCCCAGGCATGGGTCATCCCGACGCCCTTCAATTGCGGGTAGACCTCGGCGATCTGCTTGCGGATGTGGCGGGTGATGTCGCCCGCGGCAGAGGTGTAGGCTTCTCGGCCGCCGAACAGCAGGCGGTTGTCGACGCTCTTGCGGAAATAGCGCACGACGAAGCGGGAGTCGTCGCAAGCTTCGCCGCCGGGCAGGACGCCGGCGCTCTCCGGCAACGGCTCGGTCGCGCCGATGAAGGAGTTGATCGGCATCACCCGCGCGTCAATCGCCGCGCTGAGGCCGGGGCCGTAGGCGTTGACGGCATAGAGCAACCGTTCGGCCGTGATCTCGCCGGTCTCGGTCACGGCAACGATGCGCCCGTCCGTGCGGCGGGCGGCGAGCACCTTGGTCTCCTCGAACAGCTTGGCACCGCTTGTCGCCGCCACCTTGGCGAGGCCGACAACCAGCTTTAACGGATTGACGTGGCCGGTGCCGGTGTCGCGGATGCCGCCGAAGAAGCGGTTCGAGCCGATTCGCTCGGCGGTCTCCTCGCGGTCCATATAGCTGACGCCGTGATAGCCGTAGCGGCTCGTCAGCGACTCCACCTGGCCGCGATATTCGGGCAGATAGGAGCGTTTGTGGGCGAGCGAGAGCTGCCCCATCCGCAGATCGGCGTCGATGCCGTTGGCCTCGATGAACTCGAACAGATGGGTCTTGGCCTCCTCGGCGAGGTCGAACAGCGCCTTGGAGCGCTCGAAGCCGTAAAGCGCCTCGACCTCTCCAGGCCAGATCCGCTGGCCGGTGCCCATTTGTCCGCCGTTGCGGCCGGATGCTCCGTCGCCGAAACGGTGCGCTTCCACCACGGCGACGTCGACCCCGCTTCTCGCCAGATGGATTGCCGCGGACAGGCCGGTAAAACCCCCGCCCACGATCAGAACATCGACCTTCAGCCCGCCATCGAGACGCGGAAAGCACGGCCGTTCGACCGTGTCCTGATAATAGGATCGGCCGGGCGCAATCGGTGAAAGATGATCCTTCATGCGGTCAGACCTGCAGCAGAAGGAATTCGCGCTCCCAGGGACTGATCACCTGCATGAAGGTCTCGTGCTCGCCGCGTTTCACGCCGGCATAGGTGCCGACGAATTCCCGGCTGAAGACGTCGTGAAAGTCTTCCTCAGTCTCGAAGACCGCCAGCGCTTCGAGGAGACCCCGCGGCAGGGCGATCCCGCCGTCCTCATTGACCGTCTGATCGGTTGGCTCGTCGGGTTTGAGGGCCTTCACCATGCCGAGATAGCCACAGGCCAGCGAGGCGGCGATGGCAAGATAGGGATTGGCGTCGGAAGAAGGCAGCCGGTTTTCCACCCGCCTTCCCGCCGGATCGGACGTCGGCACGCGGAACGCCGTGGTGCGATTGTCGAACCCCCAGGCGGTGTTGGTCGGCGCGGCCATGCCATAGGTCAGGCGGCGATAGGAATTGACGTAAGGCGCCATCATCAACAGCGCCTTCGGCACGTAGCGCTGCATGCCGCCGATGAAGTGGTAGAAAAGCTCCGAGGCGGTGCCGTCCTCGTTGGAAAACACGTTGCGGCCGCTGGTTGCCTCGGTCACCGACTGGTGGATGTGCATGGCCGAGCCCGGCTGGCCCTGGATCGGCTTGGCCATGAAGGTGGCATAGATGTCCTGGCCGAGCGCCGCTTCGCGGATCGTGCGCTTGAACATGAACACCTGGTCGGCCAGCTCCAGCGGATCGCCGTGGCGCAGGTTGATCTCGAGCTGGGCAGCGCCTTCCTCGTGGATCAGCGTATCGATTTCGAGCCCTTGGGCATCGGAGAAGTCGTAGATGTCGTCGATCAGCTCGTCGAACTCGTTGACTCCGCCGATCGAATAGGACTGGCCGGACTGGATCTGCCGGCCGGAGCGGCCGATCGGTGGCACCAGCGGATAGTCCGGATCGACATTCTTGGAGACCAGATAGAATTCGATTTCCGGCGCGACGACCGGTTTCCAGCCCTGATTTTCGTAGAGCGCCAGAACGCGCTTCAAAACATTGCGGGGGGTATAGCCGACGGCGGATCCGGAGTGATCGACGAGATCGCAGATCACCTGTGCCGTCGGATCGTTCTCCCAAGGCACCAGCGACAGCGTCGACAGATCAGGCACCAGCTTCAGATCGCCGTCGTTCGGCGAATAGCGGAAGTCACCGCTCTCCTCCGGATACTCGCCGGAGATGGTGTGCATGAACAGTGCGGAGGGGAGGGCGAGCGAGGTGTTGTCGGCAAATTTCTTGGCCGGCATCATCTTGCCGCGCGCCACGCCCGCGAGATCAGGGGTGATGCATTCGAGATCGTCGATGCCGCGAAACTGCAGCCATTCGCGCGCTTCGTCCATCGAACGCACGCCACGCTTGGATTCCAGGAAGGCGCGGGTTTCTTCGGCGGAGAGCTTCAGCTTGGCGAGGTCACGCTTGACGGACATCGGGGCGCCCTTGATCGTGCTGGCCTCGTGGCTGCCGGATGGCCGGCGGCGCGGATCGATCCGTTCCGGGGTGAGCGGACGTGATGATTTCGGTTTCTTCGGTGCGGACATGGAAGCCTGACTGGAGGGCCTGTTGGGGGCGCCCGCGCAGGATATAGGCACGCGTGAGGTGTGGAAAGAGCGATGCGGCAGTGCGCGCAAACGCCGTGCGGCAAGGCATCGACCTCGCCGCACGGCTGAGGGGTGATGCCGGCTTCACGGTCAGGATTCGTGCGCTGTTGGGTGATCGATGCGGCCGGCGCGGCGGGCGTCGCGCATCAGGCCGGGACGCGGGGCGCTGCCCGCTTGCGGCGCGGCGTTGCGCGCCTCGGTCCAGCCGTCCATCCATTGGGCTCGAAGATCCGAGCCTTGGGGATAATCACAAGCGGACATCGGGTGGTTTTTGGCAAAGGCCAGCCGGCCCTGCTGATGGGCATCCGTGATCATTGGTCTTCTCCCATATTCGGCGCCGGCGGTTCTTGCCTTTGCGTCAATACGCCTCGCAACGCGTCGAAGACGGAACTCTGTCGATCGCTCCGGTCGCCGGATCACTGTCTTGCCGCCATGGGAACTGACGCGATCGTGGCGGCCTGCGAGGCCGGCATGCCGACGGCTCTTTCAACGCGAAGACGGGTGGTGGGCGCCGCTGTCGAAGGCGCGGCACTCGAAAAGTCGCCTTCGCTGAAAGAAGATTTGGGGTCGCGCCCGCCGAAAAATCAACTGCGGCGATCAAAAGTGATCGGTGCCGCTCCACAGCCGGCTCGGCGAGATCGGAAGGCGCAGGCGGCTCGATTCAGCGCAGGAAGCTGGCGAACTGCGCCACGTCGTCGTCGCTGTTCGACCAGCTGGTGACGAGCCGGACCAGGGTTTCGCCCTCGCCGACGAGATCGGGCATCGCGTGGGGCTTGTTCCAGTCGTAAAAGACCGCGCCCGCCTCGCGCATGCGGGCGGCCAGATCCGACGGCAGCACGGCAAAAATCTCGTTGCAGTTCGTCTCCCACGCCTCGCGGGCGGCGTTGCTCTCGGCCAGCGCTTGGCGCAGCTGGTCCGCCATGCGGTTCGCGTGGCCGGCGAGATCGAGCCACAAGCCGCCGTCGAAATAGGCCATGAACTGGGCGGCGACGAAGCGGGTCTTGGAGAACAGCTGAGCGCCACGCTTGCGGATATAGGGAAACTGCTCCGCCTTGGCCGGATCGAAGACGACAATCGCCTCGGCGCACCAGCAGCCG
Organism: Jiella flava; assembly: GCF_017349315.1. GTDB lineage: Bacteria > Pseudomonadota > Alphaproteobacteria > Rhizobiales > Rhizobiaceae > Jiella > Jiella flava. Next base: position 11,714 of record NZ_JAFMPP010000016.1, on the reverse strand, counting down.
TTCTTGGTCGCGCCGAAGGAGAGGATGTCGACGCCGCGCTTCCAGGTCATTTCGGCCGGCGTCAGGCCGGTCGCGACCAGCGCATTGGCAAAGCGCGCGCCATCCATATGCAGCGTCAGCCCGCGATCGTGGGCGATGGCTGCAAACCTCTCGATCGCGTCGGTGGAATAGACCGTGCCGGCCTCGCTCGGCTGGCTGATTGAGATCGCCATCGGCTGGCCGGCATGGACGCGGCCGGGTTTGAAGCGGGCGAGTTCATGCAGGAGATTTTGCGGATCGATCAGCCCGTTCGGCCCGTCGACCGCCGCCATGCGGGCACCATGGGTGAAGAATTCCGGCGCGCCGCATTCGTCTTCCAGAATATGCGCCTCGCGGTGGCACAGCACCACGCCGCCCGGCCGCTTGACCGAAGCAAGAGCGAGGGAGTTCGCCGCCGTGCCGGTGCCGACGAAGAACACCGCGACCTCGCGCTCGAAAATGTCATTGAACCGGGCTTCGACCTTTTTGTCGAGATCGCTGGCGCCATAGGCCTCGGCCATGCCTTCGCCATGACGAGCAAGAGCCGCGTTGACGGCGGGATGGGCGCCGGACCAGTTGTCGGATGCGAAGATCATGCGTCGAGGCGTAGCTCGCGCCGGCGCGAAGGGCAAGCGAGCGGTCCGATTGAATTGGCACTGTGCCAAACTCTCGGCCCACTGCGGCGACGCCACGACCGGTGGACTTTTTGAGGGGGCGGCCCTGCGTTCAATGACGGTGATGGGACCAGTTGCGGAGCGCGAACGAGCGATCAAGCCGTCGCGAACTCGTCGGTCGATCCGCCTCTCCCATCGCGTGTCGATCCATCCGCACCCAGGATGAATATATCTGTCCGGCGAGAGAGGCGTCACGAAGGCTCTGGGGGCGCGGATCGTTCGGTGGAGTTTGTCGGTCGGCGGGGCTGACCGGGCCGACTGCAAGGCAGTCTTGCCCGATCAGCCTCTATTCGATGCTGTATCGCGTTAAATCACTGGCTGCATGACGGCGTGATATTCATGCAGGCGCCAGGGGCCTGTTTTGCCATGATCTTGGGCGGCGAAGACGTGAGGTCGAGCGAATAATTGCAGCCCGACGGGACAGAGCCCAGTGTCGAAGAGCCCATTTTGCAAGTGTAGCCGGCAACCTTGACGACGATCGTGTTACCGGCGGGTTTGAAGCCGACAGACTTTTCGGTCTTCAGCGGCACTGTCGTGCCGCCTGCATCAACGACAGTATCGACGATCGCATCGACGGAGTCGGCCAGGGCCGGGCCACCGACGAGACAAACGGCAGCGGCGCTGAACATGGCAAGGTAGAAATATGATCTCATAGGAGTTTCCTCGTTTTTAGGGGGTGTCGGACATCCCGATCATGGGTCACCGACATGAAAAAGCTAAAATTTAAACGTGCAAAATACAACCAGAAATTTATCACGAAGGTGCATTCAGTATTTTATTTGGCCAGTATCAAGAGATCACTGCCGCGCTTGCGTGTCTGCGCTTCGAGAGACGTGGCGCGGCGTCGCGATCTCATCGCCAGATACGGCCCTCACTTGGCAATTGTCTCGCACGCCTGCATCGCTTGATCCGACGTCGCATCGAGCATGACGGCCTGGCCCCTGTTCGCCGATCGCGACCAACAGGCAGTGCTTGATGGGTTTGGCCTGCGTCATCATATGACTGAGCGCTTGGTGCGACACCGTTGCATTGCCGGTGTGGCCATCGGACATGATTACCACGATCTCGTCGCCCTGCATCATCGCCGTCGAGCCCGCGTGTATCGCCATCGTTTCGGGTGCCATGGACGGCGCATGACCATGGTGTCCGATGGCATCGTTCGGGAGCCCATGGTGCCCATTGCGCCCATTGAGCCCATGCCGCTCATGGTCGAGCTGGTGTCGTGGGCGAAGGCGGGAGCGCGGGTCGTGGCGGTCGCGTCGGCGATGGCGATGTTGAGCGTTGCGTGACGCATGATTGATCTCCGTTGAACGGGGCGTCGCGGAATCGATGAAACGGTGCGCTCGCGGGCGGTCCTTCGTTCGACGAAAAAATCGACTGTGGCACCGCGTGACCCGTGCCAAAAACGGCAGCGTCGCGGCTGGCCATTCTCCGGGAACGCTTGAATTCCATGAGCTTTAAAGCGGATGATGACAGATCCGCGACGCTCAATCACGATCTTGGCATTCGCGTGTTGCCGGGTGTTACAGCCTGCGCCGATGTGCCTGTGACCGGCCATCTTGCCCCGCCTTGCGACTTCTGCCATATTGCCACGGATAGGACAGTGGTGCTGCCATAAATGCAGCGGCCAGAGCATGAAGAAATGGGCTCCGCGCCCGTGGCGCGACAGGTTCTATCCTGACAGAGCCGAGTATGGCACAAGGCCAACTCGAAAAGAATGGATCCGGCAATCCGGCATAGGCGCGCGCATTCAGCGCGTCTTTCGGACGTGCAGCGGGTCGAATTTGCGCGGCCAAATGGCGCCGACGCACCGATGGGGAGACGACACGATGACGAATGCGACCCGCGAGCGGACGCCATCTGACGCCAAAGCTGCGGCCGAAATGGCTGCGCCTCACCGGATCGGCTTGCCGAAAAAGATCGGCCTCTACGACCCGCGCAACGAGCACGATGCCTGCGGCGTCGGCTTCATCGCGCATATGAAGAACGTCAAGTCCCACGCGATCGTCGAGAAAGGCATCGAGATCGTCGAGAACCTGACTCATCGTGGCGCGGTCGGCGCGGATCCGCTGATGGGCGACGGTGCGGGCATGCTCGTCCAGGTTCCCCATCGCTTCTTTGTCGAGGAGATGGCGTCGCAAGGCGTCACATTGCCTGAGCCCGGTCATTACGGTGTCGGCCATATCTTCATGCCGCAGGACGCTGACCAGCGAGCCCATATCGAAGCGGTGTTCGAGGAGGTGGTGCGCGAAGAGGGGCAGACGGTGCTCGGTTGGCGCGACGTGCCGGTCTCGAACGAGTCCCTTTCCAAGGCGCCGGACATCGTCGCCACCGAGCCGGTGCATCGGCAGATCTTCATCGGCCGGTCGGCCTCGATGGCGGATCAGGAGGATTTTGAGCGTCGCCTCTTCATCCTGCGCAAGGTCGTCTCCAACCGGATCCAGGCCGAGACCAACGGCGAGGACATCGGCTTTTACGTCGTGTCGCTGTCGACCAAGACCATCGTCTATAAGGGGATGTTCCTTTCCTATCAGCTCGGGGCCTATTACAAGGATCTGAAGGACGAGCGCTTTGAATCGGCGCTCGCCCTCGTCCACCAGCGTTTTTCGACCAACACCTTCCCGTCTTGGAAGCTTGCCCATCCCTATCGGATGGTCGCCCATAACGGCGAGATCAACACGCTGCGCGGCAACGTCAACTGGATGGCCGCCCGCCAGGCCTCGGTCGATTCCGAGCTGTACGGCAATGACATCTCCAAGCTTTGGCCGATCTCCTACGAAGGCCAGTCGGATACCGCCTGCTTCGACAACGCGCTCGAATTCCTCGTCGAGGGTGGCTACTCGATGACCCATGCGATGATGATGCTGATCCCGGAAGCCTGGGCCGGTAACAAGCAGATGGCCAACGAAACCAAGGCTTTCTACGAGTATCACGCGGCGCTGATGGAGCCCTGGGACGGCCCGGCGGCGGTCGCCTTCACCAATGGTTCGCAGATCGGCGCGACGCTTGATCGCAACGGCCTTCGCCCGGCCCGCTATGTCGTCACCGACGACGACCTGGTCATCATGGCGTCGGAGGCCGGCACGCTTGCCGTCGACGAGACCAAGATCGTCAAGAAGTGGCGGCTGCAGCCCGGCCGCATGCTGCTGATCGACCTTGAAAAGGGTCGGATCGTCGACGATGAGGAGATCAAGCGCGAGATCGCCGCGGCCAACCCCTATCGCGACTGGCTGAAGAACACCCAGATCATCCTGGAGGATCTGAAGCCCGTGGCGCCCCGGGCCTCGCGCTCGGACGTCTCGTTGCTCGATCGCCAGCAGGCCTTCGGCTACACCATCGAGGACACCCGCACGCTGATGGCGCCGATGGCCACCACCGGTCAGGAAGCGATTGGCTCGATGGGCACCGACACGCCGATCTCGGCGATGTCGAAGAACTCGAAGCTGCTCTACACCTATTTCAAGCAGAACTTCGCCCAGGTTACCAACCCGCCGATCGATCCGATCCGCGAGGAATTGGTGATGAGCCTCGTCTCCTTCATCGGGCCGCGGCCGAACATCTTCGATCTCGAAGGCTCTTCCCGCAAAAAGCGGCTTGAGGTGCGCCAGCCGATCCTGACCAATGGCGATCTCGAAAAGATCCGCAACATCGGTCACACCGAGGATCGCTTCGACACCAAGACGATCGACATGACCTATCCGTCCGAACAGGGCGCGGCGGGCATGGCGGGCGCGTTGGATCGGCTGTGCGAGCGGGCCGAGGCGGCGGTCGTCGGCGGCTACAACATCATCATTCTGTCGGATCGGCAGGTCGGCGCCGATCGGCTGCCGATCCCGGCGCTGCTCGCCTGCGCGGCGGTGCATCACCATTTGATCCGCAAGGGGCTGAGAACCGCCGCCGGTCTCGTCGTCGAATCCGGTGAGCCGCGCGAGGTGCATCACTTCGCCTGCCTTGCCGGCTACGGCGCGGAAGCGATCAACCCCTATCTCGCCTTCGATACGCTGATCGAGATGCACCGGCGCGGCGACTTCCCGCCGGAGGTCGACGCCCATGAAGTGGTGACCCGCTACATCAAGTCGATCGGCAAGGGCATTCTGAAGGTCATGTCCAAGATGGGCATCTCGACCTATCAATCCTATTGCGGCGCGCAGATCTTCGACATCGTCGGGCTGAAGTCCGACTTCGTCGCGCATTTCTTCACCGGCACGGCAACGACCATCGAGGGCGTCGGGCTCGACGAGATCGCCCGCGAAAGCGCCGAGCGGCACACGCTGGCCTTTTCCGATGATCCCGTGCTCAAGCGCTCGCTGGCGGTCGGCGGCGAATATGTCTACCGCATGCGCGGCGAGAGCCACATGTGGTCGCCGGACGCGATCGCCACTCTGCAGCACGCCGTGCGCACCGGCTCCTTCGACAAGTATGAAGACTACGCCAAGATGGTGAACGAGGCCTCGGTCGAGACCTCGACGATCCGTGGCCTGTTCCGCATCAAGTCGGCCGAGGAGGTGGGCCGCCAGCCGGTGCCGCTCGACGCGGTCGAGCCGGCCAAGGAGATCGTCAAGAGGTTCTGCACCGGCGCGATGTCCTTCGGCTCGATCTCGCGGGAAGCGCACACCACCTTGGCGCGGGCGATGAACGCCATCGGCGGCAAGTCGAACACCGGCGAGGGCGGCGAGGAGTCGGATCGCTTCCTGCCGCTGCGCGACGGGACGGCGAATCCCGAGCGTTCGGCGATCAAGCAGATCGCCTCCGGCCGCTTCGGCGTGACGACCGAATATCTCGTCAATGCCGACATGCTGCAGATCAAGGTCGCCCAGGGCGCCAAGCCCGGCGAGGGCGGCCAGCTGCCCGGTCACAAGGTCGACGCGACCATCGCCAAGACGCGGCATTCGACGCCGGGCGTCGGCCTGATTTCGCCGCCGCCGCACCATGACATCTATTCGATCGAGGATCTGGCGCAGCTGATCTACGATCTGAAGAACGTCAACCCGGCGGCCGACATCTCGGTCAAGCTGGTCTCCGAGGTCGGCGTCGGCACGGTTGCCGCGGGCGTGGCCAAGGCCCGGGCGGATCATATCATCGTCGCCGGCTATGACGGCGGCACCGGTGCCTCGCCGCTGACCTCGATCAAGCATGCCGGCAGCCCGTGGGAAATGGGCCTCGCCGAAACCCAGCAGACGCTGGTGCTGAACGGTTTGCGCTCGCGCGTCTGCCTGCAGGTCGACGGCGGGCTGAAGACCGGCCGGGACGTCGTGATCGGCGCGCTGCTCGGCGCCGACGAGTTTGGCTTCGCCACGGCACCGCTCATCGCCGCCGGCTGCATCATGATGCGCAAGTGCCACCTGAACACCTGCCCGGTGGGCGTGGCCACCCAGGATCCGGTGCTGCGCAAGCGCTTCAAGGGCACGCCGGAACACGTCATCAACTTCTTCTTCTATGTCGCCGAAGAAGTCCGTCAGATCATGGCCTCGCTGGGCGTGACCCATCTGTCGGAACTGATCGGCGAGACCCAGCTGCTCGACAAGAAGGCGCTGATCGACCACTGGAAGGCCAATGGCCTGGATTTCACCGGCGTGTTCTTCAAGCCACAAGGATCGCCGGAGAAGCTGCGCTGGACGGAGCTTCAGCAGCATCCGATCGACGAGGTTCTCGACCGGAAGCTGATCGCCGAGGCCGAGCCGGCGCTGACCGCCCGCCAGAGGGTCGAGATCGAAACGCCGATCACCAATGTCGACCGCTCGGCCGGCGCCATGCTGTCGGGCGCGGTCGCCAAGCGCTTCGGTCACAAGGGGCTGCGGGACGACACCATCAACGTCAAGCTGACGGGCACCGCCGGCCAGAGTTTTGGCGCCTTCCTGGCTCGGGGCGTCACCTTCGAACTGACCGGCGAGGGCAATGACTATGTCGGCAAGGGCCTGTCCGGTGGCAAGCTGATCGTCAAACCGATGCCGGACAGCCGGATCGTGCCGGAAGACTCGATCATCGTCGGCAACACGGTGCTTTACGGCGCGATCGCCGGCGAGTGCTATTTCCGGGGTGTCGCCGGTGAGCGCTTCGCGGTGCGCAATTCGGGCGCCGTTGCTGTCGTCGAGGGCGCCGGCGATCACGGCTGCGAATATATGACCGGCGGCGTCGTCGTCATTCTCGGCCAGACCGGCCGCAACTTCGCGGCCGGCATGTCGGGCGGCGTCGCCTATGTCTATGACGAACTCGGCGATTTTGCCGAACGCTGCAATATGGCGATGGTCGATCTGGAGCCGGTGCCGGAGGAGGACGACCTCCTCGAAAAGCTGCACCACCACGGCGGCGATCTGCAGCACAAGGGCCGGGTCGACGTCTCCTCGGACATGACCCGCCACGACGACGAGCGGCTGTTCCAGCTGATCTCCAACCATTTCCACTACACCGGCTCGACCCGGGCCAAGGAGATGCTGGACAATTGGGAGCAGTATCGCCCGCGCTTCGTGAAGGTGATGCCGGTCGAATATCGCCGGGCCCTGCGGGAAATGGAGCGCATGCGCATGGGCGTTGCGGCGGAATGACGCTTTTGCCGGGTTGAACGGCCTCTATCTCGGTCGAGGACAAGGCGGGCGCCATGCGGCGCCCGATCACCACTTCGACCGGAAAGAGATACCGCCATGGCCGACATCACGCTTTGGGGCTTCGACGGCTCCACCTATGTGCGCACCGTCAAGATGCTGCTCGCCGAAAAGGGCGTCACCGCCTACGAGCAGGTGCCTGTCAACGTGTTAAACGGCGAGCCGAAAAGCGCCGACCATCTGAAGCGCCACCCATTCGGCAAGGTGCCGGTGCTTGATCACGGCGATGTTCGGGTCATTGAGACGGCGGCCATCTGCCAGTATCTCGACACCGTCTTGCCGGGGCCATCGCTGATTCCGTCCGATCCGAGGGCGCGGGCGAAGATGGACATGGTGACCAACATCATCGGTTCCTACGGCTACGGACCGATCGTCGCCGGCATTGCCGCCTATCATCTGTTTCCCGATTTCGTCGGCGGCAAGGACGAGACCAAGCACGAAGAGGGGCTGAAGAATGGCCGCAAGGTCGTGACCGAGCTGATGGCGATCAAGGGCGATGCGCCTTGGCTGGCAGGTGCCGAGATGTCCGTCGCCGACCTCTATCTCGCGCCGCTGATGGCCTATGTCGCCAAGACGCCGCATCTTCCCGAATTTCAAGAGATCGACGGGTTTTCACCTTGGTGGGAAACGATCTCTCAGCGCCCGAGCTTCACGACGACACAACCGGGATGACGCCGGTGATGCGGCAAAGACCTGCGGCAACGACGTTCCGGCCGCCGCGTCGCCGGTCTCGGATGCGCCGATGACGGCGAGCCGCAACGCGGCACGACGGCCGCGGAGGCGTGATGCTCTGGCACGGGCCTGTGCGGCGCCATTTGCAAGAAATCTTGGCCGAGGCCCGTCTTTCGCCTTGTCACGCAGAGGCGGGCTTTGATAAGAGACCGTCGCGCCGGTGACGTTCGACCCTCGTCCCGGCGATGGTCGGTTGCGTGACATCGTCATGACGGCAATCGACCCGGTCGACCGCCGTTTCGCCCTGCGAACCACCGGTTGCCTTGGCCCCGATGGAGAGGTGGCAGAGTGGTCGAATGCACCGCACTCGAAATGCGGCATACCTTCACGGGTATCGGGGGTTCGAATCCCCCCCTCTCCGCCACTTCAGTCCCTGAGTGGGCACTGAATTTACGCTATTTTTCCCGGTAAGCGCCTGTAGCAGCCGGGACTTCGATCCCATGATACGAACCTCGCCCTCGGCGACCTCGACGCGCTGTGCGAGCGCGCGCAGGTGGTCGCGGCGGTAGCCGCCGCCTTCGAAACGGATGCGCTGGCGGGCGGTGCTGGCGAAAGCCCGAACCATCTGCGGGGTGACGGCCTTGGAGCCAGAGTTGTCGAGCATGGCCTGCGCCCGGTCGGAATCGACCTTCGCCTGATCGCGGATGGCCTTGAGACCGTCGATGCGGTCTTTCAGGGCCGGATCGTCGATGTCGGCCACGCCTGCCTCTATGGCGTCGTAGAGGCGCTTGAGGCGCAATTCCGATTCGGCGGCGCGCTTGTTGAGTTCGGCGATATGCTCGCGGCGGCGCTCGGACTGCTCCTGCCGCCGGTCGAGCACGCTGGCGAGGATGGTTTCCAGCCGCTCGGGCTGGAGAAGCTGCTGCTCAAGGTGATCGGCGACCAGATCGTCCAGCTTCTCCATCGGCACGGCCATGCCGGTGCAGGTGGTCGGCCCCTGCCGCGCCCTCATGGAGCAGGCATAGTAGCGATAGCGCCCGCCCTTGCCGGTGCGGATGGTCATGGCTCCTCCGCATTTGGCGCAATGGATAAGCCCGGTCAGCATGGTCGGGCCGCTGATGACGCGGGCGGGCATGACCTTGGGATTGCGCGCCTTGAGGCGGGCCTGCACGGCGTCGAACGTCTCCGTGTCGATGATCGGCGGGACCGGAACCGTCACGATCTCGCTGACGGGTTTCAGTTCCTTGGTCTTGGTCCGCTTGTTGAACTCATGCTCGCCCATATAGGTGCGGCGGGTGAGAATGCGGTGCACCTGACCGATGCCCCAGCGCCCGCCGTCGCGAGTGAAGATGCGGCGCTTGTTGAGGTAGGAGACGATGTTCTTGACGCCCATCTGGCCTGTGGTGCCGTCGCCCTCCAACGCAAGGCGGTAGATCAGCCGCACGGTGTCGGCGTGGAGCGGGTCGATCTCCAGCTTCTTCTTGGTCTTGGCTCCGCGCTGCTCGGCGGCGACCACACGGTAGCCGATAGGGGGAAGCGAGCCGTTCCAAAAGCCTTGGCGGGCGTTCTCCTTCAAGGCCCGCATCACATGCTTGGCGTTTTCCTTGGACTGATATTCATCGAACAGGGCCATGATCTGCCGCATCATGACGTGCATGGGATCGTCGCCCATTTCCTGCGTGATGGAGACGAGCTTGACGCCGTTCTTCGCCAGCTTCCTGACATAGAACTCAAGCTCGAAGTGATCGCGGAAGAAGCGGCTGAACGAATGAACCACGACGATATCGAAGGGCGCGGGCTTGGACGTTCCCGCCTCGATCAGGCGCTGGAACTCCGGGCGGCGGTCATTGGTGGCCGATGCGCCCGGCTCCACGAAGGTTTCGACAAGCTGATAGCCACGCGCGGCGCAATAGGCTTCGCCCTGCCGCTTCTGGTCGGGGATCGAGACATCGTGCTCGGCCTGCCGCGCCGTCGAGACGCGGAGATAGAGCGCGGCGCGCTGCATAACCTGAGGCTGAGAAACGCCATTGCTTGAAGTTGTCATGACGTTTCTCCCGACAAAAGGTGCTGTGCGGTAGCAACAGGCAGATAGAGGGTGTTGGGCCGGTCAGTCAGTGGCGTGAATCCGAAGGCCGCATAGAAGGCTGCGGCCTTCCCGTCGATGGCGTCGGCGAATATGGCGTGAGCGCCTATCGGCGCTTCGGCGACGGTCTTGATAGCGTCGAACAGAAGCGCCTCGCCGAGACCAAGCCCGGCATAGGACTGATCGCGGCCAAGCCAGCCGATCAACACGGCCGGGACGGTCGGATAGCGCGGCAACCGGCCCGCCAGCGGTTCGGGGACAGCGGTCAGCGGCACGTTGCTCGATGAAAGCGTGTAGAAGCCTGCGATCCGCTCCGCCTCAAGGTCTCGGGCGACAAAGCAGGTCGCATATCGGCGCTTCATGTCCTGCGTCACCGTCTCGCGGAAATAGCGGTCTATCCGCTCGTTGCCACACGAGAACGTCTTTCGTTGATGGGCCTTGGTCAGAGCCTCTATCGCAAACCTTGCACTCACCGGGGCGCGATCAGGTCGGCATGGCGCTTGGCGGCACGGGCGAGACGGGCGTTCGGCGCGGGTGGGTCGATCAGCGCCTTGGCAAAGCGCATCTGGTCCTCGGCAGCCAGACGCAACACGTCGGCTTCCTCGACCGTGCGGCGCGCATCCTCGCCTGCTGTCGCAAGGAGATAGCCGGTCAGCGTCATGCCGCGCAGCCGTGCGGCGCGCTGCATCTGCTCATAAACGTTGACAGGGACGCGCGCCTCAAGGCGGGCGGTTTCGACTTCGCTTGCTGGTCTGGGCATGGCTGAACTCCTTTGTTTGATTATATACGGCATATTGCCGGATTCATCAAGTGTCGGATGAACCGAAGAGTTCATCGAAGAAATCGCCGAACCACTGCTCGAACACGGCGATCTCGGCGTCGGTGACCGGTACGGAGTCGGGCCAGTCATCGGTGACGGTCCAGGTGGACATGTCGTATTTGGGCGGTCGGCCCATGGGGACGCGGTAGCCGAGCAAGGCTTCAAGCTGCTCCGATGCCGTGGGCGGCCTGACGCGCCGGACGCGGGACGCACCGTTTCCGGGATCGTCAGTCATCGAAGTCGAACGCGTTGTAGGTCTTCTTGCGCCACGCGACGGGGTTTTCGATCCAGCGGTTGATATCGGACTCATGCCAGCCGGTGCCGTTGGTGCTGATCCTGAGTTTGGCCGGGAACGTTCCCTCGGCGATCTTGCGGTAGATGGTCGAGCGGGAGAGACCGGTCCGCGCAAGGACGGTCTTCATGCGGATGATACGGTCTGGCTGATGCATGGCTGAGGTGCCTCCTGCTGGTGATTATTGGATGTTGCTGAACCAGACAGAAGAAGAAATTAGCGTTGCACAAGAGAGTATTAGGCGTTGTCGTACTACAGCGAATAATCGGCGGTAAAAAGGATGGTTCTAATATCCGATATTTTGCAGGTGAGACGTAAGAGAGGTAAAAAGATGGAGGAAGTCGACTGGTCAGACCGCGCGTTCTACGATGATGGCGAATGGGTAACGTGGTCCGAAATCGATGAGCAACTGCGCTACAAGGAGTGGGGCGTGAGCTGCTGCCGGTTTTTCGGACACGCAGTTAAGCTAACATAGCTTTCTCCTCGAACTCGACGGGGCTCATATAGCCCAATGTCGAGTGCCGTCGCTGGGGATTGTAGAAGCGCTCGATGTAAT
>NZ_JAFMPP010000015.1 GCF_017349315.1 Jiella flava | reverse complement strand
GCGGTAGCCGGTCGAGATGCGGGCCTGGGTGTCTTCCAACGAGGAGTTGATCATCTGCAGGCTCTGCAGCGCCGTCATCGCGGAAGTATTGGTGTTGATGCTGGTCATAATCTGCGTCCCATACGCATGTACATCTTGGGAACAGTCCGGATCGTCCGGAATAACGAAACGGCATCATGCCTGTGATCGCTGCGTTTTGATCACTTCGTCATGGGGCCAACATCGCTCTCGGAATCACTCCAATTTCTTAATGAAACAATCTCCCGCCGAACCAAACAGATTCACACCTAATGGAACAAAAAAATTAATCGTAAAATTTTTCTATATTAATGATAGGCGTTTACCATTCGACTTAAGCTTATGAAATCTGAGGTTCGGATTCATCATTCGTTGACCATGAAACGGTGCATCTCCAGCAATTCAGCCGTCACCAGCAAAGCAATCTCGCCGCCGCTCTGCCCCTCTCGCGCCAGACAACCGGCCAGGCGGACATCCCTGAATCGCGCCAACCACAGATCGCGCGCCCAACCCGTTCACACAGGCCCGCAAAACGGCAGCGCGGTTCGACCAATTCTCGTCCTCCGCAACGACCATTGGGTGCCGCCACCTTACACCAGTGCCGCCATTGATGGCACACTGTGACAGGGTGGCGCGGCAAATTCAAGCCTTTTTTGTTCGATAAAAGTTCTTGTTTCATTCCAAATAATATGCTGGGATGAATGTCAGCCATAAACAACCCATAGGCGTCGACGATCGAATTCGAAGGGGATTGGCCATATGGTTTCGCGTGTCAAAACCGTTGCGTTCGAGGGCATCGACGCCGTCCCTGTCGACGTGCAGGTCATGGTTGCCCCCGGTAAGGTCGGGATCCAGATCGTTGGCCTGCCAGACAAGGCTGTCGCGGAAAGCCGGGAGCGGGTTCAAGCCGCCCTCCACGCCTGCGGGCTCTCGATGCCGCCGAAGCGGGTGACGGTCAATCTCGCGCCGGCGGATCTGCCGAAGGAGGGAAGCCACTACGATCTGCCGATCGCCCTCGGCCTGATGGTCGCCCTCGGCGCCGTTCCGTCGGACACGCTGGCCGGCTACTGTGTCCTCGGAGAGCTGTCCCTTGACGGAATGATCACCCCGGTCGCCGGCGTCTTGCCGGCCGCCATGCGCGCCAACGCTCTGGACATGGGATTGATCTGCCCTGCCGAATGCGGCCCGGAGGCTGCTTGGGCCAGTGGCGACATGCCCATCATCGCCGCTCGAAGTCTGATTCAGATCGCCAACCACTTTCGCGGCACGCAAGTGATTGCGCGGCCCGAGCCCGCGATCCGCAGCGCGCCGGCCAATCTCCCCGATCTTGCCGACATCAAAGGCCAAATCGTCGCCAAGCGAGCCCTGGAAGTCGCCGCGGCGGGCGGACACAATCTTTTGATGGTCGGGCCCCCAGGCTCCGGCAAGTCGATGCTCGCCCAACGCTTACCGTCGATCCTGCCACCGCTCGCGCCGCGCGAATTGCTCGACGTTTCGATGATCGCCTCGATTGCCGGCGAATTGACCGGCGGCAAACTGTCTGATCGCCGACCCTTCCGCAGCCCCCACCATTCGGCCTCGATGGCGGCGATGGTCGGCGGCGGCTTGCGAGCTCGGCCTGGCGAGGTTTCGATGGCCCATCGCGGCGTGCTTTTCCTGGACGAATTGCCGGAATTTTCGCCCGTCGTCCTCGACTCGCTGCGTCAGCCTTTGGAGGGCGGCGAAAGCGTCATCGCGCGCGCCAATCATCGCGTGTCCTATCCGGCAAAGTTCCAGCTGGTTGCGGCGATGAATCCTTGCCGCTGCGGAATGGCAGGGGAACTCGGCTATTCCTGCCCCCGCGGTCAGCGTTGTGCCAGCGACTATCAATCGCGGATTTCCGGGCCGCTTCTCGATCGGATCGACCTGCGGGTCGAAGTGCCAGCGGTCGCCGCCACCGATCTGATTCATTCGGTCCCCGCCGAACCATCGCAGAGCGTTCTCGCCCGCGTCGTGGCGGCACGGCAGCGTCAGGCGGAGCGCTATCTCGCACTCGGCCTGCCCGCCGAAACGCTCAACGCCCATTGCGGAGCCAATCTCATCGAGGACGTCGTCGACCTTGGCGGCCCAAGCGTTCAATTGCTGCGCGACGCTGCCGAGAAGATGAAGTTTTCAGCCAGGGCCTATCACAGGATTCTCAAGGTGGCGCGCACCCTTGCCGATCTCGACGAAAGCAAAGCCGTACAGCGCATCCATCTCGCCGAAGCGATCTCCTATCGGATCGCGGGCGATCGCCTTGCAGCGGCGGCGTGAGACGAAGGCCCCATCGTCGAAAGCAGCAGCGGTGAATGGAGAGCCGCTCCAATGGCGACGGCTTGATCGCAGTTCAAACTGTCGAGCGCCCAAAGCGCCGCGTCAAAACCTATTGGAACAGGGAGTTGTCGAGACTTTCGGCCTGTTTCGCCCATTTGCCGCCAGGATCGTTGACCGGCTTGGTCGCGCAAGCCGGCAAAGCGACCAACGACACAAGCAGACCGGCGAGGCAAAGAAGACGGGGCAAGAACGATTCCCTTCGAACGGCTGGAGTAAGCGTTGAACACGGGTCCGGTCTCTCACCATTTGAGCAAGGCAGAACCAAGACCATCGCCAAACTTGTTCAGGAGTCCGACCAATCCTGCGGGGCTGATGAGAGACGGAGGGGCGTCAAGATCCGGCCTGACTCTGGGCCAGGCTGCCCGACGAGGCCATTCGGACAGCTGTGTCGGCACTGGGAGCGCAGCCGGCGAGCGCGCGGCTCGCAACGAAAAGGCTGACCGAAAGGAGAATGTTCATCCGTTTGTTGGTTTTTGCAGCATCGGCCGGAAAATCGGTGTCGATTTTCGGCAAACACGATGCTTAGACCCGGTCAGATCGCGTATTCTTTGTGCGCTCTGTCGGACGCATGGCGCGCTTGCGCCTCGCAACACGGCTCCCTGCGCAATCCGATTGGTGCCGATCGAATTGCCCGCCAAACCTCAAACGCTGCCGGACACGCCGCTCCGCCGCAGACTCCACGGTTCCCCGCCTGTGGCGGCAAGCCGCATGATCGGGTCGCCGGCAATCCAGTCAACGAGTGCAGCGTCGACAAACAATTGCCCCGATCCGTCGCCCGCCCGGATGTCGACGTCGGACTGTGTTGATAAAAGACCTTTAATGTCCGGCGAAGGCTTCTACTTTCCCCGGAGGCGGCCTCGGGCAGCGCGGAACCGAGGGGCACACTGCGCCTTCCGGGGCACGCCCTGCCTCAACGCGGCTCCTGCCCCGGCACGATGCCGGCGGACGGCGTCGAGGCAAGGATCGACGGCGTGCGACCATTGATCAGCGGAATCGCCGAGGCCTTGCCATAGACCCCGCCGATCCCGAACAGCCATGGGATGCCGTTCGAGCCAGTGCGATAGACGATGCGGCCATTGGGGAGCTGGACGGGATAGGCCGCCTCGCGTTCGCGCTCGGAGAGGATGACCCCGGCGCCCCGGTCGCGCGCGCCGTCATCCTGCGCATGCGCAACATGTGCCGGGGCAAAAGCCACGGCGAAAGCGGCCAGAACGGTCGCGGCGCTCAGAGCGGTCAGAGGAGGAGAGATCATTGGCTCGGGCCTTTCGAACGGAGCGATCCAGCATCGGTCGGCTCCAAGATCACCTGATCACGGCAGAACGCGCTCATTTTGGGATTTGACCGGGCACAAGACCGCCGGATGGGGTTGCGCGCTCAAAGTCGGAGGGCGGCTGCGCCGCGCCCCTGTCCGGCACCCCGCCGCCGGCAACGCAGGCGCTGAGGAGAAGAACGGCGAGAATGAGAAGCGGACCTATTCGGCGCATCGAAGCCTCGGTGGTGGTGTTTTGCACACCAACGCGCCCGTGCCGGTAAGGGTTGCGCCAGAAAAACTCACGCTCCCGTCATGTTGCAGCGGGGCGGGTGCCGGCCCGTCCGTCCCGTCCGCCCTCAAAGCAACCGTGGGGAACACGCACAGGCACGGCGCCGAAATTTTGGTATCCAGGACACACAGACGCTTCGCCCGCAGCTTCCGCTGCGAGATCATGGGGCGTCAAAGGCAGAGCCCGCCGCTGCCGCCAAGCCGCAGCGGCGAGGGCGCGGCGACAGCACGACCCTTGCCTTGCCCCAGAGCGCGCGATCCAAGCGGCTTTGCCAAAAGGCAGCCGGATCGGCTCCACCGGCCCAGTCCGACCGATTAGACACACAGCCAGCCGCCCGGCGATCGTCATCGGCCCTGGAGCGCGACTGAGGAGGCCCAAACCGGTCATGCCCGTAGCTGGGGCAGCGCGCCCGGGCGAGCGCCGAGCCGTCACTCCGGGCTGTTGTCCTCCTTGCCGTCGTTACGACGCAAATAGGCGAGCAGCCGGTCGGTCACCGGCCGAGCGCCCCGCGTCGCCTCGCTTGCCGGCGGTTGAATACAGAACATCACGCGCAGCCGTCCCTTCACGCTCCACAAGAACAGGGGAAGGTCATAGCGGCGCATCTTGGTGGCAAGGCCGTAGGTGCGGGTGACGAATTGCCCGCTTGGCCACGTGACGGCCGCAGGCTCGGTGCGTTTGACGAAATGCTCGCGCCGCACCAGCGGATCGTCGGCAAGATCGGCGCGCAGGGCCTTGGCCTTTTGCACCAGCCAAACCTCAAGATCCGACCACGGCATGCGTTTGGGATCAAGCATGAAGGCGGTGTCGATCGGCCAGGAGCCCGGCGGCCGCGGCGGCGCCAGAGCGTAGAGACAGGACAGGTCCGCCGGGCATTCCGCACCGATGCAATCGAAGCGCTGGCCGATCTCCATCACCGCGTCGCTCGCCGGCCCCGCCCGCCAATCGTCAAGGCTCGCCTCGGCGGCAAAGCTTGCCGGGACGAACAGCAGCGCAGCCACCCCCGCAGCCACCAGCACGAACCATAAAGTCCGACACAGTGCGATCATCGGCTCTCACCCCTTTGCGCCATGGGCCGCGATCCCGCCTCGCGCTGCCTTAATGCCGCGAACAGACGGTCGGCGGCGGCCATCACCCGGCAATTTTTCAGATCTGGCTGGAGACGGGCTGACCACGGCGCCACGCCCCCATTTCCAGCGCGTCGGCAGCCGGGCGACCGTGCCTTGAGACCGGCGCGCGTTGCCGCCCGCCAGGCCGCCTCGCCTCCATGCCGCCAGCCTGCGACATCGTCACACGGATCTTGCCACGCCCCCGCCGGGATTTAGGTGTGGCGCATGGACCAGACCGACGATCACCGCCTCGCGCTCATTGCCGACGAACTCGAACGGATCGACGGCGCCCGCCCCGGACGCGACGCGTTGGGGCGCAAGCATCGCAAGATGGCCTCCAATCCATTTCATTTCTTTCGCGGCTCGGCCCAGATCTTCTACACCGATCTGAAGCAGGGCGTGCTGTCCTTGCCGCACGGATTCACCCGCTGGGTCAAACCAACCGCGATCATCGGCGATTGCCATATGGCAAATTTCGGCTTCGTCACCGAAAAAGGCTCCCATGGCGGGCTGGTGGTGTTTGTGCCGAATGATTTCGACGATGCCTGCATCGGCCATGCGGCCTGGGATCTGGCGCGGTTCGTGACGAGTATTTTCCTCGCCTGCCATTATGCGCACGGAATTCTCGACGGCCGCTACGAGACCGACGAATTCGACGATCTTTCCGGCCTTCAAGCGCCGTCGGACAAGCATGAGACCAGGGCCGCGCGAGGGTTTCTGGAAGCCTATCGCGAGACGGTCGAGGCGATTGCGGAAAACCCCCGTCTGCGCCGCTCCGTCCGCTCCGGATTTGCCAAACACCATGTCCTCGCCAAGGGGCTGAAGAAGGCGCGCAAACGCTCGATCGGCGGCAAGAAATTCTATACCAAGAGCACGCTCGGCAAGGCGGTTCACGTCGCGCCCGCAGGGCTCTGCTTTCGCGATCGGCCCGGCCGCTACAAGCGGCTCGATGCGGCCCGCCACGCGACGATCCAGTCGGAGTTCCGTCCCTATGTCGACGACGAAATCCTCGACATTGTCGAGCGTCTCGGCGCCGGCACCGGCTCCGTCAATGTCGAGCGCTATTATCTGCTTGTCGGGCCGCGGGGTGCCTCGACCGAAGCGGAGCTTTCCCTGTGCCACGTCGTCGAAGTCAAGCAACAGCGAGCCGCCGCGCCGCTGACCCACTTCGCCGAAATTGATCCGCGCAATCGGCTGTCGCCGGCGCATCTGACCGTCGATCTGCAGCGGCTGATGCAGCGCGAGCCGGATCTCTTGCTCGACGCCGTGTCCTGGAATGGCGCGCAGTGGCTGGTGCGCTCACGCCATCATGCCCGCTACAGTCTCGACCCAGAGGAGATCTGCCTCGGCGACAAGCCGGGCAAACGGCTGAAACAATATGTCGAGGTCTGCGGCGAAACGCTGGCGCTCGCTCATGCCCGAAGCGACCACCGATCCACCGCCTTCGAAACGGCGATCGCCTCGCGCATCATCGATTCCGGCGAGGCGCTGATCGAAACGGCGCGGGCCTATGCGGCCCGGGTCATCGCCGATCACACCCTCCTGGAGCGCCATCTGCTCAATCCGGCGGGTTAAGATCGGCGGGGAACAATCCGTCGGCGCCGGATGCGCCGACGATCAGGCCGCCAGCGATGCGTGGGTGATGGTCGGCTCACCCCGGCTGATCGTCCCAAACGCATGGCCGAGGAAGATATCGGCGCAGGCTTCCCAGTTATAGGCGTGGGAGCGACAGATCGCGGCCTCGCGGTCGAGCAAAAGCGCCCGCAGGCAAGCCTCGCGCAGATCTTCGGAAATCACCCCCGCGCCGGAATCGGCGATCACGTCGTTCGGACCAGGCTCCGGAAAGGCCGCAAGCGGCACGCCGCAGGCCAGCGCTTCGATCAACACATTGCCGAATGTGTCGGTCTTTGAGGGAAAGACGAAGACGTCGGCGGAGGAATAATAGCGGGCGAGCGCGTCGCCCGTCTGCAGGCCGGCGAAATGCGCGTCGGGATAGCGCGCGACGAGGCTGGCCATCGACGGCCCGTCGCCGACCACCAGCTTGGAACCGGGCAGATCGAGATCGAGAAAGCCCTCGACGTTCTTTTCCGGGGCCAGCCGTGAGACGGTCAGGAAGATCGGCCGCGGCAGATTCAGCGCGATCGGCTCGCTCGGCCGGAAGATGTCGCGATCGATGCCCCGGGTCCAGGTGACGAGATTGCGGAACCCCATCGGCTCCAATTGCCGGCGCATCGATTCGGTCGGCACCAGACATGCCGTTGCGGCGCCGTGGAACCACCGAAGCACTTTGTAGGTCAGCCGCTCTGGAATCGGTGCGCGCTTGCGCAGATATTCCGGAAAGCGAGTGTGCAGACTGGTGGTAAAGCCGATGCCGCGCCGCACACAGGCCCGGCGCGCGGCAAGGCCGAGCGGCCCTTCCGTTGCAATATGGATTGCATCGGGATTGAAGGCATCCATCAACCGCGCCATGCCCCGGTTGCCGGTCAAAGCCAGGCGAATTTCCGGATACGTCGGGCAGGGAACGGTCCGAAAATCCTGCGGTCCGACGACTTTGACCTCAAAACCCCGATCCCTGAGTTCGCGGACCAGACTTGCCAGGGTCCGCACCACACCATTGATCTGCGGATGCCAGGCATCGGTCACAATCAGAATTTTCTGCATTCAGGCTGCCTCGGTCGGGCGCACGATCTGCGCTTGCTCAGGCACGATGCGGGGAGCGGCCGCTTTCTTGTGATCATGGGTCCGGACAACCTCGCTCCAGCGAATGAGCTCGAAGGAGCCGTCATAGCGCTCGGCGATCGCCGTGCAGCTCTCGACCCAATCACCCGTGTTGACATAGCTGACATCGCCGAACTCCGCCAGCTGCGCGTGATGGATATGTCCGCAGATGACGCCATCGCAGCCCATGCGGTGGGCCTCTTCGGCCAGGGCTTTTTCGAACGCCCCGATGAAGTTTACCGCATTCTTGACCTTCAGCTTCGCCCAGGAAGAGAATGACCAATAGGGAAAGCCAAGCCGGCGACGGATGGTGTTGAACACCAGATTGATGGCGATCGCCGCGTCATAGGCCCAGTCGCCGAGATAGGCGATAATCCGAGCATTGCGCACCACGACATCGAATTCATCGCCATGCATGACAAGGAAGCGCCGGCCGTCGGCGGTCTCATGCACATCGTTGAGCTTCACCTCGACGCCGCCAAAATGGCGGCCGGTAAAATCGCGCAGGAATTCGTCGTGATTGCCTGGAATATAGATGATCGTCGACCCCTTGCGGGCCTTGCGCAGGAGTTTCTGGACGACGTCATTGTGGCTCTGGGGCCAGTTCCACGAGCGCTTCAGCCGCCAACCGTCAACGATATCGCCGACCAGATAGACCTTTTCCGCGTCGTGGTACCGCAAGAAGTCGATCAGCATTTCGGCCTGCGACGCCTTGGCGCCGAGATGGGTATCGGAAATGAACAGCGTCCGGAAATGACGTGTCGCCGCCTCGTCAGTCATGGTCTGCAGCCTCGCGCTACAATTGTCCGCCTATCTGATGCTACGTTGCCAATGCCCCATGCGCATTGCATTCATGTGACGCGCCCCAAAACCGGCAGGGGATTTTCGCGGTGAAGAGAGTTTTCCCTCCTTTAACGACCGGTTAAGACGAGCGTGAACGAGCCCGCCGGGCGCAGATGCGATCACGTAAGGATAACTGATGGCCCCCCATCCATACCTGGACGGCGAATCGAAGACCAGTGATCTCGACGAGCAGGCGCTGTTCTTCCACCGCTATCCAAAACCCGGCAAGCTCGCCATTCACGCCACCAAGCCGCTTGGCAACCAGCGCGATCTCGCCCTCGCCTATTCGCCCGGCGTCGCCGCGCCGTGCCTCGAAATCGCCCGCGAGCCGGGGCTGGCCGCCGACTACACCAGCCGCGCCAATCTCGTCGCGGTGATTTCCAACGGCACCGCCGTCCTCGGCCTCGGCAATATCGGACCGCTGGCCTCCAAGCCGGTGATGGAGGGCAAGGCCGTCCTGTTCAAGAAATTCGCCGATATCGACGTCTTCGACATCGAGGTCGACGCCTATGAGATCGACCATTTCTGCCAAGTCGTCGCGGCGCTGGAGCCGACCTTCGGCGGCATCAATCTCGAAGACGTCAAGTCGCCGGAATGTTTCGAGATTGAGGCGCGGCTGCGCCGGGACATGGCGATCCCGGTCTTCCACGACGACCAGCACGGCACCGCGATCATCGCCGCAGCGGCGGTGCGCAACGGGCTGCGGCTCGCCGGCAAATCGTTGGAGGAGGCGAAGATCATCGCGTCCGGCGCGGGCGCGGCGGCGCTTGCCTGCCTCAATCTCCTCGTCTCGCTCGGCGCCAAGCTCGAAAACATTCTCGTCACCGATAAGGACGGCCTCGTCTATAAGGGCCGCACGGTCGCCATGGACCGGTGGAAGGACGTTTATGCGCGCGACACGGAGCTGCGCACCCTGGAAGAGGCCTGCGAAGGCGCCGATATCTTCCTCGGCCTGTCCGCCGGCGGCGTCCTGAAGCCGGAATACCTGGAAAAGATGGCCGACAAGCCGCTGATCCTGGCACTCGCCAATCCGGTGCCGGAGATCATGCCGGATCTCGCCCGCAAGGTTCGCCCCGACGCGATGATCTGCACCGGCCGCTCGGACTTTCCGAACCAGGTCAACAACGTCCTCTGCTTTCCCTACATCTTTCGCGGCGCGCTCGATTGCGGCGCCACCGGCATCACGGAGGGCATGAAGCAGGCGGCGACCGATGCGATCGCCGAGCTCGCCCGCGAGGAAGTCTCTGAAGTCGCGGCCAAGGCCTATGGCAGCGAGACGCCGGTGTTCGGACCGGACTATCTGATCCCCTCGCCCTTCGATCCGCGGCTGATCCTGAAGATCGCCCCGGCGGTCGCCAAGGCGGCTGAAAAGGACGGCGTCGCCAACCGGCCGATCACCGACATGGACGCCTATGTCGAGAAGCTGAACCGCTTCGTCTTCCGCTCCGGCATGATCATGAAGCCGATCTTCCAGATTGCCCGCAACGCCGGCAAGCGGGTGATCTTTTCCGATGGCGAGGACGAGCGGGTGCTGCGGGCCGCCCAAGTGCTGATGGAGGAGAAGGTCTGCGTGCCGATCCTGATCGGCCGCCCCAACGTGCTGGCGAGCCGGCTCGAGCGCTACGGCCTCAAAATCCGCCCCGGCACGGATTTCGAGGTCATCAACCCGGAAGACGACCCGCGCTATCGCGACTATGTCGACCACTATTTCCAAAAGGTCGGGCGCAAGGGCGTCAGCCCCGATACGGCCCGCACGGTGATGCGCACCAACACCACGGTGATCGGCGCCGTGGCCGTCGCCCGCGGCGAGGCCGACAGCCTGATCTGCGGCCTCGAAGGCCGTTTCCCCCGCCATGTGCGCGACATCTCGCAGGTGATCGGCATGCGCCGGGGAGTGAAGAAGCTCGCCGCCATGAGCCTTTTGATCATGCAGGATATGACGAAGTTCTTTGTCGACACCTACGTTCAGCGCGATCCGAGCGCCGAGGAACTGGCTGAGATGACCCGGCTTGCCGCCGCCGAGCTGCGGCGCTTCGGCATCGATCCAAAGGCCGCCCTCGTCTCGCATTCGAATTTCGGCAGCGACGACACAAGCGACACGATCAAGCTGCGCAAGGCGCTGGAAATGATCCACGCCGAGATGCCAAATCTCGAGATCGACGGCGAGATGCATGGCGACAGCGCCCTGTCGGAGGCGATCCGCAAGCGCACCATGCCGGATTCGACGCTCGCCGGCGAAGCCAATCTCTTGATCTTCCCGACCCTCGATGCGGCCAACATCACCCTCAATGTGGTGAAGTCTCTGACCGACGCCCTGCATGTCGGCCCGATCCTCCTCGGCGCGGCCTCCCCGGCCCACGTCTTGACGCCCTCGGTCACCTCCCGCGGCGTCGTCAACATGGCCGCGATCGCGACAGCCCAGGCGATCGGCCTGGAGGGGTGAGGGGTGAGGGGTGAGGGGTGAGGGGTGAGGGGTGAGGGGTGAGGGGTGAGGGGTGAGGGGTGAGGGGTGAGGGGATAAAAGGACGGTAAATCACCCCGCCATTAAAGAGTCAAAATGGAAGGCGACAAAAAACTTCCACAAGATCGCAACAAAAATGCTTCTCGACGCTTCAGAGTTTTGGGGTCAAGTCGTGCGCCCCTGCGCGTCGGCTCTGCCGTGGACACGACAAAATTGCAACAACGCCACGCCGAATTGCTAATCGGTTTGTAAATGATTGCATTCGATTAGAACCGCCACGGAAATTCATGACCTTAGAGAAAGTGCCGACAGGGCTTGACGACGAAACAACCTAGATTTCCAGCTTGACTCAAGCCTAGAAATATATAATATCAACCATGAGTTTAATTACCCGTATTGATATGGAAAATCAAAGCGGACAAGGCCGTTGCGACATGCATTACGTTGCAGGATGTCAAATATCAAATATATTTTTTCGATTATAATATTATTATTTGCAATTTTCTTGATTGAATTAATTGAAATGTCGGGAGTCAATGTAATAAATCTCCTGATTTTAATTTGGAGAGATGCATGCGATACAGTGTGGTCATCTACTCATATCGAATTCTGGATACAGACGCTATCGGGCGACTGGTCGCCGGACAACAGGTACAACGTTGGAAAAGGAGAATTCTTATGCTCTAGCGTCCTCGCGATTGCCCTAAACATCGGAACGATAGCCTGGATTTTTGCATGGCTACGCAAGATATGGACCTTAACCAAAAGAAGCGGTTCAATGCGAATTTTAACAGCCCTCCACCATCGCGACTTAATAATCCAAGTTCGGATTATGAATCTAATTAGAGACAGAATGGAAAGAAAGCAGAACTTTACGTCGGAAGATTTGGTACCATCCATCGAAAAAGCTTTTGGTGAAGCTGCGGCAGACTGGGAAGAAAAATACCTTCCCAATTTTTTTGGCAATGACGTAGCGAATTTTGTAATTGAAGATCTAAGAAGAGAAAAATACCCATCAAATTCGCGATGAAATTTCTAACTATTCCAAAAGGTAGACCGCGATGGACGACTGTCAAAAAAATTTATTGAAATTTATTGTAAAAAATTCTATAGAAATAGAACTAGAAAGAAAAATTGGAGATTCCAATCCGCATTTTTCAGAAAATGATATCCGGAAAATTAGATCGGATTCTTTGTTTAAAAAAATCGATTATTTTGCTAGAAATGAAATAAAACCTCCCCCCGGAGAAGATTGCATAAAAAGAATTATAGAATATTTCATCACGGGATGTAACTAGTCTCATTTTTGCATATTTTGAGAGATCGTATTTTAATGCCGTCTGGCGTTTCTTAGATTCACGAGTTTGCGAGGCCAAGACGCCAATACGAGACGGCCAAAACAAGACGCTTGACCCCGCCCCCGTCTCTGCTAACTTCCGCACCATCCAAGGGGAGTTCCGGCAAGGAACTGAGAGGCCGCTATCGATTGCGCGGCGACCCGTTGAACCTGATCCAGTTCACACTGGCGTAGGGATGGAAGAAGGCCGCATCCAAGGCCGCCGGCGGGATCTCGTCCCGAACATGGCGGTCAGCGACCGGAAGCCGCAAAGCTTCGGCTTTGTCGATCTGGGGGCCCGCCTCCACGCTTTCGGCCACGCAGCAAAGACGCGAGCCGCTTTTTCGATCGCCGATCGACAGAAACTGGATCTCCAACGCTGTGTCGAAGGAGCTCCACGATGAATGACCTCTCCCCGATCGTCACGCCGACCGTGACCACCGGCCCGCTGCCCGCCTCGCGCAAGATCTATCTCGCCGGCACCGCCTATGCCGATATCCGCGTGCCGCTGCGCGAGATCGCCGTGCATCCGACCGCCGGCGAGCCGCCGGTCGTGGTCTACGACGCCTCCGGCCCCTACACCGATGACGCCGTCGCGATCGACATCGCCAAGGGTCTGCCGCGCCCGCGTGAGGTCTGGGCGCTCAGCCGCGGCGACGTCGAGGCCTATGACGGGCGCACCGTCCGCCCGGAAGACAACGGCAATCTGCCGGCCGCAAAACTCACCCCCGCCTTTCCCGTCGCCCATCGCCCGCTGCGCGCCAAGCCAGGGCGCGGCGTCACCCAGCTCGCTTATGCGAAAGCCGGCATCGTCACGCCCGAGATGGAGTTCGTCGCGATCCGCGAGAACCTCGGCCGGCAGGCGCTGCAAGCGGCCGCCGCGCGCGATGGCGAGCCCTTCGAGGCCGCAATCCCGGATGTCATCACCGCCGAATGGGTGCGCGAGGAGATCGCCTCCGGCCGGGCGATCATCCCCGCCAACATCAACCATCCTGAACTCGAGCCGATGGCGATCGGCCGGAATTTCCTGACGAAAATCAACGCCAATATCGGCAATTCCGCCGTCACCTCGTCGATGGCCGAAGAGGTCGACAAGATGGTCTGGGCGATCCGCTGGGGCGCCGATACGGTGATGGACCTGTCGACCGGCCGCAACATCCACAACATCCGCGACTGGATCATCCGCAACGCCCCCGTCCCGATCGGCACCGTGCCGATCTATCAGGCGCTGGAAAAGGTCGACGGCATCGCTGAAAACCTCACCTGGGAGGTGTTTCGCGACACGCTGATCGAGCAGGCCGAACAGGGCGTCGACTATTTCACCATCCATGCCGGCGTGCGGCTCTCCTACATTCCGCTCACCGTCGAGCGGGTCACCGGCATCGTCTCGCGCGGCGGCTCGATCATGGCGAAATGGTGCCTGCATCACCACAAGGAGTCGTTCCTCTACGAGCATTTCAACGAGATCTGCGACATCTGCCGCGCCTATGACGTCTCCTTCTCGCTCGGCGACGGCCTGCGTCCCGGCTCGATCGCCGACGGCAACGACCGCGCCCAGTTCGCCGAGCTGGAGACCCTTGGCGAACTGACCAAGATCGCCCGCGCCAAGGATTGCCAAGTGATGATCGAGGGCCCCGGCCACGTGCCGATGCACAAGATCAAGGTGAATGTCGAAAAGCAGCAGAAGCTGTGCGGCGACGCGCCCTTCTACACGCTCGGACCGCTCGTCACCGACATCGCACCGGGCTACGACCACATCACCTCGGGCATCGGCGCGGCGATGATCGGCTGGTTCGGCACGGCGATGCTCTGCTACGTCACGCCGAAGGAGCATCTGGGCCTGCCTGATCGCGACGACGTCAAGGTCGGCGTCATCACCTACAAGATCGCCGCCCATGCGGCCGATCTCGCCAAGGGTCATCCGGCGGCGCAGCTGCGCGACGATGCTTTGTCCCGCGCCCGCTTCGAGTTCCGCTGGGAGGATCAGTTCAACCTCTCGCTGGATCCCGAAACCGCAAGACTCTATCACGACGAGACGCTGCCGAAAGAAGCCCACAAGGTCGCTCATTTTTGTTCGATGTGCGGGCCGAAATTCTGCTCGATGCGGATTTCCCACGACATCCGCTCCGAAGCCCAGAAGGAGGGCATGGAAGCGATGGCGGCGAAATATCGCGACGGCGGCGACCTCTATCTGCCGGCCGAGGTGGCGGCGGAAAACGCCGAGCCGGCGGAGTAGGCCCGATGCAGGTCACGGTCATCGGAGCCGGCGTCGCCGGCCTCACCACCGCCCTCACCCTCGCCGAGCGGGGCGCGGCGGTGACGCTTCTCGAACGCTCGGCGAGTCTTGGCGACAACGCGGCCTCGTGGCTCGCCGGCGGCATGCTGGCGCCGTTCTGCGAGGCCGAAACCGCCGATCCGGCGATCATCGCCCCCGGCCTTGCCGCGATCGACTGGTGGAACGCCCGCGTGCCGAACGTTCAGCGCGGCGGCACGCTGGTCGTCGCCGCCGGCCGCGATGCCGGCGAGCTCAAACGCTTTGCCCGGCGCACGACGGGCGGCGAAGCGCTCGAAGCGGACGCCATCGGGGCGCTCGAAGCCGATCTGGCCGACCGCTTTCGCCATGGCCTCTATTATCCCGCCGAGGCGCATCTCGACCCCCGCGCGGCGCTGCAAGCGCTCGCCGATCGGCTTGCAGCGCACGGCGGCGTGCTAACCTTCGGTGCCGCCACCGAGCCCGAGAACGCCGCTGGCGACGTCGTCGTCGATTGCCGCGGGATCGCCGCTGGCGCGCCGGCGCTACGTAGCGTGCGCGGCGAGATGCTGGTGCTCCTCTGCCCGGAGGTTCGGCTGCATCGGCCGGTGCGGCTCCTCCATCCGCGCATCCCGGTCTATGTCGTGCCCCGCGAAGGCGGCCGCGTCATGGTCGGCGCCACCATGGTCGAAAGCGACGCCGCCGGCCCGGTGACCTTGCGCGCCGCGGTCGAACTGATGAACGCCGCCTATGCACTGCATCCGGCTTTCGCCGAGGCGGAAGTGGTGGAAATGCGGGCCGGACGCCGCCCGGCCTTTCCCGACAATCTGCCCCGCGTTGCCCGTAACGGCCGGATCGTCTCGGTCAACGGGCTCTATCGTCACGGCTTCCTGCTCGCGCCCGATTGCGCCGCCCGCGCCGCCGACCTCGCGCTCGGCACTGCTAAAGTCTCGGAGATCGCCGCGTGAAGATCATGCTGAACGGCGCCCCAACCGACATTGCCGCAAAAACCCTCGCCGACGCGCTGGCCGAGCTCGGCTACGACGACGGCCCCTTTGCCACCGCCCTCAACCGCGAATTCGTGCCCGCCGGAGAGCGTAGCGCGACGCCGCTTGAGGACGGCGACGCGGTCGAGGTGATCGCCCCGATGCAGGGAGGCTGAGCGATGCAGATCTACGGACAGACCATCGCCAGCCGGCTGATGCTCGGCACGGCGCGCTATCCCTCGCCGGACATCCTCAAACGGGCGATCGAAGCCTCCGGCGCCGAGATCGTCACCGTCTCGCTGCGCCGGGAGGCCGCCGGCGAGCGGGCCGGCCGGAAATTCTGGGATATCGTGCGCGAGACCGGCGTCAAGGTCCTGCCCAACACCGCCGGCTGCCATTCGGTGCGCGAGGCGGTGACGACGGCGCAGATGGCCCGCGAAGTGTTCGGCACCAACTGGATCAAGCTGGAGGTGATCGGCGATGCCGACACGCTGCAGCCCGATCTCTTTGGCCTTGTCGAGGCAACACGGATCCTTTCTGACGACGGCTTCGCGGTGCTCGCCTATACGACCGAAGACCTCGTCGCCGCCGACCGGCTGGTCGAGGCAGGCTGCCGGGTGCTGATGCCCTGGGGCTCACCGATCGGCTCGGCCCGCGGCCTCAACAATGTCTACGGCCTGCGGGCGATGCGGGCGCGCTATCCCGATCTGACGCTGATCGTCGATGCCGGGCTCGGCGTGCCCTCACATGCCGCGCAGGCGCTGGAGCTCGGCTACGACGGCGTGCTGCTGTCCTCGGCGGTCGCGCTCGCCGGCGATCCCGTGGCGATGGCGTCGGCGTTCAAGCTTGCGGTCGCGGCCGGTCGCCTCGCCTTCGAGGCCGATCCCCTGCTGCCGCGGGACATGGCCGAACCCTCGACGCCCGTTCTCGGTCAGGCCACCCTCGGCGGAGCAGCCCTTCAATGATCCGGCTCGACCCCTTCTATCTGATCGTCGACAGCGCCGACTGGATCGACCGGCTGGTGCCGCTCGGCGTCAAGCTGGTGCAGCTCAGGATCAAAGACCGCCCGCACGCCGAACTGCGGGCCGAAATCCGCCGGGCGCGCGCGACCTGCCGCCGGCATGCCTGCCAGCTGATCGTCAACGACTATTGGCAGCTCGCCATCGACGAGGGCTGCGACTTCGTCCATCTCGGCCAGGAGGATCTCGCCGTCGCCGACGTCGCGGCGATCCGGACAGCAAGGCTGAAGCTGGGCCTGTCCACCCATGACGAGGCGGAGCTGGCGACCGCCTTGGCCGCCAAGCCCGACTATGTGGCGCTCGGACCGATCTGGCCGACGATCCTCAAGGCGATGAATTGGGCGCCGCAGACGCCGGCCCGCCTTGCGGCCTGGAGGAAAGCCATCGGCGACGTGCCGCTGGTGGCGATCGGCGGCGTCACGGTCGAGCGTCTGCAGCAGGTCTTCGCCAAGGGGGCCGACAGCGCCGCCGTCGTCACCGACATCACCCGCAACGCCGATCCCGAAGCCCGCACACGGCAGTGGCTCGCCGCAACGCGCACCTATCTCGGGGATGAAGCGGCGGCGGACCGGAGCTGAAGGTCTTCGCGACAGCCCAGATGGCAAACACCGATCCAAACCCCGAGAGCGCACGCGCCGGCCGACCGGTGATCCTGGCGATCGGCGGCACCGATTCCTCCGGCGGCGCCGGGCTTGCGGCCGATATCCGCACCGCCAGAGATCACGGCATCGCCGCCCGGCTCACGGTGACGGCGGTGACGGCGCAGAGCGATCGGGCAGTCGGGCAGGTCTTGACGATGCCGCCGGCGCTGGTCGGCGAGCAGGTCGCATTAGCACTCGAAGACGGCCAGGTGGCCGCCGTCAAGATCGGCATGCTCAGCGATGCCGCGGTGATTGCGGCGGTAGCCGAGGCGCTCCGGGGCTACACCGGCCCGATCGTCCTCGATCCGGTGATCGCGGCAAGTTCCGGCGGACTGCTCCTCAGCGAGGCCGGCCTCGATGCCCTGATCGCGGTGCTCGTGCCACGGGTTACCCTCGTCACGCCGAACCTGCCCGAGCTTGCGATCCTCGCCGCCCGCCTCGGCGTCATGCAGCCGGACGCGGCAGGGACCGCCGATGACCACACCCAGCATGCGACCGGTGTCTCAGCCTTGCTCACAACCGGCGTTCGGGCGGTTCTCGTCAAAGGCGGCCACGCCGGCGGCGCCGAGGCGGTCGACACGCTGTACCGAAGCGGAGAGCCAAACCCCTTCAGCCTGCCCGCGCCCCGCCTGAATGCGTCGCTCCGCGGCACCGGCTGCGCACTCGCCAGCGCCATCGCCTGCCGCCTGGCGGACGGCGATGCGCTGGAGGACGCCTGTCGCATTGCCAAGACCTATGTCGGTGGCCTGCTTGCCGCCGCCGCATCGCCGGCATCTCGCTGACAGCACTGCGGCAAGACCGCCCCGCTCCGCTTTGCTTCAGCCGGCCATCACGCCCTTCACCGCCGGATAGAGCGCCTTGTAGCGCTGATGCGCCTCACGATAGGCGGCGACCTTCGCGCTCACCGGCTGGTAACTCTCGGCGATCGGCGGCTGGGTGAAGATCGTCTTCGGATCCGCGCCGGTCTTGGCCGCCAGCCCCAGGCGCGCCGCGCCGAAGGCCGCGCCGAAATCCCCAGCCGCCGGCAGCACGATTTCAGTTTCGAGCACCGTCGCCATCAGCTCCAGCCAATAGGCCGAGCGCGATCCCGCCCCAACGGCGATCAACCGGTCGGGCTTCGGCGCCTCGCCGGCCGCGTCGAGACAGTCGCGCATCGAATAGGCGACGCCCTCGAGCACCGCGCGGGTTATCGCCTCGCGGTCGGTATCGGCTTCGAGCCCAGCGAGAACGCCGCGGATCTCGGCGTCGTTGTGCGGCGTGCGCTCGCCGGAAAGGTAAGGCAGGAACATCAGCCGGCCGGGATCGGCGAGATCGTCGTCGAGTTCGCCGGTCAGCGCTGCCGGCTCCTCGCGCAAGAGCTTCGACAGCCAATCGACGCAGCCGGCCGCAGACAGGGTTACGCCCATCTGATGCCACAGGCCCGGAATGGCGTGGCAGAAGGTGTGGAGCGCGGTCGCGGGCACCGGGTCATAGCCGGCCGTCGCGGTGAACAAAACGCCGGAGGTGCCAAGCGACAGAAAGCCGGTGCCGGGCTCGGCGACGCCCACGCCGCAGGCCGAGGCGGCATTGTCGCCGCCGCCGCCAGCGACCACGATGTTCGGCTTCAGGCCGAAGGTCTCGGCCAGCAGCGGCCGCAGTTGACCGGAAACCTCGGTGCCTTCGACGAGACGCGGCATGTGCTTTTCGGTGAGGCCGGTGCGAGCGAGCATGGTGTGCGACCAGGCGCGCTTGCCGGTATCGAGCCAGGAGGTGCCGGCCGCGTCCGACATCTCGGAAACCGCTTCGCCGGTCAGCCAAAGCCGCAGATAATCCTTCGGCAACAGCACGCAGCTCGTCATGGCGAACAGCCGTGGCTCGTTGGCGCGCATCCAGGCGAGCTTCGGCGCGGTAAAGCCGGGAAACACGATATTGCCGGTGACCGCCCGCGCCTCGGCGTCATCGAGCGCCTTGGCCTCGGCATGGCTGCGGGTGTCGTTCCACAGGATGCAGGGTCGCAGCACCTTGCCGTCTTCGCCAAGCACCGTCGCGCCATGCATCTGGCCCGACAGGCCGATGCCCTCGATATCGGCGAACGCCTTCGGCTCCTTGGCATGCAATTCGTGCAGCGCCACCTCGCAGGCGACGATCCAGCTTTGCGGATTTTGCTCCGACCAACCGAAATTCGGCCGCTCCACCGTCAGCGGCACGGAGACCGACGCGATCACCGACTGGTCTTCGCCGATCAGCAAAGCCTTCAGCGACGAGGTTCCAAGGTCGAGTCCGAGATAGGTAGCCATAGTCGTTGAGGTCCCTTTCAGCCCCCAGGGACGCGTCAAGACGCTGCCCTGACGGTCATACTTAAACGTAGCGGTTGATGACGCCTTCCAGATATTCCTGCCGTCCCGAGCGTGGCTGCGGGTTCAGCGTGAGCGCCGCCTCCGCGACGTCTTCGAAGCTGCGCTTGCCGGCGAGGATCGCCTTGGCCTCGGCTGCTTCCCATCCGGCATAGCGCGCCGTGAGCGGCCCGGTCAGCGCTTCATCGGACAGCATCGCCTCGGCGGCCAGAAGCCCGCGGGCGCAGGCATCCATCGACGCGACATGGGCGATCAGGAGATCGTCGGGATCGATCGACTGGCGGCGGATCTTGGCGTCGAAATTCAGTCCGCCGGTGGTGAAGCCGCCATGCTTCAGCATCTCGTGGAAAGCGAGCGCGATCTCCTTCACATCCATCGCGAACTGATCGGTATCCCAGCCCAGCAGGTCATCGCCGCGATTGATGTCGAGCGAGCCGAAAATGCCGTTGGCAAAAGCAAGCTTGATCTCGTGCTCCAGCGAGTGGCCGGCAAGGATCGCGTGGTTCTGCTCGATATTCACCTTCACATCGGCGAGGAGATCATATTTCTGCAGAAAGGCGTAAACCGTCGCGACGTCGAAGTCGTATTGATGCTTGGTCGGCTCCTTCGGCTTCGGCTCGATCAGGATCGGGCCCGCAAAGCCGATCTTGTGCTTGTAGTCGACGAGCATCGCCATGAACCGGCCAAGTTGGTCTAGCTCGCGCTTCATGTCGGTGTTGAGTAGCGTCTCGTAGCCCTCGCGGCCGCCCCAGCAGACATAGTTGGCGCCGCCGAGGCGATGGGTGGCGTCGATCGCCGCCTTCACCTGGCCGACGGCATAAGCAAAGACCTCAGGATCGGGATTGGTTGCCGCCCCCGCCATATAGCGGCGGTTGGAAAAGAGATTCGCCGTACCCCAGAGCAGCCTGACCTTGGCGCTTTCCATCTTCTCGGCAAAGATGTCGGTGATCGCCGTCAGATTGTCGATCGATTCCGACAGCGTCGCGCCCTCCGGCGCCACGTCGACATCGTGAAAGGCGAAGAACGGCACATCGAGCAGCCGGAACATCTCGAAGGCGACGTCGGCCTTGGCTTTCGCCAGCGACAGCGCGTCGTCGCCGTGCATCCAAGGCCGATTAAAGGTCTCCCCGCCGAACGGGTCGCCGCCCGGCCAGGTGAAGGAATGCCAATAGGCGATGGAGAAGCGCAGATGGTCCTCCATCCGCTTGCCCATCACCATCCGATCCTTGTCATAGAAGCGAAACGCGAGCGGGTCGCGGCTGTCGAGCCCTTCATAAGCGACGGGCGTCTTGCGATCAAAAAAGCTTTGCAATGACATCGAATGGCCTCCCTGCGGCATCGCGTTGAAAATCAAGACGGTAGAGTATCCGACTCAAGCCCTTGCGACTGGCAGACGCCGTCGAGGGCGGGGCGCAGGTCCAAAATATCGGCGTTTGCGTATGGCAGAGACCGCGATAAGGCAAGCGAACGATCGCCACCAAATGAACGCGAAATCCCGCAACGCCGTGCTCAAGAGCAAGTTGACGTTACTGGACATACAATCGAGAAAATCAAATGACATCAGTCGATTGCATACAAGGCTTCAAAGCCGGCCCGAGCGCATGAAGAAATTGTTCGCTGAGGTGGGAATCGAAGCCCCGTGGCCGCCATGCGGATCATCCTCTCCCGCGCCTTCGACCCATATCGCGCGCAAGAGCACCAACACATCAACCACGGACCGCAAAAGTGCCCGACCGGCGGTGAGCTTAGCATGCCGTGAGCGGGCCCGCACGCCCTACGCCTCCAGCCGCACCCAGGCGCCATCCGCCTTCGACGAGGCGATGCAGGCCTCGATGAAAGCAAGCCCGGCCAGGCCCTCGGCGATCGTTGGCAAGGCGATGCCGTCTGCCGGCGACCGGCCGTCGCGGGCGGCACGGATCAACTCTGCCGCTTCCATATAGATCGTCGCGAACCCCTCCAGATAGCCTTCCGGATGGCCGGCGGGCACGCGGGCGACGGCGATCGCCGCCGAATCCGCGCCGGCACCATTGCGGGTGAGGAGCCGCTTCGGCTCGCC
Source organism: Jiella flava (assembly GCF_017349315.1). Taxonomy (GTDB): domain Bacteria; phylum Pseudomonadota; class Alphaproteobacteria; order Rhizobiales; family Rhizobiaceae; genus Jiella; species Jiella flava. Next base: position 105,064 of record NZ_JAFMPP010000015.1, on the reverse strand, counting down.
GAGCGGCGTGTACCAAAGCCGGTTCGGCTCCTCCTGCGACCATTCCAGCCCGCCCTTGTCGCCATAGACCCGCAAGGTCAGGCCATTCTCGTTGCCGACGGCCACCTGGCTCGCCCACAACATGCCCTTCGCGCCATTGTCGAAACGCAGCAGCATCGAGGCGTTGTCGTCGAGCACACGGCCGTTGACGAAACTGGTCAGATCGGCCGAGAGCGCCGCGACCCGCGCGCCGGTGACGTAACAGGCGAGATTGTGGGCGTGGGTGCCGATGTCGCCGATCGCGCCGCCGGCCCCTGCCTTGGCCGGGTCGACCCGCCAGCTCGCCTGTTTCGAGCCGGCGTCCTCGGCCCGCGCGGCGAGCCAGTCCTGGGCATATTCGGCGATGACGACGCGGATCGTCCCGAGATCGCCGCGCGCCACCATCGCCCGCGCCTGGCGGATCATTGGATAGCCGGTGTAATTGTGGGTCAGCACGAAGACCCGGCCGGAAGCCGCGGCGATCTCAGCCAGCGCCTTCGCCTCTTGAAGCGTCACCGTCATCGGCTTGTCGCAGATGACGTGAAAGCCGGCCTCGAGACAGGTTTTCGCCACCGGAAAATGCATGTGGTTGGGAGTGACGATTGCCACCGCCTCGACGCCGTCGGGGCGAGCCGCCTCGCCTCTCACCATGTCCTCATAGGAGCCGTAGCTGCGCTGATCATCGAGCCCGAGCGCTCGGGCCGACGCATGGGCCTTTTCCGGCGTCGACGACAGCGCGCCGGCGACCAGGGTGAAGTGGTCGTCGATGCGGCTGGCGATCCGATGCACCGCGCCGATAAAGGCGCCCTCGCCGCCGCCGACCATGCCGAGCCGGATGCGCCCCGCCTGTCCGTCGCTGCGTCCTTGAACGGTCATGACGTGATCCCCCAAAGGCGCCTCTTCGCCGCGTCGTCGGTGACGCCCGCCGCGCAATCGTCGAAGGCCTTATCGGTCACGGCGATGATGTGATGGGTGATGAAGGGCGCGCCCTCGGACGCCCCCTGTTCGGCATCCTTAAGCGCGCATTCCCATTCGGGCCCGGCCCAGGAATCGTAGCCATATTCGGCCAGCTTGGAAAAGACCGCGGCGAAATCGACCTGACGGTCTCCGAAGGAACGGAACCGCCCGGCCCGCTTCAGCCAGGGCTGGACGCCGGAATAAACGCCCTGCCGGCCGGTCGCATTGAATTCGGCATCCTTGACGTGAAAGGCGCATATCCGCGCGTGATAGATGTCGATGAAGTCGAGGTAATCGAACATCTGCCGGGCGAAGTGCGGCGGATCGTCATTGATCTGGCCGCGGGGATGCTCGCGGCAGGCCGCCCAGCGGGCGATCGACGCCAGATCGTTGAACGGCGCGCCATCGCCGGCGAACTGGGCGAGGACGATCCCCGGCCCCTTCATCCTTGTCATGCTGTCCTCCCTCGCCGCGTATCCGTGTCGCGGCGTAGCCCGGCCGCGATTCTGCTGCCGCGGGTCCGGCTGAGTCAAAACGTGCCACGGCAGGCGCGGATTTTGAAGGGCCGAGCCGCCAAGTTTTACCGCAACGGCAGGGGCCAGAATGCGCACTCGCAAACCCCATTGCCTGCGACGCGCCGGCCCCACCAACGCCTCGCCTCAATAGCGAAACCACAGCGCCGAGATCACCCCACGCTCTTTCAGCGCGTTGGTGCCGGCGACGGTGGCAAAGCCGGCGGTCTCGATCGACCAGTGCCGGTTGATGTCGTAGACCAGCGCGGCCTGAACCTTGTGTTCGGCATAGTGCGCACTGCTGCCGCCGAGAGAAACCCCCACGGTCGAAAAGGTCTGCGCCAAAATCTGCCAGCGTCGCCAGGGCCGCAACCCGGCGGTGATGTCGAGCTTCACCGCGTCGCGGCCAATGCCGCGGTGGGTGCCGAAACGGAGCGCCGCCTCGGCGTCGACGAAGCCGGGTATGCCGGCGAGAGTGAAGCCGTAGCCGGCCGAGAGCCGCGGCTCAAATTGCGGGGCGCTCCAGGCGAGACCCTTGGCGCGGCCCGCGGCGTCCGGCGTCACGAAGCGGCCGAGAATTTGAGCGGAGCCAACCAACCCGCCGGCCTCGAACAGCCGCAGCCGCGCCCCCGCCGCCACATGTGAGACGCCGGAGCGGGCATAGCCGGTGAGCCCGTCTCCCTCCTTGCCGACCTTGACGTCGACGACCCCGGTCAGCCAATCCTTGACGCCGTACTCGATATGAGTGTCGACCGCGGTCTTCGTAAAAGCATTGAGCCGCGGCGACCCGCCCCCCTCGCCGAAGCTCTCCGACGCGACGGATTGAAGCCCGGTGGCGATGATCTGCCCGGTTCCCGCTTCAAGGGTCCAGGCGCCGGCGCGCGCTTCGCCACCGTCGAACGAGCCGACGCCGCAGCACATCCCCGTGGCCAGGACCATGGCCAGCGCCCGCGTCATGGCCGTCGCGAGTCCCATGGCCGCCGCCGGGCCTGTAGCCCGTGCCAGTTCAAGCGTCGCGACACCACCGCGCCACATGACGCGCCGCGCACGCCAGCGAAGCCCCGACGCGTGCTGGGGCAAGCGTAACGGCAAACCCCAGCGCCTTCCGATCCGGGCCATGCCGATCCAGGCCCCGTGACCATGCACGAACACCGCCCGCCTCTCCATCGGCTGGCCTTCGCCGCGCTTCGATTATAAGTTTATTTTAAAAACTATTCAATCTTAAAACTGTTTCACCCGATGATGCGGCCCTTCCTGCCGCCGGCTGATGCGCGACGCCGCGAGGTGAGCGGCCGCAAGCCTTTGGTGGAAAACTCAACCGCGGCTCGCCTTGCGCGGGTCAGCGGTTTGCCGCCCCGGGGGCGCTGGCGTACAAGCAAGCGGATCGGCCATCGTTCGGATCACCGCCCGCGACCTGGGAGCAGCGCCTTGCCCATCGTGCAACTCGACGAGCATCTGATCGACCAGATCGCCGCCGGCGAAGTGGTGGAACGGCCGGCGAGCGTCGTCAAGGAACTGGTCGAGAACGCCATCGATGCCGGCGCCTCGCGGATCGAGATCGCGACGGCCGGCGGCGGCAAGACGCTGCTGCGAATCACCGACGACGGCTGCGGCATTCCCGAAGACGAACTGCGCCTTGCCGTGCGACGACATTGCACCTCAAAGCTTGCCGGCGGGCTCGATGAAATCGCCACCCTTGGCTTTCGCGGCGAGGCTCTGCCCTCGATCGGCTCGGTCGCCAAGTTGTCGCTACGCTCGCGGGCCGAGGGCGCCGCCGGCGCCTTCGAGATCGCCGTCGATCAGGGCCGCTGCGACGGTCCGCGGCCGACGCCACTGTCGCGCGGCACGGTGGTCGAGGTGCGCGACCTGTTTCATGCGGTGCCGGCGCGGCTGAAATTTTTAAAAAGCGACCGCGCCGAATCCTCGGCAATCACCGACGTCGTGCGGCGCCTGGCACTTGCCGAACCCGAAGTTCGCTTTGAAATCTCGGGGCCCGACCGCACGCCGACCGTGTTCGAAGCCGCGCGCGACATGACCGAGCGTATCGCCCAGGTGGTTGGTCAGGAGCTGCGCGACAACGCCGTGGCGATCGAGGCCGAGCGCGAAGAGATCCGACTGACGGGCCTTGCCGGCCTGCCGACCTTTTCGCGCGGCAATTCGCTGCAACAGTTCCTCTTCGTCAATGGCCGGCCGGTGCGCGACAGGCTGCTCGTCTCGGCGCTGCGCGGCGGCTATGCCGATGTGATGGCCAAGGATCGCCATCCGGTCGCGGTCCTGTTTCTGACCCTCGATCCCGCCCTCGTCGACGTCAATGTGCATCCGGCCAAGGCCGATGTGCGGTTTCGCGATCCCGGCCTGGTGCGCGGGCTGATCGTCGGTGCGCTCCGCCAGGCTTTCGGCGAGGCGGGCCTGCGCTCCTCCTCGGAAGGAACGGCGGGCATTCTCACCCGGATGCGGGCCAAGGCCGATACGGTCACGCCGGCGCCCCGGCGTTTCGAGGGCTTTGCCCCCGGCGGCTATGCGCCCAGCGCCCCGGCGCGCCCCCGCCCGTTTGATCCCGCGACGGCCGCCTTCCGGCCGTTCGCGACGGCTGAGACCGAAACCGTGGACCACGTCCTAGAGCAGCCCCCTTTCGCGTCTCCCCCCGAGCCCCGCCGTGCCTCGTCCGGCTTTGCCGAGGCCGAGACCGCCTATCACGCCGAGGCCGCACCGGTAACGACACCTACCCCGGAGAGCGCGGCGTTTCCCCTCGGCGCGGCGCGGGCACAGCTTCATGGCAACTACATCGTCGCCGAGACCGACAGCGGTCTCGTCATCGTCGACCAGCACGCCGCCCATGAGCGGCTGGTCTATGAGGCCCTGAAACAGGCGATCCACGGCAAGGGGCTCGCCGCCCAGATGATGCTGATCCCGGAGATCGTCGATCTGCCGGCCGACGATGCCGAGCGCTTGTGCGAGCATGCCGAGGCGCTTCAACGTCTCGGCCTCGGCATCGAGCGCTTCGGCCCGGCGGCAATCGCCGTGCGCGAGACCCCCGCGATCCTCGGTCAGACCGACATTGCCCGCCTGATCAGGGATCTCGCCGACGAGCTTGCCGAGTTCGGCACCGCCGATACCATCCGCAGCCGGATCGATCACGTCGCCGCAACCATCGCCTGCCACGGCTCGGTACGCTCGGGCCGGATCCTGAAGCTCGATGAGATGAACGCCCTGCTGCGCGAGATGGAGCGCACGCCCTCGGCCAGTCAATGCAACCATGGCCGGCCGACCTTCATCGAACTCGGCCTGAACGACATCGAGAAGCTGTTCGGCCGCCGCTAGACCGCCTCGCGTCCTATCGGACGCAGACAGGACGCTCTTAATCTCTGAATTGACGAATCGTGCTTTGCCGAAAATCGATTCCGATTTTCGGGGTGAGGCTGTAGAGTATGGTGCTGAAATGTGGCGGGACGTTTCGGGTCACATCATGCGGCGAACAAGGGCTTCGCGCGCAACGGCGATTCCGGTTGGGCGCATGCCGCTCCAGGCTTGGCAGCCCGGTGAAAGCCAGCGAGCGGCTATCCCGACTTGCGTCACAGCGCCCCGCCCGGCGTGAAAATCATTTTCGACCGACCAGGCGATGCTGTAATGCGTTCCGGTTTGATCTTGGTCCCGGAAGGGCGTAGTGCGGCCCTACGGTCGATCCGCGCCTCTCCCGGCGGCGTGCGACGATACCATCGTTTTGAGGATAAGAATGAACCGTTTTGAAAACTCCGGCGAGGCCAAGTTGCGCTACGGAACGCCTGATTTTCAAGTGATCCGGGCGGGCTCCTATGTCCGCTGCGCCGTCACCGGAGAGGCCATTCCCCTCGATCTTCTGAAATACTGGAGCGTCCTGCGCCAGGAAGCCTATGTCGACGCCGCCGCCGCCTTCAAACGCGATCTGGAAAGCCGCAGGTCGCCGCGCTGAGGCGTCTCAGCCGCCCGCCACGCTCTTTGGGGGGTCTTTGCGGCCGCCAGCGTCGCCGCTCGAAGGCGGCGAGCGTCTGCCGCACGATCCAATCGGCTTGGCTTGGCGCGGCAAATTCCAGTTCGACGTCGAGCACCGTACAGTCTTTGAGGACGGCCCGGGCGGTCTCGCTGCCGGTCGCCAGCCGCACCGCGTCTTTGCGAGTGGTGGCAAGCACCAGCTGCGCCTCGGCGGCCCGCGAGGTGAGGTCAAGCAGCTCGTCGTCCGAAAAGCCGTGATGGTCGGGAAAGTCGTGCGTCTCCACGACCTCCGCCCCGAGTTCGCTGAGCGTCGTATAGAACTTTCCGGGATCGGCAATGCCAGCAAAGGCGAGCACCCGCTCGCCGATCAGGATGGCGCGCGATTTCGGCACGAGCTTGGCCGCATAGATCGCGCGGCCCGCCCGCGCCATCGCCCGCACCGGCGCAGCCCGGGCCGCCTCGCCCGCTCCCGCCTCGCCGCCGATCACCAGCAGCGCATCGGCGCGGCGGACTTGATCGATCAGCGGCGCGCGCAACGGCCCGGCCGGCACCACCCGGCCATTGCCGATGCCCCGCCGCGCGTCGAGGGTGATCAGCGCATAATCGATCAACAGCCGCTGGCTCTGAAAGCCGTCATCCATGATGGCGAAATCGACGCCCCGCTCGGCGATCAGCAGGGCGAGCGCCGTCGCCCGGTTCTTCGCCACCGCCGTCGGTGCGCGGCTGGCCAGCAGCAGCGGCTCGTCGCCGACATCGCGCACGCCGTGGTGGCTCGGATCGACGACCAGCGGCTTGCCGGTCACCCGGCCGTGGCCGCGCGAGACGAAGCCCGGCTTGCGGCCAAGCCGCGCCGCCGCCTCGGCCAGCGCCAGGGCCGCCGGCGTCTTGCCGCCGCCGCCGGAGGTAAAGTTGCCGATGCACAGGACCGGAAGGTCGAAGGCGGCGCGCGCGCCGTTGGCCAGATTGCGCCGGGCCAGCGCGCCGTAAAGCGCCGCGACCGGGCTCAGCAGTCCAGCCTCCAGGCCCGGCGGTCGCCACCAGAAATCGGGCGCCCGCCCGGCCTTCACCGCACGCTCCCGACGCGGCCCTGCCGCTCCAGACTGACCGACAGGCGCAAGGGATGCAGGAAGGGATCGAGCGCGGCGAGGGTCCGGTCGAGCGCTCCGCGCATGTCGTCGATCGCCCGTAGCGCGGCCCGCGCCATCGCCATGCGCTGGATCGGATCGACCAGCAGCGTATCGACCTGCACCGTCAGCTCGTCGGCATCACGCACGATCCGCGCCCCGCCGGCCCTCAGCAGCCGCTGATAGGTGTCGCGGAAATTCTGCACATAGCGGCCAGTCAGGATCCCCGTCGCCAGCATCGCCGCCTCGATCGGGTTCTGCCCGCCCTGACCGGTGATCGACTTACCGATGAAGGCGATTTCCGATAGCCGCAGATAAAGGCCGAGTTCGCCCATCGTATCGCCGAGATACACGTCGGTCGCCGCATCCGGCAGCACGCCCTCGCTGCGCCGCGTGACCGTCAGTCCCTTGTCCGCCAGCATCTTGGCGATCGCCGCGCCGCGATCAGCATGGCGCGGCACCAGGATCGTCAAAAGGCCCTCATGGCGCAAACGCAGCGCCAGATGGGTTTCGGCGACGAGGTCCTCTTCGCCCGGATGGGTCGAGATCGCGGCAAAGCGCGGCCGCGCGCCGACCGCCCCGGACAGTTCCTCCAGTGCGGCTGAGTCGGCCGAAAGCGGCGCGGCGTCGGCCTTCAGATTGCCGGCGAGGCTGACAGCATGGGCGCCGAGCAACCGGAAACGCTCGGCATCGACATCCGACTGGGCGATGACATGGGCAAATTTTTCGAACAAGACCTCGGCGATCCGCGGCCGCGCCTTCCACCGCTGGAATGACCGGTCGGACATCCGGGCATTGACGAGAATCTGCGGGATCCGTCGCCGCGCCAGCTCGTGAATGGTCAGCGGCCAGATTTCGCTCTCGGCGACGATGGCAAGGTCCGGGCGCCAGTGATCGAGGAACCGTCCGACCGCCGGCCCGACATCGAGCGGCACATATTGGTGGATGACACAGTCGGCGAGACGCTCCTCGACAAGATTGGCCGAGGTGATCGTGCCGGTCGTCATGACGATCTGCAGGCCGTCGCAGGCCATCGCCCGCACCAGCGGGGCCACCGCCAGGCTCTCGCCGACGCTTGCCGCATGCAGCCAGATCAGCGGCCCGGCCTTGGGCCGCGGCTTGCTGGCAATTCCGTAGCGCTCGCGCTGCCGGCGCTTGTCCTCCTTACCCTTCGAGACCCGCCAGCCGACATAGGGGCGCAGAAACGGATAGGCCAGGGTACCAGCAAAGGCATAGGCGGCGAAGGCGGCTTTGGTCATCGGATCGCTCACGAGGTTATCCCGACCAGACGTTCAGCCTCGCGGTTCGCCGCTTCGATGGCGCAACTCACTTCCCGGCGCTTGATCTCCAGCAGTTCGTCATCGGCGTCGGCCGGGACGTGGATCGGCGCGCCCATCACCACGGCGATCCGGCCAAAAGGCAGCGGGATGCGGGTCTTATCCCAGGCGCCTTCGACGATGTGGTGCCGGCTGGTCACAGCGCCGGACGGCACGATCGGGCGGCCGGAAATCTTCGCCAGCGTGACGATGCCGAGCCCGGCCTCACGGGCCGTACCCTTCGGAATGTCGGCGATCATGCAGATGCCTGTCCCCTCGGCGAGCAGCCGGCGCATGGCGACCAACGCCCGAGCGCCGCCTTTGCGCTTGGTGCGCTTGGTGGTCTGTCGTCCCCCGGAGCCGCGGATGGTGGCGATGCCGAAAGCTTCGACCACGCGGGCGTTCAACTCGGCATCGGCGCTGCGCGACAACAGCGCGGCATAGGGCAGTTCGCGCGGCCGGAAGAACGGCGCGAGCAGATGCTGGCCGTGCCAAAGCCCGACGATCGCCGGGTGCTGCTCGGTCAGGATGCGGCGGAAATCGCAGGAGCCGGCGACCGGGCGCTGGGTGGCGTGGACGGCGCGCAACAGGGCGTAGATCGCGGCACTGACGCTGGCGCTCACACCGTCGGAGCGCCAGAACCGCCGCAACAGGCCACTCCCCCGCCGACGGCGCTTCTTCGAACGAGCAGGCTTGTTCGCATCCGACCGGTCGGCGGGTCCTTGTGCGGACAACTCCTCATTCGCCACGGTCTGCGACACCTCGCCCCCTTCGAATTGGCATCATTATTTTTGTGGGTCGAGCAACTTGTGCATATGCACGATGAAATAGCGCATCGCGGCGTTGTCGACGGTCTGCTGGGCCTTCCCTCGCCAAGCGGCGAGCGCCGATGCGTAATCAGGGAAAATTCCGACGATATCAAGGCTTTCCAAATCCTTGAAGGTCACCGACGACAGGTCCGACAGCTCGCCCCCGAAAACCAGGTGGAGGAGCTGCTTGGGCTTTTCTTCCTGCATGGCAAAGTCCTTTCTGTCTGCAATCGCGGGGGCGCTCCACGCTCAGGTGCCGAGCGCCCCCGCGATATCGCGCAGACGCGGCGCCAAGCCAAGAGGGGCGGCGACCATCACCCCCATCGCGCCAGCTTCGGCACCGTAGCGCCAACGCTCGCCATACCGGTCGCAGAACAAGCCGCCCGCCTTTTCGAGAATGAGATCGGCGGCCGCGACATCCCAGTCGTTGGCGCGGGGGCGCACCAGCGTGCCGTCGAGCCGGCCAGCGGCGACGAGGGCGAGGCGATAGGCGAGCGAGGGAATCGCTGGAAGCGCATCAACGGAAGGCTGGTCAGCGGGGGCGATCGCCCGGCGAATCGAATCGGGCAACGACAGCCGCATGATGTCATCCGACCCCGCCGCGCTCACTTGGCACGGCCGACCGTTCATCAGCGCGGGATCGTCGCTTGTCGCCTGAAAGGTCTCGCCGCGCGCCGGCACATGCACCACGCCGACGATCGGCCGGCCGGCCTCGACCACCGCCACCGACACGCACCAGACGTCCTCGCCGCGCAAAAATGCCCGGGTGCCGTCGATCGGATCGACGACGAAGGCGCGACCTTCGGTTTGCGGCAGACGCTCGGCATCGGGCATTTCCTCCGACACCCAACCATAATCCGGCCGCGCACCGATCAGCGCCGCCTTGAGCGCGGCGTCGGCCGCATAGTCGGCCTCGCTGACGGGGGAGTTGCCGTCCTTGTACCAAACCTTGGGATCACGGCGGAAATAGCGCCCCGCCACCGCGCCGGCCTCCTTCGCCGCCGCAAGCAGCAGCGCGAGGTCGTCCGACAGGCTGGCCATCGCCGCGCCGCTCACCTCAATGTCCCGCAACCGTCATGCGCTCCAGCCGCAGCGTTGGCGCGACCAGGGAAAAGCGCGTGTCGAGATCGTTGGCGAGCGTCAGGCCGAGCAGTATCTCCTTGAGATTACCGGCGATGGTGAATTCGGAAACCGGCCGGGTCAATTCGCCATTCTCGATCAGATAGCCGGTGGCGCCGCGGCTGTAGTCGCCGGTGACGAGATTGACGCCCTGGCCGATCAACTCGTGAACATAGATGCCGCTCTTGGTCTCGGCGATCAGTTCCTGCGGCGACAGGCGACCGGGGCTGACCGCGACGTTGGAGGAGGACGGCGACACGCCGCCGGCCGTGCGCGCGCCGCGGCCGTTGGTCTCAAGCCCGAGTTCCTTGGCGGTGGCGGTGTCGAGGATCCAGCTTTGCAACACGCCGTCCTCGACGAGGCGCAGCGTCTCGCCGCGCACGCCCTCGCCATCGAAGGGTCGCGAACCCGGCCGCCGCTTGAGTAGCGGCTCGTCGAGGATGGTAACGCCGGCCGGCAAGATCTTCTCGCCCATCCGGTCCTTGAGGAAGGAGGTCTTGCGGGCGATCGCCGCGCCGTTGATCGCGCCGATGACGCTGCCGAACAGGCCGCGCGCGACGCGCGGATCGAAGACGATCGGATAGCTGCCGGTCGACACCTTGCCGGCGTCGAGCCGCTTGACGGTGCGCTCGCCGGCGCGCCGGCCGATCGCCTCGACCGGGTCGAGGTCGGCATAATGGATGCGCGAATCGAAATCGTAGTCGCGCTCCATCGCCGTGCCCTCGCCGGCGATCACGCTGACCGATCTTGAAAAGCCCGAGCGCATCTTTTCGCCGACGAACCCGTCCGAGGTGACGAGGATCAGGCCGCTCGCCCCGGCTGACACCGAAGCGCCGCCGGAATTGCTGACGCCCTTAACCGCGCGCGCCGCCTCTTCCAGCGCCAGTGCCTCGGCGACCATGGTCTGACTGGAAAGTGTCGTTGGGTCGTAGAGATCAAGGTCGAGACCGTCATTTGGGGCCAGCCGATTCTTCGGCGCGAGCGATGCGAAGCGATCCTCCGGCGAGACCTTCGCCATGGCAACGGCGCGCTCGGCGAGGCGGTCAACGTCGGCGTGAACGTCGGCGGAGACCGTCGCCACCCGTTGGCCAACAAACACCCGCAGCGCCAGATCCTCGCTCTCGGCGCTCTCGGTATCCTCGATCTTGCCGAGCCGCACCTGCACCGAGCGTCCGAGCGAACGCACGACCGCCGCGTCCGCCGCGTCCGCTCCGGCTTTGCGCGCCGCGGCGATCAGCCGTTCGCCGGTTGTCAGGAGCCGCTTCGTATTCTCATCCATCGCTTTGCCTATCGATCGGTGTCGCCCGACACCCTATTGTGCACTGCAAGAAGCACAAGCTATCACCAAGCTGTCGGCGACGTTACGGCATCTTACGGCAAGCCTGCGCAGCTTTTGTGCCGCATCGCCGGCTCGCATGCCATTTCCACCCTATTTGGGTGAAGATATCCTCTATCAGATAGGAGCGAGTGCAGCGCAGTGGAACACGGATCGATAGCCATTTTCCTCGAAGTCGTCCTGCTTTTGGGCGGCGGCATCGTCGCGGCGACTCTTTTCAAGCGTATCGGGCTCGGGACGGTGCTCGGCTATCTAGCCGCCGGAATCGTCATGGGCCCGATCCTGCGGCTGATCGGCGAGGGCGAGCAGATCCTGTCGATCGGTGAACTCGGCGTCGTCTTCCTGTTGTTCATCATCGGCCTCGAACTGAAGCTCGACCGGCTCTGGGCGCTGCGCCGGCAGATCTTCGGCACCGGCCTTGCCCAGGTGATGATCAGCGGCGCCCTGCTTGCGGCGGCCGCCGATCTCGTCATCGGGCTCGATTTCGGCGCTTCGCTGGTCGTCGGCTACGGCCTGGCGCTGTCCTCCACCGCCTTCGGCATCCAGCTTCTCGACGAGGCCGGCGAGACCAACACCCGGCACGGCCAAGCGGCTTTTTCGGTGCTGTTGTTCCAGGATCTCGCGGTCGTCCCGCTGCTGGCGCTGCTGCCGTTTCTCGCTCCCGGCGGTGGTGAGGCGGAGTTCGATCCGGTCCAGATCCTGTTCTCGCTCGGCGCCGTCGCGGCGCTGGTCGTCGTCGGCCGCTATCTGCTCAACCCGCTGTTCCGAATCATGGCCTCGGCCGGTGCCCGCGAGGTGATGCTCGGCGCGGCGCTGTTCGTGGTGCTTGGCTCGGCGATGCTGATGCAACTGGCTGGCTTCTCGATGGCGATGGGCGCCTTCATCGCCGGCATCTTCCTTGCCGATTCCTCCTATCGCCACGAACTCGAAGCCAATATCGAGCCGTTTCGCGGGCTGTTGCTCGGCCTGTTCTTCATCGGCGTCGGCCTGTCGATCGATTTGTCGGTGCTTCAGAATTTCGGGTGGATCATCCTCACCGCCGCGCCGCTGCTGATGCTCGCCAAGGCCGGCCTGATCTACGGCATCTGCCGTGCTTTCGGCGACAGCCACAGCCTGTCGATCCGGGTGGCGACGCTGCTCGCCCAGGCCGGTGAGTTCGGCTTCGTGCTGTTTTCAACGGCCGCCAGCGAGAAGATCTTTCCCGCCGAAACGGCATCGATCCTCGTCGCCATCGTCTCCCTGTCGATGGTGCTGACGCCGCTGTCGACCTGGCTCGGCCGGAAGCTCGACAAGCCCGGCCAAGAAGAGGAGATGGAGGAAACCTTCGACGGCGCCGGTTCGGAGGTCCTCCTTGTCGGCTTTTCGCGCTTCGGCCAGATCGTCGCCCAGGTGCTGCTGTCGAGCGGCATCGACGTCACCATCCTCGACTCTTCGGTCGAGAGGATCCGCACCGCCGAGCGCTTCGGCTTTCGCATCTATTTCGGCTCGGGCGTGCGCAAGGACGTTCTGGAAGCGGCCGGAATCCGCAAGGCCGGCCTCGTCGCGGTCTGCACCAACAAGCGCGAGACCACCGACCGGGTGGTCGACATGATCCGCTCCGAATTCCCCAATGTCCGGCTTTATGTGCGCTCCTACGATCGCAGCCACGCGCTGTCGCTGCGCGCCCGCGGCGTCGACTACGAGATCCGCGAGACGGTGGAATCGGCTCTTTCCTTCGGCGGTGAAACGATCCGCGCCCTCGGCGTCGAGGACGATCTGGCAAGCCGCATCGTCGAGGATGTGCGCAGCCGCGACACCGCCCGACTGAAGCTGCAGGAGGCCGAGGGCATCTATGCCGGCAGCGACATGATGACGACCCGGGTGGTGACGCCGGAGCCTCTGGTCAAACCGCGGCCCGGCCTGCATGCGGTGGAAAAGATGCCGGACGGCGGCGATGGCGATTCGATCATCGACGACGGCGCGCCGAAGCGGCGCCGGCGCGGCCGCCTGTTCGCCGGCCGCCGTCGCCGACCGGACCGGGTGGCTTCACGCTGAAATCCCGCCCGCCAGCCGACACCGCCTGAAACGGCGCCCGCCCGCCATGGCGATCAAACCATGGCGGGCGAGCGAAATGATTTGTCTGAAGCGCCCCGGAAAATTGCGCCGGCGCCCTCCCCGCCAGGAGCCTTACTTGTAGACCGGGGTGTCCTGGTACACCGGCGCATCGGCATAGACCGGCGCGGGTTCCTTGCCTTTGCCGAAGCCAGTGCCGCCGCCGAACTCGTAGCGCAGGCCCGCGGTCACGGTGTGGATGTTGAAACCGTTGTCGGTGCCTTGCGTGCCCGAAGCGCCGGCCGCCGTATCCACAGAATCGTAGCCAGTCGCCCGGCCGCCAGCGATGCGGGTGTATTTATAGCCGGCGTCGAATTTCAGGTTCTGGGTGATGTCGACGCTCGCGCCGGCCATCAGCGACGAGGCGAAGCGCCAGGACGAAAGGCCTGGATGAGTGGCGCGGAAAATCGCGGTCTGCGTGCCGCAAAGACCGCCGCCGCAGGAGATCTCGTTGCTGACGTCGTCATATTTGACATGCGCCGCGCCGAGACCGGCACCGATATAAGGGGTGATGCCGCCATAGGTGCCGAGATCAACATAGGCGTTGGCCATCGCCGTCCAGATCGAGGCGTGGGAGGCGTCGCTGTAGCGGCAATCGTTGGTCACCGGATCGAGGCCGTAGCCGACCTCGACGAGATAGCCGCATCGGCTGGAGCCGCTGGCACCGGTGCGGACATAGTTCAGCGTCAGATCGGTGCGGAACATATCGTTGAAGCGATAGCCGAGGCCGGCGCCGAAATTCGCCGAGTTCTTGAGTGCGATCTCGTCGTAATGTTCGACATTGTCGATGCCGTCGTCGCCAAAACCGACATTGTAGAAATTATAGTAGCCGGACGTCTTAGACTTGAAGTTATAACCAATGTCGCCGCGCAGATACCAGCCGGAGGTCTCCACCGGGGCCGGCGCAGGCGGCGCCACATAGCTCGGCTGCTCGATGATGTCGGCCGCATGCGCCGCCGGAACGCAAATCGCCCATACACCGATCATGGCGACGGCCGTCGAAAGGAATTTGTTCATCGTTCACGTCTCCATTAAGGTCGGTGTCCACGCTCCAAAGCAGCGCGCTGAGCACGATGAAGACGGTAAATGGAAGTGGTTAACGAACGGTTGCGTTCATAGAGCATTAAGCATACGCAGCCCGATCAATGCCGTTGCTGCGGAAAAACGCAAATCGTCGGAGCAACTGGCGACAGCTGGCGATCTTCCGCCCGCGTTGGTTCCAGGGAGGGGCCCGGCCGATCTGCCCCTTCGCTGCCAGACCGGTAGTCACTAAGCTCGCGCGCCGCCATCCATACGCCGCAGCGACGCGGCAAAACGCCCTACGCCCCGACGCTCTGCAACACCCCCACGATGTCGTCGACGACGATGTTGACCAGCCCCGCGTCGTCACCCTCCGCCATCACCCGGATCAACGGCTCGGTGCCAGAAGGGCGGATCACCAGTCGGCCGGCATTGCCGAGCCGGTCGCGGCCAACGGCGATCGCATCCTGCACGCGCCCGTCTTGCAGCGGCTCGCCCTTGCGAAAGCGCACATTCTTCAAAACCTGCGGCACCGGCTCGAAGCGGCGGCAGACCTCGGACACCGTGCCTCCCTTTCGCCGCACCACGGCGAGAATCTGCAATGCCGAGACCAGACCGTCGCCGGTGGTGGAGAAATCCGACAGGATGATGTGGCCGGACTGCTCGCCGCCAACATTGTAGCCGTGCTGTCGCATATGCTCGACGACATAGCGGTCGCCGACCTTGGTGCGGGCGAGCTGCAACTGCTTGGCTTCCAGAAAGCGCTCCAAGCCGAGATTCGACATGATCGTCGCGACGATGCCGCCAGCCGCCAGCCGGCCATCCTCGGCCCAGCTCTCGGCGATCACGGCCATCAGTTGGTCGCCGTCCACAACGTCACCCTTCTCGTCGACGATGAGAACACGATCAGCGTCACCGTCGAGCGCGATGCCGATATCGGCGCGAACCTCCTTCACCTTGGCAATCAGCGCCGTCGGCGCGGTCGATCCACAATCGCGATTGATGTTGACGCCGTCCGGCTCGACGCCGATCTTGACGATCTCGGCGCCAAGTTCCCACAGCACCTCGGGCGCGACACGGTAACCGGCGCCATTGGCGCAGTCGATCGCCACCCGCATGCCTTCAAGAGACAGCTCGCGTGGCAAGGTGCGCTTGGCGAATTCGATGTAGCGGTAGATGTCGCCGTCAACGCGCTTGGCCCGGCCGATCGCCTCGCCGGTGGGCATCTTCGCCGAGAGATCCTCACCAATCAGGCTGCCGATCTCCGCTTCGATGTCGTCGGACAGCTTGTAGCCATCCGGCCCGAACAGCTTGATGCCGTTATCGGCAAAGGGGTTGTGCGAGGCCGAGATCATCACGCCGATATCGGCGCGCAGCGACCGGGTCAGCATCGCCACAGCCGGCGTCGGCATCGGCCCGAGCAGGAACACGTCCACACCTGCGGCGGTGAAACCCGCCACCATGGCGTTTTCGATCATATAGCTGGATCGGCGGGTGTCCTTGCCGATCACCGCCCGGTGGCGGTGGCTTCCGCGCTTGAAGACGATGCCGGCAGCCATCCCGACCTTCATCGCGACCTCGGCGGTCATCGGATGGCGGTTTGCCGTCCCCCTGATTCCATCCGTACCGAAATAGCTTTTGGCCATCAGATCTTCTTTCTTCACTTCGACCAACGCCGTTTGGTGCGAAAGCCGCCTGCCACGCCCGTGTCGGCAAAGGTCCGACGGCCGACACGGGCGTGATGCGCTGATTGTCCCGTTGGCGCGCCAGCGAAATCCCGTGGGACATCGCGCGCGACGTTGTTCAGCCATGCCATACAAGCGTTTCGGATGACTTGCGATCCGGCTAAACGACTTACCGACAGGGTTAAGCCATTCTTCATGCGAAAAGGCGACCCGAGGGCCGCCTTTTGCGCATTCACGTCTTGCGTCGCTTCGTTACGTCGGCTGCGGCTCGAGGCCGTCGCCGCGGGCCGGGCGCTGGCTGCCGGCCTTCGGTACCGCCGAGCCGCGCGAGGGCGGGGTGTCGTCGCCCATGTCGCGATTGAGCGGCCGGCCGGCCAGAAGATCGTGCACCTCGTCGCCCGACAGCGTCTCGTATTCGAGCAGTGCCTTGGCCAGAAGATGCAGCTCATCGATATGCTCGGTGAGGATCCTGCGCGCCTTATTCTCGGCAGTCTCGACGATCTGGCGAACCTCCGAGTCGATCAGTTGGGCGGTCTCTTCAGACATGTGCTGCTGGCGGGAGACCGAATGGCCGAGGAAAACCTCGTCCTGGTTCTCCTTGTAACGCAGGCGGCCGAGCTTGTCGCTCATGCCGTATTCCATGACCATGGCGCGCGACATATTGGTCGCTTGCTGAATGTCGTTGGAAGCGCCCGTTGTGACGTTTTCCTCGCCATAGATGATCTCTTCGGCCGCGCGGCCGCCGAAGATCATCGCCAGACGGGCTTCCATCTCGTTCTTGCGCATGCCGTAGCGATCGCGCTCGGGCAGGTTCATGGTCACGCCGAGAGCCCGGCCGCGCGGAATGATCGTGACCTTATGCAGCGGATCGTTGAACGGCTCGTGGATACCGACGAGCGCATGGCCGGCCTCGTGATAGGCGGTCAGCTTCTTCTCTTCCTCGGTCATGGCCATCGACCGGCGCTCGGCGCCCATCATGACCTTGTCCTTGGCGTCCTCGAATTCGAGCATCGTCACGAGACGCTTGGAGCGCCGCGCCGCCATCAGCGCCGCCTCGTTGACGAGGTTGGCGAGATCGGCGCCGGAAAAGCCCGGCGTGCCGCGCGCGATCGTTTTCAGATCGACATTCGGCGCCAACGGCACATTGCGCACATGGACCTTGAGGATCTTCTCGCGGCCGGTGAAGTCCGGATTCGGCACCACCACCTGGCGGTCGAAGCGGCCCGGGCGCAGCAGTGCGGGGTCGAGCACGTCTGGCCGGTTGGTCGCGGCGATCAGGATGATGCCTTCATTGGCCTCAAAGCCGTCCATCTCGACGAGCAACTGGTTCAGGGTCTGCTCACGCTCGTCGTTCCCGCCACCAAGGCCCGCGCCACGATGCCGGCCGACGGCATCGATCTCATCGATGAAGATGATGCAGGGTGCATTCTTCTTGGCCTGCTCGAACATGTCGCGCACACGGCTGGCGCCGACGCCGACGAACATCTCGACGAAGTCCGAACCGGAGATGGTAAAGAACGGCACATTGGCTTCGCCGGCGACCGAGCGGGCGAGCAGCGTCTTGCCGGTGCCCGGAGGGCCGACGAGCAGTACGCCACGCGGGATCTTGCCGCCGAGCCGCTGGAACTTCTGCGGCTCGCGCAGGAACTCGACGATCTCTTCCAGATCCTCCTTGGCCTCGTCGACACCGGCAACGTCGGAGAAGGTCACGCGGCCATGCGCCTCGGTCAAAAGCTTGGCCTTGGATTTGCCGAAGCCCATCGCCTTGCCGCCGGCCCCGCCCTGCATTTGCCGCATCAGGAAAATCCAGACTGCGAGAATGAGGAGGATCGGACCGAAGGACATCAGCATCGACCAGATCGGGTTGTTGGTGTCGCCCGGCGGGCTGGCGTTGATCTGGACGTTCTTGCCCTCGAGCCGCGAGACGAGTTGCGGATCTTCCGGCGCGTAGGTCTGGAACGCGGTCGAGCTGTCGGTGTACTTTCCGGTGATGCGTTGCCCCTGAATGGTGACAGCCTGAACCCGGCCGCTATCGACATCCGACAGGAAGACCGAATACGGAACCTCGCGCGCGTTGCCGTTATGGGTGCCGTTCGAAAAGAGCTGGAACAGCGCGATCAACAGCAGCGCAATAATCGCCCACAGCGCAAAGTTTCGAAAGTTCTGGTTCATCACTCGTCCTGAATCGGCGAAGTCGACCGCAAAGGTGCGGAGCAAAGATAGGTGTTGTGAGCCCTCTTGCCAACACATTCGCCCGAATTTGAGGCAAAAAGCGCCCTGTCGCTGCGATCATGGTGACGGAGGGGTTAGCACCCGTCATACGGGCAGATCCCGCAGCAGAAGATGTCGTGTCAGCGACCGCATGACAAGGGGGGCGGCCTTCAGCCCGAGTCGCCGCGCGATCAGCGCTTCGGCCGCCAGCGGCGTGCCCGCCGCGTCGATGACGACCGGCCGACAACGGTCGCGCGCATTGCCGCGTTTAAGGCTGCCGAGTGCGACAATCCGCGCACCGGCATGTGTCCGCCACGGTCCGACATCGACGACGAAACGGCCATCGAACGAGACCGGCCAGGCCATCGGCAGAACGCGGCCTTGCAACTTCGTCTGATCGGGCGCAACGGACCCGCGCAAATCACAGTCTTCCATTGCGGCAATCCTTGCGCCAGCGCCAAGCGGCACCGAAGTCGCAAGAAAAACCGGTGGAATTCCCGATCGGCCGAACTCGCGCATCAGCGTCAACCGGCCGTTATCGCAGGCCAAAAGCGCGCCACCGAGCGAACGCTGCAGCGGCGTCGGATTGCCCGCAAGCAGCCAATCGAGGATCGCGGCAACGGCCGGTCCGGCCGGCGGCGTGTCACCTCCCGCGGCTGCGACGATCGCCCGTGAGATAAGATGCGCGGCGCAGCGGCGCGACAGCGTGCTCAGCACCGTTCGATCGAGGGTGATGGCGCCGTCGGTCTCGTAGCGCAGTCGGCCGTCCGCCTCGAGCGAGCGCAGCAACGCGGCAAGCGCCGCCTCCCCCCGCTCGCGCGCAGCTTTGCTGCGTGACAGCCGCCGGGCGAGCGCTGCGCGCCGGGCCGGATCCTGAGCCAGTCTCTGGCGGATCCTGGCGCGGTCGTAGCGAAGGTCGCGATTGGTCGGATCGTCGATCGGCTGAAGGCCGGCGGCGGCAACGACGGCGGCGAGCGCGCTTTTTTCGAAGGCGAGAAACGGCCGGCCCAAGCCGATGTCGGGCGCCAGCCAGCGCAGCGCCCGCATGCCGGCGCGGCCGCCGAGGCCGGCGCCGCGCGCGACCGCGAGGCCATGGGTCTCGATGTCGTCGCCGCGATGATGAGCGGTCAGGATTAACCCTGCCCCGTGGATTCGCGCATGGTCGCGCAACAACGCGTAGCGCGCCTCGCGGGCCTTGGCGGAGAGATTGCCGGCGCCGTCGAAGCCCTGCCAGTGCAGCGTCGTGTGATGAAAGCCCCACCGCGCCGCCAAGGCCGCGACGAACGCTGCCTCATTTGTCGATTCGGGACGAAGATGGTGGTCGACGGTCGCAATCGCGATGGCCGGCGCGCATGCCCCCACATGGCGGCGATAGATGTCGGCAACACGCATCAGCGCCAGGGAATCCGGGCCGCCGGACACCGCCAGCACGATGCCGGCGGACGATCCTGAGGAGACCCGAGCCATCGTCAGCAGCGCCGAGAAGGCGTGGACGAGATCGGCAACGGAACGAAACGCGGGCGCTTGACCCGGATCGGCGTCGATCGCAGCCTCCCCGTCAGGTCGTCAGCAGCTTGCCGCCGACTCTTCGTCCTTCAGCTTGCGCTTGACGTTGACGCTCATATTCGGATAGCGCCGCGCCACTTCCTTATAGGTCACGCAGGCGGTGTCGCGATTCTTCAGCTTGGCAAGCGACATGCCGAGCTTCAACATCATCTCCGGCGCCTTGGCACTGTTCGGATGCGACTTCTGCGCGTCGAGAAAAACCTCGGCGGCATCGGCATATTTCTGCTGCTGATAGAGGCTCTCGCCGAGCCAATAATCGGCATCGGGCGCATCCTTGGCGTTCGGATAGGTCTGCGAATACTGCCGGAAGGACTGTTCGGCCCGGGCATAGTCGCCGGCGAGCAGATAGTTGTAGGCGAGATCGTACATCTCGCTCTGGCCCTTCGGATCGATGTTGGCGACGGTGTCGGAGCGCTGCTTGGCCGAGCCGCCGTCGGCCGATGCTGAGCCCGAAGCTTGGCCGCCGATCGACGAGGTATCGATGCCGTTCTGCAGGAGCTTGCCGATACCGTCGTCGCCAGCGCCGTTCGAGGCGGTCGCCGAGCCGTCCGTCGCACCCGCCGTGCCGGCATCGCCGCGGCGGCCATCGCCGCCCGACGAAGCGGCCGGCGTCTTGCCGCCGCCGCCTTCGAGCTGCTGGAAGCGGAACTCGGTATCCTCGCGATATTTGCGCATGTTCTCCTCCGCCTGGAGGAGTTGGAAGCGCAGGTCCTCGACCTTGCCGTTAAGCTGGCGGACTTCGTCCTCAAGCTGGTTGAGACGCACCAGCGCGTCACCGGCCTGGGCAAGCTGGACCGGCGCGCGGCGCGGCGCGTTGTCCTGGGCACGGCCATAGAGCGGCGCAGTGTCCGCAGTCGGCACGCGGGTTCCGGCGGCATTATCGAAGATGCCGGAAAGACCGAAGGCCGACGCGGCCGAGGGCGTCAGGCTGGCCAGCACGGCAACGGCCGCCACGAGGCGGCGCGGAGAAATTGTCACCTTGGTCACGTCTCTTTCCTTCGCGCGAGCCACATGCGGCCTTCGCGCGAGCCACATGCGGCGCCAGCCCCGCCGAGTCCGACGGGCGCCACTCAAAACGTTACCAGCTCACCCGAAACAGGCATAGCGCATCACGGCGCGGTCAATCGGAAAAAGCTTGGAACGAGCGACTTCGGCCAAAATTTGACGCTTTTCTGATCGTCCACGTCTTTTGAAAAAGACGATGGGCGTTCGAGCGGGATGCGATAAAGCGGAACCGCCATTGCGCTCAACGTCTTTGTTTTGCCGCAGGATGGGATCCGAAACGTCATCCAGCGTTTCGCCATCATGCTCCTCGGCGACATCGCCGGGAGACGGCGCGGGCGGATCGAATGGGCGAGGCAACGCCTCGCCCAAGACCGTCACCTTAGCTGCCGGCGCCGCGAAGCACCGTGACGGCGCGGCGGTTCTGCGACCAGCAGGAGATATCATCGCAGACGGCGACCGGTCGCTCCTTGCCGTAGGAGATGGTCCGCATGCGGTTGGCCGCGACGCCGAGCGAGGCGAGATAATCGCGGGTGGCCGCCGCGCGGCGAGCGCCGAGCGCGAGGTTGTACTCGCGGGTGCCGCGCTCGTCCGCATGGCCTTCGACGGTGATCTGATACTGCGGATACTGGTTCAGCCACTGCGCCTGACGCTGCAAGGTCTGCTGAGCCTTCGGGCTCAGCGACGACGAGTCGGTGTCGAAGAACACCCGGTCGCCGACATTGACCGTGAAATCCTGGCTGGAACCCGGCGTGGCGGCGCCGCCATTCATGCCGTTGGCGCCTCCCAAACCGAGACCGGCGGCGCTGTCGGGCAGCGCGTCCTTCTTGCTCGCGCAACCAGCGATCAACAGAGCGGCGCACAGCGCGAAAGCGATGCGGCCTTTGCCTTCACAGACCATGCTTAGCATGGTGAACTCCTTCAAATCCAAGGAAGTTTCGTTACCGTCGTCTTACCATGCGCAAGCTTAACGGTCGGTAAAATCCAATTCTCTCCGGCCGCCGCGGCGGCGATGGGGCGAAGCCCGCACAACAGCCGAAGAAATCAGGCCCGAACCGGTTTTCACCCAAAGCTGATGCCAGGAGGCAACAGCCAAATGATCTATGGTCCGAAACTTGTGTCAGGCTGGTGTCCCCTGCCACAGCCTATTCGAGCAGCGGCGACCAGGCCGGATCGGAGGCGTAACCCGGAGTCGGCACCTCCTGATCGTTGTAGCCGGTCAGATCAATCGAATAGAGATGCGGCCCGCCGCCGCCCTTCTGGTCGCGGAAGAACATCAGCACGCGGCCGTTCGGCGCCCAGGTCGGCCCCTCATTATGGAAGCCCGAGGTCAGGATGCGCTCGCCCGAGCCGTCCGGCCGCATCACGCCGATCTGGAACTGGCCGCCGGTCTGCTTGGTGAAGGCGATCAGATCGCCGCGCGGCGACCACACCGGCGTCGAATAGGATCCCTCGCCGAAGGAGATGCGCTGCTGGTTCGAGCCGTCGGCATTCATCGTATAGAGCTGCTGACGACCGCCGCGATCGGATTCAAAGACGATGCGCGTGCCGTCCGGCGAATAGGAGGGCGACGTGTCGATGGCATTGGTCGAGGTCAGCCGGGTGGTCGCCCGCGAGCGCAGGTCCATCGCATAGATGTTGGCGTTGCCCTCCTGCTGCAGGCTCATGATCACCTTCTGGCCATCCGGCGAAAAGCGCGGCGCGAAGGTCATGCCCGGAAAGTTGCCGACGATCTCGCGCTGGCCGGTCTCCAGCTGCAACAGATAGACTCGCGGCCCCTCCTTGCCGAAGGACATGTAGGTGATTTCCTGTCGGTTCGGCGAAAAGCGCGGCGTCAGGACGAGGTCGCGGCCGTCGGTCAGATAGCGCACATTGGCGCCGTCCTGATCCATGATGGCGAGACGCTTGACCCGGTCCTGCTTGCTGCCGCTCTCGGCGACGAAGACGATATGGGTGTCGAAATAGCCCTTCTCGCCGGTGACCCGCTGATAGATCGCGTCGGCGATGATGTGGGCGACCCGCCGCCAGTTCTCCGGATTGGTATAGAACTGCTGGCCGTCGAGCTGCTGGCCGGCGAAGGTGTCCCACAGCCGGAACTCGACCCTGAGCCGGCCGTCCGCCTCGGGCGAGACGCGGCCGACCACCAGCGCCTGGGCGTTGATCACCGTCCAGTCCTTGAAGCTCGGCGTGACGTCCGGGCCGAGGCCTTTCTGGATGAAGGCCGCCTGATCGATCGGGGCGAACAGCCCGGAGCGCTTCAGATCGGCGCTGACGACGTCGGAGATCTTCTTGCCCATGCCGTCGCCGGACTGGAAGTCGGCGATGGCGATCGGCAGGGGCTGGACGTTGCCTTGGGTGATGTCGAGTTCGACGACCGCCGAAGCGGGCGTCACGACGGCAAACACGCAAGCGAGTGTGAGGATCGCTGCGCACAGGCGCCCGATAAGATTAGACATGAGCGGACTTTCCCCTCTTCCATTGCGGCTTACCGCGCTCCGCCATCCCCGTGAGCGGCCCGGCCGAATATTCCATTACGCTTCCGGTCCGGCAGGACGGCGGACGCCGTTTCGTCGTCGCGACCGGTCTGGTCTTTGCAATCGCCGCGCCTGCCGCGGCGATCGTTCGGCATGACGCGTTCTTGATAGGTCATTTTCAGGAGATTTGATGGCAGATCGCCTTCGACGTCGTCCTCAAAGCATCTGACTGGGGTCGAAATTCAAAATCACTTCCGACCAGGTGTCGTATTTGTCGGCCGGCAGGTTGTAGGGCGCGCAGCGCATGACCGCCCGCAGCGCCGCCTCGCCGGCGGCCCGCTCCATAGGCGAGCCGTTGCCGCCGTCGACCAGCTCCGGCCGGCCTTCCAGCCCGCCGCTCGGATCGAGACGCATGCGGATCGTCACCCGCAGCGATCCGGCATCGGACACGCCCGCCGGCGGCGACCAGCAGCGGCTGACCTGACCACGCAGCGCGTCGAGTTCGCTCTGCGAGAGCTTGTTACCGGTGCGACGCTCGCCGCCGAGGGAGGCCTGTTGCTGCGAGCGCTTGGCGCCGCCGCCGGCCGACTTCTCCTTGTTGATCAGGGCCGCGATCTTGTTCGGATCGAAGTCGCTCTTGTCGGGTGCTTTTTGAGCCGGCTTTTCGATTGGCTTGTCAGGCCGATCCTTGGCCTCGCTGCGCTCCGGCGTCGGCGGTGTCGGGCGCGCGGTCGGCACCGGACCGCTCTCCGGCAGCCCCGCGACCTGCGGCTCGGACGGCTTATCCTCGGGCTGCGGTCGTGGTTGCGGCTGCGCGTCGGCCGAGGCGATCGCCGCCTCCACCGGATCGGGCGTTACCTGCCGGGGCGAAGCTTTCGGCGGTGCCGTCTTGGCTGGCGCGGCCTTCGGCTGCGGCGTCGGCTCGGGGCTCGGCGTCGGCACCGCTTCGGCCTTCGGCTGCACCTTGGGCTGCGGCGGCGGCGGCTCGGAGGCCGCCGGCGGCGCCGCCTCTTCGGTTGCCTTCGGACGCTCCGTCGGGGTGGGGGGCGACTGCAGATCCGTCGAATTGTCGCCGACGTTCTGCGCCGGCTCCTTCTCGGCCGGCTTCTTGGTCGGCAGCGGCGCCGGCGTCTTGCTCTTAGGCGCATCCTTCTTGCCGACCATCGACTGGGAATATTCCTCGATCGGCACCAGATCGACCGGCAGCGAATCCACGGCTGCGCTCTTGAGCGGCTCGGGCGCGCTCAAGGCCCACAGTCCCCAGGTGAGGACCACGGCATGCAGAATGGAGGAAACGACGAGACCGGATCTCATGACAGGGTTCGCGCGGCTCAGGCGTTGGGATCTTGATCGGTGACGAGGCCGATATTCTTGAAGCCAGCGGCGCTGATCCGCCCCATGACCTGCATCACCGTGCCATAATCGGCGGACTTGTCCCCCTTGACGAAGATCCGCTCCTGATAGCCGGTCTTGGCGATCTGCTTGAGCTTGTCCACCACCTCGTTCACCGCGATTTCGGTTTCGTTGATGTAGACCTCGCCCTTGGAATTGACTGAAATGGTGATCGGCTGGGTTTCGGCATTCAGCGCCTTGGCCTGGGTCTTCGGCAGCTCGATCGGCACGCCGACCGTCAGCATCGGCGCGGCCACCATGAAGATGATCAACAGAACGAGCATCACGTCGACCATCGGCGTGACGTTAATCTCGCTCATCGGCGCGCGGCGCGAGCGGCCGCGCCGCGTATGCCTGGCACCGGCTCTGCCCGTCGACATTCCCATCGCCCGACCCTCTCTTCACATCCTGCAGCGGCCGCAAGCCGCCGCGCGTTTCAGCGCTGCGTCAGTTTTTCGTCGATCTGCCGCGACAAGATCGCCGAGAACTCATCGGCAAAGGCCTCGAGCCGCATGCCGAGCTTGCCGGCGTCCGACGACAGCTTGTTGTAGGCGACGACCGCGGGAATGGCCGCGACGAGGCCGATCGCCGTGGCGAGCAGTGCTTCGGCGATCCCCGGCGCCACGACCGCAAGACTGGTCTGCTGCGAGCCGGCGATCGCCTGGAACGAGGTCATGATGCCGACCACCGTGCCGAACAGCCCGACAAAGGGCGCGGCCGAGCCGACCGTCGCCAGGAAGCCGAGCCGCGACTCCAGACTGTCCATCTCTCGAGCAAGCGTGACATCCATCGCTTTCTCGATCCGCTGCTGCAGGCCGATCGGCGAGCGGGCGCCCTTTTCGAAGGACTTCTTCCACTCACGCATCGCCGCGACGAAAAGCGCGCCCATACCACTCGTGCGCCGCTCCGACAGCGAATGATAGAGTTCCTCCAGCGACTGGCCGGACCAGAAGTGACTCTCGAATTTGTTCAGCTGCCGGCGGAACGCGCCATAGCGCATCACCTTGTCGATAATGATCGCCCAGGACCAGATCGACGCGAGGAGCAGCCCCATCATGACCAGTTTGACGACGAAGCCGGCCTGCCAGAACAGATCCCACAGCGAGACCGAACCCGCCGCCGACAGCGCACTTTGAGCGATTTGCCCATCCATGTTCAGACCAAGCCCCTCGAACATACCAATCGCCGGACCGGAAACCGCAGGTTTCCTCCGGCTTGCTTGTTTTCACCGCATCGCTTGCGCTCGGCAGCCCCGGCCGTGTGTCGCTCGGATCGTCGCGTCCATGCCCCTCCCCCGGGCTCGAACGGTGTCCGGCTTGACGGCGTGCCCGGTCAAGATCGTCCAGATCCCCGCAAATCGTACCGCCTGCTTCGCTTTCACAAGCGATTCCGGTGAAAGCATGGCGAATTTGTCTCGAATCCGCCGTTTTCCGTTGTGAACCGATCATGGTTAACAAGCGGTTACGAGATTTGACGGGACCGAAAATTTGGCCCCGCACCGCTGACCGTCCCGATCGAACCGGGGCCGGGCGCGCAAGCGGGCTATGTTGGGCGGATCGTTCGGACAAAGAGGGCCTGAAACGCTCCCCTTCGAAAGGCCTTTGAAGCGGAGCGCCGTCAGCCGACTCCCAGGCCGGGCGCTAGCACCTCCAGCACCTTTTTCGGCATGCGCATCGGCTTGCCGTCGAGCGAAATCACCGCGATCTTCACATTTGCCTCGATCAAAATGTCGTCGCCGCGACGAATGGTCTGATCGAGCAGCACCCGTGCGCCGCCGAGCTGGCGGGTGCGGGTGATGACGGTCAAGATATCGTCGATCCGCGCCGGGCGCAGATAGTCGATCTCCATCCGCCGCACGGCAAACGCCATCGGCGCGCCGAACGCCCCGTCCATCAATTCGCGATGGCCGATGCCCTTCAGCCGCAGGAAGTCCGAGCGGCCGCGCTCGAGAAAATGCAGATAGCGGGCGTGGTAGACGACACCGGAAAAGTCGGTGTCCTCGAAATAAACCCGAACGTCGAGGCGGTGGCCGTCGCCGTCGAGCGTTCCGGCAAGGTCGGTGGTCGTCATCGGCGGCGTCTCATTCGTTCGCATTGCAGTCGCGCCGTTGTGCCCTCGCGGCCGCGCCATTGCGGCGCCCGCGGCCGGACCGGCCACAAGGCGCGACATGAAGCGGCGGGCGGTAACAGCTCGCCCGTTCTGGGGCAAGACCTGCGCCGATGTCGAGAGCCGTCGGTCTCGATCGCCATGCGGGTGAGGAAACGACGGAGGGGCTCTGGCGATTGACGCTGCGTCCCATATTTGATCCGATTCCCCGAGGCCCCCGCCAGCCTGCGGCGACGATCGAGGAGGCCCGATGCGTGCACTGATCCTGCAATATTACGAGCGTGTGCTGGGCAGCTACTGGTTCATCCCCTCGATCATGGCGGTCGCGGCCTCGCTGCTCGCCTTCCTGCTGATCACGTTCGACAGCCTGGTCAAACCCGACGCCTTCGGCGCCAGCCCGTTCCTCTATGCCACCCAGCCGGACGGCGCCCGCGCCATCCTCAGCGCCATCGGCGGCTCGATGATCGGCGTTGCCGGCACGGTGTTCTCGGTGACAATGGCCGCTGTCGTCTTCGCATCGGGCAGCTTCGGCCCGCGGCTTTTGACCAACTTCATGAACGATCGCGGCAACCAGGTGACCCTCGGCGTCTTCGTCGCGACCTTCGTCTATTCGATGCTGGTCCTGCGCAGCGTGCGCGACGGCGGGGCCGATAGCGGCTTCGGCGACATGTTCGTCCCCAATCTCGCGATCTTCGGCGCGATCATCCTCGCCATCGGCTCGATCGGCGTCTTGATCTACTTCATCCATCACGTCCCTTCGAACATCCACATCTCCAACGTGATTGCGGGCATCGGCCAAAATCTTCTCAGCCGGGTCGCCGACGAATTTCCGCAAGACGAGCCGCGCGATGCCAAGGCGGAGGCGGCGCTGAAGTGGCAGGTGCCGCCATGTTTTCGCGGCGACGAAGCGGAGACAGGCACAGCCGGCGCGACGGCGCCCTTCGCGCAGATCGCCTGCGACCGGGTCGGCTATCTGCAGATCATCGATCGGGAATCGCTGATCGCTGCGGCGGCGCGCGACGCGATCATCGTGCGCCTTACCTGTCGGCCGGGCGTCTTCGTCTATCCTGGTTTCAAGCTCTTCGACGTCTGGCCGGCCGAGCGGGCGGATGAGGAGACCGGCGAGCGGCTGCGCGCATGCCTGGCCGCCGGCAACAGCCGCAGTCCTCGCCAGGACATCAACTTTCTGTTCGACGAGCTGGTCGAGATCGCCGGCCGCGCGCTCTCGCCAGGCGTCAACGATCCTTACACCGCGATCACCTGCATGGACTGGCTGACCGCGGCAATGGCGGCGATCGCCGGCCGTTATTCCGGCGATCCCTACATCGTCGACGAAGACGGCAAGCTGAGAGCCATCATCCAGGCCGGCAGCTTTGCCGACTATCTCGACATCGCCTTCGGCCATCTGCGCCAATATGCGGCGGCAGACATGATCGCCGGCGAGCATTTCATCAACTGTCTCGGTGCCGTGCTCAGCGCCTGCCGGACCGATGACCAGCGCTCGGCCGTTCACAATCAGGCGGCGCACTTTATCGAATTGGCGCGCGAGGCACTTTCGGGAGCATGCCTCGCAACCGTCGAGGCCGCGGCGGCAGACGTCCGGCCGAAGGGCGAACGAGTTCAAAGCTAACCAAGCGTCAGAGCGGTGTTGCGTGCTCGCATCCTGTCTGCACCGCCAGGATCAAGGGCGAGGAGCGCATGCGGGCCGAGTGTGGCCGGCCTGCCGCGCTTGGAATGGGCTCGCTCTCGGGTGGGATTTCCAAGCGCCGGCCGTGGTCTATCTCTGTCTCAAAATCGCCCGCGTCTTGCGGGCGACGCGTCTTGACCTGACGCCGACCGCCGAACGCCCCGATGCGGCGCACGGCAGGAAGCGTTGGGCAGACCGTCGCCCTTCAGAAGATGGCGTTTTGCGGCCTGACAGACGACAATCGACACGTCGCCCCGTTCGACCGTTCCTGTTCACTGTGATGGTATTCCCAATGAAACCACTCTTGCTCTTGACGGCCTTCGCCGGCCTCGCCGCTCTGTCCGCCTGCGAATCGACGGACACCGCTCCGTCCGCCAGCGCCGCGGCAACCGCCTTCCAGCAGCCGGGATCGGCCGAGGCCGAATGCACGCGCTTCGGCTATCAAGCCGGCACTCAGCCCTATCAGTCCTGCGTCACCGACATGCAGCGCCAGGAACGCACACTCGCGATGGGCCGCAAGATGACCGCCGACGGCCGCATGAACTGACGCGTCCGGTCCGGGCCTTGCCCCCGATCGCCGGGCCACCCCGGCTCCGAGACTGGCCAAGCTCCAAGACCGGCCGGGTTTGCGGCGCCCCTCGACGCGCCTGTCGCGCTCAACGGCCTCTTCGAGGCGGCGGCCAAGCCCGGCGGGGCTGCTCAGCCTTCGCCGTCATCCTCGAACAGCGTCGCCTGGGTGCCTTGGACGGTGGCGGGCACGGCAAATCCCATGTGCCGGAAGGCATGCTGGGTGAGCAGCCGGCCGCGCGGCGTGCGCTGGATGAAGCCCTGCTGCAAGAGATAGGGCTCGACAATGTCCTCGATCGCGTCGCGCGGCTCCGACAGGGCCGCCGCGATAGTCTCGATGCCGACCGGGCCGCCACCGAAATTCAGCGCGATCAGCTCCAGATAGCGCCGGTCGAGCTGGTCGAGGCCAAGGCTGTCGACTTCGAGCCGCGACAAGGCCGCATCAGCCACCTGGCGGTTGACGATCGCAGCGCCGGCGACATCGGCGAAGTCGCGCACCCGGCGCAAGAGCCGTCCAGCGATGCGCGGCGTGCCCCGCGCCCGGCGAGCAATCTCCTTCGCTCCATCCTCGCTCATCGGCAGGCTCATCAGCCGCGCGCCGCGGGCAACGATCTGTTCGAGTTCGTCGACGGTGTAAAAATTCAGCCGCACCGGAATGCCGAAGCGATCGCGCAGCGGCGTCGTCAAGAGGCCCAGCCGGGTGGTCGCCGCGACCAGGGTGAATTTCGACAGGTCGATCTTCACCGAGCGCGCCGCCGGCCCCTCGCCGATGATCAGATCGAGCTGAAAATCCTCCATCGCCGGATATAGGATCTCTTCGACAGCGGGCGAGAGGCGATGGATCTCGTCGATGAACAGGACGTCGCGCTCTTCGAGATTGGTGAGCAGCGCCGCGAGATCGCCGGCCTTGGCGATGACCGGGCCGGACGTCGAGCGGAAGTTGACGCCGAGTTCCTTGGCCATGATCTGGGCGAGCGTCGTCTTGCCGAGGCCGGGCGGGCCGACGAAGAGCACGTGATCGAGCGCCTCGCCCCGCGCCTTGGCGGCCTCGATGAACACCTTCAGATTGGCTCTGGCGGCCGCCTGGCCGACGAAATCGTCCAGCCGCTGCGGCCGGAGCGTCGCATCGACGTCCTCGCCCCGCTTGTCCGGCGAAATCAGGCGTGAGGCGTCGCTCATGACCGCCCTCGCGTTTGCGCCATCGATTGCTCTTTCCCGTCGGGCCCTGTGTCGATCATCGTTAGCCCCATGCCATCCTTACGTCAGCAGTTCCATTCCAGCGACGCGCTTGGCGGCCTGGGCATCGAATGTGAAGGTTTGCCCGCAGCCGGCTTTCGAGGCGGCATGGGCGATCAAATGGTCCGCGAGTTCGCCCCGAAACGCCGCGTCGCCATGGATGAGACCGGCGACCACATGCTCGTCCTCGAAGACCAACCCCTCGGTCTCGACCATCCGCACCAGGACCGCATGAACCTCGGCTCTGGAAAAGCCGTAAAGCCTTCTCAGAACCCAAGTCATCTCGACGAGCACGACCAGCCCGACAAAGGCCGGGTCGTCAGCGGTCCTCGCCGAAAAGAACGATGTCGCCCTGGCCGATTGCTCCGGATCGTCGGCGACGAGATAGCGCAGCAACACATTCGTATCGACGGCATTCATGATCGTCCATCATCCAGATCCCGGCGGATGCGCTCATCCTCATCGGCGAGATAATCGCCGATCGCATCATCCATCGCCTGGAGGGTGGCGCCCGCTCCGGCCCGAGGATTGGCGAGAATCCCGGCAAGCTCGCCGATCGATCGGTTCTTCGGAACGAGCCGCACGCCGCCGTCGGAATCGAGCACATAAGCGATTCGATCACCGGGCTTCAGCTTCAGATGTTCGCGGACTTCCAGCGGAATCGTCGTCTGGCCCTTGGCGGTCAGCTTTGATTGATGGCCCATCACCACATCTCCTTACCAAGCCAGAGTAGTAAGGCGACCCTGAAAGCTCAATACGCGCGTCACCGACTCAGCGCCTTCAACCCGAGGCGGATCAGCTTCGCGCTGTCGGCGCCTTCGCCGGCCTCTTTCACGGCGGCGGCGACGGCATTCGCCGCCTGGTCGCGGGCATAGCCGAGATTGGTGAGCGCCGAGACCGCATCGGCGATCGGCGCCGATGCGGTGCCGCCACCGATGTCGCGCTTGAGGCCGAAACTCTCCTCGGCCCCGGCGCCGGAAAACGCCGGCGCGCGGTCCTTCAGCTCGGCGACGATGCGCGCGGCGACCTTCGGGCCAACACCCGGCGCCCGGGCGACCATCGCCTTGTCCTGCAGCGCCACGGCATTGGCAAGATCGCCGGAAGACAGCGTACCGATCACCGCCAGCGCCACCTTGGAGCCGACGCCCTGCACCGTCTGCAACAGGCGGAACCAGTCGCGCTCGGGCGCCGAGGCAAAGCCATAGAGCCGGATCATATCCTCGCGCACGACCGTCTCGATGAACAGGACCACTGCCTCGCCGACACCGCCGATCGCCGCCAAGGTCCGCGCGCCGCAATAGGCGACATAGCCAACGCCGTGCACGTCGACCACCAGATGATCCTCGCCGATCTCGTCGACCGTTCCCTTCAGCTTGCCGATCATCAGACCCTGCCCCTCGCGCGCCGCCGAGAACGCCCGCCCAGCCGCGCCGCCGGCGCAATGCGGCCGAAACGGGCTTGGCGCGTCCCCTCATCCCTCGGCGGTAGGCAACACCAAAGAACATGTCAAGAACAAACAAAAGGGCGGCGGAGACCACAGTGCCGGTCCCCGCCGCCCTTGGCATCGCCTGACGATGCTGCTTGAGTGGCGCCGTTTGACTGGCGCCGCTCCTTCGATCAGTCGCAGACCGTCACATTGCCGATCCGCACGCAGCCGCGGCGATTGCGCCGCCGGCGCGGCACGCCGCACAGCCGCGGATTGTTCCGCCGAAAATACGGATTGCGGCATTCCCGCCGCAGCCGGCGCAACCGCCGCCGGCGGCGGCGGATACGCCGCCCATGGCGGTGCCGGTAGCCGGTGTAATGGGCGAGCTCGTAGCTGCCGTCCTCGCCGTCCTCCCCGTCGTTGTCGATCGCGGCAAGAAGATCGTCCGCCGGCATCTCGCCGAGCGCCGCCTCCGCCGGCCGGATGAAAGACGGTGCGCCGAATGCGACCGCACAGGTGGCAACGCCAAACCCGATCAGCAGCCGCCGCCGCGCCGGGTCCGGCTCGGCCATCGGCTCCGCGCCGCCGGACCGCCGGGGCCATTTGAAGATATTCATGCGGGGTCTCCCTTTTCCGCTGTCCCTTGCATATCCTCCGGGGCGACGGTCGTTGCATTGTCTGTGGTTTGAAGGCCCGCCGCCCAACCGCTCGTCGGCGGCGATCAGGCGCAAGCGACAATCGCGGACAAAGAGCGTCCGATACCAAATATGACGCTACGGAATTTTGTCGAATGCCAGGGCGCCATCCGTCCGCCTGACACCGTCGCCAAGACGGGCCGAACCTGAAGGCTTGTCGCGGTCTCAGCCGCGATCAGGGCGCGGCAGCCGGTCGCAGCCCGGCCTGATCTCACCGCTTCTTTCCGGCGCGCGGCGATCTATCTGCCTTTAAAGAGAGCCTGGGAGGTCTCGCATGAGCGGTGGATTGCGCTTGCATGTGCCGGAGCCGGAAGTGCGCCCCGGCGGCGCGCCGGACTTTTCCGGCGTCAAAATCGCCAAGGCCGGATCGGTCCGACGCCCGCCGGTCGACGTCGATCCCGCCGAGATCCGCGACATGGCCTATTCGATCATCCGGGTGCTGAACCGCGCCGGCGAAGCGGTCGGCGCGTGGTCCGGAAGCCTGAGCGACACCGAGCTGCTCGCCGGCCTGAAGACGATGATGCGGGTCAGAGCCTTCGACCGACGCATGCTGATGGCCCAGCGCCAAGGCAAGACCAGCTTCTACATGCAGTGCCTCGGTGAGGAGGCGATCGCCTGCGCCTTCCGCAAGGCGCTCGAGCCCGGCGACATGAACTTTCCGACCTATCGCCAGCAGGGCCTTTTGATCGCCGATGACTATCCGCTCGGCGACATGATGTGCCAGATCTATTCCAACCGCCGCGACCCGCTGAAGGGCCGGCAATTGCCGATCATGTATTCCTCCAAGGCGCACGGCTTCTTTTCGATTTCGGGCAATCTCGCGACCCAGTTCGTACAGGCGGTCGGCTGGGCCATGGCCTCGGCGATCAAGGGCGGGGACCGGATCGCGGCGGCCTGGATCGGCGACGGCTCGACGGCGGAAAGTGACTTTCATTCCGGCCTGGTCTTCGCCTCCACCTATAAGGCGCCGGTCGTTCTCAACATCGTCAACAACCAATGGGCGATTTCGACCTTCCAGGGCATCGCCCGCGGCGGCTCCGGCACCTTTGCCGCAAGGGGTCTCGGCTTCGGCATTCCGTCGCTCCGGGTCGACGGTAACGACTATCTGGCCGTCCATGCGGCGGCACAATGGGCGGTCGAGCGGGCCCGCAGCAATCTCGGACCGACGCTGATCGAATGGGTCACCTACCGCGCCGCCGCCCATTCCACGTCGGACGATCCCTCGGCCTATCGCCCGAAGGAGGAGACCGACGCCTGGCCGCTCGGCGATCCGATCAAGCGGCTGAAGAACCATCTGATCCTCAAGGCCGTCTGGAGCGAGGAGCGCCACGTCCAGGCCGAGGCCGAGATCGACGCCGAAATTTTGGCCGCCCAGAAGCAGGCCGAGAGCCACGGCACGCTGCACACCGGCCCGAGGCCCTCGGTGCGCGACATGTTCGAGGGGGTCTACGAAGAAATGCCGCCCCACCTGCGGCGCCAGCGCCAGGAGGCGGGATATTGAGGACGGCCGTGAACGCCGATGGCATGTCGATCGAAAGGCGAGCAGGCCATGGCGACCCCGACCGTGCGCTACGACGCAGACGCGAACGCGGCCTCTATCCGCTGTTCCCCGACACCGGTGACCGACAGCGAAGAGGTCTCGGAGGGGATTGTCTTCGACTTCGACGCCGAAGGCCGCCTCGTCGGCATCGAAGTTATGGACGCTTCGCGCCACTTGTCGCCCGACCGTCTCGGCCAAGCCGCCTGAGCGCCCGTATACAGCCCCACTCCTCCCTGCCGACAAATCGAGGCCGTCCATGCCGCGCATGACGATGATCGAGGCGATCCGCGATGCCCATGCCGTCAAGATGGCTGAGGACGACAATGTCGTCGTCTATGGCGAGGATGTCGGCTATTTCGGCGGCGTCTTCCGCTGCACGGCGGGGCTGCAGGAGCGCTTCGGCAAAAACCGCTGCTTCGACGCGCCGATCAACGAAAGCGGCATCGTCGGCACGGCGATCGGCATGGCCGCCTTTGGCCTGAGGCCCGTCGTCGAGATGCAGTTCGCCGATTATGTCTACCCGGCCTTCGACCAGATCGTCTCGGAAGCGGCCCGCCTCCGCTACCGCTCGGCCGGCGACTTCATCTGCCCGCTGGTGGTGCGCATGCCGACCGGCGGCGGCATTTTCGGCGGCCAGACCCATTCCCAGTCGCCCGAAGCGCTGTTCACCCACGTTTCGGGGCTGAAGACCGTCGTCCCGTCCAATCCCTACGATGCCAAGGGCCTGCTGATTGCCGCGATCGAGGACAACGATCCGGTGATCGTCCTCGAACCCAAGCGCCTCTATAACGGCCCCTTCGACGGCGATCACGACAAGCCGGTCACGCCCTGGTCGAAACATCCGCTCGGCGAGGTGCCGGAAGGCCGCTACACCGTTCCGCTCGGCCAGGGCATCATCCGGCGCGAGGGCGCCGACCTGACCGTGCTGGCCTATGGCACCATGGTGCACGTCGCCGAGGCCGCCGCTGAGAGCGTCGACATCGACGCCGAGGTGATCGATCTGCGCACCCTCATTCCCCTCGACATGCCGCTGATCGAAGCCTCGGTGAAAAAGACCGGCCGCTGTCTCATCGTCCACGAGGCGACGCTGACCTCGGGCTTCGGCGCCGAGCTGGTCGCGGTGGTGGCGGACGCCTGTTTCTACCATCTCGAAGCCCCGATCCTCCGGGTCGCGGGCTGGGACACGCCCTATCCGCATGCCCAGGAGTGGGACTATTTTCCCGGCCAGGCGAGGGTCGGCGGAGCGATGAAGCGCGTAATGGAGGGCTGAATGGGCACCGTCACCATCAGGCTTCCCGATGTCGGCGAAGGTGTCGCCGAGGCCGAACTGGTCGAATGGCATGTCGAGGTCGGCGATCCGGTCAAGGAGGATATGACGCTCGCCGCGGTGATGACCGACAAGGCGACGGTCGATATCCCCTCGCCGGTCGACGGCACGGTGAATTGGCTGGCAGGCGCAATCGGCGACACGATCGCCGTCGGCTCGCCGCTGGTGAAGCTCGAGGTCGACGGCCCCGGCGGCACCGAGCCGGAAGCGAACCCGCAAGAGCAGCTTCAGACCGGCGACGATCCTTCGGAACGCCCATCTGAAAACATCGCGCCCGCGGCCGGAGATCAACACGCCAGCCAACGCGCCGACAAGACGGCCGACGACCACTTCCGCTCCACAGTGCCGCCGCCGCGCGCGCCGCAGCGCAAGGCCGGCGAAAAGCCGCTCGCCGCGCCGGCCGTCCGCCGCCGGGCGATGGAGGCCGGCATCGATCTTCGCCGGGTGGCCGGCTCCGGTCCCGCCGGGCGCATTCTCGCCGACGACCTGGACGCCTATCTCGAAGCCGGCGACACAACCGCGCCCGGCCGCGCGGCGATGGTCGACACCACGGTCACCGAGGTCAAGATCGCAGGATTGCGCCGCCGCATCGCCGAAAAGATGGAAACGGCGAGCCGGCGCATCGCCCACATCACCTATGTCGACGAGATCGACATGGAGGCGGTCGAGCAGCTGCGGGCGGCGATGAACAAGGACCGCCGGGACGACCGCCCGAAGCTCACCCTCCTGCCCTTCCTGATGAAGGCACTGGTGATCGCGGTGCGCGAGCAACCGGTGATGAACGCGCTCTATGACGACGAGGCCGGCATCCTGCACCAGCATGGCGGCGTCCATATCGGGGTTGCGGCGCAGACGGGCTCCGGCCTGATGGTGCCCGTGGCGCGCCATTGCGAGGCGCGGGACATCTGGAGCTGCGCCGGCGAACTCGCCCGCCTGAGCGAAGCCGCCAAAGCCGGCACCGCCAAGCGCGAGGAGCTGTCCGGCTCGACCATCACCATCACCTCGCTCGGCGCGCTCGGCGGCATCGCCACCACCCCGATCATCAACCATCCGGAGGTGGCGATCATCGGCGTCAACAAGATGGAGGTCCGGCCGGTCTGGGACGGCAGCCAATTCGTCCCCCGCCGGCGCATGAATCTGTCGTCGAGCTTCGACCACCGGGTGATCGACGGCTACGACGCGGCCGTCTTCGTCCAGCGGATCAAAACACTTCTGGAAACCCCGGCCATGATCTTCGTCGAGGCGTCTGCATGAACGAGATGTCCTGCCAGTTTCTCGTCATTGGCGCCGGCCCCGGCGGCTATGTCGCGGCGATCCGCGCCGGCCAGCTCGGCCTCGACACCGTCGTCGTCGATTCCATCAAGCCCGGCGGCACCTGCCTCAATATCGGCTGCATCCCGTCCAAGGCGCTGATCCACGCCGCGGACGAATATTTCCGGATGCGGGAAGCCGCGGCAGCCGAAGCCATTCCCGGCGTCACGGCGGGCACGCCCAGCCTCGATTGGTCAGACGTCGTCGGCTGGAAGGACGGCATCGTCAACCGCCTCAACAACGGCGTCACCGGCCTGTTCAAAAAGGCCCGCGTCAAGCTCGTCGAGGGCCGCGCCCGCTTCGTCGACGGCAAGACGGTCATCGTCACCAGCGAGACCGGCGAGCAGCGCATTTCGGCCGAAACCGTGGTGATCGCCACCGGCTCCGAACCGATCGCACTGAAGACCCTGCCCTTCGGCGGCAAGGTCATCTCGTCCACCGAGGCGCTGTCGCTGTCCGCCCCGCCTGAAACGCTCGCGGTCGTCGGCGGCGGCTATATCGGCGTCGAACTCGGCACGGCCTTCGCCAAGGCCGGCTCGAGGGTCACGATCGTCGAGGCCGCCGACGAGATCCTGCCGCTCTATGACGGCGATCTCGTCAAGCCGGTGCGCCAGCGCCTGCAAAAGCTCGGCGTGACGGTGATGACCGGCGCCACGGCGCAAGGGCTCGCCGGCGAGGACGGCGATCTGATCATCGAGACCACAAAGGGCGAGGAGCGCCGGATCGCCTGCGACCGCGTGCTCGTCACCGTTGGTCGGCGTCCGGTCACCGAAGGCTGGGGCCGCGACGAACTGGTGCTCGAAATGGACGGCCCCTTCATCCGCACCGACGACAGCCGCCGCACGGCGATGTGCGGCGTCTATGCGATCGGCGACGTCGCCGGCGAGCCGATGCTCGCCCATAAGGCGATGGCCGAGGGCGAAATGGTCGCCGAGATCGCGGCAGGCCACCGCCGGGTGTTCGACCATCGGGCGATCCCGACCGTCTGCTTCACCGATCCGGAAATCGTCACGGTCGGCCTGTCGCCGCTGGGCGCCAAGGCAGCGGGGATCGAGACGACCATCGGCCGGTTTCCGCTTTCGGCCAGCGGCCGGGCGATGAGCCTTGACCGCGAGGACGGCTTCGTGCGGGTGGTGGCGCGGACCGACAATCACCTCGTCCTCGGCATTGAGGCGGTCGGCGCGACGGTCAGTGAATTGTCGGCGGCTTTTTCGCTCGCCCTGGAAATGGGCGCCTGCCTCGAAGACGTCGCCGGCACCATCCACGCCCATCCAACGCTCGGCGAAAGCTTTCAGGAAGCCGCGCTGGCCGCCCTCGGCAAGGCGCTGCATGTGTGAGACCTCTCTCCACAGGCAGCATTACAATGCGCTCGTCCGCCCTCAATACAACCGGCCGCCCTTTGGCACCGAATGCCCCGGGCCGAGCAGCACCACCTCGCCGTTGTCGTCCGGCACGCCGAGGGTCAGCACCTCCGAGCGCATTGGGCCGATCTGGCGCGGCGGGAAGTTGACGACGGCGATCACCTGCCGGCCGACGAGTTCTTCGGGCGTGTAATGCACGGTGATCTGGGCCGAGGACTTTTTCACTCCGATCTCGTCGCCGAAATCAATCATCAGCTTGATCGCCGGCTTGCGCGCTTCGGGAAATGGCACCGCCTCGACGATGGTGCCGACGCGAATATCGACTTTCAGGAAATCGTCAAAGCCGATCTCCGGCGCGCGCTCGCTGCCTGCCATGCCGTTGCTCCGTCGCCGTGTCTTTAAATCTCAGTCGTTGCGCGAGCTCCGCTGGAGCTTAGCCCTTGGCGAGTTGGGCCGCCCGGTCGCGCGCGGCGCGCATCGCCTCGTCCATCAGCCGTGCCAGCCGCTCTTCGCCCATCAGCACGTCGAGCGCCGCCTGGGTGGTGCCGTTCGGCGAAGTGACGTTCTTGCGCAGCTGCGCCGGCTCATCGTCGGAGCGGATCATCAATTCGCCGGCGCCGGCCACCGTGTGGCGGGCCAGGCGCATGGCAAGATCCGCATCGAGGCCGAGCGCCGCGCCCGCCTTCGCCATGCATTCGGCGAGATGGAACACATAGGCCGGGCCACTGCCGGACACCGCGGTGATCGCGTCGATCAGCGGCTCGGCGTCCACCCATTCCACCGGCCCGCTGGCCTCGAGCAGGCTCGTCGCCGCCGCGCGGTTGTCCGCGCTGGTGCTCGCATTGCCATAGGCGCCGGTGATCCCGCGACCAATCAGCGCCGGCGTGTTGGGCATCGCCCGCACCACCGGCCGCTCGCCGAGAAGCGCTTCGATCGCCGCGATCGTCGTCCCCGCCGCGATCGAGACCACCATCGTGTCGGGCTGCATCGCCGCCTTCAGCGGCGGCACGGCGGCGCTCATCATCTGCGGCTTGACCGCCAGAAGCACGATGTCAAACGCTTCGTCCGGCACCACGCTGCGATGGGTGACGCCCTTGTTCAGCAACGGCTGCAAGGCCGGCCCGACGGCCGGATCGACCACCGTCACCTTCGCCGGGTCAAGGCCGTTGTCCAGCCAGCCGCCGAGCAGCGCCGAACCCATATTGCCGCCGCCTAGGAGGAGAATGCGCGCGTCGATCATCGGACTGAGGCCTCCAATGCCGTGGAAAGGATGCTGTCCCCCTACAATATCGAGACCTTGACCGGTACCGGTTTCCAAGCGTGCCGGTCGAAACCGCCGCAAAGCGCGCTCAGGCCCGCCCGTGGGTCTCGAACATCGCTGCGGTTAAAGCTTCTTCGGCCGACTTGTCCGCCCAGATGACGAACTGGAACGCCTGGTAGAACCGCTCGCAGCTTTCCAGCGCCATCGCCAGCATCCGCTCGGCCTGGCCGCTGGTCGCGTCGAGACCGCCCGACAGAAGCAGCGCATGGCGGAACATCACCGCGCCTTCCTTGCGCCACAGGTCGAAATGGCCGACCACCAGCTTCTCGTTGATCCGCGCCAGCAGGGTTTGGATCTCCGCCTGGCGGTGCGGAGGCACCTTGAGATCGAAGGCGCAGGCCAGATGCAGGGCCTCCATGTCGTCGATCCAGGAAAACGACACCGAATAGTCGGTCCACACGCCGGCGACCGCAACCGCCAGCTCGTCCTCGCAGGAGCGCTCGAACGCCCATTCGCGCGACGTCGCAACCCATTCGATCACGTCGACAGGGTTCGACTGTCGCAACACCGCCATATCGTCGAAATGCATGCTGATTCCTCGTTTCAAAAATTGGGCGGGCAGCCGCCCGCCGCGGCAGCCACCCGCAGGGCGATCCTTTCGCCGCCGCCGACGAATCACCCTTGAGAATCAGCATACAGTGGGGGAGTCTTCACGCTAAGGCCGTTAACCGTTTTTTCACGATTTTGGCGTCGAGCGTTCACCGAATCGCGCAAGCCGAAATGCTTAAGCGACTCTGCCGACAGGACTTTCGGAATCAGCCACGGCGCGAAAATACGCCGCGGAAGCTGTTGAATCCCTGTGGATAATCGCCGATCAGGCCTCGGCCGGCGGCGTCTCGGCCAGTTTGGCCTCGAGATCGGCCAGCCGCTTCTTCAGCGCCTCGTTCTCCATGCGCGCCTTCATCGCCATTTCGCGCACCGCCTCGAACTCCTCGCGCTGGACGAGATCGAGCTGGTTGAAAAAACGCTCGCCTTGCGTACGGAATAGGTTTTCCACCTCGCGGCGCATGCCTTGGGCCGTGCCGGCCGCATCGGTCATCACGCGGGCGAACTCGTCTAGCAGGCGATTGGGGGCTCGGTTCGGCATCGTCGTCTCCGGGTTGAACTGTCTCTTCGCAGGTAGAGGCGCGGCGCGCTCAAGACAATAGTGCCGCTGCCATGCCGCGCCCTCGTTTGCGCCAAAGCGGACCGACGGCCGGCGGCAAAAGCGCCCGGCGATGCGCGGCCGAGCACCGCTCTTGCGCCCGCGGTCTTCAAAGCGTCGCGGCTTCGCCTTATGAGGGAGCCGAGCGGCCGCGCCCCGAACGGCCATCACGGTTGAAAAATGGACGACGAGGCCCGATCCGCACATGCTCCCACTCTCGACCTTCGGCGTCCTGGCGTACCCGCATATCGATCCGGTGTTCTTGTCGATCGGACCGGTGCAGCTGCACTGGTACGGCCTTGCCTATGTCGCCGGTATCCTGCTCGGCTGGCTCTACGGACGGCATCTCGTCTCCAACCGCAAGCTTTGGCCGAACGGCGTCTCGCCGATTACCAAGCTCGAAATCGACGACGCCATCCTCTACCTCACCCTCGGCATCGTCCTCGGCGGGCGGCTTGGCTACGTCATCTTCTACGATCCGGCGGTCTATCTCGCCCATCCGCTGCAGGTATTCTCCGTCTGGGACGGCGGTATGGCGTTCCATGGCGGCTTGGTCGGCGTCACCGTTGCGATCATTCTGTTCTGCAAGCAGCGCGGCGTGCCGTTCTTCAGCCTGATCGATGTCGTCGCGGCGGCGGTGCCCTTCGGCCTGTTCTTCGGCCGCATCGCCAATTTCATCAATGGCGAGCTTTGGGGTTCCCCCTCCAACATGCCCTGGGCGATGGTGTTTCCGACCGGCGGCCCGATGCCGCGCCATCCGAGCCAGCTCTATGAGGCGGCGCTCGAGGGCATCTTATTGTGGATCATCCTGCGCATCGCCACCCATGTCTTTAAAAGCTTCGGCCGGCCCCGGCTGACCGCCGGCATCTTCATCCTCTGCTACGGCATCTTCCGGATCATGGTCGAAGCCTTCTGGCGCATGCCCGACAAGCAGCTCGGCTATCTCTATGGCGGCTGGCTGACGATGGGTATGGTGCTGTCGATCCCGATGCTGCTCGTCGGCCTCTGGGCAATCGCCACCGCCAAGCCGAAGACCTACGAGCCGCGTCCGGACGACGCGAGCGGCACGACCAGCGAGGACGTGGCCCGGCCTTGAACGATCTGCATCGCAAAATCGCTGCCATCATCCGCGCCGAAGGCCCGATCGGCCTCGACCGCTTCTGGAATCTGGCGCTGTTCGACCGTCAGGCCGGCTATTATGCGACGCAGAATCCGATTGGGCGGGCCGGCGACTTCGTCACCGCGCCAGAGGTCAGCCAGATGTTCGGCGAGTTGATCGGGGCCTGGGTCGCGGCCGCCTGGATAGGGCTTGGCGCCCCGCGCCGGTTCCGGCTGGTCGAGATCGGCCCCGGCCGCGGCACGCTGATGGCCGATATGCTGCGCACCCTGCGCCGCGTCGCGCCAGGCTGCCTTGCCGCCGCGCAAGTCCATCTCGTCGAAACCAGCGAGACGCTGGCGGCGATCCAGGCCGAAACGCTGACCGGCTTCGACCTGCCGATCCTGCGCCATCGCAGCCTTGCCGAAATCGGCCCCGGCCCGAGCATCGTCGTCGCCAACGAGCTTTTCGACGCCGTCGCCATCCGCCAGTTGGTCTTCGATGGCGAGGTCTTTCGCCAGCGCTGCGTGGCCTTGCGCGACAACGGCACCTTCGAATTCGTCCTGTGCCGGTGCCATCATACGCAGCCCGGCGCCAACATGCTGCCGCATCCCCCGGCGGCGGGCGCCGTCATCGAAGTCTCGCCGGAGCGCGACCGCCTCGCCGGCGCGCTCGCCGCGCGCCTTGCGGATCAGGGCGGCGCCGGGCTGTTCATCGATTACGGCCACGCCGTCACCGGTTACGGCGACACGCTGCAAGCGTTGCACGACCACGCCTTTGCCGACCCGCTCGATCGCCCCGGCGAATGCGACATCACCAGCCATGTCGACTTCGCCCGTCTCGCCGGCTTCTTCGCCGCGCGATCTCTGGCGGTTTCGCCGATCGTCGGCCAGGGCGACTTCCTCATCGCCCTCGGGCTGGTCCAGCGCGCCGGCGTGCTCGGCGCACCGCTCGATGCCGCCGGACGCCAGGCGATCGAAGCCGCCGTCGCCCGCCTCGCCGGCACCGGCAAAGGCCAGATGGGCGCGCTGTTCAAGGTTCTCGCCGTCGCCAACGCACCGCTCGCCCTGCCGCCCTTCGCCGCAGCGCCGTCGCACGCGCCCCCATCCGGAGCCGATTGACTTCCCGTGCCCGCTCAACCACCATCCCGCCCCATGTCCGACGCGACCCGAACGGCCCCGCCTTTGTCCGAGACGGACGTCATCCGCGCCCCTGAGCTGATGGGCGACGGCATCGCGCATGCCTTTTTCACCCGGCGGGGCGGCGTCTCCGGCGGCCTTTACGCGGAGCTGAATGTCGGCAGCGGCTCGAGCGACGCGCCAGCCGACGTCGCGCAGAACCGGGCCCGGGCGGCGGCGACCCTCGGCCTCGAGGCGAGCCGGCTGGCGACCCCCTGGCAGGTTCATTCCGCCGAGGCCGTGCTGGTCGACCGGCCGTTCGAGGGCGACCGCCCCCGGGTCGATGGCATCGTCACCGCGACGCCGGGCCTGGCCATCGGCGTCGTCACTGCCGATTGCGGCCCGCTGCTCTTTGCCGATCCGGACAACCGCGTCATCGGGGCGGCCCATGCCGGCTGGCGCGGCGCCCTCGGCGGCGTCATCGCCGCGACCATCGCGACGATGGAAACGGCCGGCGCCAAGCGGTCCTCGATCAAAGCCGTGCTCGGCCCGGCGATCACCCAAAAAAATTACGAAGTCGGTCTCGACATGATGGACGCGTTCCTCAACGGCGATCCCTCGCGCGAGCGCTTCTTTGAACCCGGGAAAAGCTCGGACAAGCGGCAGTTCGATCTTCCCGGATTCATCGTCTGTGTGCTCGAAGAGGCTGGTGTTGCGGGCCGATTCGTCGGTCGCTGCACCTATGGCGAGCCGGAGAGCTTCTTCTCGTTTCGTCGCACCACCCATCGCGGCGAGCCCGATTACGGACGGCAGCTCGCGGCGATCGCCTTGCGGGATTGATGTCATGCTTCACTTTGAACGCGACGAATTCGCCCAGCGGCGTGAGCGCGTGCTCGCCGAGATGGCCCATCGCAAACTCGACGCCATGCTGCTGTTTGCCCAGGAGTCGATGTACTGGCTGACCGGCTATGACAGCTTCGGCTTCTGCTTCTTCCAGTGCCTGGTCATGAAGGCCGACGGCGAGATGCAGCTGTT
Organism: Jiella flava; assembly: GCF_017349315.1. GTDB lineage: Bacteria > Pseudomonadota > Alphaproteobacteria > Rhizobiales > Rhizobiaceae > Jiella > Jiella flava. Next base: position 61,493 of record NZ_JAFMPP010000015.1, on the reverse strand, counting down.
GACGCGCTCGGCCGACATCCGCCAGGCGCGGCACACCTCGATCCTCGGCACGATCGTCGTCTGGCGCGACCGGGGCAACGCCGATCCGGTCATCGAATTGCGCAACATGCTTGACGATATGGGCCTGCTCGGCACTCGCATCGGCGTCGAATGGCTAAGCCATGGTCTGACCGGCGCCGCCGGCCTTGCCGTCAACGAGCGGCTTGGCTCTTTCGCCTCGCTGAAGGACGCCTCCGACCTCGTCCCGATGCTGCGCGCGGTCAAGACCGAGGCCGAGATCGCCTATGTCCGCGAGGCGGCGCTTTTGGCCGACGAGGCCTTCGAAGTGGCACTGCCGCTGATCGGCCCTGGCGCCGACGAGGCCGACATCCTCGCCGCCATGCAAGGGCACATCCTCAAGCGCGGCGGCGACTATCCGGCCAATCCGTTCATCGTCGGTTCCGGCCGCGACGCGCTCTTGTGCCGTTACAAATCCGGCCGGCGCAAACTCGACGCCAACGATCAGCTGACCCTCGAATGGGCGGGCGTAAAAGCGCAGTATCATGCGGCACTCATGCGCACGGTGATCGTCGGCGAACCGAGCGAGCGGCACCTGGCGCTGCATCGGGCCGCGACCGAGGCGCTCGCAGCGGTCGAGGCCGCAATGCAGCCACCGCAAAGCTTCGGCGACGTCTTCGACGCTCATGCGTCGGTCATGGAAAAGCACGAGCTGGTGCGCCACCGGCTGAGCGCCTGCGGCTATTCGCTCGGCGCCCGCTATGCGCCCTCCTGGATGGATTCACCGATGTTCCATGTCGGCAATCCGGCGGAGATCGTGCCCAACATGACGTTGTTTGCCCATATGATCATCATGGACTCCGAGACCGGCACCGCGATGACCCTCGGGCGCACCTATCTGACCACCGAAGGCGATCCGGAACCGCTATCGCGGCTTTCCCTCGACCTGCCGATCGCCGGCTGACGTCGACAGTGAGATCCCTGAGTGGCGCATGAAGCCCTTGGGCGGACGAGACCTGATTTTCGCGGTCTCGTCATGTGTCCGGCGGCAGGAGGACGGCCCGCGCCAACCACTGCGCGGCCCTGGCAATGCATTGCAACATTTGGTGACGATTTTAACGAAATCTTCCGACCGAGGCGGCAAGATCGCTCCTGCTTCGATGCCGTTAAACGGCCGGAAGGAGATCGCCCGTGGCAACGAAAATCGCCAGATTCGGACCGCTCGTCGCCGTGGGCGTCGGGGCGCTGTTGTCCGGTTGTACGGGCTCCGACATCGACATCGCCATGGGCCCGAACGGCCCGGTCCCGCCCGAAAACATCGGCTCGACCTTGGCGCTCGGCGCTCCGCCCGCCTCGACCTTGGCGCTCCGCTCGGCCGCGCCACTGCGTCCGAGCCCCGTCGGACGGGTCGCCGCCGAACCGCTACCGCCTTCCGAGCCGATCAGCGAGAGTCCGCTGGCGCCGCCACCACCGCGAGACGCCGACACCGCTCCGCGCTATGAAACACCACGCTACGAGCCGTCGCGCCAGGAAACCGCAAGCCGTGGCACGACCAGATTGCGCTGGGAGACCGGGCCACAGCCGGTCGCGACGCCGCATCGCCCGCAGCCGCACCTGCCGGAGGCAGATCTCGCCCAGACCCAAGTCCAGACTCGGATCCCCGAGCCGGCGACGACGCGCGTCGCCGACGGCGAGCCGCCGGCCAGCCCGCCACGGCGCCTGCCGCGAATCGATGAAGAACCGGCAGCCGACCAGCCGCTGAGCCCCGAGCCGCAGCCCGAACAGCGCCAGGCCGCCCTCGCCCCGCCGACGACGAATCCGGCGCCGCTGCGCCCTGCCGCCATGCGAGGCACCGCGCAGCCAGGCTCAGCACGGCGCGAGATCCAGTTCCTGCCGGTGGTCGGCGCCCCGCAAAAGGACGCCGAGCTGCTCGCCCGGGCGCTGTCGGAAGAAGCCAGCCGCACCAATGTCGAAATCCGCCCGGCCAGCGGACCGGTCGGGCCGCTCCGCCTGAAGGGTTACTTCTCCGCTTTCGCCGAGGGCAATCAAACCGTCCTCGTCTATGTCTGGGATGTTCTCGACCACAACGATCAGCGCGTCCATCGCTTCCAGGGCCAGGAACGCGTCGCCGGGACCAGCCCCGATCCCTGGTCGAGGATCGACTTCGACACCTTGCGGAAGGTCGCGGCCGAAACGATGCGCCAGACCACCAGTCTGCCGGCCGACATCAGCTGAACACCCTTCGACGCCCGCCAGAATAGACGTCACAGAACGCCGCTTTCCGCCTCGCGGCACAACGCTTCAGCAATCTTAAGATTTACCTTCAGGAAGAAACAATCCTGACCTGGTATGAGTTCGGATTGCGACTCCCCTTTACCTTGATATATCCCGCATCACGAGTCGGGTTGAAGATTTGGCGAAGGCTGCTAGAGCGTCCAGCGAAGATCGGACGAAGATGAGGCGGATGTCGTGCCGCCCCGCCGGCACTGGTCTCCGCGATCCGACGGCGTCAATGCCCGACACATCCGGAGCGGCAGGTTGGCAAGGGGCGGAGACGACGGTCGCCATGTTCTCGTCTACACGGCCTGACATCAGGCCTTTCGAAGCCCCACGCAACGGTCCTTGTCCGGAAGGAACTGCAGCTTGCGCCACCACGATCAATCCGCCCTCCGTTCGACTGGAAAGAAAAAGATGAAGCTGTTCAGCGGCAATTCCAACCGTTCCCTGGCTGAAGCCATTGGGCAATATCTGGAGCTGCCGCTGGGCGACGCCATGGTCCGGCGCTTTGCCGACCAGGAAATCTTCGTCGAGATCCAGGAAAACGTGCGCGGCGAGGACGTCTTCGTCATCCAGTCGACCTCCTATCCGGCGAACGATCACCTGATGGAGCTCTTGATCATCATCGACGCGATGCGGCGAGCCTCGGCGCGGCGGATCACCGCCGTGCTGCCCTATTTCGGCTACGCCCGGCAGGATCGCAAGGCCAACGGCCGCACCCCGATCTCGGCCAAGCTGGTTGCCAATCTGATTACCGAAGCGGGCGCCGATCGGGTAATGACCCTCGATCTCCATGCCGGCCAGATCCAGGGCTTCTTCGACATTCCGACCGACAACCTCTTCGCGGTGCCGCTGCTTGCCCGCGACATCAAGGAACACCAGGATCTGTCGAATCTGATGGTCGTCTCGCCGGATGTCGGCGGCGTGGTGCGCGCCCGGGCGCTGGCCAAGCGTCTCGACGCCCCGCTCGCCATCGTCGACAAGCGCCGCGACCGGCCGGGCGAATCGGAGGTGATGAACATCATCGGCGACGTCACCGGACGCAACTGCATCCTGATCGACGACATTATCGATTCCGGCGGCACCCTGTGCAACGCCGCAGACGCCCTAATGAAGGCCGGCGCGATCAGCGCTTCGGCCTATATCACCCATGGCGTCCTGTCCGGCGGCGCGGTCTCGCGCATCACCGCGTCGAGCCTGAAAGAGCTGGTGATCACCGATTCGATCCTGCCGACCAAGGCGATCCGGGGCGCCGGAAACATCCGCGTCATCACCACGGCCAACCTGCTTGGCGAGGCGATCGCCCGCACCGCGTCCGAAGAATCCGTCTCCAGCCTGTTCGACTGAGCCCCCCGCCCGACTGAGGGGACGCAAGCTTCGGCCAAGCGCGACGCCGAGGCCGAGGCCTCAAAACACATCCCGCGCGTTTCACACGGCACGGTGCCCGGCGCCGCCGCGCGCACTGCGGTCAGACGGGTGTCAACAGCATGACCGCAAGCACGACGATCGGCTCCGGCTGGCGGCCTGACCCAGGCTCAGAATCAGACACTGAAAACGCTTATTCAAAGGAAAAACACGTCAAAGGGGCAAAATATTCCCTAACGGTAATCGTGACTTTGGTGCATCGCAGCGCTGGCAAAGAGCCTGAGCAAGGCCGACCCGCCCCACCTTCGGCTCCGACCGATGGCCGCCCTTAGATTTCTGAAAAACCACGCCATTTGAAGAGTGACTGACGATCTCACCGGCGAACCGCGCAATCGGCTGCGGTGGCTTCACGTCGCGGTGAGTGGCACCCAAATTAACCGCTCGTTAACCAGCGCAAGTGTCCTTCGAAGGGCGAATTCTCGCAACTGCGAAGACGAGCGGACCATGACGACCAGTGCCACCCTGCAGCCATGCAAGGTTTCGACACGAAAGCGACGGACCGCAGGTTGGGGCCTCGGTTTCGGCCTCGCCTCGACGCTCGCCGCCCTGATTCTTGCCGGGCTGACGGTGCCCTTCGACACGCCCGCCGCCCACGCCGACGACCTCGATGACGACACGCAATCCTTTGCCCTATCGACGGTCAGCCGGCAGAGCGCCTTGGCCATGCGCTTGGAGAAGGGGCAGACCGCCAATCTCCAAAGCCATCTGGAAGGCCTGCGCAACGACGCCTGCGGCCCGCTCGCCGTCAATGTCTCGGTTGGCCAGACGGAGGCGACAGACTCCTGGCAGGCACTGATCGACGACGACGCCACGACCAGCCGATCGAAGACGCTGAAGAACAGCACCGACGACAATTGCGCCAATGCCGGGAGAGCCTGGACGCGGGGCGCCGTAACGCTCGCCCGGGACGATCCTGACGATTCGGGCCACGGCTACCAACGCGTCGAGACCAATTTGTCGGCCGGGCTCGACGCGCGCCTTGCCGCCGATTTGGCCGTCGGTTTTGCCATCGGCGGATCGAATGGCAGCACCATTGTGTCTCAAGGCCGAACGGTCGGCCGCGCTGCGCTCGGTTCGGTGGCCACTTATGTGTCGCTGCATCCGAGCAAGTCGAGTTTTGCTGAAGCGGCGATCGGCGCCTCTCGCATCGGTATCAGCGACCGGGTCGACGGCACCACCGACGCTCTCTCCGGCTCGGCCGATTCGAGCGGCTACGGCGCCTTCGCCACTCTCTCCGTCGGCCGGGTCGAGCATTTCGGCGATCTGAAGCTGTCGCCCTATCTCACCGCCGCCGGCCAGACGATCCGCCTCGGCCCGACCTATGAGCGAATCGACGGGGCCGATTATCACCTGTCGGCTCAACAGACCTCGAGCCTATCCGGCACCATCGGCCTCAAGGCCCAGTTGCCGCTGCGCCAACTGCCCGACTGGATCCATCTCGAACCGAAGGCCGGCGTTGAATTCGGCTATTCCCTCGATCGACGCGCCGACGCCCGACTCACGGCCCTCAACGGCAATGCCTCGGGCATGGCCGAAGGCAGCTTCAGCGCCAGACGGACGCTGCGCCTCGATATCGGTACCAGCGTCAAGCTGTTCGACGAGGTGGCGCTCGACCTCGACGTCGAATCCCAGCCGATCGCCGAAGGGCGGCCGAAAACCCTGCGTCTGTCCTCCAGCTGGGACTTCTAGGGCGCCGTGGGTCTGAAAGGACGCACAAGGGACGCGCCCTGTTATTCAGCCGGCCCATCGGCCCGAAAATCGATTTTGATTTTCGGAACGCGCGATACAAGAGCCCCGCACCCTGTCGCCAAGGCAATCTGACAAACGACCACGCGGCGATCGATTGCACTTGCTTTGTGCCTGTGCAATCTTTGCGCATCCTTAACGATCCCGCGGGGCATCCGTGCCGCAGATCTTGTTGCGAAAGACCCAAGCTCTTTTGGTCTTGAGGCTTCTCTCCCTCGGCCTCATGATTGTCGGCATCGGCCTTTCGCCCCGCGCAGACGTCGCCGAGGCCGGGAGCCTCCCGGTCGCCGTCCAGCAGGTTCCGTCGGCCGGCACGGCCGGCTCTCAGAACCTTATCGGGCCGGACCGTCGGTCGCGCCTTGCCAAAACAGGCACATCATTGTCCGCCGGAATCGCATCTCGGCGCCCGCCATGCGTGCTTTGCCCGACGACACAAGGCTTGGCCGTGCGGCGGCATCGCAGCAACGATCCCAAGGTTTCGTCGCAGGTCGTCGATGACGTGGTGCCGCCGGTACCTTTGTCCATCGGGCTCAGGCCAATGCGCAAATCCCGTCCGCCTCAGGGGTAGACGAAACACCTTTCGGACACACCCTTATGTCCGAGCGAATGAATTATCTGCAACGAACTCCCCCAGTAGGTTGCGCGCAACCGGTCGAGGGAGTGATATTTCCCGCGAGTTGTCGCTCCTGCGTCAACACAACTTCATTATACAAGTATCACAGGAGAACCGTATGAACCGGAATCTGAAGGCTCTAGGCGCGCTCGTCGGAGCAACCTTCATGATGCTGCCTGCCGTTGCACCGACAGCAGCGGCAGCTGACGCAGAAAGCTGCAAGACGGTTCGTTTGTCGGATGTTGGCTGGACCGACATCACCTCGACCACGGCCGTCATCTCCAATCTCTTGAAGGGCATGGGCTACGATCCGAACGTCAAGATCTTGTCGGTGCCGGTGACCTTCGCGTCGCTGGCAGACAACAATCTCGACGTCTTCCTCGGCAACTGGATGCCGGCCCAAGCCGAGCCGATCAAAAAGTATGTCGACAACGGCACGATCGAACGCGTCCAGACCAATCTGGAAGGTGCAAAATACACCCTCGCCGTGCCGAAATACCTCTATGACAAGGGGCTGCACGACTTCTCCGACATCCATAAATTCGGCAAGCAGCTGAATTACAAGATCTACGGCATCGAGCCGGGGAACGACGGCAACTCGCTCGTTCTCGGCATGATCAAGAAAAACGAGTTCGACCTTAGCAAGTTCAAGCTGGTTGCGTCCTCCGAGCAGGGCATGCTCTCGCAGGTCGCCCGCGCCGTGAAATCGAAGAAGCCGATCGTCTTCCTCGGCTGGGCGCCGCATCCGATGAACACCGACTTCAAAATCGAGTATCTGACCGGCGGCGACGACACGTTCGGCCCGAATTACGGCGGTGCGACGGTCTACACCGTGACCCGGAAGGGCTACGTCAAGGACTGCCCGAATGTCGGCAAGCTCCTGAAGAACCTCGTCTTCAACGTCGACATGGAAAACCGCATCATGGCCGGCATCCTCGACAAGAAGGAAAAGCCGCAAAAGTCGGCTTCCGACTGGATGAAGGCGCACTCGGACGTCCTGAAAACCTGGCTTGACGGCGTCGAGACCCTCGACGGCAAGCCCGCGTTGCCGGCGGTCGAGAAGTCGCTCGGCATGGCCTCCTGATCTGGCGGGCGGCCAATGCTCTTCCGTTGAAGCATCAATGCAAGGATCGGCCGGTGCGGCCGGTCCTCTTGATGTGGCGGTGGTCGCCCACCGACACTTCTCCATTCAAAACCAAGAGGACATTGCAGCCCGTGGAATGGCTTGAAGCTCACCATTTGCCCATCGGCCAATATGCCGAGAGTTTCGTCGACTGGTTGACGGCGAACTTCACCCCCGTTTTTGACGGCCTGACCGCCTTTCTTCAGGCGGTAATCGACGGCATTTTGTTCGTCTTGACCTGGCCGAACCCCTTCGTCGTGGTCGCCGCTTTCTGCGCGATCGCCTGGTTCGCCCGCCGGTCGATTGTCCCTGTCATTTTCACTCTGTTCGGCTTCCTGCTGATCATCAATCTCGGCTATTGGGACGACACCACTCAGACGCTGGCGCTGGTCATCGCGGCCACGGCGACCTGCATGATCATCGGTGTGCCGCTCGGCATCGCGGCGGCCCGGCGCGAATGGGTCTATGTGATCCTGCGCCCGATCCTCGATCTGATGCAGACCATTCCGACCTTCGTCTATCTGATCCCGGCGCTGATCCTGTTCGGCCTCGGCATGGTACCCGGCCTCGTCGCAACGGTGATCTTCTCCCTGCCCGCCTCGATCCGCCTCACCCGCCTCGGCATCGCCTCGACCCCAACCCAGCTTCTCGAGGCCGGTGACGCCTTCGGCGCGACCCCGATGCAGCGGTTGCTCAAGGTCGAGATCCCCTACGCGCTCCCCCAAATCATGGCCGGTCTCACACAGACGATCATGCTGTCCCTGTCGATGGTGGTGATCGCGGCGCTCGTCGGCGCCCCCGGCCTCGGCGTCCCGGTGCTGCGCGCGCTCAACGCCATCAATGTCGGCGACGGCTTCGAATCCGGCCTCGCCATCGTGCTGCTGGCGATCATTCTCGATCGCTTCTTCCGGGTCGAGGAGAAGGGTCGATGACCAAGCCTGTCGTATCCTTCCAGAACGTCTCGATCATCTTCGGCCGCAATCGCGACAAGGCGCTGGAGCTGGCCGACGCCGGCAGGAACCGCGCCGAGATCCGCGAGGAAACCAGCGCGACCCTCGGCGTCACCAACGCTTCGATCGACGTTGCCGGGGGTGAGATCGCCGTCCTGATGGGCCTTTCCGGCTCCGGCAAGTCGACGCTGATCCGGGCCGTCAACGGTCTCGCGCCCGTCGCCCGCGGCCGCGTTGTCGTCGATACCGGCCGCGAGCCGGTCGATCCGCGCGACTGCTCGACCAAGCGCCTGCGCGAATTGCGCCGGCACGAAGTGGCAATGGTGTTCCAGCAATTCGCGCTGTTGCCCTGGCGCACCGTCGTCGACAACGTCGCGCTCGGCCTGGAGTTTGCCGGGCAATCGAAATCGGCGCGGCGCAAGCGGGCGCTCGAACAGCTCGAACTCGTCGGCCTGTCCGACTGGGCCAACTCGCGCGTCTCAGAGCTGTCCGGCGGGATGCAGCAGCGCGTCGGCCTCGCCCGCGCTTTCGCCACCGACGCGCCGGTCCTTCTGATGGACGAGCCGTTCTCGGCCCTCGATCCTTTGATCCGCACCCGGCTGCAGGACGAGCTGATCGACCTGCAGCAAAAGCTGAAGAAGACCATCATCTTCGTCAGCCACGATCTCGACGAGGCGTTCAAGATCGGCAACCGGATCGCCATCATGGAAGGTGGCCGGATCGTCCAGATCGGCACCGCCCAGGACATCGTCCTGCGGCCGGCGGACGACTACGTCTCCGACTTCGTCACCCATATGAACCCGCTCAATGTCTTGACAGCGAACGACGTGATGAAGCCGATTTCGGAAGACGATGCCAGCCCGGCCAATGTCGCGGCGATGGCCGACCCGTCCACACCGCTCAAGCGGATTATGGAATCGGTCAGCGGCGGTCGCGGATCGGTCGTCGTCAGCCGCAACGGCAAGATCCTCGGCCAGATCGGCCCGCAGGAAATCGTCGACGCGCTGCAGCGGCATCAAGGCGCGGCATAGAGCGCCCTGCGTCCGATTGGACGCGGAAAGGTCGCTCTCACCCTTTGAATCGACGCATCGTCCCGACGGCGACAAGACAACCGACGACGCGAAACGGCCGGGGCGATCGCTTCCCCCGCCGTTTCGTTTTGCAGGCTTTTCCAAATCCGAAGTGGGCTCGTCCGGCAACGCACTTGGCAGCGTCAAACGCCCTGCGCCGCCGGCAGCCGCAGCGTCGCCATGACGCCGCCGAGGGTCGAGGCGCCGATCGCCAGATCGCCACCGTACAGTTCGGCAAGTTCCCGGGTGATGGTGAGGCCGAAGCCGTGGCCGGGCGTGGCTTCGTCGAGGCGGCGGCCGGGCTCCATCACCCGCTCTGCCTCCCCGGCGGCGATCCCCTCGCCATCGTCTTCGATCGTCACCTGCCAATGGCTGCCGCCGGCCCGCGCGGCCCCGACGCGAACCTGATGCGCCGCCCATTTGCAGGCATTGTCCAAGAGATTGCCGAGCATCTCGTCGAGATCCTGCGGCTCGCAGGCGACAGACGCCTCCACGGGCAGATCGACGTTAAAGGCCAGTCCGCGCTCGGCGTGAATGCGCGACAGGCCGATCACCAGATCGGCGACATGCGGTTCAATCGGCCGGGCGCTGCGGCCCGGACCGCCGACCGCCGCCGAGCGGGCGCGGCCGAGATGGTGGCGGATGCGCCGGTCCATGGCGCCCGCCAGCGCGCTCGCGTCGCCGTCCGGATCGCGGCCGGGCTCTGAGAGCGTCAGAAGCAGCGTTGCCAGCGGCGTCTTCAGCCCATGGGCGAGATTGGCGACATGGCGCCGGGCCCGTTCCAGATTGGCGGTGGTCTCGTCGATCAGGGCGTTGAGTTCGGCGGCGAGCGGCGCGATCTCGGCCGGCTGGTCGGCCGGCACGTAGCGCTGGCGCCCGCCGCGCACCGCGGCGAGATCGTCGCGCAGACGGCGCAGCGGCTTCAGACCGATCCGCACCTGCCAGAACACCGCGACCAGAAGCCCGGCGACCAGCGCCGCCATGACCAGGCCGACCGGGATCAGCGCGTCGCGCAACGGTCCGAAGATCGCCCGCTCGGGCGCAGCCGCCGCGACCGTCACCTCCGTCCCGCCGATCGCCATCGTCAGGCCACGTCCATGCAGATCACCGCGCTCAGGACCACCACGCGCGCCGTCGACCCGCATCGGCCGGGGGCTCGGCCCCGGCGGTGCATGCGGCGGGCGTGGCGGCAGATCGACGGACATCAGCGAAAATCGGATGTCGCGCCAGCGCGCCGCCGACGACGAGCGCGCGACGATCGTCCCGTCGCTCTGGCGCACCTGCCAAAACCAGCCCGAACGCGGATCGTCGAAGGGCGGTGCGTCGAAGGAGGCGGTCAGCACCAGGTCGCCCTTGCCGTCGCGCTGCAGCGCCGAGGCCAGCGCCATCACCTGGGCATCGAGCCGCTGATCGATCTGTCCAGTGACGAAGCGGTTGAGCGACAGGCCGATCAGCCCAGCCGCGACGAGCACGGCGGTGACGAGAAGCGCGGTCGCCGAGAGGATCAGCCGGCCGCGCAGTGAGCGAGGGGCGGTGAGCTTACGCCGCATCGGGCGCCACCAGCCGATAGCCGAGGCCGCGCTCGGTCTCGATCATCGCCGCGCCGATCTTGCGGCGCAGACGTCCAACGATCACCTCCAGCGAATTGGAATCGACCTCGGCGTCGCCCTCATAGACCCGCTCGAACAGATCCTGGCGCATTACCACCCGGCCCTGGCGAAGCGCGAGGCACGAGAGGACCCGCCATTCCAGCGCGGTCAGACGGAGCGGCAGGCCGTCGAGTTCGAAGGAGCCAATCTGGGCGTCGAAGGTCAGCGGCCCGCAGACGATGCGGTTGTCGGCATGGCCGTTCGCCCGGCGCACCAGGGCCCGCAGCCGCATCACCAGCTCTTCCTGGCGAAACGGCTTCATCAGATAGTCGTCGGCGCCGGCCTTAAAGCCTTCGACCTTTTCCGACCAGCCGTCGCGCGCCGTCAAAATCAGCACCGGCAGCGCCCGGCCGGCCTTGCGCCAGCCCTTGAGGACATCGATCCCGGAAATCTTCGGCAGCCCCAGATCGAGCACCGCGACGTCATAGGCCTCGGTCTCGCCGAGATGCTGGCCGTCCTCGCCGTTCATCGCCACGTCGACGGCGAAATGTTCCCGGTGGAGCGCCTGTTCGAGCTTGGCCACCAGCGCCCGGTCGTCTTCGACGATGAGAACCTTCATGGCGACACTCCTTGCTCCTCGAGCGCTCGACGCACGGACGCGTGGGCTCGTCTACGCTCCTTGGCGCTAGCCAAAAAGGCTGAACCGATCCTGAACGGTCTCATTCAGCGCGGGTTTCGCCGGCCGTGCGAAAAGGCTGTCATCAACACGGACCGAGAGCCTCACCACCATGGACATGAATTCGCCAAATGCCACGCCGACCAGCGACACGACGACACCCCGCCGGCCGTTCTGGCACAAGAGCCGCCTCGCCGGCATTCGCCTTCATCCCGGCAAGAAGCATATGCGGCTTGGCCTTGCCGGCGCCGGCCTCCTTGCCGTCGGCATCGCTATCGGCGCCGTCACGGTCGGCCTCGCCGGCTTCGGCACCGAGACGGTGCTGCCGCTCAAATCCCAGGCGATCGCCTCGATCGGCGACAGCTGGAGCCCGGTGGCGATCACCGGCACGGTCACCGACGTCTTCGGCAACAAGCTGCTCATCGCCGATCAGAGCGGCCGAGCGCTGGTCGAGACCGGCCCCTCCCGCTGGACCGGGGCTCCGGCGAAGACAGGCGAGACGATCACCGTTCAGGGGCGCTTCGACGACGGCGTCCTGCATGGCGACCTCCTGGTCCATGCCGACGGCAGCGTCGTCCGCCTCGGGCCGCCGCGCCCGCCCTTTGTCGGCCTAAAAAACGCCGTCGCCCGGATCGCCGGCGAATGACCCACCGGGACGGCTTAGCGCCGCCCCAGGGAATTTTCCCATCGCTTGCGCCAAGGGCCGGCAAGGCGGCCCGGCGCAAATCGATCGACCGGATGCCATGGCCCGTCACGGGCCGCGGAACGGCCGAGACCAAAGCTTCGGCGCAACCAATCTGTCAACCGAAGCATTTTGACCCTGAACCTCGAGGAGTCTTCCACGATGAAACGCTTGGCCCTGTTGCTGGCGGCCGGATCGATGCTGATCGCCGCCCCGAGCTTTGCTCAGGACGCACCGCCCCCGCCGCCGCCCGGCGCACAGCCCGGCCCCGATGCCGCGCCCCCTCCCCCGCCGCCGCCCGGCGCGCCGGTTCCCCCACCGCCGGGCCCGCGCGGCCCCGATGGCGCGCCGCCGCCGCCGCCACCGCCGGGTGGTCCGCGCGGTCATCGCCCGCCGCCGCCACCGCCACCACCTGCAAAGGGCGCGCATTTCATCATCGATAGGGGCGACATGCATCTCGACGTCAAATGCGCCGAGGATGAGCCGATGAAGCCCTGCGCCGATATCGCCGCGCACTTCTTGAAGGAGCTGCAGGCGATGCCCGGCGGCCCGGCTGGTGGGCCGGCCGGCGTGCCTCCCGCCGGTCCCGACGCGGGTTCGGACGCAGGCCCGGACGGCACCCCGCCGCCTCCGCCGCCGGCCCAGTAAGCCCGCGAATGCGCGCCAAGACCGATAGGTGACCCGCCGGACAAGCCCCGGCGGGTCACCTTCAAATCACCGGGCGTGGGCCGCAAGGCCCGCGCCTTTTGCGTCGATCCGGACGGCGCAAGAATTGACCCGGCTGCAAATGCCGCTTATTGCGCGGGGCACGAGCGATGCCGTCGGCCCGCAGCCACCCATTATCTTTCCGCGTTTCGGATCCGTGCTGCCAGCGGCGGTGTCCTGCCCGCCGACGACGATCGGCCGCGCCGGCCCGTCCGGCCATCGCCACCCCTTGAGCCCGATAGCGGACCATGACCGACATGAGCAGTCTCGCCAGTGCCACCGCCGCCGATCGCAGCCCCTCGCGGATCGCGCGGCAGCCGTTCGAGACCCGGCGCACCTTCGCCATCATCTCCCACCCCGACGCCGGCAAGACGACGCTGACCGAAAAGCTGCTTCTGTCCGGTGGCGCCATCGAGATGGCCGGCGCCGTGCGCTCCAAGGGCAATGGCCGGCGGGCAAAGTCCGATTGGATGGAGATCGAGAAGAACCGTGGCATCTCGGTCACCTCCTCGGTGATGACCTTCGAGAAGGAGGGTATCAACTTCAACCTGCTCGACACCCCCGGCCACAGCGACTTTTCCGAAGACACGTACCGCACACTGACCGCCGTCGACAGCGCCATCATGGTGATCGACGCCGCCAAGGGCATCGAGGCTCAGACGAAGAAGCTCTTCGAAATCTGCCGCCTGCGCGACATTCCGATCATCACCTTCGTCAACAAGGTCGACCGCGAGGGTCGCGACCCGTTCGAACTTTTGGACGAGATCGAGAGCGAGCTGGCGCTGTCCGTCGCGCCGATGGTCTGGCCGGTCGGCCAGGGCGGGCTGTTCAAGGGCTGCTACGACCTGACGAAGCACGATTTTCTGTTTGCCGGCAGCGACAAGACGCAGCACTACAACGGCGGTCTCGACGACCCGGCGCTCGAAGCGACGCTGACACCGCCGGTCTATGCCGGCTTTCGCGACGCGGCGGAGCTCGCCGCCGAGGGCTATGCGAGCTTCGAGCCGGCCGCCTACCGCCAAGGCCACCTCACCCCGGTGGTGTTCGGCTCGGCGCTGCAGAATTTTGCGGTCGACCGGCTGATGGATTTCATCGCCGAACATGCCCCCGAGCCGCGGCCGCAGCCTTCCGACAAGGGGCCGGTCGATCCTTCGGACGCCAAGGTCTCGGGTTTCGTCTTCAAGGTCCAGGCCAATATGGATCCGAAACACCGCGACCGCGTCGCCTTCGTCCGCTTCTGCTCGGGGCATTTCAAGCGGGGCATGAAGCTCGACCATGTCCGCTCCGGCAAGCCGATCGCCGTCTCCAATCCGATCTATTTCGTCGCCCAGGAGCGGGCGCTGACGGAGGAAGCCTATGCCGGCGACGTCATCGGCATTCCCAACCACGGCACGCTGCAGGTCGGCGACACTCTGACCGAAGGCGAAGTCTTCCGCTTCACCGGCCTACCGGCCTTCGCGCCGGAAGTCTTGCGCCGGGTGCGGCTCGAAGATTCGATGAAGATGAAGCAGATGCGTCGGGGACTCGAGGATCTGGCTCAGGAAGGCCTCGTCCAGGTGTTCCGGCCGACCATCGGTTCGGACTGGATCGTCGGCGTCGTCGGCCCGCTGCAGCTCGACGTTCTGGCCGCCCGCATCGCCGGCGAATACAAGGCCGACGTCAGCTTCGAGCCGGTGCTCTACAACGTCGCCCGCTGGCTGCGCTGCGACAATGAGCAGACCCTCAAGGACTTCATCCGCGAAAACACCATGAATGTCGTGCGCGACCGCGACAACTGGCCGGTCTATCTGTGCAAGGACGACTGGGATCTGCGCTACATCATGAACCGCCACAAGGACATCGCCTTCGACGCGACCCGCGAGATCGTCGGCCAGCAGGTGGCCTCGAAATAGGCGCCCGCCGGCGGGCGCCCTTGCGTCATGCTTCGGCCGAGCCTATCGCTCTCGAAGCGAAAGCTCACATCCATATCACGCCTCACCAACGGCCCCGCACGCCTCACGCGGCCGCGCTGCGGCCTTCTTCGACGGCGAAGCAGGCGACGCGGGTCGGGCCGTCGTCGCTCAGCTCCGGGCGTTCCGCCCGGCAGCGGTCGTCGGCCAGCGGGCAGCGGGGGTTGAAGGAGCAGCCGGCGGGCGGGTTGATCGGCGAGGGCAATTCGCCGGTCAGGCGAATGCGCCGGCCTTTGGCCGCCGGATCGGTGGCCGGTGTCGCCGAGAGCAGCGCCCGGGTGTAGGGGTGGCGCGGATCGGCGTAGAGCGCGGCAACCGGGGCGATTTCCACCGGGCGGCCGAGATACATCACCATCACCCGGGTCGCGACGTGCTTCACCACCGAGAGATCGTGGCTGATGAAGATGTAGGTGAGGCCGAGGCGCTCCTGCAGATCGGCGAGCAGATTGAGGATTTGCGCCTGGATCGAGACGTCGAGGGCCGAGACCGGCTCGTCGAGGACGAGGATCTTCGGCTCCAGAATGATCGCCCGGGCGATCGCAATACGCTGGCGCTGGCCGCCGGAGAACATGTGCGGATAGCGGCCGTAATGCTCCGGCCGCAGCCCGACCTCGGCAAGTGCCGTCTCGGCTTTTTGTCGGCGCTCGGCGGCCGAGAGCCTGGTATTGATCTTCAAGGGCTCTTCGATGATCGCCCCGACCTTCTGGCGCGGATTGAGCGCGCCATAGGGGTTCTGGAAGACGATCTGCACCGTCGAGCGCAGCTTTTTCATGTCACCGGGATTGTCGCCGGTGATGGTCACGCCGTCGATGGTCAGCGCCCCCTCGGCCGGGGTCTCGATCATCGTCAGCATGCGGGCGAGAGTCGACTTGCCGCAGCCTGATTCGCCGACAATCGCCAGCGTCTCGCCTTCCCCGACGACGAAGCTCGCATCCTTGACGGCCTTCAGCCCGAGCGCCTTGTGGAAAAGGCCCCGCCGCATCTCGTAGATCTGGCTGACGTTGTTTGCAGTGACGATGGCACGCATCAGGCAGCACTCACATCGGCTAGTGGATTGGATTTGACATTTGAATCCCGGTTGGGGGCGTCCGATGAAGCCAATGTCGGAATCACACCACTAGGGGGTTCAAGGGGTAGTGGCAGAGCGCTTCGCCGAGGCCGGCCGTCTGACGATGCGGCATGACGCTTCGACAGAGGTCGTCGGCCTTCGGGCAGCGCGGATTGAAGAGGCAGCCGTCAGGCCGATCTCCCTGCCCCGGAACGACGCCGGGAATGGTCGGCAGCCGGCGCCCGGTCGAGCGCTCGGGGATCGCGGCAAGCAGCGCCGACGTATAGGGGTGATGCGGCGCATCGAACAGCGTCGCGACGCGCTGGCGCTCCACCTGCTGACCGGCATATTGCACGATCACCCGCTCGGCGGTTTCGGCGATCACGCCCATGTCGTGGGTGATCAGAATCATTCCCATGCCGCGCTCCTTTTGCAAGTCGATGAGCAAGTCGAGGATCTGCGCCTGGATGGTCACGTCGAGGGCCGTGGTCGGCTCGTCGGCGATCAACAGCTTGGGACGGCAGGCGGTCGCCATCGCGATCATCACCCGCTGGCTCATGCCGCCGGACATCTGGTGCGGAAAGGCCGAAAGCCGCCGCTCGGGGTCTGGAATACCGACCGCCGTCAACAGCTCGACCGCGCGATGGTGCCGCCCCTTGCGGTCGAGATCGGTGTGGGCACGCAACGCCTCCTTGATCTGAAAGCCGACGGTGAAGCACGGATTGAGGCTCGCTACCGGCTCCTGAAAGATCATCGCGATGTCCTTGCCGATGATCTTCCGCCGCTCGCGGCCGGACATCGCCCGCATGTCGCGCCCTTCGAAGGCGATCTCGTCGGCCGTCACCGTCGCAGACGGCGGCAGCAACCCCATCAGCCCGAGCATCGCCACCGACTTGCCGGAGCCGGACTCACCGACAATGCCTAAAACCTCTCCCGCCTCGACAGTGATATCGACCCCGTCGACGGCCTTGAAGGGACCTGAGGCGGTGTCGAAGGTGACGGCGAGATTGCTTAATGAAAGGAGTGGCATTATCTTCCAATCACTCTTTCGATCCTGTGTTTTGCTTGTGACGGATATGTGTTCAATGATCGGCCCGATCCTGCCCGTCGTTTGAGAGCTGCCGCGTTCGGCAGCTGAGGCCTTTCAGCATCTGGCGCTGGGCATCATGTCTGCCGTCCGCCAGAATGATGTCGATGTCTTTGCTGTAAATCTGAAGAACGCTGCGGTCGCGGCTGCGGAGCGCCAGTCGCAGGCGTCTGCGCGCCGTCTGTTCATTCTTCTCGGCTAGAACGGCGTCGATCGCCCGGAAATAATATGCCGAGACGGTCGGATCTTCGAAGCTGAAGGGCGGGGGAACCAGCGCCCCACGCTTTTTATCGAGCGAGAGTGCGAGCAGGAAGCGCTCGCCAAGGATGCGCGTGCGGCGCCCCGTTTCGAACATCAGCCGGGCCGCAGCGATCTTTCTCGCCGTCGGCAATTCCACAAACCGGTCACCATCGAGCTTGGCATATTGTTTTTCGAGAAGAGCATCGCTCTGGACGAAGGCCTGGAAGGTTAAGATGACCTCCGGATCGAAATGATGGATTTCGTTATTGAAGGCATCATAGGCGTTTTTGTCCAGTGACGCCGTCACGTAACCGCGAAAGCGGTGCTTGCCGCGGTCGCTCTGCCGAATTGTCGCGACCAGAGCGTCTTCCCACGCCGGATCGGAAACGCTCGGCAGCGATTCCAGCCGCGTGATGACGTCGGTGGACACTTTCAGCGTCAGTTCCTCCAGCTTGCTGCGGCGCCTTTGCCGCTCCATCCAGAGCCCGGAAGCCTGCTTGGCCGTCCAAACCAGAAGGCCACTCGCCAGCGTCAGAAAGAAAGTGGTGAGGGCATTTTGGGGGTCGGACAGGAACGCCAGCACCCCACCCTGCGCCGTGGTCGAAGAGGGCGAGAGGATCGCCTGGAAAAGCTGCGTCAAAATCTCGATCATCGCCGCTTCGCTCGTCCAGAGGGGCGCTGCAGGCCGGCCCTCAGCTTCGCTTCATCTTCGGGTCGAGCGCGTCCCTGAGGCCGTCGCCGACAAGGTTGATCGCGAGTACAGTGACAAGGATCGCCAGACCTGGGAAGGTCACGACCCACCAGGCGCGCAGGATAAACTCCCGCGCTTCGGCCAGCATCGTACCCCATTCCGGCGTCGGCGGCTGCGCGCCCATGCCGAGAAAGCCAAGCGCTGCGGCATCGAGAATGGCGTTGGAGAAGGACAGCGTCGCCTGGACGATCAGCGGGCCGAGGCAGTTCGGCAGGATGGTGACGACCATCAGCCGCAACGGGCTCGCGCCGACCACCTTCGCCGCCGTCACATATTCCCGCCGCTTCTCGGCCATCACCGAGGCCCGCGTCAGCCGGACGAAATGCGGCTGCAGCACGAGGGCGATCGCGATCATCGCATTGGTCAGGCCCGGCCCCAGCACCGCAACGAGAACAAGCGCCAAGAGCAGCGAGGGAAAGGCGAGAATGACGTCCATCACCCGCATGATCACCGTGTCGAGCCAACCGCCGAAATAGCCGGCGATGAGCCCGACGGCGATGCCGACCGACACCGCCACCACGACGACGATCACGCCGATGAACAGCGAATAGCGGGCGCCGAAGAGCAGCCGCGAGAGCATGTCGCGGCCGATCGCGTCGGTGCCGAGGATGTAGGCCCAGTTGCCGCTCTCCCAGACCGGCGGCAGAAGCTGCGCCTGATCGTTGGTGGCGATCGGCGAATGCGGCGCCAGAAGCGGCGCGGCGAGCGCCGTCAGGACGACGAGGCCGAACACCACGAGGCCGAGCACGGCGCCGCGATTTTCGGAAAAGTAGAACCAGAATTCCTCCAGCATCTGCCGGCGGGGGCTCTTCTTCGGGCGGTGATCCGGGATGTCGGCGCCGACGCCTTCTTCGGCTTCCTGGGCTGAAATATGGCTCATCTCCGCCTCCCCTAGCGCGCTCTGACGCGCGGATTGATCACCCCGTAGAGGAGATCGACCGCCAGATTGACCACCATGATGATCATCGCGATCAGCAACAGGCCGCCCTGCACCACCGGGTAGTCGCGGCGAAACACGCTATCGACCATCCATTTGCCGATCCCCGGCCAGGAAAAGATCGTCTCCGTCAAAATCGCCCCGGCCATCAGCACGCCGACCTGCAGGCCGATGGTGGTGACCACCGGAATCAGCGCGTTGCGCAGCGCATGCACGCCGACGACGCGCGAACGCCCGAGGCCCTTGGCCTTGGCGGTGCGCACATAATCTTCGCCGAGCACCTCAAGCATCGCCGAGCGGGTCTGCCGGGCGATCACCGCCAGGGGAATGGTCGCGAGCACGATCGACGGCAGGATAAGATGGGAAACCGCCGAGCCGAAGGCGCCCTTCTGGCCGGACAAAAGCGAGTCGATCAGCATGAAGCCCGTCACCTGCGGGAAATAGTAAAGCAGCGAGATCCGTCCCGAAACCGGCGTCCATTGCAGGATGCCGGAAAACAGGATGATCAGCAGCAGCCCCCACCAGAAGATCGGCATGGAATAGCCCACCAGCGCCGCGCCCATGACGCTCTGATCGAACCAGGAGCCGCGCTTGACCGCGGCGAAGACGCCGGCCGGAACGCCGAGAAGGACGGCGATGACGATAGCGCACAAGGACAGTTCGAGGGTCGCCGGAAACAGCGTGAAGAATTCCGTGATCACGCCGCGCTTGGTGACGATCGACGTCCCGAAGTCGCCATGCAGCAAATTCCAGAGATAGGACAAGTATTGCATGACCAGCGGCCGGTCGAAGCCGAGCTGATGCATGATCGCCGCATGGCGCTGCGGGTCGACGACGCGCTCGCCCGCCAGCATCTGGACCGGATCCCCCGGCAAAAGCCGGATGAAGGCAAAGGCCACGATCGACACCCCGATAAAGGTCGGAATGAGGACCAGCACACGCGACAAGAGAAATCGAACCATACAAAAGACCGTTTTCAAGACATGGGACAGCGCTTCGAGGCGGAACGGCGGAATGCCTGATATGTCCGCACCACCGACACCGAACCCAGTCCGAGGCCAAGCAGGCGCCTCCTCCAGACGTTCGCCGAAAACGCCCGTTTTGGCCGGCCCTGTCGACGCGCCCCATCAACGCATCCCGTCAATGCTCGTTCTTCCCGCAGACGCACCGGCCGAAAATCGGGATCGATTTTCGGCCAAGTACGATGCGTCGCTTCCATGATGGAAAGCGTTCTTTGTGCGTCCCATCGGACGCATGGCGTCAGATATCAGAGCCCGTGACCGCATCAGGAGGCGCGAAGCGACCCGCTGATCCGGGGCCCGTTCAAGACGGCCGCACATGCGACACCGGGTTTGACGGACCGCAGCCCGCGCGACGATGGTCGCCCCGATTTCTCTCACGCGAGAACGAGGCGGCCATCATGGCCGCCCCGCCTGCCGGCAGGCTTGCAGCGGCTTATTGCTCGATGTCGACGCCGTCGAAGCGATGATAGCCGAGCGGATCCAGGTGGAAGCCCTTCACCGACTTCTGCATCGGCATGAACACCTTCGAGTGATCGATGGTGAGCCAAGGCGCCTGCTTTTTGAAGACGACTTGAGCCTCTTCGTAGAGCTTTGCGCGCGCGGCCTGGTCGGAGACCTCCTTGGCCTTCTTCACCAGATCGTCGAACTCCTTGTCGCACCACTGGGCACGGTTGTTGCCGCCGACGGCGTCACAGCCAAGCAGAGTGTCAAGGAAGTTGTCCGGATCGCCGTTGTCGCCGGTCCAGCCGAGCATCACCGCGCCGTCGCGGTCCTTGGCCTTGGACTTTTCCAGATACTCGCCCCATTCATAGGAGACGATCTGCGCCTTGACGCCGACCTTCTCCAGATCCGCCTGCATCAACTCGGCGGCGCGACGGGCGTTGAGCATGTAGGGGCGGCTGACCGGCATCGCCCAGATCTTCATCGACAGATCCTTGACGCCGGCATCGGCCAACATCTTCTTGGCCGCTTCCGGATCGTAGGGATCGTCCTTGACCGCGTCGTTATAGCCCCACATCGTCGGCGGGATCGGGTTCTTGGCCGGCGTCGCCGCGCCCTGGAACACCGCGTCGATAATCGCCTGCTTGTTGATCGCCATGTTGAGGGCCTTGCGGACCTCGGGCTTATCGAACGGCGCCTGGGTGGTGTTGTAGGCAAGATAAGCGACGTTCAGGCCGTTCTGCTCGTCGACCTTCAGATTCGGATCGCTCTGCAGCGACTTGACGTCGGCCGCGTTCGGATAAGGCATGATCTGACATTCATTGGCCTTGAGCTTCTGCGCCCGCACCGAGGCATCGGTGGTGATCGCGAAGATCAAGTCGTCGATCTTCTCCTTGCCCTTGAAATAGGTCGGATTGGCCTTGTAGCGGATCACCGCGTCCGGCTGATAAGCGACGAACTGAAACGGCCCGGTGCCGAGCGGCTTTTGGTTCAGTTGGCCCATCTGGCTGTCGGCCTGAAGCTTGTCGGCGTATTCCTTGGACATGATCGAGGCGAAGTCCATCGCCAGATCGGCCAGGAACGGCGCCTCCGGACGGTTGAGAACGAACTTCACCGTCAGATCATCGAGCTTTTCAACCGACTTGATCAGCTTGGGAAAGCCCATGCCACTGGCATATTCCCAGCTGGCGCCGCTGACATACTGATTCCAGGGGCTCTTCTCGTCGAGCTGGCGCTCAAAGGAGAAGATAACGTCGTCAGCATCGAGATCACGGGTCGGAGTGAAGAAGTCGGTGGTCTGGAATTTGACGTTCGGCCGAAGTTTGAAGGTGTATTCCTTGCCGTCGTCGGAAATGGTCCAGGATTCGGCGAGACCGGGCTCGATCTCGGTCGATCCATGCTTGAACTCGACCAGACGGTTATACACCGTCCGGGATGCGGCATCGAAGGTTGTGCCGGCCGTGTAAAGGGCGGGATCGAAACCTTCCGGAGATGCTTCCGAACAATAGACGAGCGTCTTGGCCGACGCCGCCGAGCCGAAAGCCAAAGTCAGGGCCATTGCGGCGATCAGCCGGATCAGGGATTTCATACAGCATGCCTCCTGTCAGGATGGGGCAGATCTTGGCGTCCGCTCACTGCGCCCATCCGACAGCTTTTAAGGCTTCGACGCAAGCCGGTTTTGACCATTTAATCAAAAACGATGCGCGGGGCCCGCGATGCCGCCGCGCCCCCATCGAGACCGGCCAGCACTTTGTCCGCGATGGCCCGATAGACTGCCGCATGCGGCCCCTCCGGATCGCTCGCGACCACCGGCCGACCGGCATCGGAACTCTCACGGATCGCCATTTCGATGGGCACTTCGCCAAGA
Organism: Jiella flava; assembly: GCF_017349315.1. Taxonomy (GTDB): domain Bacteria; phylum Pseudomonadota; class Alphaproteobacteria; order Rhizobiales; family Rhizobiaceae; genus Jiella; species Jiella flava. The sequence continues at coordinate 39,298 of NZ_JAFMPP010000015.1, read as the reverse complement.
AACGGCACACCGAGCCGCGCGGCCTCGGCCTTGGCGCCGCCGTGGCCGAAAATATCGTAGCGCTTGCCCGTGTCGGGTGCGACGAAATAGCTCATATTCTCGACGATGCCGAGCACCGGCACGTCCACCTTCTGAAACATCGCCAGCCCCTTGCGGGCGTCGATGAGAGCCAGATCCTGAGGTGTCGAGACGATGACGGCACCGGCAAGCGGCACCTGCTGCGCCATCGTCAGCTGGGCATCGCCGGTGCCCGGCGGCATATCGACGACAAGCATGTCGAGTTCGCCCCATTCGACCTCGCGCAGCATCTGGGTCAGCGCCGACATCACCATCGGCCCGCGCCAGATCATCGGCGTGTCCTCGTCGACCATCAGCCCCATGGACATCGCCTTGAGGCCATAGGCTTCGAGCGGCCGGATGGTGCGTGCGCCGGCCGCCCGCGGCTTGTCCCTGAGACCAAGGAGCCGTGGGATCGACGGGCCGTAGACGTCGGCGTCGAGAAGACCGACCTTCAGTCCCGCCGCGACGAGGCCGAGGGCGAAATTGACCGCCGTGGTCGACTTGCCGACACCGCCCTTGCCGGAAGCGACGGCGACGATCCGCTCGATGCCAGGAATGCCCGCGCGCGCCGGGCCGGAACGACGGACGGTGCTCGGTCGGTCTTTCGCTTTGTGAGATGACTGCGGCGCGGAATGGCGCGGCGCCGGGATTCCCGCCACCTTCTCCGCGGTGAGCGCCACCATCGCTTTCGAAACACCGTCAAGGGTCGCCACTTTTGTCTCGATCTCGCGGCAGAACGGCTCGAAGCGCTGCGCATCCTCGGCCGGAACCGTCAGCGAGAAAAATGCCTTGCCGTCTGCGATGAAGATGTCGGAAACCAGACCGCGCGTCACCATGTCGGCCTTGCCATCCGGGGGCGTCATCGCCCGCAGGATGGCATAGATGCGTGCTTTCAAATCGTCGGACACGGTTTCAAACTCCGAAAAAAAATCATGAGATGACGTTCGAGATATCGTGCGAGCGCGCCGGCGTCCAAAAAATTGCGCCAGGTTTGAACCGCAATTGCCCAACGTCGGGTTGCGGCGCAGACATGATGCGAAGATCGATGGGCCGATGGGGCGTGCCGGCCCCCTCGAAAGGGCACAACCCGCGAAAGGAATGAGGTCATGATCGACGACCCAGGCGATATCGCCGGCCAAGCCGGCGCCTCAAGCGGCACCGGGGCCGATGGACCGAAGCCGCCGTCGCTGCTGCAGCCGGTCGATGATGATGCCCGTCGCCTGGCTCGCCGCCTGATCCGGACGGCGCGCGACGGCGCCCTCGGCGTGCTGCGCCCCTTCGACGGCATGCCGGCCGTCAGCCGCGCGCTGGTCGCCACCGATTTTGCCGGGCAGCCGATCATCCTGGTCTCCGGCCTGTCACTCCATGCCAAGGCGCTCGCCGCAGATCCCCGCTGCTCGGTGCTCGTCGGCGATAGCGGCAAGGGCGATCCTCTGGCCCATCCCCGCATGACGATCTTCGCCGCCGCGAGCCCCCTGTCTCGCGAGGATCCCGCCACCGCCCCGATTCGTGCGCGTTTTCTCGCCCGCCATCCAAAGGCGGAACTCTATGTGGACTTTCCCGACTTCCGCTTTCTGGCGCTCGCGCCCACCGGCGCCTCGCTGAATGGTGGCTTCGCCAAGGCCTTCGAGCTTCAGCCGGACGACCTCGTCGACACCGTCGACGCCAATCTGCCGGCGCTGGCGCTTCGCGCGCGCGACCATATGAATGCCGACCACGGCGATGCCGTGGATCTGATGGCTGCGATGGCGGGCGAAAGCGGCGCGGGTTGGCGGATCGCCACCGTCGATCGCCACGGCTTCGAGGTCGCCCGTGGCAGCCGGCTGATCCGCATCGAATTCGCCCTCGACCCCGCTGACGTCGGTTATCGAGACGCTTTCGTGGCGCTGCTTCGAACCAAGCCCGACGGCAGCTGAGCGCGCCCGGTCAGACGCCATAGCCTTCCGGACAAGCGGCGAGATAGCGGTAGCCTGATCCTGCGCGCCGATAGATGCATTGACCCGGCGCGTTGGCCGCAAGCCCGATGACGCGATCGCCCGGCTCGACACCCGGTTCACCGACTTTGCCGGAGCGAAATGGCACGCTTTCGGCATTCTCGAGCCCGAAAACGGCCCCAAAAACCGGTGGCAGCGGTCCCTTGGTGCAGCCCGCCAGCCCGCCGAATCCAACCATGAGCAACATCAGCCCGATACGGCGCGCCCGCTGCGATCGCAGTCCGATAGCCGGAGCCGCGGCCATATCGTCACCCGGCGCCGATGCCGCCCCTGTCCTCTCCAACCGCATCTTCATCAAACCCGCCGACACCAATGCCCCAACAAAAAACCCCGCCGTTGGGCGGGGTTTTATCATGAATTTGTCGTCTCGCTAAAGCACGCGCATCCAATTGACGCGGCGCGAGCTGAAGCGATGCGGCAATCAGTAGCCGCGGGGGCAGCGATAGATGTTGCCGTCGGAATAACGGCAGTAACCCGGGCGCGACTGCGAACGGCCAATGACATTGCCGGCAACTGCGCCGACGCCCGCACCGATCGCCGCACCGGCAAGAGTCGATTCCGTGTTGTGGCCGATCGCCTGGCCTGCCAGGGCGCCGACAGCGCCGCCGGCGAGGGCGCCACCGCCCGTGTAGCGATCTTCGGTCGTGCAACCGGCGGCCAGCATGGTCGCAACGGCGATCGCTGCAAAGGAAAGTTTACGAATCATGTCGCTTGTCTCACTCATTTACGTGACGTCCCCATTCACCAACGTTATAGGGCCCAGTTCTTCGGCGTCACCACCTGCAGGCACCCTCCCGCCCAATTTTATTGCGAGGCCGGACTTTAACGCGAGGCGACGAGACTTGGTTCCGTCTCAAAGGTAATCGCCAGCTGACCATTTCGCGACACCGACCAGTCGAGCGACGCGGATTGCTGGAAAACATCTTCCGAAACGGCTTTACAAGCCCCAAGAACCCGGCTGTCGGACGAATTGCTCAGGCGGATCTGCAGCGGCAGGTCCTGCTGGCATGCGGCAACGGTCTCATAAGCCGGAGAAGGCACCGGAATTTCTTTGCAAACCGAAATATCGCCGGAGCAGCCGACCAGCAACATGAATGCGGCAACGTGTTCCATTTCCGCCTCTCCTTTGCGAAGATAATACGCACAGGCGGGTTTCGGTTCCCACAACAAGAAAACACTAACGTCACATTGATGTGAAACGGTTGCGCCGAAGTCGATGATGAAGAAACGCAAACTTGGCAGATCAATCGAGCGTTGGGCTTCGCGCCAAGCGAAGCTACGCAGCGACATCGCCGAACCGCAAAGTCAATCTAAACGATCAACGCCCCGATCGTGAACAGCAAAGACGCGGCGTGCTTGACCGAATGCAGACCGCCTCAAGCCTCGGCCGGGCGGGGCATAACCTCATACTGGGCTTCCGGCACCGTCAGTGTGTAGCGGATGCCTTCCGGCCGATATTCGAGATGCGCCTCGCCGCCCACGGCATTGGGCACGATCCGCTCCAGGGTCGACGTACCGAAGCGGGCGTCGCGCTCGGCGCGCACCCGCGGGCCATTGATCTCGCGCCAGTCGATGACGAGAACGTTCTCGCTTTCACCGCGTTGAAAGGCCGCATCGATGACCACCTTGCCGCCGGGCACAGACAGAGAACCGTAGGATGCGGCATTGACGGCAAGTTCATGCAATGCCAGCCCCACGTGCAGCGAGGCTGTTGGAGAGAGATAGACGCCGATCGGACGGAAATCGATCTGGTCCATGCCGTCCGGGGCATAGCGCTCGACCTGTGTCGTCACCAGGCTTTCCAGGTCCGCCCCACGCCAGTCGGCATCGGTGACGATATCTTGCGACGAGGAGAGCGATTGGATCCGCCCGCGAAAGCGCACCAGAAACTCCGGCACGGTCAAGGAATGCCGGGCGGTCTGACTGGCCAGACTCTGGATGATCGCGAGCAGGTTCTTCGAGCGGTGCGACAGCTCGCGCAACAGGGTTTTCAGCGTCTCTTCGCGACGCTTTTGGTCGGTAATGTCGAAGGAGGTTCCGATGATTCCGCACGCTTCGCCGGTCTCGTCGCGGTCGACATCGAGGCAGATGTCGTACCAGCGCAGTTGACTGCCCTGCGCAACCGACATTTCATAGCGTAGCGGCTGCTGTTTAAGCAGCACCTGACGCTTCATTTCCGAAGCGCGCTCGGCAGCTGTCTGCGGCAGGATATCGGCGTCGCACATCCCATCGCCGGCATTGCAGAGCCACGAATTGCGCGAGTTCGCCACCCAGGAATAACGCAACTCCAAATCTTGCGCAAACACAGACATCTCCGTGTTTCCAACCGCTCGCAAGATTTTTTCTGCCAACATTTAAATGACGCTCACAACGACGAAATCCTGTGCGCACCGGATGGCGACAGGCTTTGGAGGAGCAAGATACCCCACCCACCAAAAGCCCGTCGCAGCAACGCAAACGATCTTCTCCTGGACCATCACTGAAATGCCGCGCGAAAGGAGAAGTTCCGTAGCCAAGACCTTAAATCGACGTTCCTTGCAGCGACGTTACCGCGCTCGAAGGCGGCGGGCGATGCGCGCAAAGCTGCGGCCGCGCCCCCCCGGATCACGCTAACGCCCAGGCGTCGGCACGATCGATCAGGCGGCCGATTAGGCGGCGGCGCGGCTCTCGCTTTCGAAAAACAGCGCTTGGCTGATCAACGCCTTCACCATGTCGGGATTGAACGGCTTTGTCACCAGGAAGGTCGGCTCCGGACGCTCACCGGTGAGCAGCCGCTCCGGAAATGCGGTGATGAAGATCACTGGAACCGAGACCTTGGCCAAAATATCGTTCACGGCATCGATACCGGAGCTACCATCGGCAAGCTGGATGTCGGCGAGCACCATACCCGGGCTCTGACTTTCGAACAACGCGATCGCTTCCTTGTGGGTGCGGGCGATCCCTGTGACGTTATGCCCCAGGCTTTCCACCATCTGTTCGATATCCATCGCGATTAGCGGCTCGTCCTCGATAATCATGATGTTGGTCGAAACCTGCCGGCCGATGTCGGCACCGGCCTGATCGATCATTTCGGAGAATCGTGTCTGATCGACGCCAAGGATCAGCGCCGCCTCTTCGCTGGTGAAGCCTTCGACCGCGACCAGCAGAAAGGCTTGGCGCGGCAACGGCGCGATCGCCTTGAGATTGCGCGCTGTGCGCTCCTCCCAGGCAGAGGCCTGGACGTCCTCGCGCACATTGACGTCGAGCGACTGCCAGAGAGACGAGAACAGCCTGTAGAGAGAAATGCGAGGAGACTGATCCTCAAGGAACAGCGACGGATCCGCAATCAGCGCCTCAAGCACGGCCGCCACGTAAGCATCGCCACTGGCCTGCGAACCGGTAAGGGCCCGAGAATAGCGGCGCAGGTAGGGAATGTGCGGCGCTATGCGGGATGACATCGACATTTAGACTCCCCTCGTGTCCTGCGAGCAAGACATTCGAACGTTAACGACATTTGCGACGGCGGCGTTCCCGGGACAAGGAACAAGGCTGCACGCCGCGAGTTATCCGATACATGGGACACAGCTTGCGGGCTGTGAAGACCCTGAAGAAAAATGCATCCGTTGCGATGCGACGACTTGAGGGATCACCGCGGCGTTTTATCTCTCTGCGCAAGCCACTTCAAACGCTCAGGAACAGAATGACGAATTGCAATCCCAGTTCCAGTCGCGGCAGCGGCTGGCATCAGTATCGAGACCATCGATGAGCGATCGCGAGAAAGAGGACAGAAACGTGCAGACTGGTCAAGCCGCAAAGTCGTTGCAACCGGCTCCCGGTCTGGGAATCAACGCAGCGATCGGACGCCAACTCAAGGCCTATTACGACGACGTCGCAAGCGAACCGGTCCCGGATCGGTTTCTCAGCCTGCTGGACGCGCTTGATAAGGCCGAGTCGGCATCGAAATCGAACAATCGGGAGTGATCGATTTTATGAGTAAGCAGTTCGATTTCCGTCAAGAACTCATTACAATCATTCCTAATTTGCGCGCTTTTGCCACCTCGCTCACCGGCTCGTTCGACCGGGCCGACGACCTCGTTCAGGAAACCTTGGTCAAAGCGTGGGACAAACAGCACACGTTTCAGCCCGGCACCAACATGAAGGCTTGGCTCTTCACCATTCTGCGCAACGAGTTCTACACCCAAATGCGCAAGAAGGGCCGTGAAGTGCAGGATGTGGACGGTATCCACGCGATGCAGCTCGCCGGCCATCCCGAGCAGCAGGGCCATCTCGACCTGCAGGATTTCCGCAAGGCCCTGGAGCTTTTGCCGGACGACCAGCGCGAGGCGCTGATCCTCATCGGCGCGTCGGGCTTTTCGTATGAGGAAGCCGCCGAAATCTGCAAATGCGCCGTCGGCACCATCAAGAGCCGCGTGTCGCGCGCCCGCACGCGCATCGCGGAAATTCTCGGCGTCGAGGGCGATGGCGATTACGGGCCGGACTCGATCTCGTCGCAGATCATCGGCGTCGCGCCGGCCGCCTGATCCGATACGCGATTTGCCGCCCGCAAGCGGGAACCGCTATGGGCCCGCCGCGCTTATCGGTTGAGACCGGCGCGCGGCGCGAAAGACGGGCAACATGACTGCCGACGCGGCAAAGCGAATAACTCGAAGACAAACGGATAGATCGATGACAGCTGACAACATGGCCGATAACGCACAGACCCCCGGCAGCTCGTTCGGCACCCCAGGTCAGGATCCCAAGACCCAGGCCGACCGCGCCAATCTCGAAGAGCAGCTCGGCCGTCTGCGCGAAGATGTCGCAGGCTTGAGCGATGCGGTGAAGAGCCTCGCCAGCCATGGCGCCGACGACGTCCGGCGTCAGGCCTACGCCCTGCGCGATGACGTGCGCCAGCGCGGCGAACAGTATCTGCGCCAAGCCCAGGATGCCGCCTCCGATCTCGAAGAGGAGATGAGCGAGCGAATCCGTGCTGAGCCGATCAAGGCCGTGCTGATCGCTGCCGGCGTCGGTTATCTCTATGCGCGTCTGTTCCGGTAAGGCCTGATGATCTGGCAACTCGTCGCCAAGCTGGTGACCGGCGAGGCGGGCGTCTATGTCGCCCGTCTTCGCAAGCTGCTGATGCTTTACGCGGTGATGGCGGTGCTCGCCATCCTGATGATCGGCTATCTGCTCAGCGCCCTCTATGTCTGGCTCGCCGGCATCTATGGCCCGCTCTGGACCTCGCTCGGCTTTGCCGGCGTGTTGCTGGTGCTGATCATCCTCACCTATATCGCCACGATCGTCGTGCGCCGGCCGGCGAGGAAGCGCGCCGACGACCGCCTGCAGCGCGACATCGCGTCGATCGCGGGCGTTGCCGCGTTGTCCAACGCGCCGCTTCTGTTCCAGTCGGCCAAGCGTAACAAAAAGCTCTTGGCGATTCCGGTGGCCGGCGCCGTCGGCTGGGCGGTCTGGCGGGCGATTGCGACCTATCGGTCTCAGGATCGCGGCGGCTATTGAGCCGCCGTTTCTCGGACGGAATGCGATCAACCGAAATCACGAATCCGCTCCAAGCCATTGTTTTGCCGCATGATGTGATCCCAAATGTCATGCAATGTTTCAGCGCCATGCTCCAGGTGAGCCGGCCGCCCACAGCATCGGCCCGAAAATCGGAATCGATTTTCGGCAAAGCACGATGCGTCGATTGAAAGGGTCAGAGCGACCTTTCTGCGTCCGATCGGATGCAGAGCGCTCTAGCTGGACCGGCGAGCGGCAACATCGACCGTTTTCATCGCGTCTGCCTGGGTTGCCGCGCGCACCAGACGTCAGAGACGGCGACATCCTGCCCCCCGCCCCTCGGATTGATGCCGGACGCGCGCGCCGAGGTCGCGGGAACGGCAGCAGGCCTCGGCGCGTTCGTGGCCAAGGTCGTTGCGTTTACAGCACCGCGGCTTTGGAACGGGGATGCGTTCGACGAGCTGCGCCCTCAACAGGAGCGTCCGGCGACACCAGACGATCAAACCAGATCGGCCGGCCGATCAACGATGCCGCCCACCGATAGGGAGTGACGATGTGACGAAACTGAAAGAGGAAAGCGCCCGCCAGGGTCGCCGCGGAACTCCGGTCCTGATTGTTCTCGTGGTGGCGTTAGCGCTGTGCGCCATTGCGCTGATCGGATTTGAGGTCTTCGGCAACGACGATGTGGCGCCCTCGCTCGACGCGAGCGGCACCACCACCACCACCACCACCGAAACGACAGCGCCGCAGACCGGAACCGCCACTCAGGACAACACGGTTGTCGCACCGGGCGGCGACAACGGCGCGAACGGTGCGGCCGGCACCGAGAGCGGCACTGCCCAGTAAGCGCGCCGACCGCGACCGATGCGCCCCTGCCGTCGCCGCCCGGCTCGCCGTCCCATTCTGGCGCGCCGGGCGCATCATGGTAGGAGGTTGAGTCATGGCCAAGACGAGACCCGTCAGCACGAACCCGTCGCTGAAAGATCCCGACCTTTACGAGAGCCTTCGAAACGAGGGCTATTCAAAGGAGAAAGCGGCACGCATCTCGAACGCGAAGGCCAATCCCGACATGCATCCCTCGCAAAAGGGCGGCAAGGCGCCGCCTTACGAAGAATGGACCAAAGACGAGCTTTTCAGCCGCGCCGGGGAGATCGGCATCGACGGTCGCTCGTCCATGACCAAAGATGAATTGATCAAGGCCTTGCGCAACCACTGACGCGGCGGTCGCGCTCACGATCAGCCTGTGGTTTGAACCGGCGCGGTCTCAACGAGCCCGCTCCAGCATAGGCCCGAAAAATTGGACTCGATTTTCGGACCGATGCGTCGACGCCATCAGATGTCGACGCCATCAGATCGCGCGTCCTTTGTGCGTCTTGGCAGGCTGACGGCCTCGCCAGCACCTTCCCCATAACTTGATTATCGGCGACACGGCCCGACCGTCACCGCCCCCAGACGCTCGACAACCACTACGGGCGGCCCGGCATCGCCGCGGTCTGCGCCTCGATGATCTGATCGAGGAAGGTCGCCTCAGCCGGCACCAGCACGTTCAGCGCCAGCGGATGCAGCTCCACCGTGGAGAGTTCGTCAAGCGAGTCGAGTTCGCCATCGCGCACCGCCCGCTTGGCATTGGTCTTGCCGCTGTAGGCCAGTTCGAGGCGCGTGGCCGTTTTGACCACGAGGTGCGGATTGCGCCGCCAGTTGCCCATCAAAATATCCAGCGTCAGCTTGGCGACCCGCCGAATGTTGCGCTCGGTGCAGATATAAATGCCGAGCACACCGCCCTTCGGATTATCCGCGAAAGGCAAGTGCCCGGGGCCGTAGAGATTGTTGGAAATGGCGATCGCGGAACATTTCAGACGCTCGGTCCGCCCATCGACCTTGACCACCAACTCAACCTTCGGCAGCCGCTTCAGCGCCAAAGCGACCGCTCGCGTCGTCGCCCAGATCTTGCCGATCCGCGAGCCATAGGTGATCTTTTCCCGATAGCGCACCATGCGGGCGTGAAGCCCGGCGGCGAACTGATGGATGAAGGGCTGACCGTTGACCGTGGCAGCGTCGACCGCCGTCACCGTACCGCCGGCCAGTGCCTTGACCGCCGTTTCCAGATTGAGCGGGATCTGCAGCGTGCGGGCAAAAAGATTCATCGTCCCCGCCGGCAGAATGGCAAGCGCCTTGTCGCGCTGGAACAGCGCTGCGGCCGCCGCCGAAACGGTGCCGTCGCCGCCGCCGACCAGAAGCACCTCGACATCGTCTTGATGGGCCGCCGTCTCGATCGCCTCGACGATCTCAGACCCAGGGCAGATCTCGACCGTCACCGCATGGCCATGCACGCGAAATTCGTCGCGGATCAGCGCGGAAAGCCAGTCGAGATCGGTGGTCTTCAAGGTGCCGCCATCGCGGTTGAGAAGCGCCAATATTCGCATCTGCGGAAACCATCGCCCAAACGAAGCGCCGAGAATGTGGCGCGTGATGCCGATCAGCTAGGACGGGCCTGTCGGAAGTCGACAGCGGCATCCGCCGTCATCGCCGCGACAGCGTGGCGATGACGATCGTGGCCTTGGACAGCCGCGACCGGCCTCCACGCCCTGCCTCATCGCCTTTGCGGCAGACGGCCCTAGATCAGCGGCGGGGATCATGGACCTGTCGGTCAATCCCGCGCCATCGCCTTTGCACAGGAGTGAATCATGATCAAATGGATCATTATTTTATTGATCGTCGCTGCGATCGCCAGCCTTCTCGGTTTCCGTGGCGTTGCCGGCGTATCGGCGGGTCTTGCGAAGATCCTGATCTTCATTGTCCTTGTTGGACTTCTGCTGCTTTTCATCTTCGGCGCGCTCACGCTCAGCATCGCCTGATAGCAATACGAACTTATTTTTAGGTCGAATACCAGAGTAGAAAGATAAAACGGATCCAAAGGAACCGAACGCTAGCCAAGCAGTTAGTTTACCATCCAAAGCCGCGCGGCCCGAGCCAGTTTGGACGGGTCGCGCGGCCGGTCTATCGCTTTAATAGACGAAGGTTTTTCACAATGATCCGCAAGCTTCTCGCAACAACGGCAATTGCCGCATTCCTGACGGCTCCGGCTTTGGCTCAGGATACGCAGAAAACCGACCAACAGATGCAGCAGCCGGCAGCTACCCAGCCCGGCGATGCATCGGGCGCGGCCACGGGCGACATGCAGACCCAGGCTTCGGCTTCGGCCTCGGGCAATTATCTAAAAAACCTATCGGCCGACGAGTATCTTGCGTCAAACTTGACCGGAAAATCGCTCTATGATGGCGAAGGCAAAGACGCCAAGACCATCGGCGATATCCAGAACTTCCTCATCGGCAGCGGCGGGACGGTCGTTGCGGCTGTCGTCAACGCCACCGTGAACGACGAGTCGAAGGTCGTCGCGGTACCGTTCAAGCAGATCAGCTGGACGATGGGCGAGAATAAGGAGCCCCGCGCGGTCCTGACCGGCGGCAACCAGGATCTCGCCAGCGCTCCGACTTTCCAGACCAAGGACGAACAAAAGGCCGCGGCCGAGCAGAGCACGGCGTCCTCGGCCGGCGGCATGACCGCCTCGGGCGATGCCTCCGCCACCGCCTCGGCTTCGAACGACACGATGACGACGTCGGGCGACGCTTCGCAGCAGGCGATGGCGCCCAAGGAAGGCGATCAGACCGCCGCCGGCAAGACCGATCGCGAGACCGCGACCGCCGAGGGCAGCGCCGGCCAGTATCCCGCGAGCGTCGGTGCCGATCAGTATCTGACCGAAAACATCATCGGCGCCGACGTCTATTCGGGTCCGGGCGAGGATGCCAAGGAAGTCGGCGGCATCAATGATCTGGTCCTCGCCTCGTCGGGCAAGGTGGATGCGGTCGTCGTCGGCGTGGGCGGTTTCCTCGGCATCGGCGAAAAGGAAGTGGCAGCACCGTTCGACCAGTTCCAGATCAGCCGGAACGAGGACGGCAAGCCGCGTCTCGTCGCCGCGCTGACCAAGGAGGCGCTGGAGCAGGCGCCGAAGTTCGAGGCCAAGCGCTCCGATCAGATGGCTGCCGCTGACGGCCAAAATGCCGAGCAGCCGGCCCCGTCGGACGGCCAGATGGCCGCGGCGACAGGCGCTGCTGCCGGGACGGCCATGGAGAAGGCCGGCACCAACATGGAGCAGGCCGCCAACAATGCCGGTCAGGCCATGGACAACGCTGCGGATAACGCTGCGACCGAGGCCAAGCAGGCCGCGAATAATGCCGGCCAGGCCATCGACAATGCCGCTGACAAGGCCGTCACCGCGACCGAGCAGGCCGCCAATGACGCTGGCCAAGCGCTGGGCAACGCCGGTGACAATGTTCAGCAGGCCGCGCAGAACGCGACCAACGACCAGAGCGATGCCACGACCACGGCTTCGACCGGTGGCGACCAGCGCCAGGGCATGACCAAGGTCGCGGACGACGCTCAGCTGACCGCTGACGACCTGATGGGCACCACCGTCTACGGCCCGAACGATGCGAGTGTCGGTGAGATCGGCGACATCGCCCTCAACGCGCAGGGCAAGGTCGATGCGATCATCGTCGACGTCGGCGGTTTCCTCGGCATCGGCGAGAAGCCGGTCGCTGTCGGCATGGACAATCTGAACTTCATGCGGGACAAGAGCGGCAAGCTGTACCTGTACACGAACTTCACCGAGGACCAGTTGAAGAACGCGCCGGAGTACAAGAAGGACTCCTACGCCGAGAACCGCGACACCATGCGCCTGGAAGAGACCAACTCGAACGGCGCGGGCATGTCTTCGGGCCAGTCGGACCAGGACGCGGCCAAGCCCGCGAACAACTGATCGAAAGCCAAGTCGCGATCGTCAACGACCGATCGCGACCGTGAGCCGGATATGGAGGCCCGCCGCAAGGTGGGCCTTCTTCGCGTCAAGGTCGACCGGCGGAGCGCACCGCCATTACACTTCGTAACATCGTGAAAGCAAATTCGCCGGAATGTCCGCTATGCTGCAGGGCGAAATTGTTGAACCGACCTTGTTTTCGGAGACCCGCATTTGATGGCCATTGTCCGGCAGATCCTCGTGACTGTCATCGTGCTGATTGGGATGGGCGCCGCCTATCTCAAGCTTCAGCCCGCGGCGGGTCAGGCTCTGCTGGCATCCGGACTTTCGCTGCCCGATCCGATGCGTCGCGCGATTACCTGGCTCGCTCCCGCCCCCCGGGACGTCGCGACCGCCACGAGAAGCGGTCGCGGCCGGCATGGATTTGCTGACGGGCCGCAACTCGTCGTCGCCAATCCCGTCGAGACCGGCCGCACCCGCACGGCGATGCGGGCGATCGGCACCGGTGAGGCGGCGCGCTCGGTCACCGTCTATCCCGACAACACCACCGGGATCATCGAGCGGGTCGCCGTGAAATCCGGCGATCAGGTCGCGGCCGGGGAGCCGTTGGTTGTGCTGGAACACACCACCGAAGAGCTCGCGGTCGATCGCGCGCGCATCGCCCTCGATGCGGCCGAGGCCAAACTCTCGCGCTATCAGACGCTCAACAAGTCGCGCACCATCTCCAGCGTCGAGGTCAACGACGTCCTGCGGGAACGCGACAACGCCAAGATCGATCTCAGATCCGCCGAGCTGGCGCTCGCCAAGCGCACGATCCGCGCGCCAATCGCCGGCCGTATCGGCATCGTCTCGGTCAATGTCGGGGATCTCGTCAACACCCAGACGGTGATCGCCAAAGTCGACGACCGCCAGGAGATCAAGGTCGTCTTCTACACCCCCGAAAGCTTCGTCTCCGAACTGAAGATCGGCGCCCCCGTCCGGGCCGTCCCGACCGCCCAGCCCGACAAGACCTTCAACGGCCATATCAGCGCCATCGACAGCCGCCTCGACGAGGCCAGCCGAACCTTGCGCACCGAGGCGATGATCGACAATTCCGCCGACAGCCTGAGGCCCGGCATGTCATTCACCGTCTCGCTCTCCCTCGATGGCGAGGAATACCTGTCCGTCGATCCGCTGTCGGTCGTGTGGGAGCGCAACGGCCCGCTGGTCTGGAAGATCGTCGATGGCAAGGCGCAGAAGGCGCCGGTGACGATCGTCGAACGCAATATCGACCGGGTGCTGGTCGCCTCTCAGGCGCTGAAGGTCGGCGATCCAGTCGTCGTCGAGGGGCTGCAGTCGATGCGCCCCGGGGTGAAGGTGCGGATCGAAGGCCAAACGCCGGAGACGCAATCGCCGGTCGCCGGCGCTGCCGGCAGGAGGCAGGATGCCGCCAAGGCCGAAACGGGCCAGGACAAGCGCTCCGCCGCCGAAGCCGTGGGCGGCGGCACCCGCCTCGTCGACGCGGCCGCGGCTCATGAGATCCCGGCGAGGGACGCGCAGAACGAGCGCCCGGCGACGGACCGCGAATGAGCGAACATCAGCGCATCGATGGACTGACGGCCTTCACCAGCCTGTTCATTCGCCGCCCGGTCCTGACCATCGTCCTCAACATTCTGATTGTCGTCGCAGGTCTCGCCGCGCTGCAGGCGGTGGAAGTTCGCGAGCTGCCGAATGTCGACCGCCCGGTCGTCACCGTCACGGTCACCTTCGAGGGCGCCAGCCCTGAGACGATCGACCGTCAGGTCACTGGCCAGATCGAAAGCGCCGTCGCCCGAGTGACCGGCATCGAATCGATGTCGTCGCGGTCGAGCTTCGGCACCAGCCGGGTGACGATCGAATTTACCGACAAGACCGATCTCAACGTCGCCGCCAGCGACGTGCGCGACGCCGTCAGCCGCATTGCCAATTCGCTGCCGGACGGCGCCGACGAGCCCCGCGTCGTCAAGGCCGATGCCGACGCCGACCCGATCATGCGGCTCGCGGTGACCGCCAAGGCCATGAAGATCGAGGATCTGACCACCCTCGTCGAAGACCGCGTCGCCGATCAGCTGGCCGCGGTCGACGGTGTCGCCGACGTTCAGGAATATGGCGAACGCGAAAAGCTCATCTATGTCGACATCGATCCCGACAAGCTCGCCACTCGCGGCCTGACCATCGGCAATGTCGCGACCGCGCTGCAAAACGCGGCGCTGGACGTTCCGGCCGGCTCCCTCACCTCGCAGAGCCAGCAACTGATCGTGCGCGCCGACGCCAACGTCAACACGCCCGCCGCCTTCGAGGCCATCTATCTCAACAAACGCACCCGGCTCGGCGATGTCGCCTCGGTGCGCTTCGGCCCCGACGAGGCGGCCTCGCAGCTCCGGCGCAACGGCGAGACCGGCATTGGTCTCGGCATCGTCCGCCAGGCCGGCTCCTCGACCCTCGACATTTCCCGGGGCGTGCACCGCGAGGTCGCCAATCTCAACCGCACCCTGCCCGCCGGCGTGCATGTCGAGGTGACCAGCGACGACGCCATCTTCATCAACGGCGCGCTGCACGAGGTCGAGTTGGCCATCGGCCTTGCCGTGCTCATCGTCGTCGCGGTCATCTTCCTCTTCCTGCTCAATCTGCGCGCGACGATCATTCCAGCGGTCACCATGCCGATCGCGCTGATCGGCGTCGTCAGCTTCATCTATCTCGCCGGCTTCTCGATCAACATCCTCACCCTCCTCGCTTTGGTGCTGGCGACAGGCATGGTGGTCGATGACGCGATCATCGTCCTCGAAAATATCGTGCGCTGGCGCGACATGGGCGCCAAGCCCCGCGCCGCCGCCGTGATCGGCGCACGCGAAATGTTCTTCGCCGTCGTCTCGACCACCGCGACACTCGCCGCCGTCTTCGTGCCGATCTCGTTTTTGCCCGGTCAAGCCGGCGGGCTGTTTCGCGAGTTCGGCTATGTGCTCGCCGCCGCGGTGGTGATCTCCTCCTTCATCGCCCTCACCCTATGCCCGATGCTCGCCGCGAATTTCCTGAAAGCCCGCGAGGACGAGCGCCGGCCGGGGATCTTTGCCAAGACGATGCGCTGGATCGGCAGCCGGCTCGCCGGGCTCTACGCCGTCACCTTGCGCGCCTGCCTGGCCTTTCCGGTCATCGTTATTGCCGCCGCGGCGCTCTTCTCCTTCAGCGCCTACGCCGTCTTTAAGACCATGCCGCAGGAGCTGACCCCGTCGGAGGATCGCGGTGTCGTCTTGATGATGGTCAACGGGCCGCAGGGGGCGAGCCTCGACTACACCAATGCGCAGGTCCGTAAGGTCGAGAATATCCTCCTGCCTTATGTCAAAGGCGGCGAGGCGACCAACGTCTTCGCCATTACCGGGCGCGGCGGCGTCAACCGCGCCTTCATGGTGCTGAGCCTTGCCGACTGGGCCGACCGCGCCCGCTCGCAGCAACAGATCGTCGCCGAGATCAATGGCAAGGTGCGTCAGATCCCCGGCGTCAGGGCCTTTGCCATCCAGCCGAACTCGCTCGGTATTCGCGGCGGCGGCCGAGGCCTGCAATTTGCCATCGCCGGCCAGAATTTCGACGCGCTGGCGGCCAGCGCGGACAAGCTCGTCAACGCCATGCAGGCGGATGGCCGTTGGGGCACGGTGCGCCTGTCGAACGATGCCACCCAGCCGCAGCTGTCGGTGGTCATCAACCGCGCCCGCGCCTCCGATCTCGGCATCGACATCGACGGCCTGGCAACGGCCATCCAGGCAATGCTCGACGGCAGCAAGATCGGCGAAACCTATATCGGCGACAAGGAAGTGCCGATCCGGTTGATCTCGTCGAATGATCCGGTCAACGATCCGAGCGACCTCAGCAACATTTTCCTGAAGGCCTCCGACGGCCGGATCGTGCCGATGTCCACCGTTGCGACGATCGAGGAAAAGCCGATCGCGCCGACGCTGGAGCGCGAGGACCGCAGCCGCGCCGTGGCGATCACCGCCGCGATTCCCGACGGCTATGCGATCCAGGATGCCTGGAACGACGCCGAGAGCTTCGCCAAGACCATTCTGCCGGCCGATCAGCGGCTGATCCCGCTGGCCGAGGCGGCAACGCTGACCGAGACCAACAGCAGCCTGTCGCTGGTCTTCGGCTTCGCCATCGTCGTCGTCCTCTTGGTGCTGGCGGCCCAGTTCGAGAGCTTCATCTCGGCCGTAATCATCATCGCCACCGTGCCGCTTGGCATCGCCTGCGCGATCTTCGCCCTCTCCTTCTTCGGCGAAAGCCTCAATCTCTACAGCCAGATCGGCCTCGTCCTGCTGGTCGGAATCATGGCCAAGAACGGCATTTTGATCGTCGAATTCGCCAACCAGCTCCGGGAACGCGGCCTCGGCGTCCGGGCGGCGGTGGAACAGGCGTCGCTGATCCGCCTGCGGCCGGTGATGATGACGATGGTGGCGACGGTGGTCGGCGGCGTGCCGCTGGTCTTTGCCTCCGGCGCCGGCGCCGAGGCCCGCGTCGCGCTCGGCTATGTGATCGTCGGCGGTTTGGGGCTTGCGACCTTCTCCACCCTCTATGTCACGCCCGTCGCCTATCTGATCCTCGGCCGCTTCTTCAAGCCAGTGTCGGAGCGCAGCGCCGAGCTGCACCGCGACGTCGCCACAGCGGAAGCCGAAGCCGCGCAAGCCCTGCATGAAGACGGTGGCGCGGATCAAGCTGGCGGCCATCCGGCGCCGGCCGAGTAAAGCCGCCGCAACCGCCTTTTGCCCCTGGCCGGCCGCACGAGCATCGCACGGACGGACAATTTCGCCGCAAATCGCGCTTGCCGCTTTTCCCGCAGCGCTTGCCCGCGTAGAAGCGCGCCATGGCTCCTCCTCCGCTCCTGCGCCTTGACGGCGTCGCGCTCACCTTCGGCGGCACCCCGCTTCTGTCGGGTGTCGAACTCAACGTCCTGCCCGGCGATCGCATCGCGCTGGTCGGGCGCAACGGCTCCGGCAAATCGACGCTGTTGAAGATCGCCGCCGGCCAGGTCGAGGCCGATCGCGGCGAGGTCTTCCTGAAACCCGGCACCACTCTTCGCTATCTCGCCCAGGAGCCGGATTTCGGCGATTTCGCCACCGTCGGCGACTATGTTTCTGCCGGCCTCGGCCCGGCCGACGATCCTTATCGCGTCACCTTCCTGATCGATTCCCTCGGGCTGTCGGAGGCCATGTCGCCGGCCAACCTTTCCGGCGGCGAAGCCCGACGCGCGGCGCTGGCCAAGGCGCTCGCCCCGGAGCCCGACATCCTGCTTCTCGACGAGCCGACCAACCATCTCGACCTGCCGACCATCGAATGGCTGGAAGACGAAATCCGCCAGATGAAGAGCGCGCTGGTCGTCATCAGCCACGATCGGCGCTTTCTGCAGACCGTCACCCGTTCGACGGTCTGGCTCGATCGCGGCGGCGTCAAGCGGCTCGACGAGGGCTTTGCCGCTTTCGAGGGCTGGCGCGACAAGGTGCTCGAAGACGAAGAGCGCGACCTGCAGAAACTCGATCGCAAGATCGTGCGCGAGGAGCATTGGCTGCGCTACGGCGTCAGCGCCCGCCGCACCCGCAACCAGCGCCGCCTCGGCGAACTCCATGCCCTGCGCCAGGAGCGCCGCGACGCGCGCCGAGCCGTCGGCCAGGTCACCATGCAGGCCGGCGAGACCCGCGAAAGCGGCAAGCTGGTGATCGAGGCGAAGAATATCGCCAAGGCCTATGACGGCCGCGTGCTGGTCGAAAATTTTTCCACCCGCATCGCCCGCGGCGACCGGGTCGGGCTCGTCGGCCCGAACGGCGCCGGCAAGACGACTCTCCTGAAGATGCTGATCGGCGAGCTTGCCCCCGATCGCGGCACGGTGCGCCTCGGCACCAATCTCGACCGCGCCTTTCTCGACCAGAAGCGCGCCGCGCTGAAGGACGATGTCGGTGTCGCCGAGGCGCTGACCGACGGGCGCGGCGATCAGGTGATGGTCAATGGCGAGCCGCGCCACGTGGTCGGCTATCTGAAGGACTTTTTGTTCTCGCCCGAACAAGTTCGCACCCCGGTCGGCCAGCTCTCCGGCGGCGAGCGGGCGCGGCTGCTGCTGGCCAAGACCCTGGCAACGCCCGCCAATCTCCTCGTCCTCGACGAGCCGACCAACGATCTCGACATGGAGACGCTGGATCTTCTGGAGGAACTCGTCGCCGGCTATCCCGGGACCGTCCTCCTCGTCTCCCACGATCGCGACTTCCTCGACCGCACGGTGACGAGCGTCATCTCGCCGGCCGAGAACGGCGTCTGGCTCGAATATGCCGGCGGCTACAGCGACATGCTCGCCCAAAAGCGCGATCAGGCAGCCGCCGCCAAAACGCCGAAGAAGGCGGCGCCAAGCGGCGCCAGCGGCAAGCCGGCCGAGGCTGCGGCGCCCGCCAAGGCGGCCGGGTCGGCCAAACTCTCTTACAAGCAGAAATTCGCCCTCGAAACCCTGCCGAAAACCATCGCCGAGCTGGAAGCGGCGATCGCCAAGGCCGAAAGCGAAATGGCCGATCCGGCGCTGTTTTCGAAGAACCCCGACCGCTTCAACACGCTGGCCCGGCTGATCGACGACAAGCGTGCCGCCCTCGCTCAGGCCGAGGACGAATGGCTCGACCTCGCAATGCTCAAGGCCGAGATCGAAGGCTAAGCTCTCGATCCAGCCTCGCAGCATCGGCGCGAAAATCGGAGTCGATTTTCGGGCCGAACGATGTGTCGGATCAATAAGACAGCGCGTCGATCAGCACGCTGTCGCGGTCGAGCACCTCGCGCAGCGCGAAGGACGAATTGATCCGCGCCACATGCGGAAAGGCTGAAAGATAGCGACGGTGGATGCGCTCGTAGTCCTCCAGATCCCGCGCCGCGATGCGCAGGATGTAGTCGGCCTCGCCGGACATCAGAAAGCAGGCCAGCACGTTCGGGCACTGGCGTACCGCCGCCTCGAATTCGGCGAGTTGCCGCTCGCTCTGGCCGGCGAGCGTGATCGCCACCATCACCGTCACCGCATGGCCGAGTGCCTGGTTCGACAGCCGGGCGCGATAGCCCTTGATCGCCCCCGTCGCCTCCAGCCGCTCCAGCCGGCGCGAACAGGCCGAGGCCGATAGGCCGACCTTGTCGCCGAGAGCGGCGACGGTCAGACGCCCTTCGCGCCCCAAGGCGCGCATGATGGCAAGGTCGAAGCGATCGAGAGCGGACATGCGCCGATTCTTTGCACAAATAGACCATTATACGCAAGATAATTGCATTTCTGCCGATCGCCACACGGAGAATTGCGCGGACGTTGCCGGCGTTCCGACGTTCTCTTTTGAGCGTCAAACAACTCCCATGGCTATCTGGGAAGGAGCTCGTCATGCGCGTCGGATGCCCAAAGGAAATCAAGAACCACGAGTATCGCGTCGGCCTCACGCCGGCCTCGGCGCGCGAATATGTCGCCCACGGCCACGAGGTGCTGATCGAAACCGCCGCGGGTGCCGGTATCGGCGCGGCCGACAGCGACTACGAGGCCGCTGGCGCGAGGATCGTTGCCGACGCGGCGGAAATTTTCGCCACGGCCGACATGGTGGTGAAGGTGAAGGAACCGCAGCCCGGCGAATGGGCGCAGCTGCGCGAGGGCCAACTGCTCTACACCTATCTGCATCTCGCCCCCGATCCGAAGCAGACCGAGGGCCTTTTGAACTCCGGCGTCACCGCTATTGCCTATGAAACGGTGACCGATGCCCATGGCGGCCTGCCGCTGCTGGCACCGATGTCCGAGGTCGCCGGCCGGCTGTCGATCCAGGCCGCGGCGCATGCACTGGAAAAGGCCAAGGGCGGCCGCGGCGTGCTGCTCGGCGGCGTGCCGGGCGTTGCACCGGGCAAGGTGGTCATCATCGGCGGCGGCGTGGTCGGCAAGGAAGCCGCGAAGATGGCCGTCGGCCTGGGTGCCGATGTCACCATTCTCGACCGCTCGCTGCCACGCATGCGCGAGCTGAACGATCTCTTCGCCGGCCGCGTCCACACCCGCTTCTCGACGCCGACGGCGGTGGAAGAGGAGGTGTTCGCCGCCGACGCGGTGATCGGCGCGGTGCTGATCCCCGGCGCCGCGGCGCCGAAGCTCGTCACCAAAGCGATGCTGTCGGGCATGCAGAAGGGCGCGGTCCTGGTCGACGTCGCGATCGACCAAGGCGGCTGCTTCGAAACCTCGCATGCCACCACCCATGCCGAGCCGACCTTTGAGGTGGACGGCATCGTCCATTACTGCGTCGCCAATATGCCGGGCGCGGTCCCGGTGACATCGGCGATGGCGCTGAACAATGCGACCTTGCCCTTCGGTCTGGCGCTCGCCGATCACGGCCTCGCGGCGCTCAACGCCGATCCGCATCTGATGGCCGGCCTCAACGTCCATCGCGGCAAAGTCACCAACCGCGCCGTCGCCGACGCCCTCGGCTACGACCTCGCCGACCCGAAAAGCGCCATCGGCGGCTGAGATGCCCGGCGTTCGAAGGGCTGCGCCCTGAATGCGCCAATGGGTTGCCGCTCAAGCCAGCGGCGGGCGGGATCGCACGATCCGCGTCCGCCGTTGGTCCTTTGCCGTCCGAGTCAGGCAATGTCGGTAATGCGGCGATGGCGCTCGCGCAGCGCGGCGGTTTCCTCGCCGCTCTTGGTGCCGGCGCAATGGAGACAGGCAACGCCTGCCTCAAAGCTTGGCGCGGCGCGATCCTCGGCCGACAGCGGCGCGCCGCAGGCAAAGCAGGCGGTCCATAAGGTCTCGGCCAGGCCGTGGCCGAGCGCCACCCGGCCGTCGAAGACGTAGCAGTCGCCCCGCCAGCGGCTCTCTTCGGCCGGCACCTCTTGCAGATAGCTTAAAATGCCGCCCTTCAGCTGATAGACCTCGGCAAAGCCCTTCTCGAGCATAAAGGCAGAGGCTTTCTCGCAGCGAATACCGCCGGTGCAGAACATCGCGATCTTCGGCGTTGCGGCCGGGTCGAGCTGGTCTTCGACGAAGCGCTTGAAATCGGTGAACTGCTCGATCTGCGGATCGACCGCGCCCTCGAAGATGCCGACCTTGGTCTCGTAAGTGTTGCGGGTGTCGAGCAGCAGCACGTCCGGATCGGCGATCAGCGCGTTCCAATCCTTCGGCGCGACAGGGATGCCGGTCTTGGCCAAGGGGTCGCCGCTCGCATCGCGCAGGGTGATGATCTCCGGGCGAATGCGTACCTTCATCCGCGCGAACGGCCAATCCTCGGCGCTCGACAGGCGCAGTTCGTCACGGCTGATGCCGAAGCGGGCCGACAGTCCGCCGAGCAGCGCGTCCATCCCCGCCTCCGGCCCCGCTACAGTGCCGTTGACGCCCTCCGGCGCGATCAGAATGGTCCCACGCAGCCCGAGATCGCGGCACAGAACGCGGAGGTCCTCCCGCAGGACGCCGAGATCATCCAGCGGCAAAAAACGATAAAAGGCGGCGACGGTCAGCGACATGGCCGGGTGATAGCCCCGGCGAGGCGCGATCGCAATCCGCAGACGCATCGTCAGGCGGATCGTCGCTCTGCTTGCGCAAGCCAGCGAGGGCATTATCTACACCACCCCCGCCTCATGCCCTTTGGGCAACCGGCACCGTCCATCTCTTCCCCGACTGGGTCAGCCCGTGCTCGATAAGCTTCTCGGTGTCATTCTCCTCGTCATCGGGGCGGCCACGGTCTGCCGCGAATGGTTTCAGCTCGGCATCGCCGGCTGGATTGCGGCGGCGGGGCTGCTGACCTTCCTGGCGATTGCCACCCCCGTCGCGCACTGGTCGCGGCAGGTCTTCGTCGGCATCGGCCTGATCCTTGTGGCCCTTGCCGTCGTCTTTCTCGACGACTGGCCGGCGGTGATCGCCAAGGCTCTCGAACAGGGCGCGTTCATCGCCACCTTCTTCATCGCACTGGCGAGCCTTCGAACACCCGCATCCGCCTCGCCCTCGATCGAGCGTTGCGGCCAGTTCCTGGCCAGCCAGCCGCCGGGTAAGCGTTACCTTGCGCTGACCATCGGCGGCCATCTCTTCGCGCTGATCCTCAATTACGGCGCGATCACCCTGCTCGGCGGCCTGACCGAGGCGATCGCCGGCCGGGAACAGAACGTGGAGATCCGCGAAATCCGCAACCGGCGCATGCTGCTCGCCGTCCAGCGTGGCTTCTGCGCCTCACTGTGCTGGTCGCCGCTGGCCTTTGCGACGGCGATCACCACCTCGATCATCGCCGACTCGAGCTGGAGTGGCACGGCGCCTTACGCCATCTTCTTTGCCGTCGTTTTCGTCGTGGTCGGCTGGGCGCTCGACACCATCTTCAAACCGAAGCTGTCCGGCCCGAGGCCTGCCCGGTCGAAGCCCGTCGGCAGCTATCGGGATCTCGCGCCGCTCCTCGGCCTGCTGCTGCTCTTGTTCGTCGGGGTCGGCACGCTGGAATGGCTGACGGGGCTGCGCATCATCGCCATCGTCATGCTGTTCGTGCCGCTGATCTCCGTCGCCTGGATCGCCTATGAGGCCGGCTATCCTTCGGAGACGCGGCGGCGGCTCGCACGGATGGCGCTGGTCGAGTTTCCGTCCTATCGCTCGGAAATCGTGCTGCTGGTCATGGCCGGCATCATCGGCACGCTCGGCGCCGCGCTGATCAAGCCGCTCGCCGCGGGCCATGTCCTCGATCTCAGCGTTGTCCCGGTCTGGCTCGTCGTGATCGCGCCGGTGTGGATCGTACCGCTGCTCGGTCAGCTTGGCATGAATCCGATTCTGTCGGTATCGATGGCGGCACCGCTGCTGCCCTCGGCGGCCAGTCTCGGCCTCTCCCCCAATCTGCTTGTCGCCGCGATCACCGCCGGTTGGGCGCTGGCCGGCGCGACCTCGCCCTTCACCGCGACAACGCTACTGATCGGCCGTCTCGGCCACACCACGGCGCTCCGGGTCGGCCTGGTCTGGAACGGCGCTTTCACCCTCGTTGTCGCAATCACCATCTCGGTGCTCTTGATGATCCTCGCACAATTGTCATGATTGGTGTCATGATCAGCCGCAATTGACGGCAAATCCACAGCATCGCCTAGTGACAAACGCGCCGAAGACGTATATGAGCGCACCCGATTTCCTCAGAATAACCTGACCGTCACGGCGGCCATGTCGGGTTGCAAGTCACTCCGGCATGAAACGAATTGAGGCTATGCCATGAACATCATTTCCGAACTGGAGGCCGCCGAGGCCGCCCGCATCGCAGCGATCCGCGAGGTTCCTGCCTTTTCCGCCGGTGATACCGTGCGCGTCAACGTCCGCGTGACGGAAGGCACCCGCACCCGCGTGCAGGCCTATGAGGGCGTTTGCATCGCACGCTCGGGATCCGGCCTGCAGGAGAACTTCACGGTTCGTAAGATCTCCTATGGCGAGGGCGTCGAGCGCGTCTTCCCGGTCTATTCGCCGATGCTCGAATCGGTCGAGGTCGTGCGCCGCGGTAAGGTTCGCCGCGCCAAGCTCTATTACCTGCGCGATCGCCGCGGCAAGTCGGCCCGTATCGTCGAGGCCACCAATGCCCGCGCCCGCAAACTGAACGACGACGCCCGTCAGGTCGCCGCCGAGGCGCGCGACAAGGCCAAGGCCGAAAAGGAAGCCGCCAAGACCGCGGCCGAGTAAGCCGCGCGGCGACAGCGCCAGAACGCTGACCCCACCGATTTCGCCAAAAGGCGGCCCGCGACGGTCGCCTTTTTCGCGTTCATGGTCTTCGAAAGAAGCGGCGCCCCCCCGGCTCAAACGCCGGTGAGCGGGACGATCTTCGAGCCATCGGAAAAGCGCGAGAAGCGGAACGCCGCCGGGTCGACGATCGGCGTCGAGCCGGTGACGAGATCGGCGGTCAGCCGCCCGGCGCCCGGCCCGAGGCCGAAGCCGTGGCCGGAAAAGCCCGTGGCAATCGTCAGCCCGGGCACGCTGTCGACCGTCGAGATCACCGGCACGGCGTCCGGCGTCACGTCGATCAGACCGGCCCAACGCTGGGCGACCTTGACGTTCTGGAACGCCTCGAAGGCCAGGGCCAGGCAGGCGATCGCCCGGTCGGTCATCACCACGCTCGGCTCGGGATCGAGAATGCGGGTCTTCTCATAGGCCGAGATCTGATCGTCGCCGCGCCGGCGCGCGTCGAGCCATTCCTGCACGAAGCGCTTGCCGATCCGCGGCCGCAGCGCCGACCATTCCATCTTCATCGCCGGCACGAAGGCCTTGAAGAAGCGAAAACTGTCCGGCGTCAAATCGTAGATGTTCGAGGCCAGCGTCGAAACGGTGTAGCCGCCATCGGCACGCTTGCGCACCGAAAAGTCCGGGCCGCGCACGGTGATCTCCGGACCGTCTGGCACCGGTTCGGTCCGGCAGACCGAGTTCAAGATCTTCAGCTGCGGCAGCGTCAGGCCGACGTCGCGCAGGAGGAGCCGCGACCAGGCCCCGCCCGCCACCACGACCCGTTCGGCGGCGATCCGGCCCTTTTCGGTAATCACCCCGGCGGTCCGTCCACCGGCGACATCAATCCGCCGGACCGCGCAATTCGTCAGGATCGCCGCGCCCTTGGCTTGTGCCGCCCGGGCGATCGCCGGAGCCGCGCGCTGCGGCTCGGCCCGCCCGTCATTCGGGGCATAAAGGCCGCCGTCATAGTCGAGGCGCATGTCCGGCAACATCTCCGCGATCGTGTCCGAATCGATCGCATCGACGCGGATCTGAGTGCCGTCGAGATACGGCAGCCAATCGAGATTTGCAGCGCGGAAGGCCTTGGAGTGGAATGGCACGACGATGCCGCATTGGCGGTAGCCGAGATCGGCACCGACCCGCTCGCCCAAGGTTTCCCAGATGCGGATCGAGGCCGCCATCAGCGGAATCTCGCGCGGATCGCGCCGCGACATGCGCACCCAGCCCCAGTTGCGGCTGGATTGTTCGCCGGCGACCACGCCTTTCTCGCAAAGGACCACCTTCAGCCCACGCTCGGCCAGTTCCAGCGCCGTCGCGGCTCCGACGATGCCGCCGCCGATGACGACGACATCGGTCTCGCTCGGCTGACTTGGCGAGGATTGGACCGGTTCCACCTGAGGTCCGGGCATGGCGCATCTCCGCATTGAAGTCGACGAGGATGACCGTTCAGGCCCCGTGAGCGCGAACGATCACAATCTGCCGCCGTTAACGATTCAAATCCTGTTCGAAGAGCCGTACCATTGCCGATGAATGCCCGGCTTGATTGTCCTTCAAAGACGGTTTCTTATCCAATGAGGACAAAAGTTATGGCTTTATTAGGATCGGTCGTGTCGCGCCTTCCAGACAGCGTCATTAAGGATATCGGATTCGTCCTGTTGCCGGGATTTGCGCTGATGTCCTTTGCCGCGGCGAGCGAGCCTTTCCGCGCCGCCAACGTCATCGCCGGCCAGCCGCTTTACCGGCTGCGTTGCTTTGGCGAGAGCGCGCGGACCGTGGCCGCCTCGCAAGGTGCGTCGATCGCCGTCGAGCCGCTATCGGCAACGCTCGAGGGACCGCTCGACGCCGTTCTCGTCTGCGCCGGCGGCTATCCCGCCACCTGGCACCGGCCGGCGATCCACGCCATGCTGCGCCGGCTCGCCCGCAAGGGCGTGCGGCTCGGCGGCATTTCCGGCGGCGCCTATCTGCTGGCGGCCGCCGGCCTCTTGCAGAACCGCGCTTTCACCGTCCATTGGGAGCACGCCTCGGCGCTGAGCGAGGCGTTTCCGGAGTTGCGCCCCCGCCAGGCGCGCTTCGTCATCGATCGCGATCGCATCACCTGCGGCGGCGGCATCGCCCCACTGGACATGGCCCATGCCCTGATTCGCGAGCGGATGGGCGCGACCTTCGCCCGCCAAGTCTCAGACTGGCTTTTGCACACCGAAATCGGCACACCTGCGGCGGCCCAGCGCGGCTGCCTCGCCGAGCGCTATCAGGTGCATCACCCCATTCTTTTATCGGTGCTTGAAACCATGGAGGCGACGGTCGAGGCCCCGCTCAGCCGCCAGGCGATGGCGCGAGACGTCGGGCTATCGATGCGCCAGCTCGACCGCCTGTTCGCCGCCCATCGCCACACCACATTCGCGAAGGACTATCTGCGCATCCGCCTCGAGCGCGCCCATCTCTTCCTGCGCCAGAGCGCCTTACCAATCGCCGAGATCGCCTTTGCCACCGGCTTTGCCAACCAGGCGCATTTCGCCCGCCGCTTCCGCGCCCATTTCGGCATGCCACCGTCCCAGGTGCGCCGCGTTGATCTATCCTTAGGTGAATTTTCCTGAAGGTTGAATCTCGTTCACTCAGAAGATAGCGTGCCGGCCGACGAAAAAGCGGCGATGGTACCATGACGACAGTAGAGACGGACACAAAGTCCGGTTCTTCGAAGGCTCCGGTTTTCAATCAGGATCCGCATGCGGTTCGCGAACCGAAGGTCAACAATCTGGAAGTGGCGATCGGCCATGAGGTTCGTGCCTTTCGCAAGAAGCTCGGCATCACCGTCAGCGATCTCGCCTCGGCGACCGGCATCTCGCTCGGCATGTTGTCGAAGATCGAAAACGGCAACATCTCACCGTCGCTGACCACGCTTCAGGCGTTGTCGCGCGCCCTAGGCGTGCCGCTGACCGCCTTTTTCCGCCGCTTCGAGGAAACCCGCAACGCGGTCTTCGTCAAGGCCGGCGAAGGGGTCGAGTTGGAACGCCGAGGCACCCGGGCGGGCCACCAATACAATCTCCTCGGTCATATCGGCAACAACACCAGCGGCGTCACGGTCGAACCCTATCTGATCACCCTGACCACCGACTCCGACGTTTTCCCGACCTTCCAGCACGACGGCATGGAGTTTCTCTACATGCTGGACGGCGAGGTGGTCTATCGCCATGCCGACAGCCGCTATCACATGCGCCCGGGCGACAGCTTCTTTTTCGACGCCGACGCGCCGCATGGGCCGGAAGAGCTGGTCAGCCTGCCCGCCCGCTATCTGTCGATCATCTGCTACCCGCAGCGCGGCACCATCGAATGATGTCCAGCTTGCTGGCATCAAAATCTCTAGAAGAAAAAATCTTTCTTCAGAGTTGATTGTAGCGCTGCGCTCTGCCATAGTCAGCCCATCGTAACGAATGGGGGAGCGCGGACTCATGTGCGGGATCGTCGGCCTGTTTCTGAAGGACCGCAAGCTCGAGGGCGAGCTCGGCGCGCTGACCGCGGAAATGCTCGTCACCATGACCGATCGCGGCCCCGATTCAGCTGGCATCGCGGTCTATGGCGCGGCGATCCCGGGCTTCGTCAAAGTCACCGTCCAATCGGATATGCCGGCGCGCGCCTTTGCCGCTCTCGACGCTCTGGCGCGGACGGCCGCCGGCGACGCCGCGACGGTGACGATCAAGGACAGCCACGCGGTCATTACGATCGCCGCCGATCGGATCGAGCCGCTGCGCGTCGCCCTCACCGGCGCGCCCGAACCGCTGCGGATCATGAGCGTCGGCGAGACCATGGAAATCTACAAGGAGACCGGCTTGCCGAAGGACGTCGTCTCCCGCTTCGGGATCGGCACCATGGCCGGCACCCACGCCATCGGCCATACCCGGATGGCGACGGAATCGGCGGTCACGACGCTCGGCGCCCACCCCTTTTCCACCGGGGCCGACCAATGTCTCGTCCATAACGGCTCCCTGTCCAACCACAACAATCTGCGCCGCGAGCTGCGGCGGCTCGGCATCGCTTTCGAAACCGAAAACGACTCCGAGGTCGCGGCCGCCCATCTGACGGCACGGATGCGAGACGGCCGCAATCTCGGCGAGGCGCTCACCGACGCGCTCGGCAATCTCGACGGCTTCTTCACCTTCGTCGTCGGCACGCGGACCGGCTTCGGCGTCCTGCGCGATCCGATCGCCTGCAAGCCGGCGGTGATGGCCGAAACCAGCCGCTACGTCGCCTTCGGCTCGGAATATCGCGCCCTCTCCGGCCTACCCGGTATCGAGACCGCCCGGATCTGGGAGCCCGAACCGGCCGCCGTCTATTTCTGGGACCGCGACGGCAGCACTGGCGACAAGATGCTCGCCGCCTGATTGCTTTGTGCAGGATTCAGCCGATGCCCGCCTTCGACCTTTCGACAACCTCGATCCGCGCGCTCAATGAAGCACTCCACGGGACCGGCGAGCCTCTCAAAGATCGCCGTTTCGAGGTGCGCAACCCGCGCGGCAGCCATGCCGTCGCCGTCGGCTGCAGGGACCAGATCACCGTCGCCGTGCATGGCCCGGTCGGCTATTACTGCGGCGGCATGAACGCTGCCGCGACGATCACCGTCCACGGCTCGGCGGGCCCCGGTGTCGGCGAGAACATGATGTCCGGCAGCATCGTCGTCGAAGGCGACGCCTCACAATATGCCGGCGCCACCGGCCGCGGCGGCCTGTTGGTGATCAAGGGCAACGCCGCCTCGCGCTGCGGAATCTCGATGAAGGGCATCGACATCGTCGTCGGCGGCAGTGTCGGCCATATGTCCGCCTTCATGGGCCAGTCCGGCCATCTCGTGGTGCTGGGCGATGCCGGCGACGCGCTCGGCGACTCGCTCTATGAGGCCCAGCTTTTCGTGCGCGGCAAGGTGAAGAGCCTCGGCGCCGACTGTATCGAGAAGGAGATGCGCGGCAAGCATCACGCGACACTGGAGCAGCTGCTGTCCAAGGCCGGCATGCGCGGCGCCGACCCTTCGCAGTTCCGACGCTACGGCTCGGCCCGCAAGCTCTACACCTTCAACATCGACAATGCCGACGCCTACTGAAGCGGGATTTCGCAGCACATGACCTATCACAACCCGCCGACACCGCCGCGCAAATC
This sequence comes from Jiella flava, assembly GCF_017349315.1. Classification (GTDB taxonomy): domain Bacteria; phylum Pseudomonadota; class Alphaproteobacteria; order Rhizobiales; family Rhizobiaceae; genus Jiella; species Jiella flava. The sequence goes on along the minus strand of NZ_JAFMPP010000015.1, from coordinate 10,098 downwards.
CGCGACCTTCGACGACGCCGCGCTCGCCGAAATCCGCCGAGCGGCGGCCACCGGCATCTACGACATCCGCGGCGGCGGCACCAAGCGCAAGGTGCCGCATTTCGACGACCTGTTGTTCCTCGGCGCCTCGATGTCGCGCTACCCGCTGGAGGGGTATCGCGAGCGCTGCGACACCGCCGTTACCCTCGGCACCCGCTTTGCCAAGAAGCCGATCGAGTTGAAGATCCCGGTGACCATCGCCGGTATGAGCTTCGGCGCGCTTTCCGGCCCGGCAAAAGAAGCGCTCGGGCGTGGCGCAACCCTCGCCGGCACCTCGACGACCACCGGCGACGGCGGCATGACAAACGAGGAGCGTGGCCATTCCGAGCTCTTGGTCTATCAATATCTTCCGTCGCGCTACGGCATGAATCCGACCGATCTGCGCCGCGCCGACGCCATCGAGGTGGTGGTCGGCCAGGGGGCCAAGCCCGGCGGCGGCGGCATGCTGCTCGGCCAGAAGATTTCCGACCGGGTGGCTGAGATGCGCACCCTGCCGAAAGGCATCGATCAGCGTTCAGCCTGCCGCCATCCGGACTGGACCGGCCCGGACGATCTGGAAATCAAGATCCTGGAACTGCGCGAAATCACCGATTGGGAAAAGCCGATCTACATCAAGGTCGGCGGCGCCCGGCCCTATTATGACACGGCCTTGGCGGTGAAGGCCGGCGCCGACGTCGTCGTTCTCGACGGCATGCAGGGCGGCACCGCAGCGAGCCAGGACGTCTTCATCGAACATGTCGGCCAGCCGACGCTTGCCTGCATCCGCCCGGCGGTCCAGGCGCTGCAGGATCTTGGTATGCATCGCAAGGTGCAGCTCGTCGTCTCGGGCGGCATCCGCTCGGGCGCCGACGTCGCCAAGGCGCTGGCGCTCGGGGCCGACGCGGTCTCGGTCGGCACCGCGGCGCTGGTCGCCATCGGCGACAACGATCCGCGCTGGGAGAGCGAGTACAACGCCCTCGGCACCACCGCCGGCGCCTATGACGACTGGCACGAGGGCAAGGACCCGGCCGGCATCACCACCCAGGATCCCGCGCTCGCCGCCCGCCTCGACCCGATCGCCGCCAGTCGTCGGCTGGCCAATTATCTGAAGGTGATCACCCTGGAGGCGCAGACCATCGCGCGCGCCTGCGGGCACAACCACCTGCACAATCTCGAACCCGAAGACCTCGTCGCACTGACGATCGAGGCGGCGGCGATGGCCCGTGTGCCGCTCGCCGGAACGGACTGGATCCCCGGCCACAAGGGGCTGTGAAGGCCTGAACGCCGGATATTTCGCCACAGGGAGGCGCGTCCATTGACCCATTGGAGGAGCGCAAGGGGAAAATGACCAGCGATCTGTCGGCCTTCGCCGCGAAAAACGGCGTCAAATATTTCATGATCGGCTTCACCGATCTTTTCGGCGGTCAACGCGCCAAGCTGGTGCCCGCCCAGGCCATCGGCCAGATGCAAGAGGAAGGCGCGGGCTTTGCCGGCTTTGCCACCTGGCTCGATCTGACACCGGCTCATCCGGATCTGTTCGCCATGCCCGATCCGGACGGCTTGGTGCAGCTGCCGTGGAAGCCCGAGGTCGCGTGGGTGCCTGCCGATTTGATGATGGAGGGCGCGGCGGTCGCGCAGGCGCCGCGCATCGTGCTCAAGCGGTTGGTGGTGAAAGCCGCCGAACAGGGCCTGCGGGTGAAAACCGGCGTCGAGGCCGAATTCTTCCTGCTCGACGCCGAGGGCGACGCGATCTCCGATCGTTTCGACACAGCCGACAAGCCCTGCTACGACCAGCAGGCGGTGATGCGCCGCTATGAGGTCGTCGCCGAGATCTGCGACCACATGCTGGCGCTCGGCTGGAAGCCCTATCAGAACGACCATGAGGATGCGAACGGCCAGTTCGAGATGAACTGGGAATTCGACGACGCGCTGAAGACCGCCGACAAGCATTCCTTCTTCAAGTTCATGGTCCGCTCGGTCGCCGAAAAGCACGGGCTGCGCGCCACCTTCATGCCGAAGCCGTTCAGCGGCCTGACCGGCAATGGCTGCCACTGCCACGTCTCGGTTTGGGATCGCGACGGAACGAACAACGCCTTTGCCGACGAAGCCCGCCCCTTCGGCCTGTCAGACCAAGGCACGGCCTTTCTCGGCGGCATCATGCACCATGGGCCGGCGCTTGCGGCGCTGACCAATCCAACGGTCAATTCCTACAAGCGGATCAACGCCCCGCGGACCCTGTCCGGGGCCACCTGGGCGCCAAACGCCATCACCTGGACCGGCAACAACCGCACCCATATGGTCCGCGTGCCGGGGCCGGGCCGGTTCGAATTGCGCCTGCCGGACGGTGCGGCCAACCCCTATCTCCTGCAGGCGGCGATCATCGCGGCCGGCCTCGACGGCCTCAGCACCCATGCCGACCCTGGCCCGCACAGCGACATCGACATGTATGTCGACGGCCACACCCTGAGCGACGCGCCGCGGCTGCCGCTGAACCTCCTCGACGCCTTGCGCGCCTTCGAGGCCGATGAAGGCCTCACCACCGCGCTCGGCAGCGAGTTCAGCGCCGCCTATTGCAAGCTGAAACACGACGAGTGGAACCGCTACTGCCAGCATTTCACCACGTGGGAACGTCAAAACGCGCTCGACGTGTGACCCGTCCCACGCGGCTAAGGCAGACCATCGACGCGCCGCGCCAGGATTGGATCCCGGCGTGGCCGCCCGCTTCGGCGAAGCTCAGCGCAGTCCTTGACAGGGCTCCCCGGCGGTCCGCGTTGGCGCGTTGGCGCAACGCCATCTGGTGGCGCAGAGCGTTGACCACCCCAGGCGACGTCTCCGCTCCCAGCAACCTGCCCGTATGCCGAAATCAGCGCGACGCCAGACCGTTTCAAGGCGATCTTGCCGCTCCCGCGGCGCACCGCCACGCGCGATCGGAGCGTTCCGGAAGCGGCAGCACTTTTGCGTAATGCGAGCCGCAAACCGGCGATCTGCACAAAACCTACCCAGTGGCGATAGCTGCATCTTTTCCAACAAATTTGCTTTGACAGGCAAACATTCTTTGGTACTCTTAAGAAACCAATATTCTCTTCGGTAAAAGGTTCGCGTGCATGTCAGAGGTCAAGAGCCGGCCGAAATGGGGCAGGCTAGCGGTCGTGCCAGAAGCGGCGGCCCATCTCGTCTGCGCCGAGGGCGTTGGGCTGGATGCGGTGGCCGAAGCCTTTGGCGATCACGACGCGGCACAGGCGGCGGCGACCGTCCTGCTCGCGGGGCCGACGACAGCCGCACAGGCCGGGCTGACAGGCACGCGCGTCCTGTCCCACCCCTCCCGCGCCACGGCTTTTACCGCCTTTCACGCCCATCTCGACCGAGCGAAGATGGGCACGGCGATCTATCTCGCCGGCAGCGAGAGTTTTCTCAACGCGGCCAGCGCCATCGCCGAGGCCCATGGCGTCGTCAGAGAGGCGCTGCAGGGCGAGCATCGCGGCGCCCGCACCCGGCGGGTACAATGCGTCCACTGCAAGGGGATCATGGAAGCGGTCGCCGTCAGCCCGATCGTCTGCAGCCATTGCGGCGTCCATCTGATGGTGCGCGATCATTATTCCCGGCGGCTCGGCGCCTTCATGGGCGTCGTCGTCGACGCCGAGGCCCCGGGCGTCCTGCCCCAGGCATTAAGATTGTAACGGCGATGCGGGCTCTGCAATACACCGTCCGGGTGAGCGAAGCCGAGGCCGTGACGCCCCGGGTCAGGCGCCTGCGGCTCGTGGCGGCCGACGGGACCGCGCTGCCGCCGGTCTCGGCCGGTGCCCATACGGTGGTGAGCATCGATACCGGCGAGCGCGTCATCCGCAACGCCTATTCGCTGACCGCGCCGAGCCTGTCCGGTGGCGCCTATGAGATCGCCGTGCTGCGCACCCCGGAGTCGCGCGGCGGCTCGGCCTTCATCCATGAGCGGCTGCGCGAGGGCGACAGCTTGACCCTTTCGGCGCCGGCGAACTTTTTTCCAGTCAATCGCCGCGCCCGCCACCATGTCCTCGTCGCCGGCGGCATCGGCATCACACCGATTGCCGCCATGGCCGAGGAGATCTTTCGGCTCGGCGCCTCCTTCGAACTGCATTACGCTGTGCGGAGCGCTCACGATGGCGCCTTTTGCCGCGAGCTGGCGGCCCGTTTCGGCGGCCGGCTGCATCTGTATTGTGGCGAGCGTCAGGAGCGTCTTCAGGTGCAGGCGGTTCTCCCCAATCAGCCGCTCGGCACGCATCTATACGTCTGCGGGCCAGAACGGATGATCGAGGCGGTCCTGGCCGATGCCCGGGCGGCCGGCTGGCCGAACGCCAATCTGCATGCCGAACGGTTTGTCGCGCCGGCCGGCGGCGAGCCCTTCTCACTGTTTCTGCGGCGCTCGCAGCGCTCGGTCACTGTCGGCGCCGACGAGAGCGTCCTTGAAGCGATCGAACGGATCGGCGTCGAGGCTCCGCATCTGTGTCGAGGCGGGGCCTGTGGCGAGTGCATCACGGCCGTCAGCCATGCCGACGGCACGCTCGACCACCGCGACCATTTTCTCTCCGCCGCCGAGCGCGATGCGGGCGAGCACGTCATGATCTGCGTCTCGCGGCTGAAGGGCCGCGAACTCGTTCTCGATCTTTAGGCGGGGAGCCGAAGCGATGTTTCTCGATCTCGAGCGGCCGACCGACGCCTTCTTCCGGACAGAAACCTTCCGGGACGACTACAGTTTCGCCAATTCCGAGGCAGCGATCCGGCGCTTCCCGTTCCCCTTCGACCGCGACGCCTACATGTACGCCGTCAATATCGAGCAGCACATGCCCGGGCCGGCGAAGTCGGCGACCGAATTTCCGATCGACATCGACGAGCATTACGTCGCCGAGATGATCGACCGCGAAAAGGTATTGGCGGAGGATCCGCTGCGCTGCCAGTCACTGCCGCATATGATCACCGCCGAATGGGATCTCCTGGAGCTGTTGATGACCGCGATGGCGCGGGATTATCCGGCCTGGTTCTCGCTGACCTGCGACGGCGACCGCTGGCACTGGATCAACCGTCCGCTCGGTCTCGACCAGCGTTTCACCTTCGGCGACACCGCCACCCTGCCCTTCGGTCCGATGGAATACATCACTCGGCAGTGCCAGGGCGATTTCTGCCTGCTCGACCAGCGCCAAGACAATCTCTGGATGGATGCCGGCCTGGTCACCACCCAGGCCGACTGGTCGCTGGATTTCGACCTCGGCATGAACTTCATCGAATGGCACGGGCCGGTCCCTCTCGCCCATGAGATGGGCGTTTTCGAGCGAGCGCTGAAATTCCTGCTCAATCTCCAACTCGGCCGGCCGATCCGCCGCCTGAATTGGACGATGACGGTCAATCCGCGGCTCGATACCAGCCCGGAAAACTATCACCGCTGGGGGATCGATCGCACCACCGTGACGCCGGAGAATGTCGGCGACAAGGTGCATCTGCGTGTCGAACTGCAGGCGCTCTGGCGGCTGCCCCGTTCCAATGCGATCGTGTTTTCGATCCGCTGCTACCTCATCAAGATGCGGGAAGTGGTCAGCGTGCCGAAATGGGCGCGCCGCCTCCACCGGGTTCTGCGCGATCTTCCCGAGGAACTCGCCGACTATAAGGGCCTGACCAACTACCGGGCGACGACCGTCGATTGGCTGTCGCGTCACGATGACGGCGCCCCGACTTCGCCGGGCTTCACTCCCGACTGACGACGAATCCGGCCGACGGCGAGCGCCGGCCGGATCCAAGTTCTGCCCCTTTGGCGACGACGCGGACGTTCCGCGGCGATCGGGGAAATCTTGCCCGCTCGCCGATGCCCTGAGCCGCACGCCGAAGCCTGCGATGAGAGGAGACAACCATCATGGCCGAGATCACCCGCCATTCCGCCCTTGAGGAACGCCATCGGGCGCTGGGATCGACGCTCGACGGCGAATGGAACGGCATGCCGCTTCCGCAAACCTATGCCACCGATCCGGACGACGAGGTTGTTGCGGTGCGCACCAAGGCCGGGTTGTTCGACGTCACGGCACTGCGCATGATCGACGTGCGCGGCTCCGACAGCGTCCGCGCCCTCAATCACATGCTGACCTCAAACGTCGCCAAGCTGAAACCCGGCCAATCGGCCATCTCCAACATCGTCGATGCGAACGGTTCGCTGATCGACGACGTGCTGGTCTATCGCGACGCGCCGGACATCTTCCGTCTCTCCCATGGCGGCGGTGACCTGGAAAACGTCATCGCCACCTTCTTCGACGGGCTCGACGCTTCCTGGGAGAAGAATGACGACGTCCATATCCTGTCGCTGCAGGGGCCGTCGTCGCTCGCCACCCTTAATCCGCATACGTCTTTCGACCTGTCGAGGCTGTCCTATTTCGAGCATGCCGAGACCTTGTTGTTCGACACTCCGGTCTCGATCGGCCGGGGCGGCTATTCGGCCGAACTCGGCTTTGAGGTGTTCTGCCGGCGCGCCGATGCGGTGGCGATGTGGGATGCGATCCTCGCCGCCGGCGCGCCGTTCGACGTCATCCCTGTGTCCTGGGCCTGTCTCGACATCGTCCGCGTCGAGGGCGCGCTGTTGTTCTTCCCCTTCGACATGCCGGAGGGCGACACCAGCCCGTTCGAGGTCGGCGCCGAATGGACCATCGATCTGGACAAGCCGGATTTTTACGGCAAGTCCGCTCTCTTGAAGCGCAAAGCCGAGATCCGCTGCGCTCAGGTCGGACTCGAGATCGACGCCACCATCGCGATCGAACCGGGCGCGAGACTGGTCAAGGATGGCGAGACCATCGGCACCGTCAACAGCACAACCTACAGCCGCTATCTGATGAAGTCGCTGGCGCTCGGCCATGTCGTGCCACAGGCTGCGGCGCCGGGCACGGCGATCCAGGTTGTCTCCGCGGCCGGGGAGTTCGCCGCCCACGTGGTGCGCACGCCGTTCTACGATCCGCTGCGCCTGCGCACCCATCCGCTGCACGAACGCCAGATGCCCTGACACCGGCGCAGTGCCGAATCCCGTGGCGAAATCCGCCACATCCGCAAACGCCTCTTTTGATCGTCTGAGGGCGAGGACGAACCGAAACGCAAGACGACATTCGCCCGCCGGGGCGGGCCTGCTCGGCCCGGCAGACTCTGCAACAGGACTCAAGTGTTTTTACCCGTGCCGACGGCACGCCGCGTCGTGTTCGCCGCTGCGGGATCCGGGCCAAGGAGGGCCAAATGCAACAGCAACTCGTCGAACTTGGACAAAAGGTGGCGGAGCTCCAAGCCGCCACCAAAATGTCCGATACGATCAATATGGAGATCTTCTACTGGTGGTGCACCGCCTTGATGATCACCATCCACGCGGGCTTCCTCGCCTATGAGATGGGCGCCTCGCGGGCCAAGAACGTTCTGGCTTCGGCGATCAAGAACCTGCTCGCCTTCGCCTTCGTCTGCCCGACCTTCTTCTTCTTCGGCTGGTGGATCTACAACGCCTTTCCCGGCGGCCTGACGATCGCCGATGGCGCCAGCGCCTCGTTGCCCTGGTCGCTGAACATGGGGCCGAACCTCTCCGACAATGCCACCGGCGTCTTTTGGGCGGCCTTCGCCCTGTTCGCGGCGACCACCGCCTCGATCCTGTCCGGCGCGGTGATCGAGCGAATCCGGCTCACAGCCTTCCTGGTACTGGCGATCGTCCTGGGCTCGGTGTTGTGGATTCTGGCGGCAGCCTGGGGCTGGAATCCGAGCGGTTGGCTGACGACCAAGTTCGGCTTCCACGATGCCGGTGCGGCTGGTTGCGTGCATCTGATCGCCGGCGCCTTCACTCTCGGCGTGCTGCTCAATCTCGGACCGCGCATCGGCAAATATAATGCCGACGGCTCGCCGAACGCTCTCAAGGCCCATTCGGTGCCGCTGCTCGTCGTCGGCCTGATGCTGATCATCGTCGGCTTCTTCGGCTTCCTTGGCGGCTGCATCATCTACAATCCGGGCGGCCAGTGGACCAACATCATGGGTCAGCCGGCAACGCTATCGTCCTTCGCCTTCAACACGCTGATGGGCTTTGCCGGCGGCATTATCGGCGGCTGGATCAAGACGCGTGATCCGTTCTGGATGATGTCCTGCGGCCTCGTCGGCATCATCTCGGTCGCCTCGGGTCTCGATCTCTGGTACCCGCCGCTGGCCTTCATGATCGCGACCGTCACCGGCATCGTCGTGCCTATGATCGCCACCTGGATCGAAAAGATCGGCATCGATGACGCGGTCGGCGCGGTCGCCGTGCATGGCTGCGGCGGCGCGATCGGCGTTCTCGTCGTCGGCGTCTTCGCCGCTGGTTATCCCAACGTCAATGGCGCCCCGCCGATCAACTTCTTCGGCCAGTTCCTCGGCTTCGCGGTGATGGGCCTGCTCGGCTTCGTGCCCGGCTACCTGATCTCCGCGGTGATGAAGTCGACCGGCTATCTGCGGGTGCCGCGGGAAGTCGAGATCATGGGCCTCGACCTCGTCGAGGTGCCGATCGAGGCCTATCCGGAAGGCATGGTGCGTCCGGCCGCCGAGACGGCCGAAGACAAGGGCCGCGACTTCGGCGGCGCCGCGCCGGTGCCGGCCGAGTAATCGACACGAACGCGCCGGGGGCCTCGCAGTCGCCCGGCGCGTCCACGATCAACCAACCCATCGCGCCCCTCGCCGCCACCTCCGTCTCCAGGACGGGCCGCGGCCGATGCCGACGCGACGATCACAGGAGCACGTTCCATGCACACCTCGCCGATCACCAAGTGGGATGGCGCAACCGCCTATTTCACCCTCGCCAACAACAACTTCGCCATCTGGCTCATGCTGCTTGCCAGCATCGCCTTCCTGATCGCGATCATCTGGTACGGGACCCATCACGAAACCGCCGATTTCGAGAAGATCAAGCGCCGGGGGTAGACAAGCGGGCTGCAATCCCTCCCGCCGTCACCCTCGTGGTGAGCCTGTCGAGCCACAAGGATGACCGCCGCCACGGTGTCAAGCCCGGCGGCGGATGCATTCTTTGACGGGCTCACCCTCGACAAGCTCTGGACGAGGGGTTGCGGTCTCCGCCATTGCCTGTGCGACCTTCACGAGCCCATACCCTCGTCCCTCACGGGCCATTATTCTCGAGTTCCGACCCTGGAGTGCCCTGCGTCCGATCGGACGCTGAAGGGGGGCACCCCCCCTGGGAATCGACGCATCGTGCTTTGCCTAAAATCGATTCCGATTTTCGGCAAAGCACGATGCTGGAGGATCCAGAGCGGCGGCAAAGGACAGCCGCGGCGATCGCCTTTGGGACCTGTCCTGCGTCCGTGCCTCGCCGGCAGCAGGCGAGCGATATGCCGATCAAACGGTCTGAATGAAGATTGGAACAGTCACGACACAATGTCTGGTGGGTGATGTAGGGTTCGAACCTACGACCCGCTGATTAAGAGTCAGCTGCTCTACCAACTGAGCTAATCACCCGCCACCGCGTTGCGCGGATGGCGGCTATATAAAGAGCGCTTTTTGCCCTGTCCACCCTCGTTTTCTCCTTTGTAAAGAAACCGTCGAAAAACATGGGACACGACGGGGAACGCTCCCCCATCGGCGCGAAAATCGGGATCGGCTTTCGCAAGCCCAACACCGTCGATTCCATGCGTGAGAGCGTCTTTGTCCGTCCTATCGGGACACACGGCGCTCTTGGAGCGGAATGCGATGAACCGGAACGCCATTCCACTCCAAGCCCTTGTTTTGCCGCATGCTGTGATCCGAAACGTCGTGTCGCTATCCGGCATCATGCTCTAGAGCGTCGGGCGGGAACGCTGAATCGAGATTCCGTTTTTTGCTGAAGTCTGATTCTGTGGTGCTGGAGGTGCGCCATGGGGAAAGCAGTTTCAGCAGATTTGCGGCTTCGGATCGTTCGGGGCATCGAGGCGGGCGGGTCGCGTCGGGCGATGGCGGCGCGGTTTGAAGTGGCGCCATCGACGGCGGTGCGGGTGCAGGCCCGCTATGCCGCAACGGGGTCGGTGGCACCGCTCAAGCAAGGCCGCCCGGCGGGATCGGGCAAGCTCGGCCCCTATCAAGACGCCATCATCG
>NZ_JAFMPP010000014.1 GCF_017349315.1 Jiella flava | reverse complement strand
CGATTACATCGAGCGCTTCTACAATCCCCAGCGACGGCACTCGACATTGGGCTATATGAGCCCCGTCGAGTTCGAGGAGAAAGCTATGTTAGCTTAACTGCGTGTCCGAAAAACCGGCAGCAGGCCAGAAATCATATCCTGAGCCGCAACACTCGGCCTTGCGCTCCCGTCGAAGAAGGCACGGCGGGCGCTCGGTCCCGTCGGGGCCGCTGTCCAGCTTTTCGAGAGTCGCTATGCTGAACGACCCGACGTCTCACGGTCTGTGGGAGCGCACGGCGCCCGCGGCCCCGATCACAACGATGCTCCGAGAGCAGCGCGAGGCCGACGTCGTCGTCGTCGGTGCCGGCTACACCGGGCTATCGGCGGCGCTTCATCTCGCCGGCCGGGGATTGAGCGTCGTCGTCCTGGAGGCGGCCGAAATCGGATATGGCGGCTCGGGCAGAAATGTTGGCCTGGTGAATGCCGGGCTCTGGATGATGCCCGAAGATCTTCCCGCGATCCTCGGTCCGACTTACGGCAACCGGCTCTTGGGCCTGCTCGGCGACGCGCCGCGGCAGGTTTTCGAGCTCATCGAACACTACAAAATCGATTGCGAACCGGTGAAAAACGGCACGCTTCACTGCGGGATCGGCGGAAAGGGGGCGAAGAACCTAGCGGAGCGCGCCCGCCAGTGGCAAGCCCTGGGCGCCCCGGTCGAGCTCCTCGACGCTGCAGAGACGGCCAGGAAGACCGGCTCGCCGGTTTATTCCGCCGGTCTCATCGATCACCGGGCCGGGACGATCCAACCCCTCGGATATGCCCGTGGGCTGGCCGCGGCAGCCCTTAAGGCCGGCGCCGAAATCTACACGTCCAGTCCAGTCACAGGCAGCCGGAGAGAGGGGCGGAATTGGTCCGTGTCGACGCCGCATGGAGCGGTGTCGGCAGCTTGGGTGCTGGTGGCAACGAACGCCTATACGGTCGCCCCGTGGTCCACCATCCGCGAGGAGATCGTCCATCTTCCCTACTTCAACATCGCGACAAAACCGCTCTCCTCCAATCTCGCCCACTCTGTGCTTCCCGAACGCCAGGGCTGCTGGGACACCAAGGACGTCCTCACCTCGGTTCGTTTCGATCGCCATGACCGCCTCATCCTGGGAAGCGTCGGCGCCTTGCGAGGGGCCGGAACGGTGATCCACAGGCGCTGGGCGCGGCGAACCTTGAGACACCTCTTTCCGCAGCTCGCCGCGGTGGAATTCGAGGCCGAATGGTACGGCACGATCGGCATGACCGCCGATGCGGTGCCGAAACTTCACAAGTACGGCGAGCGCGTCTTGTCGGTCAGCGGCTATAATGGCCGGGGGATCGGCCCAGGAACGGTCTTCGGCAAGGCCATCGCACGCCATATCGCCGGAGAAATCGGCGAGGAGGAACTCCCCCTTCCCGTCACCGAGCCGTCCGCCGTGAAATTTCGGTTCGCCCGCCAAAGCTTCTACGAGATCGGCAGCCAGATCGCTCACTTTTTCTCGCGGATCTGAGCTTCAACCCCGGCCATCCGGCGCCTTCGTGCTGACCGAAGGCGCGTGTCGGACAGTGGACGAGAAACGATAAAATACGGCCAGTCATTCCCGCTTGGCATGACCTCGTGAACTAAAGTCGGTTTCCAACCATCGTTCAATGTCCATTATGAAGGCAGTTCTTGGCTTCGCTCAACCAATAGCCATTCCGGGAGGTTCAGATCATGTCAGAGCCGTTGCGCCGGCGCTATCCGCTGGCCTCAGCCCCGATCGCACTGCGAAATCAGCAGCTGCGCAGCCGGGTCTACCTCCCCGCCCATCAGCCGGGCCTGGCGGAGGACGGCCTGCCGGGCGAGCGCTACATCGATTATCATCGTCAGCGTGCCCGGGCCGGACTTGGCATGCAAATCACCGGTGCTACACCGGTCTTGTGGTCCGAAGTCTGGGCGGATGGCTTGACCCTCGTCAATGTCGACGATCGCATCATTCCCGGTTATCGGAACCTGGCAAAAGCCGTTCATGACGAGGGCGGCCTCATGCTGGCCCAACTCGCCCATGTGGGCGCGATGGAAACGACGGGCGATGCGATCGTTTCGGCGTCCTGGGAACGCTCCGAACTCACCTTCCAGATGTCGCGTGAGGCCACGGCGGACGAACTCGAGACGATTGCGGGGCTTTACGAGGCGGCCGCGGCGCGCTGCCGAGAGGGCCATCTCGACGGCGTCGAGGTCACGATGGCGCACGGCATGCTTCTTGCGAGCTTTCTGTCGCCGGCGATGAACCGCCGGACGGACGAATTCGGTGGCGACCTGGAGGGCAGAACACTGTTCCCGCGCCGAATTCTGGCGGGCGTTCGAACGGCCATGGGGCCGGATGCGATCATCGGTATCCGCCTGCCAGGCGACGAGATGGTCGAAGACGGCATCGACGCCGCAGAAGCCGCGCGGATCGCAAAACGCCTCGCCGACACCGGGCAAGTCGACTATGTCAGCGTCACCGCCGGCAACAATACTCGCACGCTCGCCCGCATCGACCACTGGGCGCCCACCCCGGCTCCCTACGGCTCCTTCCGACACCTCGCCCGCGCGGTCAAAGACGCCGTCGACATTCCGGTCGCGACGGTCGGACGCGTCACGACGCTCGCTCTCGCCGAGGAGATTCTGGTTTCCGGCGACGCGGACCTCGTCGGTATGGTGCGCGCCAATATTGCGGATCCGAGACTTCTTTCGAAAGGGTTCGAAGGAAGCCGGGCTGCGACCCGCCCCTGCGTCGGCGCCAATGTCTGCATCAACTCCTTGCTCGACCACAAGAGTTTGACCTGTATGGTCAATCCAGAGCTTGGCCGTCGGCCGGACGAGATCGACCGCCCGATCGGGGCAGCGCGGTCGGCTTTGGTGGTGGGTGGCGGACCAGCCGGTCTTGAAGCGGCTCGCCGCCTCTCCCTCAGAGGTTTCGAGGTCAAGCTGATGGAGGCGAGAAATCAGCTCGGAGGCCAGCTGGAGCAGTGGTCAAAAACGCCCTCTCGGATGGAATTTCGCAAGATGATCGGCTGGTGGGAAGACGAACTTGACCGCCTCGACGTCGATGTGGTCACCGGTGTCGAAGCCAGCATGGAGCGCGTTCTCAGCCTTGACCCGGCCGTGGTTTTCTTGGCGACGGGTTCGACTCCCCTGAGCGACGAAAAGGCCGCCGGCAGGGTTGCGTCCTACGCCCCCTACGACGCCCCCCTAGAGGGAGGGCATGTCCTCGTTCGCGACGAGATCGGGCGTCTCGCTGCGATGCTGACGGCCGAAAGATTATCGACCGGCTGGAAGAAGGTCACCCTGGTGACCTCGACGCTGCATCCTGGTCAGGGCGAAGGCATCACCACGGCATTCTCTCTATTGCGCGAGATGGGACGGCGCGGGATCGAGATTATCGACCGGGCCCGACTGGTGCGAATGGAAGACCGGCGAGCCGTTCTCGAAGGCGTCTTCGACGAGGTTCGCAAGCCGGTCGAGAACGTCGACGCCATCGTTTCTCTGCTGGGCGCGCGCAGCCATACACCCCTCTTTTCGGAGCTCAAGGCGGCCAGGCTCGACGTCCGCACGATCGGCGATGCACGGCTTCCACGGGATGTCACCGCAGCCGTTCGCGACGCTGCTGAAACGGTCTGGGCGCTCCAGCCCAGCAATGACGGTGTCGGCGGCTGGCAGCGTGCCACAGGCGATGCCCGACGGGCTTCGGTCCGGTCCGAGGCGATCAAAGGGGCGGCTTGAGGGAGGCTTCACTTGCAGCAATTTTCGCCGTCCCAAGGCTCCTGCCCGCACTGGAAGGGGAGCCCGTCATGACCGACATTCGTGTGGACAGCGTGTCGAAGCGCTACGGCAAGCATGTCGTTCTGGATGACATCAATTTCCGCATCAAAAGCGGTGAGGTCGTCGCGATCATCGGCCCGAGCGGCTCGGGAAAGTCGACGCTGCTGCGATGCATCAACTATCTAGAGCCTCCCAACAGCGGCATCATCGCCGTCGGCGATCTTCAAATGGATTGCGAGGCCCGGCCGGCCAACACCGATCTCGACAGGCTGCGCCGAACGGTGGGAATGGTGTTCCAATCCTTCAATCTGTTTCCTCATCTGACTGTTCTGCGCAATGTCAGTCTCGCCCAGGAGCGGGTCTTGAAGCGGCCTCGCAAAGAGGCCGACGAACGCTCGATGGAACTCCTCCGCAGAGTGGGGCTCGCCGACAAGTCCGAACAGTATCCGTCGCGTTGCTCCGGTGGCCAGCAGCAGCGTATCGCGATAGCCCGGGCGCTGGCGCTCGATCCGAAGGCGATGCTGTTCGACGAGCCGACCTCCGCGCTCGATCCAGAACTCGGCCTCGAAGTTTTGACCGTCATGCGCGAGCTCGCCGAAACCGGTATGACGATGATCGTCGTGACACACGAGATGCGGTTCGCCGAGAACGTCTCGGACCGTGTCATCGTCATGGCGGACGGGCGGATCATCGAACATGGCGAAAGCGCCGCCATCATGCGTTCACCCCAGACCGCGCGCACCCAGCAGTTTCTTCACGCAGTGCGAGACCGGTGATGGCGGGAAACTTCTGGTCCATCCTCGCTGGGGTTCCCTTGACGATCGCTTTGACCTTTCTGGCCTTCGCCGTCGGTGCGATCTTCGGGTTTCCGATTTGGATGATGCGAATGGCGAAGACCAGGCCGGTCCGTTTGACAGCCACCGGCTTCATCCTGGCATTTCGTTCGATCCCCCCGATCGTCTGGCTCTTTCTGATCTTCTTCGGCGTCGGATCGGGCGATATCAGCCTTAGTCCGTTCATTTCGGCCGTCATTGGAATGGGGCTCATCACCGCTGCGAACATGGCGGAAATCTATCGGGGAGCTTATGCCGGCCTCGACATCGGCCAGACGGAAGCGGCAACCGCCCTCGGCATTCGCACATATCATCGCTTCCGCGATGTCATTGTCCCACAGATGCTCCGTACTGCTTTGCCGAGTGCCGTTACGTTCGCCATCGGCCTTCTGAAGGATACGTCGATCGCTTCGCTGATCGGGGTCCAGGAAGTTGCATTTCAGGTCAATGCGCTGGCGCAGAGAACCTTTACCGGCTTCGACATCTACGTCATCGCCGCTCTGATTTACGTCGCAATCAGCCTTCCTTTCGCGGTGATCGCGCGCTGGGCGGATCTGACGCTCCGGCTGAGGGTAGCGCGATGATAGACACCTTGTCATTCTGGCGCGAATGGCTGCCATTGCTTCTCGAGGGGCTTAAGGTCAGCGTCGAGGTCGCATTCGCCAGTATTCCGATCGGAATTTTTCTCGGGCTGGTCTTCGCGCTCGGCATCCAGTCAAAATCGAAACCGCTGCAAGCCCTGACCGTCTTCGTCGTCGAGCTCGGGCGGGGAACGCCCGTCCTCATCCTGCTCCAGTTTGCCTATTTCGGACTGCCGTCCGCCGGTCTCGCCCTATCGTCCTATGCCGCGGCCGTCGCCGCTCTTGCGGCAAGTACCGGAGCCTATACGAGCGAAATCATTCGCGCCGGTCTCGAGGCGGTGCCGTATGGACAGAAAGAGGCGGCGATCGCGATCGGGCTCTCGCGCCGCGATCAACTTCGCGACATCATTCTCCCGCAGGGACTGCGCATCGCGGTGCCGCCACTTCTGGGATTTTCCATCCTGGTGTTCCAGGGCACGTCGCTCGGCTTCGCCATCGCGTTGCCAGAACTCATCAGCAGAGCCTATTTCGTTGGCTCAAATACGTTTCACTACATGCCCATCTTCGTCCTGGCCGGACTGCTATTTGCCGCGATCTGCGTGCCGGCCACCTTGCTCGTTTCTCGCCTGGAGAAACGATTGAGCCGCTACACCGCGTCCTAGTGGATTGAATTTGACATTTGAATTCCAGTTGGAGTCGTCCGTTGAATCAAATGTCAAATTCGAAAAATCCACGATGGTTACAACCTTAGCTTGTGGTCATTTCGATTCCGACGGTTGCTGAACAGTCCCCACAACACGGGACCAAATGTCGGAATTGGAACACTAGCGCGGCCGGCGCCTCAAACTGAAATGTATGTCCAACCCTGACAACTATTCGGAAAAGCAAATGACCAACACGACCATCTCAGTATTACCCCTGGTTGTCGCCGCAGGGCTTTTCGCCGGCTCGGCTTCCGCGCAGGATTGCAAGCCATCAGGCCAGTATCAGACCGTGGAACCTGGCAAGCTGACTGTCGCCGCCACGACCTATGCGCCGTTCTCGTATCTTGGTTCCGACGGAACATTGCAGGGCGTCGATGGGGATATCGTCAATGCCATCGCGAAACGCGAATGCCTCAAGGTCTACCCGATCGCAACGGAACCAAGTGCCGCGATCCAGTACATCCTGACGGGGCGTGCCGACGTCTCGACGGGTGACTGGTACCGGACGGTTCAACGCGCCCAGGTCGTCAACCTATCCGATCCCCTCTACACTGATGAGATGGGCATCTACTCTAAAGAGGGCTATTCCTCCGTCGACGATTTCAAGGACAAATCCGTAGGAACCGTTCAAGGCTATCTGTGGGTGGCCGATCTTCAGAAGCTTCTCGGCGCCGATCTCAAGCTGTACCCGAACTCCTCGGCGCTTTCGCGCGATCTCCAGGCGGGCCGGATCGATGTCGGTGTCGACGGCTATGCGAGTGGTCGTTATGCCCAGGCGAAGGGCGGCTTCCAAGGCCTGCAGATCAAGGTCGCCAAGCCCGACAAGCGTGTCGACGCGACCCGGCGGGCAGCGCAGGCCGGCCTGCCGATCAGCAAAAGCAACGCGGGATTGACCAAAGCGATCGACCGGGACATCGCGGCTTTCCACAAGGATGGGACGATCAAATCGATCCTGACGGCCAACCAACTCGATCCCTCAGCGGCCGATGTCGGCAAGCCCCGGCTCGTCGAGTAGCCTTGTCTCAGGAGACGGGCCGCAGAAGCGGCGGCCCGGATCATCCTCCGTCCCCAAGCCCCCGCTCCGGATCAATGCAATGACCGTGTATTCGGTAAAACGACCGACCCAGTCCTGGTACGGCGAAGCGATCGGCATTCTCATCCTGGACGCCAGCTATCCTTGCGTACCGGGCAACGTCGGCAATGCGACAACCTACGCCTACCCTGTCCGGTACCAGGAGGTGCGAGGCGCATCGATCGATCGTCTCCTCCACAAGCGCGATCCGGGTCTGTGCGAGGCCTTCATCGAAGCCGCTCTCGAACTGCAGCGCCGTGGCGTCAAGGCGATCACCGGGGCTTGCGGCTTCATGGCGTTCTTTCAGGAGGAGGTGGCGGCGGCGGTCGACGTGCCGGTGCTTTTGTCAAGCCTGATGCAGATCCCGTTCATCCACGCCATGACCGGGCAGCCGGTCGGCATCATCACCGCCAATTCCGACTGTCTGACACCCAAACACCTGTCGTCCTGCCGAATCGATCTTAGCATTCCGACGGTGGTGGCGGGCATGCAGGGGCAAACGGAATTTCGGGAGGCCATTCTCGAAGAGAAGGGCACGCTCGATTCGGCGGCAATCGAAGCCGAAGTTGTCGAGGTGGCCTCACGCCTCGTCTCCGACCATCCCGACCTCGGCTCCATCCTTCTGGAATGCAGCGACCTGCCTCCCTATGCGTCCGCCGTGCAGGCCGCGACGCAACGTCCGGTCTTCGATTTCGTGACGATGATCGACTACGTCCATGCTGCGGTCAGACGCCGGCCGTTCAGTGGTTTCATGTGATGGTTCGCGCGACGGCCCATTTCGCGACAGCGAACGCAGTGAATCGTTGCCTTTCCTGAAAATGTCGGGCCAGATAATCCGGATGAAGACTCCCCGTCGCTTCCTGCCTTCCATCGGTCTTCTTAGCGCGTTCGAGGCGGCAGCACGGACGGGAAGCTTCACGGCTGCATCTGTGGAACTCGATCTGACCCAAAGCGCCGTCAGTCGGCAGATCAGGTCACTGGAAGAACAGCTGGGGGTCGAACTGTTCCTTCGCGAACGGCAAACCGTGCGGCTCACCGCCGCGGGGGAAGCCTATGCTGTCGATATCCGCGAAGCGCTCCGCAGAATCTCCACGGCATCACTGAATTTGCGTGCGAACCCTTTGGGCGGCACCCTAAACCTTGCCATCCTTCCGACATTCGGCACACGGTGGCTTTCGCCGCGTCTTCCCGACTTTCTGCAACGCAACCGGGGCATCACGCTGAATCTGATGACCCGATTGACGGAATTCGACTTCCACAAGGATCCCGTCGATGCCGCGATCCATTTCGGCTCGCCTCAGTGGCCCGGCACCGACAGTCTCATGCTGATGACGGAGGACGTGATTCCGGCGGCGAGCCCCGAACTGCTCGCTCGCTATCCCGCCATCCGTCACCCGAGCGATATCCTGGAAATGCCGCTTCTCCATATCGCCTCCCGGCCGGATGCATGGGAGCAATGGTTTGCGGCCAATGCAGTCGTTCCCGATCGTTTGACCGGAATGTTGTTCGATCAGTTCGCGACGATCGCTCAGGCCGCCATGTCCGGTCTCGGCGTCGCGCTCCTGCCGACATTCCTCATCGAGCGCGAGATCAAGATGGGCGACCTCGTCCCGCTTCTCGACAGGCCCATGCGCTCGCGGGAAAATTATTACCTGATCTGGCCGAGAGAACGGGCGAACTATCCGCCCCTCGTGGCATTTCGCAACTGGCTCGCCGCTCTGGCTGCATTAAGCCCAAAGGACGAATGAAATTCCCCGCCTCTCCCTCGCCTTCGGACTGTCAACCGGCGGAGAGAGCTTGCGCGATCGCAGCGGCGGAATTTTCGCCACCCCCCCAATCCGATATGCTGTTTTGGAATGGAGTCAGACGGATCCATCGTTGGCGCAGGACAAGGTGGACAACATAGCATCTCAGCCTCTGACAGACGCGAAATTTGGGAGTTTCGACCTTGAGCTCGACACCCATCAGCTCGAACCACATCCGATCCCGCTTCTCCCGCGCCATGTCGGCAATGTATCGCCATGAAGTTCCGGCCTACGGCTCGCTCCTCGACCTCGTGCGAGAGGTGAACGAGGCAACGCTGGCCGGGGACGACGTCGAGAAGCAGCGCCTCGCCGCCCTGGGCGAGCTCGATCGCATCAGCGAGGAACGGCATGGCGCCATCCGTCTCGGCACGGCGCACGAACTGTCGACCATGCGCCGGCTCTTCGCCGTGATGGGCATGGATCCTGTCGGATACTACGACCTCTCCGTCGCCGGTGTTCCGGTCCACTCCACCGCGTTTCGCCCCGTCGACGAGGAAGCGCTGCGCGCCAATCCCTTTCGCGTCTTCACATCGCTCTTGCGGCTCGACCTGATCGACGACCCCATGCTTCGCAGCGAAGCGGCGCGAGTGCTGGCCGAAAGACGCATTTTCACCGATGGCTGCCTCGCCCTCATCGAGAGGGCCGAGACCGAGGGCGGTCTTGACGAGGCCGATGCGTCCGCCTTCGTCGCCGAGGCGCTGGAGACCTTCCGCTGGCACCCAGACGCCAATGTCGATCATGACTTGTACAAGTGCCTGCACGATGCGCACCGGCTTGTCGCCGACGTCGTCGCGTTCAAGGGGCCGCACATCAACCATCTGACGCCCCGCACCCTCGATATCGACGCCGTCCAGCGCTTGATGCCCGCATGGGGCATCAAGCCAAAGGCGGTCATCGAGGGACCCCCGACCCGGCGGGTGCCGATCCTGCTGCGACAGACCTCATTCAAGGCGCTGGAGGAGCCGGTGACCTATTCCAACGGCGAGACGACGGTCGCGGGAAGCCATACGGCGCGCTTCGGCGAGATTGAGCAGCGCGGCCTGGCCGTGACGCCGAAGGGGCAGGCTCTTTACGACCGCTTGCTGAACGAGACCCGGGCCATCGTTCGCCCCGCCGCCGACGGCTCGAACGCTGACGAATACATGGCGACGCTGGCCAAGACCTTCGAAGCCTTCCCGGACGATCTCGGAGAGATCCGCCGCCAGGGGCTTGGTTACTTCCGCTACAGCGTCGCCGACAAGCCGGCCTCGCCAATTGCGCCCTCCGCCGGGACGGAGGATCTGATCGCGGCGGGGGTGCTGCGGGCCGACCCGATCGTCTACGAGGATTTTCTGCCGGTCTCGGCGGCGGGCATCTTTCAGTCGAACCTCGGCGACGAGGCGGCCCAGGCCTTCGCCGCCAACCCGAACCGCGAACGCTTCGAGGCCGATCTCGGCACGCCGGTGATCGATCTCCAACGGTGCTATGCCGAAACCGAGGCCGCCTCGCTCGCCCGCGCCCGGGCCGACCTCGCGCAAGAGACCGTTTGAGCCTTGACCGCCGCATCATCGCGATGCGCATGGTCGAAACCCCGGGGCTTTTGCGATCGTCGTCCGACCGCTTTGACTGTGATCAGAAGGGAACCTTGCATGCCGGCCAAACCGCTCGACGCCGTCACTGCCGAAACCATGAAGAATTGTGGGGTCACCACTTCGTTGAACGTCGAGGGCGGCATGGCCGTCGTCTCGCCCGTCAGCGGCGAAACGGTCGCGACCTTGAAGGTGCACACCGCCGCCGAGGCTGAAGCTGCGATTGCCAAATCGAGCGCGGCTTTCCGCACATGGCGGATGGTTCCCGCCCCGCGTCGCGGCGAGCTGGTGCGTCTGTTCGCCGAAGAACTGCGCAAGTCCAAGGAGGATCTTGGGCGCATGGTCTCGATCGAGGCCGGGAAGTCACCCTCCGAGGGCCTCGGCGAAGTCCAGGAGATGATCGACATCTGCGACTTTTCGGTCGGACTGTCGCGTCAGCTCTATGGCCTCACCATCGCCACCGAGCGTCCCGGCCACCGGATGATGGAAACCTGGCATCCGCTCGGCGTCGTCGGCATCATCACCGCCTTCAACTTCCCCTGTGCGCCCTGGTGCTGGAACGCGGCTCTGGCGCTGGTCTGCGGCGATCCGGTCCTTTGGAAGCCGTCGGAAAAGACACCGCTCACGGCACTCGCCTGTCAGGCGGTGCTGGACCGGGCCCTCGCCCGTTTCGGAAAGGAGGCCCCCGAGGGACTGTCGCAGGTTCTGATCGGTGGCCCGGCCGTCGGAGAGGCGATGGTCGACAGCGAGACGGTCGCGCTCATTTCGGCCACCGGCTCGACCCGCATGGGGCGAATCGTCGGCCCGAAGGTCGCCGCCCGTTTCGGCAAGTGCATCCTGGAACTTGGCGGCAACAATGCCGGCATCGTCTGCCCCTCGGCCGATATGGACATGGCACTGCGCGCGATCGCCTTCGGCGCCATGGGCACCGCCGGTCAGCGCTGCACCACCATGCGCCGTCTGTTCGTTCACGAGAGCGTCTACGACCAGATCGTTCCGGCTCTGAAGAAGGCCTATGCCTCGGTGTCGGTCGGCAATCCGCTGGAGACGCCGGCGCTGGTCGGCCCGTTGATCGACAAGTCGGCCTATGAGGGCATGGTCGCGGCACTCGACGAGGCAAAGGCACTCGGCGGCACCGTTGATGGCGGTGAGCGACAAAAGATCGGTCCAGACACCGCATATTACGTCAAGCCCGCGATCGTCGAAATGCCGAAGCACGAGGGCCCGGTTCTGCGCGAAACCTTCGCGCCGATCCTCTACGTGATGACATATTCCGACTTCGACGCGGCGTTGGAGATGCACAACGCCGTCGGCGGCGGACTGTCCTCCGCGATCTTCACCACCGACCTGCGAGAGATGGAGGTCTTCCTCTCGGCCAAAGGCTCCGACTGCGGCATCGCCAACGTCAATATCGGGACGTCCGGTGCCGAGATCGGCGGGGCCTTCGGCGGCGAGAAAGAGACCGGCGGCGGCCGCGAAAGCGGCTCGGACGCCTGGCGCGCCTACATGCGCCGGGCGACCAACACCATCAACTATTCCACCGAATTGCCGCTCGCCCAGGGCGTCACCTTCGACATCGGCTGATCATGCTCGACCAAATGACGTCGACCGTCAGGCCCGCCGAGCGCATCGCGTCGCTCGGCCCCTTCCGCCAGCAGCTCGACGCGACCATAGCACCCCGCGTCAATGTCATCGGCACCAGGCGACGGGACGCGACCAGTTCGAGAGCTTCAGGTCCAAACGAGGCTCAGCAATCCGAGCATGAGCGGCGAAACGATTCTCAACAGATAAGAAGCATGCCATGAAATCATGGAAAGAGGCGGGATGGCTGGGGAACCTGGATTCGAACCAGGACTAACGGAGTCAGAGTCCGTGGGTCTACCGTTAACCTATTCCCCAACAGGCGCCGCGTTGGCGCTCTGCTTACGCCGAGCCAAATAACGGCTCATTCTGACGCAAGGCTTGCCGATCCGGTGCAGGCCCGGCGACGGGCCCTCATATAGCCGCGTCCTTGCCGGATGTGAACCCTTGCATGACGGATTTTTTGCAAGCGGCGTGTCGACCGGTAAGGCCGCCGCCGGCGGCGTGTCGGCGCCTATCGGCAACCACTCCGCTTTGCGGGCCGAGCATCGCGGCGGGACAGCGCGCCGATCGCTTGCCTGAAAAGCTGCATCATGGCAGCGTTACAATCCATGGTGCAGGTCTTTCTCTCCTATGCCCATGCCGACACGGAGCGGCTCGATGCGTTTTTGACGCGTCTCGATCCCGTGCGCCGGTCACAGGACTTTCAGATCTGGGACGATCGCGCCCTCAGGGCCGGCGAATTATGGGATCAGGCGATCCAAAAAGCGGTGCGCGATTCGGACATCTTCCTCTGCCTCGTCACCAGCCATTTTCTGGCCTCCCGCTATATCCGGGATTCGGAGCTGCCGGCGATCCTGAAAGCCCAGCAGTCGCGCCGCGCGCTGGTGATCCCGATCATCCTTGAAACCTGCTATTGGGACGACGTCTTTGCCGAGCGCCAATGCGTGCCGCTGACGCGGCGCGGGCAATTGCGGCCGATCGTCAACTGGCGGCCGCGAAACGACGGCTATCACGCGGCGAGCGTCCAGATCGCACGATCGATCACAGACTATCTCGACCGGGAGCCGCCGCCCACCGCCGCGCCCGGCCCGTCGCTGATCGCGACGCCGGAGGGTTTCGAGATCGCCGACGATGCGCCCTCGCCGGCCGAGCGCCGCGATCCGACGCAGCAGGCGCTGCTTGAGAGGCTGAAGGCAAGACTCGATCGCTTCGCCGGGCCATTGGCGCAACGCTGCGGCAATTCGCACCGGACCCTTTGCGACGAGTTCGCCATCTATCAAAGCTTTGCCGCCGCGCCGATCGACGCGCTGAATATCGGCGCATTGGTTGATGCCGGCACCGCGCTGTCGAGCCTCGTCAAGCGGCTCACCCCGCCGCTCCCCGCCGGGGTGATGAGCGAGGCGCTGGAGCCGGACATTCTCGCCGAGCTGGAAACGATCCTGACCGCACACGCCCGGCTGATCATGGGCTTTGCCGAGGGCCGCGATCTCGTTCAGCGGGTGGCGGTTTTCGCGGCTCAGATCGACAAGCCGGCCGAACGCGCGGCGGAGACGAGAAACATCCTCGCGCCGATGCGCGAGACGAAGGGGCTGCTGGCGCCCCAGGCGAAGACGCTGGTCGCGAGCCTGGAGGGATCGATCGCCGTTGCGAGCCAGCAGGGTCTGGAAGCGCTCGCCACAGGCATCCAAACCGGCGGGCGTTTCCTCGGCGATATTGCGCGAGTCATCGCTCGTGTCTGTAACAGCGCTGCAGGGCCGCTCACCGTCGTCACCATCGGCTCGGCGATGGCGGGAAATCCCAGCCTCACGGCCTATCATGCGGCCCTGACATTCCTGACGCACAGCGCGCAGCCGATCCTCGCCTTCGCCGCCAGCCAAGATGAGTTCCGCCGCCTCCTGCAGTGGACAATGGAAGAGATCGGCAAGCGGCGGCGGCCTGTGTTTGCGACAGAGGGGAGCGTTTCCGCGGCGCAGGGGGACGCCGCCGAGCAGGAGCCACCGCCCGATTTCGACATGGATGAGGTGAAGCGAATGATCCTGCGCGGCGAAGCGCCGCCGGAGCGGTGGGTGCCGTGGATTACAAGGCTCTACATGAGCTTAGAGACCGAATTGCGCGATCTGGCGCCGGTCGCGAACCTCCAGAACCTTCAGACCCTCTTCTGCTCCGGCACACAGATCACCGATCTCCAGCCCCTCGGGAACCTCCAGAGCCTTCAGACCCTCGGCTGCTACCACACGCAGATCACCGATCTCCAGCCCCTCGAGAATCTTCAGAGCCTTCAGATCCTCGTCTGCTCCGGCACGCAGATCAGCGATCTCCGGCCCCTCGAGCACCTCCAGAACCTTCGGACCCTCGACTGCTCCGGCACGCAGATCAGCGATCTCCAGCCCCTCGAGAAGCTCTGGAACCTTGGGACCCTCTTCTGCTCCGGCACACAGATCACCGATCTTCGGCCCCTCGAGCACCTCCAGAACCTGCAGACCCTCGACTGCTCTTACACGCAGATCAGCGATCTCCAGCCCCTCGGGAACCTCCAGAACCTTCGGACCCTCGGCTGCTCCGGCACGCAGATCACCGATCTCCAGCCCCTTCAGAAGCTTCAGAACCTTCAGACCCTCGACTGCTCCCGCACACAGGTCACCGATCTCCAGCCCCTCGAGAAGCTCCGGAACCTTCAGACCCTCACCTGCTACGGCACGCAGATCAACGATCTCCAGCCCCTCCGGAATCTTCAAAGCCTTCAGACCCTCGACTGCTCCGGCACACAGATCAGCGATCTCCAGCCCCTCGAGAAGCTTCAGAGCCTTCAGACCCTCGACTGCTCCCACACGCAGCTGAGAGATCTTCAGCCCGTCACAAACGTCCGCGACCTCGAGTCCTTCGACTGCTCTTTTACGCAGATCAGCGACCTCCGACCCGTCGCAAGCCTTCAGAGCCTCCAGAACCTCATGTGCTCCCGGACGCGGGTCAGTGATCTCGATCCCCTCGCAAACCTCCAAAGCCTTAAGTCACTCAACTGCTCCGCGACGCGAGTACGCGATCTCAATGCCCTTAAGAACCTTCAGAGCCTCCGCTCTCTCCGCTGCACCCGGACGCAGGTCAGCGATCTTAAACCTGTCGGAAGTCTCCAGAGCCTCCAGTCCCTCAAATGCTCCTATACCCAGGTCAGCGATCTCAGACCTATCGCTGACCTTCGACACATCCGGGACCTCGACTGCTCTTACACGCAGATCAGCAATCTCCAGCCGATTGCCGCGCTCACCAGCCTCAGGACTCTCGCCGTCGCGAACTGCAACCTGACCGCCCTGCCATCCGAATTTCCCGCCAGCCTCAAAGAACTCGTCCTGCTCGACTCGGTCTGGCCGAGGGGACGATCGCTCCCGGACGTGCCTTACCGGATCGATTTCGATGGAACCGTCCATGACCCGGACGGCAAAGCGAGTGACGTATTCAATTTCTGGTCAAGACAGGCGAGAAACCGGAAAGCCTGAAAGCCAGTCCGCGCCTCAGCGAACTTCGCCTTCCTCTCCCCCGCCATAGCCACGGTGCCCCCGCGCCCCTACCTTCTTCTTTGTGACCGCCTCGCCCTCCCCCTCCCGGCCCGCGCCGACCGCGCCGGACGCCGCGCCAAGTCTTTTGCCCGAGGCGTTCGCGCGCTGGTTTGCCGGCCATGGCTGGACGCCGCGGGCGCATCAGCTGGATCTGCTGCGGCGGGCCGATTCAGGTGCGTCAGTGCTGCTGATCGCGCCGACCGGGGCGGGCAAGACGCTGGCGGGGTTCCTGCCGGCGCTGGTCGATCTGTCGCGGCGCCGGCGGCGCAAGCCCGGCGAGCGGGCGCGCGGGGTGCACACGCTCTATATCTCGCCGCTGAAGGCGCTCGCCACGGACATTCAGCGCAATCTCGAACGGCCGGTCGCCGAGATCGGCCTTGCCGTTTCGCTGGAAACCCGCACCGGCGATACCAGCCAGGTGCGCCGCCAGCGCCAGAAGCTGAAGCCGCCGGACATCTTGCTGACGACGCCGGAGCAACTCGCCTTGCTGATCGCCGGCAAGGATGCGGCCGACTTCTTTTCCGACCTTCGCTATGTCGTCTTCGACGAACTGCACTCGCTGGTGACCTCCAAGCGCGGCCATTTGCTGGCGCTCGGCCTCGCCCGCCTGCGGCGCCTGCGGCCGGATCTCCAGACGATCGGGCTGTCGGCGACGGTGTCCGACCCCGCCGAACTCTGCCGCTGGCTGGTGGCGCAGGCGCCGGGCGCGGCGCCCGAGGCCGATCTGATGACGGTGAGCGGCGGCGCCAAGCCCGAGATCGCGATCCTTCAATCGGACGAGCGGGTGCCCTGGCAGGGCCACACCGCCCGCTATGCGCTTCCCGAAATCTATGCGGCGATCAAGGCGCACAAGACGACGCTGCTCTTCGTCAACACCCGCAGCCAGGCCGAGCTTCTGTTTCAGGAGCTGTGGCGGATCAACGAGGACACGCTGGCGATCGCGCTGCATCACGGCTCGCTGGATGTCGGCCAGCGGCGCAAGGTGGAGGCGGCCATGGCTGAGAACGCGCTGAGAGCCGTGGTCGCGACCTCGACGCTCGATCTCGGCATCGACTGGGGCGACGTCGACCTCGTCATCCATGTCGGCGCGCCGAAGGGCGCCTCACGGCTCGCCCAGCGGATCGGCCGGGCGAACCACCGGATGGACGAGCCCTCCAAGGCGATCCTGGTGCCCGCCAACCGCTTCGAGGTGATGGAGTGCCGCGCGGCGCTCGACGCCAATTATCTCGGCGCCCAGGATACCCCGCCGCTGCGCGACGGCGCGCTCGACGTGCTCGCCCAGCATGTCCTCGGCATGGCCGTCGCAGAACCCTTTCGCGCCGACGATCTTTATGCCGAGGTGATCTCGGCCGCGCCCTATGCGGGGCTCGACCGCGCCACCTTCGCGCGCGTCGTCGACTTCGTCGCGACCGGCGGCTACGCGCTGAAAGTCTATGAGCGCTACGCCAAGATCCGGCTGACCGAGGACGGCACCTGGCGGCTCACCCATCCGCGCTTTGCCCAGCAATATCGGATGAATGCCGGCACGATCGTCGAGGCGCCGATGCTGGAGATCCGGCTCGTCCGGCGGCGCACCCGCTCGGCGATCAGCCGCGGCGGCCGGGCGCTCGGCAAGATCGAGGAAGCGTTTCTCGAAACCTTGAGCCCCGGCGACACCTTCCTCTTCGCCGGCGAGGTCCTGCGGTTCGAGGGCATTGTCGAGACCAGCTGTCTGGTGACCAAGGCGGTCAGCGAGGAGCCGAAGGTGCCCTATTACGGCGGCTCGAAATTTCCGCTGACCACCTATCTCGCCCAGGAGGTCCGGGCGATGCTCGCCGATCCCGCCCGCTGGTCGGCGCTGCCCGAGCAGGTGCGCGACTGGCTGGCGATCCAGAAGCTGAAATCGCGGATCCCCGGACCGAACGAGCTCCTGGTCGAGACCTTTCCTAACGGCAAGCTGTTCCACATGGTGCTCTATCCCTTCGAGGGGCGCCTCGCCCACCAGACCCTCGGCATGCTGCTCACCCGCCGGCTGGAGCGGGCCCGGGCGATGCCGCTCGGCTTCGTTGCCACCGATTATGCGATTTCGATCTGGGGCCGCGCGGACCTGGGGGCGATGATCGCGAAGGGCCAGCTCTCGCTCGACGCCCTGTTCGACGAGGATATGCTCGGCGACGATCTGGAAAGCTGGATGGCCGATTCCTGGCTGCTCAAGCGCACCTTCCGGCAATGCGCGGTGATTTCCGGGCTGATCGAAAAGCGCCATCCGGGCCAGGAAAAGACCGGCCGGCAGGTCACCGTCTCGACCGATCTCGTCTATGACGTGCTGCGCGCGCACGAGCCGGACCACATCCTCCTCGAAGCGACCTGGGCCGATGCCGCGACGGGGCTGCTCGACGTTGCCCGCGTCTCCGAACTGCTCGCCCGCATCAAGCACCATATCGTCCATCAGGATCTCGACCAGATCTCGCCGCTGGCCGTGCCGGTGATGCTGGAGATCGGCCGCGAGAGCGTTGTTGGCGAGGCCCGCGACGCGGATCTGCGCGAAGCGGCGGAAGAGGCGATGATCGCCATGGCGATGGACATGCCATGAGGCGGCCCCGCGCCCGGACGCCCGTGAAAGGCTGCGCCCACCCGCCGCAAGGTCGCCGCTCCGCTTGGGGCCTTGCCAACGGCCCATCGGCGCTGGCAAAAAGAACGAAACGCGAATCAACGCGGACGAGAGACCCCTTGGCGATGAATGCTTTGGCGCGGCGGCGCTTGCATGAGGACTGCGCAGCCTTCGAAATGGCGTTGGCCGGCGAGCGGATCGCCTGCGACCCGTCGGGCGTTCTGTTCCTGCCGGCCGAAAACTGCCTCGTCGTCTCCGATCTGCATCTCGAAAAGGGCGCGGCCTTTGCCCGCCGGGGCATGTTTCTGCCGCCCTACGATACCGCCGCAACGCTCGCGCTGCTTAGCCTCGCGCTTGAGCGGTATCAACCGGCGCGGGTGGTGTGTCTCGGCGATTCCTTTCACGACCGCAAGGGCGCGGCGCTGATGCCGGCCGGCGAACGGGCGACCTTATCCCATCTGATGCGGGGCCGCGACTGGATCTGGATCGCCGGCAATCACGATCCCGAGCCGCCCGTCGGCATCGGCGGCGAGACATGCGACACGGTCGCGATCGGCGCCCTCTCCTTTTGTCACGAACCGCGCGTCGGCATCCGGCGCGGCGCGGTGTCGGGCCATCTCCATCCGGTGGCGCGGCTGGCCGGCCGCGGCTCGCGGCGGGCGTGTTTTGCGACCGACGGCGAGCGGATGATCCTGCCCTCCTTCGGCGTCACCACCGGCGGGCTAAACGTCTTGGATCGCGCGTTTCACGGGCTTTTCGACGCCAGCCGGGCGTTCGCCTGCATGATCGGCCAGAGCGGCGTCTATCCCGTGCGCTTTGCGGCACTCGCCGCCGGCTGACAGCGGGTCATCAGCTGAAGGTCGCGGCGAAGGCGACGAGTTGGCAGAGCGTCACGATCAGGGACAGGACGAGGCGCAGCCTGCCGAACCAGGCCGGCAGATGGCCACGGCGCGCCGCGAATACATCCCACAGGCCGGTCATCGCGAAGCCGAGCGCATAGCCGGCAAACATAAAGGGGCTCGGCACGAACAGCATCGCCCAGCCGAACAGCGACGGCAGCACCGAGATCAACAGCGTGCGGCCCGACTCCGGGGCGGGCGTCAGCACATGGCCCCATCGGATGCCGCCGAGAAATGCCAGGATCGTCGCCGAATAGCCGGACAGAGCCAGGATAATCTGCGGATAGGCGATGAATTCGCGCCCGGCATAGGCCAAAAGCCCCACCATGATGACGAAGGGAACGAGGCCGAGAAGGCCAAGCGTCCAGGCCATGCGGTGATGGTGAACGTCTCGCGGCGGGACGCCGCGTGTACCGCGCACCGCCGGAGCGGCATTGTCGAAGGGGATATCGTCCGTCGTGCTCATGGGACAAACAGATAGGCGGATGCCGCCAGCCGTCACCGCCCTGCGACATCGATCCGAAGCGCGCGCCCGCCGGATCCCGCCTTCCGCAGTCGATCAGTCGCGCTTGAAGACCAGCCGGCCGAACCAGCCGGTGAAGATCGCCAGGATCACCGCCGAGATGCCGTAAAGCACGCCGTGATCGGTCGCGAAATTGTCGATCCAGCTCTCGATACCGGACTTGACCACCCGCAGCGGCTCCGAGGCCTCGCGGATGAAGACGCCGCTGCGGAACAGATAGGCCCGCGCGACATGAGTGCCGGTCGGCAGATCGGCGGGCAGCTGCAGATCGGCGCGGAACAGCGTCGGGCTGACGAACGAGACCGAGCCGACGGTCTGGTTGTAGAGCCCCTTCGACTCGCGAATGCGCTTCAGCGCCTGGGCATATTGGTCGGCCGGGCGCGAGGGAAGCGGTAGCGTGGCGGCGCCGCTTTCGCTCTTCGCGCGCCGCTCCTTCAGACTGATATTGGCCTGCGCCCGCTTCTCGCCCGCCGGCAGATCGACGGCGGACAGGCCCGCCGGCCCCGGCGGCGGTGGATTGTCGAGCTGCAGGTCTTTGATCCCGAGGGACAGGCGCTCGCGCAGCTCCGGCCGGGTGACATCGGCGAGCGGCCGGGTCGCCGCCAGCGAATAGGAGGTCGGCACGGAGGTGAAGGTTTCCGAGCCGCGATTGATCCACAGGCCGAAGGTGCGCTTCTTTTCACGCACCACCGCCGGCTGGCGAGGGCCGACAAGCACGACGACAATGTCGTAGCGCTGCTGGCGCAACAGCTTGGCGTCGGCATTGTCGAGTGCGCCAAAGACCACAAGCCTGGCGCCGGAAAAGTCCGAGCCGATCGAGATCTTGTTGGTCGACAGGCCGATTTCGAAGCCTTCGCGGCTGCTGTCCTGGGCCCGAGCCGGCGCGCTCACGAGCGCGCTCAGCCCAGCGGCGACAGCGACGATGGCCGCCACGCGAGCGGCCGCTCGAGGCGGGCGCCGGTGGCTGTGCACCGCGCCGCTCACCCGGTCTCTCCCGTCGGCAGCGTGATGGTGAAGGGCTCTTCCGGCGTCACCACGAGCTGGATGCCAAGACGAATACCGACGGCGAGCACGAGCAGCGCCAGAAGCGCACGCAGCTGATCGCCGCGCAGCCGCCGCCCCGCCTCGGCCCCGAACTGCGCGCCGATGACGCCGCCGAGCATCAACAGAAAGGCGAGGACGACGTCGACCGTGCGGTTGGTCGCCGCCTGCAGAATGGTCGTCGCCGCGGCGGTGAAGATAATCTGGAACAGCGAGGTGCCGATGACGACGCTGGTCGGCACCCGCAACAGATAGATCATCGCCGGCACCGCGATGAAGCCGCCGCCGACACCCATGATGCCGGCGAGAAGTCCGATCAGGAAGCCGAGCACCAGCACCGGAATGACCGACACATAGAGCTTGGAGCGATGGAACCGCATCTTCAGCGGCAGCCCGTGCACCCAGCTGTGCTGGCCCGGCCGGCGCACCTCGCCGGCCCCCTGCGATTGGGAGCGCAGCATGGATTGCAGGCTCTCGACCAGCATCAGGCCGCCGATGCCGCCGAGAAACACGACGTAGAGCAGCGAGACGACGAGATCGAGCTGGCCGAGACGGCGCAGCAGCGTGAACAAGGCGACGCCGAGCAACGAGCCGCAAAAGCCGCCGATCAACAAGACAGTGCCGAGTTTGAAGTCGATCGTTCCACGCCGGTAATGGGCGAGCGCCCCGGAAAAGGACGCGGCGATGACCTGGTTGGCGCCGGTCGCAACGGCGACGGCCGGCGGAATGTTGTAGAAGATCAAAAGCGGCGTGATCAGGAAGCCGCCGCCAACGCCGAACAGGCCCGAAATGAATCCGACCGCCGCGCCCATCCCGACAAGGACAAAGACGTTCAACGAGATTTCCGCGATCGGCAGGTAGAGATTCACGGGCGTGCGGCCGAAGGGTCTTGAGCGTCAGCCCGCCGATGCAACGGGCAAGGCACTTCTGGCGGGAAGCCACGTCGCTGTCAAATATCAAAATGCGCAAACGACGCGGCCCGCAAGCTGAGGATTCGAAACGTCAGCCCGCCGCGCGTCCGATCAGATGCACACAGGACACGCCACCTTCTTGAGTTGACGCATCGTGCTTGCAAAAATCGATCCCGATTTTCGGGCCGGTGCGTCAGCCGTCCTTGCGCGCGAGCAGCTTGCGGATCAGCGCCTCGTCGATCTTGCCGGTGGGCTTCAAGCCGGAGTCGGCCTGGAACTTCTCGATCGCTTCCGTGGTTTTGGGACCGATCACACCATCAGGCGTGCCCGGCGCATAGCCGAGCTTGATCAGGATCGCCTGAATGTTGCGGATGGCGCGGGTCATGTCGATCGACGACGTCTGGGTCTTGCCGGACACGCCCATCCAGGACTGCGGGGTATCGACGGTGTTGGCGCCCTCGTTGCGCGTCAACGGTTTGTAGTCGGCCACCGCTGCCTCGCCCGCCGCCAGTTGCTTCGGCGTCATCACCTTCTTGATCTCATCGCGCTTGGTGGCTGCGTCCTTGTCGCCGCCCTTGGCGACAATCGAGAACCACGTGAATGACTTCACCAGATCCTGATCGACGCCGGCACCGCGCGCATAAAGAATACCGAGATTGTACTGGCTGTCGGACATGCCGTAACTGGCCGCCTTCTCGAACCATTGCGCCGCCTTCGCGGGATCCGACTTGCCGTCGATCCCGGTGGCATAGAGCACCGCGAGATTGTGCATCGCCCGGACATTGCCGCCATCGGCCGCCTGAAGATATTCGTCGCGCGCCTTGATCAGATCACGCTCGACGCCGTTGCCTTTCTCGTAAAGGGTGCCGAGACTGTACTGCGCCGGAGCAAAGCCGCGCTCGGCTGCGAGCGCAAACCATTTGGACGCCGTCGTCGGATCGGGATCCCCGACCCGGCCTTCCATCAGCCGCAGCCCGATCTCGAACAGCGCCTTCGGATCGCCGGCCTGAGCGGCTTTCGTCAGCGCCTCATTGGCAAGCCCCTCGGGGATCGACGGCAGGTCAGCGGGCGCGATCGCAGCCGTCGTTGAAGGCGAAGTCGAAATCGGGGCCGCAGGAATGGCGGCACTCGCCGCGGATGTGTCGGCCTTCGGCGCAGCCGGCGCCGCGGGGGGCACAGAGGCCGCTCCGGAGACGCTTGTCGATGCCGGCTTGATGCCGTTAAAGCCCGCGCCTTTCGGTCCATCCGCGAGCGAAAAGCCGTTCTTCGGATCTGGCAATGCCGTCGACGCGGTCGGCGCGGTCATGGTCCCGCCGGCGGTGGCTTTCGCAGCGGGCGGGTTCGGCGCAGCCGGCGGGTTCGGTGCAGCGGACGGGGTCTCCACCTTCGCCATCGCGGTAGAGTCAGTGCTCAAAGGCACCGTCGATGCGGATTTCTGCGGCGCCGCCGGCGTCACTTTCGCGTCGACGACCGGCGTGTCGGCATCGTTCCCGGCGATCATCTTCGAGGCGACATTGGCGAGCGGCAGCGCCATCAGCGCCAACAAGACGGCGCTGACGGCGAGCAGGATCGGCTTCCGGCGACGGCGAACGATATCGGCGAGGCTTGCCTTGCCCTCGGTTTCTTCAGCGCTCTCCGGCCCGCTGCGCATCGCGTCTGCCTCGGCGGCCGCGGCAAGCGCCGCACGACGCGCGGCGGCAATGAAATCCGCCCGGCCATCATGATCCTCCGGCGCGGCTTGCTGTTGTTGCTGCGCCCGGACACGCTCGATCAGCGAAACGATATCCGGCTGGCCGGAGCCGATCGCCAACGGCCGGTTGGCTTCGCTCAACGAAAAGGCGTCAAATCCGACCGCCATCTCGTCGTCGTTCTCCTCAGCCTCGGCCATTGCCTGCGGCCGCGGCCCGGAGGCGCCGAGCTCAGGCTCCTGGCGATCGTCATGAGCGGTCTCATCGAGGCTTTCGGCGCTGGCCGACTTACCCCGGCGCCACTTCAGCAAACCGCGCAGACCACGCGGCGCGTCGGCATCGTGGAGATCGGCCGCCGCGGTTTCCCTCGCCGTCGCAGCGCTCGCCGTGAAAGCGCCGGTGGTGCGAGCCTCGGACAGATCGCTGTCGATTCGGTCGATCCGGTCGATCAGTTTCAGCAGCGTTGCATGCATCGCCTCGTAGAAGGTCTGGCTCTGTTCGCCGCTCGCCCGCGACATTTCCTGCAAGGCCCGCAGATCGCCGGCTAGCTGCTCGACATAGATGTTCGGCGCGCCGCCACCATTTTCAATCATTCGGCGAACGGCGGCATCGGCTGCGGCCTGCGCCGCGTCGAGCACCGCCTCGCGGTTCTCCTCGATGCGAAATTCGATCGTCGCCAGCCGTTCGTCGAGTTCCGGATCGGACAGCGCGCTGGCGCCGCCGGCTTCGGCAATGCGATCGGACAGCCGGGCGATCTGCTCTTCGAGCGCGGCGACAACTTCGAGATCGATTCCCGGGGCCGCCAGAGCTTCAAGCCGCTCGTTAACCGCCTTCAACCGCTCTTCGAAGGCGCTGATATCGGGCCGGGCGTCGCCATCGCTGGCGCTGGCAAAGGTTTCGAGCTTGGCCGAGAACGCCTCGATCCGCTCGCCGAGCGCCGCGATCGCAGGACCATTCGAGAGGCTCTCGATGCGGTCGGCAAGCTCGGCGATCTTGGCCGACATCGCCTCGGTATCGGCCTCGCCGAGGCTGTCGACACGGCTCGACAGCGACTGCAGCCGCGCCTCGACCCGCTCGACCGGAGACATGTCGATCGTCGGGACCTTGGTGGCCGCAGCAACGATGGCACGAGAAATTTCGTCGAGGCGCTCTTCGATCACCCCAAACTGCTCGTCCTCGGCCTCATTGTTCAAGCTCTGGCCGAGCGCCTCGAGATTGGCCGCGAGGGCCTGCACCCGCTCCTCCAGCGGCTTCAAGGCGAGACTGTCGGGCAGCCGATTCAAGGTTTGCTCGAGCTGCTCCATGCGCGTCGACAGCGCCTCGATGCTGGATTCGATCGACCGGGACGCAAAGCGCTCCTCCAGTGAGCCCCAGCGCTCCTCGACCGCCTTCACGGTCTGCTCGGAAGCGAGCGTCTCCAGCTTCTCCCGCAGGCTCGTCATCTCGCTCTTGAGCAGACCTGAAATGTCGACGCTATCATCCTTGCCGGAGCTCTCCAGAAAGCGGCTTTCGAACTCCGCCCAGCGCCGTTCGACGGCCTTGACGTGTTCTTCGCTGGCGAGCCCACCGAGCGACAGGCGGAGGCGCTCGATTTCATCCTTGATGTTGCGGCGCTCGGAGTTGTGCTCGGCATCGCGGCTGGTGATCGTCGCGCGAAAGTCTTCCCACTTATCGTCGGCGGCCTTGAGGCTGTCCTCACGGGCGAGATCGCCGACCAGCGCGCGAATCAAGTCGAACTCCTCGCGCAGGCCTTTGACGCCGGCGGCATCGGCGCCGTTTGACGCCATCTGGCTGAGCCCTTCCTGAACCCGAGCGATCTCGGCCTCAATGCGCTCGCCGCTGACCTTTTCGGAGATCATCCGACGCAATTCGTCGACGGCTTCGCGCATGTCGTCGAAGCGTGGCTGGAAGCTCTTGGCCATATCGGCCCGCAGCTCTTCGCGCAGGCGTTCGAGCTGGGCGTTGATCGTCGGCGCGCTGCCCCCTTGCGGACGCGACGAGGCGGCGCGCGCCGCGGCCTCCGCCCCAGGATGCGGCAATGAGGCGATGCGGGTGGCCTCGTCCGCTGAATGCGACGCGGGCGAAGCACCAGGAGTGTTGAGCGCCTGCTGGCGCATGCGGATCTCGGAAACGGTGTCGGTAAGGTCCACCGCCGGTACGCTGAGAGCTGGCGCATGCGCCAGAGAGTCACCGACAGCTCGACGCATCGGAACGCTATCGGTGACCGGCTCGGCGTCAGACCTCTCACCACGCCGCCGCTCGGCCAAGCGGGACTGGCTCGCGGTCAACCGGGACAGGCGGGCTTCGAGTTCCTCGAGGGTCCGGTTGAGCGAATCAAGCGACGAGGGTTCACCGATCGCACGCCGCTCAACTGCTTCCGTCTCGTTCAACTCGGCCATTTCCGTTGCTTCCCGGTCCTTAGGACTGCGTCATATTCGCCACAGTCGACGCGAAAGGGGCAGCGGCGCAGTTGGCATCAGGGCACCCGTCACCGGTTATCAGAAGCCATGGACCGCTTACCATTCGCTATCGGATAGCCCCGCAAGCCGGTTTGAAGCTGGAATTGGGAAATTGCGTCCTGAAAAAATTGTCTTTGAAGCGACGCATTTCAGACCATATTCCTCTACGGAGGGGCGTGAGGCTCGCCATCCGGCCGGTCGTTCCACGCCTCGGGGCAACATCGGAACTTCGCAATGACAAATGTATCGATGGCCGAAAGGCTCGAAGAAGAAGGCAAAGTCGACATCGACTTTCTGCTCGGAATCAGCGGTGATCCCTTAGCAGACAAGGAAACCTTCCGAATCGGCGACCTCTCGCACGAATTCGGTGTGACTCTCCGCACCCTGCGTTTCTACGAGGATCGCGGCCTGCTTTCACCGGCACGTCGGGGGACCACCCGCCTTTATAGTCGCAAGGACCGCACGCGGCTGCGACTCATTTTGCTCGCCAAGATGCTCGGCTTCTCACTGACCGAGGCCAAGCAGCTCATTGAGCTCTACCATCAGCCGAATGGCAAGCAAAAGCAAATGGAAGTGTCGCTAGAACGATTTGAAGAACAGCGACACATCCTGCTGGAGCAAAAGCACGAGATCGAGGAATCGATCAGCGCGATGGACAAGACGATCGACTACGTCCGCTCTCAACTGAACGACTTGACAGAATAAACCCTCCCAGCGCCTGAGAAGCGCACTCACGCGCCGTGCGTCCTACGGGGACGCACAAACGACGCGCACTCTGACGGAGTCGACGCATCGGCCCGAAAATGGATTCTAATTTTCGGGCCGATGCGTAGGACCGAAAGGGCGCGAGCAAATTCATTTCTCGCGCCTCGACATCATCCAAAGCGACGCCCCGCCCCGCCATTCTGCCAGCCCAACGGCGCCTAACGACCGGAGTGAGTCTCCGGTCACCACAATTCGACGACGCCGCCCGTTCTTACCTTCCTCACCAGCAGAACCGCCGAACGGCCGCGCTCCCGCGCCGATCAAACCTGCGTGCCAACGACCCGCATCGACTTTCGCGCCCCGCGTCCCATCTAGAAAGACCTGTGGCCCTCGGTGCAAACCACAATCGCTCCAGCACCGGCCGGAAAATCGGCATCACCCTTCGGCAAAGCGCAATTTGTAGAATCAACGAGTTAGCGCCCTTCGCCCGATCGGACGCCGAGCGCGCTAATGTCAACGTGCCAGGATCTGCCGACAATCAGACGGAGTCTTCCATTGACGTAAACGTCAATGGAAGACATATATCCGTCAGCCAAAGCCGCCCGAATATCCCCCGGACCCGAGGCGGCGCGAAAGTTGGGACAGGAGGCAACGCTCGTGGCTGAAGCATACATCTACGATCACGTTCGTACGCCGCGCGGTCGCGGCAAGAAGGATGGCTCGCTGCATGAGGTGCCCGCGGTGCGCCTTGGCGCGAAGGTGCTAGAATCGCTTCGCGATCGCAACGGCATCGACACCGCCAAGGTTGACGACATCATCTTCGGCTGCGTCGATCCGGTCGGCGAAGCCGGCAGCGTGATCCCGAAGGCTGCCGCCTTCGAAGCCGGCTATGCCTTTGCCGCCCCCGGCATGCAGATTTCGCGCTTCTGCGCCTCCGGCCTCGATGCGGTGAACCTTGCCGCCGCGAAGATCGCGCAAGGCGCCGACGACCTCGTCATCGCGGGCGGCGTCGAATCGATGTCGCGCGTCGGCATGGGCATGTCGGGCGGCGCCTGGGTCATGGATCCCTCGGTCGGCATCCCGGCCTATTTCATGCCGCAGGGCGTCTCGGCCGATCTGATCGCGACGAAATACGGATTTTCCCGCGACGACGTCGACGCCTATGCCGTCGAGAGTCAGAGGCGGGCCGCCGCGGCCTGGGCCGACGGGCGCTTTGCCAAGTCGGTGATCCCGGTCAAGGATCAGAATGGCATGATGATCCTTGATCGGGATGAGCATATGCGCCCGACGACCGACATGCAGTCGCTCGGCAGCCTGAAGGCCTCCTTCGCCCAGATCGGCGAGATGGGCGGCTATGATGCTGTCGGCATCCAGGCCCATCCGGAGATCGAAGCGGTCGAGCATGTCCACCATGCCGGCAATTCCTCCGGCATCGTCGACGGTGCGGCCGGCGTCCTCGTCGGCTCCAAGGCCGGCGGCGAGACGCTCGGGATCAAGCCGCGCGCCCGGATCAAGGCCTTCGCCAATATCGGCTCCGATCCGGCGCTGATGCTGACCGGTCCGGTGGACGTCACCAACAAGCTGCTCGCCCGCGCCGGGATGAGCCTTTCCGACATCGATCTGTTCGAGTTGAACGAAGCCTTTGCGGCCGTCGTCCTGCGCTACATGCAGGCTTTCGACATCAATGCCGGCATTCTCAACGTCAATGGCGGTGCGATCGCCATGGGGCATCCGCTTGGCGCGACCGGCGCGATGATCCTCGGCACGGTCCTCGACGAGCTGGAGCGGCAGGATAAGCAGACGGCACTCGTGACCTTGTGCATCGGCGCCGGCATGGGCACGGCGACGATCATCGAGCGGGTCTGAGGCAGCGGGTATGGGCTGCGGTGCGCGGCGCCCTGCCGTATCGTCAGGCGATCGCCGGGATCGGACCGTGTTCGGGCAACAACTCGAGCGCAATGGTGTTTGCGGGCAGCGCCTCAAAGGCCGGCTTAGCGAAGTAGTAGCCCTGAAACAGCGTGACCCCGGCGGCTTTGAGGGCGTTGAATTCGGCCGCCGTCTCTACGCCCTCGGCCAGCACCGCGATGCGCAGGTCGCGGGCAATGCTCAAGATTCCCGCCAGGATCGACTGCCTGGCGTAGGAGCTATCGATATCGCGCACGAGTTCCATGTCGACCTTGATGAGATCGGGCTGAAAGTTGGCGAGAAGCGCCAAGCCGGAAAAGCCCGCGCCGAAATCGTCGAGGGCGGTGATGAAGCCGACGCGGCGATACTCCTCGATGATCAACTCGAGATGCGCGATGTCGGCGAGCTCCTCGCGCTCGGTGAACTCGAACATGATGGCGTTCAACGGAAACGCGTTGCTGCGGGCCGCCGACAGCGTTGTCCGCAGGCAGGCCGACGGCTCGTAGATCGCATTCGGCATGAAGTTGATCGACAAGCGAAGATCGGACCGGCGAAACAGCTTCGCGGCCAATTCAATCGCCTTTACCCGGCAGGCCTGATCGAACCGGTAGATCTGGTCTGCGGCAACTCGCGAGAGGATCGACCCGGCCCCCTCGCCGCCCGCGCCGCGCACCAGGGCCTCATAGCCCCAGACATCGCCGGCAGCGGTGTCGATGATCGGCTGAAACGCCATCGAAAATGTGAAATCGAGGGGCCGCGACGTCTGACAGACCGCGCAAGAAAGGTTTGTCACCGGATCATCACCAGGGCTTATTTTTCAAGACAGGGGGCACATTACCCTGCAAAAGGTTGAAACTATCTCAACAAGAACCATGCGGCGGTGCAGTCACCATCGCACGACAGCAGCAGATTGCCGTAGCTGTGACAGCGACAAACGGGATGGGAGCGCACGATGACCTATCAGAATTTCACGATCGACACGGATGATGACGGCATCGCGCTGATCACCTGGGACATGCCGGGCCGCTCGATGAACGTCTTCACCGACGAGACGATGAGCGAGATCGACCAGATCATCGACCAGATCGCCGCCGACGATGCCGTCCAGGCCGCGATCATCACCTCCGGCAAGCGCGGCTCCTTTACCGGTGGTGCCGATCTGAAGTCGATCAGCGGCATGTTCGACGAGTTTCAGGCGGCGATGATGAAAAACGGCGAGGCGGCGGTCGCCAATCTGTTCGAACGGTCCGGCCGCATGTCCCGGCTATGGCGCAAGCTGGAGACCTGCGGCAAGCCGTTCATCGCCGCGATCAACGGCACCTGTATGGGCGGCGGCTTCGAGCTCGCTCTAGCGAGTCATGCGCGGGTCGCCGCACGTTCGGCCCAAATGGGCCTGCCGGAGGTGAAGGTCGGCATCCTGCCCGGCGCCGGCGGTACCCAGCGCGTGTCGCGGATGATGGACACCCAGGGCGCCCTGCAGATGCTGATGAAGGGTACCACCCTGTCGGCCGAAAGCGCTCTGAAGATGGGGCTAATTGACATCGTGGTCGACGATGACGAGTTGCTCGAAGCCGCCAAGGCGATGCTGAGGGCCGGTGTCTCGCCGGTCAAACCGTGGGACGAGGAGCGCTTCAAGCTGCCGTCCGGCCCGGTCTATTCACCGGCCGGCGCCAAGGTCTGGCCGGCCGTCGCCTCGCTCTATCGCAAGGAAACCAGCGACAACTATCCGGCCGCCAAGGCGATTGTGAAATGCGTCTATGAAGGCCTGCTCTTGCCGATGGACACGGCGCTCAAGGTCGAGCAGCGCTACTTCACCGAAGTGCTGCGCACCACCGAGGCGCGGATGATGATCCGCTCGCTCTTCGTCTCCGCCCAGGCGCTCGCCAAGGGTGCGCGGCGGCCGAAGGACGTGCCGGCAAGCGAGTTGAAGACCATCGGCATCATCGGTGCCGGCTTCATGGGAGCGGGCATCGCTTATGTCGCCGCCAAGGGGGGCCTCAATGTCGTCCTGATCGATCAGCAGCAAGCGGCCGCCGACAAGGGCAAGGCCCATTCGGAAATGCTCGCCGGCGGTCTCGTCGCCAAGGGGCGGATAAGCGAGAGCGAGGCAGGCGCCCTCCTCGGCCGCATCACCGCGACCACCGACTACGGCCGCCTCGCCGAGGCCGGTCTCGTCATCGAGGCGGTGTTCGAAGATCGCGACGTCAAGGCCGAGGTGACGAAGACGGTCGCTGCCGTGATTGCCGCCGACGCGATCTACGCCTCGAACACCTCGACCATCCCGATCACCAGCCTCGCCGCGACCTTCCCCGACCCGGAGCGCTTCATCGGCATCCACTTCTTCTCGCCGGTGGACAAGATGCCGCTGACCGAGGTGATCCTCGGCGACGAGACCGGCGATAGGGCCCTCGCCGTGGCGCTCGACTTCGTTCGCGCGATCCAGAAGACGCCGATCGTCGTCAACGATTCCCGCGGTTTCTTCGCCAATCGCTGCGTGCTGCGCTACATGAACGAAGCCTATGACATGCTGGTCGAGGGCGTGCCGCCAGCGATGATCGAAAATGCCGCGAAGTTCGCCGGCATGCCGGTCGGCCCACTGGCGCTCAATGACGAGACCGCCGTCGATCTGTCGTACAAGATCATGAAGACGACGATGCGCGACATGGGCGAGGATGTGGTCGATCCGCGCCACTTCAAGCTGGTCGAGACCATGGTCAATGACGGCCGGCTCGGCCGCAAAGCCGGCAAGGGCTTTTACGACTATCCGGAGAAGCCGGCCAAGAAGAAGCTTTGGCCGGGTCTGAAAACCATGTTCGAGCAGCAGGATCCGGAGGCGATCGACTTCGAGGAACTGAAGCAGCGGTTCCTCGTCACGATGGCGTTGGAAGCGGCCCGCACAATCGAAGAGGGTGTGGTGGTGGATCCGCGCGAGGCCGATATCGGCTCGATCTTCGGGTTCGGCTACGCGCCCTATACCGGCGGTACGATCAGCTACATCGACGGCATGGGCACAGCCGCCTTCGTCGCCCTCTGCAACAAGCTCGAAGCAAGGTTCGGCGAACGTTTCAGCCCACCCCCCCTGCTCAAGGAAATGGCCGAAAAAGGCGAAATTTTCTACCAGAGGTTCAACCCGGACGAGACTTCGACGAAGGTGGCCTGATCGCGCCACAACCATCGAGCGATGCGCCGCTCCGTGCCTCGCCCCGCCGACATCACCGAAGTTCTGTCGTCAACTGTTTCAGAATGGGATGGCGTCAGACCTTTGCCATGTTTAAAGGTCAGATGACGATACGGGATGATGATCCGCTTTGCCGGCCACGACGAGGTGGACGGCAGCGGGCATGTTGCGGCCATGCTCGATGCGGGGACGGTGAAAAACAAGGAGTTGGGGTAGATATGACGACGGGGGATCATCAGTCCCACGAGGGCGCCACCAATGCCGCGACGCTTGACGAGCATGGGCGTCCGAGTGTGGAGACCATCCGCAATCGCTTGATCGACCGCAGGATCACCTACGAGAAGGCCGCGGCCGAGCGCCGCCTGTTGGCGCGGGCGAGCCGGCAACTCAGCTACAAGACCCTTTATCCGAATGCGCGGCCGAAATCCGCCTCGCCGCACGGTCTGCTGCGGCGTAGCAGCCAGGCGGTCCTCGACCGACCGATCGTCGCCTTCGCGACGGCAGCGGTGGCATCGGCGCTGATACTCGTCCCTTTGGCGCTCTCATCCTTCGTGCCGTTTCCAGGCGGGACCCGGGCCTCCGGCAGCTTCCCCCGCACGCTGGCAGCGAACAATGCCCCGCCGGCCAAGTGGGTCAGCGAAGCCGATGCGAAGCGGCAGCACGACGTCCCGGTCACTGGCAGCCAAGACGCCTTACTCGTCGAAGAGTTGAAGACCCAGGCCGCAAGCGAGGAAACCAAGGACGGCGCTACTCCGACCACGGCTGCCACGCCCCGGACCAAGCTGTCCGAAGTCGATCGGCTGGAAGCGACCAGTGTGCGCCAAAGCCGGTCCGACAAGGCCGCCGGCACGGCAGTCATGGCAGAAAACGGCGAACGCGCCATGGATCCGGCCGCCGCAGCGCTGGCGCTGAGACTCCCGGATGAACCGACGGAGCTTGCCAAATCGATAAAGGCGGCATCGCTCGACCAGGCATCCACCGGCAGCATCCTGCGCTCTCAGAACATCGCGGTGCAAGCCGCCACCGCTCCATCGCAAGTTGATGCGGCACCAGCCAGGCCGGCGACCACCATGACGGCGATCTCGCAGTCGATCTTGGCGGCGACCGAATCCGACGACAGCCAACTCGCGGCTGCAGCCGAGACCGCGCCATCCACGCCGGTTGAAACCGTGGCTGCGCCGGTGGAGACCGCGGCGGCGCCGCGCCCGGCCGAACCGACAAAGGACGCCTCGGCAAGCCCCGCGCCCGCCGATGCCGCCGCCAGCCGCACGACCGCATCGGTCAACATGCGTGACAAGCCGGCCAATGACGGCACGATCGTCGCAGTTCTGGCCAAGGACACGCCAGTGACGATCGTCTCCTGCAAGGGCTGGTGCGAGGTGACGGACGCGCAGGGCCGGACCGGCTACATCTACGAGAAATTCCTCACCGTCGGACCGCAAGGCACCAACGGTTGAGGGTGGCGGTCTCGGTTCAGCACAGGGTGACGTTGGCGGCAAGGCCGCCGAGCGCCGTTTCCTTGTATTTCTCGCTCATGTCCTCGCCGGTCTGGCGCATCGTCTCGATCACCTGATCGAGCGAGACGAAATGGGTGCCGTCGCCCTTGAGCGCGAGACGCGCGGCGTTGATCGCTTTGATCGCGCCCATGGTGTTGCGCTCGATACAAGGGATCTGGACGAGGCCCCCGATGGGATCGCAGGTCAGGCCGAGATTGTACTCCATGGCGATCTCGGCGGCATTTTCAACCTGTCGAGGCGCCCCACCCAGAACGGCGGCAAGGCCGGCCGCCGCCATTGAGCACGCAACACCGACTTCGCCCTGGCAGCCCATTTCGGCCGCCGAGATCGAGGCGTTCTGCTTGTAAAGTGCGCCGATCGCCGCCGTCGTGGCGAGAAGGCGGACCGAGCCCTCGTCGTTTGCGCCCGGCACGAAGCGCTCGTAATAGGCCAGCACCGCCGGAATAACGCTGGCCGCCCCGTTGGTCGGAGCCGTGACGACCCGGCCGCCGGCAGCGTTCTCCTCGTTGACGGCGAGCGCGTAGAGATTGACCCAGTCGAGCGTCGTCAGCGGATCGCGCAGCCCCTGCTCGGGCCGGTGGACCAGATCCTGATAGAGCTGCTTCGCCCGGCGCTTGACCTTCAGCCCACCCGGCAGACAGCCGTCCATCCGGCAGCCGCGCTCGATCGAAGCGACCATCGCGTCGCGGATCGACAGGATCCCGGCGCGCACCTCGGCGCGGCTTCGCCAAGTCTCCTCATTGATCAGGACGATGTCGGCGATCGCCAGCCCCTCCCCGTCGCAATGGACAAGAAGTTGATCGGCATCGACAAATTCATACGGGGCGCCGGCGTTCTTTAGGACTGGTGTCTCATCCCCCGCCTCGCCGGCCGACAGCACAAAACCGCCGCCGACGGAATAATAGTCCGCTCGGTCGAGTTCCGCCCCGACGTCGTCGAAGACGATGAAGCGCAGGCCGTTCGGGTGATACGGCAGCCGATCGCGCCGGCGGAAGACAAGTTCGCGGCCGTCGCGAAACGCCACCACCCGGCCGCCGTCGAAGGCGAGTTCGCCGGTTTCGCTGATCTGTGCATAAGCGCGTTCGGCTTCATCGGGATCGAGCTGATCGGGGCGAGCCCCTTGAAGCCCCAGCATCACCGCCTTGTCGGTGCCATGGCCGACGCCGGTCAGCGCCAGCGAACCGTAGAGCTCGACCGAGACCGCTGCCACGGCGCTCTTCAGCCCACGCGCGTCCAACCGGTCGAGGAAGCGCCGCGCCGCCCGCATCGGCCCGACCGTGTGGGACGACGACGGCCCGATGCCGATCTTGAACAGATCGAACAGGCTGACCGACATGCCGCTTGGCTCCCCTCTGGCCGACGGACCGAAGTGACGGTGCGTGTCCGATGGCAACCAGAAAGCGGCTTTCCGGTCAAGCGTTTCGGCCGATCCTTCGACCGACGGTATCAGCGACGCGGGCGCCTCGGCGGCCGATCGGCTTGGGTGGCGGATCGGTGGTGTCGACGGCGGTCTGATGCTCCATCTCGGCGTTAATCTCCGCCCCGAGGATGAAGATCACCGAGGAGATCCAGACCCACATCATAAAGCCGACGACGGCGCCGAGCGAACCGTACATGGCGTTGTAGTTGGCAAAATTCTGCAGATACCAGGAAAAGCCGATGGAGGCGATCAACCAGACGCTCGCCGTCAGCACCGCACCGAAGGTTACCCAGCGCCAGCGCGCCCGGGTCCGGCTCGGCCCATAGCG
Source organism: Jiella flava (assembly GCF_017349315.1). Classification (GTDB taxonomy): domain Bacteria; phylum Pseudomonadota; class Alphaproteobacteria; order Rhizobiales; family Rhizobiaceae; genus Jiella; species Jiella flava. The sequence continues at coordinate 94,721 of NZ_JAFMPP010000014.1, read as the reverse complement.
ATAGATGATGGCGATGGCGGTGACGATCAGCACGAACACCACCGGCCAGCGCAGCGCCGCGATCGCCGCCTCGGAAAAACTCTTCAGCCCGAAGATCGCCATCACCACCGGCACGATGCCGATGGCGGTGATCAGCACGACGCCGAGGACGATCGCTCCGAGCGTATAGCCGAAAGCGACGAGGTTGAGCTTGATGAAACTCCGCTTCTCGCTCTCGCCATAGGCGACGTTCATCGCCTCGAACAACGTCTTGATGCCGTTATTGGCGCTCCACATGGCGAACAGCAGGCCGGTGACGAAGCCGAGCGACAGCGAGGCGGAGTTCTGCGAGGTGAGATTCTCCAGCTGCGCTTCCAACAACTGCGTTCCGGCCTGCGGCAGGAACTGGCCGATAAAGGCGATGTGGTCGCTGATCGTCTTTGGATCACTGACAAAGCCGTAGAACGAGACGAACACAGCAAAGGCCGGAAACAGCGCGAGCAGCAGATAGAAGGTTGCGCCCGCGGCGATCAGCATGACGCGATCTTCAAAGAAGGAGACGTAGATGCGCGCGGCGATATCCTTCCAGCCCAACCATGGGATTCTGGTCGGATATTCGGCGTCGCGCCCTCGCCCCGGCTCGCCGGCCCGATGGCGCATCTCCTCACTCGTCTGCGCCGCGAACCGCGTTTCACTCACCGTGTCTCATCTCCTTCAGCGACCGCGCCCGACAACACTTGCCGTAGGCTCACGCTCGGCTTCGCGAGCTTGAGACTATACAGCCCCGCCGCCCTCTGCCACACGAATGCCTGAATGGGCTCACCGCCGCTTCGTTCCCCCCGGCAGAGCGACAAAAGCGCCCAAAAGGCGGCGCCATGCTCGCTCGGGATCGGGCTGTGAACAACGCTATCATTCGCGGTGGACAATAACGATTCGCCCCTTTAAGAACTGGCCAAGGTATTTTTTCCTGACTGCTCGACCACGGAACCGCAGCCATGTTTTCACATGACCGAATCTGGGCCGCGATCGACGCGCTCGCCGCGCGCAACAATCTGTCCGCCTCCGGCTTGGCGCGGCGGGCGGGTCTCGATCCGACGACCTTCAATCGGTCGAAACGCAGCGCCGGAGACGGGCGGCCACGCTGGCCGTCGACGGAATCGATCGCCAAGGTGATCGAGGCGACGGGCTCGAGCATTCAGGAATTCACCAAGCTGATGGCTGGCCAGAACGGTAGTGACCCCGATGCCGGCGAGTCTCGCCCCGCGGTCACGGTGCCGCTGCTCGGCTTTGCCCAAGCCGGTCACGGCGGTTTCTTCGACGATGCCGGCTTCCCCGTTGGCCAGGGCTGGGACGAAATCCAACTGCCGGCACAGACCGACGAGACGGCCTATGCGCTGGAGGTATCGGGTCAGTCGATGATGCCGCTCTATCGTGACGGCGACGTCATCATCGTCGCCCCCGGCGCGGCGATCCGGCGCGGCGACCGGGTGGTGGTGCGTACCCGCGGCGGCGAAGTGATGGCCAAGATCCTGCAGCGCCAGACCGCCCGCACAATCGAACTCGCCTCGGTCAACCCCGATTACCCCGACCGGCAGTTCGCCCTGGACGAGATCGAATGGATGGCCCGAATCCTCTGGGCGAGCCAGTGAGGGGCCTGCCCCGCCTCGACGACATCCGGCGCAGCATCGTCATCCTTGCCGCACTGAGCCTCACCGCTGCCGGCCTGATCTGGCTCGCGCCGCACCAGCCGGCTGGCCGCAGCATCTTCGACGCAGCGCCAACGACCGGCGGCGAACTGAGCGAAGCGGCGGGCGCATCACCATCCTCGCCCGCGACGACAAACGCGCAGCCGCCGGTCAAGCTGGAGCGGCCCGGCACGGTGCGCAGCGTTACCGCCAAGGACATCACCGCCTATGGCGGCCATGGTGACGCGCCGCTGATCCGCCTGCCGCCCCGCCAGCCGCTCTCCCAGCCCGAGCCACAGCCGAGCAAGCCGAAGCGGCAGCTGCTGCCGCGGCCGATCGCCATTGATGGCGGCCATATCGCCTATCGCCAGGGAGTGATCACCCTGCCGGGGGTCGAAGCGCTGCCTTTGCGCGAGCGCTGTGACACTGATGCCCGCCCCTGCGGCGCCCTGGCGCGCACGGCGCTGCGGCGGTTCCTGCGCGGCCGCTCGATCGCTTGCGACGTGCCCTTCGACTTCGGCAAAAAGCGCGGCGAAGCGACGACCGCCTGCTCCGTCGGCGGGGAGGATATCGGCGCTTGGGTGGTGGAGAACGGTTGGGCGCGCGCCGTACCGGGCGGCCGCTACGAACAGGCCGAGACAAGCGCCAAGGCAGCGCGGCGCGGCATCTGGCAATAGCCGCCGACGACGTTTCGCATCACCAGTCGATCCGGCCGGCGGCACCGCCGTCGCGGTTTGGGCCGCAGGCGCGGGCGATACAGCCCCCGTGCCTTGTCCTCAGGACGACGCCGTCAGCGTGCCGTCGAGCGCCTCTCGGATCAGCGCCCGAGTCTCGCCGATGCCGTAAAGGGCGACGAAGGAGCCAAAACGCGGTCCCTTCTCCTGGCCGAGCAAGATCTGGTAGAGTGCCTGGAACCACTCGCCCGACACACCGGGACCGCCATCCGGGCCCTTTTTCTTCAGGTCCTGATAGCGCTCGATCGGCCGAGCGACGTCGAGCATGGCGTTCTGGATCGTCGCCCCCTCGGCATCGGCCGGCAGCGCCGCGAGTGTGTCGTCAAGGGCCTGCAGCGCCTTGCGTTCAATCTCATCGGGCGCGCGAAAACGCTTGGTCGGCTTGACGAAATCGTCGTAGTAGCGCAGCGCATATCCGACCAGCCGATCGAGTTCCGGATCGCTCTGAGCCGTCACGCCCGGCGCATACCGGCTGATGAAACCCCACAGCGTCTCCTTATTTGCGGCGTTGGAGGCCGAGACGAGGTTGAGCAGCATTGCGAAGGGCACGGCAATCCCCTCGACCGGCGGCTCGCCGTCATGGATGTGCCAGACCGGGTTCTGCAGCTGCTGCTTGACGTCCTGCCGATGAAAGGCCGCGACGAAAGCGTAATAGTCGTCGACCGCCTTCGGGATGACATCGAAATACAGCTTCTTGGCCGTCCTCGGCTTCTGGAACATGTAGAGTGACAAGCTCTCCGGCGAGGCATAGGTCAGCCACTCGTCGATGGTGAGACCGTTGCCCTTCGACTTGGAGATCTTCTGGCCGGTCTCGTCGAGGAAGAGCTCGTAATTGAAGCCCTCCGGCGGACGCCCGCCGAGCGCCACACAGATCTTCGACGACAGCGCGACGGAATCGATCAGATCCTTGCCGGCCATCTCGTAATCGACACCAAGCGCCGTCCAGCGCAGGGCCCAATCGGCCTTCCACTGACACTTCACCTGGCCGCCGGTAACCCCGGTTTCGATCCGCTCGCCGGTCTCGGGATCGAGATAAGCGATCATGCCAGCCTCAGGATCCCGCTCGACCATCGGCACCTGCAGGACAATGCCGGTCTTCGGATGAACCGGGAGGAACGGCGAATAGGTGGCGCGGCGATCCGGCCCGAGCGTCGGCAGGATGATCGCCATGACGTCGTCATAGACCGCCAACATCTTCAGCAGCGTCGCGTCGAAACGGCCCGACGTGTAATAGTCGGTCGCCGAGGCGAAGCCGTACTCGAAGCCGAAGCCGTCGAGGAACCGCCGAAGCCGGGCGTTGTTGGCTGCGGCAAAGGACGGATATTCGTTGGAAAACGGATCCGGCACGCGCGACAGCGGCTTGCCGAGATGCTTCGCCATCATCTCCCGGTTTGGCACGTTCTCCGGCACCTTGCGCAGACCGTCCATATCGTCGGAGAAGCATAAAAGCCGCGTCGGGACCTGATCGTGGGTCAGGATGCGAAAGGCATGGCGCACCATCGAGGTCCGCGCCACCTCACCGAAGGTGCCGATATGCGGCAGGCCGGACGGCCCGTAACCGGTCTCGAACAGCACCTCTTCCGGCATGCCGGTCGCGTCGAACCGCTGCAAGAGTTTGCGCGCTTCCTCGAACGGCCAGGCATTTGAGGCCAGCGCCTCTTCGCGCATCAATGCGGCATCGTTCGAAGAGATCGGCATTTCCATGTCCATGATCGAGAAACGTCAAAAACCCGGGCGCGACGCGAAAATCGCTGCCGACGAGCGGAGGACAGGTCTAGAAAGAAGCTGTCGGCGCGTCAACAAACCCTTCGCGCTGCAACGCGTCGGCTTTCGCCCCCAGCCCCTTGTTGCCCGCCGTCTCGATCCCTAGTTTGCTGGCATCGGAGCGTTTCGTCATCTGAACCGCAACGACGGGAGAGCTCTCCCTCAACCGATCGATCGGGCTGATCGTGAAACCCGCGCTCGCAGCCGATCGTCGATAACGATGTCAATGACGATGGAGACACGATCAGGCATGGCCGCAATGGACCCGCAGGACGCCCTCATCCATTTGATGATCGCCGTAGCGGCGGCGGACGGCCAGATCAGCAATATCGAGCAACGCGAGTTTACGGTGCTGTTGCGCACCCTGCCGGTCTTCGACGGCTTCGAAGAGACAAGGCTCGGCACGATCGCGCAGGACTGCGGGGCATTGCTCGATCAGGACGATGGCATCGATCAGATTATCCGCAACGTTCGTGACAGCGTGCCGGCGAACCTCTACGAGACCGCCTATGCGCTCGCCGTCGAGGTGGTGGCCTCCGACGTCAATGCCTCGCAGCCGGAGCTGCGGCTGTTGGAAATGTTGCGCGACGCCTTCAAGATGGACCGCCTGACCGCCGGCGCCATCGAGCATTCGGCCCGGGTGCGCTATCGCCGGGCTTAAAGGCCGGCGACAGGCTCGATCAAAACGCGCTGATCGGGAAGTAGCGCAGCATCAGCTCCGACATCCGCCCCTTGCTGACGAGCTGGGCGATCGCGTAGTCAATTGCGCTGGCCAGCGCGCTATCCTTGTGCGCGACCGCCACCGACAGCCCCTCGCCGAGATAGCGATCGGACAGAAAGGGCCCGCCGGCAAAATGACAGCAGCCGTTCGATGCGTCGCTTTCGAGCCAAAAGGACAGGCTGACGCCGTCGCCGAAATAGGCGTCGACCTTGCCCTCGCGCATCCCCGCCAGCGCGTCCAGCCGATTGGCGAACGGTTGCACCTTGGCAGTCGGAAAGAAGGCGCGCAATAGCGCTTCATGGGCGCTGCCCTTGGTGACACCCACCACCTTGGTGCCGAGATGATCGGCGACGGGCGCGGCCAGCGGGCGATCCTTGCGGATAACGAAGCGGGCCGGATAGCGGAAATAGGGTTGGCTGAAGGCGAATTCGCGCCGCGTTTCGGCGTTCATCGCCAGACCGGCGACGATCGCTTCGCCATCGCCCTTTTTCATCGCCGGAATGAGATCGGCAAAGGGCAGCGCCTCGATCTGGCAGCGGGCGAGAATGTCGAGTTCGGCGCAGATGTCCCGCACGAGATCGACGTTGAAGCCCGTCAACCGCCCGCGCGCATCGAGGAAATTGAACGGCGGATAGTCGGTGGTGGTTAAAAAGCGAATGCGCGGCCGGTCCGACAGGTCCGGCTTGGTCATCCGCTGGCGCTGATCGACAAAGTTCGGCGTTTCGACGGTCAAGGCGCTTTGGCCCCGGTCGCGTCGCGCTTTCGCGGTCTGATCGGCGGCAAGACCGGGCGTCACCGCGACCAGCAGCGTGACCGCCGCAAAAAGCAACCTGAGCAAGAATTTTTCCCTCAACAGTTCGTTTACCCGATCATCGATTTTCGAGACGATATATTTACCGTTGTAAATTCTCGCACACCATCGTCTCACGGCTGCGGAGGTTTGATTGCTCGAGGCTGTCGACCAGGTCCCTCCGCATGCCTCTTCCTATCTGATCGCCCGCGGCGCGAGCAAGCAGCCGAAGCACCCGGACGCCGGTTCGGACATGCGCCGCCGATGGCCCCGAGACATCGCCCGCCCCCTGCCGCCCTGGTTCACCACCCGCCAGCGCCTTTTGTTCGCCGATCTCGGGATCAACCACGACACCGCCTTGCGCGCCCATTTCGCCGCGCTGCGCCACGGCAGCGACCTGGCGAGCGAGCTGATCACCGCCGGCATGCTCGATGAAGACCGCTTCGGCGAGATCATCGCCCGCCATCTTAGCCTCACCTTCGAGCCGATTGCCGAGGGTGACCGGATCATCGACCCCGCAGCGATGCTCCAGCGTTCTCCGCCACGCCTCCTCAAAATCTGCAACGACCGGCTCGACGGGCGAATCTTCATCCGCCCGACCATCGAGTGTCTGGATGCCGTCGCCAGCTATCTTGCCCGTTGGCCGCGCATAAGCCGGATCATACGGGTCACCAGCGGCCACTCGGCAACCCGCGCCATCGACCGGCAGACGGCGGCGAAACGCTATCGCGCCGCGCGGCTCTCGTTTTCAGCTGACATGCCGCGCCTGTCAGCACGGACGGTGATCGAGCCCATGCAAGCGGTCATTGCGCTGATTCTTGTTGCGACAACCATCGCCCTCTTCGCCATCACGCCCGCCTTTGCCTTCGTGCTGGCCCATGTCGTCGCGACGGGGTTTTTCGCGGCAAGCATCGCCTTCCGCTTGCCGGCGATCCACACCCCGCATCTCGCCATCGCGACCCACGAGGCTCTTCCCGAACCCGGCGTTCTCGAAACCGAGGCCCGCGCCGTGCCGGTCTACAGCGTGCTGGCCGCGCTCCACCACGAGACGGCCGTGGTGACGACACTGGTTGCCGCCCTCGATCAATTGGACTGGCCGAAATCGCGGCTCGACATCAAGCTGATCTGCGAGGCCGACGATGCGGCAACGACCGCCGCCGTGAGCCGGGCCATCGCTGGCAAGCCACAATTTTCGCTGGTGGTGGTGCCGCCGGGCGAGCCGCGCACCAAGCCGAAAGCGCTGAATTACGCCCTCCCCCTCGCCCATGGCGAATTCCTCGTGCTTTACGACGCCGAAGACGCGCCGGATCCTGCCCAATTGCGGGAAGCCTATCTGCGATTTCGGACCGGGCCGAGCAACCTTGCCTGTCTGCAGGCGCCGCTGGTGGTCACCAATGGCGACGCACACTGGCTGGCAGCGCTCTTTGCTTTCGAATACGCCGCCCACTTCCGCAAGCTCTTGCCGTGGCTCGCCCATCGCGGACTGCCGCTGCCGCTCGGCGGCACCTCCAACCATTTCATCCGCCAGCATCTTGTCGATGTCGGCGGCTGGGATTCGCATAATGTCACCGAAGACGCCGATCTCGGCATTCGGCTGGCGCGCGCCGGGTTTCGCATTGGAACGCTGACCCGCCCGACCTACGAACACGCCCCCGAGCGCTGGGGCGTCTGGCACCGGCAACGCACCCGATGGATGAAGGGGTGGTTCATCACCTATCTTTTGCACATGCGCCAGCCGCGGCTGCTCTACGCGCAGCTCGGGCTGCGAGCGACGGTGGTGTTCCAGCTCCTGTTTTTAAACATGCTGCTGTCGTCGCTGGCGCACCCGCTGCTGTTTCTGTGTCTGATAGCGGAAGCAGGCTCCATCGCCGCCGGCTATCAGTTCTTCGCCCAGATCGGGTGGCTGCTATGGCTCGATATCTTCAACGTCATCGCGGCCTACGGCCTCTTCGTTGTCCTGTCAGCTGTGGCAATGGAGCCCAAGGAACGCCGAGGGCTGCAATACCGCTATCTTTGGCTCCCAGCGTACTGGATTTTGCTGGCGCTCGCCTCGCTCCGCGCAGTGCTGCATCTGGTGACCGATCCGCATAACTGGGAAAAGACCCCGCACGGGCTCGAATCGCGTGCCGACCATGATGCTCACCGCCACCGGGTCGAACCATTTCTGGGCGAAACTCATTTTCCCGCCGCATGCGGGGGGTTGCCGCAAGATGCAGCGAGCCTCCCGTGACGGGATCGGCGTCGAGAAAAAACAACCGACAATCGATCCGGCAATCCACGCGCCGCCCAGACTTGCCGCCGACAGCACATTGAATGCTGCGGTGCGTGACCCGCAGCACCGCCGGTCGGCACTCAATCAGCGGGCGACGTCTTCCACCGCCTGGCCGGTCGCATGAACCGTGTTGCCGACATCGCGGCCGACACCGCGCACGGTGTTGGCGCACGCCGAGACCAGCAGCATGCCGGCCAGAAGACCAAAGACGAGCGTGTGACGTTTCATGATATCTGATACTCCCTGAAAATTCGCCGTTCCAGCTGCGTTTTCAACGTTCAAGGAGCGGGAATGTTCCGGTGGCCAAGCACAATCCTGCGAGCCGTTTGTAACCTTCCCTTTCTTCCGTATTGCGCCGCAATAAATAGCGTTTCGTCTCCTGGTCGACCTGCCGGACCGGCCCCACCCGCAGGCCGTCGATTCATACTGAGGTTGAATCGCCATGTCACGCAACGCATCCCGACCCAAAATCTCCAACGACACCGCCATCACCAAGGGTGACGAGAAGCTTGTTCTCGTCTTTCAGGGCGGCGGCGCACTTGGCTCCTATCAAGGCGGCGCATTCGAAGCTCTGGCCCATCACGGCGCAAGGCCCGATTGGGTCTCCGGGATTTCGATCGGCGCGATCAATTGCGCGCTCATTGCCGGCAATCCGCCCGGCGAGCGCGTCGCCGCAATGCGCGACTTTTGGAGCGAGGTCTCATCGAACACGGTGTTCGGGCCGGCCTGGCCCGGCAATTTCGCCCATGCCGCGTTTAACGAGGCCAGCGCGGCCTCGTCGGTTCTCTACGGTGTTCCAGGCTTCTTCAAACCGCGCTTTCCACCGACTTATCTCGTCCCGGACGGCGTGCCCGGCGACGTCGGCTTCTACGACACCGGGCCGTTGCGCCGAACCCTCGAACGGCTGATCGACTTCGATCGGCTGAACAACGGCGAGACGCGGGTCAGCCTGGGTGCCGTGAATGTCGAGACGGGCAATTTCCGCTATTTCGACAGCAACGACACCCGCATCGGCCCGGAGCACGTCATGGCCAGCGGTGCATTACCGCCCGGATTTCCGCCGATCGAGATCGACGGACATTGGTATTGGGATGGCGGGTTGGTCTCCAACACGCCGTTGCAATATGTCCTCGACCGCGATCACCAGCACGACATGTGCATCTTCCAGGTGGATCTGTTCAGCGCCCGGGGGCCTGTGCCGAAGACGATTTTCGATGTCGGCGAACGCGAAAAGGACATCCGCTTCTCCAGCCGGACGCGGTTGAACACCGACATGATGAAGGAGCAGCGCGAGCTTAAACGCGCTTTACACCGGCTGTTGCGCAAGCTGCCGCCGGAGCTCGAATCCGATGCGGACGCCCGACGCTTGCTCGAGGCATCAAACGACGCCTCGATCACCATCGTTCACCTTATCTATCGTCGGAGCGCGACGGGCGGCGATTCCAAGGACTACGAATTCTCCCGCGCCTCGATCGAGGAACGATGGGCCGACGGCTTCGCCGACGCTATGGAAACCTTGGACAATCCGCGCTTCATCGATCGCGACGTGCCGCCGCATTCGGTCGAAGTCTTCGACCTCAGCGACGGCTGATCGCGGGCACTCACACAGCAACCCCGGTCCGCCGGTCGGCTCGCGCCGATCCGCGGCCAAGCGCGCAGAAACGATCCAAACCTCGACTTAACCACTGAAAGGGCATAGTGAGCCGTGGCCGGTCCCAATCGGCCGGCGACGGGAACGCGCGCAAGCAGACGATTCCGTCGCCATCACTCGACATGTCACACGTTAGAGCTTCGCCCCGTGTCCCCAGGCGGTTTTTCCCATCTGCGCCACACCCTTCGCAACCGAGGCAGGTCGCGGCAGAAGCGAATTTCCGCCATCCTTCGCGCCCACAGCCACCGCAATCGCCGCGATCCGACGATCGGCGAACTCTCGCAAGCCTTCGATACACGAGCCTTCGGCGCTTTCTTCATTCTGTTCGGCGGCCTCAATCTGGTGCCGCTGCCGCCGCCGGCCTCGTTCTTTATCGGCTTGCCGCTGATGTTCTTCACCATTCAGCTGGCCATCGGGCGGCATCGGTTGTGGCTGCCGGAATCGGTCCAGCGCATGAAGCTCAGCCCGGATCGGATCGCGCTGGTGATGACCAAGATCGGCCCGGCGTTGCGCTGGGTCGAGCGGGTGGCACGGCATCGCTATTGGCTGGAACCCGAGCGCCTGCTGCTTTCACTGGTTGGCTGGTACTGCTTCGTCATGGCAATCATCGTCGCCATCCCGTTTCCGCTCAGCAATCTGATCCCGGGAATTTCGATCGCCATCGTCGGCGTCGCGATCAGCACCCGCGACGGTCTGTGGCTGATCGCGGCTCTCATCGTCGGCGTGATCGGCCTTGCGATTCTCGGCGGCGTTTACGGCGCGGCGCTGTTTACACTGCTGCAGCTGTTCTAACGCCAAGCCGCGACCGGAAATAACGCAGTGCCGAGCTGCGACGAAATCCGCGTCGAAGCCGTTTTCCTCGCAAACCTTTGAGGCAATCCCAATGCGTCTTTACGATCCGTTCTTCGCCATGCCCTGGCTCGAAGCTCCCAAGGCGCTGGCCGAGATGACCACGATCGCGACCTTCGCGCCGCTCGTCGTCGCGACCCGCCTGTCGCAGCTCGGCTTCGCCATCGCGACTGCGCCAACTGCCCGCGACGGCCGCGAGGCCACCCGAATGGTCAGCGAAAAACTCGACGCCGCCCGCGAGGCCACCGCCGCGATGCAGACCGCCTTCGCCAAGGCCGGCAGCGACGCGGTGGTGGCGGCGATGACCGGCCGGCGGGCCAAGGGCAATCCGGCCGATGCGATCGTCAGCGCCGGCCTCGCCCCTTACGCCAAACGAGTGCGCGCTAATCATCGCCGCCTGTCGCGACCATGAGCGAACAGCCAGTGTTGCCGCAGCGAGATGCGGGCTGAAATCTCTCCGATCGACAGACCGCGACATCGCTTGCGTCATGACGGAGCTTGCTGATCTTGCGTTGCTGACGAAATTTCGACACCGTTCGCGTGCGCAATGAAACCGAATGGACGAAATCGCGATCGAAGGCCGCGGCAATGGATGACGCAGGACAGACAGGCGTTGCGACGCGGCCCGGCCCAGAAGGATCAGGCCAGGTGGGTGGCGGGCCGCAGCGTACCATCGTCTTCCTGCTGATCCCGAATTTCTCGATGATCGGCTTTGCCAACGCCATTGAGCCCCTGCGCATTGCCAACCGCATCGTCGGGCGCGAGGTCTATCGCTGGCGCCTGGTGTCGACCGACGGCGCGGCCGTCGCGGCCTCGAATGCGGTTGCCTGCTCCGTCGCAGGCTCGGTCGCGGCCGAGCGGCGCCGACTGATCTCCGCCGAGCGGCCGACGATGATCTTTGCCTGTTCGGGCGTCTTCGTCGAGGACTGTCAAGACAAGGCGCTGTTTTCCTATCTGCGCGAGGCGTATCAGCGCGGCATCGCCGTCGGCGGGATCTGCACCGGCGCCTGGATTCTCGCCCGCGCCGGGCTGCTCTCTGGCCGGCGCTGTGCGATCCACTGGGAAAACCTCGCCGGTTTCGCCGAAACCTTTCCCCGAGTCGAAGCCTTTGCCGAGCTGTTCGAGGTCGATCACAACCTCCACACCTGCGCCGGCGGCACCGCCTCGCTCGACATGATGCTGGCGCTGATCCGCGACGATCTCGGCGAGGAGGTCGTCAATCGCGTCTGCGAACAGGCGCTGACCGACCGGGTTCGCGCTGCCCATGACCGCCAGCGGCTGCCCCTGCGCGCCCGCCTCGGCGTCCAGCACGCCAAAGTCGTGCGGGCCATCGAAATCATGGAAGCCAATCTCGCCGATCCGCTGTCGCTCGCCGAGATCGCCGATCACGTCGGCCTGTCGCGTCGGCAGGTGGAGCGGCTGTTCGAGCGCGAGATGGGCCGCTCGCCAGCGCGCTATTACCTCGAAATCCGGCTCGATCGATCCCGCCATCTGTTACGCCAGTCTCCCATGCCGATCGTCGAGATCGCCATGGCCTGCGGCTTCGTCTCGGCCTCGCATTTCGCCAAATGCTATCGCGAACTCTATACCCGCTCGCCGCAGCAGGAACGCGCCGGCCGGCAGACCGCCATGGCGTCGGTCGCCTGAGGTCTCCCCGTGGCCCGCCTTTGATCGCGGCCTCATCGTCGCGGTTGCCGCTGAGCGTTTGATCCTCAAGCGTTTTTTAATTCCGCAACGGTATTATTCGACGATCCGATCTTCATTGGGGGACGATTGATCGTGACGATGATTTCCGCTGGACATCATGACCGCCAGACGCGCGTTCTGGCACGGCTTTGTTCTCCTTTGCTCATTCTCGCCGCGACAATCGTCGTACTCGGATGCCTGCTTTTGCTGCCGTTGACGGTTCCGATCGGGGCATTCTACTGGGATCTGTTCATCTATTTCGACGCGGCCAATCGGATCTTCTCGGGCCAGATTCCGGGCGTCGACTTCTTCACGCCGGTCGGCCCGCTCGGCTACTGGCTGTTTGCCGCCGTGGACGCGATTTTCCCCCGCGGACAGCCGCTGCTGCTTGTCCAATGGTCGACGCTCATCGTCACCGGGCCGTTGATCGCGCTCGTCGTCGCCGATGTCGACAAGCGCTCGCGCGGAACGGCGCTGGCGCTCCTCTTGCCCTTCCTCGTCTTCCAGATCCTGCCGATCAACGTCACCGAATATTACTACTTTCCAAGCGTCGACGGCTTCGGCATCTACAATCGCCAGATCGCCGAGATCCTTTACGTGCTCTGCGCCGCGCTGCTCTTCGTCACCGCTCGGCGCACCCTGTTTTTGACTGTCACCGGCACGATGCTGGCGCTGTTCCTGATCAAGATCACCGGCTTTATCGGCGGTGGCCTTATTTGCGTCGTTGCGCTTTCGGCGCGCCGGGTCGACATCAAACTGTCGCTCCTGGTGGCCGCCATCTTTCTTGCGGTATTGGCGGTCTTGCAGCTTTGGCTGGGCATCATCACCGCTTATCTCGACGACATCCTCGCCCTATTGTTTCTCAACGAGGGCGACCTGCTGCAACGCTTCCTGCAAGCCGCATCGATCCATTTTCGCGTCTTCGGCCCGCTCTGCCTGCTCATCCTGGCGCTGTTTGTGATGGATTTTCGCGGCCTCGGCCGCCGGGCAAAAGCCGTGAGCCAAACGCCGAATGCCACGTCCCTCGCCGGCCTTGCCGACCAGCCCCTGATCTGGGTCGCCGCGACGGCCTTCGCCGCGCTGTTTGTCGAGGCGCAAAATACCGGCGGCCAAGGCTTCATTTTCGTCTGGCCGGCTCTGCTGATGACCTGGCAACGCCGGGGCACCCTCAACGCTGCACGCACGGCGCTGCTGGCAACGCTGATAGCGGCAAGCACCCTGCCCTATCTCACCGAAGTCGTCGCGCGCGGGGCCCGCGCCTTCATCGGCCAGATCAAATATGAGCGCCTGGCCAACACCCATCTCGGCACGCTCGGCGCGGTGACCCAACGCCCGGAAATCATGCAGCATGCCAGAGTGATGAAGGCGATCTACACGACCGATCCGAAAACCTACGAGGCGATCGCCAAGGCCGGCGAGCTGCCGAGCTATACCCTTTACAACGAACCGGATTTCCAGCTGACCTGGCTGATGAGCGTCGACGAGGCCGTGGGCGCCATCAAGGCGCTCGAAGCGGAAAAGCAGATCCACTTTAACACCATCATGAGCCTCAACTTCACCAATCCGTTCCCCTGGCTGCTCGACCGCCAGGCGCCCCGCCTGATCGCCATCGGCGCCGATCCAACCCGTGCGGTGCCTAATCCCGACGCAAGCGTGCTCGCCTCGGTGCGCGCCACCGATCTGATCCTTTATCCGCTCTGCCCGATCACCGCGGCCAACAGGCTCCTGCGCGATCTCTACGCACCGGCCTTGACCAACGAAACGAAGATTTCGCTATCGCCGTGTTGGGACGCTTATCTGTCGCCGCAGATCGCAGCCAGTCTGAAAATGAGCGGCGGCGACGCGCCGAGCCCGCGGCCGGCCGTTTCGAACTGAGCTGGATAGGGCTGGATTCACGCCTTGGCCTGTCAAAAAGCCGGCGGCGTGAGGGTCGACGCTCGCCAGTCCCGTCATGGCGGGCGTCGCGACGATCCCCTGGCTTTTTGCCAGCCCGAAGGGCAGAACGGCCGTGTGATAACGATTCGTCTTTCCCATTCCGCGTTCCCGATGCGCCTGTCTTTAGATGCGGCCACGACCGATCGCTCCATCGCCGTAAGGCCCGCGCATCGAGCTTTGCGATTTTCGGACAGCACGATGCGTCGACCCCATCAAAGTGCGCGTCCTTTGTCCGTCCGATCGGACGCACGGCGCGCTAAAGGGTTTCGGCGAGACCATCTCGATCATGCGTCGGCGCGCTTCGGCCATGCCTTCACAGGCGCAAGCTCGGCGACGCGATGACCGCGGCGTTTGCTTCCGAAGCCGCCGTGTTCTGGTCGGCCTTTCTGTCGGCGACCTTCCTGCCCGGCGCCTCCGAGCTGGTGCTGGCGGCAAGCCTTGCCGAACGCAGCGCCGACCCCTTCGTGCTGATCGGCCTCGCGACGCTGGGCAACACGCTCGGCTCGCTGGTCAACTGGGTTTGTGGGCGATTCCTGATCGCCTTTCAAGACCGGCGCTGGTTTCCCGTCCCGCCGCGCCAGATCGACCGCTTCACCGCGTTTTTCCAGCGCTGGGGTATCTGGAGTCTGCTGCTGGCCTGGGCGCCGATCATCGGCGACGTCTTAACCGTGATCGCCGGCATCGCGCGCGTCAGCGTTCCGGCTTTTCTTGTTCTTGTCGGCTTCGGCAAACTCGCGCGCTATCTGGCGGTCGCAGCGGGGGTGCTGAGCTGGCCGTGGGTCTGACACGCCAAGGTTCGGCTCACAGACGATCGGGCCAAAAGCACACAGGCTCGGTGGCGAAATCGGTCAACCGGCCTTCTTCAATTCTGATTCCGATTTGAGGACGCGGCTGCCGTCGTCCTGTTCGATCAGATAGGCGGGGTTATCGTCGCTCGCCTCGCGGGTGACGTCAGTGCCGTCGATTGTCCGCGTCACCTTGTCCTTGAAGTGCTCCTGCACTTTGCCCTCGCCCTCGCCCTTGCCCCACGACCAGGCGACATGCTGGCCCTTTCGAAATTTCGTCATCTGGCAAATCCTTTTCGGTAAGACGTAGCGGAATCAAAGCTTCGCCAATGCCAAAGAGTTCCGTGACAAGCCTCTGATCCAGGACGTGAAATCGCCGCAGGTCAGTTCGGGAACATCGCCTCTGCAGGAAACGTTTGCCTCACCACGAGCAACGAACATGCCAGGCCGGAACCGATGCAATACGATCTTGCCATGCACGCCAAGCGCTACGGATTGGAGATGGTTGATCCGGAAAGCTTCGAGATCGAACGTCATAAATGTGGACGCGGCTTCAAGATCTGTTTTTGCTCGGGCGAGACCATCCACGACAAGCGGCTGAAGACACGAGTCAAAGCTCTGGCAATCCCGCCCGCCTGGGACAAGGTGAAGATCTGCGTCTATGAGAACGGCCACATCCAGGCCGTTGGCCGCGACGAAAAAGGCCGGCTGCAATACCGCTATCACGACGCCTGGGTGAATGTCCGCAATGCGGTCAAGACCGAGCGGCTGCTCCGCTTTGGCAAGGCGCTACCGGCCCTGCGCAATCGCGTGGAAAGCGACCTCCGCCGCCGCAAGGCCGACCGGCGGATGACCGCGGCCGTCGCGACGCGGCTGATCGATGTCGCGGTGATGCGGCCCGGCCACGAGAAATATGCGGCCGATGGCGGTCGCGGCGTTGCCTCGCTGCGGCGCAAGAACCTGCGCATCGTCGACAATGTCGCGGTCCTGAAATTCGTCGGCAAGTCCAATAAGGAACATCGCATCGAGGTGACCGAGCGGCCTTTGGTCAAGTCGCTGAAGAAGATGCGGCAGGGATCTGGCCAACGGTTGTTCCGTTTTCCCGGCAAATCGAGAAAGCAGCGCGAGCTGACGGCCAACCTCCTCAACGACTATCTGGCGGAAGCCTCCGGCGCTCACATCTCGGCCAAAGACTTTCGCACTTTCCACGGCTCGGCCGAAGCCCTGCGCTATCTGATTGAGGATACGGGGAACGCCGACACGCCGAACAAGAAAAAGCGCGCCGTCGCGGCAGCGATGCGCGCCGTTTCCGCCCGGCTGCGCAACACGCCGGCGGTCGCCCGCTCGTCCTATGTCCACCCCGCGATCGTCGAGGCCTATGAAGCGGGCGAACTTGACGACAACCTATTGAAAGGCCGGCGTCGCGAACAGCTGAGCGCCCCGGAAACCGGCCTGATGCGGTTCCTGGAAGAGGTCGCGCGGTAGCCCGACCGCCACGTTCGCGCCCGCGAACGGTGTTCCTGTCAGCCGAGCGCCGCCGGCTTTTCGCCACCAAAGGCCCAGTCGAGCAGTTCGACCGTGTGGACGACAGGGATCTTCGTGCCGCTGCCGATCTGGGTCATGCAGCCGATATTGCCGGTGGCGATCACTTGGGGGCTGACGCTCTCGATATTTTTCACCTTGCGCGTCTTCAGCCGTTCGGCGATCTCCGGCTGCAGGATGTTGTAAGTGCCGGCCGAGCCGCAGCACAGGTGGCCTTCAGGAACGTCGCGGACGGTGAAGCCGGCCCGTGCCAGCAGCGCCTTCGGCTGCCGGATCACGCGTTGGCCGTGCTGCATCGAGCAGGCCGAGTGATAGGCGACCATCAGGCCCTCGCCCGCGGCGCGCGGCGCCGGCAGATCGATCGTCGCCAGGAACTCGGTGACGTCCTTGGCGAGCGCCGACACCCGCTTCGCCTTCTCGGCATAGGCCGGGTCCAGCCGCAGCATGTGATGATAGTCCTTGATCGTGGTGCCGCAGCCCGACGCCGTGATGACGATTGCATCCAGCCCGCCGGCTTCGATCTCGCGAAGCCAGACGTCGACATTGCGCCGCGCCATGGCAAGGGCGGACTCCTCCTGGCCCATGTGATGGGTCAGCGCGCCGCAGCAGCCTTCGCCCTCCGGCACCACCACCTCCACGCCGACCCGGTTGAACAGTCGCACCGTCGCTTCGTTGATCTTCGGATCGAGCACCGATTGGGCGCAGCCGGTGAGCAGCGCCACGCGATGGGTGCGCGCGCCGGTTGCCGGGCGCACCCCAGGGCGGTTGACGGCGGAGTGGGCGGGCAGCGCCGTCGGCGCCAGCCGCAGCATCGCGGCCAGCGGCTGCAGCGGCTTGATGCCGGCCAGGAGCGCGGCGAAGGGGCGGCCAAACTTGGCGAGCCGGAGGCCGGCCCGGAACCGCGCCGGATAGGGCAAGGTCAGACTGAGCAGCTTGCGGATCATCCGGTCCGCGAAGGGCCGCCGATAGGTCGCCTCGACATGGGCACGGGCATGATCGACGAGATGCATGTAATTGACGCCGGAGGGACAGGTCGTCATGCAGGCGAGGCAAGACAGGCAGCGATCGAGATGGGTGACGATCTCGGCATCGGCCGGCCGCTCGTTCTCCAGCATCTCCTTGATCAGATAGATCCGGCCGCGCGGGCTATCCAACTCGTTGCCGAGGGTCACATAGGTCGGACAGGTAGCGGTGCAAAAACCGCAATGGACACATTTGCGGATGATCTTTTCCGAATGCGCGACGTCGGGATTTTCAAGCTGTTCGGCGGTAAAGGCAGTTTGCATCGATCAGGTCTTTTTCGGCTTGATTGTCTCCAGCGAACCGCTTTTTGCGATCAACCAGACCCCGTCGGGCTGAATGCGATTCAGCGCGGCGGCAATGTTCGGAAGAAGAGGCTCAAGGTTGCCGAAGCGCGGCGATGGGGTGACGAGGACCGCGAGCGGATGGCCTTTGACGGCCTGCTGATAAGGAATGTTCTTGTCGACGGTGATGAGACAGGCAAAGCCCTCGCGGTGCAGTCGCTTCAAGAGCTCACCGTTGTTCAACCCCTTCGAGGCCTTGAGAAACGATGCCACGTCGCATCCCAGCTCCAGCAGGGGGACAGCCAGCCGAGCGGGCAGGTTCCCATCAAGCAGCGCTTTCAACCGGGCGCCCAACGCGGTGGTGGATCAGACGCTCTTTGGCCAGCTGGATGGCGGCCACGGCCTGGTTCTTAGAGACCGTCGGAAAATCACTCAAGAATTCGGCGAGCCGGTCGCCAGACGCCAGATAGACGAACAGCGTATCCACCGGAACGCGCGTGCCTGTAAAGACGAGCTCCCCCGACAAAACGTTCGGATCGCAGGTCATGATGTCGCTTGGTTCCACCGTCGAAGCCTCCTCTGAGATCAGTCTAACCCATCCGCCCCGGATTGAGGACGCCCTGCGGATCGAACTGCGCCTTCAGCCGCTTTGACAGCCCGGCCAGCCCGGGCTCTTGCGGCTGAAAGACCGCGGTTGCCGCCCGCACGGTCTCAGGCGCCCGCACGAGCGTCGCGTGGCCGCCGCCGAAGCGGGCGATCGTCTGGCGAATGAGCTCGGCTTCCGGCTCGCCGGCCTCCATCCGCAGCCAGACGAGCCCGCCCTGCCAATCGTAAAAGGCGTCGATCGCCGCCTGCATCCTGAGGCTCATGACGATCGCGTGGCCGGAAGTCGGCGTCACCGAGAGACGCCAGACCGGCTTGTCGCTGCCATCGACGAAGGGGCGCACGTCGCGCACGTCGCGCCACAGCGCGCGGGAGGCCTCCGCCTCCAGCCGCTCCAATTTGCCGACCCGCTCCAGCGCCTGGCCGAGATGGGCCGACCGCGCCGCGACCGAGGGGCCAAAACCTTCGATGCGAATGACGGTCGCCGCCGCCTCGCCAAGCGCCCCGTCCATCACCCGCGCGGCCAGATACATCGGCAGATGCGCCGCGCCCGACACCTCCGCCGGGGACCCCATCGAAGCGGCCATGGCGCCCGCCGCTTCCGCATCGGACAGGCCGCGCAAGACGAGGGTGGTCTCGGTCTCCGACTTCGGCAGCACCTTGATGGTGATTTCGCTCATCACCGCCAGCGTGCCGTAAGATCCGGTAAGTCCCTTCGAAAGGTCGTAGCCGGTGACATTCTTCACCACCCGCCCGCCGGACTTGAACAGCTCCGCCCGGCCGGACACGGCGCGCACGCCGAGAATATGATCGCGGGCCGCGCCCTGTTTCAGCCGCCGCGGCCCGGCCAGATTGCAGGCGACGACGCCGCCGAGCGTGCCCTCACCGGGCGCCGCGCCATGCAAGGGGCCATAATCCAGCGGCTCGAATTCCAGACGCTGATGATTGGCATCGACCAGGGCCTCGATCTCGGCGATCGGCGTACCGGCCTTGGCTGAGAGCACCAGCTCCTCAGGCTCATACAGCGTCACGCCGGACAATTTGGCGAGCGACAGCGTCCGTGCCGCCTGGACCGGCCGGCCGAGGCCGCGCTTGGATCCGGTTCCCTCAACGGCCAGCGGCTCCTGCGCGGATACGGCAGCCGCCACGATCTCGCGCAACTCGTCTTCGGATTGGGGATGGAGCAGTGATGATTGCGTGGTCATGGATAACGCTTGGGACACCTCGCTCATGCCAGCTGAGTGCGCGCGTAAAGCGCGCCGAGCTCACACGAAAATCCAAATTCGGGGAGTTCGATCCGATCATCTAGCGCGCGATAGACGCGGCCCCGCCATTCATCCAAGCGAGCCCAAACCTCGACCATGCATTCGGTCTGCGACAGGATCAGGACGTAGAGACACTCGGCATGCTCGGCATAGCGCAACCGCTTGGTCGCGATATACTCTGCCGTGTTGGCGTCCGAGAGTACTTCAGCCGCAAGGTAGAAGCGCTCGGCGAAATAAGGATTGTCGCCGAGATGATCATCGATCACTCCAACGTCGGCCTGCGGGCGAAAATCCGGCCGCGTCTCGACGGCAAGACCAATCTCGCGAATGGCGAAGCGCTTCGTACCTTGACGCTCGAGAGCGTCATTGAGCAGCCGCTCGAGGTTTTGGCCGATGATCTGATGCCTCAAGCTCGGCGGATGCATCATCATCATAGGCTCTCCGTCGATGAGCTCCCAGCGCTCGTCCTCAGAGCGCGCACGCAAAAATTTGAGAAACCGCGCCTCCTCCATCGCCGGCTCGTCGCGCATCGAGGGGCGCCGATCGATCACGCTCATGGTCAAAACCGCGGCAGATCGGGAAAGGCCACCTGCCCCTTATGGACATGCATGCGGCCGAGTTCGGCGCAACGATGGAGCTCGGGAAACACCTTGCCGGGATTGAGCAGATGCTTGTCGTCGAAGGCGCATTTGACCCGCTGCTGGTGCTTCAGATCGTCCTCACCAAACATCTCCGGCATCAGATCGCGTTTTTCGACGCCGACGCCATGCTCGCCGGTCAAAACGCCACCAACCTCGACGCAGAGCCGCAGAATGTCGTTGCCGAACTCCTCGGCCCGGCGCAGCTCGCCTTCGTTATTCGCATCGTAGAGGATCAGCGGATGCAGATTGCCGTCGCCGGCGTGGAAGACATTAGCGACCCGCAGGCCGTATTTGTCCGACAGCGCCTTCATGCCCGCCAGCACCTTCGGCAATTCCTTGCGGGGAATGGTGCCGTCCATGCAGTAGTAGTCCGGCGAGATCCGGCCAACGGCGGGGAACGCCGCCTTGCGACCGGCCCAGAACGCCGCCCGCTCCTCCTCCGACTGCGACACCCGGCAGGTCACCGCGCCATTGGCGTTGCCGATCGCCTCGACTTCGGCGAGGAGATGGTCGACCTCGGCGCCAGGCCCATCGAGCTCGACGATCAGCAGCGCTTCCACGTCGGTCGGATAGCCGGCCTGGACGAAATCCTCAGCGGCATGGATCGCCGGCCGGTCCATCATCTCCATGCCGCCGGGAATGATGCCTTTGGCGATGATCGCCGCCACGCAGGCGCCGGCCTGTTCGGAGGTCGGAAAGCCGATCAGCACCGCCCGCGCCGTCTCCGGCTTCTGCAGGATGCGGACCGTCACCTCCGTCACCACGCCGAGCAGCCCCTCCGACCCGGTCATCAGGCCGAGAATGTCGTAGCCTTCGGCGTCAAGATGCTTACCGCCAAGCCGGACGATCTCGCCCTCGATGGTGACGAATTCGATGCCGAGGACGTTGTTCGCCGTCAGGCCGTATTTCAGACAATGCACCCCGCCGGAATTTTCCGCGACATTGCCGCCGATCGAGCAAGCGATCTGCGAGGACGGGTCGGGCGCATAGTAGAAGCCACGATGGGCGACGGCATGGGTGATGCCGAGATTGGTGACGCCCGGCTGCACGACCGCGCAGCGATTGTCGTAGTCGATCTCGAGCACTCTGTTGAACTTCGACAGAACCAGCAGCACGCCGTCTTGGAGCGGCAGAGCGCCGCCCGACAGCGAGGTGCCGGAGCCACGCGGGACGACCGGAATCTCCTCGCGGTGGCAATATGTCAGCACCTCGGCGACTTGGCGCACCGTCTGCGGCAAGACGACGACGAGCGGCAGCTGGCGATAGGCCGTCAGCCCGTCGCTCTCGAACACCGCCATCTCCTGAGCGATATCGACGACTCCCTCGCCCGGCACGATCGCCCGCAAGGCGTCGACGATCACCTGGCGGCGGGACAGGATCGCCTCGGACGGCTTCGGCATCATCACGGACATCGTCGATCTCCCAAGTCCTGGGTCAGCCCAAGTCTTGGTTCAACCTATGTGCCGCAGGCGGTTTCGTCCACACGCGCGTTACAGCGTAACGGAGGTGAAAGACCGCAAGGCTCAGTGCTCGTCATCGCCCGCCGGGCGGCCGTGATGCCGACGAATGCGCTCGACCACCATCCAGACGAGGACGAGCGCGAACGGCACGAAAGCGGCCGTCAGCAGCGTCGCAGAGACCGGCAAGCCCTCATGCTCCAATCCCTTGGCGACATAGCCGAACAGACCGACGACATAATAGCCGATCGCCGCCACCGACAGGCCCTCGACGGTCTGCTGCAACCGCAGCTGCAGCTGCGCCCTGCGATTCATCGACGCGAGGAGATCGCGGTTTTGATGTTCGAGCTCGACGTCGATGCGGGTGCGCAGCAGATTGGCGGCGCGCGCGAGCTTTTCGGACAGGTTCGCCTGACGCTCCTCGACCGCCCGGCAGGTGCGCATTGCCGGGGCCATCCGGCGCTTCAGGAAGGCGCTCCAGCTTTCCTGACCCGCCAGCGCCTGTTCGCCGACGCCGGCCAGACGTTCGCGCACGATCTCGTCATAGGCGCGGCTGGCACCAAACCGATAGAGCACGGAAGCGGCGGAGGCTTCGACCTCGGCGGCGGCGAGCGTGATCTCCTTCAACAGTCCACGGCTGTCGCCCGGCTCGCCCTTCATCTCCTCGGTGATCTGCACGAGGCGACCCTCCAGGGCCTGAACCTGCGGCCCAACGGCATGGGCGAGCGGCAGGCCGAGCAAGGCGAGCGTGCGGTAGATCTCGATCTCGACGAGACGCATGGCGAGCGCCCCGGCCCGTGCCGGCGGCAAACCCTCGTCGAGAACGAGAATCCGCGTCAGCCCGTCGCCGTCCTGGCGAAAGTCGGTGGCAGCATGGGCCAAGCCGCTCTCCATGACCGAGTAACAGAAGCTCGTCCTGTCGAAGCTCGCAAGCGCCGCCTGCCCGGCCGGATCGTTCGGGCGAATTTCGAGGTGAACGCCGGCGATTAGCGGGCCCGGCGCTTCGAAATCGGCCCCGAAGGGATGGCCCGCGACCGGCTCGCCGAAGCGCTCCGGCACCGGCCCTTCCCAACAGTAGGTGCAAAATTCGGTGTGCCGCTCCCAACGCAGCCGGCCGTGACCGAACGCGAAACTGTGGGTGCGCGCGTCGCGGGCGGGCGGCGGAACGCCGCGCTTCACCGACATCTTGGTGAGCACCTCGTGATCGCGCGCGCCATGATCCTCGTTCATGAAAGCGAGCACGACCAGCGTCTTCGGCAGCTCGATCAAGGGAAACGGCCGCGCGTGCAGCTCGCCGAGCACCTCCGCCCGGCGCGAATCGTGATCAAAGCGCGCCAGCGCCTGCTGGCCGAATGTCGTCGCCGTCATGTCGCCCCCTCCCAAGAGACGCCCTTAGCTAGCCGATGACGGCGATCGAGGAAACGGCAATTTGCGATCCGTTCCAAATTGGCCGACGATCGCTAGTGGTCCGATTCCGACATTTGATCCCGCGCTGCCGAGACCGCTCAGCACATGTCGGAATCGAAGTGACCACGAGCCAAGGTTATGATCCGCGTGGATTTTTCGAATTTGACATTTCAATCCACGGACGCCCCCTCCTGGGATGCAAATGTCAAATTCAATCCACTAGATTAAGACGAAAGCGCTCCACCGGCCTGCGTTACCTGCACCGGTTCGGCGATTTGTGGTGGAGGAACAGGGCCTTGACGATTATGCGTGCGGCACATGGAGCCTGCGAGCATCGCGACGGGACCCTCAAGCCCACGGTCGCCCTGTTCGTGACCTGCCTTGTCGATCTCTTCCGGCCGAGCGTCGGCTTCGCGGCGATCAAGCTGATCGAGCACGCCGGCTGCCGCCTGGTCGTGCCGAAAGGCCAGACCTGCTGTGGCCAGCCGGCCTTCAACGCCGGCGACCGGGCGGACGCGATCGCGATCGCCAAGCAGGTGATCGCCGCCTTCGAAGGCTATGACTATGTGGTTGCCCCATCCGGCTCCTGCGCTGCGACGCTAAAGAAGCATTATCCCGAACTCTTTGCCGACGACGCCGAATGGGCGCCGCGCGTCGAGGCGTTTTCCGCCAAGGTTTTCGAACTCGTCAGCTTCCTGACCGATGTTCGCGGCGTCAAAGACGTCTGCGCCAGCCTCAACGCCAGCGTGACTTATCACGATTCCTGTTCGGGCCTGCGTGAACTCGGCGTGCGCCAACAGCCCCGCCAGCTGTTGCAGAGCGTCAAGGGGCTGCGGTTGAAAGAGCTGCCGGAATCGGACGTTTGCTGCGGTTTCGGCGGCACCTTCTGCGTCAAATATCCCGACGTCTCCAACGCCATCGTCGGCAAGAAGGCGAAACACATCGCATCCACCCGCGCCGACATGTTGCTCGCCGGCGATCTCGGCTGCCTGATGAACATGGACGGCAAGCTGAAGCGCGAGGCGATCGCCATCGAGGTTCGCCACATCGCCGAAGTGTTGGCCGGTATGACCGACAAACCGCCGATCGGAGGCAAGCTTTAAGAGGGGCCGCAGGTGCTAACGGAACTCGCGCGCGACACGACGACGGTTGCGGTGATCACCGCCGATATCACCACGCTCCGCGTCGATGCCATCGTCAATGCCGCGAACAGCCGGCTTGCCGGTGGCGGCGGGGTCGACGGCGCCATCCACCGCGCCGCCGGCGCCGTGCAGCTCCAGGCGGCCTGCCGCAGGATTGGCGCCTGCCCGACCGGCGAAGCTCGGATCACCGACGGCTTCGATCTTCCCGTCCGCTTCATCATTCACGCCGTCGGACCGGTTTGGACCGGCGGCACGACAAACGAAGACGATCTCTTGGCGAACGCCTATCGCGCGTCTTTCGCCCTTGCCGAGGCGCACGACCTCAAGACGATCGCCTTTCCGGCAATCTCGACCGGCATCTATGGCTTTCCGAAAGACCGGGCGGCCACGATCGCGGCCCGCGAGTGCCTGGCCGCCGCCGACGCTGGCAAGTTGTCGCGGATCGTGCTGTGCTGCTTTTCCGGCGACGACACCAGGATTTACGCCGCCGCTTTGACCAAGGAGGCGACGCCATGAGCCTTGCCAAGGATAAACCCTCACTCGAAGGGCCAATACTCTACGAGAACGATTTCACGGCTTGGGCTTCTCAGCAAGCGGACTTGCTTCGCGCTCGCCGGCTTTCAGAAATTGACCTACCGAACCTTGTCGAGGAGATCGAAAGCTTGGGAAACGAGCAACTCCACGCCTTGGAATCATTTTATATTCTCGTGATTTCTCACCTATTGAAGTGGCAGTTTCAACCTGAGCGGCGAAGCCGGTCCTGGGATTTAACCATTTACGAATCCCGCGGGCAGATCGTTCGGCGGGAAAAGCGCAGTCCGTCGCTGCGAGCTCGGGCCCAAGAGATCGTGAACGAGATCTATCCGGACGCGCGAGGCTCAGCGTCGAAGGAAACCGGCCTCTCCCTTGCGACATTCCCGGAGAGCTGCCCCTACACCGCGGCGCAGCTTCGCGACCACGGCTTCTTGCCCGAATAGGCGCATTGTTGATGCAGATCACCTCCCCGACATTCAAGGCCAACACGGTCAAGGCGCTCGCCGACGTCGATCTTCAGCGGGCGCTGCGCCATGTCGAGACGGGCTTTATCGGCAAGCGCCAGAAGGCCGCCGACGCGCTACCGGAGTTCGACGCGTTGCGCGATAACGCCAAGGCGATCAAAGAACATACGCTCCAGCACCTAGACCTTTATATCGAAGCCTATGTCGCCAAGGTGGAGGCCTCGGGCGGCAAGGTGCATTTCGCCGAGGATGCCGATCACGCCCGGCGGATCTTCCTCGACATCGCCAAGCGGCGAAAGGCGAAGACCGTCACCAAGGGCAAGACGATGATCTCCGAGGAGATCGGCCTCAATGCCTTTCTCGAAGAGCACGGCATCACGCCCGTCGAAACCGATCTCGGCGAATACATCATCCAGCTGCGCGGCGAGCATCCGAGCCACATCATCGCCCCCGCGATCCACGTTAACCGCGATCAGGTGGAAGCGGATTTCCGCAAGACCCATGTCGATCTCGACCCGCAGCGCGACCTGACCCGGCCCGAAACGCTGCTGTCGGAAGCGCGGGAGATCCTGCGCCGCAAATATGGCGAAGCCGATATCGGGGTCACCGGCGCCAACTTCCTGATCGCCGAGACCGGCACCTCCGTCATCGTCACCAATGAGGGCAATGGCGACCTGACCCAGCTTCTCGGCAAGTGCCATGTCGTGCTCGCCTCGATCGAGAAGCTGATGCCGACGCTGGAGGATACGGCACAGATCCTGCGTGTTCTCGCCCGTTCGGCGACCGGTCAAGAGATGAGCGTCTACACCACTTTGTCGACCGGACCCAAGCGGGCCGAAGACGAAGACGGGCCGGACGAGTATCACGTCATCCTCCTCGACAACGGCCGCTCCAACATGCTCGGCACCGAGTTCGAGGACATGTTGCGCTGCATCCGCTGCGGCGCCTGTATGAACCATTGCCCGGTCTACCACGCCGTCGGCGGCCACTCGTATGGCTGGGTCTATCCGGGGCCGATGGGGGCGGTGCTGACTCCTTCGCTGATCGGCGTCGACAAGGCCGGCCACCTGCCCAACGCTTCGACTTTTTGCGGCCGCTGCGAGAGCGTCTGCCCGATGCGCATTCCGCTGCCGAAGATGATGCGGCACTGGCGCGAGAAGGAGTTCGAGAGTCATCTCCAGCCCCAAGCGGTACGCACCGGCCTTAACCTGTGGGCCTATTTTGCCCGGCGGCCGAAGCTCTATCGGACGGTGGTCTCCTTCGCGATGCCGCTGTTGAAGCTCCTCGCTGGCCGCAAGCGACGCTTCCGCATGCTGCCGCTCGCCTCTGGCTGGACGAAGTGGCGCGACATGCCGGCGCCCGAAGGGCGAACCTTCATGCAGGCTTATGCCCAGAGCGGTCACGGCCACGGAGACGAGCGATGAGCGCCTCGACCCGTGACGCGGTTCTGAAGCGCATTCGAAGGGCGGTCGGCGCGACGCCGGCCCATGATCGCGCGCGGCGAGAGGCGGTGGCGGAACGGCTTTCCCGCACGCCCGCCGGCATCGTGCCTGAGCGCGGGCAAGTGCCGCCGGCCGAGCGGCTGGCACTATTCGTCGACAAGGCGACGGTGGCGGCCGCGACGGTGACGCGGGTCGAGAACGACGCGGCGATTCCGGACGCGATCGCGACGTACCTGCGCGAGCACAATCTGCCCGCGGCGATCAAGACCGGGCACGATCCGCGACTGACAGCGCTCGACTTTTCCGCGACGGCGCTGAGGGTCAGCCGCGGTCCGAGCGATGGTGACGATCTGACGAGCCTGTCGCGCGCCGATGGCGGCATCGCAGAGACCGGCACGCTGGTGCTGACCTCCGGCCGTGACAATCCGACGAGCCTCAACTTTCTGCCGGAATATCACATCGTCATCCTCGACGCGGCCGATGTCGCCGGCGATATGGAAGCGGTCATCGCCAAGCTGCGCCAGCGCCACGGTCAAGGCGAGCTGCCGCGCTCGGTCAATTTCATCACCGGGCCGTCGCGCTCGGCCGACATCGAACAGACCATGCTGCTCGGCGCTCATGGACCACGAAGCCTGCATATTATCGTGATCGGCGAGCCCGGGCTTGGGGCAGCCAAACCCAAGCCACACTGAGCGGCCCGAGCCTAGAGTGCCCTACATCCTATCGGACGCAGAAAGGTCGCTCTCACCCTTTGAACCGACGCATCGTGCTTTCCGAAAATCGATGCGTCACATCAAACCGCTAGCGCGCCGGTCGCCCCGGCGCTTAGCCGTTTACAGTTTCGTAGATCGTTTGAGCCCCGATAAAGGTCGGCTTTACATCTTCTCCTTTGCCCGGCTGGCCGTGATCATTGTCCAAGCGCCAGCTGAACATGCCTCGCAACTGCTGTTGCACGGCGTATTCGGTCCAGGAGCGGGTATTTTCAAGCGACGTCTGATACGGGCCGTTCTCGGTGGAGACGCCCCCCCATCAACAGCCCCGCCGACACCCCCGCCTCGATCCACACGGGCACGTCAGACGGTGTCCCGGCGGCCGAATAGTCCTGCAATTCGAGCACCGCGACATGGGCGTTGAAAGCCTGAACAGCGCCGGGTCCATAAAATGCTGTGGGTCCACGCACGGGCCACGGCACGGAGACCGCGATTTTCAGCCCCGCGGCCTCGAAGCTCGGACCAAGCTGGGTGACGAACTCCGCGACGAACCTCATGGCCTGAGACTCGGCATCGATGGAAACGCCGCTGTATCCGCCGCCGTTGAGCCAGGCTACGATATTGTTCGTCGAGCGATTATGATTGGCGTTGTTGTCCGCTACGGCCTCCGGGATACCATCATCGCCGAGCCCGACGAAAATGGCGGCATTTTTCGCCTGATTGAGGATCGCCTGCTTCACCGCGTCGGCATATTGTCCGGTCATCTCAACCGTGTAGCCTCCCTCGGGTGCCGGTGAGAGCTTCGCAAAAGCGAGATTGTAACGGGTGGCGTAGCCGAGCGGCACGCTTCTCGTCTTCAAGTGCAAAAGTCCACGCTCATTCCACGTGTCGTACCACGTGGCGATTTCAAAGTTTCCACCGTTGATGTCGGACATGATCTGCTCTCTCCCTTTCGAAATAATTGCTGATCAAACTGATCTCCGCCTCTTTATGCCATCGCCTGCCGTCCTTTTGCGGGCCAGCCCGAATACAATCTAAAGTTTACAATAATGATTGACGATATGTAAGATTTAAAAACAGAAAAATGAAATACGGCAGAGTAGTTTCTTTCAAAACTATCTATATTTTCGACAAGCCCCAAAAGTAACATTGCCAAATTCAACGAAATTTCCGCAATTTTAATATTATTTTATGCGAAAACTCAAGAAAAGCGGGAAGCGGCAACCGGCGCGAACGGCAGGCGTCGCAACGGGAGACCATGTCATTTGCCGCAAGATGCCTGAGCGAATTTTCCGAGCGAAAGCAGGCATCCTCGTCGCCCCGCGAAGCAGAGTGGCATAATGTCCACATTTTAAGCAGAGGTGGGCATGGCCGCAGGATCCAGCGCCTACAATTCCGGCTGTTTTGAACTTGGCATGACCGTTGCATCGGCGTGGCGAACGCTGTTTTGCCACGAAGGTCATGCCTTGCCGAACCAAGCTGCCGATCTGGAACTTGCCGCCGTCACCAAGACCTATGGCGAGACGGTCGCCGTCAATCACGTCTCGCTGAAAATCCCTGCCGGAACCTATTGCTGTCTGCTCGGCCCATCGGGCTGCGGCAAATCCTCGACATTGCGGATGATCGCCGGCCACGAATTTATTTCCGACGGCGACGTGATGATCGGCAACACCATAGTCAACGATCTGCCGCCGGCCAAGCGCGGCACGGCGATGATGTTCCAAAGCTATGCGCTGTTCCCGCATCTGTCGGTTCGCGACAACGTCGCCTTTTCGCTCAAGATGGCCGGCACCGGCAAAGCCGCGCGCGCGCAGCGCGCCGATGCGCTGCTCGATCTCGTCGACATGACGAAATATGCCGACCGCCTGCCCAGCCAGCTCTCCGGCGGCCAACAGCAGCGCGTCGCTCTCGCCCGTGCGCTCATCACCAATCCGACGGTGCTCCTGCTCGACGAGCCGCTCTCCGCCCTGGATCCGTTCCTCAGGATCCGCATGCGGGCCGAACTGAAGCGCTACCAGCGCGAGTTCGGGATTTCCTTCATCCATGTCACCCACAGCCAGGAAGAGGCGATGGCGCTCGCCGATATGGTGGTGGTGATGAATGACGGCCGCATCGAGCAGATCGGTTCGCCGCGCGAGGTCTTCAACACCCCGAAGACCACCTTCGTCGCCCGGTTCATAGGCCGCCACAACGTGGTCCCGGAGGATGGGCGGACCTTCGCGATCCGCGCCGATCGCCTGAAGCTCTCGCCCCCCGCCGCCGCCGATGGCGCTGCGGCGACCGTCACCGAGGTCGAATATCAGGGCATGAGCGTCCATGTCGCGCTGCGGCGCAGCGACGGCACCGAACTCCTCGCCACCTTATCCGAGAGTGATTTCGACCGTGCCCCGGTCCAGGTCGGCGACAGTGTTTCTGTCGGCTGGCAAGCCGCCGATCGCCACGAACTGGCCGCCTGACGGCCTTTGCCCCAACACCGCCGCCATCCAAGCGCAAAGGAGCCCTGAAGCCGATGATCACTCTTAAGGAAACTCGCGGCGGCGTCACCCGCCGATCGATCCTCAAAGCCTCGGCGATGCTGGCCGGCGCCGGCGCCATCACCAAGGTCACCGGCTTTCCGGCCATCGCCCAGGAAAAGGTCACCCTTCGCTATCTTTCGACGGCGGTGAACCAGGCGCCGGCGATCGCCAAAAAGGCCGGCGAAGACCTCGGCATCACCATCCAGTACATCACCTCGACCACCGACGACGTCACCAAGCGGGTGATCACTCAGCCAAATTCCTTCGACCTCGTCGACACGGAATATTTTGCCCTGCCGAAACTGCTGCCCTCCGGCAACATCATGGGTCTCGACGCCAAGAAGATCAAACTCGCCGACAAGATCGCCTCGGTGATCCGCGACGGCACGGTCGACGGCAAGAAGGTCGGCCTCGACGGCACGGCGCCTTGCGAGGTGCTCTATCTGCCGGACGAGCAGGCGACAGAGTTCTCCAAGGAGCCGACCGAGTTCCTGACCCTGATCCCGACCACCTACAACGCCGATACGCTCGGCATTCGCCCCGACCTCATCAAGGGCAAGGTGGACAGCTGGGCGGCTCTGCTCGACCCGAAATACAAGGGTCGCGCCGCGACGCTCAATATCCCGTCGATCGGAATCATGGACGCCGCCATGGCGATCGAAGCGCGCGGCGACATGAAATACGGCGACAAGGGCAACATGACCCGCGACGAAATCGACAAGACCATTGCGGAGTTGATCAAGGCCAAGAGGGCCGGTCAGTTCCGCGCCTTCTGGACCGATTTCAACGAGAGCGTCAATCTGATGGCCTCAGGGGAAGTGGTCATCCAATCGATGTGGTCGCCGGCTGTCACCGCCGTGCGCACCCAGGGAATTCCCTGCACCTATCAGCCGCTGAAAGAAGGCTATCGCGGCTGGGCCTCCGGCTTCGGTCTGCCGGTGTCGATCGACGGTCGCGAAAAGGATGCAGCCTACGAGTTCGTCAACTGGTTCCTCTCCGGCTGGGCCGGCGCCTACCTCGCTCGGCAGGGCTACTACACCGCCGTGCTGGAAACCACCAAGGAGGCTATGGAGCCCTATGAATGGGCCTATTGGTTCGAGGGCAAGCCGGCGGAAAAGGACATCCACGCCCCTGACGGCAAGGTCATGGAAAAGGCCGGCGCCAGCCGCGACGGCGGCTCCTATGACGAGCGCATGAGCCACGTCGCTTGTTGGAACGCCGTGATGGACGAAAACATCTACATGATCCGCAAGTGGAACGAGTTCATTGCCGCCTGAGCTGATGAGTGACACCGTGGAGGCTCCGACCCGTGTCGGGGCCCCCAACATCCGACGCACGAGCGGGGTGGATACGGCGGCGGGTGACGCCCGCAAGCGGCGCACCAGCTGGACACCGGCATGGGTCGCCTATCTCCAGGCGGCGCCGATGGCGCTGGTTTTTTTTCTTTTCTTCGTCCTGCCCCTGATCGCGACGCTGGTTGTCTCGTTCTGGAATTACACCGAATATTCGATCGAGCCGGCTTTCGTCCTCAGCAATTATCACGACGTCTTCTATGGCTGCGTCGCCAAGTTTCCGGGCCTGTGCACCACCTTTGCGACCTATCTCTCGACGCTGAAATTCGTCGCCATCGTCTGGGCGACGACGCTGCTGATCGGCTTCACGGTCGCCTATTTCCTCGCCTTCCACATCCGCACATTGCCGATGCAGATCGCGCTGTTCATGGTCTGCACGATCCCCTTCTGGACGTCGAATGTCATCCGGATGATCTCCTGGATCCCGCTGCTCGGACGCAACGGCCTTGTCAACGATCTGCTGCTCTCTCTCGGGATCGTCGACACGCCGGTCGAATGGCTGCTTTATTCCGACTTCGCCGTGGCGCTCGCCCTCGTTCATCTCTACACGCTGTTCATGGTCGTGCCGATCTTCAACTCGATGATGCGCATCGATCGCTCGCTGATCGAGGCGGCTTACGATGCCGGCGCCTCCGGCTGGCAGACGCTCACCAACGTCATCATCCCGCTGGTCAAGCCCGGCATCCTGATCGGCTCGATCTTCGTCGTCACCATCGTCACCGGCGACTATCTGACCATCGGCATCATGGGCGGCCAGCAGATCGCCTCGGTCGGCAAGACCATCCAGACCCAGATCAATTTCCTGCAGTTCCCGATCGCCGCCGCCAACGCCATTGTGCTTCTGGCCGTGGTGCTGGTGACGATCTGGGGCATGCTGCGGCTGGTCGACATCCGCAAGGAGCTTTGAGGCGATGGCGGCAAAACCGGTTCCGCGCGAAGAAAAGCGCCCGCGCTCCTTCTACGCCCTGTCGGCCTTTTTCGCGCTGTTCGTGGTGTTTCTCTACGGACCGGTGGTGACGATCCTGACCTTGTCCTTCCAAGGGCCGAATGGCGGCCTCACCTTCCCGATGAACGGCGTTTCGCTCTACTGGTTCGAGCGGCTGTGGAGCGGCCGCGGCACGGTCGATATCGGCACGGCCTTTTCCCGCTCGCTCATCCTCGGCCTGGTTGTCATGGCGCTGACCGTGGTGATCTCCGTCCTGGCGGGGCTCGCCTTTCGCAAGCGCTTTGCCGGCTCGACCGCGCTGTTCTACGTCGCCATCGCCAGCCTGATCGTGCCGTCGATCGTCGTCTCGCTCGGCATCGCTCTGGAATTTCGTATCATCGACGATCTGTTCCGCCCGCTGCTCTCGTCGATCGGGCTGGTCTCGCGGCGCGGCAACTCGCTGGGGCTCTTCACCTCCGGACTTGGCGCGCATCTGTCCTGGACACTGCCCTTCGGCCTTTTGATCATGTTCGCCGTGTTCAACCGGCTCGACAAGAGCTTCGAGGAAGCCGCCCGCGATCTCGGCGCCTCGAACTGGCAAAGCTTTCGCTTCGTCGTGCTACCGATGATCGCGCCGTACCTGATCGGCATCGCGCTGTTCGGCTTTACCCTCTCCTGGGACGAAATCGCCCGCTCCAGCCAGACCATGGGCTCGACCAACACCCTGCCGCTGGAACTTGCCGCCCTGACGACGACGGTCACGACTCCCGACATTTATGCGCTCGGCACCTCGGTGACTGCGGTGTCCTTCACGGTCATCTTCACAACACTTGCTGCCTTCATCATCCTCCAGAAACGACGACAACGCCGTTCGCTACCAGACTGAGGAGGTCGATGCGCATCTCGATCGTCAATCCGAACTCGACCCGGTCGATGACCGAGACGATCGCGCTTGCGGCGCGACAGGTCGCGGCGCGAGGCACGGAAATCCTCGCCTACCAGAACGACGCCGGCCCGGTCTCGATCGAGGGCCATGTCGACGGCGCCCTGGCGGTGCCGGGGCTGCTGCATGCACTCGCCATAGCCGAGCGGGACGGGGCCGATGCCCACGTCATCGCGTGTTTCGACGACACCGGGCTGGAGGCAGCCCGCTCCGTCCTGAAAGGCCCGGTGATCGGCATCGGCGAAGCGGCGGCGCGCATGGCCTCGCTGGTCGCCCGGCGATTTTCCGTCGTCACCACCCTGCCCGTCTCGGTCCCGATCATCGAGGACAATCTCGCCCGCTCCGGCCTGTCGACACTTTGCGCCAGCGTGCGCGCCAGCGCCCTGCCGGTGCTCGCCCTCGAAGCCGATCCCGCCGCGGCGAATGCCCGCATTTCGCAGGAGATCGGCCGGGCGATCGAGGAAGACGGCGCCGAAGCGATCGTGCTTGGCTGTGCCGGCATGGCAAATTTTGCCGAGGATCTGTCACAAGCCCACGGCGTGCCGGTGGTCGAGGGCGTCTCGGCCGCGGTGAAGCTGATGGAAGCCGCCGTCGCGCTGGGCCTCAAGACCGCCAAAAGCGGCGTCTATGCCCCGCCCCTTACCAAGAGTCAGGGCTTTGCCTATCCGGCGGGCATGATGACGGATCGGCCGGCGTCGGCATAATCGTCGCGCAACGGTCTTCTGCAGATCAGGCCAGACCACAATTTTCAATTGCAAGAAAAGAACGGCGCACAAGTAATGGCGGGCAGGTCTCGAATGGCGGCGCTCGAACCGAACAAGGTCCGGGCCCACGATCGACCCGGACACTGCGCATGCGAAGCTGCAGAGGACTCGGCCCAAACCCAAATGCGAAGGTGGTGCCGGGTGAGGGGATCGAACCCCCGACCTTCGGTTTACAAAACCGCTGCACTACCGCTGTGCTAACCCGGCGCGGCGCTTGCGATACCACATTGCGCCAGAGCGAGACACCCAAAAAATGTCCCTCTGCCATGCCCCAGGGCCCCAAGCCGGAGGCAGCGCGCGGGCAGCGCGCCAGCTCCTCGCATCATCCGGCGAGCGCGTCGAGATCGGCGCGGGTGATGCGGCCGTCATGCAGCGCCGAGGCGACCAGCACACCGGCCATGCCCATCGCGTCGAGCGCGCGCAGATCCTGCGGCCCGCGCACCCCGCCCGCGGCATAGACCCACCGGTCGCCGGCCCGTGCCTTGATCGCGCGCAGGAGGTCGAAATCCGGGCCGGCGCCGCTGCCGACCTTTTGCAGCGTCATGACGATCAGCCGGTCGGGCCACAGGCTCGCATCTTCGAAAATCGCGGGCGGCCCGATGAAATCGGCGCCGCGAAAGTCGAGGGAGAGCGCAACGTCGCCTCGCCGGCCCAACCGACGGACGGTCTCGGCGCTGTCGATCGACTCGCTGCCGACGATCGAACGAACCTGCGGCAAAGCAGCGATCGTCAAAGCATCCTCTTCGCCGGTCACGCCCGCATCGAGCCAGAATTCGACCGAGGGATGGGCCTTGGCAAGCGCGCCGAGCAAGGCGCGATCGGCTTCGCCTCGCCGCCTGACGCCGGACGACGATTGCCCGTGTGCGGACGCCTCCCCGGCTTCGATCACGTCGAGATCGGCAATATAGACCGTTTGAAAGGGAGCAAGAGCCATCAGCCCCGCAAGCACCGCCTGCGGCTCGGCGCTTGGTGCGAGCGGCGTTTCAATCGGCCGGTAATTGGCCCGATCGCCCATCACACCCCGCACCACAAGACCGCTTTTGACGTCGAGGACCGGGACGATTTGCATCTTGCACCTTGAGATCGAAGCACATTGGATGGTCATATACGCCCACCGGGGCAACACGACCAAGGCCCGCGGGCCGCGTGCAGGCCTCGGCACGATCGCCATGCAATCTGAGACGAAGCGGCTATGACGAAAATTCTGGGGTGGGACATCGGCGGCGCGCATTTGAAGGCGGCGCTGTGCGAGAACGGCGCGATCCGGCGGATCTGGCAGGAACGAACGCCGATCTGGCAGGGGCTCGGCCACCTTGAAGACGGACTCGAAACGATCCTCGGGGCGATTGATGCCGGCGCGGTCAGCCGCCACGTCGTCACCATGACCGGCGAATTGTCGGACGTCTTCGCCTCCCGGCGCGAAGGCGTCGAGAAGCTCACGCGGCTGTTCGCGGACAAGCTCTCGGGCGATATCCTTATTTATGGTGGGGCCGCCGGATTTCTGGCCCCCGGCGATGCCCGGTCCCATGTCGACGCCATCGCGTCGGCCAATTGGCACGCCACAGCAGCGCTGGCAGCGACGGCGATCGAGGACGCGCTGGTGATCGACATGGGCTCGACGACCACCGACATCCTGCCGATCGCCGGCGGGCAGATCGTCACCACCGCGGCCAGCGACCACACCCGTCTGATCGCCGGTGAGCTGGTCTATCAAGGCTATACCCGCACGCCGCTGATGGCGGTGGCAACTCACCTACCGTTCAAAGGCCGGCCCGTGCCGGTGATGAACGAACTGTTCGCCACCATGGCCGACGTTCAGCGCCTTCGCGGCGGTTTCGACGAGGTCGACGATCTTTATCCCACCGCCGACGGGCAGGAAAAGAGCCCGGAAGCCTCGCGCCGGCGGCTGGCGCGGATGATCGGCCTCGACGCCGAAGATGGCAGCGACGCCGCATGGGCAGCTCTGGCCGACGGCTTTGCCGAGGCGCAGCTGCGCAGGATCCATGACGCGGTGATGCAGGTTCTGTCCCGCCACAGCGTCTCGCCGGCGGCGCCGGTGGTGATCGCCGGCACCGGTCGCCCGATGTTGAAAAGTCTGGCGGCGCGGCTCGATCGCGGGGTCGTCGACTTTCCGGATCTGTTCGACTGCCCCGCGGCGTTGCGAGACGCGGCCTGCCGCGCGGCCCCTGCTGCGGCGGTGGCCGTACTCGGCAGCCGGCTGACGGGGGCGAACGCCGCGTAGAAGGGGTCGGCAACAAGCGCCGCCCCCTTGGGTCTTTGTCAGCCCGGCCAAATGCCGGATCAGGCGGCGGCGCTGACCTCGTCCGGCAAATGCGGCAGCAGCTTGTCCATGGTCACCGGATAGCAACGGATGCGCGCACCGGTGGCGTTAAAGATGGCGTTGTTGATCGCCGCGCCGACGCCGGCGATCGCCAGCTCGCCGATGCCCTTGCCGGCGAGCGGACTGGCATACCGGTCGCGCTCTTCGAGCAGCACGACATCGAGCTTCGGCACGTCGGCTTGGACAGGCACATGATATTCGGCAAGGTCGTGATTGACGATCAGGCCGTTACGCGGATCGACGACAAGCGCTTCCTCCAGGGCGTAGCCGATGCCCCAGATCTGGCCGCCATAGCACTGCGAGGTGGCGGTCTTTTCGTTGAGAATGCGCCCCGCGGCCCCGACCATCAGCAGCCGTCGCACGCGGGTCTCGCCGGTGGTCGCGTTGACCGCGACTTCGGCGAAATGCGCGCCATAGCTCGCCTGATTGGTCTTGTCCGCGGTGTCGCCCGGCTCGATCTTGCCGGTTACCGTCAGCGTTTCACCCTTGAGGATCTCGGAGAACGGGATCTGCCGGTTGTGGGCGATGGCGTGGCCATCCTTGAGGGTCAAGCCGTCGGCCTCGACGCCGAGGCGCTTGGCGAATTCCTTAATCATCGCCTCGGCGGCGACATAGACCGAGGAGCCGGCCGAATTCGCCCCCCAGGATCCGCCGGAACCGGAGGATTCCGGCAGTGACGTATCGCCGAGCAAAACATCGACGTGGTCGAGAGGCAGGCCCAACATCTCCGCGGCGATCTGCTGCAGGATCGTATAGGTGCCGGTCCCGATATCGGTCATCGCGGTTTTCACCGTCGCCCGGCCCTCGGGGCTCATCGCGATCTCGGCCGAAGATTCCATCAGCGAATTCGCCCGGCTCGCCGAGGCCATGCCGTAGCCGATCAGCCACTCACCCTCGCGGCGGCTTCCGGGTGTGGCCGGACGATCCGCCCAGCCGAACCGCTTGGCGCCTTCCTCAATGCAGTCGAGCAGCTTGCGCGAGGAGAACGGCACATCCTCCTGCGGGTCCTTCTCCGGCTCGTTCATTCGGCGGAAGGCGACCGGATCGATCCCGAACTGTTCGGCCAGTTCGTCGAGCGCGCATTCGGTGGCGAGCATGCCGGTGGCCTCGCCCGGCGCGCGCACGGCCGAGCACATCAGAACGTCGGAGGCGATCACCCGATGGGTCACCAACCGATCCTTCCCCGGATAAAGGAAATTGGTCGAAATGCCCGACGGCTCGAAGAAGCCTTCGCCCTCGGAGTTCGGTGTTTCGGTCTCATGGCCGATGCAGGTGATCTGGCCCGCCTTGGTCAGACCGATCCGCACCCGCTGGATCGTCTCGCCGCGCCGCGACGTCGCCTGGAAAACGTTCTGCCGGGTCAAAGCCAGCTTGACCGGCCGGCCGGTCTCGCGGGCGCCGAGGGCGGCGAGAACGGCGTCGGGGCCGATGCCGAGCTTGGAGCCGAATCCGCCGCCGATATAGGGGCTGAGCAGGCGGACCTTCGAAACCTCCACGCCGACGCCATTGGCGATCTGCTGGATGTTGGTTTCAAGCAGTTGGCAGGACGACCAAACGGTCAGCCTGTCGCCATCCCATTTGGCGACGGATGCGTGTGGCTCCATCGCTGCGGCGTGGTAAGACGGCGTGCGATAGGTCTGGTCGAACTGGACCTCGGCCTCGGCAAAAGCCTTCTCGAAGTCGCCACGCTCCGTATCGGCGGCCATCGGACCTGTGTCTGACGCCCGCCCGCTGCCTCGCCGACTCTCGATTTCGTAGCGCCCGTCCTGGGCCTCATATTCGACCTTGACCAGTCGCGCCGCCGAGCGGGCCGCTTCGAAGGTCTCGGCAACGACAAGGGCGACCGGCTGATTGTAATGGAAGATCTCGCCGTCCATCGTCTGGCCGGCCGGTGACATCGGCTGCGCCGAGGATCGCATGATTGCGTCGCCGGTGACGACGGCTAGGACGCGCGGTTCGGCGAGCGCCCGCTCGACGTCGATCGTCGTCACCCGCGCCCGGCCGACCGGTCCGACGACCACGAAGCCATAGGCGACGTCTTCGCCGATCAGATGCTCGTAGGCATAGGGTGCCTTGCCCGAGACCTTGAGCTTGCCCTCATAGCGGTCGACGCCCTTGCCGATCACACCTTGAGTGTTGCGATCAAGGCGGGTCTCGCCGATCGGCTCGTTCATCACGTGCTTGGTCATCATCGATTACGCTCCCTTCGTGGCATCGGCCAGCACCGCTTTCAACGTGCGCCGTGCGAGCGGGATCTTGAAGTCGTTCTCGCCCTGTCCCTTGGCATCGGCGAGGAGGATGTCGGCGGCTTTTTCGAAGGTCGCCATCGACGGCTCCTGGCCGATCAGCGCTTTCTCCACCGCGGTGTCGCGCCAGGGCATAGGCGCCATGCCGCCGAGGGCCAGGCGGGCGTCGGCGATCGTACCACCGTCCATCCGCACGACCGCAGCGACCGATATCAGCGCGAAGGCATAAGATGCGCGGTCGCGAACCTTGCGATAGCGATGCGACCCGGAAACGGGCTTCGGCAAGCGCACGCCGGTGATCAGCTCGCCGGCTTCGAGCGCGTTCTCGACATCGGGCGTGTCGCCCGGCAGCCGGTAGAAATCATCAAGCGCGAGGATGCGCGTCGAGCCATCGGCCTTTTGTGTCTCGACCTTGGCGTCGAGCGCCCGCATGGCAACCGCCATGTCCGACGGATGGG
Source organism: Jiella flava (assembly GCF_017349315.1). GTDB lineage: Bacteria > Pseudomonadota > Alphaproteobacteria > Rhizobiales > Rhizobiaceae > Jiella > Jiella flava. The sequence goes on along the minus strand of NZ_JAFMPP010000014.1, from coordinate 55,814 downwards.
TCGCAATGCAATGCTCGGAAACGCCGAGAATGGCGTGAATGCGGTTGAAGCCGCCGATCGCGCCGCATCCGGAGCCCGGGTCACGCTTGTTGCAGGGCTGCGAGGTCTCGTAGAAATAGCCGCAACGGGTGCGCTGGAGAAGATTGCCGCCGGTGGTCGCCTTGTTGCGCAGCTGGCCGGAGGCGCCGGCGAGCACCGCCCGCGACAGAACCTCGTAGTCGTTGCGGATCCGGCTGTCGGCAGCAAGATCGGAATTGCTGACAAGAGCCCCGATCCGCAGGCCACCGTCGTCGGTCGCCTCGATATCGCGCAACGGCAGACGGGTGATGTCGACGAGTTTGGCCGGCGTCTCCACCTCCAGCTTCATCAGATCGAGGAGGTTGGTGCCGCCGGCGATGAAGCGGCCGGTCAGCCGGCCGGCTTCGGCGACATCGCTGGCGCGGGTGTATTCGAAGGGTCTCATGCCGTCTCCTTCATCTTCGCGCTGGCGGTCTCGATCGCGTCGACAATGTTCGGATAAGCCGAGCAGCGACAGATATTGCCGCTCATGCGCTCGCGGATCTCGTCGCCAGACAGCGAGGTGCCATTCTTGACGTCGGCGCTGACGTGGCTCGGCCAGCCGTCGGCGACCTCGCTGAGCATGCCGACGGCCGAAACGATCTGCCCCGGCGTGCAATAGCCGCATTGAAAGCCGTCGTGATGGAGGAACGCCTCCTGCATCGGATGCAAATCGTCCGGATTGCCGAGACCCTCGATGGTGGTGATCACATCGCCCTCGTGCATCACGGCGAGTGTCAGGCAGGAATTGATGCGGCGGCCATTGACCAGCATGGTGCAGGCGCCGCACTGGCCGTGGTCGCATCCCTTCTTCGAGCCCGTGAGGCCCAAATGATCGCGGCAAACGTCGAGCAAAGACGTGCGCGTGTCGATATCGAGGTCGTGCTCGACCTCGTTGATGGTCAATTTCATCGGTAAAGTTCGCCCTTCGTTTTCGCCCCTAAGGCGCGGCTCCGCGACCGCGACCGATTTTGGAACGGTTCGAAATTTCAGGGTTAATGCCTTGAGAGCAGGATGGTTTCGCTCAGTCACGAACTGTTCGCCGATCCGATGCCAAAGTTGCAGACCGCCGAGTCATAGATCGAGCCGCAACACCGCAGCTAGAGCGCGATAGGGCAAGTGGGCAGTGCGACCTTCAGTCCGAGGCCTCGCAGGCGGCAAGGTGCTCGATCACCTTTTCCAACAGCCAATAGAACGCCTGTTCCTCCTCGGGGCCGGCGGTCTTGTCGATAGCGATCTTGAGATACGCGATCTCGTTCTCGATCTTCTCCGCCGGCAACATATTCAGCCGGCTGACGAGGATCGCGGCTTCAAGCACCGCGGCTTTCGCCCGGTTCATGCCGGTGAAAGGCCGGTGCTGACCCGAGGCGATCACCTTACAGAAATAGCGCGGCCGGGTGTCGTGTGCGGTGACGCTCTCAACCTGAAGCACGTCATGCGCCAGCGCCGCCTCGAGACGCGGGACCGGACAATTGTCGATCGCGGTCAGCGGCCAGTCCTTGCGGCCGGTGAGGCAGCCGGCAAAGATCTTCGCCTCGTCGGTGTAGTTGACGACAGCCAGGCCGTTCGCCGCGATGTTGGTCAGCGTTGTCGACGGCCGGAACGGCGCGATGACCCAACCATCCTTCTCCTCGATGATCCCCAGCGGCGCGAGATGGACTGTGCCGTCTGCCGAGACCGTCGTTAGAATGCTCTCGCGGATATAGGGCATCGTCTCAACTCCCCTCGCCGGTCTTCTTCGAATCTCGGCTCGCCGACCGGCCTGACGCTTTTTTTGCCTTCAAGGTATGGCCGGCGTCCTCCAGCCGGGTGCGGTCCACCGCTTCCCTCGGCAGGCCGACGCCGAAGTCGAGCGGCGTATCCTGGGCGTAGCGCTTGCCGAGCCGCCAGGCGATCTCCGCCTTCTGCAGTTCGGCCCCGAGATAGAAGGCGTGGCCGACATCGCCATCGACCGTGATATGCGGGAACAGATCGAAAGCATCGCGCGCCACCACATGAATGTCGCGATTGTAGAGATGGATGCCGTCCGCAGCGGTCTCGATCCGGTAGTTCCGGTCCTTGATCGACGCCGCCAGCGCGTCGAGCTCGTCCGGCGTGACGGTGAAGGGCTTGACGTCATGGACCTGCACCAGCGCGCTGGAATAGCCGCGCGGCAAGGCGTTGTCCTCGCGGGCGGCAAACAGCATGCGCCGCGCCGCGTCATGCTCGGCGATGGTCGCGCGGGTGTGCGGGCTGACATGGACGACGAGGAGATGGCCAATCGACAGCTCCGAGCAGATCCCGAGCAGCATCGCCGTGACGCCTGAGGTGTCGGCGTCGGTCAACTCGGTGAGGTTGCCCGTGCCCATCAGCATGGAAATGTCGGGATGGCGCCGGCGCAGCTCGTGATAGCGCGAGAGCGAGGCGGAAAAGCCGAAATGGATCGGATCGAGGATCGGGTCGGCGATAAAATCGATCCCCATCGCTTCGGCTTTGGCGATCGCCCTGTCGAGGGACTCAAGATCGTGCGGCACGACCGGCACCAGGATCGGCACCGCATCGCCCTCCATGGCGATCGCCAGCGTCGCCTCGTTGAGGCTGAGGAGGTAATCCGCCCCGGCGCGGTTGGCCCGCGACAATTCGCGCGGATTGGCGGAATCGACGCTGACCGCATGGCCGGCGGCCTTCAACGCCGCGATCGTGTCCTCCAGATGGTGGAACGGCGTGTCCGGCAGGCAGCCAAGATCGATGACGTCGGCGCCCTCGGTTCGCATCGCATTCGCCCGGGCAAGAATCACATCGATCGGATGGGCGGTCGCATCGACGATCTCGGCGAAGATCCGCATGGCGTGGCGCGAAAGATCCGGCGGCTCGCCCTTGCGGCCGAGAAAGGCCGGCAGATCGGCGAGTTCGTCCGGCCCGCGCACGAAGGGCACCTTGAACGTCTCCGCCAGCCGATCGAGATCGGCGCGGCAGCGGCCAGGCAAGATCACCCGATCCGCCTCGACAGGCCGCGCCAGCCGCCGTTCGATGATGTCGCCGGTCGCGAGCGCAGCGACCTTCACGCCGATATCGGCGATCGCCCAATCGAACTCCGGCGCATCCAGACCGGAGAGGATCCGTTCGAGCCGAGGGCGGGCCAGATGGCCGGTGAGAAAGAGGAACCGCGGTTTCGCCATGCCGGCTTTGTCAATCATTCGCCGGCGGTTGAAAAGGTTCGATCGGCGATGAGGGCCGCGATCATCCGGCCGCGGCGACGAGGCCCATTTCGAAGGCCGCGATGGTGTGGCCGGGAATCTTGCCCTCGGCAAAGCGCGAAGCCGCCTTGGACAGGTCGCCAGGGCCGGCCACATGCAACCGCGAGGCGCCCTTCAGATGCTCGGCGAACATCTCGTCGACGATCTGGGCGCCAACCAGCGCATCGACGCTCGCCCCGTCCGGCACGTCGATCTGCTTGATCAGGCAGAGATCGCCGGCCGCAAGCCGATGGGCGAGCCAGGCGGCGAGCGAGTCGGACGTGACGTTCCAATTCTCAGCGATCTCCGAGGTCCCAAGAACGACGTCGCGGGCGAGCCAGACCGGAATGCGCCCGGCCTCGAGCGCCGTCTCGATGTCGGCGCGGTCTTTCGCGCGGACCATGCGCGGCTCCATGCTGATCAGCGCAAGGCCGAACTGCTCCATGCCGAGGATCGCCATCTCATGGGCGGCGCGATCGTCAAAACCGAGTTTTGGCTGATAGCGGCGCACCGTATTGGCGAAGGGACCGCCGCCAGGCACCACCACCGTCGGCTGTTTAGCCTGACCGATCGCGGCCACCCATCGCGCCAGATCCGGCGAGGATGCCGAGCTGCCACCCAGTTTGACGACGAGGAGATCATCACGCGTACCCATTGCAACCTACCCCGACGCTTCCTTCCGACGGCGTGAGGCGGCAAGGTGAAATGCCAACGCCCTCGGCCGGCCTCTGACGAGCCGCTCTTTTGAAATCGCTTCAAATGAAACGCAAGCCAAGGCGTGGCGATCCGCGCCCCGATCACTGCCTGCAACATTCCTGAAATGGAAGTGAACGCCAAGAACGCGCCGCACGCAAGAGCCAATTCGCACCGACCGCTCTCCGGTCGCCCCTAAAATACCAACCGGTTTCGCAGATGACACAGTTCGGCCAGTACCTTCCTAAGCGGCAAGAGGGCGCGGGGCACGCGCTCTTGGCCCGACCGAAAAGCCACTCTCAGGAGGCCATCTCGCCCTGTCGGCGGGTCACTTCGATGCCGACGGCGCCCGGCCCAAGTTCGAGCTTGGCGATCGCAACGCTGACCTCGAAGACACGACCATCGCTCAAAATTTCCCGGCACAGATCGAGCGCCAGCGTCTCGACGAGATCGGTATGGCCGGCGTCCGCCCGCGCGCGGATGGCGTCGATCAGCACGTCGTAGGAATAGACCTCGGCGATGTCGTCGTGGCGGGTATCGATCCGGGCGATCTTCGCCTCGATGTCGAAGCGAACCTTCTGTCGGCGGCCATGCTCATGGCCGTAAGCGCCGATGTCGAGATCGAGAACAAAGTCGCGCACGAAAATGCGGTCGAGGGATTGCGGTCCCGGCCTGGGCGGTTCGCCCGCCGCCTGGCCGTCGCCCGTTCCGGCGATCAGCCGCGCAAGCCGCGCCACCTGTGCCGCGTCGATCCGCTCGCCCCGCGCGCCACGGGTCAACGCCCCGCGAAAGCCGAGATAATCAGGCCGCAGCGGCAACAGACGCGGGACGTCCGGCGGTTCGAGCGAGCCGGCCAATCCGGTCACGAGGTTGAAGGCGCGGGCTCTGGAGACGAAACGCGACAGGGCCGGCAGCGACAGCGTCGACAGCAATCCGTCGCCGCCCTTGCCCATCGTATCGATCATCGCCCCGTAAAAACCAGCGGCCGCGAGGGCCTCCAGAAGACCGAAATCGGGATCGCCGTCGGCAAAGAACACCGCCACCAGCCGAACCGTCTCGGCGAGACTTGCCAGCGCGTCGATCACCGCCAAACGCTCGGCCCGCGGCGCCGGAAACAGGCCGATCTTGACGAAGTCGGCTTGGCCCCGCGCCGCAACCGCGTCGATGACGGCAGCCGGCTGCATCGGCAGATCGCCGGCCACGGCCGAAACCGGCCGGCGCCCGGCGATCTCGCGTAGCGTCGCGGAAAGGATGGCGGGAGCCACCGCCCCCAGCGCGCCCTGAGCCGGATCCTTCAGATCGATGATGTCGGCGCCGCCGGCCAGCGCGATCGTGGCTTCCTCAGGACCGGTGACGCTTGCCAGAAGTTTCGTCACCGGGCCTTCTCCAGCTGCGCCTTCAACCGGGTCTTAAACAGATATTGCAAGCCACGATCCCAGCTTTCATCGGTGTTGGAGCGAATGTCGGCACTGCCCCGCGCGATCGTCTTGCCGCTTTTGATATCAAAGGCATAGGCGTTGATGTTGAGAATGAGGTTGGAGACCTTCTGCACGGTCCCGACCACGGCGACATCGGCACCGATCTGGCCGGCAAAGCGCAGCGCGCAGTTGCCGCAGCTCTGCAGATTGGCGTCCCCGGCTTGCTTTTCCACCGGCTGGATATCGACGATCTCATATCCCGGCAGCGCGCCGATATCCTCGCGCAGCATCGGCGCCATGCGCTTCAGCCGGGCATCCTGCGCCGCGTCGTCGCCCATCATCGATCCCTCCAGGCTCGAATCGATCAATTCGAAGTCGAAGACGGCGACCTTCTGCGCGGCCGCCATCGCCTGCCCCGCTACTGTCACGGCCCCTAAGGCGAGAACAACGGGAAAAAGTCGCGCTTGCCTCAAAAGGTTCACTCCGCAACACATCATAAGCGCAAACATTCGGCTCCTCCCTGAGCGCTGTGCCCAAGCCCTTGTGATAGAGCGCGGAATCGGAAGGAGCAATGAAGGCCGCACCGGGCCCGATCGCCGCCCGGCGCGCCAAGCGGGAGGAAAATCACCATGTTCGATCGTCGTCGCTTTGCCGGCGGGCTGCTGCCGTTCGCCCTTGCGTCACTTTTGATCGCTGTTCAGCCTTCACCATCGGCGTTCGCCCAACAGGCCGCGGGCACCACCGCCGCGCCAGTCGCTGGCCAGAAGACGATGGAAACCGTCCGGATCGGCTATCTGCGCAGCTACGAGCCGACCCTCGCCCTGTCGGTACTCGACGTGCCACCGGAAAATATTGGGCTCGCCGGCGCCAAGGTGGCAATCAAGGATAACGACACCACCGGATCCTTCATGGGCCAAAAATTCGTGCTCGATCCGGTGACGATCAAGCCGGGCGACGACGTCGCCGCGCCGGTACAGAAGATGCTCGATAGCGGCGATCACTACATCGTCACCGATCTGTCCGCCGACGACACGCTGAAGGCGGCCGATCTCGCCAAGGCCAAGGGCGCGATCGTCCTCAATGCCGGTGCGGAGGATGACCGCCTGCGCAACAAGGACTGCCGCGACAACATGTTTCACATCGCGCCGTCGCGCTCAATGCTGACCGACGGGCTGGCGCAATATCTGATGTGGAAGCAATGGCGCAACTGGGCGCTGGTCGAGGGCTCGCACCCGAACGACAAGCTGTTCGCCGAGGCGCTGAAGCGTTCGGCCAAGAAATTTGGCGGCAAGATCGTCGGCGAAAAGGTCTTCGAGGATCGCGGCAGCGCCCGCGAAACCGATTCGGGCCAAGCGCTGGTGCAAAAGCAGATCCCGCTGTTTCTCCAGAGCCTACCGGATCACGACGTCCTGCTCGTCGCTGACGAAAGCGAGGTGTTCGGCACCTATATCCCCTGGCGCACCTGGATTCCGCGGCCCGTCGCCGGCACTGCCGGCCTCGTCCCCGCCTCCTGGCATCCGGCCAGCCAGCAATGGGGCGGCGAGCAAATGCAAAGCCGTTTCCTGCGCGAGGCGGGCCGACGGATGCTGGCCAAGGACATGCAGGCCTGGACGGCGGTGCGGGTGATCGGCGAAGCGGCCTCGCGCACCCAGTCCGCCGATCCGGCCAAGCTCGACGCCTTCATCCGCAGCGACAAGTTCACCGTCGCCGCCTTCAAAGGCCAGCGCCTGACCTTCCGCGATTGGGACTGGCAGCTGCGCCAGCCGATCCTGCTCGCGACCTACAAGTCGGTCGTCTCGACCTCGCCGCAGGAGGGGTTCCTGCACCAGACCTCCGAACTCGACACGCTCGGCTTCGACAAGCCGGAAACCACCTGCAAGTTCGATCGATAGCCGCTACCATATCGGTCGCTTGAGATCCGGTGGAACCTCCGTCACGGCGACCCGCCGGAATGTCCCGGTTGAGTGCGAAATGGGAGCGTCCATGAGGCAGCAGACATCGGCCATTCCGTCCCCTTCGCGCGGTGGCTCGATGTCGCTGAAGGCCCGGCTCGCCGTCACGCTGGCCGTCGCATTCGTGGTGATCGTCGTCATCGGCTCGGTGCTGACCTTCTTTCAGGCCCGCGACACCATTCGAACCGAACTCGAGGCGGCACGCAGCGTGGCAACCAACCGGGTCGCCCAGCTCGTCGCCGAACTGCCGGCCTCGCGGGACGTTCCGGCGAAGCTTGCAGGCTTTGTGCGCACCTTCAACGGCGACCGCCGGGTGAAGATTCTTTTGATCGACTCGCTCGGCGTCATTCGCGATCAGTCGGTGCTCGGCGAGGACACGACCGCCCTGCCCGAGTGGTTCGTCAAACTGCTCGATGCCGATCCCTTGACCACCATCATGCCGCTGACGGCGGCCTCCGAACCGATCACCGCGGCGGCGATCGTCGTCGATCCGCGCAATGAACTGACCGATGCCTGGTTCGATCTGTTGACGTCCTTCGGCCTGCTGGTCTTGTTCCTATCGCTCGCCTTCGGCGCGGTCTGGGTGGTCGCCGACCGCGCGTTGCGGCCGCTGCGAGCGATCCACACCGCCTTCATGCGCATCGGCGACGGCGTCTACGCCGCGAAGGTCATGCCCGAAGGGCCGCCGGAAATGCGCGAGCTCGCCCACGGCGTCAACACGCTGATGGACCGGCTCGACGCGATCTCGACGCGCAACCGACGCCTTTCCGACCGGCTGCTGCATTTGGAGGACGAGGAGCGGGCGCAACTGGCGCGCGATCTCCATGACGACGTCGGCCCGCTGCTCTTTGCCATCGACGTCGACGCGTCGCGCATCCGCCGGGCGGCGAACACTTCGGCCACCGACGCGGAGGCGATTGCCGAGCGGGCCGCAGCGATCGTCTCGGCCGCTCACCAAGCCCGGCGCGAATTGAGGCGCATTCTCGGCAATCTGAGGCCCGGCACCATGCCCGGCCTTGGCCTGAAGGGCAGTATCGAGGAAATGATCGCCGACCTTGCGATGCGCCATCCGAACGTCGCCTTCGATGCTGCGCTTCCCGACGGCGATTTCGGCGCGACGATCGAGACCCTGGTCTATCGCGCCGTGCGCGAAGCACTCACCAATGCGCTTCGCCACGGCGATCCCGGCACGATTACACTACGGATCGAGGCGCGCGGCGCACAGTTGTATTTCGCGGTTGAAGACGATGGCGGCGGTTTTGCCGATGCGGCGCCGGAAAGCGGCTTCGGCTTGGTCGGCATGCGCGAGCGGATCGAGGCAGCGGGCGGCGATATGACGGTTGCCGAGATCCGCCGGCCGCGTGGCGTGCGGGTCTCGGGCGGCGTGCCGCTTTCAGCCAGCGCCCTTGCGGAGACCGACATACCGGCTGATAGAATGGAGCTTAGTGAGTCCACCGCGGCCAGCGCGACGACAGCAGTGAAGGACGGGCAATGAACATCCTGATCGTCGACGATCACAAGGTGGTTCGGGACGGTATCCGCAGACTCGTCGAGGATCTGGCGATCACCGGGATCTTCGAGGCCGAAAGCCCCTCCGAAGCGCTTGCTGAGTTCCGCAAGAGGCGGCCGGACATCACCATCCTCGACATCAATCTGAAGAACGGCAGCGGCCTCGACGTTTTGCGGCGCCTGCGGGCCGACGATCCGAAGGCGAAGATCGTCATCTTTTCGATGTATTCCGACCTTGTCTACGCCGTTTCGGCGAGGCGTGAGGGTGCACTCGGCTATGTCTCGAAAAGCGCCCCCTCCGACGAGTTGCTGATCGCGCTGGAAAAGGCGATGGCGGGCGAATCCTATGTCGACAGCGAAACCGCCGCCCTGATGAGCGAGCACACGACCCGGGAGACCGGCGTCAGCGACCTGACCCGACGCGAGCTGCAGATCCTGCACATGCTCGGTGAAGGCAAGAGCCTGTCGGAAATCGCCGATGGCCTCGGCGTCGCCTACAAGACGGTCGCCAACACCTCCACCCGCATGAAGGAAAAGCTTGGCATCGAGCGGACCTCGGACCTTGTCCGCTTCGCATTGGAGACCAAGGGCGGCCGGATGCTGGAGGCCGGCCACTGAGCTCGTTTGACCGGCTCGGCCATTCCGGGAACAGTTCCTGTTGCGCTCGGATGAAACCTTACGTTAGCACTTGCATTGTCGCCGGTCCGATCCGGCTCGTCTCTCCCAAGGACAAGCCGGATCGGACCGGATGGCACCGCAAGGGCCACCAAACACAATCTTCGGACGCGATCGTCGAGACCGCCGCGGAACGGGAGTCAATCCGCGACGACAGGGCCAGCGCCCCGCGCTTGAATGGCCAAGGCCCAGTTCGGACGGGCGTCGAGCCATCATCGGGATTGATCGGCCGGTCTTCGCAAGATCGACGGATCGAGACAGACAAAGGCCAGTCCCGGCGGCCGGAGGTGCGATGGCGATCGTCGCATGCTGCTTCGGGTTCGGCTCCAGGGAGGAATGATTGAGATCATTGTCTTTGACGGTGCTCGCCACCGCGCTCGTGCTGTCGGCCAGTCCCGCTTTCGCCTACAAGATCTTCGTCAGCAACGAGAAGGGCAACGACGTCACGGTGCTCGACTCGGACGGCTTCAAGGTGGTCGATACCTTCAAGGTCGGCCAGCGTCCGCGCGGCATCGCGATCAGCCCGGACGGCTCGAAAGTCTATATCTGCACCAGCGACAGCGACACGATCCAAGTCTACGACACCAAGACCCACGCCTTCCTGAACACACTGCCGTCGGGGCCGGACCCGGAGCTGCTCGCCCTCTCGCCGAACGGCGATCAGCTCTATGCGGCGAATGAGAACGACAATCTCGTCACCATCATCGACACCAAGAGCGGCGAGCGCATCGCCGAGGTGCCTGTGGGTGTCGAGCCCGAGGGCATGGGCGTTTCGCCGGACGGCGAGACGATCGTCAATACGTCGGAAACGACGAATATGGCCCATTTCATCGACCGCAAGAGCCAGCAGATCGTCGCCAATGTGCTGGTCGATTCACGGCCGCGCTTCGCCCAGTTCAAGACTGACGGCTCGGAGGTCTGGGTGTCGTCCGAGATCGGCGGCACGGTGGCGGTGATCGACGCCAAGACCAAACAGATCAAGCACAAGATCACCTTCCAGATCCCCGGCATCCGCTCCGAGGCGATCCAACCGGTCGGCATCAAGATCACCAAGGACGGCTCCAGGGCCTATATCGCGCTCGGACCTGCCAACCGCGTCGCCGTCGTCGACGGCAAGACTTACGAGGTGCTCAACTATCTGCTGGTCGGCCAGCGTGTCTGGCACATGGCGTTCTCGCCGGATCAGAAATACCTCTTCACCACCAACGGCCTGTCCAACGACATTTCGATCGTCGACGTCGCCGCGGACAAGGTGATCAAATCCGTTCAGGTGGGCCAACAGCCCTGGGGCGTCGCAGTGACGCCGAACTAGTGGTTCGATTCCGGCATTTGATACCGTGTCGTGGAGACTGTTCAGCTCATGTCGGAATCGAAGTGACCACGCGCCAAGGTTATGATCCTCGTGGATTTTTTCGAATTTGACATTGGATTCAATGGACGGCCCCAGCTGGGATTCAAATGTCGAATTCAATCCACCAGAGCGGCGCTTTGCATCGTCACGACGAACAGACGGGACAACTTTCGGGAGGGACACAATGAAATCACCCTGGCTGCCCATCCTCGCCACGGCGCTCGCCTTTGGCGTTGCCAGCGCACCGGTGAGCCGCGCGCTGGCTCAATCCGGCAGTGACGACGACGGCGACAAGCCGGCATCCGCCGCGACAGCCAAAGCCGGCGATTCCGACGATGACGACAATGTCAGCCACGGCGCCAAGATGGTGCCCGCGGCCGACGGGCTGACGATTCCGCCCGGATCGGACCTGATGCCGGCGGCGGCCCTCAATGGCGACCAGATCGGCCTGCCGAAGAAGACGCTGACGACGCAGATCATCACCCCGCTGGTGATGGGCGTCGACGGCAACTCGTTCCAGACCAACCACAAGGACTTCTACCTGCGTGCCGGCCAGCCCTATCGCTGGGACATCAAGTCGGCCGGCGACATCGAATACAAGTTCATCGCGCCGGACTTCTTCCGCAATGTCTGGATGAACCAGATCGTCATCAACGATCTCGAAGTCCACATGGCGGGCGCGCCGGCCTGGCTCGAATATGATTCCCACGGCACGATCACGGTGCAGTTCCAGACCGTCCGGCCGGGCCGCTACCACTGGCATCTCGGCAATCTCGACAAGAACCACGTCGTCGAAGGCACGATCACCGTGGTCCCTTAAGGCCTTGCCGCCCGCAGATTTGACGAACAGGCCGTGGCGTTGAATCGCCGCGGCCTCCCGTCACGGACGTCCCGTGCCCGATGATTTTTGCTAAAGTGCCGGGTGGGACCGCACAAAGACACGAGACCGACGCCATGCCGGACGGCAGCATCACCGCCACGACCAACCCGCGCGACGCCAGCATCAAGGCCCTGTCCGTCGAAGGCGTCAGCCATGCCTATGGCCAACGCAAGGCGCTCAACGACGTGTCGTTCCACGTTCCGCAGGGCTCCTTCACCGCCCTGCTCGGGCCGAACGGCGCCGGCAAGTCGACACTGTTTTCGCTGATCACCCGGCTGTTCAACGTTCGCCACGGCACCATCCGCATTCTCGGCCACGATCTCACACGCGAGCCGGGCGAGGCACTCCGCCGCCTCGGTGTGGTATTTCAGGCCCGCACCCTCGATCTCGACCTGTCGATCAGCCAGAACCTCGTCTACCACGCCGCCCTGCACGGCATCTCGCGCAAGCCGGCGAAAGCCCGGATCGCCGAGATTCTCGCCAGCTCGGAGCTGAGCAACCGGCTGCGCGAAAAGGCCCGCAACCTCTCCGGCGGCCAGCTGCGCAGCATCGAGATCGTGCGCGCCTTCATGCACCGCCCACGCCTGATCCTGCTCGACGAGCCGACGGTCGGGCTCGACATCCGCTCGCGCGCCGCGATCTTGTCCGAAGTGCGCCGGCTGGTGCGCGAAGAGGGCGTCAGCGTGCTCTGGGCGACCCATCTGATCGACGAGATCGGCGACAGCGACCGCGTTGTTGTCCTGCATCACGGCCAGGTGCTCGCCGAAGGTTTCGTTCCCGAAATTGTCGCAACGGAAGGCGCCAAGACCATCGGCGACGCCTTCACGCGGCTGACCGGAATTCGGACACGGCCGCCGGGCCCGCAGGAGGCTGCCGCATGAGCGATGCGACCATTCCCCACGCACCGCCGCTCAGCACGCGAAAAGGCTTTCCGCTCTCGGCCTATCTGATCTGCGCCGGCGGCATCATCTGGCGCGAGGCGCTGCGCTTTCTGCACCAGCGCCAGCGCTTCGTCTCGGCGATGGTGCGGCCCCTGCTGTGGCTCTTCATCTTCGCCGCCGGCTTCCGCCAGGTGCTCGGCGTCTCGATCATCCCCCCTTATGAGACCTACGTGCTCTACGAGGTCTATATCGCGCCGGGCCTGGTCGGGATGATCCTGTTGTTCAACGGCATGCAGTCGTCGCTGTCGATGGTCTACGACCGCGAGACCGGGACGATGAAGACGCTGTTGGTCTCGCCGCTGCCGCGGTGGTTCCTGCTGGTCTCGAAGCTTTTTGCCGGGGTCGCGGTCGGCATTCTGCAGGTCTACGTCTTTTTCGCCATTGCCTGGTTCTGGGAGGTGCAGCCGGATTGGATCGGCTATCTCTACGCTCTGCCGGCGATCATGCTCGCCGGGCTGATGCTCGGCGCCCTCGGCATGCTGCTTTCCTCGCTGATCCAGCAGCTGGAGAATTTTGCCGGGGTCATGAACTTCGTGATCTTTCCGATGTATTTTGCCTCCTCCGCACTTTATCCGCTCTGGCGGGTGCGCGAGTCGAGTCCGCTTCTCTATCAGATCTGCGTCTTCAATCCGTTCACTCACGCGGTCGAGCTGATTCGCTTCGCGCTCTACCAGCAGTTCAACCTCGACGCCTTCGTGATCGTTGTCGGCTGCACCGCGGTCTTTCTTGGCGGCGCGATCATCGCCTATGATCCGGCCCGTGGCCTGATCAGCCGAAAGCGCCAGTGAGCGCATCGATCGGTGGGCGCCGACAATTGATCATGGGAGGAACAATCATGGCGCGCAGCATCAGGATGAGCCGGAGGATCTTGGCCGCGACGCTTTGCGGCGGGTTGGCGGGCGCGATGGTTCTCCTCGCTCCCCTCGCCGCATCCGCCCAGGACGGAGCGAGCCCGAAGCCGATCCCGAAAAGCTTCGTCCTGCCCGGGCCGCCGCCGACCAACGCTCCGGCCGGCACCGGCAATGCACCGGACGCCAACGCTGCCCGGCCGCCGGCCACCAATCCCGCCGCCAAGCCGAGCACCGTCATCGGTGGCGGACAAACGGTGCAGAACCCGATGGCCTTCGCCAAGGCGCCACCGCCCGGCAAGACCAACTGGCCCTGTGTGCAGCGGCGGGTGGAAGAGATTTTCCCCGGCCAGATCTGGGGCGGTCCGCCGCTCCCCAAGCTCAGCGCGATCACCCCGGACGCGGATATGCGCCGCCTCGTCGACACGGTCGTAGCCCGCCGCATGCCGCTCGATGAGGCCGAAACGGCCGTCGCAGATTTCGTGTCCAAATATCCCAAGGCCGATCGGGGCGCAAAAGCCGGGACCATCGTGGTGATGCTGCTCAATCGCCTCAACACCGAGCGCGACCAGGTGATGCGCGGAATCGAACGCTACGGCGCCAAGCAAAAGGCGCTGGCGGCCAAGCTGCGGGGGGAAATCAAGACGCTCGACACCCGTCAGGACAACCCGACGGCCAACCCCACCGCCCTCGACGCCGCCCGCCAGGAGCTGCTCTGGGACACCCGGATCTTCCACGAGCGCCGCCAGTCTTTGAGCTATGTCTGCGAGGTGCCGACGCTGATCGAGCAGCGGGCGTTCGCCCTCGGCCGCGCCGCCGAACAAGCCCTGTGACGGCCGCAAGCGACGCTTCGACCGCCCCTGGCGGTGAACCGGTCAGCGTGACGTTGCGCGTCCTCGACGGCGCCTACGCCATCGCGCGTCTGGATCCGGATGCCGCCCTGCCCGACTGGGCGGACGGCTCCGGCTTCGTCTCGATCGCCCGCAGCGCGGAGGAGCTGTCGATCCTCTGCCGCGCCGACCGGGTGCCGGCGACGATTCGCGCCGATGCCGGCTGGCGGGGCTTCCAGTTTCTCGGTCCCTTCGCCTTCGATCAGACCGGCATAGCCGCTGCCGTGCTCACGCCGCTCGCGACAGCCAAGATCGCGGTCCTGCTGATCGCGACCTTCGACACCGATTATCTGTTCGTGAAAATCGAAAATGCCGGCCGCGCAGCCGAAATCCTGACCGCCAGCGGCCACGTCGTCGCAGCGGCCGCATAACCGTCACCGATCGGCGCGCCTTGCAGCACCAGCACAGAGCGCCGACGGCTGAGCAGAGGCGGAAATCTCGAGGATCAGAGGCTGAAACTGGCAGGGGCAGCAGGGCTCGAACCTGCGACCTGCGGTTTTGGAGACCGCCGCTCTACCAACTGAGCTATACCCCTTCAACCGGGCTGGGAATAAAGCTTCGGCAGCCCGGATGCAACAGCAATCTTACGCCGATCGACGCTTCGCAAGGCAGATCGGCACCGCGGCTTTCGCCGCGCGGTCGCCCGCCCGCCGATCGGCGCGAGATCAGCCTCGAGATCAGGCCGATATGCGCGCGCCCTGCGGCTGGTGACCGCGGCCCTCGGCGACGATCCGCCGGATCACCAGCATGATCACGATCACCATTCCATAGGCCAGAAGCTCGCTTGCCGAAGGCTGCGACGCATAGCCGAAGAGCACATGGGCGATGCGGCCGGGAATGCTTTGTTCGGACAAGATGCCGCTGGTGTTCCACAGCGGCGTCACCCAGTTCGCCAGCCAGCCGCCCTGGGCCAGAAAGCGCATCGCCTGGGCCGCCAGCCCCGCCGCAAGCAGGGTGATCAGCGCCGAGAGGACGCCGAAGAGATAGCGCAGCGGAATGGCGATCAGACCGAGATAGAGCAGTGCCGAGATCACCGCGCCGCCGGCAATGCCGATCAGCCCGCCGACGATGATGCTACTGGCCGTCGTCTGGCCCGCCGCCGCGACACCGTACAGAAAAAGCACCACTTCCGAGCCCTCGCGCAGCACCGCCACGGCGCAGACGATGGCGAGCGCCATCAGCGACTTACGGCCCGCCTTCACCTCCTCGCCGACGGCCTTGAGGCTTTGCGCGAGTTCGCGGCCGTGACTCGCCATCCAGGCGTTATGCCAAATCAGCATGGCCACGGCGACGAGCAGCACACCAGCGTTCAAGGTCTCCTGCCCGGAGCCCTCGAACAGGTCGGCAATCGCACCGGCGAAGAAAGCGACGCCACACGCCCCGAGAAATCCCGCCAAGATGCCGCCCGCGATGAAGCGGCCCCGGTCGACAAGGCCGCGGGTGGCGGCCAGCACGACGCCGACCACCAGACCGGCCTCGATGACCTCACGAAAGACGATGACGAACGCCGCCAGCATGGCGTTACTTCGCGATCACGACGCCGCGAGCGGTCGCCGAATGATATTCGCCCATGAACTTGTAGGTTCCCGGCTTCAGCGCCTGAACGCGGATAATGCTGGTCTTGCCGCCGCCGACGACCTTTTCGACGCGCAGATCGTCGGAGTCGAACTCGTCCGCCGACTTGTCGACGTTCTTCAAGCGGATCTTGAACGGCTTGCCGGCCGGCACCTCGATCTTGTCCGGCGAGAACTTGTGGTCCTTCAGCGTAACGTCGACGATATGGTTCGCCGAGGCGGCCATGGCAGGCGCCGCCACAAGGGCGATGGCGGAGGCCAGAACAAGCATGGCCGAGCGAGACTTCGAAAGCTTCATTGTCGTTCCAGATTGGGGATGGACTACACAAACGCCGCGCCAGCAACCTCAGCGATCGGGATCATGGCAAGCCACGGCAAAAGACGAATGCCGGGCGCACGAGTCCGATCGAAGCGGAAGCCGCGATGGCGGGCGCCAGACCCGCCGGCGCGGCGAGACATACCGCCGAACACGGAACGTTGACAGTTGCGATCAGTTTAAATGGCATTCACATTCCCGTGATCAATATCAAAACGAAAAATTTCCCGCAAGACGCGTGATTTATTATTGATATCTATTTTAAGATGACGAAATCAACAAGATGCTTTGCCCTTATGATCATAAAAAATACTTACAATCATCATAATTACACAGGTGTCATATTATATTCTTGTCGTTGCCAACGAGGACACCCCGCCTTCCTTTGCGACGACATTCTCTTGCCCCTTCCTGACGATCCAGAGCGAGGCTCGAGAACGCACCCTTCCGCCTCAAGGTCAAGGGCTCGTTGCGGTGAGCGCCGCCCGACCTTCAAGCGGCCGAGCAAGCGTTATTCGGCTCATTCGGCAGTGCAGACGCCTCGAACTTGTGGTCAAAGGACGCGGCGTCGCGTAAGCTGCCACTGAAGCGGGACATTCAGAATCAAGCCGGCGTGGGATGGGTCGAACCGGCCGTCATCCGGCCTTGGGAAAAGCGGCGTTGAGCATCCACACACAGTCTGAGAGGCAAGCGACCGAGAGCGGAGCGCGGCAGCGCTCGAGTGACTGGCTGTCGAAGCTGTGCCGGCAGGCGACCAAGCGGCTTTGGCGCCGTCCGACATTGCTCGTTCATCTGGTGACCTTCGCCCTGTTCGTCGTGATCCCGCCGCTGTTGTTCAGCGCATTTCTGATTGTCCAATTTTCCCAGCAACAGACCGAAATCGCCGCTGCCCAAGTCAACGACACCGCCGAGATCGTCTCCAACGCCGTCGACCGCGAAATCTATGGCCTGATGACCTCCGGTCGCGTGCTGGCCGCCTCGCCGACGCTGCTCGACGGTCGACTGGAGCAGTTCGATCAGCGCACCAAGGCCGCTCTCGCCGTTGCCCAGACCACCGCCGAACTGGTTCAACCCGACATGTCGGTGGTGGTCGACACGCAGGAGGCCTTCCCGCCACCCGTTACGCTGTTTCCCGAAAAGGCGGTTGCCGAGAAGGTCTTCGCCACCAAGCATGCGACGATCTCCGGCGTCAGCTTCCGCAAGAAGCGCGGCGAGTTCGTCTATCAGGTAGCATTGCCGGTCCACGATGGCGATACAATCAAATATGTTCTTGTCCTGTCCAAGGCGACCACCTCGTTCGAGGCGGTGATCGCCGATCGCAATCTGCCGCGCGAATGGTCGGCGATCATCAAGGACGCGGCCGGCAAACGCGTTTTTGCGGCGGTGACCAGCGATGGCCGGATGCGCGCCCGTCAGAGCGTCTCCTACGACAATCCGTCGATCGTCGAGGCCATCGGCAACACCGGAATGGGCGCGGATCTGATCGAGGCCTCGACGGTATCGAACCTATCCGGCTGGACGACGACGGTGGCGGTGCCGAACGCCGTGATCGGCCGACCGGTGATCCGCTCATGGCTGATGCTGATCGGCGCCGGTGCCGTCCTTCTGGCCTTTTCCGTCGCCCTCGGAATCACGTTCGGCCGGCGTCTCGCCGCACCCATCCTCAAGCTGAGCCGTCAGGCGGAACAGATCGGCCGCGGCGAACCGGCGACGATCATCGCCACCGACATCGCCGAAATCGGACAGGTCTCGAAGGTGCTGGCACAAGCCTCCCGCGAGCGGCGGGAGGCGGAAGAGCAGAACCGCTTCCTGATGCGGGAAATGAGCCACCGCGCCAAGAACCAATATGCGCTGATCGCGGCGATTGCCCGCCGCGCCGCCAATGAGAGCGCCGACACCACGCAGTTTCTGGCGACCTTGTCCGAGGCGCTGAACTCACTCGCCCGTTCAGCCGATCTTCTGTCCTCCGGGGGCTGGGAGAGCGTTTCGATGGTGCAGCTGGTCGAGAGTCAGCTCAAGGCCTTTGGCTCGAACAGCGAACAGATCGTCCACGAAGGCGCCGACCTCTCGCTCAATCCGACGGCGGCACAGACCATCGGCCTCGCTCTGCACGAACTCGCCACCAATGCCGCGAAATACGGCGCCCTCTCGACGCCTGAAGGCACCGTCCGCATCGCCTGGTCCGGCGGCACGGACTTCGCGCTGACCTGGCGCGAAAGCGGTGGCCCGCCGGTCGTCGCGCCGCGGCGCTCCGGCTTCGGCACCCTGGTTACCCAGAAGATGACGGCGCGCGGGCTCGGCGGCTCCGTCACCATGGACTACGCCGAATCCGGCGTCGTCTGGACGCTGACCGCCCCGCTCGATTCGATCACCCCGCGGCCGGACGCACCCAGTGGCGACACCCAGGCGTGACCTTGAGTTCAGCGGCGGCACTCAAGCCACCACTTGACCGGTCGTCGTGTGACAGTCAATGCCATCGATTATTCGACCTTGAAACGATCGTCTCGATGACGCATCCCACGCCATCAAGACCGAAGGACGACGACGCGCTGACGCGTCCGTGCCAGCGTCGAGGGCTTGGGCATTTGGAAGACCGCATATGATCGAGAGCTATCACTTCGACGGAACCAAAGTCGTGCATCAGGCCGTGAGCGCCGGCGAATTGTCGCCCGCCGCCATCTGGATCGATCTTCAGGCGCCAACCGTGGATGAAATCCGCGCCGTCGAGGCGCTCTGCGCCATCGCCATCCCGACCCGCGAGGAGATGAGTGAGATCGAGGTGTCGAGCCGGCTCTATTCCGAGGACGGCGCCGATGTGATGACCGCGAGCGTCGTGCATGGTGCCCAGAAGGGCGCGCCGGCCTTTGCGCCGGTAACTTTCATTCTGGCGCAGGGGCGCCTGGTGACCGTGCGCTACAGTGAACCGAAAAGCTTCAAGATCTTCGTCGCCAAGCTCTGCCGCGATCCCGCGACGCTGCCGCCTCATCACGACCACGCCGAAGCCGGCGAGATCGAACGCATCGCCGACCGGCCGCCCCGTGCCGAGCAGCTTCTCGTCGGTCTCCTGGAAGTCGTCGTCGACCGCATGGCCGATCTTCTGGAGATGATCTCCGCCGATCTCGACCGGATCGGCGACGATATCTTTTCCTCCTCCGCCCGCAAGAAGCCGACCGGCACCGGCGATTTCAAGAAGCTGCTGCAACGCATCGGCGCCGCCGGCGATCTGACGTCGCGGGTACGCGAGAGCCTCGCCACACTCGACCGCCTGCTGCCGTTCCTGCAGCTCGTGCTCGACAGCCGCAAGGGCAACGGCATGAAGGAAGGCAAGGCGCGCGTGAAGGTGATGGTTCGCGATATTCACTCGCTGAACGACTTCGTCTCGTTTCTCTCCAACAAGACCACCTTCCTGCTCGACACCACCGTCGGCATGATCTCGATCGAGCAGAACGCGATCATCAAGATCTTCTCGGTTGCCGCCGTCGCCTTTCTGCCGCCAACGCTGGTGGCCTCGGCATACGGCATGAACTTCAAGATCATGCCGGAGCTGGAATGGACCTACGGCTATCCCTATGCGCTGGTGCTGATGGTAGTCTCGGCGCTCGTGCCGCTAATCTATTTCCGCTACAAAAACTGGCTCTGAGCCGATGCGGGAGAACGACGAGCGCCGCCGGATCCTCGCCGTGCCGACCGGCACTGCCAAGACCGGACGACGCCGGCGCCCTCAGGCGGCCGACTGAACCGGCTTGAGCAATGTCTTGGCGAGCGGATCGACAAAAACAAAGACTTGCCCCCGCCCCCGGCGTTTGGCCTCGTACATCGCCATGTCGGCGGAGCGGATCAGATTGGTGACGGTGCAGTCTGGGGTGTTGCGCACCGCAACGCCGATACTTGCACCGATTTCGACGCGGCAATCGTCGACCCAATAGGGGGCCGAAATCTCCCGAAGCATCCGATCAGCCGCCGCCTTCGCCGCGGCGACGCAATTGCCGCTCGACAGAACCGTAAATTCGTCACCGCCGACGCGAGCGACGATGTCGGCGGGATCGCAGACCGAAACGAGCCGCGCCGCGACGGCCCGCAACACCGCGTCGCCGACGGCGTGGCCATATTTATCGTTGACCGGCTTGAAGCCGTCGAGATCGATGAAGATCGCCGCGACCGGCGCATCGCGCGGAATTTCCCCAACTGCCTCTTCGAAGGCGCGTGCGTTCAAGAGACCGGTGAGCACGTCGGTCCGGGCCGCCACGCGTTCGCGATAGCGGCCGTTGAACACCTCCATGAGGATCCGGCTTTGCTGATGGCTCATAGTGATCACGCTAAGCGGCAGAACGAACATCAGCGCCGCAACGGCAATCAATTCCGGCCGCCCCGACATCAGAATGAACGGGATCGCGCACAGCCCCGGCGCCATCGCCTGTGGCAGACCGATCAGCGGACGAACGGCGGCGTAATTGATCACTCCCATGGAAAAGGCGGCGAGCAGCGCCGACATGATTGCAAAGCTGAGATCGTCGCCTGCCATCGCGGTCATTCCCGTCGTCAAACCGACGCAGACCGCCGATGGAACGCCGAACATCGCGTAAAGCAATTGTAGCTTTTCGAGCAGCTCCCGACTCCGGATCCGACCAATCCGCTTTCTGAGGTGCAAGATAAGAACGGCGCGCGCGAACATGATCGACACGCCGACGGTCGATGTCCACAAGATCACGTGATTGCCAGTCCGGGCGTAAACGATCGACGCCGCTGTCGCGTAACTCATGCTGGCGGAAAAAACCGCGCCTCCGGACCCGAATAAAAATTTGACGACATCACGAAGGACGGAGAATTCAAGATGCCTCCCGAGCATCCTGCCGTAGAAATTCATCTGTGGTAAACTCCACTGAATATTCGGCGAACCCCTATGTCCGGCGAGTTTCGATATATTTAAAACGACCTGGAAAATTGCCCGAAGCGCCGCCCAGGCCCCGGCTGAACACTACCGTTGATATTATAATTTATTATTACCTTCTTTAAATTGAAAACCATCTCATCGTGAAAGCCGGGCTTGTGTCGACAATCGTTTCACCGCAATGCCACCACTCGCTGCAACCCATTCCGCGCTGTGAACACTGCGGCCACGGCCGACCGCCCCTCTTTTCGCGCGGCAAGAGTAGAGCCATCTCAAGCGCAGGACGTCGTGTCGCAATCGATCCGGAGCAACGATCATGCCCCTCTTCTCCGTTCTCGACCTTTCGCCGGTGCCCGATGGCAGCACAGTTCACGACGCCTTGCGCAACTCGGCCGCGCTTGCCCGCCACGCCGAGACGCTGGGCTATACGCGCTTCTGGATGGCCGAGCATCACAACATGCCCGGCATCGCCAGCGCCGCGACGGCGGTGGCGCTGACCTATATCGCCGGCCAGACGGAGACGATCCGCGTCGGCGCCGGCGGCGTCATGCTGCCCAACCACGCCCCGCTGGTAATCGCCGAGCAGTTCGGCACCCTGGCAACGCTTTACCCGGGCCGCGTTGATCTCGGCCTCGGCCGCGCGCCCGGCACCGACATGGGCACCGCCCGCGCCCTCAGACGCAACCTCGCCGGCGCCGACAGTTTCCCGCAGGACGTCGTCGAGTTGATGGATTATTTCGCGGATGCCCCAGCGGCGCGGGGCCCGCACGCGATCCCCGGCGTGGGCACGCAGGTGCCGGTCTTCATCCTGGGCTCGAGCCTTTACGGCGCACAACTCGCCGCCCATCTCGGTTTACCCTATGCCTTTGCGTCACATTTTGCGCCGGCGGCCCTCGATCAGGCTCTTGCGGTCTATCGCGAGACTTATCGCCCCTCCGAGCGTCATCCCCGACCCTATTTCATCCTCGCCGCCAACGTCTTCGCGGCCGAAACGGACGACGAAGGGGCGTTGCTGAAGAGCTCGATGGAGCAGGCTTTCGTCAATCTGCGCACCGGCAACCCGGGCAAACTCCCCCGGCCACAGGACGGATATCGCAATGGGCTCGACGGGGCGGCGCAGGCCATGCTCGATCAGGCGCTTGCGGTTTCCGCGGTCGGCTCGCTTGCCACGGTTCACGGCCAGCTCGCGGCCTTCGTCGAGCGCTGGCGCCCCGACGAGGTGATCCTGACCGGACAGATCCACAATCATGCCGCGCGACTGCGCTCCTTTACCATCGCCGCCGAAGCGATGCGCCGGATCAACGCGGCGCGCCAGGCCGCCTGAGGCAACACAAGACAGGCCGCGCCGCCATTGCCAGGCGCCCGGTGCAACGTAGGGGCAGGAAAACGCTTTTTCTCAAGCGCTCAGTGGGTTACAGCCTCAACGCCAAGGACACGTTGCCCCGATTGAGGAGAATGCATGATCACGCGCCGGCTCGTCTGCCTGTTTCCCGGCTTCGAACCGATGCGCGCCGATGCGCATATCAAACGCTTCCGACGCGGCGCGGAATGTGCCGCGGCGCTCTGGGATCTTGCGATCGGCATCGAGCAGCCAGCCGACAACGCCGGACCTCATAGCCTCTTCCCGCGCTTGCGGGTGCGCACCGGCGGCGGCGCGACCGGCAATCCGCCTTGGCGCACCGACACCGAGATCGTGATTTTCGACTGGGGTGACCTCATTCTTGCCTATGGCGCGCGGCCAGTCTGGAAACGACTTGCCACCGGCTATCTCGGCCTTGCCGACGTCTTCGCCTCCGGTACGGCGTTTCGCTATTTTCGCATCAGCTGGCGCTACGGCCTGTTCTATCTGTTTCCGATTCTCATCCTCTTCGGCGCGGGCGGTCTCGGCCTGTTGCTCGGCAGTCTTGCTAAGGGCCTTGCCGTCAACCTCGGCCCTCTTGCCGCCGCGGCCATCGGCATCGCGACGGGTCTCATCGTGCTTGGTGGCCTGCTGTTTCTCGCCCAGCGGCGCCTACATCTCCTCACCGCTCTCGACGATTGGGCGATGGCCCGTGACATCTGCCGTGACCGCAACCTCGACATCCGCAATCGCATCGCCTTACAAGCCCGTCAGCTCGCCACCTGCTTTGCCGAGGCCGGAGCCGATCCCGACACCGAAGTCGTCGTGGCCGCCCACAGCCTCGGCGCGGTGATGGCGGTCTCGGCGATGGCCCAAGCGCTGCAGGACAATGCTGGCGGCGGGCCGCAGCCGCATATCCTCACCGTCGGATCGAGCCTGATGAAGACGGCGCTGCATCCGGCCGCCCGCCAACAACGGACCGCGGTCAAGGATCTGACCGTGAAACACAAACTGCCCTGGACCGACTGCCAGGCGCTGTCCGATCCGATCAATTTCTACAAATCCAACCCCACCGCCTCTCTCGGCATCGAGGATGCCCGCACACCACGGGTCGTGCGGGTGCATTTCAAGAAGCTGGTGAAGCCGGACACCTACAAGCGCATCAAGCGTGACTTTTTCCGACTGCATCGCCAATTCGTGCTACCGGTCGAGCGGCGCGCGCCCTATTCGTTCCACCTGCTCTTGATCGGCCCGAATCGCCTCGCCCGCTTTGCCTATGACGAGAGCGTCGACGTGCCGCCGTTAAAAGCGCAGCCGGGGCCTCCCAAAGACATTTCGGCCAATGCGCCGAACGGAGAACCCGCATGACCACGGTCCTCACCGGCAAGATCGCCTGGGTGCTTTTGGTCATCGGCTGGTATGTGATCCGCTATCCGTTCGAGCGCCGGGCCAAGCGGCGCCGGGTGGAAAAGAGCGCCCGCGGCCGCGCCGAGACGATCCGCATGCTGATCTCGCTCTGCGGCCTCGGCATCGTGCCGGGGATCGTCGTTGCCACCGGCTTTCCGAGCGCAGCAAGCTACGTTCCGTCACCAATTCAGACCGGCCTCGGCCTTCTTGCGCTGGTCTTCGCCCTCGTCCTGTTTCGCCTGACCCATAAGGCGCTCGGCAAGATGTGGTCGGTCTCCCTCGACATTCGCGAAAAGCACGAGCTCGTCACCAAAGGTATCTATCGCCATGTCCGCCATCCGATGTACACGGCGTTCTGGACGATGGCGCTGGCGCAGGCGCTGCTTTTGCCGAATCTCGTGGCGGGTCTTGCCGGACTGATCGGCTTCGGCACCCTGTATTTTCTGCGCGTCGGCCCGGAAGAGGCGATGATGGAGGAGACGTTCGGCGACGAATATCGCACTTATCGCGCCCGGACGGCTCGGCTGATCCCCGGCATTTATTAAGACGGGAACCGGTTGCCGGCCTGCGAGTTCAAGGGGGCGACCCTGTCGATCGTCACTGTCACATAACGTTCGTTCAACGGGCCGCCTGCGGGCGGCACCCGGACGGATCCCAAAGGACGGCTGCCAGGGTGAGTGTTCACGCCGCATCTCCCCGCCGCCACCCAGGATTTCAAGGTGTCTGCAACCAGCACTCCGTCTCGTGACGGCGATCTGTCGGCAAAAAGCCGCTCGATCAGGGCGCTCTCTGCCCTCAATTTTTGCCTGGCCGACGTCCGCGACGGGCTCGGACCGTTTCTCGGCGTCTTTCTCATCGGCCAAGGCTGGGACGCCGCGACGATCGGCCTGGTGACGACCATCGGCGGGATCGCCGGCATGCTGGCGACGACGCCGCTCGGAGCGCTCGCCGACGCGACGCGGTTCAAACGAGCGATGGTGGCGATCTGCGCGGTGTTGACGATCATCGCCTCGCTGATCATCCTGTTCGTCCCGACCTTCACCGTCGTCGCCGCCTCGCAGGTCGCGACCGCCATCGCCGGCGCCGCCATCGCCCCGGCGATCGCCGCGCTCACCCTCGGCATCGTCGGCCAGAGCGGCCTTGCCCACCAGCTCGGCCGCAACGAGGCCTGGAACCACGGCGGCAACGGCATCGCCGCGGCGCTCGCCGGCATCTTCGGCTATTTCTACGGCCTGCCGGCGGTGTTCGCGCTGATGACCGTCTTGGCCGTGCTCTCGCTCATCGCGCTCTTCCGCATCTGCCCCAACGACATCGACCACGACGTCGCCCGTGGCCTCGAATCCGGCGCCGGCCAAAGCGAAACTCCGCAGCGCTTTCGCACGCTGTTCACCAATCCTCGCCTGCTGGTGATGGCCGGCACGCTGCTGCTCTTCCATCTCGGCAATGGCGCCATGCTGCCGCTGCTCGGCCAGCACATCGCCACGAACGGCGCTGTGAATTCCGCCGCCTATACCGCGATCACCATCATCATCGCTCAGGTGACGATGATCCCCCTGGCCCTCCTCGCCTCGCGGATCGCTGGTGCCAAGGGCTATTACTACCTCTTCCTCGCCGCCCTCATCGCGCTGCCCTTGCGCGGGCTGATCGCCGGGACTTGGGGCTCGCTCTATTCGGTGGTGCCGGTGCAGATGCTCGACGGCGTCGGCGCCGGTCTGCAAGGCGTTGCGGTGCCGGGGATGGTGGCGCTGATCATGCGCGGCACCGGCCGCGTCAATGTCAGCCTCGGCGCCGTTGCCACCGTCCAGGGCATCGGCGCGTCGCTGAGCCCGGCGCTCGGCGGCTACATCGCGACGGCCTACGGCTTTCCGACCGCCTTCCTGTCGCTCGGCGCCATCGCGGTTCCCGCCGTCGTCATGTGGCTGGCCTTCGGCCCGATGATGCGCCCGGCGCTCGCCGCCGAGCGTGAACGCGAGACGAGACGAGCCGAGGCCACACAGTCCGCATGACGACGCTGTACCTGCCCGAGACCCGGACGCTGGCGACCGCGGCGATCTCCGCTGTGGCGATCGGCGGCGTGATCATCCGCCCCTTCGGCTGGCCGGAATGGATCTTTGCGACCGTCGGCGCGGTGATTCTCGTTGCCGCCCAGCTCCTGCCTGTCGCGGACGGCTGGCAGGGCATCGCATCTGGAACCGACGTCTATCTGTTCCTCGCCGGCATGATGCTGTTGTCGGAAATCGCCCGGCGCGAGGGCCTGTTCGATTATCTCGCCGCACGAGCTGCGCGGGCCTCCAGCGGCTCACCCGTCCGTCTGTTCAGCCTCGTCTTCGCCGTCGGCACCATCGTCACCGTGTTTTTGTCGAACGACGCAACCGCCGTGGTGCTGACGCCGGCCGTCATCGCCGTCACCCGTGCGGCGAAGGCCAAGGATCCGATCCCCTATCTTTTGATCTGCGCCTTCGTCGCCAATGCCGCGTCTTTTGTTCTTCCGATCTCCAACCCGGCCAATATCGTGGTGTTCGGCGCGAATATGCCGCCGCTCGGCGATTGGCTGGCGCGCTTCGCCCTGCCCTCGCTGGCGGCGATCGCCGCGACCTATCTTGCGCTGCTGCTGGTGACGAAGACCCGGCTCGGCGAGACGATCGATTCCGATGCCGAAACGCCCGCCCTCACCCGCGGCGGTCAGATCGCCGCCTTCGGCCTCGTCCTCGCCATTCTGGCGCTGCTGACGGCCTCGGCGCTCGGCGCGGAGCTCGGCCTGCCGACGGCCGCCGCGGGGCTCGCAACCCTCGTCTTCGTTGCGATCGGCGAGCGGCGGAGCCCGGTTCCAGCACTGGCCGGCATCTCCTGGTCGACCCTGGTTCTCGTCGCCGGGCTGTTCGTCATCGTGCGGGCACTGGACCGGATCGGCCTCGAGGCGGCGCTCGTCGCGGCGCTGCATCAGCTCGTGCAAGAGGCCGCTACCCTTGCCGCTCCGATCGCCGGCGCCACCGTCGCCGTCGCCACCAACCTCACCAACAACCTGCCGCTTGGTCTCGTCGCGGGCGGCGTGGTGGACGCTGCCCATGTGCCGACCGCGATCACAAGCGCGGTGCTCATCGGCATCGATCTCGGCCCGAACATCTCGGTCACCGGGTCGCTGGCGACGATCCTCTGGCTGCTGGCGCTGCGGCGCGAGGGCATCGAATATGGCGCTTTGCGGTTCCTGAAGGTCGGTCTGGTGGTGACGCTGCCGGCGCTGGTGCTGGCCCTCGCCGTTCTGACAATCACCGCTTAAGCGCATCGGCCCGAAAACCGGAGGCGATTTTCGGGCCGAAATTGACAGTCCAGTCGAGCGCGCTGGGCCTCAGCCCTTGGAGCGTTTGGGCTTGCGCGGCCTTTCATGCGGCGGCGTGGACGGCGCGCTGTCCACGCCCTCTGGTCGCGGCCCCTTGCGATGCGGCTTCTTGGCGCGGGGCGGCTGATCGAAACCGGGCTTGTCGCCGCCGCGGCCTTTACCGCCCTTGGCGAATTTGCCACCCGGGCCACCCGGTCCGCGCCGCTCGCCCTTGCCGAACTTGCCGCGCGGTGCTTCCGCCCCGCCCGGTCCGTCGGCAAGCGAAATGGTGATGTCGTCGCCGTCGCTGACCTCAGCCGCCGCCGCGAATTTCTTCGCCACCGCCTCAGCGACCTCGAACTTGGTCTCGCGATCATAAATCTTGATCGCACCGATCTCCTGGCGGGTGATTTTCCCGCGCCGGCAGATCAGCGGCAAAATCCACTTCGGATCGGCATTGTTGCGCCGGCCGACATCCATGTGGAACCAGGTGACCGGCCCGCCGCGGGCATGGTCCTTGCCGCCGCGTTCGCCGCGCTCGCGGCCCTTGCCGGCAAATTCGCGGGCTTTCAGGTCAGGGCCGAAGCCCGGATCGAAGACGTCTTCCGGCGCCGGCAGTCGCGCGCGATAAAGCCGCACCAGCGCCGCCGCCAGATCCTCGGCGCTGCGGGTTTCGAGCAGCCGCTTGGCCACCGACAGCTCGTCTTCGCTGGCCGGATCGGTCAGCAACGGATCGGCAAGCAGCCGCTCCTCGTCGAGCCGGCGGATCGTCTCGGCAGACGGCGCGCCGCACCACACCGCCTCGACATTGGCTTCGCTGAGCAGACGTTCGGCCTTGCGGCGGCGGGAGATCGGAACGAGCAGCGCCGACACGCCTTTGCGCCCGGCCCGGCCGGTGCGGCCCGAGCGGTGCTGCAGCGTCTCGGCATCGCTCGGAAGTTCGGCGTGGATGACGAGGCCGAGGCTCGGCAGATCGATGCCGCGCGCCGCGACATCGGTGGCAACGCACACCCTCGCGCGGCCATCGCGCAGGGCCTGCATCGCCTGGTTTCGCTCGGCCTGGCCCAGCTCGCCCGACAGCGTCACCGCCGAAAAGCCGCGCTCGATCAACCCCGAGGAGAGATGCCGGACGGATTCGCGGGTGTTGCAAAAGACGATGGCGCTCGGCGATTCCGCTTCGCGTAGGATATTGACGATGGCGTGTTCGACCTCGTTCGGCGCGATGCGGATCGCGCGATATTCGATGTCGGCATGGCCGGATGCGCCGCCTGTCACCTCGATGCGCATCGCGCCGCGCTGATAGCGTTTGGCCATCGCCATGATGGTCTTCGGCAAGGTGGCGGAGAAGAGCAGCGTGCGGCGCTCGGCCGGGGTCGCTTCAAGCAGGAATTCGAGATCCTCGCGAAAGCCGAGATTGAGCATCTCGTCGGCCTCGTCGAGCACCAGCGCGCGCAAGGCGCCGATCTGCAGCGCTCCGCGCTCCAGATGATCGCGCAGCCGGCCGGGCGTGCCGACGACGATATGGGCGCCGCGTTCGAGCTTGCGCCGCTCGGCGCGCGGATCCATGCCGCCGACGCAGGTGACGATCTCGGCGCCGCTGTGCGCATAGAGCCAGGTCAGCTCGCTGGTCACCTGAATGGCCAGCTCGCGCGTCGGCGCAACGACCAGTGCCATCGGCTCTCCGGCCGGGGCAAAGCGGTCGTCCTCGCCGAGCAGCGTCCCGGCGATCGCCAAGCCGTAAGCGATCGTCTTGCCGGAGCCCGTCTGGGCCGAAACCAGGAGATCGCGGGTTTCCGTCCCCTCTTCCAGAACCGCGTCCTGAACCGGCGTCGGCTCTGCATAGCCACGCTCGGCAAGCGCACGCACGAGCGGAATAATGGTCGTTCGAAACGGCATAAACTGTCCTTGGAAAGGGCGGCCCGCGGCCTTTACGGCGCGCGACGTCGAAATGGCTCCACCCGCCGCTCCTATGACACAGGGCGTTCGCGGGTTCAAATGATCGATGGGATTTTGCAGCTCGGCGGCTTCGACAAAGCGGCGCTCGTCATCCGCGGGCTCCCACCCGAGGATGACGAACGTCTCAGTCAGCGCTCGATCCGGCCAACAGCCGCGACGGGTCGCACCCCCT
The DNA here is from genome assembly GCF_017349315.1 of Jiella flava. Taxonomy (GTDB): domain Bacteria; phylum Pseudomonadota; class Alphaproteobacteria; order Rhizobiales; family Rhizobiaceae; genus Jiella; species Jiella flava. The sequence continues at coordinate 26,417 of NZ_JAFMPP010000014.1, read as the reverse complement.
CACTCTCTCACCCTGCGATATCCACCACGCCGGCCTCGCCGCTCTCGGCGCCGAAGGCGAGCAGGCGGCCGGCCCGGTCCCAAGCCATGGTCCTGACCGGCGATGATCCGCCCCGGCGCAGCAGCGCCTCCTTGGAGTCGGCAAAGCGCACGGCAAGGATCATCCCGTCATTGTAGCCGATCGCCAGCATGTCCTCGGCCGGATGGCAGGCCACGGCGGTGACCATCGCGTTGCCTCTGGTGCCAAGCTCGATCGGCGCCTTGCCCATCGGCCCATCCTTGCCGGAAAACGGCCAGAGGATCGCCGCCGGCGCGCCGGATGTCGCCAGGAACTTGCCCTTGGCGGACCACGACCAATCCTTCACCTTGGCGGGATAGCCGGTCATGCGCATGTGCTTGCCGTCGTCGAGACGCCACCCATGCAGAGCGTTCTCCTGCATAATCGTAACGAGGAAACGGCCGTCCGGCGAAAAGGCAGCGTCAAGATGCGCGCCCTTCCAGCCGAGCATCGCCGGCCCGGCATCGGTCGCCGGGAAAAACAGCGAGGCGCCGTCGTAGTGAGCGGTGGCAACGCGCAAGCCCTTCGGGGCAAAGGCCAGGCCCTCGACCGTGCGCGGATGCTTCAGTTCCTTCAGCGCGCCCTTGGCCGGCACGACATAGGCACTGCGCCCTGAAGCAAAGCCGACCGCACCATTCGGCCCGCCGGCAACGGCGCCGATCCACCTGCGGCCGATCGCGGCGATCTCCTCGATCTGTTCGCCATCGATTGTGGCGACGACCCGGCCGTCCTCACCGCCGGTCAGAAGCCGTTTGCCGGAGCTGTCATAAACCGCGGAGAGCAACCCGCCCTCATGCAGAACGAGGCTGGTCTCGCCGCCGGCCGGCAGACGCAACGTGCCGTCGGCCAGCGCAAAGGCCGGCCGATCCTTTAGAAAACATACCGTCTCGATGAATTCGGGAAAGTCGTAAGCGGCAATCGACGGCATCAGGCCGGAGCCTTTGCTTTGGCGGCACAGGCGGCAAAACCGGCTTCGAGCTCCTCATGGTCGAGTTGCCGGCCGATGAAGACCAGACGGCTGACGCGCGCCTCGTCCTCGCGCCAGGGGCGCTGATGATCGCCCTCGATGATCATGTGGACGCCCTGCACGACATAGCGGTCGGGGTCGTCATTGAACGCGATGATGCCCTTCAGCCGCAGGATGTTCGGCCCCTGCTCCTGGGTCAGTGCCTGGATCCAGGGGAAGAACTTCTTCGGCTCCAGCGGCCCGCCCTTCAGGGAAATCGAGGTCACCGTCACATCATGGATCGGCGAGACGCCCTCGCCGTGATGATTGTGGTGGTGGTGCTCATGATCGCAATCCGGGCCGCAAGCGTGATCGTGGTGGTCATGGTCATGATCGTGCGTGTGAGCGTGCGCCTGGGCCTCCTTCGCCGCATCGATGAAGTCCGGGTCACCGTCGAGCACGCGCTTCAGGTCGAAGGCCTTCTGATCAAGGACCTTCGATATCTCGATCCCGGCCCGTTCGGTGCGGTGGATCACGGCATGCGGGTTGATCGCCCGCACCGTCGCCTCGACGGCAACGAGTTCGTCCGCCGTGACCAGATCCGTCTTGTTGAGGAGGACGACGTCGGCAAAGGCGATCTGATCCTCGGCTTCGCGCGAGTCCTTGAGCCGATGCGGCAGGTGCTTGGCGTCGACCAGCGCGACCACGGCGTCAAGTTGCGTCTTCGTCCGAACATCGTCGTCCATGAAGAAGGTCTGGGCGACCGGCACCGGATCGGCAAGGCCGGTGGTTTCGACGATAATCGCGTCGAACCGGCCCTTGCGGCGGGTCAGCCCTTCGACGACGCGGACGAGATCGCCACGCACCGTGCAGCAGACGCAGCCATTGTTCATCTCGTAGATCTCTTCGTCGCTCTCGACGATCAGATCGTTGTCGATACCGATCTCGCCAAATTCGTTGACGATAACCGCATATTTCCGTCCATGATCCTCGGAGAGAATACGGTTGAGCAGCGTCGTCTTGCCGGAGCCGAGATAGCCGGTGAGAACGGTCACGGGAATCGGCTGAGCCGTGCTGGCTGTCTCGGACATCGGGGTCTCCTCGTCTTGCAAAAATTTTTGACGCCGACCGCATATAATCGTCGCGGATGTGGAATGCACGCCTTTCAAACCGCGCCGTTTCACTCTCGGTGCCGCCGCTCGCTTGGTCGGCGTGGTCTTGCCTTCGGCATCTTCGCGTCGCTTATGAGGGCGAAGTTCGGCGTGATTTGTCCGATTCTGCACTGAAGGCTGACGAGGTTTGGAAATGAACAAAAGCGACGTAACGCCGAAAGGCGAACTCACCGTTCGCATTCCGGCGATGCCGGCCGACGCCAATTCCAATGGCGACATTTTCGGCGGCTGGGTCGTCTCGCAGATGGATCTCGCCGCCGGCATCCGCGCCTCGGAGCGGGCGCGCGGCCGCGTCGCGACGGTTGCCATCAACACACTGGTGTTCAAAAAGCCGGTAAAGATCGGCGACACGCTCTGCGTCTACACGGCCATCGAAGAGGTCGGCCGCACGTCGATCACACTGGCACTCGAAGCCTGGACGTCGGGGCTCACCTCGCGCGCCCGCACCAAGGTCACCGAGGGCGTGTTCGTCATGGTCGCAATCGACGACAATGGTCTTCCGATGCCGGTTCCCGCCGAGTCCGTCGACTGAAGCCTTCCTTTACAGTGCCCCTAGTGCCGAAGCCTGAGGTTGAATATCGGCGGACAACACGATCGGGCGTCCTGGCCTTCTGCCGGCGCTCAAAATGTCGGCGGGAACGCTGTAAAGGAAGGACGATCGATTTGGGCACGGCGCTCGGATTTTCCGCGATCTTGATGTGGGCCTTGCTGGCGCTGCTGACGTCCTTGAGCGGCGACGTTCCGCCGTTCCAGCTCGCGGCGATGAGCTTTGCCGTCGCCAGCGCCATCGGTCTCACCATGCTGAAGCTGCGCGGAGCGAACTGGCGCGTGTTTCGCCAGCATCCGATGGTCTGGCTCGTCGGCGTCGGCGGACTGTTCGGCTATCACGCGCTTTATTTCGGCGCGCTCCGCCATGCGCCAGCGGCCGAAGCGAGCCTGATCGCCTATCTCTGGCCGTTGCTGATCGTCATCGGCTCCGCCTTCATGCCCGGCGAGCGGCTGCGCTGGTTCCACATTCTCGGCGCGCTTTTCGGCTTGTGCGGCGCAGCGCTCATCGTCACCCGCAACGGCGGTTTCGCGCTCGATTCCCGCTACCTTCTCGGCTACGGGCTGGCAGTTCTCTGCGCGCTGACATGGTCGAGCTACTCGCTTCTTTCGCGCCGTTTCGCAACCGTGCCGAGCGACGTCGTCACCGGCTTTTGTCTGGTCACAGCAGCCCTTGCGCTCGTGGCCCATCTCGCGTTCGAAACCACCATCTGGCCGGGGAGCGTGGTCTCCTGGGTCGCGGTGCTTTTGCTCGGCCTGCTGCCGGTCGGCGGCGCCTTCTATGTCTGGGACTACGGAGTCAAGCACGGCGACATCCAGATCATCGGCGCGGCCAGCTATGCCGCGCCGCTGTTGTCGACGCTGATCCTGATCCTCGCGGGCAATGCGGCGATGCGCTTCGAAATCGCCGCGGCGGCAATGTTGATCACCGCTGGGGCCGCGCTCGCCGCCCTGCCCGTCTTCAAACGCCTGCTGCAGCAGGCCAAGGCCTGATCGCGTCAGCTCTTGCGCGGCGTCGGGCGCCAATCCTTCGGCGCCATTTCAAAGGCCTTGAAGTCGAAGCCTGGGGCAACCGTACAGCCGACCAGCGTATATTCGCCGAGCGAGGTTGCCGTCTGCCAGCATCCGGCCGGCACGACGAATTGCGGCCGCTCCCCCACTTCAATGTTCGGCCCAAGGCGGTGGGCCGAGGCGTCGTGGCCGTTTTCCGATACGGTGATCACCAACGGCGCGCCGGCATACCAGTGCCAAACCTCGGCGGCATCGCGCACCCGGTGCCACTCCGACGTCTCGCCGGCCTCGAGAAGATAATAGATCGCGGTCGAGCGGGATCGCCCGCCCTTGTCCGTGCGCTCGTCCCGGAATGTCTCGCGATACCAGCCGCCTTCGGGATGCGGCTTCATATCCAAGCTCCTGACGATTTTGAGCGCGGCAGAACTCATCAGTACTGATCCCTTTTCTTTCTGATCGCTGCGAAAACCTCCGCCGGATCGGCGCCGGTCATCCCCATGGCGGAGATGAGATCCGGATGGTCGGCCCGCAAGAACGGATTCGTCTTCTTCTCCCGCTCGAGCAGCACGGGCAAGGTCGGACGGCCATTGCGACGCAATTCATCCACCTCGCGAGCGCGCTCCTGCAAGGCGACATTGTCCGGATCGACGGAGAGCGCGCATTGGGCGTTGGTGGCGGTGTATTCGTGGCCGCAATAGAGCATGGTCTCGCCGGGCAGAGCGCGCAGCCGCTTGAGCGATTCCCACATCATCGCCGCGTCGCCTTCGAACAGGCGCCCGCAGCCGAGCGAAAACAGCGCGTCGGCGGCAAACACCGCCCGCGCCTCCGGCAGATAGTAGGACACCTCGCCGAGCGTGTGCCCCGGTGTTGCGATCACCTCGACACGCACCCCGCCGACATCGATGGTTTCGCCGCCGGCCACCGTGCGGTCGAGACCGGGGATCTTCAGCCGTTCCTTGTCGGGTCCGATGATTTCGGCCTGAAAGCGCGCCTTCAGCGCCTCGTTCGCTTCAACATGGTCACCATGATAGTGCGTGGTGAGAATATGCGTCAGTTGCCAGTTCTCCGCCGCCAGCGCGTCGACGATCGGCGCTTCCTCCGGTGCGTCGATCGCGATGGTCGTGCCGGTTTCGGCTTCGTGAACGAGCACACCGAAATTGTCGCTTCGGCAGGAAAACTGCCGGATTTCAAAGGATGCCATACTCGCCGATCCCCTCTTCTGCAGCGGGAGAAAATTTTGCGCCGCCAGTCACCGCCGCCGCCTGCCGCCACGTCTTGCTGCTTCTTTGGCCACCCGCCTGACGCGAAGCCACGGCCGAAAACGGCCCGACGACGGTTTCGGACCAGCCTTGCTTGACCTTATATGGGATAAAGCCGCCGTGCTGAAACCTTCGTGCGCCGGGCGTCCTCTGCATAAGAGGAACAGGCCAACACTTTGAATCTGCGCGTCGCGCCTTCGAGAGCCGATCGAAGTTCGCGGGCCGATCCGGGAGGAGACTGCGCCCTGTCGACCAATGCCGACATCATCGATCTGTGCGATTTCTACGCATCGCCCCTTGGCATCACTGCAGCCCGATCAATTTCGCTGGCGCTCTCGCCGCTCTGGCGGCCAATCTCGGAAGAGCGGCTTTTGGGTCTTGGCTATGCGACGCCGTATCTTTCACGTTTCGAGGGCGGCTGCGAACGCTGCCTTGCCTTCATGCCGGCCGGCCAAGGGGCCGAGCGCTGGCCGGCCGGACAGCCGCTGCGCACCGCGCTGGTCGGCATCGAGGAGATGCCGCTCGGCGATTCCTCCGTCGACCGCATCCTGATGATCCATGCCCTGGAGTTTGCCGAAAACCCCGAGGCTCTGATCGCCGAAGCCTGGCGGGTGTTGGCGCCGGGCGGCAGCCTGATCGTCGTGGTGCCGCATCGGCGCGGCGTCTGGGCCCGTTTCGAACACACGCCCTTCGGCTCCGGCCGCCCGTGGTCGCGCAGCCAATTGACGGGCCTGTTGCGCTCCGCAACCTTTACGCCCCATGCCTGGGGCGAAGCTTTGTTGTTTCCGCCCTTCCGCCGTCGCTCGCTGCTCGGCTTCGCGTCGGCATTGGAGCGCGTCGGCCGCAAATTCTGGCCGATCTTCGCCGGCGTCGTGATCATCGAGGCGGTGAAGCAGCTGCATCGCGGCATCCCGGTGACCTCTGCCGCCAAACAGCGCAAGGTCGCCAAGCCGGTGCTCGTGCCCGCCGGCGCCGGCGCCGGTGCCCGCGCGATGCTGTGCAAGCGTGAGACATAACGCGACGAACGGCGGACGAGGTCCATGGAAAAGCCGCGTCCCCCGACACACTGTGGTGTCTGTCGGCGTCAAGCGCAGGCCGGGATGGAGGGGGAAACGCGATGCGGTCGATCATCAAGCCGGTTCGATGGGCGGCCCTTGCCCTTTTGCCCGCCGTTCTGCTCGGCGCAGCGACGATCAAGGGCCCCGATCTCTACACCGCGACCACCTTCGTAACCGGACAGCGCCTGGAAACCCGCAAGCCGGGGATCGAAGAGGCCATGAAGACTGTCCTGCAGAAGGTGACGGGCGCAGCGCGCATTCTGGCAAGCCGCGACCTCGACGCTGTTCTCGCCACCTCGGAAAGCGCAGTCGTTCGCTACAGCTATCACGACCGCATGGAAGGCATTCCCCACCACGACGAACAGGGCTCGCGCGACCGCCCCTATGACCTCACGGTCCATTTCGATCCGGCGAAAATCGACGCGATCGTCGCGACGCTCGGCTATCGCAAATGGCCTTTGCCGCGCCCGACGATCACGCCGCTCGTGCGGGTGGATTTTGAAAGCAATCGCTTTTTCGTCGCCAGCGACGCCGAGATGGGAACCGGCGAACGAGACGCCCTTCTGGCCGAGGCCGCCAAGCGGGGGCTGCCGCTCGCCCTGCCCGATCGATCGATGCTGCAGCAGGCGAACGCCGCGTCCCTCGACATGGACGCCCCGCCCCCCGCCTCGCTCGTTGCGATCGCCAAGCGCGCCCACGGCGCGGCCGTTCTGGTCGGCATTCTTGACTGGGACGCCGACAAGCTGGTTTGGAAATCCCGATGGCTGATGCCGTCCGAGGGGACGATGTCGCGCTGGCAAGCCACCAGCGAGACATTCGACGGCGCGTTTCGCGCCGGCCTCAACGGCGCCGCGGCGCTCCTGTCAAAGCAGCCCTGAAGCGTTCGCTACACTGGCGAGCGCTTGAAGCTTAGGCTTAATCGCCCGCCCTTCGAGGCGCCGACTTTGCGTCAACACCGGACCGATACCTGACCAACGTGGTCCCCGCGCACACCATCAACCACCCGCAACTCCCTGCATGCGCCGTGCATTCGACCGGACGCGCCGAGGACGCTCGCAATCATGGCGTTTCAGCATCCTGCTTTGCGACAATCGATTCCAATTTTCGACCTCTGCCGTTGCGCTCACGCGCTTGGCGCGGCCGCCCAGACCGGAAACGGATCGGGCATCTCCGTATAGGCCGAGAGGCAGAACTCGGACGTATCGTCAACGAGGCAGGCGTCGAGCGCCGCGCGGATCGCCGCCTCGTCCATGCCGGCGCCAATGAAGACGATCTCCTGGCGGCGATCGCCCCACATGTCGCTCCAGTTCTTCGCCACCATCGCCCGCCATTCGGGGTGTTCCGGCCACCGGCTTTCCGGCAGCGATGCCCACCAGCGACCGAGCGGCGTGATCCGGGCCAGCGCCCCGGCAAGAGAAAATTCGCCAACCCAGTCCGGCCGCGTCGCCAGCCAGAAATGTCCCTTGGCGCGGATCAGACCAGGAAAGGTGAGCTTGCCGAAGGCATCGAACTTGACAGGATCGAAGGGCCGACGGGCCCGATAGACGAAGCTCGACACGCCGTATTCATCAGTCTCTGGAACGTGGCTCTCATAGCCATAAAGTTCCTTGGCCCAGAGTGGACGCTGCTGTGCCTTTTCCTCGTCGAAGAGGCCGGTTTCCAGCACCTCGGACAGCGGCACTTGGCCGAAATCGGCTTCGATGATCTTCGCGTCGGCATTGAGGCCGCGCACCACCTTGCGCACCTGATCGGCGGTGTCCGGCGCAACATCGGAGATCTTGTTGATCACCACCACATCGGCGAATTCGATCTGCTCGACATGCAGATCGACGAGGGTGCGCTCATCTTCCTCCCCGGCGATCTCGCCCCGATCCTTCAGGAACAGATGCGAGCCGTATTCGCGCAAGAGGTTCACCGCATCGACGACGGTGACCATCGTGTCGAGCCTGGCGATGTCAGACAGGCTCTGCCCGGCTTCGTCGCGGAAGGAAAAGGTCGCCGCCACCGGCAGCGGCTCGGCAATCCCCGTGCCCTCAATCAAAAGATAGTCGAAGCGCCCCTCTTGCGACAGCCGTCGGACCTCCATCAAGAGATCGTCGCGCAAGGTGCAGCAGATGCAGCCATTGGTCATCTCGACGAGCTTTTCGTCGGTGCGCGAGAGACCGGCGCCGCCGCCGCGCACCAGATCGGCGTCGATGTTCACCTCGCTCATATCATTGACGATGACAGCGACGCGCCGCCCCTCGCGATTGTCGAGGACGTGATTGCGCAGCGTCGTCTTGCAGGCCCCGAGGAAACCGGACAGAACGGTGACAGGCAAGCTGGCAAGCGCCCCACGCACCGCATTCCCGGCCGTGCCCGCCAAATTCCGCGCCATTGCCCGTTTTGTCGGCCGTTCGGGATTTCCATTCCGCTGCGAAATCGCTAGCAAGCCTGTCAGGGCACATCACTGGAGAGCTTGCATGAAAACACGCGCTGCCGTCGCCTTCGAAGCCAAGAAGCCGCTGGAAATCGTCGAACTCGACCTGGAAGGCCCGAAACAGGGCGAAGTGCTGGTCGAGATCATGGCGACCGGGATCTGCCACACCGACGCCTACACGCTCGATGGGTTTGATTCGGAAGGCCTCTTTCCGTCGATTCTCGGCCATGAGGGCGCGGGTATCGTGCGCGAGGTCGGCGCCGGCGTTACCTCGGTGAAGCCCGGCGATCACGTCATTCCGCTGTACACGCCCGAATGCCGCCAGTGTAAGTCGTGCCTGTCCGGCAAGACCAATCTGTGCACCGCGATCCGCGCCACGCAAGGCAAAGGCCTGATGCCGGACGGCACCACGCGCTTTTCCTACAAGGGCCAGCCGATCTACCACTATATGGGCTGCTCGACCTTTTCGAACTTTACCGTTCTGCCGGAAATCGCCCTCGCCAAGATCCGCCACGACGCGCCCTTCAAGACCGCCTGCTATTGCGGCTGCGGCGTGACCACCGGCGTCGGTGCCGTGGTCAACACGGCAAAAGTCGAGCCGGGCGCCAATGTCGTCGTCTTCGGCCTTGGCGGCATCGGTCTCAACGTCATCCAGGGCGCCAAGCTCGTCGGCGCCGACAAGATCGTCGGTGTCGACCTCAACAACGACAAGAAGGCGTGGGGCGAAAAGTTCGGAATGACGCATTTCGTCAACCCGAAGGAGATCGACGGCGATATCGTCGCCCATCTCGTCGAGCTGACCGGCGGCGGCGCCGACTACACCTTCGACTGCACCGGCAACACCACGGTGATGCGCCAGGCGCTCGAAGCCTGCCACAGAGGCTGGGGCGTTTCGGTGGTGATCGGCGTGGCCGAGGCCGGCAAGGAGATTTCCACCCGGCCGTTCCAGCTGGTCACCGGCCGCGTCTGGAAGGGCTCGGCCTTCGGCGGCGCGCGCGGGCGTACCGACACGCCGAAGATCGTCGACTGGTATATGGACGGCAAGATCCAGATCGACCCGATGATCACCCACACCCTCAGCCTCGAGGAGATCAACAAGGGCTTCGATCTCATGCATGAGGGCAAGTCGATCCGCTCGGTGGTGGTGTTCTGAGCGGCCCGGTGGACGAGATCGCGCTCCGCTGGAGCGCGTTCGACGAATTGTCAGGGCGGGAGGTCCACGACCTCCTGCGCCTGCGCATGGATGTGTTCGTCGTCGAGCAGGCCTGCGCCTTCGCGGAGATCGACGGCAAGGACATCGACGCGCTGCATCTTAGGCAATTTTCCGGCGAGACGCTGATCGGTTGCCTGCGGGTGCTGTCACCGGAGGGCGAGCCGGTGCGCATCGGCCGGATCGTCACGGCGAAGGATTTTCGCAGCCAGGGCCTCGGCCACGAGATGCTGGTCGAAGCGTTGCGCTATGTCGCCGATCGCTTCGCCGAGCGCGAAGTCGTGCTCTCGGCGCAGGCCCAACTGCAGGGCTTTTACGCCCAGCATGGCTTCGAACCGGCCTCCGCTCCCTACGACGAGGACGGCATCGCCCATATCGACATGAAACGTCCCGCGCCACGGCACTGAGCGGAGCCGGCGCATCGTGCCGCGAGGCGGATCGACGTCTTGGCTGCGGCGCGACAGCAATTGGAGAACGACCAATGACGATCAAAACCGTTTCGACCAACTTGACCCATGGCGGCGTTCAGGGCGTCTATCAGCACGCTTCGAAGGAAACCGGCACTGAGATGACCTTCTCGGTCTTCGTGCCGCCCCATGCAGAAGGCGCAACTCTCCCGGTGGTCTGGTATCTCTCGGGCCTCACCTGCACCCATGCCAACGTCACCGAAAAGGGCGAATTCCGCAAAGCCTGCGCCGAACTCGGCCTGATCTTCGTCGCGCCGGACACCTCGCCGCGCGGCGAGAGCGTGCCGGACGACGTCGAGGGCGCCTACGACTTCGGCCTTGGCGCCGGCTTCTATGTCGACGCCACCGAAGCGCCATTCGCCACGAACTACCGGATGTGGTCCTATGTGACCGAGGAGCTGCCGGCCCTCATCGCCGACGAGTTTCCCGTCGCCGACATGAGCCGGCAGTCGATCATGGGCCACTCGATGGGCGGCCACGGCGCGCTGACAATCGGCCTCACCTTCCCGGATCGTTTCAAGGCGGTCTCGGCCTTCGCGCCGATCGTCGCGCCGAGCCAGGTGCCCTGGGGCCACAAGGCCCTGCCCGGCTATCTGGGTGAAGACAAAGCGCGTTGGCGCAAGCACGACGCCGTCGCGCTGATCGAGGACGGCGCCCGGGTCGAGGCCCTGTTGGTCGATCAGGGCACCGCCGACAACTTCCTCGAAGGCCAGTTGAAGCCGGAGCTTTTGAAGACCGCCTGCGCCAGCGCCGGGATCGATCTGACCCTGCGCCTGCAGGAGGGCTACGACCACAGCTACTATTTCATCTCGACCTTCATGCCGGACCATCTCGCCTGGCATGCCGCGCGGCTGAAATAGACCACTTCGGTCGATTCGATCGATTGAGCGAAACCAGGACGGGCGAGCGCGAGATAATTTTGGGCTCGCCCTTTTCGTTGTCGCGGCTCAGTGAAGCAGCGGATCGAGAACCGGCAGGCCGAAAAGACACGCCGCCGCGATCAGACTGAGAGCGATCGCCCGAAACGTCGCTTCGCTGGCGAAGCCGAACAGCTGCGTGCCGCCATAAAGACCGAGCCCGTAGAGTGGTCCGGTGACGCAGGCGAGCGGCACCAGCGGCCAGATGAACAACCCGCCCATCGTGTAGCTTGCGACCGTGATCACCGTCGACACGGCGAAATAGCCGACAATATTGGCACGCACGATATCCTGGCTGGCGGGGCTGCCAAGCCAATAGGCGACGACGGGGGGCCCGCCGGTGCCAGCCGCCCCGGAAAACACGCCTGAGATCGCCCCGACAAGCACCGTCAGCGGCGGCGTCGGGCGACCGCGATAACGCCGGCCTGATGCCAGTAGCGCCAAGAGCAGCGCAACGACGGCGGCAATCATCCAGCGCAGCGCGAGCGGATCCATCGTCGCCAGAAGATGCGCGCCGAGCGGCACACCGATCAGCCCGCCGATCACCATCACGGCGATGTTGCGTTTGTCGGCCTTGGGCCAGGCGTCGGGCAAAAGCCCGAGCGAGGCGATCCCGTCGACGATCAGCAGCAAAGGGGCGGCGAGCTTCGGGCCGACCACAGCGCTCGCCAGCGGCATGAAAATCAGCGCCGCGCCGAAGCCGGCAAAGCCGCGGGCCAAGCCCGCGATGAAGGCCGCGGCCGCAATCAACAGCATCTGCGGACCCGTGCGGTCCGCCATCAGGAAATCCAGCATCGAAAGCCCAAAGCCCGGCAAACGCTTGCAGCCCTTGGCCGAAGCGACTGGCCTCTATCATCGTGTTTCGGAAGGTCCGCCGGCGCCCGGCGCGAGCGCATCACGGAATCACCCAAGCCGGATCGCTTATACGCCGATCAGCGTTTCAGCACGAACACCGCCTGCTGGCCGAAAAGGTTCCAGAACCACCAGGGCATCTTCATGCCCATTTTCTGACCGGTCGCGTTGATCGCGATCGCGGTCTCGACGGTCGCGCCCAGCTCGTTCTCGGCCAGTTCGACGAAGTCGCGGATGGTGCAGAAATGAATGTTCGGCGTCTCGTACCAGGCATGGGCGAGATTGGCCGTCACCGGCATGCGGCCGCGAAAGCCGAGCGCATAGCGGATCGACCAATGACCGAAATTCGGGAAGGAGACGATGGCCCGCTGACCGATGCGCAAAAGCTCCGACAAAACGACCTTTGGATTGCGCGTCGCCTGGATCGTCTGGGAGAGGATCACATAGTCGAACGCATCGTCCTGATAATGGACGAGATCGCTGTCGGCATCCCCCTGGATGACCGACAGGCCGCGCGCGACACACTCGTTGACGCCGGTCTGGCTGAGCTCGATGCCGCGCCCGTCGACCTGCCGCCGCGCTTCAAGCAACGCCAATAAGGCCCCGTCGCCGCAGCCGATATCGAGCACGCGCGACTTCGCCGTGACGAGCTCGGCGATCACCGCCAGATCGAGGCGAATCGCAGCCGGTGCGGCCAGCTCGCCATTCGCACCTGAGGCGACCGGCCGGCCTTCGACAGAGGACATCATCGGGAAAGCCCCCTCGCCCGCGCCGCCGACGAGACGAAGCCGTCGATCGCGTCGAAGAAATGCGGCTCGTCGAGCAGAAACGCGTCATGGCCTCGGTCGGTCTCGATCTCGACGAACGAGACCGACGCCGCCGCCGCGTTCAGCGCATGGACGACCGCCCGGTTCTCATCCGTCGGAAACAGCCAATCGGATGAGAAGGAGACCAGACAGAAGCGCGTCTGCGAACCCTGGAAGGCGCGCGCCAACGATCCCCCGTAGTCGGCAGCGATGTCGAAATAGTCCATCGCCCGAGTCATGTAGAGATAGGAGTTGGCGTCGAAACGGTCGACGAAGGTCATGCCCTGATGGCGCAGATAGCTCTCGATCTGGAAATCGGCGTCGAAGCCGAAGCCGAAGGCTTCGCGATCCTGCAGGTTGCGGCCGAATTTGCGCTGTAGCGCCAGCTCCGACAGATAGGTGACATGCGCCGTCATCCGGGCAACGGCGAGGCCCTTGACCGGCCGCTTGCCCTGCAAGAGATAGCGCCCGGCGGCCCAGTCCGGATCGGCCATCACCGCCTGGCGGCCCACTTCGTGAAAGGCGATGTTTTGAGCCGAATGGCGCGCGCCGGTGGCGATCGGTAAGGCGGCGAACACCTTGTCCGGATAGCTGACCGTCCATTGCAGCACCTGCATGCCGCCCATCGAGCCGCCAATCACCGCAAACAGCGTGTCGATGCCGAGCCGCTCAACCAGCATCTTTTGCGCCCGCACCATATCACGAATGGTGATCACCGGCAGGCTGAGGCCATAGGGCTCGCCGGTCTCCGCATTGATCGAGGCCGGTCCGGTCGAGCCGAGACAGCCGCCGATCACGTTGGAGCAAATGACAAAGTAGCGGTCGGTGTCGATCGGCTTGCCGGGACCGATAATCGACGACCACCAGCCGGGCTTGCCGGTCACCGGCGACTGGCTGGCGGCGTAGTGATCGCCTGTGAGCGCATGGCAGACGAGGATCGCGTTCGACCGGTCGGCGTTCAGCGCACCGTAGGTATTATAGGCAAGCTGGAACGGCGCGAGATCGATGCCGGCATCGAGATGCAGCGGCTCGTCATGGCCGAACACCGCCACGGGGCTGGAAGGCTCCAGCGCCTCGCGATTTCCCGCCGCGCTGGTCGCGGCGGCGTTGGCGGTGTCGACGGTCGTTGGCGACGTCACGGTCTCAAGTCTGCCTTATTGGATCAGCCCCACTAGAGCGGAATGCGATAAACTGGAATCGCCATTCCGCTCTAAGCCATTGTTTTGCCGCATGATGTGACCCGAAAAGTCATGCAACTTTTCGGCAACATGCTCTAATGGATCGGCTTGACCTGAACGAACTGGACATTTGCGGTCGCGGCCGGGGCAGATGCAAACGCCCCTGTCCTTCAACCGGTTGACCTCAGCCTTTCAGGATCGCCTCGATATGCTCGCTCACCTCGTTGATCGGCGCCATGCCGTCGATCGAGCGCAGCGTGCCCTTGCAATGGTAGTATCCCACCAGCGGCGAGGTTTCCTTGTAATAGGCCCGCAGCCGCGAGCGCATCGTCTCGGCATTGTCGTCCGGACGCCGCTTGAATTCGGCCGATCCGCAAGTGTCGCAGACCCCCTCGGCCTTCGGCAGGCGGTCCTCGTCATGATAGACCGTGCCGCACTTGGCACAGGAAAAGCGCCCCGAAACCCGCTTCACCAGGACGTCGTCCTCGACCCGCATCTCGATCACGTGGTCCAGATGTTGTCCGCGTGTCTTCAGCAGCGACTCAAGGGCGTCGGCCTGCTTGAGCGTCCGCGGATAACCGTCGAGGATGAAACCGTTGGCGCAATCGGCTTCGTCCAGACGATCGGCGACAATGGCGTTGACCACGTCGTCCGGCACCAGATCGCCGGCATCCATGATCGCTTTTGCCGTCTTCCCCACTTCAGTTCCGGCCGCGACCGCCGCCCGCAGCATGTCTCCTGTCGATAGCTGCGGAATGTCGTGACGATTGATCAGACGCTGTGCCTGCGTTCCCTTCCCCGCTCCCGGCGGGCCCAGCAAAATCAGCTTCATCTGGCTCCTCGTTTCCCCCCTCTGAGTTTTGCCTTCTTGACGAGGCCTTCGTACTGGTGTGCCAGGAGATGGCCCTGGACCTGCGCTACCGTATCCATCGTCACGCTGACGACGATGAGCAGCGACGTGCCACCGAGATAGAACGGAACGCCTGCGGCCGAGATCAGGAATTCGGGCAGCAGACAGATCAGCACGAGATAGATCGCGCCGATCACTGTGATTCGGGTCAGAACATAATCAATGTACTGTGCCGTGCGCTCCCCCGGACGAATGCCCGGAATGAAGCCACCATGCTTCTTCAGATTATCGGCGGTGTCCTGCGGATTGAAGACAAAGGCCGTGTAGAAGAAGGCGAAGAAGGCGATCAGGCCCGCATAAAACACCATATAAAGCGGCTGGCCATGGCCGAGCGAGGCAACGATCGCGGTCGCCCAGCCGGGCAAGTCCTGGGTGTTGGTGAAGTTCGCCACGGTCACCGGCAGCAGCAGCAGCGATGACGCGAAGATCGGCGGAATGACGCCGGCGGTGTTCAGCTTCAGCGGCAGATGCGAGGTGTCGCCCTGGAACATCCGGTTGCCGACCTGGCGCTTCGGATATTGGATCAACAACCGCCGCTGCGCGCGCTCCATGAAGACGATGAAGGCGATGCAGGCGATGGCGACGACGATGACCAAAAGGATGACCGTGGTCGACAGCGCGCCGGTGCGGCCGAGTTCCAAGAGGTTCGCCACGGCCGCCGGCAGATGCGCGACGATACCGGCGAAGATGATCAGCGAGACGCCGTTGCCGATGCCGCGCGAGGTGATCTGCTCACCGAGCCACATCAGGAACATCGTGCCGCCGACGAGGGTGATCACCGCCGAGATACGGAAAAACCAGCCCGGATCGATGACGAGGCCGGCCTGGGTCTCAAGCCCGGCGGCGATGCCGTAGGCCTGGAAGGTCGCCAGAAGCACCGTGCCGTAGCGGGTGTACTGATTGATCACCTGCCGGCCCTGCTCGCCCTCCTTCTTGAGATTCTCGAGCGAGGGAATCACCGACGTCATCATCTGGACGATGATCGAGGCCGAGATATAGGGCATGACTCCGAGGGCGAAGATCGCCATGCGCCCAACGGCGCCACCGGAAAACATGTTGAAGAGGCCGAGAATGCCGGTCGACTGCTGCTGAAACGCCCGCGCCAGCGCGTCAGGGTCAATACCGGGCATCGGAATATAGGTTCCGAGGCGGTAGACCAAGAGAGCGCCGAGGGTGAACCAGATGCGCTTCTTGAGATCCTCGGCCTTGGCGAAGGCCGAAAAATTCAGGTTTGCGGCCAGTTGTTCCGCTGCCGATGCCATGACGAGGAGCTCCCCGGTTTGTCCCGCATGAGGCCGAGCAGCGCGTCAGGCGCCCGACCGAACTCGGGCAGAAGACGGACCTTTTGCCGAGACCCGTCAGATAAGCGGGTGAGCTTCGCCACGCAAGCGCCCAATTTCGTTCCACTTCGAACCGGCGCGTGAATTCGTGGATGCCCCACCCGTGAGGTGACGTCGGCCGGACGGATCCGGCCGACAACAATGCACGGATCGGACCGAGATCAGGCCTCGGCCGATTCGCCGCTCTTGCGGGCGACGGTCGTGGTGAGCGAACCACCGGCCTTCTCGACCTTCTCCGCCGCCGACTTCGACGCACCGGCAACGGTGATCGTCAGCTTGGCGCTCAGATCGCCGTCGCCGAGGAGACGCACGCCGTCCTTGGCGCGGCGCAGGACGCCCGCCGCGATCAGCGCCGCCGCATCGACCGGGGCCGAGGCGTCGAGCTTACCCGCATCGACGGCCTGCTGCAGGCGGCCGACCGAAACGACGTTGTACTTCTTGGCGAAGATGTTGACGAAGCCGCGCTTCGGCAGACGCCGGTAGAGCGGCATCTGGCCGCCCTCGAAGGCGTTGATGGCGACGCCCGAACGGGACTTCTGGCCTTTGACGCCGCGCCCGCCGGTCTTGCCCTTGCCCGACCCGATACCGCGACCCAGACGCTTACGCGAATGGGTGGCGCCGTCCATGTCGGAAAGCTCGTTGAGTTTCATGTCTCTTCTCCTTGGCCACCGCGTGAGCTGCATTCAGCGCTTCGACGGGCCGCCTGGTAAAAGGGGTTCGAAGGCCCGCAAAAGCGCGGGCCCCGCACTGCCGAATGGATGTCAGGCTTCGTCGACGACGCGAACCATGTGAGCGACCTTGGCGATCATCCCGCGAATAGCGGGCGTGTCTTCCAGGGTGCGCCGACGGTTCATCTTGCCGAGGCCGAGGCCGACCAACGTCTGGCGCTGGTCCTTCGGACGACGGATGGGGCTGCCGATCTGCTGGACGGTGACCGTCTTGCCGGCGGGCGTGTTCTTGGCCATGCTCAGGCTCCTTCAAACGATGGCACGAAGGCCGGCCAGGTTATTCCGCCGCAGCGGCTTCTTCGGCAGCAGCCGGAGCCGCACCGGTGTGATCACGGCGGCGAGCCTGCAGCGTCGAATACTTGATGCCGCGGCGCGCAGCGACGTCTTTCGGATGGGTCGCGTTCTTCAACGCATCGAAGGTGGCGCGAACCATGTTGTACGGGTTCGACGAGCCGAGCGACTTGGCGACGACGTCATGCATGCCGACGGCTTCGAACACGGCACGCATCGGGCCACCGGCGATGATACCGGTACCGGCCTCGGCGGTGCGCAGGATGACCTTGCCGGCACCATGGCGGCCCGCGACGTCGTGATGCAGCGTGCGGGCGTCGCGCAGCGGCACGAAAATCAGATCGCGCTTGGCGGCTTCCGTCGCCTTGCGGATCGCTTCCGGCACTTCGCGCGCCTTGCCGTGACCGAAGCCGACGCGGCCCTTCAGGTCGCCGACGACGACGAGCGCGGCAAAGCCGAAGCGACGGCCGCCCTTCACGACTTTCGCGACACGATTGATGTGGACGAGCTTGTCAACAAAGCCGTCGTCATGATCGTCACGGCGATCATTGCGTTCATTGCGAGGCGCCATATCCTGTTCCTTGTTCTTTTCCGGAGGCGTCCATGGGAACGGCCGCCCTCATCAGGCGGCCGCGTGATGCGATAGCGCATTCACGCCATCGAATAAAGCCTTTTGGGCCGATCAGAAGTTCAGACCGGCCTCGCGCGCGGAGTCGGCAACTGCCTTGACCCGCCCGTGATAGATGAAGGCGCCGCGATCGAAGACGACGTCGGTGACGCCGGCTTCCTTGGCACGCTCGGCGACGAGCTTGCCAACGGCCTGGGCCGCGGCGACGTCGGCGCCGGTCTTCAGCTCCTTGCGGAGCGACGGCTCGAGACTCGAGGCCGAAGCAAGCGTACGGCCCGCCTCATCATCGATGACCTGAGCGTAGATGTTCTTCGACGAACGGTGCACGGACAGCCGCGGACGACCATTCGCAACCTTCTTCAGCGAGCGGCGGATCCGCGAAGCACGGCGCCGCAGCGATTCCTTAGGAGTAGCCATGACGAACCTTACTTCTTCTTGCCTTCCTTACGAACGATCGTCTCGTTCGCGTACTTCACACCCTTGCCCTTGTAAGGCTCGGGACCGCGATACTCGCGGATCTCCGCGGCGACCTGGCCGACGCGCTGCTTGTCGATGCCCGACACGATGATTTCGGTCGGCTTCGGCACCTGGATCTGAATGCCCTCGGGCGTCTGGTAGACGACCTCGTGGGAGAAGCCCAGCGACAGCTGCAGGTTCTTGCCCTGCATGGCGGCGCGGTAGCCGACACCGTTGATCTCGAGCTTCTTCTCGAAGCCCGTCTTCACACCCGCCAGGATGTTGGCGATCATCGTGCGCGACATGCCCCACTTGGAGCGGGCATCCTTCGACTGATCGCGCGGATCGACCGAGATGGCGCCGTCCTCGAGCTTCACCAGAACCTCGTCGTTGACGACGAAGGACAGTTCGCCCTTGGGGCCCTTGGCCTTGACCGTCTGGCCGTCGACCGCGGCGGTGACGCCATCGGGAATGGCCACCGGCTTCTTACCAATACGAGACATTTCGAAACCCTGTTTCGTTCATGGCCGCCTTGTGCCCGTGAAGGCGACGGGTCCATGCGTGGCTTAAATGCGCGGGAACGGCGAACGCAGCGTCAAGCCGCCACGATCGCCGCTCTATCGCATATCTGACACCGGATCAGAAGACCCGGCAGAGAATCTCGCCGCCCACGTTCTGCTCGCGAGCATTGTGGTCGGCCATCACGCCCTTCGGCGTCGACAGCACCGAGATACCGAGGCCGTTGGCGACCTGCGGGATCGTCTTGGCCGACACATAGACGCGGCGCCCGGGCTTGGAAACGCGGGCGATCTCACGGATCACCGGCTGGCCCTCGTAGTACTTCAGCTCAATCTCGAACTCGGACTTGCCGTTATCGAAATCGGTGAGCGTATAGCCGCGGATGTAGCCCTCGTCCTTCAAGACGTCGAGCACGCGGCCACGCAGCTTGGAAGCCGGCGTGGAGACCGAGGACTTGTTGCGCAGCACCGCATTGCGGATGCGGGTCAGCATATCGCCGAGCGGATCAGACATCGACATAGCGTATCCTCCTTACCAGCTCGACTTCACGATGCCAGGAATCTGGCCGTTATTGCCCAGTTCCCGGAGCGCGATACGGCTCATCTTGAGCTTGCGATAGTAGGCGCGCGGGCGACCGGTGACTTCGCAGCGATTGCGAATGCGCACCTTCGACCCGTTGCGCGGCAGCTCGGCGAGCTGCAGCTGCGCCTTGAAACGCTCTTCCATCGGAGCGTCGGCATTCTTGGTGATCGCCTTCAGAGCAGCCCGCTTGGCGGCGTATTTCGCCACCATGTTCTGGCGGCGCTTGTTCTGCTCGATCATGCCCTTCTTGGCCATTGTCTCGTCCTTTGCTCGTCTGCCGTTACAGGCGTCAATGCTGGCGGAAGGGGAAGTTGAACGCCTTGAGAAGGGCGCGCGCTTCCTCGTCCGTCTTGGCCGTCGTACAAACGATGATGTCCATGCCCCACATCTGATCAACCTTGTCGTAGTTGATCTCGGGGAACACGATGTGCTCCTTGATGCCCATGGCGAAGTTGCCACGGCCGTCAAAGCTCTTCGGGTTGAGGCCACGGAAGTCGCGGACCCGGGGCAGAGCGACCTGGATCAGACGATCCATAAACTCATACATGCGCTCGCGGCGCAGCGTGACCTTGCAGCCGATCGGCATGCCCTCACGCACCTTGAAGCCGGCGATCGACTTCGTGGCGCGGGTGATGACCGGCTTCTGACCGGCGATCTTGGCAAGATCCTCGGCGGCGACCGACGGCTTCTTGGAATCGCCGGTGGCTTCACCGACGCCCATGTTGATCACGATCTTGTCGAGCCGCGGAACCTGCATGTTGTTCTCGTAGGAGAACTGCTCCTGCATGGCCTTGCGGATGTCCTCGCGATAGACACGCTTCAGGCGAGGCTCGTAAGTGGCGGCTTCAGCCATTGATCTCTTCCCCTGAACGCTTGGCGACGCGCAGCTTCGTGCCGTCCTCCAAGATCTTGATGCCCACCCGGGTCGGCTTGCCATCCTTGGGATCGGCATAGGCCAGATTCGACAGGTGAATCGGCGCTTCCTTGGCGATGATCCCGGCCTCCTGCGAGGCGGTCTGACGCTGGTGGCGCTTGACCATGTTGATGCCACGAACCAGCGCACGGTTCTCCTTCGGCATCACCTGGATGACTTCACCCGACCGGCCCTTGTCCTTGCCGGCGAGCACGACGACGGTGTCGCCCTTGCGGATCTTCTGCATCGTCCGCTCTCCTCTTAAAGAACTTCGGGGGCGAGCGACACGATCTTCATGTGGTTCTTACCGCGAAGCTCGCGGGGAACCGGGCCGAAGATACGGGTGCCGATCGGCTCCTTCTTGTTGTCGATCAGGACGGCGGCGTTCCGGTCGAACCGGATCACCGAACCGTCGGCGCGGCGGATGTCCTTGGCGGTACGCACCACCACGGCCTTCATCACGTCGCCCTTCTTGACGCGGCCCCGCGGGATCGCCTCCTTGACGGACACGACGATGACGTCGCCGACCGAGGCGTACTTCCGCTTCGAACCGCCCAGCACCTTGATGCACATGACACGACGGGCGCCGGAATTATCGGCCACGTCGAGGTTTGTTTGCATCTGAATCATGTCAGGCCGCCTTCAAAAGATTACCACCGGGAGCGCCGCTGGGTGCGGCGAACCTGGCGAAAAAGTTCAACTTGCTGCTCGGCTCGTCGCACTGGAGACGACGATCCAGCTTTTGTCCTTCGAGATCGGTCGCGACTCTTCGATGGAGACGATATCGCCAACCTTGCACTGATTGCTTTCGTCATGCGCCTTGTACTTCTTCGACCGGCGCACGGTCTTCTTCAGCAGTGGATGGGCGAAACGGCGTTCCACCAGCACCACCACGGTCTTGTCATTCTTGTCGGAGACAACCGTCCCCTGCAGGATGCGTTTCGGCATTGTCTCGTCCTTCAGGCCTTGGCCGTGTCCGCCTTGGCGCGGACAGCCGTCTTGATCCGCGCGATGTCGCGGCGGACCTGGCGCACGCGCGCAGTGTTTTCGAGCTGACCCGTGGCCCGCTGGAAACGCAGGTTGAACTGCTCTTTCTTCAGCTTGGCGAGCTCGTCGGTGAGTTCGTCCGGGGTCATCGATCTGACGTCGGAAGCTTTCACGTCAAACTCTCCTATTATTCCGCAATGCGCTGGATGAAGCGCGTGCGCACCGGAAGCTTCGCGGCGCCGAGGCGCAGAGCCTCGCGGGCGATATCCTCGGGAACGCCGTCGATCTCGAACATGATCCGGCCAGGGTGAACCCGCGCCGCCCAGTAGTCGACGCCGCCCTTGCCCTTACCCATGCGGACTTCGGTCGGCTTCGACGTCACCGGAAGATCCGGGAAGATCCGGATCCACACCCGGCCCTGACGTTTCATCTGACGCGTGATCGCACGGCGGGCTGCCTCGATCTGGCGAGCGGTCACCCGCTCCGGCTCCAGGGCCTTCAGGCCGTAGGCGCCGAAATTGAGTGCCGTTCCGCCCTTGGCGGTACCGTGAATGCGTCCCTTGAACGCTTTCCGGTACTTCGTACGCTTTGGCTGCAGCATCTTTTCAACTCCGAATTCTCAAAAGGCCTCAGGCGACCTCAGGCGTGCTCGCGGCGACGGCCGCCCTGCCCCTCGCCCTCGACCTGACGGCGCTCGGCGGCCATCGGATCGTGTTCGAGGATCTCGCCCTTGAAGATCCAAACCTTGACGCCGCAGATGCCGTAAGCCGTCTCGGCCTCCGCGGTGCCGTAGTCGATGTCGGCGCGCAGCGTGTGCAGCGGCACCCGGCCCTCGCGATACCACTCGGTGCGGGCGATTTCCGCACCGCCGAGACGACCGCCACAATTGATGCGGATGCCTTCGGCACCGAGGCGCATCGCCGACTGGACCGCGCGCTTCATCGCCCGCCGGAAGGCCACGCGACGCTCGAGCTGCTGGGCGATCGACTGGGCGACCAAGGTCGCGTCGATCTCGGGCTTGCGCACCTCGACGATGTTAATATGCGTCTCGGCATTGGTCATCTGCGACAGCTTGCGGCGCAGCTTCTCGATGTCGGCGCCCTTCTTGCCGATCACGATGCCCGGACGCGCCGAGTGGATCGTGATGCGGCACTTCTTGTGCGGCCGCTCGATGACGATCTTCGAAACAGCCGCCTGCTTCAGCTCGTTCATCAGGTAGTCACGGATCTTCAGATCCTCGTGGAGGAGCTGGCCGTACTCGCCCTTGTTCGCGAACCAGCGCGAGTCCCAGGTGCGGTTGATGCCGAGCCGAAAGCCGGTCGGATTGATTTTCTGACCCATTACGCGGCCTCCTCGACTTCCTCGACTTCGCGCACGACGATGGTCAGATGCGCGAACGGCTTTTCGACCCGGCTCGCGCGGCCACGGCCACGGGCATGGAAGCGCTTCATCGTGATCGACTTGCCGACATAGGCTTCAGCGACCACCAGAGCGTCGACATCGAGATCATGGTTGTTCTCGGCGTTTGCGATGGCGCTTTCCAGCGTCTTCTTGACCGTTTCGGCGATCCGCTTGCGCGAGAAGGTGAGGTCCGCCAGGGCCCGATCGACCTTCTTGCCGCGAATCATCTGCGCGACCAGGTTGAGTTTCTGCGGGCTGACGCGGATGGAACGGGCGATCGCCTTCGCCTCGTTGTCCGCAAGCCGACGCTCGGCTTTCGCCTTGCCCATGGTTACTTCCTCTTCGCCTTCTTGTCGGCGCCGTGGCCGTAATAGGTCCGGGTGGGAGCGAATTCGCCGAACTTGTGTCCGACCATGTCCTCGCTCACTGCGACCGGAATGTGCTTGTTGCCGTTGTAGACGCCGAAGGTCAGACCGACGAACTGCGGCAGAATCGTCGACCGCCGGGTCCAGATCTTGATGACGTCGTTGCGACCGCTCGATTGGGCCTTCTCGGCCTTCTTCAGCAGAAAGCCATCGACGAATGGGCCCTTCCAGACAGAACGTGCCATTGAAAGTTTCCCTTATTTCTTGCGCTGGTGGCGCGAACGCATGATGAACTTGTCGGTCGACTTGTTCTGGCGCGTGCGCTTGCCCTTTGTCGGCTTGCCCCACGGGGTCACCGGATGACGGCCGCCCGAGGTGCGGCCTTCACCACCGCCGTGCGGATGGTCGACCGGGTTCATCGCGACGCCGCGAACATGCGGCCGCTTGCCGAGCCAGCGCGAGCGGCCCGCCTTGCCGAGATTGATGTTGCCGTGGTCCGGGTTGGACACCGCGCCAACCGTCGCAAAACACGACGACGGCACGAGGCGCTGTTCACCCGAATTGAGGCGCAGGATCGCCATGCCCTGGTCGCGGCCAACGAGCTGCGCGTAGGCACCCGCCGAACGGGCGATCTGACCGCCCTTTTCCGGTTTCATCTCCACATTGTGGACGATGGTGCCCACCGGCATGGCCGCCAGCGGCATCGCGTTGCCCGGCTTCACGTCGACTCCCGAGAGACCGGCGACGACCGTGTCGCCCGCCGACAGGCGCTGCGGCGCGAGGATATAGGCGAGTTCGCCGTCCTCGTACTTGATCAGCGCGATGAACGCGGTGCGGTTCGGATCGTATTCGAGCCGCTCCACCGTCCCCGGCACGTCGAGCTTGCGACGCTTGAAGTCGATGATGCGGTAGGTCCGCTTGTGACCGCCGCCCTGATAGCGCGCGGTCACGCGACCGGTGTTGTTGCGCCCGCCCTTCTGGGTGAGGCCCTCGGTCAGATGCTTGACCGGCTTGCCTTTGTGCAGGCCCGAACGGTCGACGATGACCAGCTGACGCTGGCTCGGCGTGTTCGGTTTGAAGTTCTTCAGTGCCATCTCGCTATTCCTCCGGTCCCGCTCAGAGTCCGGTCGACACGTCGATCGACTGGCCCTCGGCCAACGTCACGACGGCTTTTTTCTGATCGCTCTGGCGTCCGATGCGGCCGCGGAAGCGCTTGACCTTGCCCTTGCGGACGAGGATGTTCACGGCGGTGACCTTGACGTTGAAGAGGCTTTCCACCGCAGCCTTGATCTGCGGCTTCGTCGTCGTCAGCGGCACATTGAAGACCACCTGATTGGACTCCGACAGGAGCGTCGACTTCTCGGTGATCACCGGCGAGGTGATGACGTCATAGTGGCGCAGATCGGTCATTTGAACCGCTCCTCGAGAGCCTCGACTGCGGCCTTGGACAGAACCAGCGTCTGCCGGCGCAGAATGTCATAAACATTGATGCCCTGCACCGGCAGGACGTCGATGTGCGGAATGTTGCGAGCCGAGCGCGAGAAGTTCTCGTCGAGTTCGGCGCCGCCGATGATCAGCGCGTTGGCAAGGCCGAGATCGGCGAAGCGCTTGACCGTTGCCTTGGTCTTGGCCTCGTCAGCCTTCAGCTCGTCGACGACGATGATGCCGCCCGACTTCGCCTTCGCCGACAGAGCATGCTTCAGCGCCAGCGCGCGGAACTTCTTCGGCAGGTCATGGGCATGGCTGCGCGAAACCGGCCCATGGGCCTTGCCGCCGCCGCGGAACTGCGGCGCGCGGGCCGAGCCGTGACGGGCACGACCGGTTCCCTTCTGCCGGTAGAGCTTGGCGCCGGTGCGGGCGATTTCGGCCCGTCCGAGAGTCTGATGCGTGCCCTGCTGACGCTTGGCCAACTGCCAGCGCACCATACGCTGGAGGATGTCCTCGCGCGGCTCGAGACCGAAGATCTCGTCGGCCAGCGTCACTTTGCCGGCGTCGGACCCGTCGAGGCTCTTGATCGTGATATCCATTATTCGGCCCCCTCGGACTCGGTCGCTTCGACTTTCGCCGCATCGTTGGCCGCCGTCCGGATCGCCGCCGGCTTCGGCGCGCTGTCCGGCAGCGAAGCCTTCACCGCGTCGCGAACCTCGATCCAGCCGCCCTTCGAACCCGGCACGGCGCCGCGAACGAGGATCAAGCCCTTTTCCGGATCGGTGCGCACGATTTCGAGGTTCTGCGTGGTCACGCGAACCTGACCCATGTGGCCGGCCATCTTCTTGTTCTTGAAGACCTTGCCCGGATCCTGGCGCTGACCGGTCGAACCGTGCGAGCGATGCGAGACCGACACACCGTGGGTGGCGCGAAGACCACCGAAGTTGTGTCGCTTCATCGCGCCGGCAAAGCCCTTACCGATCGACGTGCCGGTCACGTCCACCATCTGACCGGGAACGAAATGATCGGCGGTGATTTCGGCACCGACGTCGATCATGTTGTCCGCGGAAACGCGGAACTCGACGAGCTTGCGCTTCGGCTCGACGGAGGCCTGGGCGAAGACGCCCCGCATGGCCTTCGACGTATTCTTCACCTTCGCAAGACCCGCACCGAGCTGAACGGCCGTATAGCCGTTCTTCTCCTGGGTCCGCTGGGCGACGACCTGTAGGTTCTCGACCTTCAGGACGGTGACCGGAACATGCTCGCCGGCGTCGTTATAGACGCGGGTCATGCCGACCTTCTGTGCAATCACACCTGAACGCATGGGCGTTATCCTTCCCGTGCTCGGATCAGAGCTTGATCTCGACGTCAACGCCGGCGGCGAGGTCGAGCTTCATCAGCGCATCGACCGTCTGCGGCGTCGGATCGACGATGTCGAGAAGCCGCTTGTGGGTGCGCATTTCGAACTGCTCACGCGACTTCTTGTCGACGTGCGGCGAGCGGTTGACGGTGAACTTCTCGATGCGCGTCGGCAGCGGGATCGGCCCGCGCACGTTCGCGCCGGTGCGCTTGGCCGTCGACACGATCTCGCGCGTCGAAGCGTCGAGGACCCGGTGGTCGAACGCCTTCAGACGGATGCGGATATTCTGGCCGTTCATGTTTTCTTGTCCTCTGTCGGAAGTGACCGGCAAGCCAGCCCTTCTCCGAGCGCTTGTCATTCTTCTCTTCAGCCAAATCGAAGCGCGGGTGCCCGTCCCGCATGCGCCCCTCTTCCAAGGGGAGCAAAAGGCCGGCGCCGAGCGATCCTGATCGACCGCGGCGCGCCGGCCCTTGAGCGAAACCGTCGCTTACTCGACGATCGAGGCGACGATGCCGGCGCCGACGGTGCGGCCGCCTTCGCGGATAGCGAAGCGCAGCTTTTCTTCCATCGCGATCGGCACGATCAGCGCCACGTCCATGGTCACGTTGTCG
>NZ_JAFMPP010000013.1 GCF_017349315.1 Jiella flava | reverse complement strand
TTGGTCCGTCGAAGTCTGTTCTCAGCGGGATCGGTATCGCCATGGCAAACCTCCGTTTGCCATCAATGATTCAGACTTTCCTCGCCTTGGAAATCCCTCGCGAGTCAGGCTTCACGCACGTTGGTATTAGTCGTTTCACGGCCGGGTGAGATCGTGCCGGCGGCGCTCCATGGTTTTTACAGCTACAATGCCAAATATATCGATGAAACTGGCGCGGCACTGATCGTGCCAGCTGTGCTGCCGGACGGGATCGAGGCGGCGCTGCGCGAAGCTTCCGCCACGGCCTTTCGCGCTCTCGGCTGCGACGGCATGGCGCGGGTCGACTTCTTCCTGACCGAAGACGGCCGGATCCTCGTCAACGAGGTCAACACCATCCCCGGCTTCACCGATATCAGCATGTACGCCAAGGTGATGGCGGCGAGCGGCATTCCCTATGCCGAGGTCGTCGACCGCCTGATCGCCCACGGTCTTCGCCGGGCAGGCCGCACTGCCGGCTGAAGCGCGGCGAAACTTTGCCAGGTCAGAGTGGATCCGGCATGATCGGCCCGGTCTTTCCGATCGCCCGCGTCAATGCGGGAACGGCCTTCAGATGCTGCCAGTAGGCCTGGATGACCGGCCAGTCGCCGAGGAGGTCGGAGCGCTCCGCCATCGCCAGAAGATAGGAGAGCTGGATGTCGGCGAGCGTGAGTTGCCCACCCAGCAGAAACGGCCGCGCGCTGAGCGTGTCGGTGAGATAGCCGAAATGGGTCGCGAGCTCTTCTCGGGTCCGCGTGTCTGGTTTGGTGCCGTTCTTCCTCGCCCAAAAGCCCGCCGCGATCGGCCGGGCCAGGGTTCCCTCCGCATAGTCGAGCCATTCGTCGTGATGCGCCGCATCATGGCTGCCGGCTGCGGGCGAGAAGCGGCCGTCGCCGTAATGCCGGTCGATATAGCGCAAGATCGCCGCCGACTCGCCGAGGGTCAGATCGCCGTCCTGGATGACCGGCGACTTGCCAAGCGGGTGGATCGCCTTGAGCGCCGCCGGCGCGCGATAGGCGTCGGTGCGCGCATATGTCTTCACCTTATACGGAACGGCAAGTTCCTCCAGCAGCCAGGCGACGCGCATCGCGCGCGAGAATGCGAGGTTGTGGACGGTCAGCATGAGAGTCGCGCCTTTCGCTGAGGCAGATGGTTCGATTGGCGGTAGGATAGGCGCGCAATCGCGCGTGACGACTGCTCCAATGGTGTCTTGTGCGCCCGCGCGTCATCGCCGGCTGGTGTCCGTCTGCCGAACCGAGACCGCAATTTCGCGGCGTACGCCAGGCAGTCAGGGCCGGATCAGAAAATCAATGCACTGGAAGAATGTCCTGAAATTCTGAATGAAGAAAAAGGTGGAAAGCTCTGATCACGTGTTGTCGCTTTGAGGCATGCCGGCAGACAGACCGGCGCGCGCCAGCTGCTTTGCCGCGACGACCGCAGGGCGGCGAAACAGGTTCGTTTGCCGGCAATTCTGCCGACCCTTTCAAAATTCTTGCGTTGGTCACAGTTGATTAACCGCCGCTTAACCATCGGTCGGCAAAAGATTGAATCAAATCCACTGTTGTTTTTTGGTGGCAGGTTTGATGGCCAAGCATGTAGCGGTTTTGATGGGCGGGTTCTCGTCGGAGCGGCCGGTGAGTCTCTCCTCGGGGAATGCCTGCGCGGATGCGCTCGAAGCCGCCGGCTATGCCGTCACGCGGCTGGATGTCGATCGCAATGTCGCCGCGCGGCTGGTCGAGGTCGCGCCCGACGTCGCGTTCAACGCGCTGCATGGACCGTTTGGCGAGGACGGAACCATCCAGGGCATCCTCGAATATCTGCAGATCCCCTACACGCATTCCGGCGTGCTGGCGTCGGCTCTGGCGATGCACAAACAACGGGCGAAGATCGTTGCCAAGGCGGCCGGCGTGCCGGTGGCCGAAGCGCGCGTCCTGCATCGGCTCGACGCGGCGCCGACTCATGTCATGTCGCCGCCCTACGTCATCAAGCCAGTGGCCGAGGGCTCCAGCTTCGGCGTTCTGATCGTTCGCGAGGATCAATCGAAGCCGCCGCAGGAGCTTTATTCCGCCGATTGGCCCTATGGCGACATTGTCATGGTCGAACGTTATGTCCATGGCCGCGAGCTGACCTGCGCGGTGATGGGCAATGTTGCGCTCGATGTTTGCGAGATCGTGCCCGAAGGCCATGCCTTTTACGATTACGATTCGAAATATCTGCCGGGCGGTTCGCGCCATGTGGTGCCCGCCGAGATCCCGAAATCGGTCATCCGCCGGGTTCAGGAACACGCGCTTGCCGCGCATCGCGCCATGGGCTGCCGCGGTGTTACCCGGTCCGACTTTCGCTACGACGACCGCTTCGGCGAGGGCGGTGAGCTGGTCTGGCTGGAGGTCAACACCCAGCCCGGCATGACGCCGACCTCGCTGGTGCCGGATATTGCCCGCGCGGCCGGCCATAGCTTCCAGGAGCTGATCGTCTGGATGGTGGAGGACGCCTCGTGCGCGCGATGAAACGCAACATGCGCGATGGATTCGACCTCGCGCCGGGCCGACTGAACCTCTTTATCGTGCGCGCCACGCGCCGGATCGAGGGGGTGGCCGCGCGCCTGTCCGAGGCTTCGCTGCCGCGTTTCGGCATGATCGCCACCGTGGTGATCGCAGGTTCGGTCGCTTACGGCATTGCATATGGCGGGCACACCAACGAACTGCTCGACGATTTCGGCCAGCCGCTCGGTTTCGGTATCGACCAGGTGGGGGTCCACGGCAACAGCGAGACGTCGGAGATCGACGTCTTGCAGACCCTCTGGCAGACCGGGTCGCAGACCTTGCTCTCGCTCGACCCGACGAAAGCCCGCGAAGCGCTCGAGGCAATGCCGTGGATCGATCGGGCTTCGGTGTCGAAGATCTTCCCTGATCGGGTGGATATCAAGGTCGAGGAACATCACCCCTACGCCGTCTGGCAGACCGGTGATTCCTTCTTTGTCGTCAATCGCGAGGGCAAGAAGATCGTGCCCTACACGCCGGGGCGCTTCGACAACCTGCCGGTAATCGTCGGCGACGATGCGGCGGCCGCCGCAACCAGCATTGTCGACGATATGGAAAGCTTTCCTGAGCTTCGCGCAAGGGTGGCCGCCTACGTTCGAGTCGGCGCTCGTCGTTGGGACCTGGAGCTCAAGAACGGCGTCAAGATCGAGCTTCCCGAGGTGAAGCCGATCGATGCTTTGACCGAGGTCGTCGACATGGATCGCCGTTACACTTTGCTTGAACGCGACATCAGCGTCGTCGACGTGCGGCTCAGCGATCGTGTCGTGGTGCGGCTGACACCCGGCGCTGTGAAGCGGCGCAACGAACGTCTGGCTGAGCGCGACAAGCTGCTCAAGCGCCTTCGCAAGGAAAAGCCGGTATGAGTCTGTTGAGTCTCGGCAAGTCGGACCTTCCCAGGGTCAAGGGGCTGTCTGCTCGCCGCTCGCGCGTGATTTCCGTGCTCGATGTCGGGTCGGAGAAGATTTCCTGCCTCATCGCCCGGCTGCGGCCGCGGGTGGCGGGCGAAATGCTGCCCGACCGCACTCACACGATCGAGGTGATCGGCGTCGGCCACCACCGCTCGCGCGGCATCAAGTCCGGCGCGGTCGTCGATATCGCGGCGGCCGAGCAGGCGATCCGTCAGTGCGTCGATGCGGCTGAGCGGATGGCCGGGCTTTCGGTGGAATCGCTGATCGTCTCGGTCACGGCCGGCCGGCTGAAGAGCATGCGGCGCCGGGCCAGCACGGAAGTGGTGGGTGAAGTCTCCCAGGCCGACCTGTCGCGGGTCATCGAGAGCGCTGCCAAGATTCCCGTCGATGACGGGCGTGTCGCTCTGCATTCGACGGTCTACGACATTCAGCTCGACGACGAGTTGGGTCTTGAACATCCGGTCGGCATGACCGGCCACGCGCTCTCCGCCAATTTGCACGTCCTGACCGCCGAGATCGCGGCGCTGCGCAATCTGGAAGCGGCGATCAACCGCGCCCAGCTGGTGGTCGAAGCCTTCGTTGCGACGCCTTATGCCAGCGCGCTTTCGACCATGGTCGAGGACGAGGCGGCGATGGGCTCGGCCTGCATCGACATGGGCAGCGGTGCGACGACCATCGCGATCTTCCAGAACGGCCGTTTCGTTTATGCCGACCAGATCGCTATCGGCGGTGCCAACGTCACCATGGACCTCGCGCGCGGCCTGTCGATCAGCCCGGCCGATGCCGAGCGAATCAAGGTCATGCACGGCAGCACCTTGGCCGAGCTTCTCGACGACACCGGCGAGCCGCTTGCGGTGGCGCCGCTGGGCGAGAGCGGCGAGGCGAGCCCGATCCAGGTCAAGCGCTCGCTGGTCACCAAGATCATCCGCCCGCGTGTCGAAGAAACGTTCGAACTGGTGCGCGACCGGCTGAATGCCTCGGGACTCGGTCACGTCATTGGCAAACGGGTGATCCTGACCGGCGGTGCCAGCCAACTCGCCGGTCTCGCCGAGACCGCGCGCACGGTTCTGCAGCGCAACGTAAGGCTCGGGCGACCCCTCGGTGTTACCGGTCTGAACCCGTCCAGCAAAGGGCCGGGCTTTTCGACATCCGTCGGGCTGCTGATCTACCCGCAGGTTGCTCATCGGGAATACGTCTCGGAGCGTTCGAGCGCCGTCAAGGTGTTCGAAAAGGCCATGGAGGGAGGCCGAGTCGGCTCTTGGCTACGCAGGAGCCTTTGAAGCTTTGGGCGCCGCGCGGTTGCGGCGCCGGAACCGAAAGACGGTGCGCGCCGCGCGCCGCAACAACTGGGAACGAACGGTCGCGCGGCGAAACGGCCTTTGCGAGTTTGAAAGAGGAATAGAGGGCATGAGCATCACCTTGAAGAAGCCGGACATCACCGAACTGAAGCCCCGCATCACGGTCTTCGGCGTCGGTGGCGGTGGCTGCAACGCCGTCAACAACATGATCAGCGCCGGTCTCGAAGGCGTCGACTTCGTGATTGCCAACACGGACGCGCAGGCGCTGCGCTCGTCGCGTGCCGAACGGATCATTCAGATGGGTGTAGCGGTGACCGAGGGTCTCGGTGCCGGTTCGCAGCCTGAGGTCGGCCGCGCCGCCGCGGAAGAATCGATCGACGAAATCTGCGATCACCTGCTCGGCTCGCACATGTGCTTCGTCACCGCCGGCATGGGCGGCGGCACCGGCACGGGTGCGGCGCCGGTCGTCGCCCGGGCGGCCCGTGAGAAGGGCATTCTGACCGTCGGTGTCGTCACCAAGCCGTTCCACTTCGAAGGCCAGCGCCGGCTGCGGATCGCCGAGCAGGGCATCGAGGAGCTGCAGAAGAATGTCGACACGCTGATCGTCATTCCGAACCAGAATCTCTTCCGCATCGCCAACGACAAGACCACCTTCGCCGACGCCTTTGCGATGGCTGACCAGGTGCTCTATTCGGGCGTCGCCTGCATCACCGACCTGATGGTCAAAGAGGGCCTGATCAACCTCGACTTTGCCGATGTTCGCTCCGTGATGCGCGAGATGGGTAAGGCGATGATGGGCACCGGCGAAGCCTCCGGCGAAGGCCGGGCGATGGCCGCCGCGGAAGCGGCGATCGCCAACCCGCTGCTCGACGAGACCTCGATGAAGGGCGCCAAGGGCCTGCTCATCTCGATCACCGGCGGCCGTGACCTCACCCTGTTCGAGGTGGACGAGGCGGCGACCCGCATTCGCGAAGAGGTCGACCAGGATGCCAACATCATCCTCGGCGCGACCTTTGACGAGAACCTCGAAGGCGTCATCCGGGTGTCGGTTGTTGCGACGGGCATCGACAAGACCGAGGCCGAGGTCGCGACCCGTCCAACGATGACGGCGGCTCAGCCGAGCTTTGCCAGCCAGCCCCGCGCGGTGCCGCTGCCGGCTCCGACGCCGGCGCTGCAGCCCGCCGCGGTCATGTCTGCTCCGGTCGAAGAGCCGGCGGGCGACGACAGCGAGTTGGAGGATGACTTCACGGTCGCCCTGGCCGCCGAGATCGCCCAGGTCACGCCGCAACAGCCAGCCCGCCGTCCGGTGTCGAGCGCCGAGGCCGAGATGGAGCCGGTGCAGCCGGCCCGCATGCCGCGGGTGTCGGACTTCCCGCCGGTCGTGCGGAGCGAACTGGAAAACCGTGCCGCTGGCAGCGACCAGGCTGGAGACGAGCGCGGTGCCATGGGCTTGCTGCGACGCCTGACGACTGGCTTGTCGCGGCGCGAAGACGAAGAGCAGCTGGCCGCTGAGCCGGCCGCGCGGCGCCCGCATGTCGAGCCGAATCCCTATGCGCCGCGCCGCGCCGCAGCGGAATCGGCGGCCCGTCCGGCGACCGTTTCGCGCCAGGCGAGCGAAGAGGATCAACTGGAAATTCCGGCCTTCCTGCGGCGTCAAGCCAACTGATAGGGCACGATTGTTGCTAAGGAGCGACAATGCCCGCCGGGAAATCCGGCGGGCATTTTTGTTTAAGGTATTGAAATCATTAAAGTCCTGAATCGGTATCACGAACCGTGTTTAACACGGGGTAAGAAAGCGTGATTTTGCCGATTGGAGCGTCCGATTTACCTACGAGTTCAATAACGAAGGGTCACCGGGCCTTCGCCTTGGGACGGCAATCATTGATCAGACTGTTTTGTCTGTGTGTGTGTGTGTGTGTGTGAAAGCCGGCAAAGGGGGGCGTTGCCGGCGGTCGCCTGCGGGAAAGGTTATTCTGACGTGTTGATGTTTCAGCAGACACTCGCATCCCGGATTAATTTCGAAGGGGTGGGTGTTCACAGCGGTTTGCCGGTCCAGCTTGCGTTGTTGCCGGCCGAGCCCGACACTGGGGTGGTTTTTCATCTGATCGAATCCGACGGTCTCGTTCATGAGATCCCGGCGCTCTCCGCCCGTTCCGTTCTGACCGATCTGTCGACCGTCGTCGGCGACATGAACGGCGCCTATGTGTCGACCATCGAGCATCTGATGGCGGCGCTTTACGCTATGGGCGTCGACAATGTCGTGGTCCGTATCGACGCCAAGGAAACGCCGATTCTCGACGGCTGCGCCGCCGAATATGTCGCCGCAATCAACCTCGCCGGCGTGGTCAGCCAGGTCGCCAAGCGCCGCTATCTGCGGGTGCTGAAACCGGTGTCGGTCGAGATGAAGGAAGCCCGGGCCGAGTATCGGCCCTATGCCGGCACGCGGTTCGAGATCGAGATCGATTTCGCCAATGCCGCGATCGGGCGCCAGATTTATCGCGCCGATCTGACGGCGGCCCGTTTCACCAAGGATCTGTCCCGCGCCCGCACCTTCGGCTTTATGGCCGATGTCGAGCGGCTTTGGGCTGCCGGCTACGCGCTCGGTTCCTCGCTGCAGAATTCGGTTGTGTTGGCCGACGATGGTCAGGTGGTCAATCCCGAGGGCCTGCACTTCGAGGATGAGTTTGTCCGCCACAAGGCCCTAGACGCGGTGGGCGATCAGGCGCTTGCCGGTGTGCGTATCCTGGGCTGCTATCGGTCCTATCGCGGCGGCCATCGCTTGAACGCCTTGGCCCTGCAGGCGCTTTTGGCCGACCGCAAGGCCTATGAGATCGTCGAGATGCCGTCGCGCCGGGTCGATCCGGTTCGTCATGCGCCGCTGGTTGCGGTGGCGGCGCCCGCTTACGGTCCCCAGGTTCTCTGATCTGCGCGCGCGTGCGTCGGTCCATGGCGGCCGCGTCGCCGCCGACAATCGGTCATCTTTCCAAGCGTCTCTTGTATTCCGATACGGCATTGCGGAATGCGTGGTGGGTGCGCATGGCGGTTTTCGGCCGGCTTTCGACCGCGGATCATCATCACGCTTGACCACAATTCTGAAGACGAAGGTCTTTTGAACGAAGGGTTTCAGGGTTTGGGCCATAAAAAAGGCACCTTACTGAGGCTTCGCCATTGTTCCAGCCGCCACTGACGCATAAGGATGCCGGTGAACGCTTGAGAGTGGGGTAGGGGATCCGCGAGATATGAACGAAGCGAGCAAGCTTTCGGCCAGACCGGTCCAATGGATCCAGCGCGCTGCAGTGTCTGCTATGGTTCTCGGCGCGACGATGGGCCTCGGCGGCTGCATGTCGGGCGGTGACAACGACGTCAACGTCCTCGCCCTTGCAGCCGAGACCGATCCGCCAGACGTGCTTTACAATCAGGGTCTTGCCAATCTGCAGGCCGGCCGCCTCAGCGAAGCCTCGAAGAAGTTCGAGGCGATTGATCGCCAGCATCCCTACACCGAATGGGCCCGCAAGGCGCTCATCATGGAGGCTTTCACCAGCTATCGCAGCGGCAATTACGACGATGCGACGTCGGCGGCCAAGCGCTATGTCTCGCTCTATCCGGGCTCCGAGGATGCCGCCTACGCCGAATACATCATCGGCCTGTCGCATTACCGCCAGATCCCGGACGTGACCCGCGACCAGAAGCAGGCCGCTTATACGGCCCAGGCAATGCGCGCGCTGATGGAGCGCTTCCCAGACACCGCTTATGCCTCCGACGCCAAGTCGAAGCTGCGGATCGCCCGCGATCAGCTCGCCGGCAAGGAGATGCTGGTCGGCCGCTATTATCTGGAGCGCAACGACTATCTCGCCGCGATCAACCGTTTCAAGAACGTCGTCGACGTTTATCCGGATACGCGGCAGGTCGAGGAAGCGCTCTTCCGATTGACCGAATCCTATTACGCCATGGGTTTGATCCGCGAGGCGCAGGCTTCGGCGTCAGTGCTTGGCCAGAACTTCCCTGATTCGCCCTGGTATCAGAATGCCTACAGCCTGTTGAAGGGCCATGGACTGTCGCCGCAGCAGGGCGCGGACGGTTCCTGGTTCGCTCAGGCGGCCAAGAAGATCGTCGGCGCCTCTTAAGGGGGGCGGCCTCGCTGATCGTCTTGCGGAGCGGCGCGGCAGGCGCCGCTCTTTTCATGTCGGGCCGGGCATGCCAACAGTCGTTGGAGACGAAGCCGGGTTGCGAAACGGCGGCGCGCGACCAACATAGCCTGCGCCACCCTTCGCCCTCACTCACGATTCGGACATGCTGGTCCATCTTTCGATTCGGGATATCGTACTGATCGAGCGCCTCGACCTGACACTTGGGGCGGGGCTCTCGGTGTTGACCGGCGAGACCGGCGCGGGAAAGTCGATCCTGCTCGATTCGTTGTCGCTGGCGCTCGGCGGGCGTGGCGACGGTTCGCTGGTTCGCCATGGCGCCAAGCAGGGCGAGGTTACCGCCGCCTTCGACGTCGCCGCCGCGCATCCCGCCCGCAGGGTGCTCGCCGACAACGGCTTCGACGATGATGGTGACGTCGTTTTGCGGCGGGTGCAGACCGCCGACGGGCGTACCCGTGCCTTCGTCAACGACCGCCCGGCCAGCGTCGGCCTGATGCGTGAGATCGGTCTGGCGCTGGTTGAGATCCACGGCCAGCATGATGACCGGGCGTTGGTCGATACCGACAGTCATCGCAGCCTCCTCGACGAATTCGGCGCGCTCGAACCGGAAGCTTTGGCGGTGGCGCGGCTTTTCGGCGAATGGCGCGCCTGCCGCGAGGCCTTGACCCAGCATCGCGAGAAGGTCGAGGCGGCGGCCCGCGAGGCCGATTTCCTGCGCAGCGCGGTCGAGGAACTCTCCGAGCTGCAGCCGATCGCCGGCGAGGAGGAGGAACTGGCCGAGCGTCGTCAGGTGATGATGCGCTCGGAAAAGATCGCCACCGACGTCAACGATGCCAATGAAGAGCTGTCGGGACCGACGTCGCCGATCCCTGGCCTTGCCAATCTCTTGAAGCGGCTCGACCGCAAGCGCGACGAACTGCCCGGCCTGCTCGATACGGCGATCGATCGGCTCGATGCGGCCCTTGATGCTTTGTCCGATGCGCAAAGCGAGCTGGAGAGCGCTTTGCGCGCGCTGGAGTTTGATCCGCGCGCGCTGGAGGCGACCGAGGAGCGGTTGTTCGCTTTGCGCGCCGCCGGTCGCAAGTTCAACGTTGCCGTTGACGACCTGCCGGAACTGACCGCCAAGATGATCGGCGATCTTGCCGATCTCGATGCCGGCGAAGAGCGCCTGCACGCGTTGGAGCGGGAGGTGGAGGACAAGCGTGCCCGGTTCGATTCTGCCGCTACGGAACTATCCGAGAAGCGCACCCGCACGGCGCGAATGCTGGAAGCGGCGGTGATGGCGGAGTTGCCCGACCTCAAGCTCGAACGCGCCAGTTTCATGGCGGTGATCGAGACCCATCCCGAGCGCCGCGATGCTGCCGGGATCGATACGGTGGAGTTTCACGTTCGCACCAATCCGGGCACGCGGGCCGGGCCGATGATGAAGGTTGCCTCGGGCGGCGAGCTGTCCCGCTTCCTGCTGGCGCTGAAGGTGGCGCTCGCCGATCGTGGCTCGGCGCCGACCCTGGTGTTCGACGAGATCGATACCGGCGTTGGCGGGGCGGTTGCGGACGCCATCGGCCGCCGGTTGGTGCGGCTGGCGGGATCGGTGCAGGTCTTGGCGGTGACCCATGCGCCGCAGGTCGCCGCGCGGGCCTCGACGCATCTCTTGATCTCCAAATCGAGCGTCCACGGTGATCCCGACGATCGGGTGGCCACCCGCGTCGCCACCATCGACATCGATGGGCGACGCGAGGAGATCGCCCGCATGCTTGCCGGTGAAAGCGTGACCGAGGAGGCGCGGGCAGCCGCCGAACGGTTGATCGGCGCCGAGCGCTGAACCGCTCCGTCGGGGGCACGGGCAACCTTTCCTTTGGACGATCCTGGCATCCTCGCCTTAAGACAGATGGAGGCAAGAGCGATGGCGCGCGACGATCTGGTTTTGATTGCAGGTGCTGGACCGGTGGGCTTGACGGCGGCAGTCGAACTCACCCGGCGTGGCATACCGGTGCGGATCGTCGATCGCGGCGACGGGCCGACCCCGTCCGATCAGTCGCGGGCGCTGGCGATTTTACCTCAGACCTTGAGGATTTTCGAATCCTCCGGGCTCGCCAATGATTTGGAGTCCGCTGGAACGCCGATTCGCGGCGCCGCGATCGCCATTGGCGGCCGCTCCGCCTTTTCATTCGACTTCGGCAGCAGACGATCCGACGATCGCTTCATCCTGTCACTGCCGCAGGGCCGGACCGAACGGCTGTTGATCGATTGGCTTGCCGCCCGGAAGATCCAGGTCGCCTGGAATACCAGCCTGGAGGCGCTTGGCGAAACCCATCGGCCGGTGGCCCGGCTGTCGGGTGGCGAGACGGTTGAGGCCAAGGCGATTCTTGGCTGCGACGGCAGTCACTCCACCGTGCGCGCCGAACTCGGCGTACCCTGGCACGGCGAGGGGTATCCCGGCGTCTTCGCGCTTGCC
The DNA here is from genome assembly GCF_017349315.1 of Jiella flava. GTDB lineage: Bacteria > Pseudomonadota > Alphaproteobacteria > Rhizobiales > Rhizobiaceae > Jiella > Jiella flava. Next base: position 121,639 of record NZ_JAFMPP010000013.1, on the reverse strand, counting down.
GACGTGACCTTCGACCGGCCCATCGATCCGCATCGATTGGTTATGGCGATAGGCTCTTCGGCTGATGCCTCCCACGCGCTTGTGCCGATGGACGCCCGCTCGGGTCGGCTGATCGGGTTTCATGATTCGCCGGAGCGCTTGATCGCGGCGGTGCCGGGGATCGAATCCGTCACCTGGCAGTCCACCTTCCATGTTGCTTTTCGCCATGCCGAGCGGATGTCGCGCGGGCGCGTCTTTCTGGCGGGCGATGCGGCGCATATTCATTCGCCGGTCGGCGGACGCGGCATGAATCTCGGTATCTGGGATGCGGCCACCTTTGCTTATCTCTTCGCCGAGGGGCGCGAGACGGAATATGAGATGAAGCGCCTGCCGGCGATCCGCACGGTGATCGAGCAGACGCGAGCGATGACCGAGTTGCTGGCAAAGCCGCCATCTCTTGCCGGCGTCGCACTGCGAACGGTTATGCCGCTGGCCGTGCGGTTGCCGGTTGTGCGCCGCAAGCTTGCCGATCGGCTGCTCGCTCTTGACCTGCCGCAGCTGGAGTGGCTCTGAAGCCCGTTGCCGCTCGGATTTCGCGCCACTCGCCTTCTTCGCGAATGGGCCCACATCCCTGGCAGGCGAGCGATCCGACGGCGACGGGGCCGGCGGCAGACGAACGAGCGAAATGGCGGACACCATGGCGAAGACCGATGAGCGCGGCGTTGACGATCTGAACGAAGCAGAGGCGGCACAGGAGCTAGAGCGGCTCGCGGGCGAAATTGCGAGCCATGATCGCCGCTATCACGAGAACGACGCGCCGACGATTTCCGACGCCGCCTATGACGCGCTGCGCCGGCGCAACAGCGCCATCGAGCGGCGCTTTCCCGATCTCGTGCGCGCCGACTCGCCCTCGGCGCGGGTCGGCTCTGCGCCGTCGTCGAAATTCGCCAAGGTTCAGCACGCGATCCCGATGCTTTCCCTCGACAACGCCTTTTCGGATGAGGACGTCGCGGACTTTGCCAAGCGGGTGCGGCGTTTCCTGAAGCTAAAGGACGACGCGCTGCTGGCGATGACCGCCGAGCCGAAGATCGACGGGTTGTCGCTGTCGCTGCGCTATGAGAATGGCGAGCTGGTTTCGGCGGCAACCCGCGGCGACGGCGCCGTCGGCGAGGATGTGACCGCCAACGCGCTGACCATCGACGACATCCCCCATCGGCTGAGCGGCATCCGCCCGGCGGTCTTCGAGGTGCGCGGCGAGGTCTATATGAGCCACGCCGACTTCGCCGCATTGAACGAGCGTTTGGCGGCGGGTGTCGAACCGGTCAATCTGGATGCGACCTCCGGCGATGACGAGGAAGCGGAGAGGTCGGAGGCGCAGGAGAGTGAGGCGGATGAGGCGCCGCTGGGTAAGATCCGCCAATTCGCCAATCCGCGCAACGCCGCTGCCGGATCGCTGCGCCAGAAGGATCCGGCCATCACCCGCTCACGGCCGCTGAAATTCTTCGCCTATGCCTGGGGCGAGGTGAGCGAGGACGATCTACCGGGCGAAACCCAGACCGCGGTCGTCACGGCTCTCGGCACAATGGGCTTTACCGTCAATCCGCTGACGCGGCGGTTCGAGACCATCGAGGGCTTGATCGCGCACTACCACGAGGTCGAAGAGCAGCGGGCCGATCTCGGCTACGATATCGACGGCGTGGTCTATAAGGTCGACGATCTGGCGCTGCAGGCGCAGCTCGGCTTCGTCTCGCGCAGCCCGCGCTGGGCGATCGCGCATAAGTTTCCGGCCGAACAGGCGACGACTTTGTTGGAGGATATCGACATTCAGGTCGGCCGCACCGGGGCGCTCACCCCGGTCGCCAAGCTGAAGCCGGTGACGGTCGGCGGCGTCGTCGTCTCCAACGCGACGCTGCACAACGAAGACTATATCGCCGGCCGCGATTTTGACGGCGCGCCGATCCGCGAGGGGCGGGACATCCGCATCGGCGATACGGTCGTTGTCCAGCGCGCCGGTGATGTGATCCCCCAGGTGCTCGACGTGGTGATGGACAAACGGCCGGATAGCGCGGTGGCCTACGTCTTTCCGGATCATTGCCCGGTATGCGGTTCCAAGGCGGTGCGGGAGATGAACCCGCGCACCGGCCGCCCCGATTCCAAGCGCCGCTGCACCGCCGGATTGACCTGTCCGGCCCAGGGGCGCGAAGGGCTGAAGCATTTCGTCTCGCGCGGGGCCTTCGACATCGAGGGATTTGGCGAGACCTATATCGAGACGCTGTTCGACGCCGGGCTGGTTCGCCAGCCGGCTGACATTTTCGGCCTGACCTTCGAGCCGCTGCGCGCGGCGATCGAGGCGCGTCGCCGGCAGGTTGCCGAGGAACGCCGCCGGCTGCAGGGCAAAGCCGAACCTGAGAAGCCGGCGAAAAAGGCCGAGACGTCGAAGGCGATCGAGAACCTTCTTGAGGCGATCGAGGCGCGGCGGACCGTGCCGCTCAACCGCTTTATCTTCGGCCTCGGCATCCGGCATATCGGCGAAGCCTCCGCCAAGGCGCTGGCGCGGCATTTCGATGATGTCGCGGCGTTTGTCGAAGGGATCGATCAGGCAGCCCGCGAGCAGCCCGGCGAGGCTTGGCACAAGCTGAAAGGCACGCCGCATGTCGGCGAGACAACCTTCGACGCCCTGATCTCTGTCGGCGACAGCGCGCTCGACGATGCGGCTTTCGATCCGTTCCGCGATCACGCCCTGGGGCTGAAAGTGAACCAGCGGGCGGCATTGAAGGAGCGGTTTGGCGACGCCGCTGGTCTGCGTTCGGCGATCCGCGCGGCGCTCGAATCGGCGCCCGGGCCGGCCTATGAGCGGCTGAAGGCCGACAGCGACATCGGAACGGTTGCCACCGCCTCGCTGATCCAGTTCTTCAGCGAGGAGCACAATCGCGAGGCCGTGCAAGCATTGATCGCGGCGGGCCTTGCCACCACCAACGAACGGCCCTCCGCGGTGGCGAAGTCGTCGCCGGTCGCCGGCAAGACCGTGGTCTTCACAGGCTCGCTGGAAAAGATGACCCGCGACGGCGCCAAGGCGATGGCCGAAAGCCTCGGCGCCAAGGTCGCCGGCTCGGTGTCAAAGAAGACCGATCTCGTCGTTGCCGGGCCGGGCGCCGGTTCGAAACTGGCGAAGGCCACAGAGCTCGGGATCGAGGTGGTCGATGAGGACGGCTGGTTCGCCCTGATCGGCCAAATGCCGGGCGAGGGGTGATCGCAAGAGCGCGCGCGCTCTGACGGCGCCCGGCGGCCCGCCGATTCGGCCGATGCGCTTGATGCCCGTCGCTTTGGCCACGGCAATCGGATGACGTTTTTGACCAGGATCGCGACGGTTCGCCATTGTCGATTCGTCAAAAGAATGAACATGTTGGCGCGTCACCATGCTGCGGTGCAAATCGGCCACGGCGCCGCTGAAAGCTTGCGCTGACTCCTTCGGCCCCTTGCAAAGACGGCAGCCGGGTCGCAGCGTTCCCAGCACATTTCACGATGCGGATTTTCGTCATATGCTTGACCGTTCGGCGCGTCTTCTGCGCGCAGCTCTTGCCTCTTCGCTGATCGTCGTCAGCCTGCCCGCGACCATCGCCGCGGCGACGGAAGCGACCGCCCAGCAGCCGATCGGCCAGAATGATCTCGGTACCGTTCTTAACATCGCCAAGGGCTACGGCGACGCCGAACTGACCAAGACCGAAAGCGGGGACCCGGTAATCACCGGCACGATCAATGGCACAGCCTACCAGCTGTTTTTTCTGGAGTGCAAAGACCACCGCGACTGCGGCGTCCTCGATTTCTATTCGATCTGGAACGAACCCGATGTCCCGCTGGAGCTGGTCAATCGCTTCAACGGCATGCGACCCTTCAACAAGGCTTATCTGACCGAAGACGGTTTTCCGGTGGTGGAGTTGAACGTCTCGTCGATCGGCCTGACGCAAGCGCGGCTGAGCGACATCTTCGATCGCTGGACGATTACACTGGCGGAATTTCCCCGCGAGGTGCTGGACGCGGCGGCGGCGCAGTAGCCTGCGCCGGCGGCGCCGCGACGCATCGCCCGGCTCCAGTTTTCGGGTCTTTCGCGCAGAGGCGCCGTGATAAGCTGGGGTGCGTCTTGCACGGTCCGCCCGGCGCGTGAAATCCCTTCTCCGCTTGGTTTCGACGAGGCTTCGTGACCTTCACTGACGGCTCTTCCCAGTCCATGCCACCGTCGGCCGCCAGCGAGCGCTACGATGCGCTTCGTGAGCTGATGGCGGTGCTCCCGGCGGTGATGCCCTTCGGCATCGTCTATGGCGCCGTCGCCGCTCAGGAGGGCCTCAGCATCTGGCAGACGCTCGGCTTTTCCGGGGTCATCTATGCCGGCGCCTCGCAGCTTGCAGCGCTACAGCTGATGGGGCTCGGCGCGCCGATCTGGTCGGTGCTCTTGACCGTGCTGGCGCTGAATTTTCGCCATGTCCTCTATTCGGCGTCGATCAGCCGCCATCTCGGGGCCTTCAGTGGCCGGCAAAAAGCGCTCGGTTTCTTCCTCTTGGTCGATCCGCTCTTCGGAGTGTCGGAAGTTCGCGCTGCCCGCACGCAGCTGACGCCGACTTATTACTTCAGCTATGGCCTGGTGCTGTATGCGAGCTGGTTGGTGTCGACACTGATCGGCGCGACCTTCGGCGGATTGATCTCCGATCCGGCGGCCCTTGGGCTCGATTTTGTGTTGCCGGTTTATTTCCTCGGCTTGGTGATGACGTTTCGCAAACGGCACCTCTTCTACCCGGTCGCCGGCACCAGCCTGGTGGTCTCCGTGTTGGCCTACAAACTGTTCGGACCGCCCTGGCATGTCAGCCTCGGCGGTTTGGCCGGCATCGCGGTTGCCGCGGTGATCGGTCCGCAGCGGCAACCGGATCTTACGGCATTTGAAACCGAGCCAAAGCCGGGAGAGGGCGCGTGAGCTCCGAAACCCTGCTGTCGACGGGCGCGTCATGGTCATCGGGCTCGATCTGGTTCGTCATTCTCGCGGCCGGTGCGCTGACCTATCTGACGCGCTTTGGCGGCTACGTTCTGATCGCCGTCTTCGGCACCTTGCCGCCGCGTGCAGCCGCGGCCCTCGATGCGGTGCCGGCGGCGGTGATGACGGCGATCATCGCGCCGGTTGTGGTCTCCGGTGACTGGGCCGAACGGGTGGCGATCGTCGTCTGCCTGGTCTTGTCGCTGCGCCTGCCGCTGATCGTTGTCGTCATTCTCGGCACCGGGATGGTCGCCGGCGCCCGCGCCCTCGGAGTTTGAAGAGGCGGGCGAACGACGGGCGTTCCCGGGCCTCAGACCGTTCCGGGCACCAAGATCCGCTTCAAGACGCCGGTCTTGAACCAGAAATGCTGGGCGAAGGCGCCGACGACGTGAAGCACGATCAGGATCAGGAGTGGCGTCCACATCAGGCCGTGGATGTCGCCGAACTCATGCACGCCGAGGAACCAGGCGATCAGGCCGGTGATCGGCATCAGGATCAGGATCGCATAGATGAGCACGTGGGTGATCTTGGCGAGCAGCGAGGCCCACCTTGGCTCGTTCTCGGGATAGGGTGGGCGGCCATGGGTGAAGCGATCCCACAGCCGCACGATCGCGGCGATCAGCACCAGCGTGCCGACGATGATGTGCAGCCAGCCTCCGGTCTGGGTCGAGCCATCGACGGGCGTACCGTGCCGGGCGGCGCGCCACATCCCCTCCATCCAGTCGTGGTCGATGAACTGGACGAGGATGAAGAGCACGATCGTCCAGTGGAGCGCGACGCTGAGCGTCGACCAGCCCTTGGAGCGGGGAGCGGAAACGGCCATGGCGGCGGAGCCTCGTTGAAAAAGTGGCGATGACGATCGAACGGATGAAGCCGATTTGGTGCGCGGCGCCGTTTGATCGGGTTTCGAGACAATCTCGCGCACAACGCCAGGTTATCAATCTGAGAATGATTATAAAATGTAATCTTAGCCGTCTCCGCCCGCCATTGTCGGCGGCGAGGGGTGCGACGCTTTGCGTCCCGGCCTTTAGCGGGCAAGCTCCCGCATCGCCGCTTCGATGCCGCTAAGCGTCAGCGGGAACATGCGGCCTTCCATCGCCTCTTGGATCATCGCCACCGATTGATTATAGCCCCAATAGCGCTGATTGGCGGGGTTCAGCCATGCGGCCTTGGCCCATTTGCCGGTGAGGCGGTCGAGCCACACCCGGCCGGGCTCGGCGTTCCAATGTTCGACCGAGCCGCCGGGCATGGTGATCTCGTAGGGGCTCATCGACGCGTCGCCGACGAAGAGCGCCTTATAGTCCGGCCCGTAGGTGTTGATCACCTTGTCGGTCGGAAGGGTTTCGGTGTGGCGGCGGCGATTGTCCTTCCAAAGCCGCTCATAGGGACAGTTGTGGAAGTAGTAGAAGTCGAGATGCTTGAATTCGGCCCGTGCGGCCGAAAACAGCTGTTCGACTTCGCGGACGTGGTCGTCCATCGAGCCGCCGACATCGAGAAACAGCAGGAGCTTCACCGCATTGTGTCGCTCCGGCCGGGTCTTGATGTCGAGATAGCCCTTTCGGGCGGTCGCATCGATCGTGTCGCCGAGGGCAAATTCGTTGTCGGCCCCCTCGCGGACCCAGCGGCGCAGCCGTTTCATGGCGATGCGGATATTGCGGGTGCCGAGTTCCAGGTCGTCGTCGAAATCGCGAAATTCGCGCTTGTCCCAGACTTTAACCGCGCGCCGGTGACGGCTTTCATTTTGGCCGATGCGCACGCCTTCCGGATTATAGCCATCGGCGCCGAAGGGCGAGGTGCCGCCGGTGCCGATCCATTTCGATCCGCCTTGATGGCGTTTCGTCTGCTCCGCTAGCCGCTGCTTCAGTGTCTCCATCAGCTTGTCGAAGCCGCCAAGACTTGCGACCAGCGTCTTCTCGTCCTCGGTGAGGTGCTTTTCGGCGAGGCGCCGCAGCCATTCCTCGGGAAGCTCGCGCGCGGCGACCGCCTCGTCGCCGACGCCCGACACCGCCTCGACGCCCTTGAATGCATCGGCGAACACCCGGTCGAAGCGGTCGACGAAGCGCTCGTCCTTTACCAAGGTCGCCCGCGCGAGATAATAGAAGGCCTCGACGTCATAGGTGACGAGATCGGCCTGCGTGGCCTCGAGCAGCTGCAGATGCTCGCGGATCGTCACCGGGACGCCGACGGCTTTCAGCTTGAGGAAAAAGGTCAAAAACATGAGCGGACGGTAGCGGAGCTTAACCGCAATGTCAGCCGCTTCGCGGCGACGGCGGTTGCTTGCGGCCTCGGCAAACCGCCGACATGATGATATTGGGATCTGGACCCTGGTAGGGTGTGTTCGCAGCGTAGGATGTCATGATCAGACATATCGTTTTTTTCAGTGCCAAGGACAAAAGCGAGGTCGCGGAAATCTGCTCGCGCCTCGCCGTCTTGGCGAGCATTCCGCATTCGATTCGGTTCGAGGTTTTGGAAAATCTGCAGGTCGACCCGATGTCGAACGAAGTCGATATCGTCGTTTATGGCGAATTCGCTGATCTCGACGCGCTGAAGGCGTTCAAGGCGCATCCGACCTATGCGGAGACCACGGCGCGCGTGCGCCCGATGCGCGAGCTTCGCGTGTCGGCGGATGTTCTGTCCGACTGACGTTCTTCTGCGCCAAGCCGATGGAGCCGAAGACGGCGCATCCCTGGTGCGACGTCGGGCGGCGAGGGTGCAAAGCGCACCAGTTCAAAGGATGGCGTCGACGTCAGTTCAGGCGTCAGTTCGGGCATCAGTTCAGGCGACGCCCGTCGGTGGCGCCGAAGAAGTGCAGCCGCTCGGTCGGGAAGTGGACGGTGATGTGGTCACCGGCCTTCCAGTCGGCCCGGCCGAGGTGGTAGGCCTTATGAACCACCGTGTCGAGGCGGAAGTGAACGATCGCCCCCATGCCGGTCGGCTCAACCAGATCGACGATCGCTTCGCCGGCGCCCGTGCCCGTCTTGCCGGCAACGCCGGTCTGGCGAGGCGCCGCGTCGCCGACCACGATGTGTTCGGGCCGGATGCCGACGATCACGGCCTGGCCCGCTTGAAGACCCAGCGTTTCGGGCACCGTCATGCGGGGGCCGTCCGCCAAGATCAGAGCGGAGCGCGTGGGCGTCTCCGAGGCCATGCGGGCGTGAAGGAAATTCATCGCCGGCGAGCCGATGAAGCCGGCGACGAAGAGATTGGCCGGCCGGTCGTAGAGGTCGGCGGGAGTGCCGATCTGCTGGATCGTCCCGGCGTCCATGGCGACGATCCGGTCGGCCAGCGTCATCGCCTCGATCTGATCGTGGGTGACATAGATCGAGGTCGTGCCGAGGCGCCGGTGCAGCTTCTTGATCTCGGCGCGCATCTGCTCACGCAGCCGGGCGTCGAGATTGGACAGGGGCTCGTCCCAGAGAAAGGCCTGAGGCTCACGGACGATCGCCCGGCCCATCGCCACGCGCTGGCGCTGGCCGCCCGAAAGCGCCCGCGGCCGGCGCTCCATCAGCGCGGTGAGGCCGAGAACGCGGGAGGCTTCGCCAATCGCAGCCGCGATCCTGTCCTGAGCGAACTTGCGCAGACGCAGGCTGTAACTCATGTTGCCGGCGACGGTCATATGCGGATAGAGCGCGTAGGACTGGAACACCATGGCGAGGTTGCGATCGCGTGGCGCCAGATCGTTGATGCGCTTGCCGTCGATGACGATATCGCCGGCGGTCACCTCTTCCAGCCCCGCGATCATCCGAAGAAGCGTCGATTTTCCGCAGCCGGACGGTCCGACAAGCACGATGAATTCGCCGGTCCGAATGGACAGATCGACGGCTTTGAGAATCTCCAGGTTCTGGAACGACTTGCGAACGTGGCGGATGTCGATTTCGGCCATTGACGTCTCCTCAGCCCTTGACCGCGCCAGCCATAAGGCCCTGCACGAGGAAGCGCTGGATCAGAAGGAAAAACAGAACCGCCGGAACGAGCGCGAGAACGCCGGCGGCCATCATCTGCCCGAAATCGACGCCGAACTTCGAGACGAAGGACAACAGGCCGACCGGAAAGGTGCTGATGTCGGATTTGGAGATCAGCATCAGGGCAAAGAGCAATTCGCTCCAGGCGGCGGTGAAGACAAAGCCGAGGGTCGCCGCCATGCCCGGCAGCGTCAAGGGCACGATGATCTGGCGAAAGGCCATGAAACGGCTCGCCCCGTCGATCATCGCGGCTTCTTCCAAATCACGTGGGATCGCGTCGAAGAAGGACTGCATCAGAAACACCGCGAAGGGCACGTTGAAGGCGCTGTAGACCAGGATCAGCCCGGCGAGGCTGTTGGTGAGGCCGATGCTCGACAGGATCTTAAAGATCGGCGCGATCAGCATCACCAGCGGAAACATCTGGGTGACCAACAGAAAGCCGATCAGCCAGATCTTGCCGCGAAACTCAAAGCGCGAAATCGCATAGCCCGCCGCGGCAGCAAGCAGGGTGACGACGGCGGCGGTCGACAACGAAACGATCAGGCTGTTTTCAAAGAACTGCGGAAAATCGGAATTCTGAAGGACGAAGGCATAATGCGCCCAGGTGGTCTTTGAGGGCCACATCCGCACGCCTTCGCTGTAAAGCAGCCGCGTCGGCGTGACGGAGACCTTCAGCAGCCAGTAAAGCGGGAACAATGCGACGACGATGTACAGCAAAACAGCCGCCCGATGGGCGAGCGTGCCGAGGATGCGCTTGCGGGACATCGCCATGATCAGAACCTCGCCAGCAGTGTCTGCCGAAGGATCACGATCAGCAGGGAATAGATCATCAGAAGGCCGAGGAGCACCATGGCGATCGCCGAGGCATAGCCGAAGTCGAGCCGACGGAAGGCGGTGGTGAAGATGTAGCTCGCGACGATCTGGGTGCGGTCGGCCGGGCCGCCATTGGTCATGACCACGATCAGATCGGCGAAGTTGGCGATCCAAACGGTGCGCAGGAGAATCGCGATGGCGATGGTCGGTGCGAGAAACGGCACGGTGATCGCCCGGAACCGCTCGAACGCCCCGGCCCCGTCGATCGACGCGGCCTCATAGATGTCGCGCGGGATCGACTGCAGCGCGGCTAGCATGGTGATCGCGAAGAACGGAATGCCCCACCAGACATTGGCGACGATCGGCCCCCACATGGCCAGGTTCGGATCGGAGAGGATGTTTTCCGGCTGGCTCATCAGGCCGAGGGCGACCAGCCAATGGGGGATCGGCCCGACCACGGGGTTGAACAGCCAGGCCCAGTCGAGACCGGAGAGGAACGTCGGCACCGCCCACGGCAAAAACACCAGAGCCTGGGCGATCCCGCGGCCGGCAAAAGGGCGGTTCAAAAGCAGCGCCAGGATCAGGCCGAGGACGAACTGGAAAAAGACCGAGGCGGCGGTCCAAAACACCGTATTCTTCAGCGCCAGCCAGAAATCGGCGTCATGAGCGAGCTTGCGGAAATTGGCGAGACCAACAAAGCCGCCGCTGAACGGGTTGAGCAAGGTGATGTCGCGAAAGGCGTAGGTCATGCCGATGACCAGCGGCACCAGCATGACAGTGGCGACGAGAATTACCACCGGCGCGCCATAAAGATACGGCTCGACGGCGGTGGCCAGCCGCCTCGTCGGGCTTTGCCGAAGCGGTTTTGGAGTGGGTTGGTTGACTACGCTCATCACCGTTCCGGCTGGAGAGCCGTGGTGACGCTTCGGCGTCCCTGGCAATCCCCGATTCATTATCCGCGTCGTGCTGACCAGGCTTCTGAGGCCCAAGGCCCGCAACCGATCAACGCTGCGCATGCTTGTGGATGTTGCGGGGGCCTTGTCCTGCCGCCCCCCGCAACGATGCGTGACAGGCCGAGCGCCCTGAAGGACGGCGCCCGGCACCTCCTTGTGTTACTGGCCCATCTGCTTCTGCTTGGCGGCGGTCAGATAGTCCGCCCACTGCTTGGCAAGATCCTCCGGCGAGATTTCGCCGAGCAGCGCCTGCTGGCTCGTCTTGATGACGAGGGAGTCTTTGAAGAAGGCAAATTCGGGCAGATCCGTCGGCATGGTCGTCGGATGGACGTCCTTGTCGTTCAGCTCGGCGAACCAGCCCTTGAACTTGTCCTGGGCGTAGAACGGATCCTTTTCGGCCGACTTCAGCGCCGGCAACGCGCCGGTGCGCTTGTTCCAGGCGATATTGCCCTCCGGCCCCTCCAGGGTTGCGATCAGTTTCCAGGCGAGATCCTTATGCGAGCTGTTGGCGAACATCGACCAGCCGGCATAGCCGATCGTCGGGAAGGCCTTGCCGGACGGCCCCTTCGGCATCGGCGCGACGCCGAATTCGTCCGATTTCATGCGCTGGTCGATGGCGATCAGCGCGTCCGGATCCTGATCGAGCATCGCGCAAGTGCCGGAATAAAAGCCGGCGACGATCTCGTTGAAGCCCCAATTGACGGAGTCCTTCGGCGCGAGACCGTTCTTGTAGAGGTCGACCATGAAGGTCAGCCCCTTCACCCAGCCGGGATCGGCAAAGGTCGAGGTGCCGTCCTTTTTGAAAAAGGCGTTGTCGCCGGCCATGGTCGCGCCAAACATCACCCAGCCGTTCAGACCGCCCGGGCCACCCCGCATGCAGTAGCCGGACTTGCCGGGGAGCTTGGCAACCTTGGCCGCATCGTCATGGAAGTCTTCCATGGTCTTCGGCGGCTCTTTAATGCCGGCCTCTTGGAAGAGCTTCTTGTTATAGAACAACGCCCGCAGATAAAAGCCGTAAGGCAGCGTGTAGGCGGTGTTGTCGACCGCCCGGCCGAACTGCAGGGCGCGATCGTTGAGGTCGCTGGTATCCTGCCAGGTCTTCAGATACGGCTCGAGACTCTCCAGCGCGCCGTTCTTGCCGTAAAGCGCCAGCCAAGTATCCGGCATCTCGACGACGTCCGGCGTCTCGCCGGCCGAGACCATGGTCGCGAACTTCTCGAAGGCTTCGCCCCACGGCAGCGAGGTGATCTCCACCTTGGTGCCGGGATTGGCCTTTTCAAACGTGGCAACGAGGCCCTTCAGCGTCTCGGTGCGCTCCGGGCTGGTGATCACCTCGGTCAGCTTCAGCACCGTATCGGCATAAGCTGGCACCGCGAGCCCCGCCAGAACGGTCGCGGCGAGCAACAATCTCTTCATCACTTCCTTCCTTCCAGATCCAAGCATGCGTCAGTCATTGCGCAGCGCTGCCGGGTGAAGCGGCGGCGATCGCCGCTTCAAGGTCCCGCCACAACAGGTCGATCCCTTCCAGGCCGACATGCAGGCGCACGGAATTGTCGTGAATGCCGAAGGCGATTGCCGAATTCGGACCGGCATTTTGCGCCCTCACCACCCGGCCGGGAACGGCAAGGCTTTCATGGCCGCCCCAACTGACACCAAGGCTGAAGACGCTGAGAGCGTCGATGAAGGCCGGAACGTCGATGCCATCGCGAAAGATAAACGAGAACAGGCCGGAAGTACCCGACAGCCCCTGCGGCAGCGCGCCGGCGAGCGCCGGATGCTGCACGGATTCGACCGCCGGATGGGCAGCGAGCCGACGAGCGATCGCCAGCGCCGCGTCCTGATGCGCCTGCATCCTGAGCGGCAAGGTGCGTAGCCCGCGGGTCAGCAGCCAAGCGTCGAAGGGCGACATCTTGCCGCCGAGATAGGGCAGCGTCGAGGAGCGGATCTGGCCGATCAGCGCGGACGAACCGGCGACGACGCCGGCGACGACATCGCTGTGGCCGCCCAGATATTTCGACGCCGAATGCACAACAAGGTCGCAACCGAGCATCAGCGGCTGCTGGAAGATCGGCGAGGCCCAGGAATTGTCGATCACGGAGATCGCGCCGTTCTTTCGCGCGAGCCCGGCCAACGCGGCGACGTCATGGACGTCCATCACCCAACTCGTCGGGCTTTCCATATAAAACAGCATCGCACCCGGCAGCGCCGCGGCGACGGCCGCCAGGTCCTGGCCGTCGACATAGGCGACCTCGACCTGTAAGCGCTTCAGCACCGTTTCAAACAGGCGGTAGGCGTCCGGATAAACGTGCCGGACGCAGACGATGCGGTCGCCGGGCTTGACGAACGTCAGAACCGTGGAGGAGATCGCCGCCATGCCACTGGCAAAGCCGAGGGCATCTTCAGCGCCTTCCAACGCGGCGAGTTTCTCCTCGAACACCCGAACTGTCGGATTCAGGCCGCGCGAATAGGTCGGGCGCGCCTTCTGACCGAGATAGGTCTCTTCCATCTCCCGATAGGAGGCGAAGGTGAAGAGCGACGTCTGAACGATCGGCGGAACGACGGCCTCGTAAGGGTTCGGCTCGTCATGAGCGACGATCCGCGACGCGTCGGCAAGAATGGGCGCGCGATCGGTCATTGCGACATGTCCTTGATATCCTCCTCGACGATATCGAGGATCGCGAGCGTCTTTGCCCGCGCCGTTTGTGCGTCACCGGCGGCAATCGCGTCGAAGAGTTCGCGGTGGAAGGGAAACGAGCGCCCCGCGAAATCTGATCGATCGAAGGGTTTTTCGAAGAAATGCTCGAAGGCTTCGCGGATCTGCTCCAGAAGCTGGCGGAACAGCGGATTGCCGCTGGCGTCGTAGATCGACAGATGGAAGGCGAGATCCTCGCGGCCCGCCGTTCCCTTCTGCAGATGCACGCGCTCCATCTCCTCGAGCGCGACCCGCATATGCTCGACATCGGCCGCGCTCGCGCGCTCGGCGGCGAGCGCACTGGCCTCGGCTTCGAGACCGCGCCGCACCTCCAGCGTCTGCAGCAGCGCGTCGCGCAGCTGCCCGGTTTCGAGATGCAGCGGCACATGCCGCGTCGAACCGCTGACCTTCGTCAACAGGAACGAGCCAAGGCCCTTGCGGGTTTCGATCACGCCGAGCGCCTGCAGATGCCGCACCGCCTCGCGCACGGTCGAGCGGCCAACGCCGAGCGCTGCCATCATCTCATGCTCGGACGGCAGTTTGTCGCCCGGCTGCAGCGCAGCCTCGCCGATGAACGCGCCCAGCGCCGCGACGGCGTCGGCGGTGCGATGGGTGCGAGGCAGAGTGGCAAGGGCGGCAGAGGCGATGGGCAAGGCGGCCATCCAGGATCAACTTGTCAGACATCAGACAAGTTTGGCTGAACGATGTCAATCCACGCCAATGGCTGCCCAGGCATCGGCGTGGCGACGATAGGGCATCTGAATGACGCGCCCATGAAAAATCGGCCGAGCCGAGACGATCGGCAGACGGATCAGAAAGAGATCGAACGGCGGATCGGTCCTCGACTGCAAACTCGCAGGCGGCAATCTTCGATGGATCTTGGAACTGTGCCGCAAGACCCCACCGCGCGGACCGCGCGAACGGCGTTACAAAGGGGCGTCCATCGTCGGAGCCGTCTGCCCGGCCCGGGCGACGAGCGCGGCGCTCGTCCTCCCGCGGACGAACGCCGACATGCCGCAATTGCATCTCGACGAGATCAGCCGACAGGTCGCTCCCGGTGCCCATGCGGTCCTGATCTGGGACAGGGCCGGCGATCAATGGCACAGGTCACGCCCGCCCTTTTTCAAGAGGGGACCGGATGGTCAAGGGCGATCGTTCAAGGAAGCCGGTCATTCCGCTGGCAGCACCCGATCCGGCGGGGTCGCGGGGTCGCGGGGGCGCTATGGAGGCGAGGAATATCCAGGTATCATGATACCAAGCATGCGCAATCCCTTGTAAAGCAGGCATCAGAGCGCCGGAATGGCGGCGTTTTTCGCGTTGACAAGGTCGCGTTCCAGCCTTAAGGAACAGCTCAGAAAGAGCGGCCCCGTGGCCGCCCTTTTTCATATGGCGGCCCGGATCGGCTTGCCTCGAAAGCACATCAACATCCAGGGGCAACCCATGAAAACCTTCTCGCAGAAGACCGAGACGGTGGAGAAGAAGTGGATCCTGATCGACGCCCAAGGGCTTGTCGTCGGCCGCCTCGCTTCCCTCGTCGCGCTTCGCCTCAGAGGCAAGCACAAAGCCACCTTCACGCCGCATGTCGACGACGGTGATAACATCATCATCGTCAATGCCGACAAGGTGGTCCTGACCGGCAAGAAGTACTGGAATAAGACCTATTTCTGGCACACCGGCTATGCCGGCGGCATCAAGGAGCGCAAGGCGCGCGAGATCCTCGAAGGGCGCTTCCCCGAGCGAGTCGTCGAGAAGGCCGTCGAGCGCATGCTGCCGCGCGGTCCGCTCGGTCGCCGTCAGCTCAAGAACCTGCGCGTCTATGCCGGTCCCGATCATCCGCACGAGGCGCAGAAACCCGAAACGCTCGATGTCCGGGCGTTGAACTCCAAGAATGCGAGGGCCGCATAATGTCCCAGCTCTCTTCGCTCGAAGAACTCGGCAACGCCGACGTTGCCGCGCAGCCGGAAGCGCCGGTCCATGTCCAGAAGCTCGACAAGTTCGGCCGCGCCTACGCCACCGGCAAGCGCAAGGACGCCGTCGCCCGCGTCTGGGTGAAACCCGGCTCCGGCAAGATCATCGTCAACGACAAGGACTATACGGCGTATTTCGCGCGGCCGGTCCTGCAGATGGTGCTGCGTCAGCCGATCGTCGCCACCGACCGCGACGGCCAGTTCGACATCATCGCCACCGTTGCCGGCGGCGGCCTTTCCGGCCAGGCCGGTGCGGTTCGTCACGGCATCTCCAAGGCGCTGACCTATTATGAGCCTGGCCTGCGCGCCGTGCTCAAAAAGGGCGGCTTCCTGACCCGCGACTCGCGCACGGTCGAGCGTAAGAAGTACGGTAAGGCCAAGGCCCGCCGTTCCTTCCAGTTCTCCAAGCGCTAAAATTCCAGCAATTGTCGCGTCGGCCTGCCGGCGCGATGCGATCGAAAGGCCGCCAGACAAACCGTCTCGGCGGCCTTTTTCGTGGCCGTACTGGCAGCATCGGCCCGCACATTGCGATCGATTTTCGGGCCGATGCTCAGACTCAATCAGAATGCGCGCCCTTTGGGCGTCCGAGCGGACGCACGGCGCGCCGGAACGCATTCATTGCGGCGGCATGACGCCCCTTCACAGCTGTTTGTGGACTTTTCGTCACGCCCGCGTGAGATCTTGAATAAACTTTTTGACTGTCATCTTCCCGACGTCCGAATCTGGCACATATGGCATGCCATCAACGAGGACGGACGTGATGGAAATTCCAAATAATTCAGCTTCTTTTGAAGCGTTCTTCAAGCAGATTCATGCCCCCGCGGAACACGCGTCGGGCCTGTCGGACGATTGTCTACACGGCGAACCCACCCTTGCGGAACTTCTCGACGAACCGATCGCGCGGTTGCTGATGGCCTGCGACCGGGTCGATCCCGATGTGTTGGAGGAGATCGTCCGCAGGCGCTTCGCCTAGGGCAACCTTTGAATCGACGCATCGTGCTCTGCCGAAAATCGATTCCGATGTTCGGGCCGATGCTGGAGTGATGGCTCTGTGATCGTTCGATCGGTTCGCTGCGCCCGAACTCGTGCGGGACGACGCGGTCGAACCGCCACGTCTTGCGAGGCACGGTTTGCGAGGACGGATGCGGCTTCCTCGAACCGCTTCGCAAAACACCAAGGCGACAAGGAGATGGGGGCGAGCGATGCCCCGGACACCGTCGGCGATCGACAGAGCCGCGCGGGCGATCGCGATCGCAACCAGAACATCGCGCGATTGACGGAATGCGCCAACGGCATGGCCGCATTGCGACAACGCCCTCGATCATCCTCGCAGTCCGGATCGTCTCGGCTGCACGTCCGACCATCGACCGGTCGAAGCGGTCGCGACGGGCAAAGACGTCGAAGACTCTCAGACATGGGCGCACAAGCGTCGCGCGGCAGACTGGACGCGCGGCGCGGGATTTCACATCTTTCACGCTGGCGGGGCTGCGCGCGCCGGCCATCGCCATCAATGGCATCGCCCGGTTTCCACTGGCGCTTTCAGCCAAGACCCGCTATCGGTTTTGCGTCGTCACGTCTCAGGTCGATCCCGCTGGCGCCCCGAGGGCGCAGCGGTTACGACCGACGACGGTGGGCCCGTAGCTCAATGGTTAGAGCCGGCGGCTCATAACCGCTTGGTTGGGGGTTCGAGTCCCTCCGGGCCTACCAATTCGCTTCGTTTTCCAAAGGCATCGCGCGCTCGCGGTCATTGCGAAGCGGCGCGTGGATGCGATGGTGAAAGCGTTCGAACGTTTCGTCAAAGCGCACGGTACGGACCGACACAGGGCGAGCGGAGCGTGCGAAGAA
Organism: Jiella flava; assembly: GCF_017349315.1. Classification (GTDB taxonomy): domain Bacteria; phylum Pseudomonadota; class Alphaproteobacteria; order Rhizobiales; family Rhizobiaceae; genus Jiella; species Jiella flava. The sequence continues at coordinate 104,408 of NZ_JAFMPP010000013.1, read as the reverse complement.
ACAAGACGAGGATCGTGAGAATGCGTATGTCGGACTGCGGCGAAGAGATGGATATTAGCCGGCGTATCAATAGCGCCGAGCCAGCTTCGCGCGGATCGGATTACGCCGTTTCCTCGCGCTTCGCCGTCGCACCTATGATCGACTGGACCGATCGGCACTGCCGGTTCTTTCATCGCCAGCTCAGCCGGCGGGCGAAGCTTTATACCGAGATGATCGTCGACGAGGCGGTGCTGCATGGCGATGTCGAGCGGCTGCTCGGCTTCGATACGGCGGAGCATCCGGTCGCCTTGCAGCTCGGCGGGTCGGATCCGGAAAAACTGTTTCGGGCGACGCGCATGGCGCTCGACTTCGGCTATGACGAGATCAATCTCAATGTCGGCTGCCCATCGGACCGGGTGCAGTCGGGAACCTTTGGTGCCTGTCTGATGCGCGATCCGGCACTGGTGAGCGCTTGTCTGACAGCGATGGTCGAGGCGGCGGGCTCGGTGCCGGTGCCGGTGCCGGTGACGGTGAAATGCCGGCTCGGCGTCAACGAGCAGGACACCGAGACGGCGCTCGATGCGCTGGCCGACGGGGCGGTTGCGGCAGGTGTCGCCGGCATCTGGGTGCATGCGCGCAAAGCCTGGCTGCAAGGGCTGAGCCCGCGGGAAAACCGCGAGATCCCGCCGCTCGACTATGCTCGCGTCCATCGTCTGAAAGCGCGGCTTGGCACAATGTTCGTCGGGCTGAATGGCGGCCTGAAGACGCTCGAGGCGGCCCGTGCCGAGATGCCTGCGGTCGATGGCGTGATGCTGGGGCGTGCCGCCTACCAGACGCCCGACGTCCTGATCGGCGTCGACGCGGCGTTTTCCGGCGACGGCGGCGAGGCGCAAGCGGCCTTCGACTATGCCGCGCTGATCGAGGCAATGGTCGGTTATGCCGCCCGGCATGTCGCCGGCGGCGGCAAGCTCAACCATGTCACCCGGCACATGACCGGCTTGTTCTCCGGCCTGCCGGGCGCGCGGCGCTGGCGCCAGACGCTGTCGGAGGGCGCGACCCGGCCGGGCGCGACGCCGGATCTGATCCGCGACGCCTTTGCCGCCGTGCGGCTCGAGGCGGCGGAAAAGGCCGCCTGAGGGCTGCGGGCAGCCGTCGTGAGCCGTGCGTCAGGCGCTGCTCTCGTCGCTCGACCCGTTACCGGCCTCGCGCCCGAAATTCGGCTTGGCCGTATCCTGGCCGGCCTCGATGACATTGCGCCGGATTGCCCGGGTGCGGGTGAAGAGATCGAACAGCGTGTCGCCGTCGCCCCAGCGGATCGCCCGCTGCAGCGACGCGAGATCCTCCGAGAAGCGGGCGAGCATTTCCAGCACGGCATCGCGATTGGTCAAAAACACGTCGCGCCACATGGTTGGGTCCGAGGCGGCGATGCGCGTAAAATCGCGAAAGCCGGAGGCAGAAAATTTCACCACTTCGGACTGGGTCACCGTCTCCAGGTCGGCGGCGGTGCCGACGATGTTGTAGGCGATGAGATGCGGCACGTGGGAGACGATCGCCAGCACCAGATCGTGGTGCTCGGCGGTCATGATCTCGACCGCCGAGCCGCAGGCTTCCCAAAAGACTTTCAGCCGCTCGACGGCGGGGGGATCGGTCTCCTCCAGCGGGGTGAGGATGCACCAGCGCTTCTGGAACAGCGCGACGAAGCCGGCCTGCGGGCCGGATTGCTCGGTGCCGGCGAGCGGATGGGCCGGAACGAAAGCGACCGTTTCCGGCAGATGCGGCCGCATCTGCTCGATCACCGCACCCTTCACCGAGCCGACGTCGGAGATGATCGCGCCGGCTTTGAGATAGGGGGCGATCTCACGGGTGATCGCGCCGCAGATCCCGACCGGGACGCAGAGGATGACGAGATCGGCCTCGCGCACCGCATCGGTGACTTCGAGGTGGTAGCTGTCGCCGAGGCCGAGCCGCTCGGCCGTGGCCAGCGTTTCGGCGCGCCGGGTGGTGATCGCGACGTGGCGGGCGAGGCCATGGGCCTTGACGTTGAGGGCGATCGAGGAGCCGATCAGGCCGATGCCGATCAGCGCCACACGGTCAAACAATGGCTCGCTCATGACGACGGGCTCTTCACAAATTCGGCGAGGGCGCCGACCAATCCGCGATTGGCCTCTTCGCTGCCGATCGACATGCGCAGCGCATTGGGAAAGCCGTAGCCGGTGACCCGCCGCAGGATGAAGCCTCTGGCGGTGAGGAAGGCGTCCGCGTCGGCCGCGCTCTGACCCGGCGTCTCGGGGAAGTGGATGAGGATGAAATTGCCGACGCTCGGGGTGACGCTCAGGCCGAGGGCTTCGACCGCGCGCGTCGTCCATTCCAGCCATTCGGCGTTGAACCGCGCGGCCTCCTCGATGAAGGCGCGGTCGCGGATCGCCGCCGTGCCGGCCGCGATCGCCGCCGCATTCAGGTTGAACGGCCCGCGCACTCGGTCGAGCGTCTCGACGATCGCCTCGGGGCCGTACATCCAGCCGACCCGCAGCCCGGCGAGGCCGTAGATTTTCGAAAAGGTCCGCGTCATCACCACATTGTCCGCCGAAGAGACGAGTTCGATCCCGGCGCCGTAGTCGTTGCGGCGCACATACTCGGCATAGGCGGCGTCGAGGACGAGGATGACATGGGACGGCAGCCCGGCATGCAGCCGGCGGATCTCGTCGAACGGCAGGTAGGTGCCGGTCGGATTGTTCGGATTGGCGAGGAAGACCAGCTTGGTCTTGTCGCTGACTTTGGCGAGGATCGCGTCGACATCGGCGGTGCGCTCGCGCTCGGGCGCCACCACCGGCGTCGCGCCGGCGGCCTGGATCTGGATCTCGTAGACGAGAAAGCCGTGCTCGGTGTGGATCGCCTCGTCGCCGGGCGCGAGATAGCATTGGCAGAGCAGGCCGAGCAGCTCGTCCGAGCCGTTGCCGCACAGAATATTCCTGGTGTTGAGCCCGTAAACCTCGGCGATCGCGGTCTTGAGCTCGCTCGCCTGGCCGTCCGGATAATGCGCTAGATCCGCCACCGCCGCGCGGGCGGCCTCGATCGCCTTCGGCGAGGGACCGAGCGGCGTCTCGTTGGAGGAGAGTTTGTGGAGCTTGATTCCCTCCGGCGCCCGGCTCTTGCCGGGGACGTAGACCGCGATGTCGAGGACGCCGTCTTTGGGAACAGGTTTCATCGTCTCAAGCCTTTAACAAGCGAGGGGCCGTCGTTGGCCGACGGATCGGGGACGCCTGGGGAAGGCGCATATCCGTCCCCATGACGAATGTCGAGATCGCCACCCTTCTGGCCGGCGGCTCCGCGGGATGAAATTGCGGCCGTAACGGGCGCGTGACGCGGCCGGGCAGGGGTGTCTTAGTTGAGGACGCGATTATCGGTCGGCAGATCGAGGGAAAAGGCGGGGATCTCGACCTCGAACGCCTCGCCCTCATCGGTGCGCATCTGATAACGGCCGCGCATGATGCCCGACGGCGTGGAGAGCGGGCAGCCCGAGGTGTAGGTAAAGCTGTCGCCTGGCAGGATCACCGGCTGCTCGCCGACGACGCCTGGGCCCGCGACCGTTTCGATATGGCCGCTGGCGTCGGTGATCTCCCAATACCGGCTTTCGAGCTGCACGGTCACCTCGCCGGCATTCTCGATTTCAACGCGATAAGCCCAGACCCAGCGATTCTCGGAGGGTTCGGACTGTTCCTCGAGATAGGCGGGCTTGACCGTCACGATGATCTGCCGCGTCTTCGCTTGATACATGGGGTCTTCGCCTCTCCTGTGTCGGCTGCGGATGGCTCACCCGGCTATAGCGTGGTTTCTGCCGGGTTTCATCTTTCCGGGTTGTAATCTTCAGCAATGCGTCTCGTCCTGCGACGCAATCTGCTGGACCAGTTTTTGCGGCCAGGCGGTTGCGAACGTGGCCTGTCATGCGAAGACAGCAAATGGAGGCGCGCAACCGATCCGGGCGTGCGGATCCGCAGATGATCACGAGGTCCGATCTTGCTCGACGCCATTTTGAGACGCCGCATCGATCCGCCGGTCGACCGACTTGCCGTAAAGCTTGCGGCCGGTGGGGCGAGCGCCAACGCCATGACCGTGGCCGGTCTGGCGATCGGTCTGGCGGCGGCGGCGGCGATCGCCCTTGGCAGTCCGCTGATCGGCCTCGTGCTGATCCTTCTCTCACGGCTCTGCGACGGCCTCGACGGTGCCATCGCCAAGCATACCGGGCCAACCGACCTTGGCGGCTATCTCGACATCGTCTTCGACTTCGTCTTCTACGGCGCGATCCCGCTTGCCTTCGCGCTCCTCGATCCCGTCCATAATGGCGTGCCTGCGGCGGCGCTGCTGCTCAGCTTCTACGCCAATGGTGCGAGCTTCCTCGCCTTCGCGATCCTCGCCGAGAAACACCGGATCATCACGGAGGCGCGCGGCAGGAAATCGTTCTTCTTCACCACGGGGCTTGCCGAGGCGAGCGAGACGATCATCGCCTTTTGCCTGTTCTGCCTGTTTCCGTCGTGGTTTCCGGTCATCGCCTATGGCTTTGCGGCGATGACGATCTGGACTTTCGTCGCGCGCATTCGGCTGGCGGCCAAGACGTTCAGCTAAAGGCCGAGCGCCGTGCCGCGCGCCGAATGCCGCATCAGGCCGCGGCGAGGGCGGCCTCGATGTCGTCCCAAAGATCCTCGACGTCTTCAAGGCCGAGCGACAGGCGGATCAGACCGTCATTGATCCCGAGTTCGGCGCGGGCCTCCGGCGAGAGGTTCTTATGGGTGGTCGTCGCCGGATGAGTGACGAGGCTTTTGGCATCGCCGAGATTGTTCGAGATCAAGACGATCTCGAGCGCATTGAGGAAGCGGAAAGCCTCGCTCTTGCCGCCGGCCAGATCGAAAGCGATCAGCGTCGAGCCCGCCGCCATCTGGCGCTTGGCGATCGCATAATCCGGGTGATCCTCGCGGCCGGGATAGAGCACGCGGCTGATCTTGCCGTGCTCGGCCAGCCGATCGGCGATCGCCGCCGCCGAGGCAGTCTGATGGGCGACCCGCAGCGGCAGCGTTTCCAAACCCTTCAGCAGCGTCCAGGCGTTGAAGGGCGACAGCGCCGGGCCGGTGTGGCGGTAAAAATCGTGGAGGTTCTCGTCGATCCAGTCCTTCGACGACAGGATGATGCCGCCGAGGCAGCGGCCCTGGCCGTCGATATGCTTGGTGGCCGAATAGATCACCACATCGGCGCCAAGCGCCAGCGGCTTCTGGTGGATGGGCGTGGCAAAGACATTGTCGACGACGAGCTTGGCGCCGGCGCGATGGGCGATCTCGGCGACGGCGGCGATGTCGATCACCTCCAGCGTCGGGTTGGTCGGCGTCTCCATGAAGAACACCTTAGTGTTTGGCCGCATCGCCTGTTGCCATTGGTCGAGGTCGCGGCCGTCGACCAGCGTACAGTCGACGCCGCAGCGCGCCATCACCGTCTCGACGATGTAGCGGCAGGAGCCGAACAGCGCCCGTGCCGCGACGACATGATCGCCGGCCTTGACCTGACATTGAATGGCGGCGGCGACGGCAGCCATGCCGGAGGCGGTGCCGCGGGCGTCTTCAGCACCTTCCAGCGCCATCATCCGCTCCTCGAACATCCGGGTGGTCGGGTTGGCATAGCGCGAATAGATGAATCCGGGCTCTTCGCCCTTGAAGCGCGCCTCGGCGGCTTCTGCCGTGTCGTAGACGAAGCCCTGGGTCAGGAACATCGCCTCGGAAGTCTCGCCGAAGTTCGATCGCATGGTGCCGCCATGGACCATCAAGGTGGCCGGCTTCAGGCTGTTTTTCTTTGTATCGCGCTTCAGCATGTTTTCGTCTCCGAACAGCAAAAAACCGGCCGTTGCGATTGCGCAAAGCCGGTCCCGTGAACGTCCTCGTCGTCGGTGCGGCCCTTTAGCGAGTTGTTTTACGTGGCTGCAAGCCGGCCGGCCAAATCACCACCATGGCTTTGCAAATAGCTCCGATGCGGTTAGGCGTCAATCCACGGAACGAATGGTCACCCGGCGCGGGGCGGGTGATGAGCGAAAAGGACGGCTCGACGGTGAGCGCGACGTTGCATGGGATTTTGCCGGATCGGTCGATCGCGGCGATGTTTGAGGCGGGGGCCCTGTCGGCGCGAAGGCCGCGCGAGAGCGATCAGATTCAGCCGGCCTCGCTCGATTTGCGGCTCGGACCGGTCGCCTACCGGGTGCGCGCCAGCTTCCTGCCGGGGCGCGATCATTCGGTGGCGGCCAAGCTGGATCGGTTTTCCTTGCACGAATTCAGCCTGAGCGGCGGCGCGGTGCTGGAGACCGGCTGCGTCTACGTCGTACCGCTGCTTGAACGCCTGGCGCTGCCAGCCCATGTGCGCGCCACGGCCAATCCCAAATCCTCGACCGGCCGGCTCGACATCTTCACCCGCGTGCTCACCGACAACGCCCAGGAATTCGACAAGGTGCCGGCCGGCTATGACGGGCCGCTCTATCTGGAAATCTCGCCGCGCACCTTCCCGATTCTCGTCCGTGAAGGCTCGCGCCTGTCGCAGATCCGGTTTCGCTGCGGCGAGCCGGCGCTTTCCGCCGCCGATCTTGCGGCCCTGCATCGCAGCGCCGGGCTGACCTCCGAGGCCGACGCCAATATTTCCGGCGCGGGCATTGCGCTGTCGATCGATCTGGCCGGCGAGCCCGGCACCCTTGTCGGCTATCGCGGCAAACGCCACACCGGCCTTGTCGACGTCGATCGCCGCGCCGCTTATCCGCTCGCCGACTATTGGGAGCCGATGCTGCGCGGCGGGGCGGGGGAACTGGTGCTCGATCCGGACGAGTTTTACATCCTCGTGTCGAAAGAAGCGGTGCATGTGCCGCCGGACCATGCCGCGGAGATGACGCCGTTCGACCCGCTGGTCGGAGAGTTCCGCGTTCATTATGCCGGTTTTTTCGATCCGGGCTTCGGCCATTCGGCGGCCGGCGGCTCTGGCAGCCGGGCGGTGCTGGAAGTGCGCAGCCACGACGTGCCCTTCATTCTCGAAGACGGCCAGATCGTCGGCCGGCTCGTCTATGAACGCATGGCCGAGCTGCCCGATCGGCTCTATGGCGCCGACCTCAGCTCGAACTATCAGGCCCAGGGGTTGAAGCTGTCGAAGCATTTCGTCTGAGTGGCGCCGCAAATTCGAGCTTTTGCCTCGAATTGTCGTCGATATGCTGGGGAGGGTTGCAGGAATGTCGCGCCCGGCGCTTATCGCTGCTTGCGCGACAAACTCGCCTTGACTGAGCACAGAACGGGCGTATCGCGGCAGGCGTCCAACGAAACAGGAACGAAACCGTGCAGGCAGAATCCATCTGTGTGGTCGGGGTCGGCTATGTCGGCCTGATCCAAGCGGTCGGGCTCGCGAGTTTCGGACTCGCGGTGAAATGCGTCGATCTCGACGCCGGCAAGATCGCCAAGCTGCGTAACGGCATCCCACCGATCTTTGAAGACGGGCTGGAAGACGCGCTGCAGAGCGTCATCGCGGCCAAGACCATCTCCTTCACCACCGACGTTGCCGAAGCGCGCGACTGCGATCTCTTCTATGTCGCCGTCGGCACGCCGACCAGCGAGCGCACCGGCAATGCCCGGCTCGACTATCTGGAAGCGGCCGTCTCGGCGATCGCCGATGTCGCGCCTGTCGGGGCGGTGATCGCGGTGAAGTCGACCGTGCCGATCGGCACCTGCGCTGCGCTTCAGGCAAGGCTCGACCGCGACCATGCCGACAAGCGGCTGGCGATCGTCTCCAATCCCGAATTCCTGCGCGAAGGCACCGCGCTGAAAGACTTCTTCAATCCGGAACGGATCGTCATCGGCAGCGCCAGCGAGAGCGCCCGGCAGCGGGTGCGCGAAAGCTATGCTGCCTTCGATCAGCGCGGCATTCCGATGATCCTCAGCGACACCTCGACCAGCGAGACGATCAAATACGCCGCCAACGCCTTTCTTGCCACCAAGGTCACCTTCATCAACGAGATCTCTGATCTGGTCGAGACGGTCGGCGGCGATATCGATGACGTCGCCCGCGGCATTGGCCTCGACAGCCGCATCGGACCGCAATTCCTGCGCGCTGGGCCGGGCTATGGCGGTTCTTGCTTTCCGAAGGACACACTGGCTCTGGCGACGATCGGCCGGCGCCATGGCGTCCAGCAGCAGATCGTCGAAACGGTGATCCGGATCAATGATTCCCGCCGCTTCCACATCTTGAAACGGATCGAGCTGGCGATGGGCGACAAGCTCTCGGGCAAGCGCGTCGCGGTGCTAGGGCTGGCCTTTAAGGCCAACACCGACGACGTGCGCGACAGCCCGGCGGTGGACATTGTCCATGCCTTATTGGAGGAGGGCGCAGAGGTTCGGGCGTTCGATCCGGTGGCGAAATTTACCGTCGACCATCGCGCCTATCAGCAATGCGAATCAATGGCGGATGCTTGCGAAGGCGCCAGCGCCGTTCTGATCGCGACCGAATGGGCGCAGTTCCGGAGCTTCGACTTTTCGGCGGTCGAGCCGCTGGTCGCGCGGCGCTATATGTTCGATATGCGTCGGATCGTCGACATCGACGCCGACTGGGCGTCCCGCTGGGACATCGAGCGGATCGGATCGTCGCTAAAGCGCGCCAGCGCTTAAAGCACCGTGCGTCCGACAGGACGCACAAAGGACGTTCTCGGTCATCGATGCGATCGGCGTGCGAATGGATCTGAAGATCCGGGGTCGTGGCGGCGCTTGGTGGTCACGGTGGTGGCGCAACACGCCGGTGCACGTGGCCTTGCCGAAATCCCTTGCGTCGCGCCACGGCTTTGGCTAGGCAGACGGCATCGGAGCGTAGCGCAGCCTGGTAGCGCACCTGAATGGGGTTCAGGGGGTCGGAGGTTCGAATCCTCTCGCTCCGACCATTTTCAAGTTTATCGCATTCGGCAATTGCCTGATGAGGCTGGTGAGTTTCTGCACACTCGGCCATGGCTTTTTGCCCCGTGTTTGCACAAGCCAAGACCCTTGATCGTGCTGCTTCGGTCGGCCTGGCCAGGAATGGCCATTTTTGCGCCGGTGCTGCCGCGCGCCGAGCGTTTGATAGGACGCGCAACGCTCGATGCGGCAGGCAGAGCCAGGTCCGGAAAAGGGGGCCCGCCTCAGGCGGTAAGCCCCTCGGGTTCGGGAAGATTGTGGATGCGACAGCAGGCTGTAACGGTGTTGGCAAGAAGGCAGGCAATGGTCATCGGGCCGACACCGCCCGGTACCGGGGTGATGGCGCCGGCAACCTGCGCGACGTTGGGGTAATCGACGTCGCCGACGAGGCGGGTGCCGCCCTCTGGCTTGTCGATCCGGTTGATGCCGACGTCGATCACCGTCGCCCCCGGCTTGATCCAATCCGCCGTCACCATCGCCGGCCGGCCAACGGCGGCAACGACGATATCGGCGCGGCGGACGACGTCCGGCAGATCCCGTGTGCGGGAATGGGCGATGGTGACGGTGCAGCTCTCCTTGAGGAGGAGATGGGCCATCGGCTTGCCGACGATGTTCGAACGGCCGATCACCACCGCTTCGAGGCCGGACAGCGCGCCGTAATGCTCGCGCAGCATCATCAGACAGCCGAGCGGTGTACAGGGTACCATCGCCTTCTGGCCGGTGGCGAGCAGGCCGACATTGGAGATGTGAAATCCGTCGACATCCTTGGCCGGGGTGATGGCCGCCAGCACCTTGTCGGTGTCGATGTGATCCGGCAACGGCAGCTGAACCAGGATACCGTGGATCGTCTCGTCGCCATTGAGTCGGACGATGAGGGCAAGCAATTCGCCTTCGGAGGTCGCGGCGTCGAGCTTATGCTCGATCGACTTCATCCCCGCTTGCGTGGTGGCTTTGCCCTTTGAGCGGACATAGACCTCGCTCGCCGGATCTTCGCCGACCAGCACCACGGCGAGGCCTGGCTGCACCGCATGATCGCGGTCGAGCCGGGCAACATGCGCCTTCACGCGGGCGCGCACCGTTTCGGCGAACGCCTTGCCGTCGATGACTGTCGCAACCATCAGAACAATCCCTCGATATTGCCATTCGCATTGAGCGTGATCGCCTGAGCCGCAGGCACGCGCGGCAATCCCGGCATGGTCATGATCTCCCCACAAATCGCCACGACGAAGCCGGCACCGGCCGAAAGCCGCACTTCGCGCACCGGCAGCGCATGGCCGCTCGGCGCGCCGCGAATGGTGGGATCGGTGGTAAAGGAATACTGGGTCTTGGCCATACAAATCGGCAGATTGCCGTGGCCGGCCGCTTCCCATTCCTTCAATTGTTTGCGGATCCCCGTATCGGCCACCACTTCGCCGGCCCGGTAAATATTCTTGGCGATCGCTTCGATCTTTTCAAACAGCGGCATCTCGTCCGGATAGAGCGGCTTGAAATCCGCCGTCCCGCCATCGGCAAGCGCGGCGACACGTGTCGCCAATTCCTCGATCCCCGCGCTGCCTTCGGCCCAATGCTTGCAAAGCACCGCCTCGACGCCCTGGGCCGCGGCGGCGTCCTTGACCGCTTGGACTTCGGCTTCCGTATCGGTGGCGAAATGATTGATCGCCACGATCACTGGCACGCCAAAGCTCTCGACGTTCTCGATATGGCGGACGAGATTGGCACAGCCGGCGGTCAGCGCCGCGACATTTTCGGTGCCAAGCTCGGACTTGTCGACGCCGCCGTTCATCTTCAGGGCGCGGCAGGTGGCGACGATCACCGCCACCGCCGGTTTCAGCCCGGCCTTGCGGCATTTGATGTCGAAGAACTTTTCAGCTCCGAGATCGGCGCCGAAACCGGCTTCGGTGACGACATAGTCGGCAAGCGTCAACGCCGTTTGAGTCGCGACAACAGAATTGCAGCCATGGGCGATGTTGGCGAAGGGACCGCCATGGACGAAGGCCGGATTGTTCTCCAGCGTCTGCACAAGATTGGGCTGCATGGCATCCTTGAGAAGCACCGTCATCGCGCCGTCGGCGCCGATGTCGCCGCAGGTGACCGGCGACTTGTCGCGACGATAGGCAACGATCATATCGCCGAGCCGGCACTGCAGGTCTTTCAGATCCGCAGCGAGACAGAGGATCGCCATCACCTCCGAGGCGACGGTGATGTCGAAGCCGGTCTCGCGCGCAAAGCCATTGGCGACGCCGCCGAGGCCGGTTGCGACCTGACGCAGCGCCCGGTCGTTCATGTCGATCACCCGGCGCCAGGTGACGCGACGGACGTCGATGTCGAGTTCGTTGCCCCAATAGACATGATTGTCGATCATCGCAGCGAGGAGATTATGGGCTGCGGTGATTGCGTGAAAGTCGCCGGTGAAGTGGAGATTCATGTCCTCCATCGGCACGATCTGGGCATAGCCGCCGCCGGCCGCGCCGCCCTTCATGCCGAAATTCGGCCCGAGCGAGGCTTCGCGGATGCAGATAGCGGCGCGTTTGCCGATCCGGTTGAGGCCATCGCCGAGGCCGACGGTCGTCGTCGTCTTGCCTTCGCCGGCCGGCGTCGGATTGACCGCCGTCACCAGGATCAATTTGCCGTCGGCCTTGCCCTTTTGCGCGGCGATGAAGTCGGCCGAGACTTTCGCCTTGTCGTGGCCGTAGGGCAGCAGCTTTTCGGCCGGGACCTGAAGCTTGGCGCCGATCTCCTGGATCGGCCGCTTGCGGGCCGCACGCGCGATTTCAATGTCGGTTGGCTGTCCCATGTCTCCTCCCGGTCCAGCTTGATCTGGCTCTCGTTGAATTGGCGCTCGAATCAGACAATCGGGTGATCATCGTCGATCACGCAATCAAAGGTGGAGCGCGCCGTGGTGCCCGGTTGCATTGTCGACCGATGGAACGCCGTCGCCCAATACCGGACCGCAGAAGAAATCGGCTCGATCGGGTAGGCCGGTTTGGACGGTTGGAGAGGAGCCGGGTTGCGATCGCTCGCCGATCGAGGGAAAGACAAGCGCAGTGGTTTCGTCTACAAAACGACGGTCAGGAGGGCACGCATTCTGGGAGGGTACGATGGCGGAGCAACATCCGCGATCGCAGTCGACTCGTGTCTTTCTGCTTGAGGCCAACCCGCTTGTGGTCTCGGCCATCAGCGGCCTCGTAGCCGAGGAAGAAGATCTGAAGCTTACCCGCGTCACCGATCGCGGCACGGATCTGATCACCGCGACCGACGACGACATCGATCTGGCGGTGATCGCCTGGGAACTCGCCGACATGAAGGCGGTGGAGGTGCTGCGTCGCCTGAAGGCGAAGAACAGCCCGATTCGCGCGGTGGTGTTCAGCAACAACCGCGAGCCAAGCGCGCTGCGCCAAGCGGTGCGGCTCGGCGCCCGAGGCTATTGCTACCAGCAGGACGACGTGAAGATCTTCTTCACCACCCTGCGGGCGGTCGCCGCCGGCCAGATCTGCATTCCCTATATTGATCTCGCCTCGGTGAACGATACGCCGCTCGCCGCCCTCAATGTGCGCGAGCGCGAGTTGCTCGACATTCTCGCCCGCGGCTGGACCAATCAGCAGATCGCCAATCGCATCGGGATGTCGGAAAACACGGTCAAGTACTATCTCAAAAATATCTATGAGAAGCTCAACGTGCGCAACCGTTCCATGGCTGTGGCGCTGTGGACCCGCGAAATCCAGAACTGATCGCTTGCCATTGTGGCTGGCGATGCGCCGGCGGCCAGCCCCGCGGGTCGATCGGTTCTCCAAACGGGTAGGCGGCAACTGGTCTCAGGACGATGACTTTCTATCCGCCAGTGTGTGGCTGGTGCTGGCTCCTCTGCCATAGCCTTCAGGGACGGACAGACGACGGGAGGCAGTCGGCCTGAGACGCGACGCGGTGCAGCGGGGATGGATCTTCGCCAGGCATCGGGCCGCAAAGCGGTCGAAACGTCGGGAGAGGCTTGGTGATAAGCGGCGCTGCCATGCGGCCGCTCGGCACCGGAAACCATCTGCCTGTCCGCACCGGGCAACGGCCGGCGGCTGCCATGGCGGCCGGATTGGGAGGAGCACAGAATGAGCCATTCGATACACAACCTGCGGACCATGCGGGTCCAGCGCTCGACGCTGGCAGTGCCCGGATCGAATCCGACGATGATCGAAAAGGCCGCCGACAGCGCCGCCGACTGCATCTTTCTCGATATCGAGGATGCCGTCGCGCCGGACGATAAAGAGCGCGCCCGCCGCAACATCATCGCGGCGCTGAACGAGATCGACTGGAAGGCCAAGAACAAGACCATGTCGGTCCGCATCAATGGCCTCGACACCCATTACATGTATCGTGACGTGGTCGACGTCATGGAGCAGGCCGGCGACAAGCTGGACATGGTGATGATCCCGAAGGTTGGCGTGCCGGCCGACGTCTACATGGTCGAGGCGCTGCTCAACCAGATCGAGATGGCCAGGGGCTATCGCAACAAGGTCGGTATCGAGGCGCTGATCGAGACGCCCCTCGGCATGGCCAATGTCGAGGCGATCGCCGCCGCGCCCTCGCGGCTCGAGGCGCTGCATTTCGGCGTTGCCGACTATGCCGCCTTCAACAAGGCGCGCACCGTCAATATCGGCGGCCTTCACCCGGACTATCCCGGCGACCAATGGCATTTCGCGCTGTCACGCATGACCGTCGCCTGCCGGGCCTATGGCTTGCGGCCGATCGACGGTCCATTCGGCGACTTCTCCGATCCGGACGGCTACCGGGCGGCCGCCAAGCGCGGCGCGGCGCTGGGCATCGAGGGCAAATGGGCGATCCATCCCAGCCAGATCGCGCTTGCCAATGACGAATTCTCGCCGCTTGGAGGCGAGGTCGACAAGGCCCGCCGCATTCTCGCGGCGCTGAAGGAGGCCGCCGCTGCCGGCAAGGGCGCGGCGAGCCTCGATGGCAAGATGATCGACGCGGCGTCGGAGCGCATGGCGAGAAACGTCATCGCCGTCGACGACGCCATTCGCGCCCGCGCCGGCTGAGACCGCTGCGCCGACCATCATTCACGCGACGGTGCGCCCGCCAGTGGCCGCACCATCACCCGACCGTTCCGCTGCTTGCCGGCATCACGCTGCAAACGAGGAGGCCCCGATGAACATCCACGAATTCCAGGCGAAAGAGCTGTTGGCCACCCATGGGGTCAAGCTGCCGCGCGGCGGCATCGCCTATAGTCCCGAACAGGCCCGCTATCGTGCCAGCGAGATCGGCGGCAAGGCCTGGGTGGTCAAAGCGCAGATCCACTCAGGCGCACGCGGCAAGGCCGGCGGCATCATCTTGTGCCGCAGCGAAGAGGAGGTGGAACGGGCGGCCGACAACCTCATGGGCCGGCGCCTCGTCACCCAGCAGACCGGCCCGAAGGGCAACCTCGTCAACCGCCTCTATATCGAGGAGACGGTACCGATCGAGCGCGAACTCTATCTCGGCATCGTTCTTGATCGGAAGGCGGAGCGGATCAAGATCATGGCGTCGGCCTCGGGCGGCATGGAGGTCGAAGAGATCGCCGAAAAGGAGCCTGACAGCCTGATCCAGATCACCGTCGATCCGGGCGCCGGCATGCAGAAGTTCCAGGCACGCGAACTGGCGTTCGGTCTCGGCCTCGACGGCTCGGTGGTCAGCAAGGCGACCGACACGCTGCTGGCCTGCTACCGGGTGTTTCGCGACTTTGACGCCACCATGCTGGAGATCAATCCGCTGGTGATCTCCAAGGGCGAACTCGTCGCGCTCGATTGTAAGATGAGCTTCGACGAGAACGCGCTGTTCCGCCGGCCGGACATTTCCGAAATGCGCGACAAGAGCCAGGAGGATCCGCGCGAGACCTTCGCCTCGGATCGCGGCCTGTCCTACGTCGGTCTCGACGGCGAAATCGGCTGTATCATCAACGGCGCCGGCCTCGCTATGGCGACGCTCGACATGATCAAGCTGTCGGGCGGCGAGCCGGCGAATTTCCTCGACATCGGCGGCGGAGCGAGCCCCGAACGGGTGGCCAAGAGTTTCCGCGCCGTTCTCCAGGACAGCAACGTCAAGGTGATCCTCGTCAATATCTTCGCCGGCATCAATCGCTGCGACTGGGTCGCCGAGGGCGTCGTCAAGGCGCGGGAAGAGGTAGGCCTCGACCTGCCGCTGATCGTACGGCTATCCGGCACCAAGGTCGAAGAGGGCAAAAGGATCCTCGCCGAGAAGGCGCCGGATGTCATCATTGCCGATACGCTCGCCGATGCAGCCGAGATGGCGGTTGCCGAATGGAAAAAGCTCGGCCACAGCGCCGCGGCCTGACGGGAGACGAAGTTCAATGGCTATTTTGCTCACCAAAGAGACCAAGGTTCTGGTGCAGGGGATTACCGGCCGGATCGGCAGCTTCCACGCCGAGGAAATGAAGGCTTACGGCACCCAGGTCGTCGGCGGCGTGACTCCCGGCAAGGGCGGCACGACCCATCTCGGCCTGCCGGTGTTTTCGACCGTCAAGGGCGCCGTCGCCGAAACCGGTGCGGAGGCCTCGATCGTCTTCGTGCCGCCGCCCTTTGCCGCCGATTCGATCATGGAAGCGGCCGATAGCGGCATCAAGACCTGTGTCTGCATCACCGACGGCATTCCGGCCCAGGATATGATGCGGGTGAAACGCTACATGCGCCGTTACCGGGCGGAAAACCGGATGATGTTGATGGGGCCGAATTGCGCTGGTATGATCACTGCCGGACAGGCGATGATGGGCATTATGCCAGGCTCGATCTACACGCCCGGCCGGATCGGCATCGTGGCGCGATCCGGCACGCTCAGCTACGAGGCGGCGAGCCAGCTGCAGGCGCGGGGCATCGGCGTGTCGACCAGCATCGGCATTGGCGGCGATCCGATCAACGGTTCCTCCTTCCGCGATCTTCTGGAGCTGTTCGAGAAGGACGAAGAGACCGACGCGGTGGTGATGATCGGCGAGATCGGCGGCCCGCAGGAGGTGGACGCGGCGCGCTGGGCCAAGGAGCATTTCTCCAAGCCGCTTCTGGCTTATATCGCCGGTCTGTCCGCGCCGAAGGGCAAGCGCATGGGCCATGCCGGCGCGATCGTTTCGGGCGAGGGCGAATCGGCCCAGGAGAAGGTGGAGATCATTCGCGAATGCGGCCACCACATCATCCCGCATCCGTCCGCCTTTGGCGAAACCGTTGCCAATCTTCTCGGCGAGACCAAGCAAGCGGCTTGAAGCGCGATGGCAAAACCCAAGATCTTAGTCACCCGCCGCTGGCCGGCGGTGGTGGAGAAGCGACTGTCGAAGAGTTATAATGCGACGCTGAACCCGACGGATGTTGCGATGGCGAGTAATGCGATCGCAACGGCCTTTGCTAAGTATGACGCCATTTGTCCGACGATCAGCGACAAGCTGCCTGCCGAGCTTTTTCCTCAGTCAAGATCGCGGGTCAGAATCCTCGGCAATTATGGTGTCGGCTTTAGCCATATCGACCTCGACGCCGCCAAGGCCGCCGGCATTGTCGTGACCAATACACCTGGGGTTCTCTCGGAATGCACTGCAGATTTGGTGATCACCTTGATGTTGATGGTCGCGCGGCGCACCTCGGAAGGCGAGCGTCAGGTGAGGGCCGGCCGTTGGACCGGCTGGCGCCCGACCCACATGATGGGCGCCAAGGTCTCGGGTGCGACCTTTGGTGTCCTCGGCTTCGGCCGGATCGGCCGCTCGGCGGCAAAGCGCGCCCATCATGGCTTCGGCATGAAGGTCATTTATTATGACGCCTTTCCGATCGCGCCGGATCTGGCGGCAGAATCCGCCGCTCAGTCCCGCGATTCCATCGAGGCCGTGCTGCATGAGGCTGACGCCGTTTCGCTCCATATGCCAGGCGGCGCGGAGAATTTTCACCTGATCAATGCCGAGCGACTGGCGCTGATGAAGCCCACGGGGATTCTGGTGAATACGGCGCGCGGCGAGATTATCGATGGGCAGGCGCTCGCCGATGCGCTGCGCAGCCGCACGATCGCCGGCGCTGGCCTCGACGTCTATGAGGACGAGCCGACGATCCCAGCGGCACTCCTCCAGACCAATGCGGTCCTGTTGCCGCATCTCGGCAGCGCGACCAGGGCGACGCGTGAGGCGATGGGCATGATGGTGGCCGACAATCTCGACGCATTCTTCGCCGGCGAGAATTTGCCCAACCGCGTCGCTTAACCTGCGCTGGGCGTGAGCTGGTGCTGTGGCCCGGCGGCCATTTCAGGTGGTCGATCGGGCATCCGCCAGGGTCCGCTTCGGCACGGCTCTATCCGTTGCGGTCGGTACGAGTACCCGATGGGGCAGCAGGAAGCACCCGCGTGAGCGTGGCCAAAAACCCTGTCGCACCGTCTTTTTGCAATCAAGGGCGTGACTGGGCCCGTTTGCCAGATCGGCGTGCGGGCATGCGATGCGACATCGCGGCATGCGCCCCGTCACAAGAGGAGGAGACTCAATGAACGCGCCCATTTTTCCGCGCCTCGACATTCCGAACACCATCGCCGCCGGTCCCGGCCCGGGCAATACCGCCGATCGGGTTCTCGCGGCTTATACGAGCCCGGGCGTTGCCGATCACATGCAGCCGGACGTCCTGCGCGGCATGATCGAGTGCAAGCAGATGCTGCGCGAGATCTTCGGCACCCAAAACGTCCACACCTTCGGCATCGCCGGCACCGGCTGGAGCGGTCTCGACGCCATGTTCTCGGTCGTCCATCCGGGCGACAAGATCGTGATGTTCGTCAACGGCACCTTCTCTGACATCGACGCGCTGTCGGTCCGTATGAAAGCGGCGACCGAGGAGGAGCTGAACGCCAATCCGCTCGACCCCCAGGCTGCCTCCGTCATCACCATCCGAGTGCCGCACGGCCAATCCGTCACCGGCGAGATCGTCGAGGCGGCGTTGGCCGAGCACAAGCCGAAATGGGCGGCAATGGCCCACTGGGAAACCGGCTCCGGCCGCGTCAACGACGTCAAAGGGTTCTCCGAGGCCTGCGAGCGCCACGGCGTACTGGGGCTGATCGACGCGGTCTCCTCACTCGGCATTGCGGAACTGAAGATCGATGACCATCCCGGCATCGTCGGCTGGGCGTCCTGTCCGCAAAAGGGTATGATGGCGTTGCCTTTGACCTATGCGCCGGTGAGCTTTTCCGACCGCTACATTGCCGAATTGCGCAAAATCGGTGCCCGCAGCTTCGTCCATCACCCGCTGATGGAGGCGCGTCATTGGGGCATTATCGATGGCCAGGACGTCGAGAAGGGCACCTATCATCGCACCCACTCGCCCTATGCCGTCGCTTCTTTCCATGAGGCGCTGCGCATGGTGCTGGAGCAGGGTCTGTTGCAGCGCTCGGAGCGCTACCGCACCGCTGAACGGGCGCTGCGGGCGGCGCTGCAGGCGATGGGCTGCACTATCACCTCGAACATGACCAGCCTGATCGTGCTCGATCTGCCGGGTGATCTGAAGGGCCGGGAAAAGGAGTTCGTTACCGCCTGCCGGAGTGAAGGATTCGGCATTTGGCCGACGCTGTCGGAGCCGACGCAGGTGCGTGTCGGCATCCTCAATCTCCTATCTGAGGAAGAACTGACAACGATCGTTCGCCGCTTCGGCGAGATGCTCAACCGCTTCGATGTCCTGACCGACATCGATGCTGCGGTAAAGGCCTTGAAACAGGGGATCCACTGAGCGACATTCGAGCACCTTGCGTCTTTCAAAAGGCCAAAACGGACGCTCTCACGTCATAATTCTCAGTATTTTGCCATGACGACAAAGCCGGGGGCGGTGGCGCCCCCGGCTTTGCCTGTTTCAAAGAGGGAGCCGTGACCAAGCGGATGGCTAGCGTTGGCAGAGCGCCGTCTCCACGGATGGCCTTGAGCGCCATCTTGGCAATCAGGCCGAAGAACTGCACGAGGGTTCCGTTCCATCAATGACAGTTCGGAAGAATTGCAAGGACTGCTTCCAAGTTTGAGCCGGGCAGAACCCACATTTCGCGAAAGAATCGTGACAAGGCGTGTTGCATCCAAACCGACGCGGCGCGCGCCGGTGTTCCGATTCCGACATTTGGTCCCGTGGTGTGGAGACCGCACAGCACATGTCGGAATCGCAATGACCACGAGCCAAGGTTATGATCCTCGGGGATTTTTCGAATTTGACATTTCATCCAAAGGACGACCCCAACCGGGATGCAAATGTCAAATTCAATCCACGAGGTGGCATCACAATGCCGCCGGGTCTGGCTGGATGCCGCCTCTCGAAAAGCGCCAGGCGCTGGCATTTTCGGGCGAGGTGACGGGGGCGAGGGAGCGGTTCGATGGATTTCGCGCTGAGTGACGAGCAGGAGCAGATCTTTGCGATGGCGCGCGGCTTTGCGACGGAGAAGATGGCGCCGTTCGCGGCCGTCTGGGAGGCCGACAAGAGCCTGCCGCGCGAGGTGTTGGAGGAGGTTGCACAGCTTGGCATGGCGGCGATCTATGTGCGCGACGACTATGGCTCCGGCCTGTCACGCCTCGACGCCGCGCTGATCTTCGAGGCGCTGTCTTATGGCGATCCGACGGTCTCGGCCTTTCTGTCGATCCACAACATGGTCGCCTGGATGGTCGACAGCTTCGGCACCGACGCTCAGCGGGCCGAATGGCTGCCGAAGCTGGCCACGATGCAGGCTGTTGGCAGCTACTGCCTGACCGAGCCCGGCTCGGGCTCGGATGCCTCGGCGCTGCGCACCAGCGCCCGGCGCGAGGGCGATGACTATGTGCTCGATGGCACCAAGAGTTTCATTTCGGGCGCGGGCTTCTCCGACCTTTACCTCGTCATGGCCCGCACTGGCGAGGCCGGGGCGCGCGGGATTTCAGCGATTCTCGTCGAAAACGGCCGGCCGGGCCTCAGCTTCGGGGCGCCGGAAACCAAGATGGGCTGGACCGCACAGCCGACCGCTGAGGTGCATTTCGACGCGTGCCGGGTGCCGGCGACGAACCTTCTCGGCGAGGCGGGCAAGGGCTTTTTCTACGCGATGATGGGGCTCGACGGGGGGCGGCTCAACATTGCTGCCTGCGCTCTCGGCGCTGCCCAGGCCGCGCTCGACAAGGCGGTCAACTATATGCGCGAGCGAAAAGCCTTCGGCCGAGCGCTGACCGAATTTCAGGCGCTGCAGTTCCGCCTCGCCGATATGGAGACCGAGCTGCAGGCTGCTCGCGTGTTTCTGCGCCAGGCGGCGTGGAAGCTCGACTGCAAGGCCCCCGACGCGACGAAGTTCTGCGCCATGGCCAAGCGCTTTGTCACCGACACCAGCTTCGAGGTCGCCAATATGGCGCTGCAACTGCATGGTGGCTATGGCTATCTCGCCGACTATGGAATCGAGAAGATCGTTCGCGATCTTCGGGTTCATCAGATCCTCGAGGGCACCAATGAAATCATGCGGATGATCACCGCGCGGGCGTTGCTAGGGGAGAAATGACGGCAAAATCCGGTCAAAGCCTGTGGACGAAACCTTTCGGGCGGATATTTTTGTCGCCAACAGCTGTTCTGCAATAGTTTTGCCACAAGATTGCGCAATGCGGAAAGTGTGCGAAGGCTTTGATTCCTTGGGGAAGGAGACAAAGCTGCCATTTGGAGTTCTGGGGGCCTTCAAACTTGAAACGACGTCATTGGATCGTTCCGTCGCTTGCAGCGGTCCTCGGTGGGATCGGATACAGCGTTGCGCAGAGCATTCCGGCCGACCCGTCGGTGCCCGCAGCTCTGGCGACGTCACGTGTTCCGAAGACGGCTCAGGCTGCCGACGATGACAAGGCAGCCGGAGATAAGTTTGGCGATCCGGGTGTGTCGGATCGGGTTTCACTCGCCTATCGTAAGAAGGGCGACGAGGATTTCGCCTCCGTGCATGTGGCGACGGTCGAGCCTTTCGCAGGGGCATCGCACCGCGCGTTGACGGCGGGCGCTACGGATGGCGATGGTGACGGTGCTGGCGGTGCCGGCGCAACGGCGCTGGCTCCGGACGCGACACCGACCGGTACGAAGAATGGTGCCGCTGCCTTTCTCAACAAAGTCGCCGCGGCGGGCGATGCGGCGGCTACGGACGCTGCGGTGCATCCGGCCTTCGAAACGACCCGGCTTTCCAATCGGGGTTTCGATGATGACGAGGCGCATTGGAAATCCAGGTTCTTCAGCGACAATCCGCTGGTGGGGGGCATCTTCCAGGGTGATGGCCGCCCGTCCGACGCCGCATCGTTGCTTGGCGCTGCCCAGTCTGCCCGCTATCTTCTGCTCGGCGAAAATCACGACAATCCCGATCATCATCGCCTGCAGGCCGACATCGTTTCCGATCTTGCCAAAGAATCGAACGATATGGCGCTGGTCTTCGAGATGATTCCGCAGCATCTGAACGGCGTTGTTGCGGATTTCGGAACCAAGTCCGACATGTCGCTTGATCTCGATACGCTTGGCGACAAGCTGGCGTGGTCGCAGCGCGGATGGCCGGACTTTTCGATGTACCGGCCGCTGTTCGAAGCGGCCAAGAGCGAGGGGCTGCCAGTCTCCGGCGGCGATCTCGACCCTGCGGTCGTCAGCTCCATGGCCCGCAATGGACTTAGCGCTCTCCCGCCCGAGGAGCGCAAGCGGTTATCGCTGGACGATGCGGTCAAGCCCGAAAACCTTGCCGAACTGATGGACGAAATCCGCGACGCCCATTGTGGTCTGATGCCGTCCTCGGCGCTCGCGGCGATGGCCGATGCCCAGCAGGCGCGTGACCGCTCGCTCGCTGCAGCGATGATCGATGCGGCGAAAACTGGCGACAAGGCGGTGTTGATCGCCGGCGCAGGGCATGTGCGCAAGGATCGCGGCGTGCCATCGATCATCGAGCGGAAGGACACCGACGGCCACACGCTGTCGGTGCGGATGATGGAAGTCGCCGGCCAAGACAGCAAGCCCGCCGATTACGGGTTGAAGGCAGATCAGCCCGCGCCCTACGACTTCACCATTTTCACGCCGCGCGCGAGCGTCGATGACCCTTGCGAGGCGCTGCGCACGCGCACCGAGACCGAGAAGGCCGAGAAGGCGGGCATCGCCGCCAACTGACGCGCACGAGGGGGCGCCTCTGGCCCGTCTTTCAGCGACGGGCTCGATGCGGTGACTCAAGAGCATCGCGCGTCGTTTGTGCATCCTGTCGAACGCCCGGCGCGCGAGGGCGAATCGAAGCGTCGGATATCAGCCGTCGCGGCATGGCGTAGGCTTCGGTTCGGGCCATGATGGCCACGATTCTTGCCGCCATGATCGCGCATAAATCCCCTCCATTCGGGTCGTTTGGCGCAATTTGTCACAGTTCCATGTCGGTCTGGCAAGCTTTCTCCGACCGATCCGATCTCGGCGCTTGACAGGCGCAGGGCTAGTCCGTAAACGACCGCTCATCAGCCGCTGCGGCGGCCAAAGCGCGGGTGTAGCTCAGTCGGTTAGAGTGCCGGCCTGTCACGCCGGAGGTCGCGGGTTCGAGCCCCGTCACTCGCGCCATTTCAGTCTTAAGAACTCTTAAGACGTGACAAGAATTTCCTTATATTGTTATGGTTTCCCGGCTATCGACTGAGGTCGGTGAGACATTTTGGCTGGGCGGGTCTCGGGTCGGACGTGAGTCATCGCCCGTCGGCAGCGGATTTTTCCTGTGCGGCCTGACGCTGCGAAATCTTGCTGCGCCGCAGCGTCATGCCGACTCAGATGCCTGAGCCGGCCTCCTCGAAATCGACTTCGTTGGCCGGAGCAGGGAAGATCGCGCCGGCAGTGCGCTCGGTCGGTTCGGGCCAAGGCATCCAGGCAACGAGTTCATCCTCGTCATAGGCGACGAGGCCGTCCGGTCCCATATCGGTCGCCACCCAGCACCGCTCGGAACTGCCGCGCACTGTCTGAAACCGCACGGTATCGACCTCTGCCGCCCCTTGTTCGCCACCGCGCACCGTGACCAGAATGCGCTGTCCGTCGCGCTTTGCGCTGCCCATCGGTAGCCAGCCGTTCTCTTTCGAATCCGCCACGAGTCGTTCTCCGTTCAAAATCTTCCCAAAGGGTCACGCGGTATCCTCGCGGTCCGGTCTGCAAATGGCAAGAACGTCTCTGCGCATGCGCCGCGCGCATCTGCGATAGGCCTTGGCGGGCGCAGTTAGAGATCTAGCTTACGGCTAGCCGTGAACTTGCGACTCGAACGCCTTGCACTGATTCTAAGAAGGGGATAACCCTCGCTGCGACGCGGCATGGCGCAACGCTATCAGCCGCCGAGCCCTTGGCGCGGACGCGGGTCCGTAGCCTCCGACCGTCACGCTGGATGAAATGGTCCGATGAGCGAACTTCTCGCCTCTTATCTGCCGATCGTGATCTTCGTGGGTGTCGCGTTGATCATCGGTCTGGCGCTCCTCGTCTCGCCGTTCCTGCTCGCCTTCAAGGCGCCGGACGACGAAAAGCTCTCGGCTTACGAATGCGGCTTCGACGCCTTCGACGATTCGCGCATGAAGTTCGATGTCCGCTTTTATCTGGTGTCGATCCTCTTCATCATTTTCGATCTTGAAGTCGCCTTCCTGTTTCCCTGGGCCGCGAGCTTCGGGACGCTTGGCTGGTTCGGTTTCTGGTCGATGATGGTGTTCCTCGGCGTGTTGACGGTCGGCTTTGTCTACGAGTGGAAAAAAGGCGCACTGGAATGGGATTGATCATCGGCGACAAGCCGCTCGCTCCGCGGGCCCCGGAAGCGGGCATGGGCGCCGGCGCCGCGACGGCGCGGCCGGTCGCGCCGGCCAACGACCCTTTCATTACGGAAATCAACGACGAACTGGCCGATAAGGGGTTCATCGTCACATCGACCGACGAGGTCATCCAGTGGGCCCGCACGGGCTCTTTGATGTGGATGACCTTCGGCCTCGCCTGCTGCGCCGTTGAGATGATGCAGATGTCGATGCCGCGCTACGACGCCGAGCGATTCGGCTTTGCGCCGCGCGCGTCGCCCCGCCAGTCGGATCTGATGATCGTCGCCGGCACGCTGACCAACAAGATGGCGCCGGCGCTGCGCAAGGTCTACGATCAGATGCCGGAGCCGCGCTACGTCATCTCCATGGGGTCCTGCGCCAACGGCGGCGGATATTACCACTATTCCTATTCCGTGGTGCGCGGCTGCGACCGGGTGGTTCCGGTCGACGTCTACGTTCCCGGTTGTCCGCCGAGCGCCGAGGCGCTGCTTTACGGCATGCTTCTTCTGCAGAAGAAGATCCGCCGCACCGGCACCATCGAACGCTGAAGTCTTGGAGCTGCGGCATGCGTGATTTCGCGACCAAGGACATGGCCGATTATCTGGCCGAAAGGCTCGGTGAGAGACTCGAGTCGAGCGCGCATCTCTTCGGCGAGCTGACGATCGTCGTTGCGCCAGAGAACCTAATCAAGACGATGACGATGTTGCGGGACGATCCGCAGACTCAGTTCATCAATCTGATCGATTTGTGTGGCGTCGATTATCCGGCCCGCCAGAAGCGCTTCGAGGTTGTCTACCACCTGTTGTCGCCGCGTCAGAATCAGCGGATCCGCGTCAAGGTGCGGACCGCCGAGGACGATCCGGTGCCGTCGATCTGTGACGTCTTTCCGGCGGCCGACTGGTTCGAGCGCGAGGCCTACGACTTCTACGGCATCCTGTTTACCGGCCATCCGGACCTGCGTCGCATCCTCACCGATTACGGCTTTGAGGGGCATCCGTTGCGGAAAGATTTCCCGCTGACCGGCTTCGTCGAGGTTCACTACGACGACGAGAAAAAGCAGGTGGTCTACGAGCCGGTCGAACTGCGCCAGGAATTCCGCAACTTCGATTTCCTCTCGCCTTGGGAAGGTACCGACTACGTGCTGCCCGGCGACGAGAAGGCCAAGCGGCCGTGAGGCGGGGGGTGCGATATGGCCAATAGGCGCCTCCAGGCCAAATGTCTGTGCGGCGGCGTTCGCATCGATGCCGATGTCGAGCCGCAGGCGATCGGCGTCTGCCACTGCGATATCTGCCGGCGATGGGCGAGTGCGCCTTTCATGGCGTTGAAGGCTTCGGACACGGTGGTGCTTTCGGGAACCGACTCGCTCGGCATCTACGAGTCGTCGGCCTGGGGCGAGCGCGGCTTTTGCAACCGCTGCGGCACGTCGCTGTTTTGGCGTTCGAAGGACGCCGGCCATTACGCAATTTCCGCCATGGCGTTCGACGATTTGGGCGATGCTGCCATGAGCGATCAGATTTTCATCGACTCCAAGCCCGCCTGGTACGCGTTCGCCAATGAGACGAAGACGATGACCGGGGCGGAGTTCTTCGCCCAGTTCGCTTCCGAAGAGGACAAGCCGAATGGCTGAGATCGACGTCCGCAACTTCAATATCAATTTCGGCCCGCAGCATCCGGCAGCCCACGGCGTGCTGCGTCTGGTGCTTGAGCTTGACGGCGAGATCGTCGAGCGCGTCGATCCGCATATTGGGCTTTTGCATCGCGGCACCGAGAAGCTGATCGAGCATAAGACGTACCTCCAGGCGATTCCGTATTTCGACCGTCTCGACTATGTCGCGCCGATGAATCAGGAGCATGCCTTCTGCCTCGCGGTCGAGCGGCTCGCCGGAGTCGAGGTGCCGAAGCGCGGGCAGCTGATCCGCGTTCTCTACTGCGAGATCGGCCGCATCCTGTCGCATATCCTCAACGTGACCACGCAGGCGATGGACGTCGGTGCGCTGACGCCGCCACTGTGGGGCTTTGAGGAACGCGAAAAGCTGATGGTGTTCTACGAGCGCGCCTCGGGAGCCCGGCTGCATGCCGGTTATTTCCGTCCGGGCGGCGTTCATCAGGACATCGATCAGCAACTCGTCGACGATATCGGCGCCTGGTGCGATCCGTTCCTGAAGGTCTGCGACGACCTTGAAGAGCTGCTCACCGGCAACCGCATCTTCAAGCAGCGCAATGTCGACATCGGCGTGGTCAATCTCGACGATGCTTGGGCGATGGGCTTTTCCGGCGTGATGGTGCGCGGTTCGGGCGCGGCATGGGATTTGCGCAAGGCGCAGCCCTATGAGTGCTACGACGAGATGGAATTCGACATCCCCATCGGCAAGAATGGCGACTGCTACGATCGCTATCTGATTCGCATGGTCGAGATGCGCGAATCCATCCGCATCATGAAGCAGTGCGTCGAGCGCTTGTCGGGATCGGAAAAGACCGGCCCGGTCTCCGCGATCGACGGCAAGATGGTGCCGCCGAAGCGCGGACAGATGAAGCGCTCGATGGAAGCGCTGATCCACCACTTCAAGCTCTACACCGAAGGCTTCCATCTGCCCGAGGGCGAGGTCTACGCCGCCGTCGAGGCGCCGAAGGGTGAATTCGGCGTGTATCTGGTCTCGGACGGTACCAACAAGCCGTATCGGTGCAAGATCCGCGCGCCGGGCTTTGCCCACCTGCAGGCGATGGATGTGCTCTGCAAGGGGCACATGCTGGCGGACGTCTCGGCGATCCTCGGCACGCTCGACATCGTGTTCGGCGAAGTCGATCGCTGATTTTTGCCGCTGGCGACCGATTGAGTCGTCCCGGGCAGGGCGCCGCCGGTTAGATGGCGACGCCGTTGTGAATGGGGGGTGCGAAAGAGGCGGCTCCAGAGCTGGTTTCGCACTGCAAAATATCCTCGTCGAGGCGGGTTTTCCGACCCTGCCGGCCGCTTTCTTTGGGAAAGTGGACAATTCAAAACTTCGGGCTGTGGTCACTAGCCTTTTGCCCGTCATGTGATAGAACGCGCCGCAACATCGATTATTGAACCGCT
Organism: Jiella flava; assembly: GCF_017349315.1. Classification (GTDB taxonomy): domain Bacteria; phylum Pseudomonadota; class Alphaproteobacteria; order Rhizobiales; family Rhizobiaceae; genus Jiella; species Jiella flava. Next base: position 77,671 of record NZ_JAFMPP010000013.1, on the reverse strand, counting down.
CTAAGATAGAGGTCCAATGTCTGTCAGACGTCTCGCGGAAGAGGCCGCTCAACCAGCTGGCTTTGCGTTTACCGAAAAGAACGCCGCTTGGGCTGAAGCGACGATCAAGAAATATCCGGACGGTCGCCAACAGTCTGCCGTGATTCCGCTGCTGATGCGGGCGCAGGACCAGGACGGTTGGGTGACCAAGGCGGCAATCGAACATGTCGCCGCGATGCTCGACATGCCGCTGATCCGGGTGCTCGAAGTCGCAACGTTCTACACGCAGTTCCAGCTCAATCCGGTCGGCACCAAGGCGCATGTCCAGGTCTGCGGCACCACGCCCTGCATGCTGCGGGGCGCCGAGGATCTGAAGGCGATCTGCCGCAAGAAGATCCACGCCGAGCCGTTCCATCGCAATGAGGCAGGCACCTTGTCGTGGGAAGAGGTGGAGTGCCTCGGCGCTTGCGTCAACGCCCCGATGGTGATGGTGTTTCAGGATACCTACGAGGATCTGACGCCCGAGCGGCTGGAAGAAATCATCGATCTGTTTGATGCTGGCCGCGGCGACGAGGTCCAGCCCGGCCCGCAGAATGGTCGGCATCTGTCGGCCCCGCTGGGCGGCCTGACCTCGCTGAACGGCGACTATGATGACCTGATCGAGCCGAACGGCTATCATGCCGCCAACGGTGCCGGCGCCAAGAGGAGCGCTGGGGGCTCGGCCGCGACGCCGCCTTCCGAGGCGGGCCGTCCGAACACGGAGTCCGAAGAAACCGATCCGACGATGTCGGCACCGGGCGCCGCGTCCGCTGCCAAGGTCGATCCGAAAACTGAACACCGCCAGAGCGACGCGCTCGCAGCCGAAGGTCATGCTGCCGGCGCCGGCCGCGAGGGCGGTGCACGCCAAGGTGCGACGGATGTTGATGATCCGAAGCGTCCGACCCAGCCGGCGGGTACCGGACCTGCGATCATGGAGGGCGAACGCACGCGGACGACCGACACCAAGGCCGGTCCGACGCAGGACGATCATTTCGACAGCAAGGCCGAGGGCGCCAAGACGGACAGCCGGCCGGGCGAAAAGCCGGCGGGTCTGCTCTCTCAGCCGCAGGGCGACAAGGACGATCTGAAGAAGATCCGCGGCGTCGGCCCCGTCGCCGAGGGGAAGCTGAATGAGCTCGGCGTCTACCACTTCTCGCAGATCGCGGCGTGGCGCGAGGTCGAGCTCGTCTGGGTCGACGATTATCTCGAATTCCGGGGCCGCGCGGTGCGCGAAGGCTGGATCGGGCAGGCGAAGGATCTTCAAGGGTCGGCGCAGAACGGTGACGGAGAGGCGTGATGCTTCAGGACAAGGATCGGATCTTCACCAACATCTACGGCCTGCGCGACAAGAGCCTCAAGGCGGCGCTGAAGCGTGGCCATTTTGACGGCACGGCCGATATCATCGGCAAGGGCCGCGACTGGATCATCAACGAGATGAAGGCCTCTGGGCTGCGCGGCCGTGGCGGCGCGGGCTTCCCGACCGGCCTGAAGTGGTCCTTCATGCCGAAGGAGGTCGGTGAGCGACCACATTATCTTGTCATCAATGCCGACGAGTCGGAGCCCGGCACCTGCAAAGACCGCGAGATCATGCGGAACGACCCGTTCACGCTGATCGAAGGCTGTGTGATCGCCGGTTTCGCGATGGGCGCCCATACTTGCTACATCTATGTCCGCGGCGAATATGTCCGCGAGCGCCAAGCGCTGCAGCTGGCGATCGACGAGTGCTACGAACAGGGCTATCTCGGCCGCGACAACAAATGCGGCTGGGACTACGACATCGTCGTCCATCACGGCGCCGGCGCTTATATCTGTGGCGAGGAAACGGCGCTTCTGGAAAGCCTTGAGGGCAAGAAGGGCCAGCCCCGTCTGAAGCCGCCGTTTCCGGCCAATGTCGGCCTCTATGGCTGCCCGACGACGGTCAACAACGTCGAGTCGATCGCCGTTGCGCCGACCATCCTGCGCCGTGGCGGCAGCTGGTTCGCCGGCATCGGCCGCCAGAACAACACCGGAACCAAGCTGTTCTGCATTTCCGGCCATGTCGAGCGTCCGTGCACGGTCGAAGAGGCGATGGGCATCTCCTTCCGCGAGCTGATCGAGAAGCATTGCGGCGGCATTCGCGGCGGCTGGGACAATCTGCTCGCAGTGATCCCCGGCGGTTCCTCCGTGCCGCTTGTGCCGGGCGCCGACATCATCGACACGCCGATGGACTTCGACGGTCTACGCGATATCAGGACCTCGCTCGGCACCGCCGCGGTGATCGTCATGGACAAGTCGACCGACATCGTGAAGGCGATCGCCCGGATCTCGTATTTCTACAAGCACGAGAGCTGCGGCCAGTGCACGCCATGCCGCGAGGGCACCGGCTGGATGTGGCGGGTGATGGAGCGCATGGCGACCGGCCACGCCCAGAAGCGCGAGATCGACATGCTCCTCGACGTCACCAAGCAGGTCGAGGGTCACACGATTTGCGCGCTTGGCGACGCGGCGGCCTGGCCGATCCAGGGTCTCGTCCGGCACTTCCGTGCCGAGATCGAGCGGCGCATCGATGAGTATTCGCACAATGCGCACGACGTGAAGCCGGTCCTGGAAGCGGCGGAGTAAAAGGATGGCAAACGTTCACGACAAGACGGAGGGACTGGATGTGCGCAATGCATCTTGCGCCGGATCGTCTTTTGAAGACGTCGACCTTTCGAAATCGACGTTCAGCAATGTGAACCTGTCAGCCGCGGACTACTCCAAAGTGAATTCGAGCAACGTACGGATCGAGGACGCAGACCTTTCCAACACGTTTCTCACGAATGTGAACTTGAACAACATGACGATCGAAAACGCCCTGATTTCCGGGATGACGATCAACGGCGTGAAGATCGAAGATGCCGTTAGGGTATACGAGGCTTCGCGGCGGTCGGGGGTCGAATAATGGCGAAATTGAAAGTCGACGGCAAAGAGATCGAGGTTCCGGACCACTATACGCTGCTGCAGGCGGCGGAAGAGGCGGGCGCCGAGATCCCGCGCTTCTGCTTCCATGAGCGGCTGTCGATCGCCGGCAACTGCCGCATGTGCCTCGTCGAGGTGAAGGGCGGCCCGCCCAAGCCTGCCGCGTCCTGCGCCATGGGCGTGCGCGATCTGCGCCCCGGCCCGAACGGCGAGTTGCCGGAAATGTTCACCAACACCCCGATGGTGAAGAAGGCCCGCGAGGGCGTGATGGAGTTCCTGCTCATCAACCATCCGCTCGACTGCCCGATCTGCGATCAGGGCGGCGAGTGCGATCTGCAGGATCAGGCGATGGCCTATGGCGTCGATTCCTCGCGCTACAAGGAAAACAAGCGCGCGGTCGAAGACAAGTATATCGGCCCGCTCGTGAAGACGATCATGACGCGCTGTATCCACTGCACGCGCTGCGTCCGCTTCACCACCGAGGTCGCCGGGATTTCGGAACTCGGCCTCGTCGGTCGCGGCGAGGATGCCGAGATCACCACCTTCCTCGAGCAGGCGATGACCTCCGAGTTGCAGGGCAACGTCATCGATCTGTGCCCGGTCGGCGCGCTGACCTCGCGGCCCTACGCCTTCCAGGCGCGGCCTTGGGAGCTGTCGAAGACCGAGTCGATCGACGTGATGGACGCCGTCGGTTCGGCGATCCGGGTCGATACCCGCGGCCGCGAGGTGCTGCGCATCCTGCCGCGCGTGAACGAGGCCGTGAACGAGGAGTGGATCTCCGACAAGACCCGCTTCATCTGGGACGGCCTGCGCACCCAGCGTCTCGACAAGCCCTATGTCCGCCGCGACGGCCGCCTGCAACCGGCAAGCTGGCAAGAGGCTTTCGCCGCGATCAAGGAAAAGCTCGCCGGAACCGCGCCGGAGAAGATCGGCGCCGTGGCGGGCGATCTTGCCGCGGTCGAAGAGATGTGGGCGTTGAAGGGGCTGATCGGTTTGCTCGGCTCGACCTCGCTCGATTGCCGTCAGGACAACGTCAAGCTCGATCCGACCGCCGGACGCGCCAGCTACCTGTTCAACACCACGATCGCCGGCATCGAAGACGCCGACGCGCTCCTGATCATCGGCGCCAATCCGCGCTTTGAGGCGGCGGTGCTCAATGCCCGCATCCGCAAGCGTTGGCGCATGGGCGGCTTTCCGGTCGGCGTGATCGGCGAAAATGTCGATCTGCGCTACGACTATACCTATCTCGGCGCTGGCACCGAGACCCTCAGCGACGTCGCCAAGGCAAGCAAGGGCTTCTTCGATGCCTTGAAGAAGGCCGAGCGGCCGATGATCATCGTCGGGTCCGGCGCGGTTTCGGGCGACAACGGTGCGGCGGTTCTCGCGTCGGCGGCCGCGCTCGCCAGCGAGATTGGGGCCGTCACCGAGGGCTGGAACGGCTTCAACGTTCTCCACACCGCGGCATCGCGCGTCGGTGGCCTCGATATCGGCTTCGTGCCGGGCAAGGGCGGCTTGAGCTTCGCCGACATGACGTCGGGCAGTGTCGAGTTGCTGTTCAATCTCGGCGCCGACGAGGTCGACATCGCGCCAGGCGCCTTCGTCGTCTATGTCGGCACCCATGGCGATCGCGGCGCCCATCGCGCCGACGTGATCCTGCCGGGTGCGGCCTACACCGAGAAGGACGGCACTTTCGTCAATCTCGAGGGCCGGGCGCAGGTCGCGTCTCGCGCAGCTTTTCCTCCAGGGGACGCCCGTGAGGACTGGGCGATCATCCGGGCGCTTTCGGCGGTGCTTGGTAAGACCTTGCCCTTCGATTCGCTTGCCGCGCTACGGCGTGATCTCTACCAGTCGCACCCGCAAATGCGGTCCGACCGCGTTGAGGCGGCAGCGATCGACGATGTCTTGCGGCTGGCCGACAAGGCGGGGTCCCTCGACCATGCGCATCTTGGCTCCAAGCTTGGTGATTTCTACCTGACGAACCCCATCGCGCGGGCGTCGAAGGTGATGGCCGAGTGCTCGCGTCTCGCCAGCGGCGAGACACTCCAAGCAGCGGAATAAGGACCGGCAACCGTGACGGACTTCTTTTCAACCTATGTCTTGCCCGGTCTGATCATCCTCGGGCAGAGCGTCCTCTTCCTGGTCGTTCTGCTCGTCCTGATCGCCTATATCCTGCTTGCCGACCGCAAGATCTGGGCTGCCGTCCAGATGCGGCGCGGCCCGAATGTGGTGGGTCCGTTCGGTCTTTTCCAGTCCTTTGCCGATCTCTTGAAGTTCATCATCAAGGAGCCGACGATCCCGGCGAGTTCGGACAAGTTCGTCTTTCTCCTGGCACCGCTCATTGCCGTGACCTTGGCGCTCGCAACCTTCGCGGTCGTGCCGGTGGCCGACGGCTGGGTGATCGCCAATATCAATATCGGCATCCTCTACGTCTTCGCCATCTCTTCGCTCGAAGTCTACGGGGTGATCATGGGCGGTTGGGCGTCGAACTCGAAATACGCCTTCCTCGGGGCGCTGCGCTCGGCGGCGCAGATGGTGTCCTACGAAGTCTCGATCGGCTTCGTCATCGTCACCGTCCTGCTCTGCGTCGGATCGCTGAACCTCAGCGACATCGTCGTCGCCCAGGAGAACGGTCTCGGCACCATGCTCGGCCTGCCGAATACCTTCCTCGACTGGCACTGGCTCAGCCTGTTCCCGATGTTCATCGTGTTTTTCATCTCGGCGCTGGCCGAGACGAACCGTCCGCCTTTCGATCTGCCGGAAGCGGAATCGGAGCTCGTTGCCGGCTTCATGGTCGAATATGGCTCGACCCCGTATATGATGTTCATGCTCGGCGAGTACGCGGCCATCACCCTGATGTGCTGCCTGACCACCATCCTGTTCCTGGGGGGCTGGCTGCCGCCGTTCAATTTCGCACCCTTCACCTGGGTGCCGGGCATCATCTGGTTCCTGGCCAAGGTGGCGCTGGTGTTCTTTATGTTCGCGATGGTCAAAGCCTTCGTGCCCCGCTACCGCTACGACCAGCTTATGCGCCTCGGCTGGAAGGTCTTCCTACCGCTGTCGCTGGCGATGGTGGTGATCGTCGCCTTCGTCCTGCAGCTCACCGGTTGGGGTGCTTTGGCCACATGATTGATCCGAGCATCCTCGGCGCTCTGGTCGGTCTTGCTCTTGGCGTGGTCGACTTCGTCGTCATCGGTTTCGTGATCGAGCGGATGATGAAAGAGCAGCCGACGGAACGCCTTGGCGCCAGGATGGCGCTGAACGTTGCTCGGATCTCGCAATTGATTTTGTTTCCGGTGATGGGCTGGTTCGTCGGCCAGACCATCGCCTCTTGAAGTCGAGAAGGGGGAGGGCGAAGCCCATGTCCCAGATTGCCCAGACCGTTCGCTCGCTGTTCCTGATCGAGTTCGTCAAGGCGTTTGTCCTGTCGATGCGGTATTTCTTCGCGCCGAAGGCGACGTTGAACTACCCCTACGAAAAAGGCCCGGTGTCGCCACGCTTTCGCGGCGAACATGCGCTGCGCCGTTATCCCAACGGCCAGGAGCGCTGCATTGCCTGCAAGCTGTGCGAGGCGATCTGCCCGGCTCAGGCGATAACCATCGAAGCCGGCCCGCGCCGCAACGACGGCACCCGCCGCACGGTCCGTTACGATATCGACATGGTGAAGTGCATTTACTGCGGTTTCTGCCAGGAGGCCTGCCCGGTCGACGCGATCGTCGAGGGGCCGAACTTCGAATTCGCGACCGAGACCCGCGAGGAACTCTATTACGACAAGCAGAAGCTGCTTGAGAACGGCGATCGCTGGGAGCGGGAAATCGCCCGCAACATTGCGCTCGACGCACCGTATCGCTAATCGGGCCGGGCCGGCGCTTACGTTATCGCGGCGCCGACTTGCTTGTCCGCCAGGAGGGGATGGCTGCAGCTGCGGCTTTTGCTTCTGGCATGATGAAATCAGATGGTTAGAGCGGACATTTGATTTCTTCTAAAATGTCGCTCTAAGGACGGAACGACGCGGCCCCTTGCTGCGGATCGGAACATGAGGGGAGCCCGAGAATGCTCGGCCTTCAGGCATTCTTTTTCTATATCTTTGCGTTCATCGCGGTTGGTGCTGCGATGATGGTCGTGCTCGCTCGAAACCCCGTTCATTCGGTGTTGTTCCTGATCCTGACCTTCGTCGCAGCGGCGGGCCTGTTCCTGCTCGCAGGGGCCGAGTTCCTGGCGCTCATCCTGATCGTGGTTTATGTCGGCGCGGTGGCGATCCTCTTCCTCTTCGTCGTGATGATGCTCGATCTCGACTTCGGGCGGATGAAGCAGGGGGCGATGAAATACGCGCCCTTCGGCCTGATCATCGGCCTCGTCCTTCTTGCCGAACTGGTCATCGCCGGCACCGGCAGCGCCTATCATCCGGCACTGGCGACCGCGACGGCGATGCCGACGCCGCCGCTGACCGAGATGTCGAACATCCAGGCGCTCGGCCATGTTCTTTATACCCGCTACATTTTCTTCTTCCAGCTCGCCGGGCTGATCCTGTTCGTTGCGATGGTCGGTGCAATCGTGCTGACGCTGCGCCACAAGCAGGGCTTGAAGCGCCAGTCGATCCCTGCCCAGGTCGCACGGACTCCCGCAACCGCCATCGAGATCCGCAAGGTCGAAAGCGGCCGGGGCATCTGAGGCGAAAGGAACCGAATACAATGGAAATCGGTCTCGGCCATTACCTGACAGTTGCGGCGATCCTCTTCGTGACGGGCGTTTTCGGCATCTTCATGAACCGCAAGAACATCATCACCATCCTGATGTCGGTGGAACTGATCCTGCTCGCGGTGAACATCAACATGGTGGCGTTCTCGGCGTTCCTCGGCGATCTGGTCGGCCAGGTCTTTGCGCTCTTCATTCTGACGGTCGCTGCGGCCGAAGCTGCGATCGGCCTCGCCATTCTCGTCGTCTTCTTCCGCAATCGCGGCTCGATCGCCGTCGACGACGTCAACACGATGAAAGGCTGATCGCGGTGTACACGATCATCGTCCTCCTGCCGCTTGCAGGTTTCCTGATCGCCGGTCTCTTCGGCAAGCAGCTCGGCGCCAAGGCCTGCGAATACACGCTCTGCAGCTTCATGGTGGTGGCTGCGGTCCTGTCCTGGATCGCCTTCATCTCCTTCGGCTTCGGCGAGGGGGAGACGCTGCGTGTTCCGCTGCTCCAATGGATACAGTCGGGCGGGCTGGACGTGTCCTGGTCGCTGCGGATCGATCGCCTGACGCTGGTCATGCTGGTCGTCGTCAACACGGTGTCGACCTTGGTGCACATCTATTCGATCGGCTACATGCACCACGATCCGCACCGGCCGCGCTTCTTTGCCTATCTGTCGCTTTTCACCTTCGCCATGCTGATGCTGGTGACGTCGAACAATCTGGTGCAGATGTTCTTCGGCTGGGAAGGCGTCGGTCTCGCCTCCTACCTCTTGATCGGCTTCTGGTACCAGAAGCCAAGCGCCAATGCCGCGGCGATGAAGGCCTTCATCGTCAACCGCGTCGGCGACTTCGGCTTTGCCCTGGGCATCTTCGGCATTTTCGTGCTGTTCGGCTCGGTCAATTTCGACACCATCTTCGCCGGCGCGGCCGATGTCGCCGCGACGCTCGGCGGTGGCGCGGCGCACTCCGCGGCCGAGGCGGGGGCGCAGGCGGCCCATGGTGCCGGCGATATCGTTATGACCTTTGCCGGTTACGCGCTCACCATGGGCGGCGCGGTCACCGTGGTCTGTCTGCTGCTCTTCATGGGCGCCATGGGCAAGTCGGCGCAGCTCGGCCTGCACACCTGGTTGCCGGACGCGATGGAAGGCCCGACCCCGGTCTCGGCCCTCATCCACGCCGCGACGATGGTGACCGCCGGCGTCTTCATGCTGGCGCGCATGTCGCCGGTGTTCGAATTGAGTTCCACAGCGCTGACCTTCGTCACCTTCATCGGCGCGACGACGGCGTTCTTCGCCGCGACCGTTGGCCTCGTCCAGAACGACATCAAGCGCGTCATCGCCTATTCGACCTGTTCGCAGCTCGGCTACATGTTCACCGCGCTCGGCGTCGGTGCCTACGGTCCGGCGATCTTCCACCTGTTCACCCACGCCTTCTTCAAGGCGCTTCTGTTCCTCGGCGCCGGCTCGGTGATCCACGCCGTCTCCGACGAGCAGGACATGCGGCGCATGGGCGGCCTCAGGAAGCACATCCCGATCACTTACTGGATGATGGTGATCGGCTCGCTGGCGCTGACCGGCTTTCCGTTCACGGCAGGCTACTACTCGAAGGACGCGATCATCGAGGCGGCCTATGCCGGCCATAATTCCTTCGCCCTCTATGGCTGGGGAATGACGGTGATCGCCGCGGCGCTGACCAGCTTCTATTCCTGGCGCTTGTTGTTCATGACCTTCCACGGCAAGCCGCGCGCCGCCGCCGACGTGATGCATCACGTTCACGAGTCGCCGGCGGTGATGCTGGTGCCGCTGTTCGTGCTCGCCGCCGGTGCGCTGTTTGCCGGTATCGTCTTCGAGCACGCCTTCATCGGTGAGGGCTACGAGCACTTCTGGCATGCCGCGCTCTACACCGGCACGAACAATCATGTCCTCCACGACATGCACGCGATCCCGTTCTTGGTCTCGTTCCTGCCGACGTTGATGATGGTGGGCGGCTTTCTCGTCGCCTATGTCATGTACATCTCGCGGCCGAGCCTGCCGAAAGATCTGGCGACGCGCAATCGCGGCTTGTATCTGTTCCTGCTCAACAAGTGGTACTTCGATGAGCTGTATGACTTCCTGTTCGTGCAGCCGGCCAAGCGCATCGGCCGAACTCTTTGGAAGACGGGTGACGGCAAGATCATCGACGGCCTCGGGCCGGATGGTGTTTCCGCCCGCGTCCTCGACGTCACCGGCCGCGTGGTGCGGCTGCAGAGCGGCTATCTCTATCACTATGCATTCGCGATGCTGATCGGCGTGGCCGCATTGGTTACCTGGGGCATGCTCGGGGGAGCGAACTGATGACCGACTGGCCGATCCTTTCGACCGTCACCTTCCTGCCGCTGGTTGGCGCGCTCCTCATCCTTTTCATCAAGGACGACAACGAGCTTGCCCGGCGCAACGTGCGCAACGTCGCGCTGTTGACGACGGTGTTCACCTTCATCGTTTCGCTCTGGATCTGGATCGATTTCGATCCGTCTAATCCAGGATTCCAGATGGTCGAGAAGGTCCGCTGGCTCGGCGATGACGGCATCACCTATCACATGGGGGTCGACGGCATCTCGATGCTGTTCGTGATCCTCACGACCTTCCTGATGCCGATCTGCATCCTGGCGAGCTTCGAGTCCGTCAAGACGCGGGTGAAGGACTATATGATCGCCTTCCTCGTGCTGGAAACGCTGGTCATCGGTGTCTTCTGCTCGCTGGATCTCGTCCTCTTCTACATTTTCTTCGAGGGCGGCCTCATTCCGATGTTCCTGATCATCGGCGTGTGGGGCGGCAAGCGCCGCATCTATGCGAGCTACAAGTTCTTCCTCTACACCTTCCTTGGCTCGGTGCTGATGCTGATCGCCATGATGGCGATGTATTGGAACGCCGGCACGACCTCGATCCCGGAGCTCCTGCAGCATCCGTTCCCGGCTGAAATGCAGACTTGGTTGTGGCTTGCCTTCTTCGCCTCCTTCGCGGTGAAGATGCCGATGTGGCCGGTGCATACCTGGCTGCCGGACGCCCACGTCGAGGCGCCGACCGCCGGCTCCGTGATCCTTGCCGGTATCCTGTTGAAGCTCGGCGGCTACGGCTTCCTGCGGTTCTCGCTGCCGATGTTCCCGATTGCTTCGGCGGATTTCGCGCCCTTCGTGTTCACGCTGTCGGTGGTGGCGATCATCTACACCTCGCTGGTCGCGCTGATGCAGGAGGATATCAAAAAGCTGATCGCCTATTCGTCGGTCGCCCATATGGGCTTCGTGACAATGGGCATCTTCGCCGCCAATCAGCAGGGCGTCGAGGGTGCGATCTTCCAGATGCTCTCGCACGGCTTGGTCTCGGGTGCGCTGTTCCTCTGCGTCGGCGTGGTCTATGACCGCATGCATACCCGTGAGATCGCGGCCTATGGCGGCCTTGTAAATCGGATGCCGCATTACGCGGTGGTGATGCTGATCTTCACCATGGCGAATGTCGGCCTGCCGGGCACCAGTGGGTTTGTCGGCGAATTTTTGACCATGCTGGCGGTGTACAAGGTCAACACCTGGGTGGCGATCTTTGCCGCGACCGGTGTCATCCTGTCAGCCGCTTACGCCCTATGGCTCTATCGCCGGGTGATCTTCGGTGCGCTGGAGAAAGAGAGCCTGCGCTCGATCCTCGACCTGTCGGGGCGGGAGAAGCTGCTGCTCTATCCGCTGGTGGTCCTGGTCATCTTCTTCGGCGTCTATCCGATGCCGGTCTTTCATGTGACCGCGGCGTCGGTCGAGCACCTCGTCACCAGCTATACGGCGGCTCTTGAAGCCAACGGGGCGCATACGGTGGCCGCGGCGCTCGCCCAATGATCCCGTTGCGGGGCGGCTTGATCTGCCCCGCGCACAGATGTTTGCTCTCCAGGCATCCCGGTCCGTCGCTTGCGGGACCGGATGCACAATTATAGTTCCGAGGCCCACAGCCCATGATGCCCGATATGCTCGCTAGCAGCCTTTCGATCGTCGCGCCCGAACTGATCCTTTCCGTCGGGGCGATGTTCCTGTTGATGTTTGGCGTTTTCATGGGCGAGAAAAGCTCGCAGACGGTGACGGGCCTCTCGGTCGCGGTGATCATCATCGCGGCGCTCTGGTTGATCCTGATTACGCCGCTCGGCACGGCCTTCGGCGGCTCCTTCGTCCTCGATCCCTTTGCCCGCTTCATGAAGATCCTGGTCCTCGTCGGCTCGGCGGCGGCGGTGATCATGTCGGTGGGCTTTGCCGAGAGCGAGCGCTTCAACCGCTTCGAGTTCCCGGTCCTGGTGCTCCTGTCGACCACGGGCATGATGGTGATGGTGTCGGCCGCCGATATGATCGCGCTTTATCTCGGCCTCGAACTGATGTCGCTGGCGATCTACGTGCTCGCCGCGATCAACCGGGATTCGGTGCGCTCGACGGAAGCCGGCCTCAAATATTTCGTGCTCGGCGCGCTGTCCTCGGGCATGCTGCTCTATGGCGCGTCGATGGTTTACGGCTTCACCGGACAGATCGAATTCACCGAGATCGCCCGCGTCGTCTCGTCGGGAGGCCACTCGCTCGGCCTGATGGTCGGTATCGTCTTCGTCCTCGCCGGCCTGGCTTTCAAAATCTCCGCCGTGCCATTCCATATGTGGACTCCGGACGTTTATGAGGGCGCGCCGACGCCGATCACCGCCTTCCTCGCCGGCGCCCCGAAGATCGCGGCGATGGCGCTGATCACCCGCTTTACCGTGCAGAGCTTCGGTTCGCTGGTCGGCGACTGGCAGCAGGTCATCGTCTTCATCTCGATCGCCTCGATGCTGCTTGGCGCCTTCGCCGCGATCGGCCAGCGCAACATCAAACGCCTCATGGCATATTCCTCGATCGCCCATATGGGCTATGCGCTGGTCGGCCTCGCTGCGGCCAATGTCGAGGGCGTGCGCGGCGTGCTGCTGTATATGGCGATCTATCTGGTGATGACCCTCGGCACCTTCGCCGTCATCCTGGCGATGCGCCGCCGCGAGGGCATGGTCGAGGAGATCGACGATCTCGCCGGTCTGTCGCAGACCAATCCAGTGATGGCGCTGTTCCTAACGATCATGATGCTGTCGCTCGCCGGACTGCCGCCGCTCGTCGGCTTCATCGGCAAGTACTTCGTCTTCATGGCCGCGGTGCATGCCGGGCTGTGGCCGCTTGCCATCATCGGCGTGCTCGCCAGCGTCGTCGGCCTGTTTTACTATCTGCGCGTCGTCAAGACGATGTGGTTCGAAGCGCCGGCCGAGGCTTTCGTGCCGATGGCGATCGAGTTGCGCGCGGTGCTGTGGGTCACCGGCCTCGTCGTTTTCCCGATCTACATCTTCATCGGCAGCCCGATCTTCGCGGCGGCTGAGGCCGCGGCGAAAACATTCTTTTGACGGTGGCTGCGGGATTCAACCTTTCACCCACCGCGATTGCGGCCGGTTTTCGGCTTGAGACCTTTGCTGAGATCGGCTCGACCAATGCGCTCGCTCTGCAGCGGGCGGCGGCCGGTGAAGCGGATAAGCTGTGGCTGGTGACCGATCATCAGACCGGTGGGCGAGGGCGGCGTGGCCGGCCCTGGGTCGGACAAAAAGGCAATCTCGCGGCGACCCTGCTCATCCGGCCGACGGTTGAGATCAATGCGGCCGCCGCTCTCGGTTTTGTGGCAGCGCTGGCGCTGCGCGACGCGCTTGACGTTGTGCTGCCGCGTGACCGGGTGGCGATCGCCCCGGACGGCGGCGATCTGGCCAATGGTGGCCGATTCACGCTGAAATGGCCGAACGACGTTCTGGCCAATGGCGCGAAGCTCTCCGGAATCCTGTTGGAGACCAGTGGCGTCGGAACGTCCGATGTGGCGGTGGCGATCGGGATCGGCGTCAATGTCGTTGACCATCCGTCGGGTACGCCCTATCCAGCGACCGACCTGAAGGAAATCGGTAGTCCGTGTTCGGCGGGCGAATTGTTCTTTGCGCTCAGCGATGCGTTTGTCGACAATCTGAGGCTCTGGCGGGACGGCCGTGACCTCAGCGCGGTGCGCGACAAGTGGCTTCGCTCCGCGGCCGGAATCGGTTCGCAGGTGGCTGTCGATCTTGGCGGCCGGATCGTGCGCGGTGTGTTTGAAACGATCGATGCCGACTGCCATCTTGTGGTGCGAGAACCCGATGGTCGTGCGATCCGCATCGCGGCGGGTGATGTGCATTTCGGTGCCGTCGCGTCGGTACGAGACCAATAGTCAGAGGCTTGATGAACAACGATAACAAGAGCGAGCTGGTGTTTTGCCCGCTCGGCGGTGTCGGCGAGATCGGCATGAATTTCGCCCTCTATGGCTTCGGCCGCGAGGCAGAACGGGAGTGGATCGTCGTTGATTGCGGTGTGTCCTTTGCCGGGCCGGAGATGCCGGGCGTCGACCTCGTGCTGCCGGATATCCGCTTCATTGAAGAGCAGCGGCTGAAGCTCAAGGGCATCGTCATCACCCACGCGCATGAGGATCATTTCGGCGCGCTGCTCGACCTGTGGCCGCGGCTGAAAGCGCCGGTCCACGCCACCGCTTTCACCGCCGGCCTGTTGGCCGCCAAACGTGAGGGCGAGCCCGGCTCGCCCGATATTCCGGTGACGGTGTTCAAGGCCGGCGACCGCTTCAGGCTCGGCGCGTTCGAGATCGAGGCGGTCAACGTCACCCATTCGATCCCGGAGCCGGTGGCGCTGGCGATCCGCACGCCGGCGGGCACGGTGCTGCACACCGGCGACTGGAAGATCGACGCGACGCCGGTACTCGGCGCACCGACCGACGAAACCAGATTGCGTGCGATCGGCGACGAGGGTGTCCTCGCCATGATCGCCGATTCCACCAATGCCATGCGCGATGGCGTCAGCCCCAGCGAGCGCGAGGTGTCGGCCTCGCTCGCCAAGATCATCGCCGAAGCCCCCGGCCGAGTGGCGGTCACCACCTTTTCGTCGAATGTCGGGCGGATCCGCGCCGTCGCTGAGGCGGCCCGCGACGCCGACCGGCAGGTGCTTCTGATGGGACGTTCGATGCGCCGCGTCGTCGACGTCTCGGATGAACTCGGCTATCTGGAGGGCCTGCCGCCATTCTTGTCCGAACAGGATTTCGGCTACGTCCCGCGGGAAAAGGCCGTGATCATCCTGACCGGGAGCCAGGGCGAGCCGCGCGCCGCGCTGGCGCGGCTGTCGCGGGACGACCATCCGGCGGTCAGCCTGTCGAAGGGCGATATGGTGATTTTTTCGTCGCGTTCGATCCCGGGCAACGAAAAGGGTATCATCGAGATCAAGAACGCGCTGATCGATCGCGGCATCACCGTGCTCGAGGATGGCGAAAAGCTTGTCCACGTCTCCGGCCATCCGCGCCGCAGCGAGATGAAGCAGATGTATGCATGGGTTCGCCCGCAGATCGCGGTGCCAGCCCATGGCGAGGCGGCGCATCTCGTCGCCCATGCGGCGCTTGCGGAGGAGGCCGGCGTCTCGACGGTCGTTCCGGCCCGCAACGGCAAGGTGGTGCGGCTTGCGCCGGGACCGGCGACGATCATCGACGAGGTTCCGGTCGGCCGTCTCTACAAGGACGGCAAGCTGATCGGCACGCCCGAAGAGACCGGCATCATCGAACGTCGGCGGCTGTCCTTCGTCGGCCACATCGCCGTTCATGTCGAACTCAACGGTAAGCTCGCCTTGCGCGACGATCCGGAGGTCGTCAGCCTCGGCCTGCCGCAGGAGGACGAAGAGGGCGACGACATGGAGGACATCCTGATCGACGCCGCGGCCGACGCCGTCGAAAGCATTCCGCCGAAGCGGCGTAAGGATATCGAGACGGTGCGCGAGGCGGTTCGCCGGGCGGTGCGTTTTGCCGCGGCCGATGCCTGGGGCAAGAAGCCGATTGTGACCGTCTTCGTGTCGATGCCTTAGAGTGCCCTGCGTTCGATCGGACGCAGAACAAATGCTCAAACTCTTTGAATCGACGCATCGTACTTTGCCGAAAATCGATTCCGATTTTCGGGCCGATGCTGGCGCCGGCCGCAGGTTGGTGTGCGGGTCACCAGCGCGCGGACGAGTTGGGTGGCGCGGCGCTGGCGGGCACGTCATGAAACGCGCGACCAGGAGAGGTTATGCCGATGCTCTTGCGCTTGAACCATGTCGCCCTGGCGGTGCCGGATCTGATGGCCGCCAGCGCCACCTATCGCGCGACCCTTGGCGCCACGGTCTCTGAGCCACGGGCCCTCGGCGAGCACGGTGTGACCGTGGTGTTCGTTGAGCTGAACAACACCAAGATCGAGCTGCTGGAGCCACTCGGCGACGCGTCGCCGATCGCCGCCTTCCTCGCCAAGAATCCGAAGGGCGGCATGCACCACCTGTGCTACGATGTGGCCGACATCCGCGCCGCGCGCGATCATCTTGTCGCGGCCGGTGCCAGGGTTCTCGGCAACGGCGAACCGAAGATCGGCGCTCACGGCAAGCCGGTGCTGTTCTTGCATCCGGGCGACGTTCACGGCACGCTAACGGAACTCGAGGAAGTCTAGAGCGGAATGCGATAAACTGGAATCGCCATTCCACTCTAAGCCATTGTTTTGTCGCATGATGTGACCCGAAAAGTCATGCAACTTTTCGGCACCATGCCCTAGCGCATCGGCGCGAAATATCGGGAACGATTTTCGGGCTGATGCTGTCGAGCAAGGCTGGTTTCGGCTCGGCAGGCGGATCAGCGGCGATCGAGACGTGACCCGCTTCTGCGACCGGCGCGATGCTCACGGTTCGAGGACGCTGCCGCGCCAGTCGCGGCGCGCCCCATTTTGCGCGCCGGAGCGAATGAGAGCGGAGCCAAGGCGGCCGGGAGTGTGGCCGCCCGCCCGCAAGGGAGGAACGGATGGGGTTGGTTTCGGGTATCGCGATCTATTTCATCACCTGGTGGACGACGCTGTTCGTCGTCCTTCCTTTCGGCCAACGATCTCAGGCTGAGGCCGGAGAGCGGGCGCTCGGCACCACCGAGAGCGCGCCGGTCGAAGCCCGGATGTGGCGCAAGATCGGCATCACCACGATCCTGGCGACCATCGTCTTTGCCCTTTTTTATCTGGTGACTCAGGTCTGGGGCATTGGCCCGGACAACTTCCCGCACATGATTCCGGGCACCTGAACCATCGGCCAAACGATCCGCTTTGATGATTGCCGCAGCCCCTTGCAGGCAAGAGCGATGGTCTGGGCAAAACTGTCTTACGACTGTCGTAAAAGCCGAATACTGGCTGCTGCGAAGGGTGACGGGGAAAAGAGTCGCGATCGATTTATCGGGAGCACCGCCCAAAAAAAATGCAGAGCTCGCGCTCCGCATTTTAATTCGCGCGCCTGGATTTCACACCGGCTATGCCGGGGCTGCGGGTTAAGCCGCGCCGGAAATCACGTCCTCCCAAGACTAGACCGCTAAATTTTGCGCCGATTTTGACGCGTCTTTATGCGACCGGACGTTAGCGGCTGTCGGGTGTGTTGTCACGTAAAATTTTTTTCCGAGATCTCGTTATATCGATCAGTGAAAGAGACGAAAGCAGGACGCCGCAGATTTGGGCGGTATGGTCTCGATGTGATGCTTTAAATGCCGTAACGCAACGCTACGTTATTTCCGGCGGTGTCGGTTTCTGTCGGTACGGCGGCACCATCCCGACGCCGGCCCGGCGACTGGCCGATTGGCTGCAGGCCGGTTCAGCGAGGTGCGTTTGCTCTTGAGTGCGGCTGTCCGACAGCTTCGGCCCGGAAGTCGGAATAGATTTTCGGCAAAGCACGATGCTTCGATTCAAAGGGTCAGAGCGACCGTTCTGCGTCCGATCGGACGCAGGGCGCTCTCGGAACTTGGGTCGGTGCAATCCGCCCTCGTCGATCTTTGGTCGTTTGAGGGATGGATGACAGGATGCTGGCAAAAGGCGATCGCCACAAATTGTTCCAGCTGTGATGACGGTGTTTTCGTCACCTTGGGTCTTGTCGGTTCCCGCACAGGCGCGCATGTGAGCAGCATGACACCGCCACGCAAGACCTCAGCGATCTCTCGCCCGAATAGAAACTGTAAGCGTAATATCATTATCACCGCTGCTCTCCAGGCGATGATTGATGATGGCCTTTATCGTGCGACGACGCGGAAGATTGCCGAATACTCCGGTGTCAATCTGGCGACGTTGCATTACCATTTCAGCAATAAGGAAGAGATTTTCTTTTGCGCAATGGAGACGCTTATCGCGCAATATCGAGAAAATCTAGAAAGCCGGTTTGAGGTGCCGCAGACGCTGCACGATCGGATCAGTGATCTGGTGCTGTTCATTTGGGGCGCGATCGAGGCACGGTCCGAAGAGCAATTGGCGCTGCAGGAAATGACCCTGTATCTGCTGCGCCACGCCGAAGCGAACAAGCTCGCGCTCGATAAGGATCGGGAATTCCTCAGTCTCTATGTCGACATGCTTGCTACGGCGAGTGACGCGCCGGATCGCGGCGATCCGAAGCTCGTGACGCTCGCCAATCTACTCTACACTGGTCTTGTAGGTCTGATCAATCAATGGCTTGCGACTCGCGATCGGGGGCAGATGACGGAAACGCTCGATGCCCTCATCGCGTCCGTCCAGCATGTCGCCGCGCAGCCTGTCGCCGCTTCCCGCGCGGTCGGCGCCTGCGATTGCTGAGCGGATCAAGCCGCAGGCTTGGCGCAAGCTTGGTGGCCAATAAGGTCGTTTTAAAACAATTTTCTATCCGCCTTCGTTAAAACTCAGCATGAAGGTTGTTGCCGTGTCTGGGCGTGATCGGAGCGCCGGCACCAGCCTGTGCTCGCCGCTATCGCAGGCCAAGTTGTGCTGACGCTGCGGCGATCGGTGGCGGCCGTGGGTGAGGCTGTTCGATGTGGAGCCCAGATGCGTCCTCGCCCGCAATCGGGCGGCATCGCCACGGTGCTTCGACCGGAATGCCGCTGAACCGGTGGAGCTGTCGGCGGGCAGAACCTAAAGGGGCCTTGCTGCGCGGGTGATTACAATTCGTCGAAAAATGTTTTGCAAGAATAGATTATCGCCGTCAGTTGAGAATGCGCTTTAACGCGTCCTGAACCTTCAAAAGCGCTGGAAGATAATCGCGGGCAAGGTCGGCGGCTTCGGCATGGACGGCTGCGACGCCGGTATTGAGCGCAGCCACCGTGCGGCCACGCGCATCGATCACCGGCACGGCGATCGAGCGCAAGCCGACTTCCACCTCCTGGTCGATGATCGCATGGCCATCGCGCCTGGCGGCGGCGATTGCGGCTATGATTTCATCGGGGGCCGTCAGGGCTCGAGGCGTGCGCGGCGTGAGATCGGCGCGTTCGACCAAGGCACGCGCCTCGGCCTCGGGTAGGGCCGCGAGCAACACCCGGCCGAGCGACGTGCAATGCGCCGGCAGCCGCGAGCCCGGCATCAAGCCGACCGTCATCACCCGCTTCTGCGCCGCTCGGGCGACATAGACCACGTCGGTCTCGTCGAGGATTGCCACCGAGGTCGATTGACCGATGCGCTCGGATAGTTGGTCAAGCCATGGCTGGACGATTTGCGGCAAGGGCAGGGTGGCGAGCGCCCCCATGCCAAGGCGCAGGACGCGCGGCGTCAGCGAGAAGAATTTGCCGTCGTAATCGGCATAGCCGAGGCTGTGCAGTGTCAGGAGGCAGCGCCGGGCCGTCGCGCGGTCAAGACCGGTGGCGGCGGCGACCTCGACCACGGCGAGCCGCGGGCGCTCGGCGCGAAATGCTTCGATGACCGCCAGCCCTTTGGCGAGCGAGGCGACAAAATCCGTGGGTTTGTTCAACATGCAAACGAGTTTGTGCGAATTGCGAACAAAACTCAATATGCGCACATGCTGCGTGGCGTCGATGGTCTGATCGGCGTATGGGCGGAGGCGACGGAAGATCCGCATTCGATCGCAGCGGGTCGCTGGCGATGGAGGTCCGAGGCTGTGAACAAGCAATGCGCGTCGGTAGCGAAGGCCGTCGCCGATATTCCTAGTGGTGCGACCGTGATGATCGGTGGCTTCGGTGGCTCCGGCGCGCCGATCGAGCTGATTCACGCTCTGATCGACGCCGGCCCAACGAATTTGACGGTGATCAACAACAATGCGGGCAACGGTCACGTGGGTCTGGCGGCGATGATCGAGGCCAAGATGGTGGCCAAGCTGATCTGCTCTTTTCCGAAGAGCAAGGATCCGAGGGCATTTACCGAGCGCTATCTCGATGGTCGGATCGCGCTGGAGCTGGTGCCGCAGGGAACGCTCGCCGAACGTATCCGGGCCGGCGGCGCGGGAATTCCCGCCTTCTATACGCCGACCGCTTATGGAACCGAGCTTGCTGAGGGCAAAGCCGTCGCCGAATTTGACGGCAAACCCTATGTCCAGGAGCGCTGGCTGAAGGCCGATTACGCGCTGGTCAAGGCCGAGCGCGGCGACCCTTACGGTAACCTCACTTTCCGGCTTGCCGCCCGCAACTTCAACCCGCTGATGTGCATGGCGGCCCGCACGACGATCGTTCAGGTTAGCCAGCTGGTCCCCGCCGGCGATATCGATCCGGAAATCGTTGTGACGCCGGGCATCTTCGTCGACCGCCTGGTCGAGGTCACCGATCCGGCCCAGGAAGAGCTGTTGAACGAGGCGGAGGCCCGCTACCCATGAGCATCTCGGACACGCTCAATCAGGAGCAGATCGCCTGGCGGGCCGCCCAGGACATTGCGGACGGCGCCTATGTCAATCTTGGCATCGGCTTTCCCGAAAAGGTGGCGCAATACACCGTCGAGGGACGCGAGCCGATCTTCCACACCGAGAACGGCGTGCTCGGCTTCGGCCGCGCGCCGGCGAGGGGTGAGGAAGACTGGGATCTGATCAATGCCGGCAAAAAGGCGATCACCTTGAAACCGGGCGCGGCCTTCTTCGATCACGCGACGAGCTTTGCGATGATCCGCGGCGGCCATCTCGATGTTGCGATCCTCGGCGCGCTGCAGGTCGCGGCCAATGGCGATCTCGCCAATTGGCGGGTTGGCGACAAGGGTGTGCCGGCCGTCGGCGGAGCGATGGACCTCGTCAATGGCGCCAAGCGTGTCGCGGTCTTGACCGATCATGTCACGCGCGACGGCCAGCCCAAGCTTGTCTCGAAATGCAGCTTCCCGCTGACCGGCGTTGCCTGTGTCACGCGGATCTACACCTCGCTCGCGGTCATCGACGTCGATCGCGATCAGGGCCGTTTCGTGCTGCGCGAAAAGCTGCCGACGCTGTCGATGGAGGCTCTGCAAGCTGTCACGGGCGCGCCGCTCTTCACCGAGGGTGATGTTGCCGATTTGATCGTTCCGGAGCTTTCATAATGGGTGACGCCTATCTCTGCGATTATGTCCGGACGCCCATCGGCCGTTACGGTGGCGTTCTGTCTGCGGTCCGGGCAGACGATCTCGGCGCCGTGCCGATCCGCGCTCTGATGGCGCGGCATGATCTCGACTGGTCGGCCGTCGACGAGGTGTTTTACGGCTGCGCCAATCAGGCCGGCGAAGACAACCGCAACGTCGCGCGCATGTCCGCTCTGCTTGCTGGCTTGCCGGAGACCGTGCCGGGGACGACGATCAATCGTCTCTGCGGCTCCGGCCTGGACGCGGTCGTCACCGCGGCACGGGCGATCCGGGCGGGCGAAATCGATCTGGCGATCGCCGGCGGCGTCGAATCGATGTCGCGGGCACCCTTCGTGATGGGCAAAGCGGCCGCCGCATTCAGCCGCTCTGCCGAAATGTTCGATACGACCATCGGCTGGCGTTTCGTCAATCCGCTGATGAAGAAGCAATATGGCGTCGATTCGATGCCGGAGACCGGCGAGAATGTCGCCGAGGATTTTTCCATCAGCCGCAAGGATCAGGACGCGTTCGCTCTGCGCTCGCAACAGCGGGTGGCGGCGGCGATGGCATCCGGTCGCCTCGCCAAGGAGATCGTCCCGGTTGGGATCCCGCAGCGCAAAGGCGATCCCGTCGTCGTCGACACCGACGAGCATCCCCGTCCCGAGACCACGCTGGAGGCGCTGGCCAAACTGAAGACGCCATTTCGCGAGGGCGGCACGGTGACGGCGGGCAATGCCAGCGGTGTCAATGACGGTGCGGCGGCGTTGATCGTTGCGTCGCAAGCGGCGGTGACGGCGCATGGCCTGACGCCGATCGCCCGGGTGATGGGGGGCGCGACCGCCGGAGTGCCGCCGCGGATCATGGGCTTTGGCCCGGCTCCGGCCTCGAAAAAACTGATGCAGCGGCTCGGCCTCAGCGTCGACGACTTTGCCGTGATCGAGTTGAACGAGGCCTTTGCGAGCCAGGGGCTTGCGACGTTGCGCGATCTTGGCATCGCCGACGACGATCCGCGCGTCAATCCGAACGGCGGCGCGATCGCCCTTGGCCATCCGCTCGGCATGTCGGGTGCGCGCATAACGGGAACCGCGGCGTTGCAATTGGCCCTCGATGGCGGCGAGCGGGCGCTCGCAACCATGTGCATCGGCGTCGGGCAGGGGATTGCCATCGCGTTGGAGCGGACCTAGCGCATCGGTCGTCCGACAGGACGCACAAGGGCGCCCGATCGGATGGAACTCAGCATCGGGCTTTGCCAGGGATCGGTTCCAATGTTCGGCCGATGCTGTCGAGGATGTTTTGCATGGCGCGGCCTCTTGCTCAACGAGGCGGTCCGGGCGAGAGAGGCTGTCATGACAAGATGAACGCACTTTCGAAAAAGGCGCGCCCATGCAGATCGAGGACACCCTCGGATTCGACGCGATCGCCGCCCGGTTCGTCGAGCAGACCGCGAAGCGCGAAACGGTGGTCGGGATCATCGGGCTCGGCTATGTCGGGCTGCCGCTGCTTTTGGCTTTTCACCGCAGCGGCTTTCACACCTTCGGTTTCGACATCGACCCGGTGAAGATCGAGAAACTCGAGGCCGGACGATCCTATATCCACCATATCGGCGCCGATGCGGTGGCGTCGCTCGTTGCCTCCGGGCGCTCGCGGCTGACCACGGATTACTCGCTTTTGTCCGAGGTCGATGCGATCGTCATCTGCGTCCCGACGCCGCTGACGCGCTACCGCGATCCCGACATGAGCTTCGTTCAAGCGACCGCTGAAGCGATCGCGCCGCATCTCAAGCGCGGCCAACTGGTCACGCTCGAATCGACCACCTATCCGATGACCAGCGAGGATCTCCTCGCGACCATTCTGGAGCGGGGCTCAGGCCTGACCGCCGGGCAGGATTTCGCCATCGCCTATTCGCCCGAGCGCGAAGATCCCGGCAATCCCGATTTCGACGTCGCGGCGATCCCGAAGGTCGTCGGAGCCGATGTGGCGGGGGCGGGCGACATGGCCGAAGCGCTCTATAGCGGTGTTGCCAAACGCGTCGTGCGGGTGCCGTCGATGCGCACGGCCGAGGCGGTGAAACTGACCGAAAACGTCTTTCGCGCGGTCAATATTGCGCTTGTCAACGAGTTGAAGGTGATCTTCGAGCGCATGGGCATCGACGTTTTCGAAGTGATCGACGCGGCGAAGACCAAGCCGTTCGGCTTCATGCCGTTTTATCCGGGGCCCGGGATCGGCGGCCACTGCATCCCGGTCGATCCGTTCTATCTCACCTGGAAGGCAAGAGAGTTCGGCATCCACACGCGTTTCATCGAGCTGGCCGGCGAAATCAATTCCGCCATGCCGCAGTGGGTGGTCGCGCGGCTCGCCGAGGCGCTGTCGGACCGGCGGGGCAAACCGATCCGCGGCGCCCGGGTGTTGGTCGTCGGGCTCGCCTACAAGCGCAATGTCGACGATGTGCGCGAGAGTCCGTCTCTCGTGCTGATCGAGATGCTGCAGGAGCGCGGTGCGGTGGTCGACTATTTCGATCCGTTTGTGCCGACGATGCCGATGACCCGCAAACATGGCGAACTCGTCGGTCGCGACTCGATCACTTGGGATGCCGACACGCTGGCAGGGTTCGACGCGGCGCTGATAGCCACCGACCATGACGATATCGATATCGAGATGTTGGTGCGCCACGTGCCGCTCGTGGTCGACAGCCGGGGCGCAACGCGGCGCCTGCCAGCGGAGCTGCAGGCCCGGGTGGTGCGGGCCTGAAGGCGACCGGGATCTGATCGGATGGGGTGTCGGGTCCGTCGGCGCCGTGCGGGCTTAAAACCACCGCTCGCGTACATAGACCGTGTCGCCGGGCATCAGCGGATCGGACGCCACGACGCGGCCGGTCAGCACATTGCCGCGGGTCTGGCGGGTGACATCGACATTTTCCTGCTCGGCGCGCGGCGTGAAGCCGCCTGCAATGGCCACGGCGTTCTGCACGGTCATGCCCGGCACATAGCTGTACTGGCCACCATTCGTGACTTCGCCCATGATGAAGAACGGTCGATATTGTTCGATCTGCACCGTGACATTCGGCTTGTTGAGATAGCCATCCGCATAGCGTTGGGAAATTTCTGTCTGCACCTGTTCGGCGGTGCGGCCGCGAGCCGGAACCTCGCCGATCAGCGGCAGCGAGACGAAACCGGCCTTGTCGACCGGATAGGTGTTGGTCAACCCGTCTTCGCCAAAAACGATCACCCGCAGCCGGTCGCCGCTGTCAAGGCGATAGGGCTGGTTGAGGCCGGCGTGAAACGCGTCCGGCA
Source organism: Jiella flava (assembly GCF_017349315.1). GTDB lineage: Bacteria > Pseudomonadota > Alphaproteobacteria > Rhizobiales > Rhizobiaceae > Jiella > Jiella flava. Next base: position 53,370 of record NZ_JAFMPP010000013.1, on the reverse strand, counting down.
CCGGATGATAGGAGGCGCAGGCCGGGAGTAAGGTCAAAGCAGTAATGGCGAGGAAAGTGCGATAGATCTTCTTCATGAACTCAAGCCCATTACGCGGTCGCCGAGTCGATATCGGATGGGTGAGTTATAAAATTGTTAGGGTTAATCCTCGGTAAACTCAGCGCGTCGAACGCGCCGCGGCCGTCACTTAACCAGACCGTTACGTCTCTTGTGCAGACTGCCGGTCAGCATTAAGCGCCAGTTTGGAGTTCGCGCTTGGAAGTGGGCGATCGATACGTGCGGGGGAATGTGGCCTCAATGTCGTGTCTGGCCCGTCCGCTTTCTGGCAGAATCCGAACGGCGAGGCCGGAGAAACGTGATGATCACGGGAAAGTCGACGCAGGCGAAAATCGCGGACACGATCATGGCGACGAATGAGTCCGGCCCGGGTGTGCCCGACGATCACGACAAGCGAGCGCCGCGGCCACAGGCCGCCGGCCAGACGGAGCCGGATGTGTCCGGCGAGCAGGTCGCCACGGCCAACGAACTGGCGACGGCAATCCAGTCGACCGGGATTGTGCGTCTGGTCGTCATGTCCACCCATCGCGAATTCGGCAATTTCGGCGGCCTTGAAGTTGCCCGCCGCCTGTCGAGTGCCGGCCGGGCGACGGTGCTTGTCGACCTGACCCCGGAAGGCTCGGTCAGCGCGAAGATGGGGCTGCCGCCGGATTGCGGCGGCTATGCGGATCTTCTGTCCGGCGGGGCTGGCCTGGCAGACATCATCCACCGCGATCACTACACCAATACCCATTTCGTTCCGTCGGGCGGTTTCGAGCTCGAACGGGCGGACGATGCCGCCTTTGGGCATCTCGGCCACGTCCTCGATGCCTTTTCCCAGGCCTATGACTACACGGTGATCGAGGCCGATCCGCTCGACATCCCGGAACTGCCGGCGATCCTCGACGAGAACACGGCGGTGGTGATCGCCGGGCTGCCGCATGTCGACGACCGGATGATCGACGTTGCCGACGATCTGCGGATGATCGGCATCGACGACATCGTCTTCGTGCCGATGATGCAGCGGCGCGGCGAGGGCTGAGCCGACAGGATCACCGTTTCGGCTTGGCTTCCATCCAGCGGATCAGGAGCATTGCCGGGAGAACCCAGAGCAGCCCCGTCGTGACGAAATAGAGAAGATGCACCCAGCCATTGGCGTCCGCGAGGTGCAGCGAGGCATAAGCCGTGGCGAGGACGGCATAGACCACGACGAGGACGATCAACACGATCGTTCCGATGAATTTCTTTAACCTGACCGGCACCGCCACCTCCCGTTTGCGAATGCTTGTCCTCACAGCCAACCCGCGACGGTCACCGTTCCGCGATGGGACGATCCGCGTGCTTGATCGCAAACGGCTTTAAGTGCAAAGCCGTGGCCATGAGTACTCTTGCCTATCGCCTCGATGTCAGCCCCGCAACTGCGACGGATCGCGATCGCCGGGCGGTGCGGATCTGGCTCTATGCCGTCGCCGCCATTCTCGTCGCCTTGGTGCTCGTCGGCGGAGCGACGCGCCTGACCGAATCCGGTCTGTCGATCACCGAGTGGAAGCCGATCCACGGTGTCATCCCGCCCTTGTCGGCGGCCGAGTGGCAAGAGGAATTCGACCTCTACAAGCGCATCCCGCAATACCGCGAAATGAACCAGGGCATGACGCTCAGCGGCTTCAAGGCGATCTACTGGTGGGAGTGGAGCCACCGGCTGCTCGCGCGTGGGGTCGGCTTCGTCTTCGCGCTGCCGCTCGCCGTGTTCTGGCTGAGCGGGCGTCTGGAGCCGTTCTTGAAGCCGCGTCTGGTCGGGCTGTTGTGTCTGGGGGGCTTCCAGGGTGCCGTCGGCTGGTGGATGGTGGCGTCGGGCCTCGTCCATCGCACGGAGGTCAGTCAGTATCGCCTTGCCACCCATCTGACGATCGCGTGTCTCATCTTCACCGCGACCTTATGGATCGCGCGTGGACTGGTGTCGCGACCGGCGTCGAGTGCGGCGCCCAAAGGCCTGCGACGGCTCGGCGTCGCGGTCGTCGCTCTGGCGCTGTTCCAGATCTATCTCGGCGGCCTCGTCGCGGGGCTGCGGGCCGGTTACATCTACAACACCTGGCCGCTGATGGAAGGAGCTTTGATCCCGCACGGCCTGTTGGCGATGGAGCCGCTCTGGCGCAACTTTTTCGAGAACTATCTGACGGTGCAGTTTGCCCATCGCTGCGGCGCCTATCTACTCTTCACTGCCACCTTCGTTCAGGCGATCGTCACCTGGCGCAAAGCGCCCGGCACCCGCTTTTCCCACGGCGCTCTGTTGCTGTTCCTGCTGGTCTGCGGACAAGCGGCGATCGGCATCACCACGCTGTTGCTGGTCGTGCCGATCGACTGGGCGCTCTTGCATCAGGCCGGCGGACTGGCGGTGCTGGCGACGGCGGTCGTTCATGCACGGGGGCTCGCCGGCAGCTATCTGGAAAAGACCGTGGTCGAGCCAACTTGAGCGGGTCCGATTGGCCGCTCGCGCCGCAGCCAACACCTGCTTCTGACAAATTCTTGATGTGGGATTGAGCGACGCGGGGCCATCGGTCGCTTCCCTGTCGCGCGCCTTAAGCTAGCCTTCTTCCATCACCGAAATCTTCGATGGGAGAGGGAACGGCATGACAAAGATGGCAAAACGGGCACTCGGCACAGCGCTTGCCGCGCTGATCAGTGCCCCTGCGATCGCCGGCGAGGCGGTCTCCTACAAGGCAGCGGGCGCCGATTACGAAGGCTATTACGCGAAGGCCGAGGGTGACTCCAAGGGTCTCGTCCTCGTCGTCCACGACTGGGACGGCCTCACCGACTATGAAAAGAAGCGGGCGGACATGCTCGCCGATCTCGGTTACGATGCCTTCGCGCTCGACCTTTACGGCGCCGGCAATCGTCCCGAGACGACGGATGCCAAGAAGGCCGAGACAGCCAAGCTCTACGAGGACCGCGAAGCGATGCGCACGCGGCTGATGGCCGGTCTTGACGAAGCACGGAAAAAATCCGGCGACGAAAAGGCGATCGTGATCGGCTACTGCTTCGGCGGGGCGGCGGTGCTCGAAATGGCCCGCTCCGGCAACGCCAAGGACATCGCCGGCTACGCCACTTTCCATGGCGGTCTCGAAACGCCGAAGGGTGAAAGCTACCCGGACAAGACCCCGCCGATCCTCATCGCCCAGGGCGGTGCGGACGAGTCGGTTCCTGTCGACGACGCCTTTGCGCTGGCCAAGACGCTCGAGAGCAAGGGCATCACCTACACGCTGGAAGTCTATTCCGGCGCGCCCCACGCCTTCACCGTCTTCGGCTCCGACCGCTATCGCAAGGTTGCCGACGAGGAATCCTGGTCCGCCTTCAAGGATTTCTTGAACCGCTACATGCCAAGCAAGAGTTAGGAATAGCGCACAGGCATGACGCGATATCTAAGAGCTGAGCGATAAACTCAGCTCTCATCGCTCTTACGGGAACAGCGGAAGCTGCTCGATGCCGGTGGTTTCGTCGAGGCCGAAGGCGACGTTGAAGTTCTGCACCGCCTGGCCGGCGGAGCCCTTCACCAGATTGTCGAGGGTCGAAATCACGATCGCCCGGCCGGGAATGCGATCCGGGATGACGTTGACGACGACGTAGTTCGAGCCGCGCACCATCTGCGTCTGGGGCAAAACATCCTCATCGGCGATGGTGACGAAGGGCTCGTTCGCATAAGTCTCGATCAGCTGATGGCGCAGATCGGCGGCGGTCTTGCCGGCGGCAAGGCGAAGATAGCTGGTGCACAATTCGCCCCGGCTCATCGGAATGAGATGCGGGGTGAAATTGATGCGCAAATCGGCAACGCCCGCCGCGACGCCGATCTCCTGCTCGATCTCGGGCATGTGGCGGTGCTTGCCGACGGCGTAGGGCGAAAGCCCTTCGCCGGATTCGCAGAACAGCGTGTTCTCCTTCAGACCCCGCCCGGCGCCGGAAACGCCCGACTTGGCATCGATGACGATGTCGGACACATCGATCAGCCCGGCCTTGGCGAGCGGCACCAGCGCCAGAAGAACGGCGGTCGGATAGCAGCCGGGGCAGGCAATCAGCCGCGCATTGCGGATTTTCTCGCGATAAACCTCGGTCAGACCGTAGACGGCTTCCGGCTGGATATCGGTGGCGCTGTGCTCGACCCCGTACCAGGAGCGATAGATCGCAGCGTCGCGCAGCCGGAAATCGGCGGACATGTCGATGATCTTCACATGCGGATGGCTGGCGAAGATCTCGCGGGTGATCGTGTGTGTCGTGCCGTGCGGCAGGCCGCAGAACACCGCATCGAGGGCGCCCCAATCGGCTTCGTCGATGGTGACGAGATCAGGCAGATCGACATGGGCGAAATGCTTGAAGACAGCGCGCATCGGCTTGCCGGCATGGCTGTTCGCGGTCAAAGCCACGATTTCCATGTTGGGATGGCGCAGCGCCAGGCGCACGAGGTCCGCGCCTGTATATCCGCTCGCACCGAGAACGCCGATCTTCAATTGTTCGGCCATGGCCATCTCCATCTGTCTCGCGCTGATCGGCGGCCCGTCTGGGTGCCGTGCCGATGTCCGCGGTCCGGACATCGGCGCCGCTCACGCGGCGAAAGCCGAGGGTCGTGGCGGGTTTACAGCATTTCACCGCGGCGTCCAGAGGGGACGCCGTCCGTTGCGGTTCAGCCCTTCACCGCGGTGGTGAGCGCGGCGACGATCCGATCCTGCGTTGCCTCGTCGAGATAGGCATGCATCGGCAGGCTGATCACGTCCCGTGATAGCGCGTCCGAGACCGCCAGCTCACCGCGAGCGACAGGAAAATGCTGATAGGCGGTCTGCCGGTGGAGCGGCTTCGGATAATAGATCGCCGTCGGCACGCCGGACTCGCGCAGCTTGCCTTGGACGCTTTCCCGATCGGTCCCAGCGGGCAGGCGGACGGTATATTGCGCCCAGGTCGAGACAGCATCGCGCAGCAGCGCCTGCGGCGTGACGATGCCGTTGAGCTGATCGGAATACCGCGCCGCGATGCGGCTGCGCGCTTTGATCTCATCGGGAAAAATTGCGAGCTTTTCCAGAAGGATCGCGGCCTGGATCGTGTCCATCCGGCCGTTCATGCCGATGCGGATATTGTCGTATTTGTCGTCGAGATTCTGCCCATGGACCCGCAGCGAGGTCATCACCGCCGCAAGTTCGGCGTCGTTGGTCTGCACCGCGCCGCCGTCGCCGTAACAGCCAAGCGGCTTGGCCGGGAAGAAGCTGGTCGACACGACATCGGCAAAGGCGCTGGAGAGCTGCCCGCCGATGGTGCCGCCATAGCCTTGCGCCGCATCAGAGATCAGCTTCAGGCCATGGGCGGCGGCGATTTCGCGGATCGCCGGATAGTCCGCCGGCTGGCCAAACAGATCGACCGCGATGATCGCGCGTGGGGTGAGCTTGCCCGCGGCCTTGACCTCGGCGATCGCTGCCTCGAGGCTCGCAACGTCCATGTTGAAGGTGCCCGGGTCGACATCGACGAAATACGGTACGGCATGGAGCCAGGCGATGACCTCGGCGGTCGCGGCAAAGGTGAAGCTCGGGCAGAAGACCGCATCGCCCGGCTTGATGTCCCAGGCCATCAGCGGCAGCGCCAGGGCATCGGTCCCCGAGGCGCAGCTCAGCGTGTGCTCCATGCCGCCAAAGCGCGACAACGCGGCCTCGAGCTCGCGCATTTCCGGACCCATGATGAAGGCGCCATGGTCGAGCACGGCGGCAATGCGCCGGTCCACCTTGTCGCGGATCCGGTCGCGTTGGGTCTGAAGGTCGATGAAGGGGATGGTCTGCATCTTGCGCGCCTTTTGGGGGAGAGCGAATCGCCAACGGTCGGCTAACGGAGGAGGTGAGCGAAAATATGCCCAAGCGCCACTCAAGTTTGGTGACCAAAGCTTACGGTGGTGATCGAATCTCGCGATCGTCGCGGTGAGCGGGCTCATGACCCGGGTCTGCCCCATGGCGCCTCGTCCGCACTCTCTCCATGGCCGCACCCCCATTTTCCGGTGCCGTTCAACGGAGCCCGAGCCTCTGCAAGGGACGGGGCCGCGCGGACGGCCATTCAGTGGCAAGGATTGATGTGTCGACGGTGACGGCCCGGCCCGGTCCCAAGCGGCGAAATGCTCAGTATGACACACAAGCGACGCACGTCCCCTTTGTGTTTTTGGATCGACAGGCAAATTGGAGACGGTCAAATTCCTGTTAACTCCAGAAAATAAAATAACCATACAAAAAGATAATAATTGTGGAGAAAACACATGCCCGTCCAAATGCGCTTACTGGTAAAGATGCCTATCTTTCTGCTGGCGACGGCTGCGTTGTCGGCCTGTGTTGATTCGAATCAACAATCATCGCAATCAAATGCTGGTGGCACTGGTTCTGCGACCTTTGCAAGTATGATCGAAGACGGTGGTCAGTGGGTGGCTTCAGAGAAAGCTCCGCCAGAAATCTTGAAAATCGGCTTGAATCTCGAGCAAATTCTGGCGGATAAGCGAAGTGTTTCGGCGAGCCGTGGCACGCTGGCACGTATACGAGCTTGGTCCAACGTCATAAATGATCTGGTCGGTCGAAACTACGATGGCGACTCGCAGTACAATGGCGGCGACTCGAATTACAACGGCGACGACGCGCAGTACAATGGTCGCGACCCGAAGTATGGTGGCAGCGACGCGCAGTACAACGGTGGCAAATCTAATTACAACGGTGACAACTCGAATTATAATGGCGGAGGATCCAACTATGGGAATTCCGCCGTCAATGCGTATAGCGGAGGCGATTCTGTCGATAATTGCAATGGCGCGATGGGAGACAATAACTGCACGCCGCCACCGGAGTAGCAGCACAACATGTGCGATGTCGGCAATGGCGCCTTGGGTGCGACGATCTCCTGCTGCACAGCTTTGTCTCGGTAAAGCAGCAAACGGTCGCGCCTTGAGCGGAGCGCCGAAGTACGGGGCCTGAGCAAAAGGCAAGTCCTTCCCAGCCAGCTCTTGGGTCGGAAGGCGTCAGCACTTTGCATTCCTCGGATGCGGATTAACGCTCAAACGCCTTTGGCTCAGAACCGGTGATGTCGCGCTGACGTCCGCTGCCGTTCGGCATTCGGGTGAAGGTCCGGACGGGTCCATTCCGTCGTTTCGACGATTCGCCTTACCCGATCGTCACATTCTCGCGCCATCAAGGCGAGCTGGGGTTGGAGCGCTTCGTCATTGATGGAAGCGTGAAAACGCTCTGGGTTCGTATGTTAGAGCCATTTGGGACGCAAAATCGGTTTCCGCTTTTGCTGGAATGTCTTTAGCCGGCCGCCTTCTCGGCGCGAAGACCGATCAGATACATCGCGACGGTCGAACCGGCGATGGCGGTGATATCGGCGTGATCAAAAGGTGGCGAGACCTCGACGACGTCCGCGCCGACGATCTGAAGATTTTTGAGATGCCGCAGCACGGCCAGAATCTTGGCGCTCGACGGCCCACCGGCGACGGGGGTGCCGGTGCCGGGTGCGACGGCCGCGTCGAGGCAATCGATGTCGAAGCTGAGATAGACCTTGGTGCCGCCAGTGCGCTCATAGATCTTGGCGGAGATCGCGGCGCTGGTCATCTCCTCAAGCTCCGCGCCGCCGACAATGTCGATGCCGCAGGTTTCCGGCGCATGGGTTCGAATGCCGATTTGAATCGACGTCGCCGGGTCGATCAGCTGATCCTGCACCGCGGCCTTGACGAAGGAGCCGTGATCGACCCGCAGCGCGCCGGCATCGTCCGTGGCGAGCGGCCATGTATCTTGATGGGCGTCGAACTGGACCAGCGACAATTTACCGTGACGGGCCGCATGGGCCTGCAGCAGGGGATAGGTGATCGAGTGGTCGCCGCCGAGGGTGAGGAGGAAGCCGGTTTTTGCAAGAATTTGTGCGGCCTCGTCGCGAATGATGGCGTGCGCGCGCTCCGGCCACCGGTAGTCAATGAGGCAGTCGCCATAGTCGATGACGGATAAGGCTTCGAACAGATCGCGCGCGAACGGATATTGCGGATCGTTGTCGAAGATCGCCGAGGCGCGGCGCAGCGCCTGTGGCCCGAAGCGCGTACCGGGGCGGTTCGACACAGCGCTATCGAAGGGCACGCCCCAAACGGTCACGTCGCTGCCGGCGACATCCTTCGTATATTTCCGCCGCATGAAGGAGAGGGCGCCGGCATAGGTCGGATCCGCCGCGGCGCTGCGATCGTCGGTGGCGGTAAAGGCGTGATCGATGGATTGGCCGGCCATTGCGAGCATTCCCGGATCGTTTTTCTGTCGTGCCACGCCAGTTAGAGCGGAGTGATCGGCAGGCGATGGCGACCGGTCCTCTTGCGCCGATCCGCGCAACGCGCCACTTTGACGTATACGTCAATAGGAGGATATCCGATCATGGTGGCGACGCTCAAAGGCAAGACCATCTTCATGTCCGGCGGCTCGCGCGGCATCGGCCTGGCGATCGCGCTGCGCGCGGCGGCCGACGGTGCCAATGTCGTCGTCGCGGCGAAGACCGATCAGCCGCACCCGAAGCTGCTGGGGACGATCCATACCGCCGTTGAGGCGATCGAGAAAGCCGGCGGCCAAGGCCTCGCCGTGTTCTGCGACATTCGCGAGGAGGCGCAGGTCGAGGCAGCGGTCGCCAAGGCGGTCGCGCGCTTCGGCGGGATCGACATCTGCGTCAACAATGCCTCGGCGATCCAGCTCACCGATACGCTGTCGACGGAGATGAAGCGCTACGACCTGATGAACGGCGTCAACGCGCGGGGCACCTTTCTCGTCTCGAAATGCTGCATTCCGCATCTGACGAAGGCCGCGAATCCGCATATCCTGACGCTCTCGCCGCCGCTCGACATGCAGGCGAAATGGTTTGCCGGTCACATCGCCTATTCGATGGCGAAATTCGGCATGTCGATGGTGACGCTCGGTCTCGCCGAAGAACTCAAGAGCGACGGCATCGCGGTGAATTCGCTGTGGCCGCTCACCGTCATCGACACGGCGGCGGTGCGCAACGTGCTGGGTGGGGCGCCACTGGCGGCGATCAGCCGGTCGGCGGACATCGTCGCCGATGCCGCCCATGCGATCCTGACCAAGCCGTCGCGCGACTATACCGGCCGCTTCCTGATCGACGAGCTGGTGCTGATGGACGAGGGCGTGACCGATTTCTCCCCATACGGGCCGGATAACGGCCAGCCGATGGCCGATTTTTTCGTGCCGGATACGGCCTTCGAACAGGCGCTGACCAAGGTCCAGCCGCAGCCCCGCCGTTGAGCGGGCGATGCGCTTTCAAGGTCCATTCTGACCCTCTGCGGATTTTCACTCGGCATCACCCGGTGTCGGACGCCGCGCCTTCGTCCGCAAGCCGATCGGCGCCGGGGAACGCAAAACGGCCGCGGCGAGGATTGCCTCTGCCGCAGCCGCTTCATGAATGCGAAAGCGCTGTGCCGGCGCGTTGGCGCCGTGCGGAGCTTACTTGATCTTCGTCTCGCGGAACTCGACGTGCTTGCGCGCGATCGGATCGTACTTCGTCTTGGTCATCTTGTCGGTCATGGTGCGCGAATTCTTGCGCGTGACATAGAAGAAGCCGGTATCGGCGGTGGAGAGAAGCTTGATCTTGATGGTGGTCGCCTTGGCCATGGTCTTCCTCGAATGATGCTACGCAGGAACGATCCCGGTCGGACAATCCTCCCGCAATCGACCGCTGGCCTGCGCCGATGGAAACGATGCCGGTCGACGCCTCAAAAGCGTGCGGTGAGAGCATAGGAATACACCCGTCGCTCTACGCCGGCAAAATCTGCGTCGGACAATAGCCACGCCTGCCAATCTGTCAAGAGATGATCGGCGCACCGTCTGGAAGAGCCGATACCGGGCTTTAGGTGCCGCGATCGACGACAAGGCGCGTCAGGACGAGCGACAGATAGACTGCGAAGAACGAAGCGAGCGACCAGGCAAAGCCGTCCGATCCGAAGAGGTCCATTGCCGTGCCGATCAATTGCGGCCCGATCAGCATGCCTGCCGAATAGCAGAAGATGAAGGCGGCGTTGGCGTCGGCGAGATCGGAAGCGGGCAGGCGCGAGCCGAGATGGGCCAGGCCTACGGTATAGAGCCCCGCCACGACGCCGCCCCAGAGGAACAGGACGCAAGCCATCAGCCACCAATCCGAGGCAAAGATCGGCAGGCACAAGGTGCCGATGAGGCCGACGCCGGCGCAGATCGAGAGCAGGATCCGGCGGTCACGGACATGATCGGACAGCAATCCGATCGGGATCTGCATCAAAACGTTGCCGATGCCGACGGCCGTGAGAAGCTGCGCGGCGCCGGCTTCGGTGAACCCCACCCGCTCCCCGAAGACCGGGAAGAGCGCGAAGCCGCCGGATTCCACCGCGCCGAAGATCAAGACGGCGCCGGTGGCGGCGGGGACGATATAGACATAACGCCAGAACGAGCCTTTGCGGCGATCCCTGGCGATGGCCGGCTGGCGGTCCCAGGCTAGAAACAGCGGAATGGCTGACGCGAAGATGACGCCGGCGCCGATGCCGAAGGGCACAAAGCCGTCCGAGCCGACCTGCGAGAAGATCCACGGACCGAAGGCGAATCCGAGCGACAGGACGGTGGCGTAGATGCCGAGAACAAGGCCGCGTTTGCCGGGGGGAGCGGCGGCGTTGATCCAAAATTCCGACAACACGAACAGCGCGGTGATCGAGAAGTGGAAGCTCAGCCGCAGCGGAAACCATGTCCAGAATGGTTGGAAAAGATAGAATCCGATCGCCGAGAGCCCGGCGACTAGAATCGCCAGAAGCATCGACAGCCGCACCCCAAGCCGCTGCGCGATGGGCGTGACGAGGGGCGCCGCGACCAATGACGCGACGCCGGCGACGGCCGTGTTGGCGCCGATCATCGAGGCGGAAATGCCGCGTCGTTCCAGGATAACGCTGAGCAGCGGCAGACCGAGGCCCAGCGCGATACCGACGGCGCTGATCGAGGCGATGGCGGCGGCAGCCGACAGCCAATCGACGGATTGAAGTTCGGCCTCGGCTTCGGCGACGATGTCGTCCGCGGTCGATCGATCCAAAATCCTATCCTCGAACTGGCATTCGAATCGGTGCGCCGGGCGTGGCCCCCGATCGTGAAACGGGTGTTTGGCAGACAATCACGACAGGTTGGCGGCAGCACCAACGCCGATCGGTGGACGATAAATCCCGCATCAGATCAGGCTTCTCGCGAATCGTCCTTCGATGACGCGATAGAAGGGCATCTTGCGGCGTGGGTCGAGCCAGGAGCCGTCGGCGATCCGCGCCAGCACGTCGTCGAGCACCGTGCGGGTGATCGGTGCCAGCGAAAAATCATCAAGCGCCGAGGTCGACACCCAGATGATGGTCTCGAACTCATCGGTCGGGGGCGCGAAGACTTCGGGGACAGGGGCAAAGCGTTCGGCGTCGAGCGCGAAAAAGCGGGTGTCGAAGCGGCGCGGGGCGCCCTCGGGGGTGATGGCTCTGGCGACCGGCACCAAAGGCGCGACGGCGGGGCCGAGGCCGGCCTCCGCGAAGGCCGCGAAGGCGTCGGGAAGGGGGCATCGATCAGCCGCCGCGTCGCCGATCACCAAGCCGGTTTCCTCGAATGTCTCACGCACTGCCGCTAGCGTCAGGGCGGCCGCTTCCTGCGGGCCGAAGCCGGGCGCGACGTCGGCCAGGAGTCGCTCGCTCACAGGGCCTGGGAGCGATACAGTTGCGGCCAAGTGCCGATCGGCCTCGTCCACCCGTCCACCGGGGAAGACGAAGCGATTGGCCATGAAGACGTGGGCGCGGCCGCGCAGCCCCATCAGGATCCGCGGCTCGCTGCCGCTGCGATCGACGATGACGACGGTCGCAGCGTCGTTGACGGTGGCAGAGCCGCCGGCGCCGACACCGCGGGCGGTCACGGCTCGACGTTCCGCCTCCAGCGCCGCAAGCGGCTCGTCATCGCTCACCCGATCGTCTCCTCGGGGGCGCCGTGATCGGAAAACCCGCCCATCCTCAGCGCCCATTGCAGGCCGATGGTCGCGCCCTTCAAGGGTTGCAGCAATCCGAGGCTCAGCACCAGCGTCACCGGCACCCAGATCGCCAGTTGCTGCCACATGGACAGCTCGACCGACTCGTCCAATGCCAGGAAGCCGGCGACGACGAGGTGGCCGACGATGAAGATTGTGAGATAGGGTGGCAGGTCGTCGGCGCGGTGGTGGTGGACGTCGAGGCCGCAATTTTCGCAGCGCTCGACCGACTTCAAGAAACCCTTGAACAGCCGACCCTCGCCACAGCGTGGGCAGCGGCCCTTGAAGCCGCGCCAAAGCGACGGAGCGAGCGGCCGTTCCAAGTTCACTTGACGCCAATTTGCCGGGGCAGACGGCACGCTGTGCTGATCCTCGCTCATCGACGTTTCTTCACCTTCGAAGCGACGTTGCGATCGCGGCCCTGGCTGCGGCCCCGCCGCGCCGTCTTGTGAAAAGAGGCGGTCGACCGCGGCAGCTTGCGCGGCTCCGACAGCATCTCGAACTGTAGGGAGCCGGCCAGAGGCAACGCCTCAATGAGACGAATGTCTACCGGATCCCCCAGCCGATAGCCATGGCCGGAGCGGTCGCCGACAAGGCTGTGACTGGCTTCGTCATAGTGGAAATATTCATTGCCCAGCGTCGCGATCGGCACGAAACCGTCGGCCCCATAGGTCGGCAGCTGGACAAACAGGCCAGCCTTGGTGACGCCGGCGATCCGTCCGTCGAAGCTCTCGCCGACACGCTCGGCCAGATGGTGGGCGATCAGCCGATCGACGGTGTCGCGTTCGGCCGCCATCGCCCGGCGCTCGGCCCGCGAGATTTCCTCGGCGGTCTGGGCGAGCAAGTCTTCGTCCTCGCGGCTGAGGCCGCCTTCGCCGAGCGACAGCGCGGTCACCAGCGCCCGGTGAACGATGAGATCGGCATAACGGCGGATCGGCGAGGTGAAATGGGCATAGCGCGGCAGGTTGAGGCCGAAATGGCCGATATTGTCGGGCGTATAGACCGCCTGGGACTGGGAACGCAGGACGACTTCGTTGACGAGGTCTTCGTTGTCGCCGCCCCTCACACGGGCAAGGATCTGGTTGAAATGCGCCGGCCGCAGCGCGCCGGCCTTGGCGAGCGGAATTTCCAGCGTCTTCAGAAATTCGCGCAAGCCTTCGAGCTTTGACAGCGATGGCGCGTCATGAGCCCGGTAGATCAGCTGTTGGCGCTTGGTCTCGAGGCTTTCGGCCGCCGCCACATTGGCGAGGATCATGAATTCTTCGATCAGCTTGTGGGCGTCGAGCCGCATCGGCACCACGACCTTCTCGACCCGGCCGGCGGCGTCGAGCTTCAGCTTACGCTCAGGCAGATCGAGTTCGAGCGGCTGGCGGCGCTCGCGCGCGGCGCGCACCAGGCGGAACGCCTCCCAGAGCGGCTTCAATACGGTTTCAAAGATCTCAGTCGAGACCTCTGCCCCGCCGTCACCAGCGATCGCCGCCTGCGCCTGCTCATAGGCGAGCTTGGCACGGCTGCGGATCATCACCCGGTGAAAGGTGTGCCGGCGCTTGTCGCCTGAGGCGTCGAAGACGAGCCGCACGGCGAGCGCCGGGCGATCCTGACCTTCGCGCAGCGAGCACAGATCGTTGGAGATGCGCTCCGGCAGCATCGGGACGACGCGGTCGGGGAAATAGACCGAATTGCCCCTGAGCCGTGCCTCGTTATCGAGCTTCGAGGCGGGTCGCACATACCAGGAGACGTCGGCGATCGCGACGGTAACGACGAAGCCGCCGGGATTTTGCGGATCTTCGTCCGGCGCGGCGTGAACCGCGTCGTCGTGATCCTTGGCGTCGACCGGGTCGATGGTGACGAGGGGCAGATGGCGCCAATCCTCCCGGTCCTTCATCCCGGCGGGGCCGGCGGCCTCCGCTGCGTCGAGCACGGCTTTTGGGAAGACATGCGGGATGCCGTGGACATGCAACGCGATCGAGGAGATCGCGCGCTCGGAATTCACTGAGCCGACCACTTCGACGATACTCGCCACCGGCAAGCCGATCCGCCGCCGCGGGCCGGCTTCGATCTCGACGAGATCGCCGTCGCGGGCCTCTTTCGTGTCGCCGGACAAGATCAGATATTCGAGCTGCTTGCGTTCGACCGGCTCGACCCGGCCGCCACCACCTGGCGTCGCGCGAAAGACGCCGAGCGAGAGGGTGCGGCGCTTTTCGAGGACGCGGATGATTTTCAGATGGCGCTCGCCACCCTCGCCATCATCGACCAGGCGGGCGAGAACGCGTTCGCCGACGCCGGGCGCGGCGCCCTTGTTGCGATCGATGCGGATCGGAATGCGCGGCGGCTCACCATCCTCCGACCGGTCCCAGGTGACCGGCTCGCCGAGCAGCGCACCTTCCGCGTCGCGCCGGCGGATTTCGAAGACGCCGACCGGTGGCAGCGCGCCAGGCGTCTTGAAGCGGCGACGGTCGCCGGAGATGACGTCCTCGGACTGCAGCTCGGCGAGCAGCATTTTCAGCGCGATACGGTCGTCGCCCTTCACGCCGAAAGCCTTGGCGATTTCGCGTTTCGAGGCACGGCCGGGATGGTCGGCGATGAAGCGCAGCACGGCTTCACGGGTGAGGGCGGGCGTCTCGTTCTGTCCGGCCGTGCGTCGCGCCATACCCGTCAATCCGCATCCCAGGGGACGCTGTCGCTGGCAGCAGCCGTCCCCTTGGCGGTGGCTTTCTTGCTCGCGGCACTTTTGGTCTTGTCGGCCGCCTTGGCTTTGGCGGGCTTGGCTTCGCCACCGGCGCCATTCTTCTTGGCAGCGGCCTTCTTGGTCGTCGTTGTCTTTGCGGCGGCCTTTTTCTTGGTGCCAGCGCCCTTGGCCCCGGTCTTTTCGGCCCGTTCGGTCAAAAGCTGGATCGCTTCTTCGAGGGTGACCGATGCCGGATCCTTGCTCTTCGGCAGGGTGGCGTTGATCTTGCCGGTGTTGACATAGGGCCCGAAGCGGCCGTCGCGCACGGTGATTTCGCCGCCAAGCGTCGGGTGCTCGCCAAGTGTCGCGATGGCGGCCGGCTTGGCTCGGCCCCGCGCACCCTTTTCTTTTTTCTCGGCAATCACCGTTACGGCGCGGTTGAGGCCGACCTCGAACACATCCTCGATGGTTTCGAGATTGGCGTACATGCCATCATGCTGCAGGAACGGGCCGTAGCGCCCGAGGCCGGCGAGGATCGGCTTGCCGCTTTCGGGATGGATGCCGACGTCGCGCGGCAGCGACAGCAGCTGCAACGCCTTGTCGAGATCGATGTCGATGACCTGCCAGCCCTTCGGCAGGGACGAGCGCTTGGCCTCCTTGCCCTCGCCGCGCTGCACGTAAGGCCCGAAGCGGCCCGACCGGAGGGTGACCGGTTCGCCGGTCTCCGGATCGGTGCCGAGATCCTTCGGCCCGTCGGCGGTCTCCCCATCGGCGGCGTCGGCCGAGAAGCTGGTGCCGAGCTGCCGGGTGTAGCCGCACTCCGGATAATTCGAGCAGCCGACGAAGGCGCCGAACTTGCCGAGCTTCAGCGACAACTTGCCGTCGCCGCAGCGCGGGCAGGCGCGGGGCTCGCTGCCGTCCTCGCGCGGCGGGAAGACGAGTGGCGCCAGCTCCTCGTTGAGCGCGTCGAGCACGTCGGAGACGCGCAATTCCTTGGTTCCCTCGACATGGGTCGAGAAGTCGTCCCAGAAGGCGCGCAGCACCTCTTTCCACGAGAGCTCGCCCGCCGAGATCTGATCGAGCTTTTCTTCGAGATCGGCGGTGAAGTCGTATTCGACATAGCGTTCGAAGAAGTTGTGCAGGAAAGCGGTGACCAGCCGGCCCTTCGCTTCGGGCAGAAGCTTCTTTTTGTCGACGACGATATATTCGCGATCTTGCAGCGTCTGCAGTGTCGCGGCATAGGTCGACGGGCGGCCAATGCCGAGCTCTTCCATCTTCTTGATGAGCGAGGCCTCGGAATAGCGCGGCGGCGGCTCGGTGAAATGCTGATCGGCATCGATGCCGCGCCGCTCGACGCTCTCCTTGGCGGCCATTTCCGGCAGCCGGGCGTCATCGCCGTCGTCGTCGGACTCCGATTTTGAATCGTCCCGGTGATCGATATAGGCGGCCAGGAAGCCGTCGAATTTAATCACCTGGCCGCTCGCCCGGAGCTTGGCGGTCTTGCCGTCGCCCTTGGCGTCGATCTCGACCGTGGTGCGCTCGATCTCCGCCGGGGCCATCTGGCTGGCGATACCGCGCTTCCAGACGAGATCATAAAGGCGGAACTGATCGGGATCGAGGAACCGCTTCACATCCTGAGGGGCGCGGGTAAAGTCAGTCGGGCGGATCGCCTCGTGGGCCTCCTGGGCGTTCTTCGCCTTGGTGGAATAAAAACGCGGCTTATCCGGCACGTAGCGGGCGCCGAAGCTTGAGCCGATCGCCTTGCGGGCGCCGTCGATCGCTTCCGGCGCCATCTGCACGCCGTCGGTTCGCATATAAGTGATGAGGCCGACCGTTTCACCGCCGAGCTCGATGCCTTCATAGAGGCGCTGCGCGACCTGCATGGTGCGCGAGGCCGAGAAGCCGAGCTTGGCCGAGGCTGCCTGCTGCAGGGTCGAGGTGGTGAACGGCGGGCCGGGATTGCGCCGGGTGGGTTTGGCTTCGACGCTGTCGATGGCAAAGCTCGCGCTGTCGAGCATGCGCTTGATGGTGCCGGCGACATCGCCGTTGCCGATCGTCAGCCGCTGGATCTTTTCGCCATCAAACGCGGTCAGGCGGGCGTCGAAAGTCTCGCCACGAATCGTCGCGAGGTGCGCGATGATCGACCAGTATTCCTCAGGTTTAAAGCGCTCGATCTCCGACTCGCGGTCGCAGACGAGGCGCAGCGCCACCGACTGCACCCGGCCGGCCGAGCGGGCGCCGGGCAGTTTGCGCCACAACACCGGCGAGAGCGTGAAGCCGACGAGATAATCGAGCGCGCGGCGGGCGAGATAGGCGTCGACCAGCGGCTCGTCGATCTGGCGCGGATTGGCCATGGCGTCGAGCACGGCCTTTTTGGTGATCGCGTTGAACACCACGCGGCTGACGGGCTTTTTGCCGATCGCCTTCTTCTGCCGGAGCACTTCGAGCACGTGCCAGGAAATCGCCTCTCCCTCGCGATCGGGGTCGGTCGCAAGGACGAGGCCGTCCGCGGACTTCACGGCCTGGGCGATTTCGTTGAGCCGCTTCTGAGAGGGCTTGCCGACCTCCCAGCTCATTTCGAAATCAGCGTCGGGGCGCACGGATCCGTCCTTCGGCGGCAGGTCGCGGACATGGCCGTATGACGCAATGACTTTGTAGTCGCCACCGAGATATTTGTTGATCGTCTTCGCTTTAGCCGGCGATTCGACGATGACCACGTCCATAATTGTCCTGTTCGCAAAATGGCTTGGCAGAAGGGGCGGGTAACCGTCATCTCCGACAGAATGGGGCCCAAGGCAAGCGTCAGATGGAGGGTTCGGCGGAAACGGTCAAGTCCGAAGCTGAACACGCAATCATTTTGTTGCAACTCTGCGACGTATTATATTATAATCCTCCCGTTCTAATGCGATCGGCCCGCTGCGATCGGCAGCGAGTTCAATCCCTAAAACGCAAGGGATAGCGCCGAATGTCCGCAACAAATTGGCAATTGCGCGAGAATTTGGAATATGTTGGCGAAATGTTGGAACAACTAAAGATAGTATCTGGCGTTCCTCAGAACGACATCCTCTATTATTTTCTCGACATGGCGAAAGTAGAGGTCGACAGCCGACTGGTGCGTCTGTCGCGACATTTGACCGTCGCCAACGAGTCTCCTGGGGTGTCACAACTGGTGCGTCTGTCGCGGCATTTCACCGTCGCCAACGAGTCTCCTGGGGTGTCACAGGAGCACTGAAACGAGACCGCCGAGGTGGCGTTCGAGTCGGCCGGCGAGGTCGAGTTCCAGAAGCACGAGTTGGATCGCGGCGGGACTCGCCCCGGTATGGGCGACGAGATCCTCCAGCGCGGCGGGCACCGGACCGAGCGCCTCGATGATGCGGGCGCGCTCGTCGTCCGACGGCTCGTCCTGCAGCCGTTCCTCATCCGCTTCGTCGAACAGCATGTCGCCATCGTCGCGATTGCGGGCCGCGCCCGTAAGGGGAGCAAGGGCTTCGATCACATCCGCCGGCTGGCAAGCCAGCACCGCGCCGTCGCGGATCAGCCGATTGGTGCCGGCCGCCCGCGGGTCGAGGGGCGAGCCCGGAACGGCGAGCACCACACGCCCGAGTTCGCCGGCCAGACGCGCGCTGATCAACGAGCCTGAGCGCTGCGCCGCCTCGACCACCAAGAGACCGAGGCTGAGTCCGGCGACCAGGCGATTGCGGCGCGGAAAGTCGACCGCCCGCGGTGTCCAGCCGAACGGCATTTCCGACACCAGCGCGCCGTCGCCATCAACGATCTTGCGCATCAGGGGCCGATTTTCTTTCGGATAGGGACGATCGAGCCCGCCAGCGAAGACGCCGACGGTTCCGGTCGGCAAGGCGGCTTCATGGGCCGCAGCGTCGATGCCGCGGGCGAGGCCGGAGATGATGACGTAGCCGGCCTCGCCGACGCCGACGGCGAACATCCGGGTCAGCTTGATGCCGGAGAGCGAGGCGTTGCGCGCGCCGACGATGGCGAGCGTCGGTCGCTGCAGGCAAGCCGCCGACCCCATGATGGCGAGAACCGGCGGCGGATAGTCGATCGGCCGCAGATGCAGCGGATAGTCGGGCTCGCCGAGGCAGACGAAGCGGGCGCCCAGTTTTGTGGCGCGGGCGAGTTCTTCCTCTGCGGCGGATTCGGTGCAGATGCCGATCCACCGGCCACCGCGCGCCGCGAGTTCGGGGATGGCCGCAAGCGCCGCATCGGCGGAGCCAAACCGATTGATGAGTTCGCGAAAGGTCGCCGGTCCTACATTTTCGCTGCGGATGAGACGCAGCCACGACAGCCGCAAGGCGTCGGTGAGAACGACGCCGCGCCGGGGGCCGGCCGGCAGGCTCATCGCGCCCGGCTCATGTCGTCTTCGCGCCGATCTTCGGTTCGCTGCCTGAAAGCAGCCGGCGGATATTGGCGTGATGGCGGATATAGACAACCACGGTCAGGATCGCCGTCAAAAGCGCGGCAGTGTGATAGTCGAGGACGTAATAGGCGATCGGCACGATCAGCGTCGCCAGCAACGCGGCGAGGGAGGAAAACCGCGTCAGATAGGCGACCGACAGCCAGATGATGGCGAAGACGACGACGCCGATCGGGGCGATGCCGAGGAGCACGCCGAGATAGGTCGCGACCCCCTTGCCGCCCTTAAAGCCCAGCCAGACCGGAAACAGATGGCCGAGAAACGCCGCGACGCCGGCGACGGCGGCATAGACCGGGCCAAGAATGGCAAGCGCCAGCGCCACCGGGACCGTGCCCTTGAGAACATCGCCGAGCAGCGTCAGGGCGGCCATCGCCTTGTTGCCGGTGCGCAGCGCGTTGGTCGCGCCGATATTGCCGGAGCCGATCTTGCGGATGTCGCCGAGGCCGAAGACATAGCCGAGCAGCAATCCGAACGGGATCGTGCCCGACAGATAGCCACCGGCGATGCAGGCGAGCAGCGCGAGGATGTTCAGCGACGCGGCGTCAAACAAAGGGTTCCCCTCCCGTAGCGGACATGTCGTGACATGGCGCCAACGCTCGCCGCTCTCATCTGATCGAGCCCAGCATGGCGGGCAATCGGGGACGTGGCGTCAGCCTTGGCAAGATTGGATCAGTCGTCCGCCAGGAAGACTGTGCGGCCAGCGACGAGCGTCCGCAAGACCTGACCGGCAAAGCGAGCGTTTTCGAAGGCGGAATTCTTCGAACGGGAGCGGATCTCGTCCTTGGTGAAGACGAAGGGCCGGTCGAGATCGACCAGCGCGATGTCGGCTGGGGCGCCTGGCTGGAGCGTGCCGCGATCGAGGCCGAGGAGCTTGGCGGGCGCCGCGGTCATCGTCTCGACGATCCGCAGTAGCGGCAGGTCGCCGACATGATAAAGTCTAAGGGCGGCCGGAAGGAGCGTTTCGAGACCGATCGCTCCGGATTCCGCCTCGGCGAAGGGACGGCGCTTGTCGTCGGTATCCTGAGGATCGTGGGACGAGACGATGATGTCGATGGTGCCGTCGGCCAGTGCCGCGACCATTGCCTGCCGGTCCTCTTCCCGGCGCAGCGGCGGCGACAGGCGCAGATAGGTGCGATACTCGCCGATATCGTTTTCATTCAACGACAGATGGTTGACCGACACGCCAGCAGTGACGGCAAGACCCTTGCGTTTGGCGGCGGCGACGACGCTGGCCGACTCGCCAAGTGAAATCTTCGCAGCATGATAGCGGCAGCGGGTCAGCGCGGCGAGCCGCAGGTCGCGCTCCAGAGGAATGATTTCGGCCTCGGCCGGGATGCCCGGCAGGCCGAGCCAGGAAGCGAACAGGCCCTCGTTCATGACACCGCGTCCGGCGAGCGCGGCATCGTGGGTCTCGTGCATGACAACGGCGTCGAAGTCGCGGGCATAGGTCATGATGCGGCGGATCAGCGCCGGGTCGGACAACGTCTTTCGCCCCTCGGTGAAGGCCTTGACGCCGGCAGCCGCGAGCAGGCCGATCTCGGTCATCTCCTTGCCGAGCAGGCCCTTGGTCAGAGCCGCAGCGGGAAAGACGTTGACGCAGGCGGTGTCGCGGGCGGCGCGCATGACGAATTCGGCAATCGCGACGTCGTCGACCACCGGATTGGTGTCCGGCATCGTCAGGATCGAGGTCACGCCGCCGGCGGCGGCCGCATCGGACGCCGAGGCGATGGTCTCCCGGTGCTCGCCGCCCGGCTCCCCGATGAAGACGCGGGCGTCGACGAGGCCGGGCAGGGCGGCAAGCCCCGTGCCGTCGATCACGTCCGCGCCCTCGGGGCGGCCCTGATTGAGGGCGTCGGGGCCGGAGGCGATGATCCGGCCGTCTTCGATGACGATGGTACCGACGGCGTCGAGGCCGCGCGAGGGATCGACGATCCGCGCCTTCTCGATAACCAAGGGGCGGTTTGCGGCGGCAATCATCGGTCGTCCCCCGCCATGTCGAGCAGTGTTTCGATCACCGCCATGCGCACCGCGACGCCCATTTCCACCTGTTCCTCGATCACGCTCATCGGTCCGTCGGCGATTTCGGACGCGATCTCCACGCCGCGATTCATCGGTCCCGGATGCATCACCAGCGCATCGGGTTTGGCGTGGGCGAGTTTGGCGGCGTCCAGGCCGAAATAGCGGAAATATTCGCGGACCGACGGGATGAACGCGCCTTCCATCCGCTCGCGCTGCAACCGCAGCATCATCACGACATCGGCGCCCTTCAGCCCTTCGTCCATGCGGCGGAACACCGTCACGCCCATCTGCTCGATGCCGCTTGGCAGCAGCGTCGAGGGCGCGACGACCCGAACTTCGGCCCCGAGCGCGTTGAGCAGGATGATGTTGGAGCGCGCGACGCGGCTGTGCAGGACGTCGCCGCAGATGGCGACGACCAACCGGGCGATGCGTCCCTTGTGACGGCGGATCGTCAGCGCGTCGAGCAGCGCCTGGGTCGGGTGTTCGTGAGCGCCATCGCCGGCATTGACTACCGAACAAGCGACCTTTTGCGCCAAAAGCGCGACGGCGCCGGCCGAATGATGGCGCACGACCAGAATGTCCGGCTGCATGGCATTCAGCGTCATCGCGGTGTCGATGAGGGTTTCGCCCTTCTTCACCGAAGAACTCGCGACCGACATGTTCATCACATCGGCGCCCAGGCGTTTGCCGGCGAGTTCGAACGAGGCCTGGGTTCGCGTCGAGGACTCGAAGAACAGATTGATCTGGGTACGGCCTTTGAGGACCGACTTTTTCTTCTCGGTTTGGCGGCTGACGGCGACTTCCGCCTCGGCCAGATCGAGAAGCGCGGTAATGTCTTGGGGCGACAGGCCCTGAATGCCAAGCAGATGGCGGCGGGCGGCATGGGAGAGGGGAGCGGGTGCGGTCATCAAAAACAACGCCTATAAGGATTCGGAGCGGGCGCGGCAAGAATTGTGCGCGCCTTGTCCGCCAGAAATGAGGGCGCCATGACCACGCACAATTCCGGCACCCATGCGGTTTTCAATCAGTCGTCGGACTTTCCGGGCTTCAACGCCTATCGGTCCGATCCGCTCCTGAAACTTCTCACCTCCCAGTTCCCAGAGGACGTGATCGTTGCGCTCGACCGCCACGGCCGCTTCTGCGGCTCGCACGAGGCCCATGATCTGGCCCGGATCGCCAATCGGGAAGAGCCGAGCCTGCGCCGCTTCGACGAAAAAGGCCACCGATTGGAGATGGTGGATTTCCATCCGGCCTATCACGCGCTGATGCGCCGATCGATTGCTGAGGGCCTTAGCGCTTCGATCTGGGCCGGCCCCGATTCGGAAACCGGCATTCGCCACCGCGCCAGAGCCGCGCGCTTCTATATGACGGCGGGCGTCGAATGCGGTCATCTGTGCCCGCTGACCATGACCAGCGCCTCCGTCGCGGCGCTGTCAGCCGCGCCCGAGTTGAAAGACCAGTGGCTGCCGTTGATCACCTCGCAGCACTATGATCCGAGCATCAAGCCGCCGCTGGACAAGGCCGGGCTGACCCTCGGCATGGGCATGACCGAAAAGCAGGGCGGCACCGATGTGCGCGCCAACACCACCCGGGCGACGCCGCGCGGTGACGGGCGCCATGCCATCACCGGGCACAAATGGTTCCTGTCAGCGCCGATGTGCGACGGCTTTCTGGTCCTGGCTGAGACCGAGGCCGGTCCAAGCTGTTTTTTGATGCCCCGGCGACGGGCCGACGGCTCGCTCAACGGACTGTTCATCCAGCGCCTCAAGGACAAGCTCGGCAATCGCTCAAACGCTTCCAGCGAGGTCGAGTTCGTCGAGGCCGAGGCGATGCTCGTCGGGGTCGAGGGGCGGGGCATCGCGACCCTTCTCGACATGGTGACGCTGACCCGGGTCGACTGCGCGCTGGCATCTGCGGGCCTGATGCGCGGCGCGCTGGCCGAGGCAGTGCATCATTGCCGGGAACGCAGGGTCTTCGGCAAGCTGTTGATCGACCAGCCGCAGATGATTCGGGTGCTCGGCGAGCTTGCCCTCGATTACGCCGGCGCGACGGTGCTTGCTTCTCGCCTTGCCGAAACCCTTGATCGCCGCGACGCCGATCCGTCCGACGTCGAGGCGCGAGCCTGGGCCCGGGTGATGACGCCGGTCACCAAATACTGGGTGTGCAAACTCGCTCCGGCCTTCACCTACGAGGCGATGGAGTGCCTCGGCGGCAATGGCTATGTCGAGGACGGACGGCTGGCGCGGGCCTATCGCGAGGCGCCGGTCAACGCCATCTGGGAGGGCTCCGGCAATGTCGTCGCCCTCGACTTGTTGCGGGTGCTGAAGCGTGATCCGGAAGCCTTCGAGACAGTGATCGCGACGATCGAGCACGATCTCGGGGAGATGGCCGGCGGCACCCCCAGCGTGTTGCGGGCGGCCGGTGCCATGGTCACGTCGGACGAGGGCGCGTGCCGGCTGCTGACGGAGCAACTGGCGCTCGCGGCAGCGGCCGGAAGCCTGGTGCGGCAGGGCCTCGGCCCGGTCGCGCGCGCCTTTGCCGATACCCGGCTCGGGGGCGTCTTCAGCCACACCTACGGCATGATCGATCTCAGGCATGACTGCCGGGTGCTCGTCGACGATCTGTTTCCGCCCCTGCGCTGACCCAGCGAAAGGCGACGAAAGGCCGCCGCCGCCGTGACCGTTAAGCATAGCGCGTGGAACGACTTGCGCCGCGCCCGCCAAAGCGGGACAGTTGTCATTAAGAATTTGGTAACCTTGATGGTGGCGAGGCAGGATCGTGACAAATCGGATCGCATCGCTGTTGGCATTGTCCGCCTGGGCGGGCTTTTGCGGCGTCAGCGCGACGCGCTGCCTGCATGAGGCGGGGTTGTCGGCGTGGGTGTTCGGCTCGACCATTGACGGCCTGCTCGACCGGGCGGAATGGATCTCGCTCGGCGTCTCGCACGGCACGCTGCTGGGTCTGGCAGCCATGCTCGCGGCGATGGCGATCGGCTGTGTCTATGCAGCACTCGCGGTGGGCCATCTGGTCACAGCGCCGGATCGCAATGCCGAGCCCTTCGCCGGAGCCGTCTTCGCCGCGCTCTTTGGCTTTTACGCGGCGCTCGGGCTGTCGGGCTCGCCGGCGTTCGCGCTGTTCGGCGCCGGTCCGCTGGCAACCCTGTTCATCGCCCTTGGCCTGGCAGCTTTGTTGTTCGATCACCTGATCGCCGATACCGGTGACGAGGACGATATCGCCTTCGACCGGATCATGCGTCATATCGAGGACGCCAATCGCTCGGCCATCGCCGAGCGCGAGCGCCGCTTCGGCGACCACAGCGACGACAGCCGTTGATGCGTCTTTTGCTGATCGGCTGGGCAGGGATCCTCGTTGCGACGGTCGGCTGGTACTGGCTTTCACGCCTTGATGTTGGCCCGGTCTTCGGCGGCGATCTTCTCGCGCGCGACTTCAACGAAACCGTTTTCCTGGTCTATGGCCAGTTCCTCGGGATCGCGCCGGAGCGTCTGCCCGTCGTTCTTGCCGGCGGTTTCGCCCTCGACACGGCTGTTGTGCTGGCAACGCTCGGTGTTTACCGGCGGCGGGCGATCGCGACGTGGTGGTCAGCCCATGTCGCGCACCAGCCGGTCCAGCGCCCCTTGCAGGATGAAGGCGGCGGCGGCCGAATCGATCCGGTCGGCGCGTTTGGCCCGGGAGACGTCGTTGGCGATCATCGCCCGCTCCGCTGCGACCGTCGATAGCCGCTCGTCCCAAAACAGCACCGGCCGATCGTCCAGCGGTCCATAATTGCGGATGAAGGCGCGCGTCGCCTGGGCGCGGGGACCCTCGCTGCCGTCCATGTTGAGTGGCAGGCCGATGACGATGCCGCCGACCGCTTCGTCGTCGAGCGCTTTTTTCAACGCCAGCGCGTCCGGCGTGAACTTCTTGCGCCGAATGACCGGGCGGGGCGTTGCAAAGCTCCAGCCGCGATCGGACAGGGCCACGCCGATGGTCTTGGTGCCAAGGTCAAGCCCGGCCAGTGGGCGGGTCCGCGGGACTGTCTCGCGGAACGATTCGAGCGCAAGAACGGCCACGATTATGCCTTGACCGCTGCGGACGAATGCGCAGTTTGAGCCTCAATAGGCATTGTTGCGTCCCGCGGCTGAACGCCGGGGGAAGGTTGAAAAATTCCAGCCATCACGAGGCTCTTTCCATGAAGATCACCTATTTCGGCCACTCGGCTTTCCGCATCGATATCGGTTCGTCGGTCATTCTCATCGACCCGTTCCTGTCCGGCAACCCGCATTTCAAGGGCAAGGACGTCGAGGCGGCCACGCAGGGCGTGACCCATATCGTGCTCAGCCACGGCCATTTCGATCATGTCGGCGACGCGGTCGACATCGCCAACAAATCCGGCTGCAAGGTGGTCGGTGCCTTCGAGCTGGTGCAGTGGCTGTCGAAACAGGGCGCCGCAAACATCGAGCCGGGCAACACCGGTGGCACCATTACCTTCGACGACTTCTCCGTCACCTTCACCCAGGCCTTCCATTCCTCCGGCCATGTCGAGGAGAACGGCACCGTCACCTATCTCGGCATGCCGAACGGCCTCGTCTTTCACTTCAAGACCGGCCCCACCGTCTATCACATGGGCGACACCGACATTTTCGGCGACATGGCGCTGATTGAGGAACTGCATCAGCCGAAGGTGGCCATGGTGCCGGTCGGCGATCGGCTGACCATGGGCGCGGCGGTCGCGGCGATCGCCTGCCGACGCTATTTCAACTTCGACAAGATCATTCCGATTCACTGGGGCACGTTGCCGATTCTCGACGAGACCCCCGACAAGTTCAAGGACGCCATGGAAGACGAGGCCGGCAAGATCGTCATCCCCCCGATTGGCGAGCCGTTCGAGGTCTGACGGAAAGCGGGTTGATCCCCGCACCGCTTGCGCTCAGCATGGCTCGCATCCCCGGGAGGCCGTTGCCTCCTAGGGGTGCCGCCGTTATAGCAGCGCGAAACGATCAAAACCTTCCGCCGGAGAAGCCATGTCCGTCGATTCCGCCACCGTGCGCCGCGTCGCCAAGCTCGCTCGGATCGCCGTCAATGACGACGACGTTACGGCGATGGAAGCCGAGCTGAACGCCATTTTGGGTTTCGTCGAGCAGCTTTCCGAAGTCGATGTCTCCGGCGTCGAGCCAATGACCTCGGTCACTCCGATGGCCATGCGCAAGCGCGCCGACGTCGTCAATGACGGCGAAAAGGCCGATGATATCGTCGCCAACGCTCCGGCGAGCGAAGACCACTTCTTCATGGTGCCGAAGGTGGTCGAATAGGCCATGGCCTTATCGATCGCCCCCGAAACGCCGCTGCAGGACGACATCCGCGTGATGGTCGACAAGCTGAACGTTCAACTGGCGCCGCTGTCGCCGCCGGAGTTCCAGTTTCAGCTTACGGTGGAGCAGATGGCCGGCGCCGACGCGACAGTGTTCGTCGCCCGCGACGACGGCGGCACGGCGGTCGCCATGGGCTCGCTGAAGGTGCATGATGGCACGATCGGCGAAGTCAAGCGTATGTTCAGCGAGCCGCAGGTGCGCGGTCGGGGTTTGGCGCGGGCGATCCTTGCCGCGATCGAGACGCGGGCGCGGGCGCTCGGTCTGGCCCGCCTCGTGCTCGAAACCGGATCAACAGCGGGCTTCGAGCCGGCCTGGGCGCTCTATGAAGGGGCGGGCTTTCGCGTCTGCGGCGCCGTCCTTAACTATCCCGATTCCGACTACAGCCGATTTTATGAAAAGAGCCTGGTTTAAATGAGCGATCTCACCTCCCTCACCATCGCCGAGGCGCGCGCGAAGCTCGATGCCAAGGAGATGAGCGCCCTCGAATTGACCGAGGCCTATCTCACGGCGATCGAGACCGCCAATCCGCTCATCAATGCCTATGTGACGGTCACGGACGACAAGGCACGCGCGATGGCCAAGGCGTCGGACGAGAAGATCGCCAAGGGCGAGGCCGGGCCGCTCGAAGGCATTCCGCTTGGCATCAAGGATCTGTTCGCCACCGAGGGCGTCCACACCCAGGCCTGCAGCCACATTCTCGACGGCTTTAAGCCGAGCTACGAATCGACCGTGACGGCCAATCTCTTCGCCGATGGCGCGGTGATGCTCGGCAAGCTGAACATGGACGAGTTCGCCATGGGCTCGTCCAACGAGACCTCCTATTACGGGCCGGTGAAGAACCCCTGGCGCAAGCGCGGATCGAACGCCGATCTCGTGCCGGGCGGATCGTCCGGCGGCTCGGCGGCCTCGGTCGCGGCGCATCTGTGTGCCGGCGCGACGGCGACGGATACCGGCGGCTCGATCCGCCAGCCGGCGGCGCTGACCGGCACGGTCGGCATCAAGCCGACCTATGGCCGTTGCTCGCGCTGGGGAACGGTGGCCTTTGCCTCGTCGCTCGACCAGGCCGGCCCGATCGCCCGCGACGTGCGGGATGCAGCGATCCTGTTGACGTCGATGGCTTCGGTCGATCCGAAGGACACGACGTCGGTCGACCGCGCGGTGCCCGATTATGCCGCCGCCGTCGGCCGTTCGGTGAAAGGCCTGAAAATCGGCGTGCCGAAGGAATACCGCATGGACGGCATGCCGGCGGAAATCGAGACCCTCTGGCAGACCGGTATCGATTGGCTGAAGGAGGCCGGCGCCGAGATCGTCGACGTCTCGCTGCCCCACACCAAATACGCTCTGCCGGCCTATTACATCGTCGCGCCGGCCGAGGCCTCGTCGAACCTCGCGCGCTATGATGGCGTGCGCTACGGCCTGCGGGTGCCGGGCAAGGATATCGTCGACATGTATGAGAAGACCCGTGCCGAAGGCTTCGGCCGCGAGGTCAAGCGGCGCATCATGATCGGCACCTATGTGCTCTCGGCCGGCTATTACGACGCCTATTATCTGCAGGCGCAGAAGGTGCGCACGCTGATCAAGCGGGACTTCGAGACCGTCTATGCCGACGGCATCGACGCGCTCTTGACGCCGGCAACGCCGTCGGCCGCCTTCGGTATCGCCGATCAGGACATGGCGTCGGATCCGGTGAAGATGTATCTCAACGACGTTTTCACCGTCACCGTCAACATGGCCGGTCTGCCGGGGATCGCTGTGCCGGCGGGCATCGACAGCGATGGCCTGCCGCTCGGTCTGCAGCTGATCGGCCGTCCCTTCGACGAAGAGACGCTGTTTGCGCTCGGCTCCGTCATCGAGAAGGCGGCCGGCCGCTTCACACCGGACAAGTGGTGGTGAGATGGCGGGGCTGGCGGAGGCCGTCGAACGGTTGACGGCCGGCGATTGGAACGGGGCCCATGCGATCGTCCAGGACGATCCTTCGGCTGATGCCGCCTGGATCCATGCCCATCTCCACCGAGTCGAGGGCGATCTCGGCAATGCCGCTTACTGGTATCGGCGGGCCGGGCGGCGGGTCGCGACGAGCGATCTCGACGACGAGCGGGACGCCATCGTCGCGGAACTCAGGCTCTCAGCATAGAGCGCCTTGCGTCTGATCGGACGCAGACAGGACGCTCTCATTTTCTGAATTGACGCATCGTGCGGACCGAAAATCGATTCGGCTTTTCGGTCCGATACTGTAGCGGCCGATGTGCGGGCAAACCGATAGGGGCGCAAAGGGAAAATTTGCGCCCCTATTTTGTTTCCGCCGGCGGGCTGTCCGGGTTGACCAAATCCCCGGCGGCGGCGATCACTCGAGACGACCCCGACTTGTCGCCCGGGTGCTGCCTCACGCCGCTCTGCGCTCACGTCCAGTCGCTGCGCCAGGCGATCCGCTCGGCGGCGCGCAAGGCTTCGTCGCGGGTGATGCCGATGTCGCGCAGTCGATCGTCGGACAAGTCGAGAAGGTCGCGCCGCATCTTGCGGCGGCCCGAAAATGCCTGCGACGTGGCGACCATGGCTGCACCGATCGTCCGAAGCAGCGTCGTCGGCCCCGGCAAGGCCGCCGGGCGGTTGCGCAGACGCACGAAGCGGGCGGGCGGCCGATCCTCGATTGGCGAGAGTCTGGGGTGATGCATTGTCATGGTATCAATTTCCTCTTTGTTCCCCTCTTTAATGTGATGTTGTTGTAGCGGAAGAAGATTGTGCTACAATCGCAAAAGTAGCAGGGTGACAAAGAGAGGTGTATGGGTGACAATCGCGTTCGAGATCTCCGATGATGCCGCCATGCCGTTCTATCTGCGGCTGGCCAATGCCATCGAGCGGGCGATCGTCGATGGCCTGTTGAAACCTGGCGACAAGCTCCCGCCGCAACGCGACATCGCCTTCGATCTCAAGGTTACCGTCGGCACCATCGGCCGGGCCTATCAGATCGCCCGCGAGCGGGGGCTCACCACCGGCGAAGTCGGCCGCGGCACCTATGTTCGGGCCATCGAAACGGCTTCGGCGTCGACGCCGGTGATGGGAGGCGACTTTCCGTTGGCGCGCGGGCTCGGCACCGCTGCGCCCGTCGAGCCGGTCATCGCGCTCGATTCGACGGCCTCGCCGGATGTCGATCAGGCCGAGGAGATCGCGCGGACCATCGCCGAGGTCATCCGCGATTGTCCCCGTCAGATCATTGATTATGTCCGCGAAGTGCCGCAGACTTGGCTGGAGGCGGGGACGGCGTGGCTTGAGACTGGCGGCTGGCGGCCGGATCCGGCGAATGTCGTGCCGACCCTCGGCGTCGACGCCGCGATCCAGGCGGTGGTCACCGTGACCACCCATCCAGGCGATCGGATCGCCTTCGAGGAGCTGTGCTATTCGACCGTGGCGCGCGGGGCAACGACAATCGGTCGCTTGCCCTTGGCGGTGGCGATGGACGAAGAGGGCATGCTGCCCGATGATCTCGACCGCTGCGCCGCGCGTCAGCATCCGCGGGCGATCTTCCTGACGCCGGCGGCGAACAACCCGACCGCAGCCCGCATGTCGCTCAAGCGGCGCGAGGAGATTGTATCTGTCGCTCGGCGACACAATCTCACGATTATTGAAGACAATGTTTATGGCCGGCTGATGCCGGACGCCATCCCGCCGATCGCGGCGCTGGCGCCGGAGCGCACGTTCTTTCTCGAAGGTCTGTCGAAGACCGTGGCGGCCGGCTTACGGGCCGGATGGGTGGTCTGCCCGCGCGGCCAGGCGATCCGCACCACTGTGGCGCACAATATGCTGAGCGGCGGTCGGCCGTTTCTTAACATGGAGGCGGCGGCCCGGCTCGTCTTGAGCGGCGCGGCCGAGACGGTGAAGCGCCGCGTGGTCGCCGAGATCGCGGCGCGCGGCATGTTGTTCAATCGCATCGTTGCTGCGCCGACCACGGATGTCGCGGCGGCCATGCCGTTCCGCTGGGTGCAATTGCCGGCGCCCTGGACGTCACCGGCCTTCCTGCTTGCGGCGCGCAACCACAATATCCGCATCCACGGCGAGGACGAATACCGACCGGTGCGAGGCGAGCGCCAGCGCCATTGCGTGCGGATCGGTCTGTCGGTGGTCCGCGACCGCGAAACGCTCGCCGCGGCGCTGACGACGCTGAAGGGCCTGATCGACAGCGGCAGTATTTCCTATGAGAGCGTCGCGTGAATGCAGGGGACGTCGGCCCAACCTCAGCTGCCGATGGGTGAACGGCTGAGATGATCGGCGGCTTGAACCGTCTCTCCCTTTGTTTTAGCGACAGGTTGAGAGACCACTTGCAGCTTCCGGACGAAGACCATGACCATCGTCGACACCCGCACCCCCGATCCGAAGACCTTCATTTCCGGCGCCACCGGCGATTGGGAGATCGTCATCGGCATGGAGGTACACGCCCAGGTGAATTCCGAGGCGAAGCTGTTTTCCGGCGCTTCCACCGGTTTCGGCGCCGAGCCGAACTCCCATGTCAGCCTGGTCGACGCGGCAATGCCCGGCATGCTGCCGGTGATCAACGAGGAATGCGTGCGCCAGGCGATCCGCACCGGCCTCGGCCTCAAGGCGCAGATCAACCAGCGCTCGGTCTTCGACCGCAAGAACTATTTCTATCCGGATCTGCCGCAGGGCTATCAGATCTCCCAATACAAGGATCCGATCGTCGGCGAGGGCACGGTGATTGTCTCCGTCGGGCCCGACAAGCAGGGAGAATTTGCCGAAATCGAGGTCGGCGTCGAGCGGCTGCATCTCGAGCAGGACGCCGGCAAGTCGATGCACGACCAGCATCCGACCATGTCGTTCGTCGACCTCAACCGGTCGGGCGTCGCGCTGATGGAGATCGTCTCCAAACCCGATATGCGCTCGGCCGACGAGGCCAAGGCATATCTGACCAAGCTGCGCACCATCCTGCGCTATCTCGGCACCTGCGACGGCAATATGGACGAAGGCTCGATGCGGGCCGACGTCAATGTCTCGGTGCGCCGTCCGGGCGGCGCCTTCGGCACCCGCTGCGAAATCAAGAACGTCAACTCGATCCGCTTTGTCGGCCAGGCGATCGAATCGGAGGCGCGGCGGCAGATCGCGATCATCGAGGACGGCGGCGTCATCGATCAGGAGACGCGGCTGTTTGATCCGGCCAAGGGCGAAACGCGGGCGATGCGCACCAAGGAAGACGCCCACGACTATCGCTATTTCCCCGATCCCGATCTTTTGCCGCTGGAATTCGACCAGGCCTATATCGACGCGCTGCTCGCCGATCTGCCCGAGCTTCCGGACGACAAGAGGGCGCGGCTGATCCGTGATGCGGGCCTGTCGGCCTATGACGCCTCGATCCTCGTCTCGGAAAAGGCGATCGCCGACTTCTTCGAACGGGTCGCGGCGGGCCGCGACGCCAAGCAGGCGGCCAACTGGGTGATCAACGATCTTCTCGGCGCGTTGAACAAGTCCGGCAAAGGCATCGAGGACACGCCGGTCTCGGCCGAGCAGCTCGGCGCGATTCTCGACCTCATCCGCGAGGGCACGATCTCCGGCAAGATCGCCAAGGATCTGTTCGAGATCGTCTGGACCGAAGGTGGCGATCCGAAGCAGCTCGTCGAAGCGCGCGGGATGAAGCAGGTCACCGATACCGGCGCCATCGAAAAGGCAGTCGACGAGGTGATCGCCGCCAATCCCGACAAGGTCGAGCAGGCCAAGGCCAAGCCGAGTCTTGCCGGCTGGTTCGTCGGCCAAGTGATGAAGGCGACCGGTGGTAAGGCCAATCCCCAGGCGGTGAACGCGCTGGTCAAGGCAAAGCTCGGCATCGAATGAGGTTTTTCGTTCGCAGCGCCGGCAAGCGGGATCTGAACGCGATCAGCGCGCTGCTCTGCGCGGCCTGGCACGACACCTATGACGGGATCTACGGCCCGCAGAAGGTCGCCGAGATCACCGCGTCCTGGCATTCGGTCCCGGCGCTTCAAACGCGCCTGACGCGGCCAGAGTCTGAATTCATCGTCGCCGATGATGGAAGCCGCCTTGGCGGGATGGCCTTCGCCGCATCGTCCGACCGGGAAAAGAAGTTGGTGCTGCTCCACCAGCTCTATGTCCATCCGAATTGTCAGGGGCAGGGGATCGGCACGGCGCTGCTCGAGGAGATCCTTGACGCCTTTCCCGATGCCACACGGCTGCGCCTCGAAGTCGAGGCGGCCAATGCCAAGGCCATCGCCTTTTACCAGGCAAAGGGCTTCGTGAAGGTTGCGGAAACCGCCGATTGCGGGCCCGGGAGCGGGATGCCGGCAGCGGTCTATGAGCGCCCACTGGGCGGCTAGGGGTCCGATTTCGACATTTGGTTCCGTGTTGCGGAGACCGCTCAGCACATGTCGGAATCGCAATGACCACGAGCCAAGGTTATGATTCTCCTGAATTTTTTCGGATTTGACATTGGATTCAACGGACGACCCCAACTGGGATGCAAATGTCAAATTCAATCCACGAGGTGGGCGCGCGCCCGGGAAATCCGATCCGTGCCGGCTGGTTTTCAAACATTGCGAGGCAATCAAATGCCCTTGAATGCACTCCTGTCGCTGAATGAAAGGTTGTGCGGGCCATTTGTGCAGCGCAAGGTGGACGATGAGATGAATCCGGCCAGTTTTTGGTGGGGCGGGCAGGTCATCGAAGCCTGACTCGCTCAAACCAGAGCGCTGCCATGCATCTCGTCAAACTCTATTTCCGCTTTGAGCGGGTGATCGCCAACCTTCTTCTGGTCGGCATGGTCGGCGTCGTGCTGCTGGCACTCTGGAGCTTTTTGCGCGCCACCGGGCTGGCGCTCGCCGATCTCGGCCATCCACTCGAATACAATTCGTTTCAGGTGCTGTTCGACCGGGTGCTGGCGGTGGTGATCGCGCTGGAGCTTGCCCATTCGATCCATCAGATGGCGATCGGCGACCATCGGCTGGCGCAGGTCAAGACGGTGGTGGTGATCGGGGTGCTGGCCGTCGTGCGAAAGCTGATCCTGCTTGAGGTCGACAGCACGTCCGGGATGTTCCTGGCAGGGCTTGCCGCGACCATGATCGCCCTCGGCCTGCTTCTGGTGATGGTCCACTGGGTCGATCGGCGCGAGTCGGCGGGGGAAGGCCGCGGACGGACCGGTCAGAATGCGTCGCTACACGAGCCCGATTGACTTGGCGGCCTGATACCCGTCTTGACAGACGGCGGAAAGGCCGGCTTTGCGGGTGGACATTTGAGTTTGCGGGACGCATAACGGCGCAGACTTTGCATGGATCGGAATTCCCATGAAGGAACTGCTTCTTCAGATTTTCACCTGGTGGCACGGTCAGACGATCGGCACGCGGTTCTACACCTGGCGCTTCGGCAAGAAGGTGGGTGAGGACGAGTTCGGCAACGTCTACTATACGAACGCCGATGGGTCGCGCCGCTGGATGACCTTCAACGGCCCGGTCGAGGCGACGGCGATCCCAACCGGCTGGCACGGCTGGATGCATCATCGCGTCGATACGCCGCCAAGCGAAGAAAATTACACCCCGCGCGCGTGGCAAAAGTCGTTCCAGCCGAATCTGACGGGCACCGCCAAGGCGTATCGCCCGACGGGCTCGCTGCTGCGGCCGGATGCCGAGCGCCCCCGCGTCACCGGCGAATACGACGCCTGGACGCCCTGATCCGATCGGCGTCAGGATGACATCCCGCCTGCTTTTCACAGCCGCTCTGGCGGTCGCCCTTGGTGCGTACGCGCCCGTTGTGCATGCGCAGGATGGCGACATCGGCGGCGATACGGACGCGAAATT
Organism: Jiella flava; assembly: GCF_017349315.1. GTDB lineage: Bacteria > Pseudomonadota > Alphaproteobacteria > Rhizobiales > Rhizobiaceae > Jiella > Jiella flava. Next base: position 19,002 of record NZ_JAFMPP010000013.1, on the reverse strand, counting down.
CGCAACGCCCGTCAAGCGTATCAAGAATCCGGTGGCGGTCTTTTCCGGCCTCGACAAGATCACCGGGCGCATCACGAGCTTCGACGTCTATATCGACGAAACGGTGCAGTTCGGGGCGCTGCGGGTGACGCCGCGGGTGTGCTTGACCAGCGCCGAGGGCGAAGCGGAAAAGACCGACGCCTTTGTGCAGATCGATGAGATCACCCTCAACCGCAAGATCCAACGGATCTTTTCCGGCTGGATGTTTGCCGATTCGCCCGGTCTCAACGCCGTCGAGCACCCAGTCTATGACGTCTGGCTGAAGAGCTGCAAGACCGAGTCGGACGTTCCGGCCCCGGCCGGATAGAAGGTCGCCGCAACCGCCAGCGCCTCCTGCAACAGGACGTGATAGGTCTTCCGCTCGATTTCGATCGCGCCGAAGCGCGCGAGATGGTCGGTGATGAATTGTGTGTCGAGCAGCGTATAGCCGCCGCGGATAAGGCGCTCGCACAGAAAGGCAAGGGCGACTTTCGACGCGTCCGTCTGGCGGGAAAACATGCTCTCGCCGAAAAACGCGCCATTGATCGCGACGCCGTAAAGACCGCCCACCAGCCGCTCGCTGTCATAGGCCTCCACCGAATGGGCGAACCCCTCACGGTGCAGGGCGATATAGAGGTCGCGGATCTGTCCGTTGATCCAGGTGTTCTCGCGGCCGGGAGCGGCTTCCGCGCAGCCGTCGACGACAGCGGCAAAGGCGGTGTCGACCCGGATTGTGAAGCGATCCCTGCGGATCACCTTCTTCAGGCTGCGTGGCAGGTGAAAGCCGTCGAGTGGGAGAACCCCGCGATCGGTCGGATCGACCCAGAAAATTTGCGGATCGTCGACGGCTTCAGCCATCGGAAAGATGCCCGAAGCATAGGCTTTCAACAAAAGCTCCGGCGTGACAGTGAGCTTTTGTCCGCCGCGTCTCGCCATGGGGGCCTCAGCTTTTCGGCAATAAAGACGCGATGATCATAGCGCCGTCGTTGCGCAAATCTTGCGAAAAACCGCCGGAATGGATTTTACGGGGTGCAATCGAACCGCTCAAACGTCGATGGCGAAGTACCGCCGAGCCTCGAGCTCTGAGACAATTGCAAACCCCGTCGCCCCGAAGAGCGCGTTCGTCTCTGGGCGACAGGGCGCGCGTTTTCTTAGCTCGTGGCGCTGGCCGCGAGATATTTTTCCAGCCAGTGGATATCGTACGCACCTGCGGCGATGTCAGGATTGTCGACCAGATCGCGAAACAGCGGCAGGGTCGTCTTGACGCCGTCGACGACGATCTCATCGAGCGCCCGTCGCAGCCGGCGCATACAGTCGACGCGGTCACGGCCATGGACGATCAGCTTGCCGATCAGGCTGTCGTAGAAGGGCGGAATCGAATAGCCCTGATAGACGCCGGAATCGACACGCACACCGAGACCGCCAGGGGCGTGATAATAGCTGATCTTGCCCGGCGACGGCGCGAAGGTGCGTGCGTCCTCGGCGTTGATCCGGCACTCGATGGCGTGACCGGTGAATTTGACCTGGTCCTGCGTCACCGACAGGCCTTCGGCGCTCGCCACACGGATCTGCTCGTGGACGAGATCGAGACCGGTGATCGCTTCCGTTACCGGATGTTCCACCTGCAGACGGGTGTTCATTTCGATGAAGTAGAACTCGCCATTCTCATAGAGGAACTCGATGGTGCCCGCGCCGCGATAGCGCATCTGCGCCATCGCGTTGGCGCAGACGTCACCGATCTTGGCGCGTTGCTCGGGCGTCAGCGCCGGCGAGTTGGCCTCTTCCCAGACCTTCTGGTGGCGCCGCTGCAGCGAACAGTCGCGCTCGCCGAGATGAATGGCATTGCCGGCGCCGTCGCCGAACACCTGCACCTCGATATGGCGGGGCTTTTCGAGATATTTCTCGATATAGACCGCATCGTCGCCGAAGGCGGCGCCGGCTTCCTGGCGGGCCGTCTGCAGCGCAAGCGAGAGATCGTCGCGGGTCTTGGCAACCTTCATGCCACGGCCGCCACCGCCAGCCGACGCCTTGACCAGCACCGGAAAGCCGATGTCGTCGGCAACCGCGAGAGCCTCGGCGTCATCGGTGACCGCGCCTGCCGAGCCCGGCACGACCGGGATTCCGAGACGCTGAGCGGTCCGCTTCGCCTCGATCTTGTCGCCCATCAGGCGGATGTGCTCGGCGGTCGGGCCGATAAATGTAATCTCGTGAGCGTCGAGGATCTCGGCGAAACGGGCGTTCTCGGACAAAAAGCCGTAGCCTGGATGCACCGCGTCGGCGCCGGAGATCTCGCAGGCGGCGAGAATCGAAGGAATGTTCAGATAGCTGTCGCGGGACGGCGGCGGCCCGATGCAGACGCTCTCATCGGCAAGCCGCACATGCATGGCGGCGTTGTCGGCGGTGGAATGCACCGCAACGGTCGCGATACCGAGTTCCTTGCAGGCGCGCAGCACCCGCAAAGCGATTTCACCGCGATTGGCGATGAGGACCTTCTTGACCATCATGCGCCCCCTTTACGCGATGACGACGAGGGCTTCGCCGTACTCGACCGGTTGGGCATTCTCGACGAGGATCTTGGTGATCGTGCCGGCGCGCGGGGCAGGGATCTGATTCATCGTCTTCATCGCCTCGATGATCAGCAGCGTCTCGCCTTCCTTCACGCTTTGGCCGACCTCGATGAAGGCTTTGGCACCAGGCGCCGGCGAAAGGTAGACAGTGCCAACCATCGGCGAGGGCACCGAGCCCTTTTCCGGGCCGCTTGCCACCGGGGCCGATCCGGCCGGAGCGGGCGCCGGAGCGGCTGCCGGTTGCGGAGCGGCTTCGAAGGCGTGCGGCTGATAATAGGCGACCGGCGCGGGCTGCGGCGGCTGTTCACGCTCGCGGCTGACACGCACCTTCATCGAGCCGTTCTCGATTTCGATCTCGGTCAGGTCGGTGTCCTTCAGGATCGCCGCGATTTCACGCACGAAACGCGGGTCGACCGTCATGTCATCCTTGGCCATTGTCTTCCTTGAGCCGATTCGGTCTTTGAGTTGAAATTCGTTGCGCCCGCTGATCGGGCGTCCGCCCCGCCGCGACGTTATGGCGTCGTTCGGTCGTGCTGATAACGTTTGCAGACCCTTCACAACGCCGGCCGATCTCGCGCCGAGCGGTCTGCGCAAAACGGCATGGCAACGGCCCGGCGGCGCCAGGACAGAATGCGACAGATGTTTCGGCAGCAAATGGCATCGAAGATCTAAAGCGTTTTGGCCGGGCTGCGGCATCCCGAACGCCGGCATTCGCAATGGCCTATAGGGCGCATTGACACGATCGCCTAGCCATAAAACGCTATTGAAGGGGTTTTTCGTCGTGCTTTTTCAGCACGACGCGCTGCCGCAAGTTCTGACGTTCTTTATCGCCGCCTCGAGATTGTCGAGTCCGACGGCGCCGACAAGCACCTTGCCGGCGATGACATAACTCGGCGTGCCGCTGACCCCGAGCGCGGCCGCGACTTCGTTGTCTCCGGCGATATCCTTGGCGATCTCCGGCGACGCCATCACCGGCTTCAACGCATCGGCCGAGACACCGAGTTCGGCGGCAACGGCGATCGCCCGCTTTTCATCGGCAACGCCGCGTGAGCCGAGAAGTTTGCGATGAAATTCGGCATAAAGCTCAGGCCTCAGCTTGCGGAAGGCGAGGCTGACGCGTGAGGCCTCGACCGATTGCGGCCCAAGCACCGGGATCTCCTTCAGCACGAAGCGGATCTTCGGATCGGTCTTCAGAAGCGTTTCCATGTCCGACATGGCGTGGCGGCAATAGCCGCAATTATAGTCGAAGAACTCGACCACGGTGACGTCGCCCTTTGGATTGCCGAGAACGGTGCCTTGCGGCGTCGAGAAGATCGCCTTGGCATTGTCGGCGATCGCCTGTTTCTGCGACGCATCGGCCTCGGCGTTCCTTTTGGCTTCGAGCGCGTTGATCGCCTCGACCAAGACCTCCGGATGGGTGATCAGATAGTTCCGGACAATCGATTCGATTTCCGTCTTCTGGCCGGCATCGAATTTTGGCGCCGCGAGCGCCGGGGCAATCGCGACGCTGGCAGTCAAAAGGGCGGCGAGGCCGGCGGCGATCGATCGTTTGAGGTCCATGCGGTCAGTTCCTTGTGTCATCGTGCCGCCGTAACAGCTTGAGCGTGCCGAACGGCATGGCGGACGTTTCTGTCGTTGTCGAGGCCGCAATGCCGGCTCAACGGGTCTTCGTGGTCAAGATATCCTGAGCCCGGCGCCAAGGCGGTGAACCGGGCTGCAAACGTTGCTGGGCGCGGGCGGCGAACACCTTCGCCTCGGTGAACGACCCGGCGGTCCAGCGGCTTTCGGCGGTGGCGAGTTCTGCCCGGCCGATATCGCCGAGCCGGCCATAGGCCATGGCGAGATAGCGGTAGCCTTCGGCATTCAAGGGATCGCGCTGCAGGCTCGCCTGAAGCATCTGCACTGCCGGTTTCAGATCGGCCGGATTGCCGCCGACGATCAGTGCCTGGCCGACCTCGGCGCGCAGAAGCGCGGAGTTCGAGCGATCGAGGTGCACGGCGGTGCGAAACGCGCTCGCCGCTTCCCGGCCGCGGCCGAGTTCGAGCAGCATTTCGCCGCGCATTTCATGGAACCAGGGATTCTTCGGCCGGGCCGCGACCAGACGGTCCATCTTTTGCAGGCCGCTGTTGACCGAGCCGTCGAGGAAGGTGGCAATGGCATCGCCGTAGAGCGCCGGCAGGCTGCCCGGCGCCTTGGCAAACATCCGCCGCACGGCGTCCATGCCATCGGTATAGGCGGCGATCTTCGCCCGGGCGAGATTGTGGCGCTCGACGAGGGCGGGCGGATCGTCGCGATCATAGGGCGTGCTGCGCCGCGCGGCGTCCTCGATGGAGGCTATCCGGTCCATGGGAGCTGGATGCGAGGAAAGATAGGAGCGCCCGTTAACGCCCGAATACGCGCTCTGCCGCTGAAGAATGCGCAACGTCTCGACAAGACCGCGGCCCGACTGCCCGGTCCGCGACAGATAGGTGATCGCCGCGCGATCGGCGACGGTCTCCTCGCCGCGCATATAGCTCAGCAGCGAGCGCTGCACGGCACTGCCGCCGGCCGAGGCGATGCCGACACCGACGCCGGGAAGGCCCTTGGCGCCGGTCGCGGCGCCCGTTGCGGCGACACCGACGCCAAGCAGCGCTGTGACCAGCGTCAGGACTTTGGCGTCGTCGAGCTTCTGGCTGAGACGATCCTGATGGCCGCCGGCCAGATGGCCGATTTCATGGGCCAGGATGCCGATCAACTCGTTCGGCGTCTCGGTCGCGGTGATCGCGCCGGTGTTGACGAAGATCCGCCGACCGAGAACGAAGGCGTTAAAGTCGGGTGAATTGATCAGCACGGTCTGGATGCCACGCTGCGACAGACCGGCCGCTTTCAGCAAGGGACGGGCGTAGCCGCTGACCAGCGTTTCGATCTCGGCATCGCGGACCACCGGCAGGCTGCGCTTGTCGCGCGCGTCGGCGAGAGCCGGCGATGCGGGCAGGGCGCTGGTCAGGGCGACACAGCCTGCCATGGCGAGACCGGTCAGTCGTTTGGTCGCGGAAACGAGAAAAGATCGCATGTTCCGTCCTTTGCGCTGATCCGCTAGTGAACCGGAACGGCGTCGCGGTTCAAGCGCATGCCATCACTCTTTCGTCAGCGCGACCGATTGTGTGCGCCGCCCGTGCGTCGGATGACACAATCCAATGATTCCGACCTCAACCGCCATGAAAGCCACCATGACCGTTAATCTCGCCTCGCAGCGTTCCGATGTCCTCCCGTTTCGCGCCATGGAGGTTTTGGCCGAGGCAAATACCTTGAAGGCGCGCGGGGCGCCGGTCATCTCGCTTGCCGTCGGTCAGCCCGACGCGCCGACGCCGGCGGCCGCGATCGCGGCGGCGAATGCGCATCTCCAGCGCGGGCGCATCGCCTATACCGACGCGCCGGGCCTGCCGAGCCTACGCGAGCGGATCGCCCGCCATTACGCCGAGGCTTATGGCGTGGCTGTCGATCCGAGCCGCATCCTGATCACAACGGGTTCGTCGGGCGGCTTCAACCTCGCCTTCCTCGCCGCCTTCGATCCCGGCGCGCGGATCGCGCTGGCGTCCCCCGGCTATCCCGCCTATCGCAATGTCTTGCGGGTGCTGGGGCTGGAGCCGGTCGAAATTCCCGTGAGCGCCGACACGAATTACCTCTTGACCGCCGATCATCTGGAAGCGGCGCATCGCGAGCGGCCGATCGACGGCGTTCTGGTGGCGAGCCCCGCCAATCCCACCGGCACGGTGACGCCGCCCGCCGAGCTGAAGCGGCTGATTGAATTTGCCGACGCGCATCACATCCGCTTCATCTCCGATGAGATCTATCACCGGCTCGCTTATTCCGGCGGCGACGCAACGGCGCTCGCCTTTTCCGACCGGCCCGTCATCGTCAATTCCTTCTCGAAATACTATTGCATGACCGGCTGGCGGATCGGCTGGATGGTGCTGCCGACCGACATGGTGCGGGTCACCGAGCGGATCGCCCAGAGCCTCTACATTTCGGCGCCGGAACTTTCGCAAGTCGCGGCTGAGGCAGTGTTCGAGGCAAGCGATGAGCTTGATGCGGTGCGCGCGGGCTATATCCGCAATCGCGATCTCTTGATGCAGGCGCTGCCTGACCTCGGCTTCCGCGACATCGCGCCGATCGACGGCGCCTTTTACGCCTATGCCGGCCTGCCGGACGACGAGACGAGCGCCTCGATTCTCTCCCGCCGGCTGCTTGCCCGCTGCCACGTGGCGATCACCCCCGGCGTCGACTTCGACCTTGCCCGCGGCGAACACTTCATACGGCTCTCTTATGCCTGCAGCCACGCAGCGCTGGCGGAGGCGCTGGAGCGGATGAGGGCGGAGCTGCAAGGGTAGGGGGGAGCGACTGGTTATGCGCCGCGCCAAGGGATGCTGCGAGGGTTTTGATCTGAATCAAAATGGCTGCCGCGCGACATATCAAGGAAGCCTGATCGACCGCTCCAGCGCCGCCCTCTATACCGACAGCCGCGCCCGCCTCACCGACGCCCTCGGCATCCGCGACGGCGCCCAGGTCGTCACGATGCGATCGAACATCCGGTGGTGCTCCGATGGCTTCGAATTTCGCTGCTGGAACGGCCAGATCGTCCGATGCGACTTTCTGATCGACGCCCATGACCGCGAGATCATCGCCTGGAAAGCCGTGGCTGGCTCCGGCATCAGCGGCTCCGACATCCGCGACATGATGCTCGAAGCCATCGAGACGCGCTTCACCGCCTTGCGCGCCCCCGAGCCGATCGAACTCCTGTCGGACAATGGTTCGGCTTATACCGCAAAAAAACCCAGGTCTTCGCCCGCCAACTCGGCCTGAAGTCCTGCTTCACTCCGGTCGCGAGCCCGCAGAGCAACGGCATCAGCGAAGCCTTCGTCAAAACGTTCAAACGCGATTATGTGGAGGTGAACCCCGTACCGGACGCCGTAACGGCTCTGCAAAACATCGCCGGATGGTTCGAGGACTACAACGACAACCATCCTCACTCCGGGCTGAAATGGCGCTCGCCCCGCGAGTTCCGATCAGCCCAAGCCGCAACCGCATGACTGTCCGCTCAAACGGAGGCAAGTCCAATGTCCTCCGATCAGTCTTACCTTCCGGAGGTGTTGGCGCAGCAACTTGCCTTGTTGATATCCGGTGGTAAATCGATCGTCGGATTGCCGTTAAAGAACCCGCTGGGCATTAACTTGAAGCCCGTAACGACGCATGGCTGAACCGGAAAATCCTCGACCCTGACAGGATGGTGCAAGCCAAAGACATACCAGAGCACGACGTCGGCATTCTCAATCGGGCGATCCTGTTTGATATAGTCTGCGATGCCGCCCTGTCCGTCCGAGTGGTTCACGTAGTTGCCGGCCGGGAAGCGCTCCTCTGGGTGGTATGCGGATACCCAAAGATGGTTCTGCACAAAATCTGCGCGCTTTCCCGAGGGGGAGTTGGCGCGCACATAGGGGGTAACGGCATGTGTCGGTTCCAGCTTGTAGCCGACAGGCGTGCCGGTATAGTTCAGTTTTGCCGGATTGATGACTTTCCAGTACCGGTGGGTCTCAGAGTTTGCACGACGCGCCGCCTCGCTTTCGCGTACCAACACCGTTTCTTCTTCGTAGAAGGCGTTGCCGTAGGGATTTTGCGGGCCTTCCTCTTCCGAATAACTGTTGCACTCGACGACACTGTTGAGATCGCCGTCTACCGCCATGTCGAGCCGCGCGCAGAAGATATGCTGGTGAATCTGCCCGACCACACCTGGCAGAACCTCGCGGCCGTATTTACCGGGTTGGCCCGGAATGCAGGCTACGGTGTTGATGATGCCGGTCGCCTTCATTTCGAACTCAATCATGCCGTCGAGGTAGAAATACCAGTAGAGGGCATATTCATAGTTTCCGACCGTGCAGACGCAGGAGACAACCAGTTTTCTGGCCCGCCGCACTTCCGTCCGCTCGGTACGGAAATCCATATGTTTCCAGAGCAGCCCGACATCTTCTTCGTGGATGCAGATGGCTTTCTCGATGGTCATTACCTCGCCGTCTATGGTGTTCATGTGCACGTCGAGATATTCGATGACGCCGAGGCAGTCGCAGCCGAGCTTGAGGGAGTTCGCAAGCTTGCCGATGCCGTATTCGCCGATGTCGAACACGTGCTTGCGATAGTGCCCATTGTCGGGGCTACCGTATGGCACGACCATCTCCACCAGCGACGCGCGGAAGAGGATCGGCCTTCCGTCATACTGGATATCGTGGAAAGTAAGGGATTCGCGCGCGTTGAAGCCGATGACCATGGACCACTTGTCCCAGGTCAGGCGTCGGCCATTGACGGCGAAGTTCACCCCCTCTGGCTGTGTCACGTTGATCGGCTTGAGCGGTGCGTGGGTCGTGTTGACGAGCTGGTGCTCGTAGTTGGACTCCTGCATGGGAATGGGCGTCACGCCGTAATCGTCCACGCGGATGATTTCCTGTGTCTTCAGGTCGAGAACTGCGTTCAGCCCTTCGATCGGATGTGCATAGAAGTTTTCGTTCTCGTAAAGACGCAGCCAGGCGAAAACATGGGCGAGATGGCGTCCTTCCTCTCCCTCGATTCCGAAATTCCCCGCCGACCATGGATCGATGCAGACCATCGACATATCGAAAATGCCACGCTTCTCGCAGGCGGCGATGAACTCGGGATTTGCGCGGACGATTTCTTCGATCGGAATGAACTGTTCAAGCTGGATCATCGGCCGTTTTTCGGGAAACTCCTGTGCCGACAGCACCTCGCCCCGGCCCAAGGAAACGGTCATGCCGGTGACGCCGACAGCCTTTGCGCTGAAGACGTTGACCCTGGCATTGCGGGCTATGACATCGCCGGATTTGAAAGCCCTGACGACAGCCTTTTCCGGCTCCATAAGCTCGATCGTTTCGAAACGGGTGTCGTCGCCGTAGGGGGGATTGACGCGGACGATTTCGACCACTTTACGAATTTCTGCCGGAGTCAGCGGTTGAAGCGGATGGCTGACGATCGGATCGTGGTCAGAAGGGCGTTTTTGTGAAGAGCAGCAATGTTCATGAGCCATATCGGACATGTTCATTCTTTCCGATGTTTTCGTAATAATGGTCGAGTAGAGACTGGTTTCCCCACCCGTTCGTGTCAGCCGAAAGCGCGGCCGAGATTTTCGTAAACGGTGGGACGGGCAGTGCGGAGCCAGTTGGCGAAGACGAAGCCGAGGCCGCCAACCAACACGATCACCAGCGGGAAGGAATCGACGATCAGGGATTCTGAACCGCTGACCAGAGACAGGTTGGCGATCATTAGGGCAAGGCACGAGGCCAGTCCGAGCGCTCCGATAACCGGGGCCACGAGCCTGTGCCAAAGGCTGATGCCCCGGTTGTCACGAGCGAAGAAAACTATCACCGCGAGAGAGACCAGGATTTGGAGAATCAGGATGCCGATGCTTGCAAACGTGCCCATCCACGCGAAAACCACAGCATAGGGATCTTGGCCCGTCAGGGCGAAAATCGCCGTTATCCCGAAGGCGAGAGCCGTCTGGACAATGCCGGCGACATAGGGTGACTGGTGGTCGTCATGGGTACGGGCAAAACCTGCCCAGGCGATGCCTTCCCGTCCAATCGCATAAAAATAACGATTGATTGTATTGTGGAAGGACAGGGCGCAGGCGAACAGGCTTGTCACGAGCAGCACGTTCATCACGAAACCTGCAAAGCCGCCAAGTTTCGATTGCACAGCCGACAGATACATCGTGGCCGTCTGTGTGGCCGCAACTTCGGTGATTTTCGACGGGCCATAATGGAGCGAGATCGTCCAAGTGACGAAGGCGTAGAAGAGCGCGATGATCAGGACCGCAAGATAGGTCGCCTTCGGAATGGTGCGCTTGGGGTCACGGGCCTCCTCGCCAAAGATTGCGGTCGCTTCGAAGCCGATGAAGGACGCGACAACAAAAACTAGGGCAACGCCAAGACCGGGCGTAAATACAGCCTGTGGACCGAACGCGGAAACCGAAATGCCTTCAGGTCCGCCGCCTGTCATGAGGATCGCCAAGCCGAGCAGCATGAGAATGGCGATTTCTGCTACCATGCAGCAGCCCAGTACCTTTCCACTGAACTCTATCTTGCGCATGCCACACAGATAGACTGCGATCGCTAGCAACAGAGAATAAAGTAGCCACGGCACGTCGGGCCCGCCCATTGACTTGACGATGTCGTTCAAGAAGAAGCCGAAGAGACCGTATACGGCGATATCGATCGCGTTGTAGGTGATCAGCGCGATGAAGGCTCCGGCAACTCCGGCAGGGCGGCCAAGCCCGTTGGCGATGTAGGAATAGAACCCACCAGCACCGCTTACGAACCTGTTCATGGCCGTAAATCCGACACTGAAGACAAGATAGAGAAGGCCGACAAGAAGATATGAAGCTGGCACGCCCGGCCCGTTGCCGAACGCGAATGCCGCTGGAGAAGCGCCTACCACCGCGGTCAACGGCGCTGCCGCCGCTACGACGAAAAAAACGATGTGTGAGACACCTATCGCGTCGCGGCGAAGTTTATTGTCAGTCTGCAAATCCATGACGGCTCCCCTTTTTGGTTTGATTTGCATAAACGCGACGGACATCTGGTATCGGGTGAGAAGCAGCCGTCGTTTGAGAGCCGCCACTTCCTGTCGCAGAAGCGCCAAACAGCGAGGTTAAAAAGCGAACAACGTCCCGTATTGACATTTGGCGCCAAATCGTAGGCGTCCTCTTAAGCTTCTTGGCTGACGAATGACATGACGGTTTCGACCGGCCTGCGGCCCATGTTGCGGTAGCCGAGATGCGGGCGTTCGGTGTTGTCGTGGACGAGCCATGCATCGAGATCGGCCTGCAGGGCCTCGACGGTTTCATAGAACGTCTCGCGCATCGTGACGCGGAAGGACTCGTCGAGGATGGTGCCGTTGAAGCGCTCGACGAAGCCGTTGGTCTTCGGGGTGCGGACCCTGGTGCGCCGGTGCTCGATGCCGTTGAGGTCGAGATAGAGCTCGTCGGGATGCTTGTCGGTGCCGCAGAATTCTCGGCCGTTGTCGGTGAGGACGGCGCCGACCGGCAGGTCGAGATGGCGATAGAAGGGCAGCACCTCGTTGTGGAGCACGGCGACGGCCGCCTCGGGCTGCTTGGAGACGTGCAGAAAGCCGAAGGCATAGGAGCCGTAGGTGTCGACGACGGCATGCAGATAGACCTTGCCGATGCCCTTGAGATTGCCGACGAAGACGGTGTCGGCCGACAGGAGTCCGCCGGGCGCCGAACTCTCGACATGGCGCTCGCGGAAGCAGGGGGTCAGCTTCTAGATGAACGCCGCCTGCTCGGGCGTGATCGCGATCTCTCTGTCCGCATTGGCCTTTTCCAGCGCCAGCCAGCGGTCGGTGCGCGTGCCGAGAGCGGCGGCATTCAGGATCTTCTGAATGGTGATGGCCGAGACGGCGATCCCTTCCAGGCGCAACAGCGCCTCGAGCCGGTTGCAGCCATAGGCCGGATGCTCGAGCGCCAAGGCCCGGATCCGCTCCACCGTCGCCGGCGGGGTCGTCTGCGGATGGCTCTTGTGGATCGGCGGCAGGTCTTTCAGGCCCTCGAAGCCCTGTGTCTGAAAGCGCCGCTTCCATTCGTGGAAGCTGGTGCGGTCGAGGCCGCGCTGCCGGCACGCCTCGGCAACGTTGCCCAGCTCCTTGGCCAGATCCAAGACACTCAGCCGATGATACGCGACCTTCGTCGCCGCATCACGCGGCCCCGCAGACTTGCGTGATTATGACTGTTCCATGGGGCGATCCTCCTTCCCAAGAATAGCATGGAAAGAAGCTTAAGAGGACAGACCATCTCAGTCTGCGTGGATGAAGATCCAGTTGCAGGTCACCATATGTCGCGATGCCACTTGTTAATCATTGAGGTGGTATTGAGTGAACGGCTCCAAATACCGCACGATAGGCGGCAGGCGACATTCCAACCTGGTGCCGGAACCCGCGCGAGAATGCGCTAGTTTCACTATAACCCAGACTGTAAGCTATTCCTGTGACGGAAAGCCTGGTTCCCGCGAGCATGCACTTGGCGATCTGGCAGCGGACCTTGTTGCGGATGTCGAGATAATTTATGCCCTGCTCTTCAAGCTTGCGTTGAAAGGTACGCAGGCTCATTCCAAAATCGCTTGCCGCGCACTCGATGTCGACTGCTACAGAGCGAGCCAGGCAAGCCGTTATCCATGCTTCCAGTCCCGCAATCAAATCGAGGCGTGCCTGATTGCCCCGCATCATGTCGCCTAGCGACTGTTCGATCCGAGCATGTTGAAAACTGTCCGAGTGAGGAATGGGTTCATTCAAGTAGCTTGCAGGGAAACTGATGGCGTTCTCACGCTGCCGGAAGCGGATTGGGCAGGAGAAATGGACCCTGTAGGTATCGAGATCCTCGTCGGGAGAATGCTCAAAATCGACATGACAGCATTGCCAATCCCGCCTCAATAATTTGCGGATCATCGAATATTCCAACGCCAGCGTGAATATGGCGTCTTGTGTTCGAAAGCGAACCGTTGTGTCGCCTATGGAATAGGCGAGCCGCGCCGTACCATTGCTTATTGAAAGAGCACTTCTTGTCCTGCTTTGCAGGCAAGGAAAATATCGTGTGAATTTTTCAAGCGCATCTCCAAAATTGTTTGATGACATAAATAATGTGGCAATTGGACCTAGCTCTTCTACCGGAAATCCTCTGCCGAGTTCCAGTCCGAATGTTGTTTTATCTTGCTCGGCAGCGGCAACTTCCAGAATTGTGGTGAACGTTGCAAGCGGGACGACGCGGTTGTCCCCTCGCAGTTGGCTGGATTGCAGGCCAACTCGGGCCATTACGGACGTAGGATTGGCTCCGCGCCTTGCAATGGTAGCGAGCAGCGCTTGTGTGGGGCCCGAGGCAATCGTGCTTACTATCTGCATGGGATTTGCCTTGCCATAGATTGACGCCGATCAATTCAAAGGGATCAAGCAAAAAACATGCCGGGTGTCGGTGTGCCGTACGAGATCGTGTCCCCATGTGTGTGTAGCAGGCGCTTGTCCATCGCGTTCTCCGGCTTGCCTGGTCGGGTGGAGCGCACCCCGTTTTGACCGGAAAGGCGGCATAGCCGATAAGGCATAGGCATCCGCCTATGAGTACGAAGGACTGTCAGGAATTCCGTGTGTGTGCGGGCATAATGGGACCGAAGGAGATCACCCATGGCCCGCCGCAAGGAACCCAGCATCCCAGACGCATTGCTCGACCAGCTTTTGTCGGGCGCCGATCCGAAGACCGCCTTTGATCCGGGCGGTTTGCTTGACGGCCTGAAGAAGGCTTTGGCCGAACGGGCGCTGAACGCCGAGATGGATCATCATCTTTCCGGCGAGAATGGCGCCGCAAACGGCCGCAACGGCTACGGCAAGAAGACGGTGACGACGGACAGCGGCAAGTTCGAGCTGTCCGTTCCCCGGGATCGACAATCGAGCTTCGACCCACAGCTCATTGCCAAGTACCAGCGCCGCTTTCCGGGCTTTGATGAGAAAGTCATCTCGATGTACGCTCGGGGATGGACTTGCCTCCGTTTGAGCGGACAGTCATGCCGTTGCGGCTTGGGCTGATCGGAACTCGCGGGGCGAGCGCCATTTCAGCCCGGAGTGAGGATGGTTGTCGTTGTAGTCCTCGAACCATCCGGCGATGTTTTGCAGAGCCGTTACGGCGTCCGGTACGGGGTTCACCTCCACATAATCGCGTTTGAACGTTTTGACGAAGGCTTCGCTGATGCCGTTGCTCTGCGGGCTCGCGACCGGAGTGAAGCAGGACTTCAGGCCGAGTTGGCGGGCGAAGACCTGGGTTTTTTGCGGTATAAGCCGAACCATTGTCCGACAGGAGTTCGATCGGCTCGGGGGCGCGCAAGGCGGTGAAGCGCGTCTCGACGGCTTTGAGCATCACGTCGCGGATGTCGGAGCCGCTGATGCCGGAGCCAGCCACGGCTTTCCAGGCGATGATCTCGCGGTCATGGGCGTCGATCAGAAAGGCGCATCGGACGATCTGGCCGTTCCAGCAGCGAAATTCGAAGCCATCGGAGCACCACCGGATGTTCGATCGCATCGTGACGACCTTGCCATCATGAGCGCGGACGGGCCGATCGCAGCCGGAGCGCGCCAGAAGCAAGCCGTTGCGTTTCATGATCCGAAAGACCCGTTTGTGATTGCACGGCGGCTCGTCACGCTTTCGCAAGAGCCGGTTCAAGAGTGCGGTGATGCGCCGGTAGCCGTATGTGGGGCGCTCTTCGACAAGCGTCCGGATCAACGGCAGGACCGCCGCGTCGCCAGCCTTTGAATAGGCGCGACGCGGCTTTGCGGCCTCGCTCCGGCGCCGGGACAGATTGGAGCGGGAAACGCCGATCGTCTTGGCGACCGCCGTCATCGCGAACCGTCCTTCGGCCGCGACAAGGGCGGCCAGGTCGGTTTTTTTGGGCGCGCCTTTGCCAGCGCGTCCTTCAGGATCTCGTTTTCGAGCGTCTTGCGGCCGAGCAGGCGTTCCAGCTCGCGGATGCGCTCTTCCATCTGCCGGACGGTCCGGTCGCTCGTCACCGCGTCGTCGCCACTCACCGCGACCGCTCCCCCCTCCAGCATCAGACGGCGCCAACGATACAGAAGATTGGGAGCCACGCCATGACGGCGAGCGATGACCGAAACGGTCTCGCGCCCGTCCAGGATCTCCTCGACGATGCGCAGCTTCTCGCTCGCAGACCAGCGTCGCCGACGGCCGCCACCGGTGATGATTTCGAAGTCAGACATGAGCACGTGCTCAGGGATATCCCCAAGCCTCCAGGGCTATGCCGACTGTCCGATCGAAAGGGGGTCCTGTTCAATGAGCCAAGAACGCCGGTAAAGCACCGCTTGCAAAAGCCAGATCGGCGTCGACGCCAACGACCTCGGCCAAAATCGACCCGAATTCGAGATTCAACCGAAAATCAGTGAGTTTCCGGGGGTGTCCCACTTCATGGGGCCGTTGTTGGTCCCGATGGCGGAGAAGCCGCAGCATGGGAAGGACTTGCCGCAAGTCGACTGGGGAAATCCCGCCAATCCGCCAGTAGGAGCAGATGGTAAACAGTGGGAATGGCAGGGCCCAGATGAGCCAGGCGGTGAAAAAGGGGGCTACCGAAATCCATCGAATCCCGAACAGAGCGTGCACCCCGATTTAAACCATGGTCCACCAGCCGGGCCGCACTATGATTTTACAGATAGAGGCCGAGACCCAGGTGACAAAAGATGGCAGTTCTGGGAAGACGGTCGGGTCGAGCCGAAGCGATAACGGAGCCATGATATGGAAATCAACCTACGCGATATCTCGGCTGAATCTGGAATCAAGTATACGATCGATAAAATTGGTTACATTCGCGCGGACATCGATAATTTGCCAAGCTTTCTACGCAGAGGACGATTTCAGGTCATCGCCCCGAAGGGTTTAAGCGAGGAGAGACTGCATTCTTTTTCACAGGGTGGGGTCACTCCGCCAGGGCAAATAATCGAGCTTGATAAAGGTTACATGCGACCTGTCGTAACTTTATTCCGCGAATTAGCAGATTTCATTAAAAGTAATCATGAAAACATGAAATTATATTCTTACGATTTTATGTATGATGAAGAAGATAAGGATTGTTTTGATTGGAGTTACATTATAATTAATGGAAATATATTTTTCTTTAATGAGACAAAATTCATGGATATTGATACTGTCGCAGATTTTATCGATGGAACTGGCTATCCTCAGTGTTTTCTGATGTTTTGTACGGGTGACGATGGAGAAAAATGTTACAGTGAAATTCAAGATATTATCTATTCATCAAAATTTATCATAACTGGAATTTACGACGGTGAAAGTTATATGATTTGGTCGCGGGGCGCATCATGACGATGACGCGCCGCTGTGACATTCCATGCCAGGGTGCGCCGTCGAGGACCATGACGACATGGACGTCGTCTGGCGGGCGAAGTACCGCCCCTTTGGCGGCCTCATCTCCGTCGCGGGGCCTGCCTCTCTCGATGCCCGCTTTCCCGGCCAGTGGTTCCAGCTCGAAAGCGGCCTGTCTTACAATTGGCATCGTTATTACGACGCCACCCTCGGTCGCTACACCCAGCCCGACCCCCTCGGATGGATCGCCGGACCAAGCCTCTATGCATATGCGGACGGCAATCCGGTCGGCGCTTATGATCCTTCAGGGCTCCAGGAGTTCTTTCTATTTGCAAGGCCATGGTGGTACTTCGATTGGCTCCGGACGCCTCCGCCTCCGCCTGGTCAGCCTAAACCGCCTGGCTGGACTCCTGACTGGACGTGGCGCTATCCAGAGGGAACAAGCAAGCAGAACCCTCGCTGGTTCGATCCACAGCATGGCGAATGGCGGTTTCATCCACAGGATAAGTGGCATCCGGAGCCACACTGGGACTACAATCCATGGAACGATTGGAATTCTCCGTGGAAGAATCGGCCTCTTTCTCCGTCGCCACTTTCTCCGCCCTGCTTAGGCGTAGGGAACCAAGAAGCCTAGCAGACGTAAGAGGGTGCCAAATGGACGTAGAATACCTATCAGATGGCTCAATAGATTGCCCTTTGATCAGAATGTTCGGCATATTGCCTGGGGAATTTTCTGTCCTCCATCTGGCTGCGGCACGCTTGAGCCAAGGTGAGTCAAGCCGTCAGGATGTTCGTTCATTAGAGGGGGTCAACCTCCTGAACTTCGATCATCTGACAATGATTGCAACCGAGAAGCCAACAGGAGTACGGACGTCCGCGGCGCGTGGCTTTGATTGGCTCAATTCGCGCCATCAGTGGAAACTTGTAGCCGGTCTCCTAGAGCCATTCACCGAACCACTGGCGAAGGATCGGCATCAGTGGCTATGCGGTAGGGAGGCCCTTCCGCAGCTTGCCGCGAGCAAAATTTCCATCGTTGTTTCGACATCGCCCAGCGGAATGTGGTAGCCGCTGCATAGTTGTCGGGTAGTTTGCAGCGCAATATCCCGCAGCCGACTCGCTAGATCGGGATGAATTTGGTCTGAATCGGAAGGGGATTCCATCGGCGGCGCCCATCTGATTCAACATGCTGGCTGGGATCGGAGGCCAGGATGGATGCGTCGACCTTATTCGATGGACCTGCGTGAGCGGGTGGTAGCGGGGGTGCTCGAGGGCGGTCTGTCGCGCCATCAGGCGGCGGAGCGCTTCGGGGGTGCGGTGAGCACGGCGGTCAAATGGCTGCAGCGTCATCGTGAGACCGGCAGCGTGGAGCGCGGCCAGATGGGCGGGCACAAGCCGAAGAAGATCGCCGGCGCGCATGCCGAGTGGCTGCGCCGGCGCTGCACAAAAGCGCCCTTCACGCTGCGCGTCCTGGTCAGGGAATTCGCCGAGGAGCGCGGCCTGACGGTCGACTACCGCTCGGTATGGGGACTGTCAGGAATTCCGTGTGTGGGCGGGGCATAATGGGACCGAAGGAGATCACCCATGGCCCGCCGCAGGGAACCCAGCATCCCAGACGCATTGCTCGACCAGCTTTTGTCGGGCGCCGATCCGAAGACCGCCTTTGATCCGGGCGGTTTGCTTGACGGCCTGAAGAAGGCTTTGGCCGAACGGGCGCTGAACGCCGAGATGGATCATCATCTTGCCGGCGAGAACGGTGCT
The DNA here is from genome assembly GCF_017349315.1 of Jiella flava. Lineage (GTDB taxonomy): Bacteria > Pseudomonadota > Alphaproteobacteria > Rhizobiales > Rhizobiaceae > Jiella > Jiella flava. The sequence goes on along the minus strand of NZ_JAFMPP010000013.1, from coordinate 735 downwards.
GGCAACGGCCGCAACGGCTACGGCAAGAAGACCGTCACGACCGACAGCGGCAAGTTCGAGCTTTCTGTTCCACGGGACCGGCAGTCGAGCTTCGATCCGCAGCTTATCGCCAAATATCAGCGCCGCTTCCCGGGCTTTGACAGGCCATGGCCTGACAATGTTCAAACGCCCGCACACACACACACAGAATTCCTGATAGTCCCCTTGGCGTCGGCGAAGGCAAAAAAGCGTTGCGCGCCATTGCGGAGCGCTTTGGCTATGAGCACCCTCAGGCCAGTCTCGCCGAGCGTCGTGCCGTTCTCGAAACCACGGCGCAGGACTATATCGGTCCCTCAAAGCGCAGATCGCCGCGCTGGCCGAAACGGACGCTCGTTGGCCTTCTGCCGGTTTCGTGGACACCGAGATAATGTGTTTAACGGAACTTGAGAGTTGGAATGCAGAGAAGGAAGTTCAGCCGCGAGTTCAAGCTTGAGGCTGTGAGACTGGTGAAGGATCGGGGCGTTGCGGTGGCGCAGGCGGCCCGTGACTTGGATCTCCACGAGAACATGCTGCGCAAATGGGTGCGTGAACTATCTAGCGATCCACAGCATGCCTTTCCCGGCCATGGGCAGATGAAGCCGGAGCAGCAGGAGATTGACCGGCTGCGCAAGGAAGTGGCCAAGCTGAAGGCGGAGCGCGACATCCTAAAAAAGGCCGCAGCCTTCTTCGCGAGGGAAGCGATATGAGGTTCGCTTT
>NZ_JAFMPP010000012.1 GCF_017349315.1 Jiella flava | reverse complement strand
TTGGTCCGTCGAAGTCTGTTCTCAGCGGGATCGGTATCGCCATGGCAAACCTCCGTTTGCCATCAATGATTCAGACTTTCCTCGCCTTGGAAATCCCTCGCGAGTCAGGCTTCACGCACGTTGGTATTACCGGATCGTTGCGGGGAGACGCTGATAATGGTGGGATGAAATGATCTGAGGGCGATGTTCTGCCAAGATCATGAAAGTCGGCAGTGATGGTGGAAGATGGAACGGAATCGTTGCCGTTATCGCCCGGGGAGGCGCCAGGGCGACGATCTTCGATTTCAATCTTTTCGGGCACCATGGCGACCCCGGGCGATCGACGGCAAGGCCTATGACGTCGATGTCATCAGCGCCGAGCACGGCGAATCGGCCTTCGAGCAGTTGACCGCCGAATGGGAAGCGTTGAAGTTTCTTGTCCATTGCGCCGGTATTGCGCTGGGCAAGAAGCGCCGTTGCCAGCAAGAAGCCATCAATCGCGGGTGGTTGGTGGCGATCCATGAAGGGCGCGGCTGCCGATCGCATCGGGACCCCAGGTTTGGATCGTCCACCCGCTTGCAAGGATGCTGCATCGATAACCGCCATTTTGTACGAACTTGTCGGGCGCGATGCGTCCCGCCCATTTTCACCTCATTGCTGGAAGGTCCGGCTGGCGCTGAAGCACAAGGGGCTCGACTTCGGGACGCGCGCCGCCGGCTTCACCGAGATCCCAGAGCTGGAAGGTGGGTTTTCGAAGACCGTGCCGATCCTCAAGGACGGCGAGGCTCTTGTCACCGACTCCTTCGCCATCGCCGAATATTTGGAAACGGCCTATCCGGATCGGCCGAGCCTCTTCGGCGGCGAGGGCGGCCGCGCGCTGTCGCGCTTCGTCGAGAGCTGGACCCAGCGCACGATCCATCCGGCGCTGGCGCGGATCGCCGCCCTCGACATCCACGATTGCCTTGGCGCGAGCGACCAGGCCTACTTCCGGGCAAGCCGGGAGAAGGCGTTCGGGACGTCGCTTGAAAATTTCGTTGCCGATCGCCAGAGCCGCATTGCGCCCTTCCTCGCATCGCTGGAGCCGCTGCGGGCGATCGTCGCCAAACAGAATTTCCTTGGCGGCGAAACCCCGCTCTTTGCTGATTACATCGTCTTCGGCGCCTTCCAATGGGCGCGGGTGTCCTCGCCCTTCCGGTTCATGCCGGCCGAAGACGCGGTGACGCAGTGGTTCGAACGGTGCTTGGCGCTGTACGACGGCGAGGGCGCGAAGGTGCCTGCTGCGGCCTAAAGCTGCGATCGCCTGCTTGCTCAAGGGACTGGCGCTCGTTATAGGGGGCGCCAGTTTCCCAACACGTTGACAGCAAGGACATCCGATGGCGGTCGAACGCACCTTTTCCATGATCAAGCCCGATGCCACCCGCCGCAACCTGACCGGTGCGATCATCAAGACGCTCGAAGAGGCCGGCCTGACGGTCGTCGCCTCCAAGCGGGTGTGGATGAGCCGCCGCGAGGCCGAGGGTTTTTACGCCGTTCACAAAGAGCGCCCGTTCTTCGGTGAGCTGGTCGATTCCATGTCCTCCGGCCCGACGGTCGTCCAGGTGCTGCAGGGCGAGAACGCCATTGCCAAAAACCGCGAAGTGATGGGCGCCACCAATCCGACGGAAGCGGCCGAAGGCACGATCCGTAAGCAGTTCGCGCTGTCGATCGGCGAGAACTCGGTGCACGGCTCCGACGCGCCGGAGACGGCCGCTCAGGAGATTTCCTACTGGTTCTCCGAGACCGAAATCGTCGGCTGAAACGACGCAGAATCGCCCGGTCGCCGATCGGGCGTTTGACATGACGAAAAATGCCCAGGGTGCGATCGCGCCTTGGGCATTTTGCTTTCAAGGATCCGGTGATGCCGAGCATGCTCGGCGATGTTTTGCTCTACAGCCGGTGCCAGCGGTCGGCGGCCGCCTCGTCCGTGTCCTTGGCCTCCACCCAGCCGCCGACCGTTCCGTCGACGAGGTGCTCACGTTTCCAGAAGGGCGCCGAGGTCTTCATAAAATCCATCAGGAAACTTGCCGCCGCGAAGGCGGCGCCACGGTGCGCCGACGTGCAGGCGACGAAGACGATCTCTTCGCCGGGCATGATCAGCCCGTGCCGATGAATCGCCGCGGCGCCGAGGATCGGCCAGCGCCGGGCGGCGTCTTGGACGATCTTGGCGATCTGCTTTTCCGCCATGCCGGGATAGTGCTCGAGTTCGAGCGCCTTCAGCCGCCCGCCCTCGTCGCGGCAATAGCCGGTGAAGGTCACCAGCGCCCCGACGGTGCCCGATCCGGACAGCGCCGCGGTGACGGCGTCCGCATCGATGCGCGCGGCGCTCACCGTGATAATCGGCGCGATGGTGCGAGACGCGGCGTCGGGCGCGGGCATCGTCGGCTCGCTCATCTCAGCCTCCGGTCATCGGCGGAAAGATCGCGATCTCGCGCGCCCCGGCGATTGGTTCGGCGTGGTCGACATGTTCGTGGTCGATGGCGACGCGGATGATCTCGGGCGCTTGCAGCGCTGCGTCGAAGGTTTCACCACGCCCCTTCAGCCAGAGGAGGAGATCGGCGACGGTGGTGACCTCGGCAGGGGGGCTCACCTCTTCTTCGGCGATCCCGATCCGCTCCCGCACCCAGGCGAAATAGGCGAGTTTCATGCCACGCGCTCCTTTCCTCTCCCGGCGCAGATGGCGGGAGACGGGCGCAATGTCCAGTCGGCGGCCATCGATTTCCGGTCCGACAAGGGGGACGGCTCAGTCCTCGATATGCCGCAAGCCGGCGCGGAAGTAGTCGTAGCCGGTGTAAAGCGTCACGAGTGCCGAGACCCAGAGCAGCGCCAGGCCGACCTGGGTGATTCCCGGCAGGAACTTGTCGCCCGCAGGGCCCGCCAGAAGAAACGCGATCGCCACCATCTGGATGGCGGTCTTCCATTTGGCGAGGCGGGTGACCGGCACCGAGACTTTTAGCTCGGCGAGATATTCACGCAGGCCCGAGACGAGGATTTCGCGGCACAAGATGATGATCGCCGCCCACAGGCTCCAGCCGGCGATGCTGCCCTCCGCCGCGAGCAGCAGCAGCACTGCGGCCACCAGCAGCTTGTCGGCGATCGGATCGAGCATCCGGCCGATGGTCGATGTCTGTTTCCACGCTCGTGCCAGATAGCCGTCGAGATAGTCGGTGATCGACGCCGCGATGAAAATTCCGAGCGCCGTCCAGCGGGCGAGGTCGGAACTGTGCAGCTGTCCTTCGAGGAAGAAGCACATGACGACGAGCGGAACACAGACGATTCGCGCGTAGGTCAAAATGTTCGGGAGGCTGAGAGCCCTGGACGCCATGGAACGATCGCCTGCGGGATTCTTCATTGACGGTTTCTCAAAGCGCGGTCGGACACCTCGCGTCAACCGCTTGAGAGGCGCAGACGCACAATCGCGCGCGAAGATGACGAATCTTTCACCCGCCAGCCTGGAAATGATCGTAAATCGATCGTGCCATCGCCGCCGAAATGCCTTCGACGTCGGTCAGGTCGCTGAGGGCGGCGCGCGACACCGCCTTCGCCGTGCCGAAATGGTGCAGGAGCGCGCGTTTGCGGGATGGCCCGATGCCCGGGATCTCATCGAGCGGATTCTTGACCAGCTCCTTCTTACGCTTGGCCCGGTGCGTGCCGATGGCAAAGCGGTGGGCCTCGTCGCGCAGGCGCTGGACGAAATAGAGCACCGGATCGCGCGGCGGCAACGAGAACGGCTCGCGCCCCTCGGTGACGAAGCGCTCGCGGCCGGCATCGCGGTCGACGCCCTTGGCGATGCCGATAGCGGTGATCCGATCGGCGATCCCCAGCTCGGCGAGGATCGCCCGCACCGCCGACATCTGACCCTTGCCGCCGTCGATCAAAACGAGGTCGGGCCAGTTCGGCATGGCCGCCTCATCGGCAAGATCGTCGACGGCTTCGTCCGCCCGCAGAGCCCGCGCCAGCGCGTCGCTGTCGCCTGCCGCTTGGCCGTCGGCCGCTCGGCCGGCCGGCATCGCGTCGGCGTGCTCCTTGATCAGCCGGGCGAAGCGGCGGCGGATCACCTCCTTCATCATCCCGAAATCGTCGCCGGGGGTGATGTCCTCGCCCTTGATATTGAATTTGCGATACTGGTTCTTGGCAAAGCCTTCGGGGCCCGCGACGATCATCGCCCCGACGGCGTTGGTGCCCATGATGTGCGAGTTGTCGTAGACCTCGATTCGGCGCGGCGTGCGGGCCAAGCCGAACGTCTCCCGCAAGCCGTCCAACAGGCGCGCCTGGGTCGAGGTTTCGGCCAGCCGGCGACCCAGCGCTTCTTTGGCGTTGGACGCGGCGTGGTCGACGAGGTCGTGTTTGGCGCCGCGCGCCGGCACCTGCAGCTGGACCTTGCGGCCGGCCTTTAGTGTCAAAGCCTCGGCGAGCAGGGCCTCGTCTTCGACCTTCAGCGGCAACAGGATGAGGCGTGGGGCGGGGGTGTCGTCGTAGAACTGGCCGAGAAAGGCAGCGAGCACGGCTTCCGGTTCAAGCGAGGGATCGGCCCTCGGGAAATAGGCGCGGTTGCCCCAGTTCTGGCCGGTGCGGAAGAAGAACACCTGAATGCAGGTCAGCCCCCCTTCCTGATGAATGGCAAAGACGTCGGCCTCCTCGATGCCATCGGGATTGATGCCCTGATGGCTTTGAATGTGGGACAGGGCCGCGAGGCGGTCACGGTAGATCGCCGCGCGCTCGAAATCGAGTTCGTCCGAGGCGGCCTGCATGGCCTCAGCCATCATCGTTTTCACTTCGCTCGAGCGGCCTGAAAGAAACGCCGTCGCCTCGTCGACCAGTTCACCATAGCCCGCTTCGTCGATCTCGCCGGTGCAGGGGCCGGAACAGCGCTTGATCTGGTAAAGCAGGCACGGGCGGGTGCGGGCGTCGTAGACACTGTCCGAGCAGGTCCGCAGAAGGAAGGCGCGCTGCAGGGCGTTGATGGTCCGACCGACGGCGCCCGCCGAGGCGAAGGGCCCGAAATAGCGGCCTTTGCGGGAGCGCGCACCGCGGTGCTTCAGAATCGACGGCGCGGCGTGGTCCTGGCTGATCAGGATATAGGGAAACGACTTGTCGTCCCGCATCAGGACGTTGAAGCGCGGCCGCAGGCGTTTGATCAGATTGGCTTCGAGCAGCAGCGCTTCGGTTTCGGTTCGGGTGGAGACAAACTCCATATTCCGCGTCTCGCGGATCATCCGCGCGATCCGCTGGGTATGGCCGCCAAGCCGGGTGTAGTTCGCCACCCGCTTCTTCAGCGAGCGCGCCTTGCCGACATAAAGGATCTCGCCGTCGGCGCCGAACATGCGGTAGACGCCGGGACCGTTCGGCAGCCGCTTGACTAAAGCCGCGATCAGTTCGGCGCCCTTGAGGTCGCCGTCGACGTTGCGTCCGGCATCGTCCCATTCGATCGCCTGGAGAAGGCCGCTGGCGCCACCGGCATCCGCGGCCTCGGCCGAAGAACCGGCGCCAGCTTCTTCATCGTTGCCGCTTGAGTCATCATCCGCCCCGGCGCCGCCGGCGATCAGCTCCGCGTCGTCGATCGAGTCATCATCATCTGAATCCGCATCGAGAGCCGCATCCGCCACGTCGGGATCGTTCTTGGGCATCAGCCCACGCGCGCTGTGTCGCGAAAATTGCTGCGGACGCGATCGGCCCAACGTCGTCTCCTCGTCGTGTTGGCTCAAGCTGCCCTCGGCCAGCCACCCTCAAAGCGAGCGTAAGGGTAGCCCTTATATGATGAGTCCGGCCTTGAAATGCAGGGGGAGGCGTCACGGAGGATAGATGGGCGTGAACAAGCTGTGCACATCGTCACGCAGCCGTCGTCCGCGCCGGGGCGACATCTTCGCCGACGTCAGCGATCGGCAGGATGGGCGTCGTCGAGGGTGTGACCGATTGGCAACGTCCGTGAGAAAGTTTGCTCGACATCATCGCGAAAGCGTCATGAAATCCTGTTTCGGCCATGTGTTATGCCCATCTCTATCAACGGCGAAGCTATGTTCGGACCTCGGTGCAGCCTCGTTACGACCTTTTGGGGGCTTGAACGCAAACGAAGAGATGGCGAGGAATCGCTGTCTTGTCTCTTGCCGGAAGGCTGGTGCGCGATGACGATGCCGAGACTGCGTACACTTCGGATCCTGCCCGTCCTGATGATGGGAGCGCTGCTGGTGGGGACCAGCGGTGCGTTGGCGGCTGACGTGGTTTTCGATCAGCCGGCGCCGTCGGCCGACGCCCCTTCGGCACCGGTCTATATCTGGTCCGGGCCCTATGCCGGCGCATTTGCCGGGTACAATTTTTCGAAGTTCGACAATCTCGGTGGTGCGACGGTGAAGAGTCGCGGCTTCGTCGGTGGAGTATATGCCGGCTACAACTTCGAGGCCGACCCGATGGTCTACGGCATCGAGGCGGATATCGGCGGCTCGGGCGTCGATGGCTCGACCTTCAGCCCGCGGCTCGGCGGCGACGTCAGTGCCGATCAGAACGTCTTCGGGTCGTTGCGGGGCCGGATCGGTTATGCGGCCGACCCGTTCTTGGTGTTCGCGACGGGCGGTGTTGCGGCTTCGCGCAACGAGCTGTCTCTGGGGAGCGCGTCCGACAGCAAGACCAGCGTCGGCTACACCGTCGGCGCCGGTGTCGAGACCAAGATCAGCGACCAGCTGAACGGCCGGCTCGAATATCGCTATTCGAAATTCGGCGACAAGACCTATGATCTCGGCAACACCAGTGTGTCGTCCGGCTTCGACGAGCACTCGATCCGGGCCGGAATCGCGCTGAAATTCTAGGCTCAGCCTTTTGCGAAAACGGAAGGATCGCGCGTTCGGTCTTGATCATTGGCCGTTGTGATGGCGCGCGCCGCTTCCGGCTGTGACCGATCGGACAGGCTGGCTCTAGCATCGGCCCGACAATCGGCATCGATTTTCGGCAAAGCACGATGAGTCGATTCCAAGGGTGAGAGCGACCTTTCTGCGTCCGATCGGGCGCAGGGCGCTCTATGGGGACACTGCGGTGGCCGGGTTCTTGCAGCCCAGCGGTCCCGGATCCTTGCCGTCGTGGATCTTGGTGTTGACCTCGCGGACCAGCGGCACGAGCGCCTGGGAGGTCAGCGGCGGGTCGAGCTTCATCAGATCGCTCGCTTCTGCCGAGACCAGCAGCGTGTAGGCACGGGTGAAGGTGATCAGGGTGATCTGCCGATTGCCGTCGGAGGTTCCGGTCTTGGCGGCGATGTCGGGGATGAAGCGGCTGCCGCTGGCCGTTCCCTCGGGGCCGGTGGTCTTCAGCAGCATCGTTTGCAGAACGTCCAAGCCGTAGCGCAGCGCGTTGTCTTCGGCGAGCGGACGCGCCTTCTGGCGCATCACGACCTTTTGGGTCCGGCGATCGCGCGCCTCCTTGATGATCAAGGGGGCGTTCGAGACGGCGCCGCAGGAGGCGATCGTCACATAGGCATTGAGCAGTGCGGCGGCATCGACGGGCGCTGCCCCGAGCGCCATGGAGCGCGAGGGTGCGCCTTGAAAGCGGAAGGTCGCACCCATGCGGGCGAGGACGTTATTGGCGCATGGCGCGCCGAAGGTCTCCATCATCCGCACGAAGGGCGGGTTGCGGCTCATCGCGAGCGCCGTTTCGAGGGGGGTTCTCCCGAGATAGCGGCCATCCTCGTTGCGCACCGGTGGCTGGCCGAGCGGCGTGTCCAGGACCGTCGTCTGCGCGCCCCAGCCGTGGTCGACTAGCGCGCAGAGGGTGAGTAGCGGTTTCACCGTCGAGCCGGGATAGATCGTGGCGCCAGGCGTTGCGACGATCCCCTCGATCCCGCCGGTGCGATTGTTCACGACCATTGCCGTCAGCCGGTCGTAGCCGGCCTGCTCGATCGGCGGATATTGGTCGGCGATCGCGGTTTCGAGGTCGAGCTGGACTTCCGAGGAATAGTCGGTGACGACGTCAAGGCTGATCGGCTGCGTGCCGAGTTTGCGGGTGAGGGTGGCGATGGCGAGATCGCGCGCCGAGCCGAACCGGTCCGATAGCCGGTTGGCATTGGAAAAGGCGTGCGCCGCAAAGCGCCGGGAAAAATTTGGATCAGCCGCAGTTTGGGCCGTAAGGACGACGGGCTTCAGGCGCATTTGCAAAAGCAGGCGGCGCGCTTCCCAGAGATTGCGGGGCTTGGTCGGATTGCCGCCGGTGGGATTTTTGATCGTGACGGCGAGGCTTGCCGCCATATCGGGTGTGAAGCCGGTCTCGCGGGTGCTCGGATCCTTGAACGAATAGCCGAAATAATAGCGTGCGGCCGCCTCCAGCCCCTTGGTGTTGTGACCCATGAAGGGGATGTTGAAGTAAAATTCGAGCAGTTCGCGTTTGGAGAAATGCCACTCGAGCCAGATTGCGATGGCGAGTTCGTCGAATTTGCGCGCGAACACCCGTTGGCTGCCGACATAGAGCTGCTTGGCGATCTGCTGGGTGATGGTCGAGCCGCCGCGCGGATCGGTGCCGAATTGGCTGAGGATCGCTTTGCCGATTGCCACCGGATTGAAGCCGGGGTGATAGAAGAACCAGGAATCCTCACTGCGCAGGATCGCCTGGCGCATGATCTTCGGCACCTGATCGTAGCGCAGATAGACCATCTCCTCGATCGGCGCGTCCCAGGGCTTGGCCCCATGTTCCGGCAGATCGACGATCAAGCGATTGGAGCGCACCCGCTCGCGGGTGGTCGCGACCGTGGCGCCATAGCGCGCGGCGACCGCGTCGACCCAGACGACGAGGCTGGTCGTTGCACCGGCGAGCACAAGGAGCACCACCAGCGCGACGAGCTTGATCCGCGACTTGCGCTCGCCTGTCATCATCGCGCGCGCGGTTGTTCGCCGGTCCGCTGCGCCCAAACGGCGCGGGCGCTGCTTCGCACTGGAATGTTCACTGGTCGCCAAGTCGGGAAAAACCTGCGGTACGCGCCCCATCCGCATGGCTTCTACTCAAAAGCTGCGGCCAGGCGAAGCCGAAGCCGCTGGATTGGTAATTTTTTAGCGAATAACGCGCCCGAGTCCGAAACTTTCATGCACCCAGTGGTAGGGAACGGTGAAGGACGCGGCCGCGAGCACCAGTGCCAGAGCGCTGATGCACCACAACGCGTCTTCGCCGAGATGCTTGAGGAGCAGGGCGCCGATGATCGCCCCGACGAGCATGCCGCCCCAGGGCAGAATCTGGTAGCCGAAGCCAAGATGCCGTTCGCCACATAGGAAGCGCCCGACACCGCGGCCAAAGCGGGACAGGGCGCCGGTCACATAGGTGAGCCCCAACGGGTGGCCGGCGACGCTTTCGACTGCGGCGTTGAGCATGCCCATCGCCAGCACCAGCGTCAGATAGATTGGCGGGTAGGGCTCGGGGCCGGCACAGGCGGCGCAGAGGGTTGCGATGAGGCCGACGGCGAGAAGCAGCGGCCATTGCCGGATGCCCGACCGGCGGACCACCAAGACGCCGCTTGCATTGCCGACGACAAAGGCGCCAAGGATCAAGGCTAGCCGCAGAATTGCCTCGCTGTGACCTTCGGCAATGGCGATCGCGAGCCGCGTCGTGTTGCCGCTCATGAAGGAAAAGAAGTCGCCGGCGCGCAGGAAGCCGATCGCGTCGGTCATCCCGGCAAGCAGCGACAAAAGGCCCACAAAGCCGAAGCCAAGTGCCTTTTGCCGGCGATCGGGACTGGGCGTGTGGATCGTCGGGCGGGGCTTTATCGTCGCGTCCATTCGGATTTTTGTCTCTTGGCGTCGGAGGATCCGGCTTGGCCGCCCGTCTCCGATCGGTGAGGGGGGTTAGGCGTTGAGGCGCGTCGGCTCGCCAGGGGCGGCCGCCTCGATCGCCAGAGCATGGACGCCGCCGGCGAGTTCCTGCGATAAGGCGGCGTTGATCGCCCGATGTCGCGCGATGCGGCTCATTCCGGCAAAGGCCTCGCTGACGATCCAGACCCGGAAATGGGTCTCGCCCGAGCCGTCGAAGCCGGCGTGGTGATCGCTGCCGGCGTGATGGTGGCCGGCATGCAGGTGACTCTCGTCGATGACCTTCAGCCCGCTCGGATGAAAGGTCGCTTGCAGCTTCTCTTCGATCGTCGCCTTGGTGCTCATGCGGTTTGCCCCACTCCCGTCATCGTGGCTTGCGCGCGAAAGGTTGCGCGGGTCTTGCTTTGCCATCGGAAGGCCTCGAAATTTCCGGCTTTTTCCGGCTTGTCAATTCTTGTCCGCCTTGTCTTGGAACCCCATAATCGCCTGCGATGAAACTCGACTCCAAATATTTCGACGGGATCCGCGTCAAAGGGAAAAGCTCGGCACGGGCCAAGCCGAAGGCGCCGGTCTGCGCCTGGGATGGCTGCGATCAGCCGGGTCTCCACAAGGCGCCGCTCGGCCGCGATTTCGAGGGCCAGTACCTTAATTTCTGTGTCGATCATGTCCGTCAGTACAACAAGTCGTACAATTATTTCTCCGGTCTCAGCGACGACGCGATCCAGAAATATCTGAAGGACGCGATGACCGGCCATCGGCCCACCTGGTCGATGGGGCGCAACGGCTCGACTCAGAGCGCCGCGCGCAGCGGCCGCTCGTCGGCCAGCGGGCGTCCGCGCGATCCGTTCGGCTTGTTTGGCGAAGATGGCGCACGCCAGGCCGAAAGCCGACGCCCGAAGGTGCGGCCGCTGGAAAAGAAGGCCTTCGAAAATCTCGGGCTCGAACCCGGCGCCCCTGGCGAAGCGATCCGCCGCCGCTATAAGGATCTGGTGAAGCAGCTTCATCCCGATGCCAATGGCGGTGATCGGGGGCATGAGGATCGCCTGCGCGAGGTGATCCAGGCCTACAAGCTGCTCAAACAGGCCGGGCTTTGCTAATCCTTTTGGGAAGCGGCGCCGCGGTGCGCGCTCCATTGCGCTGCAGCGCGGTTTCCGTCATCGTTGCCGGCGACCCGCCCCGCCTGATGAATCGCAGGCTCTGCCGCTCATCCGGCGATGTCGGTCGCCGGGCGTCGAGCCGTTCCGGTCCGGTGTTTCGCAAGGAGAAGGCTTGTTGACCTGGCGAAGCGCGTCGCGATGATCGAAGACGCGGCCCGATGACGGGCGAAGATGATGCATGACGGCGCGCGGGTTGCCTCTCAAGCCCCCGGGACGCGCCCTTGGAGGTATGATGAGTGCAGCGGAACAGGAAGTGGCGGCCTTGCCGGATGCCACGATATCCGTCCGTGAAACCTTCGGTTTCGAAAGCGATCTGAACGTTCCCGCCTTTTCCGAGCGCGATCCGCACGTTCCGGAGACCGACCCGGACTACATCTTCGACAAGCCGACGACGCTGGCGATCCTCGCCGGCTTCGCTAAGAACCGGCGCGTCATGGTGTCCGGCTATCATGGCACGGGCAAGTCGACTCATATCGAGCAGGTCGCGGCGCGGCTGAACTGGCCCTGCGTGCGCGTCAATCTCGACAGCCATGTGTCGCGGATCGACCTTGTCGGCAAGGATGCCATCACCGTGCGCGAGGGGATGCAGGTCACCGAATTTCGCGACGGCATCCTGCCCTGGGCCTATCAGAACAACGTCGCGCTGGTCTTCGACGAATATGACGCCGGCCGTCCGGACGTGATGTTCGTCATCCAGCGCGTGCTGGAATCCTCGGGCCGGCTGACGCTACTCGACCAGAGCCGGGTGATCCGGCCGCACCCGGCCTTCCGGTTGTTCGCCACGGCCAACACCGTCGGTCTCGGCGATACCACCGGCCTTTATCACGGCACCCAACAGATCAATCAGGCGCAGATGGATCGCTGGTCGATCGTCACGACGCTGAACTATCTGCCCCACGACACCGAGGTCGGCATCGTGCTGGCCAAGGCGAAGAGCTTTGCCAATTCGGAGGGGCGCACCACCGTCTCGAAGATGGTGCGCGTCGCCGACTTGACCCGCTCGGCCTTCGTCAACGGCGACCTGTCGACGGTGATGAGCCCGCGAACGGTGATCACTTGGGCGGAAAATGCCGAGATTTTCGGCGATGTCGGTTTTGCGTTCCGGCTGACCTTTCTCAACAAGTGCGACGATCTCGAGCGCCCGCTGGTCGCCGAATTCTATCAGCGCGCTTTCGGTGAAGAGTTGCCTGAAAGCGCGGCGAATATCGTCCTGGATTGAGGGGGGCGCGCTCGTCGCAGCCGCGTGCCGATCTCGCTGAGAGGAATCGGCATAGCGGAAGCGGATGGGGCGGGACGACGCTCTCACGGAAAGCAGCCGAGTCAAGCATGCCGACCATTGGCGACAACAAGCGCCCGCCGCAGGGCAAGAACAGCGACCGCGAGCCGTTTCGCCGGGCGGTCGCCGGTGCCTTGCGGGCGATCTCCGGCGATCCGGAGATGGAAGTCACCTACGCCGCCGATCGGCCGGGTCTTGCCGGCAATCGGGCCCGGCTGCCGGAGCTGCCGAAGCGCGCGACGAAGAACGACGTCTCGGTGACGCGAGGCCTTGCCGATGCTATGGCCCTGCGCAAGGCGCGCCATGACAGCCGGCTGCATGCCAGCCTCTCGCCCGAGGGCAAGAGCGCCCGGGCCGTCTATGACGCGGTGGAGCAAGCCCGCTGCGAGGCGATCGGCGCCAATGCGATGAGCGGCGTTGGCGACAATCTCGCGGCGATGCTCGAAGACAAGTATTTCCGCTCCAATCTCGCCGATGTGACGGATCGTGCCGAGGCGCCGATCGAGGATGCCGTGGCGTTGTTGGTGCGCGAGAAGCTGACGGGCCGGGTCATTCCCGAAAGTGCCCGGGCGCTGGTCGATGTCTGGCGCGATTTCGTCGTCGACAAGGCCGGCGGCAACTTCGACAAGCTGTCGGAGACCGTCGAGGACCAGCAGGCTTTCGCGCGGGCGATGCGCGAGATGCTCGTCTCGCTGGAAATGGCCGAGCAGCTCTCCGAGGAGCAAAGCTCCGACGACGACGAGGACGACGAGGAAGAGCAGGGCGACAACCAGGCCCGCGACAACGAGGAGAACGGCTCCGAGAAGGATGCCGGCAGCGACGAGGCCGAAGCCGAGGAGACTGAGACCGAAGGCGAGAATGAGGAGACCGCCGAGGCGGAATCCTCCGAGGTCACCGCCGAAGATCCGGTCGACGACGACAGCCAGGACACCGAGACTCCGGGCGAGTCCCGCCGGCCGAACCAGCCGCTCGACCGCGACGCGCCGCAATTCGACTATCATGTTTTCACCCCGCAATTCGACGAGATCGTCGGGGCGGAGGATCTGTGCGACGAAGCCGAGCTCGACCGGCTGCGGGCCTTTCTCGACAAGCAGTTGTCGTCGTTGCAGGGAGTCGTCGGCCGGCTCGCCAATCGCCTGCAACGGCGGCTGATGGCGCAGCAGAACCGGTCCTGGGATTTTGATCTCGAAGAGGGCTATCTCGACACCGCGCGGTTGACCCGCTTGGTCATCGATCCGACGCAGCCGCTCTCCTATAAAATGGAGCGCGACACCGATTTTCGCGACACGATCGTTTCGCTGGTGATCGACAATTCCGGCTCGATGCGCGGCCGCCCGATCACCGTTGCTGCGACCTGCGCCGATATTCTCGCCCGCACGCTGGAGCGTTGCGGTGTCAAGGTCGAGGTGCTGGGCTTCACCACCCGAGCCTGGAAGGGCGGCCAGTCGCGCGAGGCCTGGCTGAAGGCCGGCAAGCCGGCTCGTCCCGGTCGGCTGAACGATCTGCGCCACATCGTCTACAAGTCCGCCGACGCCCCCTGGCGCCGCGCCCGGCGCAATCTCGGGCTGATGATGCGCGAGGGACTGCTGAAGGAAAATATCGACGGTGAGGCGTTGATCTGGGCGCATAACCGGCTGCTTGCTCGGTCGGAACAGCGTCGCATCCTGATGATGATCTCCGACGGCGCCCCGGTCGACGACTCGACGCTTTCGGTCAATCCCGGCAACTATTTGGAGCGGCATTTGCGAGCGATCATCGAGGAAATCGAGACTCGCTCGCCAGTCGAGCTTCTCGCCATCGGTATCGGCCATGACGTGACGCGCTACTACCGCCGCGCGGTGACCATCGTCGATGCCGAGGAACTGGCCGGCGCGATGACCGAGCAGCTGGCCGATCTGTTCGAGGAAGAGGGCGGCGGTTTTCCGGCCGGCGCCGGGTCCGGCCGCCGCGCTGGCGGGCGCCGGTGACGCAGCCCGGTGCGATCGGTCGTGATGCGTTCCGCCTTTTCGGGCGGATCATCTGCGGCTGCTTGGTCGCCATCCTCTTGCCGATCGCCGCGAGCGGGAAACCGCGCGTGTCGCTCGCCGGCGGACCGGTAACGATCACCGCCAAGCCCATCGCGTATTTCGACAAGATTTCGACCGCGACACAATTCGGCGCATTGACCTATGTCGGAGGCTTTTCCTTTTCCGCTTCCGATCCGCGCGTTTCCGGAATTTCTGCGATCCGCACGACCGATCACGGCACACGCTTTCTCGCTGTCACCGACAATGGCGACTGGCTGATTGGCCGGATCAAGCGTGACAAGCACGGTCAGCCGATCGGCATTGCCGATGCGTCCTTGCTCGCTCTGCGCAATCGCGTCGGTCAGATCGTCTTCGGCAAGGCGATGGGCGACGCCGAGTCACTGGCGGTCGATGAGGTAACGCGCAGGGCTTATGTCGGCTTCGAGGAGCTTCATAGGATCTGGGCCTATCACGTCGACGCACTTGCAACGAGCAAGGCCCGCCTCGTCGACGTTCCAATTCCGGTTCAGAAGATCCCGGCGAATAAGGGCATGGAAGCCCTGATGAAGGCGCCGGCAGATTCTTTTCTTCATGGCGCACTGGTGACCGTTACGGAACGGGCACTCGATAAGGACGGCAATGTGTTTGCCGCGATCCTCGGCAAGGGGGGCGGCGTGTTCAAGGTTCGCCACGATCCGCGCTGGGATGTGACTGACGGCGACTTTCTGCCAAATGGCGATCTCTTGCTGCTTGAACGACGGTTCGAGGGCGTGTTCGGCCTTGGGGCGCGCATTCGCCTGATCGAGGGAAGATCGATCAAGCCGGGGGCCGTGGTTGACGGACCGGTGGTCTTCGAGGCCGATCTTTCGGAGGAGATCGACAATATGGAAGGGCTCGATGTCTGGCCGGACCGCTCCGGGCGGCTCCACGTCACGCTCGTCTCCGACAACAACGGGTCGGTTCTCCAGCGCAATCTGATGCTGGAATTTCTCTGGACCAAGGCGGATCCGCTGCGCGTGAGGCGCGCGCCCTGATCCGATCGACGACGTCAGACGTTGAACTTGAAGTTCATCACGTCGCCGTCGGCGACGATGTATTCCTTACCTTCGTCGCGCGACTTGCCGGCATCCTTGGCGCCGACCTCGCCGCCGAGATTGACGAAGTCGTCGAAGCCGATCGTTTGGGCGCGGATGAAGCCTTTCTCGAAGTCGGTGTGGATCACGCCGGCGGCCTGCGGCGCCTTGGTGCCCTTGTTGATCGTCCAGGCGCGGGTCTCCTTCGGCCCGGCAGTGAAATAGGTGATCAGGTCGAGCAGCTCGTAGCCGGCGCGGATCAGGCGATCGAGACCGGGTTCGCTGAGCCCCATCGCCTCGAGATATTCGCCGACCTCGGCTTCCGGCAGCTGGGCGATCTCGGCTTCGATGGCGGCGGAGATGATGACGGTGCTCGCCCCTTGCGTCTCGGCCATGGCGGCAACGGCGGCAGAGTGGTCGTTGCCGGCCGCCGCATCTTCCTCCGCGACGTTGCAGACGTAGAGCACCGGCTTGGAGGTCAGCAGATTGAGTCCGCGCAGCGCCCGCTTTTCCTCTGCGTCGAAGTCACCGAGGAGCACGCGGCAGGGCTTGCCGTCGTTCAGCACCTCCAGTGCCCTTTCCATAATGGGAAGAACGGCGAGGGCTTCCTTGTCCTTGCCGGTCGCCTTTTTGCGGGTGTTCACCACTCGCCGCTCCAGGCTTTCCAGATCCGACAGCATCAGCTCTGTCTCGACCGTGTCGGCATCAGCGACCGGATCAATCCGCCCTTCGACATGGGTGATGTCGTCATCCTCGAAGCAGCGCAGCACGTGGACGATTGCGTCGACCTCGCGGATGTTGGCGAGAAACTGGTTGCCGAGGCCTTCGCCCTTCGAGGCGCCGCGTACCAGGCCGGCAATGTCGACGAAGGTGATGCGGGTCGGCAGGATGTTGGCCGACTTGGCGATCGCCGCGATTTCCTTCAGCCGCGGATCAGGCACCGGCACGTCGCCGGTATTCGGCTCGATGGTGCAGAACGGATAGTTGGCGGCGGCGGCTGCCGCCGTCTTGGTGAGGGCGTTGAACAGCGTCGACTTGCCGACATTGGGCAGGCCGACGATCCCGCATCTAAAACCCATGGGGTCGTCCTTTGGAAATGGCTTTTGGGGCCGCGTCGAGCCCGATCCTGGGCCGCTGTTTGCAGGCGAATGCGCCTGGGGTCAACAGGGCTGGCTTCACATGACGTCGTGTCATTCCAGAGTTGCCACTAAGGGTGCTCCGGCCGCACCCGTCTATCATCAAAAGTGAGGTGGCACAGCTCACGGCGGTCGGTTGCCGTTGAGACTGGCGCGTGGTGGCAGGCGGAAGGTCATCGACATCGACGGTACCCACGCCTTGAGGTGCTGAACCTCCAGCATCGGCCCGACAATCGGAATCGATTTTCGGCAAAGCACGATGCGTCGGTTCAAAGGGTTGGAGCGACTTTTCTGCGTCCGATAGTACGCAGGGCACTCTAGTCTTTTGCGCCGAACATCCGTTTCAGCATTTCGGCCATCGGGCCTTTCTCGGGCACCTTGACCGAGGGTTTCGGCGCGCGGGCCTGATGGATGTGGCTCTTGCCCTTCGGCGCCGACTTTGACGCGCCGCCGCCCTTTGCGCCGGTGGGCTCCGTCGAGCCGCCGATGGCCACGCTCACCTTGTTCATAAACAGTCCGTCGTCGCCTTTGACGAGGCTGTCGCTATGCCGGGCGATCGCGCTGAGGAACGGGTCGAGCCAGTCCTGATCGACCTTGGAGAAGTCGCCGAGGACGTGCGGGTTGACCGCTTCCTTGCGGCCGGGATGGCCGATGCCGAGCCGCACGCGGCGGTAATCCTTCGACCCAAGATGCGCGTCGATCGATTTCAGGCCGTTGTGGCCACCGTGGCCGCCGCCGGTCTTCACCCGCATCTTGCCCGGTGCGAGATCGAGCTCGTCATGGATCACCACGATCTGCTGCGGCTCCAGCTTATAGAAACGCACCGCTTCGCCGACCGAGCGACCGGAGTTGTTCATGAAGGTCAGGGGCTTCAGCAGAAGAACCTTCTCGCCGCCGATGACGCCTTCGGCAATCTCGCCGGAAAACTTCTTCGAAAAGCTCGGAAAATTGGCCTGCCGGGCGATCTCGTCGATCGCCATGAAGCCGATATTGTGGCGGTTGCCGGCATAGCGCGGCCCCGGATTGCCCAGACCTGCGATAAGAAGCAAGGTGCATCTCCTTGTCCGTTTGCCCTATGCCGCGTCTTGGTGTCTGCCTGCAGCCAGAAAGAGCCGCTTGACGCGAAAACGGCCGGACAATGCCCGGCCGTCGCAATTGGCGTCGTCAAACGAAGCGCCCGATTATTCGGCCGTTCCCTCGCCTTCGTCGCTCTGCTCGGTGACTTCGGTCTCCGGAGCCTCGGCGGCTTCTTCGCCCTCATCCTCGGAGCGCAGGGCGGCCGGGGTGGCGATGGTCGCGATGGTGAAGTCGCGATCGGTAATCGTTAGCTCGACGCCCTTCGGCAGGGTGAGCGCCGAAGCGTGCACGGAATCGTTGATCTCGAGGCCGCTCAGATCGAGCGTGAACGCCTCCGGGATCGAGCCGGCCGGAGCTTCGACTTCGACTTCGTGGCGAACGACGTTCAGCGTGCCGCCGCGCTTCAGGCCCGGCGATTTCTCTTCGTTCTCGAAATGGACCGGGACCTCGACGGTCACGCGTGTCGATTCGGACACCCGCAAAAAGTCGACATGGGTGAGGAAGTCGCGAACCGGCTCGAGCTGATAGTCCTTCGGCAGAACCTTGATCTTCTTGCCGTTGACTTCGATCGTCGCGATCGAGGTCATGAAACCGCCGGCGTGCAGCGCCAGGAAGGTTTCCTTGTAGGGAAGCGCGATCGGCAGGGGCTCTTCCTTGCCGCCATAGATGACAGCGGGAATCATGTTGTTGCGGCGCAGATGTCTGGCGGCCCCCTTGCCGACCTTTTCGCGCGCTTCGGCCTTGACCGTGAAGGTCTGGTGCATGGCTTTGCGTCCTTCAAGTTTTCGAGGGGTCGCGTCGGGCCCCATGCCCGAAACGACGAAAAGCGGCGCCCCGGTCGGGAACCGCTTCACTCCGCGCTGCCTCCAAGGGTGTCCGCGCGGACGGGGAGGCTATAGCGCACAGCCGCTGTTTGAACAAGAGAGCGGCAACGCCTCGGATGATTTCATCCGGGACCGGTGCCCGTCTCCGGCTCGCTCTTCTTCTTGCCATGTGAGACCGACGGCGTCGACAGTTCGTCGTCCTCGCCTCAAATCGGCCCCAGCGTTTCGACAAACTCTGCCGGCCGCCCGGTCGCGGGGGTGACGATCTCGCCCTCCCACATCACCCGGCGGCCGCGGACCAGTGCGCCGACCGGCCAGCCGGTCACGGATTTGCCGTCATAGGGCGTCCATTGCGATTTTGAGCCGATCCAGTCGTTGCTGATCGTCACCTGGCGCTTCAGGTCGACGATGGTGAAATCGGCGTCGTAGCCGAGCGCGATGCGGCCCTTTTTCGCCAGGCCGAACAGGCGCTGCGGTCCGGCCGAGGTCAGATCGACGAAACGGGCGAGCGACAGGCGGCCGTTGGCGACATGGTCGAGCATGATCGGCACCAGGGTCTGCACGCCGGTCATCCCCGACGGCGACTTCGGATAGGGCTGAGCCTTTTCCTCCAGCGTATGCGGCGCGTGATCGGAGCCGAGCACGTCGACGACGCCACTGGCGATGCCCTGCCAGATGCCGGCGCGGTGGCGGGCTTCGCGCACTGGCGGGTTCATCTGCAGCTTGGTGCCGAGCCGGGCATAATCATCGGCGGTCATGGTCAGATGGTGGGGCGTCGCCTCGCAGGTGGCGTTGCGCTTGTGGGCACTGAGAAAGTCGATCTCCTCGGCGGTCGAGATATGGAGGACATGGATCCGCGCGCCGGTCTCCTCGGCAATCCGCACCAGCCGCTCCGTGCAGGTCAATGCCGCCACCTCGTCGCGCCAGACCGGATGGGAGGCGGGGTCGTTCTCGACGCGCTCGCCGAGGCGCGCGCGCAGCCGGTATTCGTCCTCCGAATGAAACGCTGCCCGGCGGCGGGTGCGCTTCAGGATCTCACGCACGCCCTCATCGTCCTCGACCAGCAGCGAACCGGTGGACGATCCCATGAACACCTTGATGCCTGCGGCGCCCGGCAGCCGTTCCAGCTCGGCGACGTCGGCGGCGTTTTCACGGGTGCCGCCGACCCAGAAGGCGAAGTCGCAATGCATGCGATCGCTGCCGCGGGCGATCTTGTCGGCCAACGCCGCTTCGGTGACGGTCAAGGGGTTGGTGTTCGGCATCTCGAAAACGGTGGTGACCCCGCCGAGCACGGCCGCGCGCGAACCCGTCTCCAGATCTTCCTTATGCTCGGCGCCGGGCTCGCGGAAATGCACCTGGCTGTCGATAACGCCCGGCAGGATGGTCAGGCCGGTGCAGTCGATCGTCTCGCCGGCCGAGGCTGTGGATAGGTCAGCGATCGCGGCGATCGAGCCGTTGCGGATGCCAACATCGCGCAAGATCGCTCCATCCTGATTGACGAGAGTGCCTCCCTTGAGGATCGTGTCGAAGATCTCGGCCATGGCTCGCCCTTCCGCTTGTGTCCTTGCCGGGCCATTGCCGGCTTGTCCTGGTTCGCCGACGGACTTACGTAGTTTCCAGGCCGACCTCAAGCCGTCGCCCGTGGCGGGCCTGCGGCATCGTCGGCCGTCCCTTGCCGCTGGCCGGCCCCCGACGACGAAGACGAGCCGTTTCATGCTCTATGCCGCCCTTCCAGACCGCGCCCTGCTCACGCTGACCGGCCCTGAGGCTTCAGATTTCCTGCAAGGCCTCGTCACCGCCGACGTGACCGCCGTCACCGCCGATTCGGTGGCGCCGGCCGCGCTGCTGACGCCGCAGGGCAAGGTCATGTTCGAATTTCTGCTCAGCCGGATCGATGACGGATTTCGGCTCGATTGTCCGGCGATGACGCGAGCCGAGCTGAAAAAGCGCCTGACCCTCTATCGTTTGCGCCGCAAGATCGAGATTGCCGAGAGTGAGGTGCCGGTTTTCGCCCTTTGGGGCGAAGAGGCGATCGATCCGGTCGAGGCGCTGACCGACCGGCGCTTTGCCACCGGCGCCGTTGCCCGCGTCTATGGCCGCGCGCCGAGCGGACTGGCAGAAGCGTCGGCCGAAGCCTTCCGCGCTTTGCGGATTTCGGCCGGCGTTGCCGAACTTCTTGCCGACTATCCACCCTCGGAGGTCTTTCCCCACGACGTCCTGATGGATTTCTCCGGCGCCGTCTCGTTCAAGAAGGGCTGTTACGTTGGCCAGGAGGTGGTCTCGCGCATGCAGCATCGCCGCACCGCCCGGCGCCGTCTGATGCTGGTCACCGGCGACGCCCCGCTGATGGCAAACACCGCGGTGAAAGCCGGCGACAAGAGCATCGGCGAGCTGGTATCGGTCGTTGACGCCGCCGGCCTCGCGCTGGTGCGGATCGACAAGCTCGCCAACGCCGCCGCCAGAGGCGAGGCGATCACCGCCGAGGGCGAGCCGATCGCGCTCGCCATTCCCGCTTATGCCGGCTACGTCCTGCCCGAGCCGAGCGACGCGGCGGCCGATCCCGCCGGCGACGCCGCATGAGCCGCAAGCCCGCCTCCCGCATCGCCGTCGAGCCTAAAGCCTCGGCCCGCGTCTGGCAGCGCATGCTCTCCGGCCGCCGCCTCGACCTCCTCGATCCCTCGCCCCTCGACGTCGAAATCGCCGACATCGCGCATGGGCTGGCCCGCGTCGCGCGCTGGAATGGCCAGACCCGCGGCGATTACGCCTTTTCCGTCGCCCAGCATTCGCTGATCGTCGAAACGCTGGTGGCGGCGAAGGAACCCGACCCGCGCTGGCGGATGGCGGCGCTGCTGCATGACGGTCCGGAATATGTCGTCGGCGACATGATCTCGCCTTTCAAAAGCGTGATCGGCGGCGACTACAAGACGGTGGAAAAGCGCCTGCAGGCAGCGATCCATCTGCGCTTCGGCCTGCCCGGCGAGCTGCCGAAACCGATCGAAAAGGCGATCAAGGCAGCCGACCGGATCTCGGCCTATTTCGAGGCGACGCTGCTGGCCGGCTTCGAAGCCCGGGAGGCGGCGAAATTCTTCGGCGAGCCCGGCACGACCGCCTGCGAGGCCGACGCCTTCGTGCCGCAGCCGGCCAAGGCGATGGAAGCGGCCTTTCTCGACCGTTTCGCCGCGCTTGACGCGGCGCTGATCGGCAGCGCGATATCGGCGGAGCCTCGGTCGAACGGGTCGGCGGCCAAGTTGCAGCAAGCGGTCAATGCCGGCGCGCCCTCGACCTCGTGAGTGGACCAGGAGCGCCCCGATGCTGATCATCACCGGGCAAGGATCTATCGCATAGTCATGAGCTATCTCGTCGTTTCCTCCCTCGCCGATATGCCGAAGACGGTCGCCGAACACGGCGCGCGCGATCTCCTGACGCTGATCAACGCCGAGACGCCCGTGGCGCGGCCCGAGACGGTTGAAGCGTCCCGTCACCTCTTTCTCGCCTTCAACGACATCGCCGAGCCGATGGACGGGTTCACCGCGCCGGGGGCCCTGCATGTCGACCAACTGATCGATTTCGGCCATCGCTGGGACCGCCAGGCGCCGCTGGCCATTCACTGCTGGGCGGGCATCAGCCGCTCGACAGCGGCCGCCTATGTGCTCGCGCTGGCGGTCAATCCCGCACTCGACGAGGCGAGGCTGGCGAAGGAGCTGCGACGGCGCGCGCCCTCGGCAAGCCCCAACCCCCGCATCGTGGCCATGGCCGACGCCAAACTCCAGCGCGGCGGACGCATGGTCGCGGCGATCCGCGCCATCGGCAGAGGCGAAGACGCCTTTTCCGGCACGCCCTTCACCCTGCCGTTGACGCTCTGAGACCCGTCGCTATTCAGCGGCTTTGAGAACGGCTTCACCGCAATCGAGCGGCACGAAGAGTTCCATCGGCTCCTCGACGCCGGCCAGGCAATGGTGCCCCGCCGACGACCATCGTCCGGGCACGAGACCGGCAACCTGCGCTGTCGCCAGGACATTGGCGTCAAGGGTCTTAGTCAGCTTCTCGATCCGCTCGACCTCCGTCACCGCTGAACCGATGACGGTGAAGGACAGGCGCTCCGGCACGCCGATATTGCCGAACACCACCGTTCCGACATTCAGCCCGATGCCGAAGTTGATCTCCGCTTCGCCCCGTTCGCGACGTGCGGCATTGACCGTGTCCCGCATCCGGAAGGACTGAGCGACGGCGTCGAGGATCTTGGCCGTCACCCGTTCGCCCTCGGCCCGGCTTTCGAGCGGAAAGATGACCAGCACCGCATCACCAATGAAAGCCAGCACCTCGCCACCGGCGCGAATGGCCGGGCGCGCGGCGCATTCGAAATAGTCGTTGAGGAGTTTCAGAAACTCCTCGCTCGGCAACGTGCCGGTCAAATGCGTCGAGCCACGCATATCCGAATACCAGACCAGTGCCTTGGCGGTGGCGCCGTCGCCGAGCTTGATGTTGCCGTCAAGCACGCTGCGCCCGGCTTGGCGGCCGAGATAGGTCTCGACGATATTGGTGGTGATCTGCGACTGGATGATCGACTTGCAGGCCAAGGCCAGGCTGCGCTGGATTTCCTGCAAGATGGTCAAATCTTCATCGGTGAAACCGCTCTCGCGATCACAACCCCAGATAACGAAGATTCCGGACCACCGGGAATCGGTCGCCATGCCGGGTTGCTCGAACAGCGTCTTCAAGACGAAATAATCAGTATAGCCCTGGGCGGCGAGCTCACCGAGCAAGGGAAAATCGAGCAGTTTGCCCGGGCCGGAGAGCCGTCGCCGCAGCATCGACAGATCATATTCCAGCATGTGCCAGAGCACGCTCTTCTGCCAGGCATCGGTGTTGGCTTCCTGATGGTTGAAGTGGTCGAGCGTCGCCTTTTGGTCATGCCGGTTCCAAGAGATCATCTCGGCCCGAAACAACGGATGCAGCGTCGGCCAGTTGAGCCGGGCGCGTGAAATCGGCACGCCGATGCCGAGCAGCTTCATACACAAATTGTAGAAGAGATCTTCCAGCTTCGGCTCTCCGAGAGCCTCGCGCAAAAGCCATTCGTTGACTTGATCGGCAAGCCCCATGGCACCGCCACCTTCTTGACCCGTCCGCGCGCGCTTCACGCTCGCTCGCAGAAGACTCGCACCGAAGCTTTGAAATGTTTCATCGCGTCTGCGCCGCGGCGCCAACACCATCGGCTTTGGGGCGGCGTTCGAACCCATCCCTTCTCGACGTCGTGGCAAGCGCCGATCGAGGCGATGCGTTGAGGCATATGGGCCTTCTTCTGCGGACCCGCCAGTCCGGTGGCCGGATTTTCGTTGTGCCAACTCCCGATGCGGGCGTCGCGCCTTACAGCATCGGGCCGAAAAGTTGCATGACGTTTCGGGTCACATCATGCGGCAAAACAAGGGCTTGGAGCGAAATGGCGGCTACGGTTCATCGCCTTCCGTTCTAGAGGAACAGGGTCAGCCCCGTGCGCGCCACCATGGCGCCACTGAATTCCGCGGCCATGCGCGCATCGAGTTCGGCGAGCCATGAATCGGTGCGCGAGACGTCATGGTGGAAGGCGACGAACCGATCGACCTTCGCCGCCCGGCAGAGCCGAACACCCTGCTGCCAGGTCGAATGGCCGAAGCCGGCATAGCGCTGGAAATCTTCGTCGGTGTAGGTCGCGTCGTAGATCATCACCTCGGCTCCGGCAATGAAAGCGACCAGTGAGTCGTCGATCGTGCCGGGCTGATGCTCGGTGTCGGTGATATAGCAGAGCGAGCGCCCGTCATAGTCGATGCGATACCCGACGGCGCCGTTCGGATGGTTGAGCCGAAAGGTCTTCACGACGATGCCGTCGCCGAGGTCAAGCTCCTGCGGCGGGCGAAAGTCGCGATAGTCAATGCGCGCGGCGAACTGCTTCGGCTTGACCGGAAAATAGGGCGGACACATGAATCCCGCGACCATTTCCTGGCAGCTGGTCTCGTCGAGGAAATGGCCGGCGTAAATGCGGGCCGAGACATGGTCCTTATAGAGCGGCAGCAGGAAGGGCAGGCCCATGATGTGGTCGAAATGGCAATGGGTGAGGAGGATGTCGAAATCGAAGACATGGGCCTCGTAGAGCCGGCGGCCGGCCGTGATGATGCCGGTGCCGGCGTCGAGAAAGATCAGCCGTTCGCCGCAGCGCAGCTCGATGCAGCTGGTGTCGCTGCCATAGACGGTGTTGGCGGCGGCGGGCGCCGGGATCGAGCCCCGCGCGCCCCACACGGTCAGCTCGAAACGGCTCATTGCGGCTGGCCTTCCCCCACCGCAAGATTGCGCGCCCTCACCAGCTCCTCATTGGTGTGGGTGAGCCGTTCGGCCAGGCCCCGCATGATTTCCGTCGCGACCTCCGGGAACTGTTTGACGAGCTGCAGAAACGCCTCCTTGCGCACCCTGAGCGCCGACAGCTGCGTCGTGGCCCGCACGGTGGCGGTGCGCGGCACGTCGCAAAGAATCGCAATCTCGCCGACGACGTCGCCGGGCTTCAGGGCCGCGACCACGAAATCTCCCGTATCGGCAGCGATCGAGACGTCGGCCTCGCCCTCGATGAGCACATAGGCGGCATCGCCGGCATCGCCTTGCCGGCACAGAACCTGGCCCTGCCGATAGGCGACGGTCTCGGCGGTATAGGCGATGAGCTTCAACCGGCTCGGATCGATCGCCGCAAACAGCGGGACCGCCCGAAGAAGATCGATTTCGGATTTCAACATCATCGTCTTCGATCCCCGTGTGACACGCCGGGCACGTCCTCATCTCCTTGCCAGGGCTTTATCCGCTCGGCACCGTCAAACACAACGCCCGGCGCGGCATCGATCGTTGCCAAGCTTGGCACGCCGCGGCCAGCCCGATCAATAGCATGGCGCGCGCGACGCACCAGCGACGTGGCAAAAATCGCCGCCCGCGACCTCACGTGACCGCCATCGACGGCGCCCGTCGCTCTTCGTTTGCGTCGAGCCGCCCGTCGCGGAAGGCCATGGTCCGATCGAAAAGCTCGGCATGATCGGCATGGGTCAGCACCCAGACGACGGTCTGGCCGGCAATGCCGAGCTCCTCACGGGCATTGAGGACGGCAGCGGTGATCCGGCGCTGCGTCTCGCCATCCAGCGCCGACAGCGGCCGATTGAGGACCAGAACGTCCGGCCGCTTCAAGATCGCCCGCGCCAAGGTGAGCTTCTGCTGCTGGCCGGCGGACAGCCGCTTGGCGCCACTGCCGATATCGAAGTCGAGCCCGAGATCGAACACCACATCGAACAGACCGGCCTCGCGCAGCGTCTCTGCCAACACCGTGTTGATGCGGCCCGCCGCCTCGGCATAGCGCGTGATGATACGGCCGAAGAGGATGTTGTCCTGCAGACTTGCCGCCCGGTTGATGCCGGCCGGATCGTGCAGGGACACCGCGCCGCGCAGATCGGCCTCGAGCCCGTCGGCAAAGTGGTCGCGAGCCGCGACGATCGCCTGCTGCAGCTCGGGCTCGAGCAGGCCGAGGCGATGGCGCGGCTCGACATAACCGAAGGCGAGACGTTGAAACGCTTGCCGGTCAAGGGTCTCACGCTTGCCATCGCCCTCGCTTCGGCGCAACGCCGCGCGATAGATCTCGACCTCGTCGGGCGACATCAGATCCATGTCGTCGAGCAGCGGATTGTCGGCAGCCAGATCGCCGAAGATATCCATCAGCGTCTCGGCGATCTGCCGGCCGACCCGAACGAGCTTGTCATCGAGGCCGCTCGCTTCGAGTGCCGCGCGGACCGACGGGCGATCGGCCATCGGCCACTCGGCCTCCGCATCGGGATCGGCGATGCCGAAGACGAGATTCTCGAACACCGTCGCATAGTCGGAATAACGACGGCGATCGAAACTCTCGAAATAGTCCTCGTCGCCGCCTTCGATCAGCCGCTGGCGAAAGCGCGCCCGCGCGTCGAGGATGCGACCGGTGACATCCTCTGCCAACATCTCCGGCAACTTGCCGCGCAGGCCGAGGCGAGCGATCTCGGTTCGCAGCTCGACGATCGCCAGCACGTCGGCCAGCCGCTGCGGCAGCGCATCCGCACCGGACACGCCCGCCGCCTCATAGTCGATCCAGTCGTCGCGGATGTCGAGGTCGATATTGCCGGACAGCCGGGCTTCTTCGAGCCGCAGCATTTCGGCGCGGTCGGTCCGCTCCTCGCGCCGCAGCGGCGCGTGTTTCAAGCCGTAGGTCAGGGAATCGCGCACGCTCAACTGCGGCAGAAACAGGCCAGAGGCCGAATAGCCGAGGCGCCGGCCGGGGATCGCATCCGGCATGGTATCGAGCATCGCGCCGGCGAACGCCACCCGCCCACCGCTCGGCTGCAGCAGCCGCACCAGCGCCTCGGCAAGATATTCGCCGCCGCCGCCCGGCGGCCCGACCAGCGCGACGCTCTCACCGGGGGCAAATTTCACCGTCGTCGGATAAAGCAGCTCATTGCCGGAATCGTCGCTGATCCTCAGATTGCTGACCGTCACCTCGCCATCGAGTCGCGGCGGCGCATCGAAGCTGATCTGCTGCAACTCGGCCGCGACCAGATCGGGGATCACGAACTGCTCGCGGATCTGAGCGTATTTCGATTGCACGTCGACCCGAAACTGGTCCCAGGCGATCAGTTCCTTCAGCGGCGAGGGGAGATCCTTGTAAGCGGCGATGACCGCCACCAGCTGGCCGATGTCGAGCCGGCCGGTGATCACCAGATAGCCGCCGCCGAGATAGAAGATGAAGGGCGTCGTCTGGGCGAGCAGATTGTTGAGGAAGTTCACGAAGAACTTCCACTGATAGAAGTCGTAGCGGATCTTCAGGATCTTGCCGAGCCGCTCGCCGATCTCCGCCCGCTCGTAATTGGAGGTGTCGTTGGTGCGGATCGAGACGATGCCTTCGACCACCTCGCCGATCCGGCCCGACAGGATCCGCGCAGTCAACTGGCGATGGCGCGCCAGAACCACCAGCCGCCGGCGCATCCGCGGAATCATGATGATCTGCACCGCGACGATCAGCGCGGCGACGAGGCCGAGCCAAAAATTCTGCATCACGATGAAGACGAGCGCCGTCAACGCCTGGCTCATGAGCAGCGCCGGATCGGCGAAGGCGCTGCCGCCGAAGCCGCCGACCGGCTCGGTCTCGTCCTTGATCATCGAGGCGATCTCGGAGCCGCGCACCTGCTTGAATCGTCCCGTCGGGAACCGCAGCACGCGATCGACCAGTTGAAATCGCAGCCGCCGCAACAGTCGCTCGCCGAGCTTGCCCTTGTAGGTCGAGAGGTAGAACTTGAAGAGGCCGTTGACGATGACGAAGAACAAAAAGGTCAGTGACAGGCCGATCAGCACGCCCACGCGATCCAGCGCGATGCCGTCGAACAAATGGATCGTGCCGCCGCCGAGAAAGCCGGGCAACGGGATCGAGAAGGCGAACAGCGTCTCGGTGTGGCCGGCCGGCCATGTGCCCTGGATCGGGCCGTTGACGATGCGTTTGGGTAGATCGAGCGTCAGATAATAGAGCGGCAGCGACAACAAGAGGACGCCGAACAGCCACATCTGCTGGCGCCTGGTGTAGCGCCAGACATAGCGGAAGATGCTTTCGTCGAGTTCGTCGTCGGCTTTCATGCGCCGACCTCGCGGTCAAGACGTACGGCGTCATGTCGATCGTCACCGCGCAAGAGCAGCCCATCGAGGCTCTTGGCCCGCACGAAATGGTCGGGACCGGCTTCGAGCAGCGGCGGCAGCGGCTGGTCCGGGCGCACGGCGAAGGGCGCCGGCCAGTCGCGGCGCCCGATCAGCCCGACCTCGGGCAAGTTGCTGAAATCCAACGGCCGGCCGAGATCGGCGTGGGGCACGGCCTCAATCAGCAGCTTGGTATAGGGGTGAAGCGGCCGGCGCAGCAGCGCCTCGCGCGGCGCCATTTCGACGATCGCCCCGTCGCACATCACCACGATGCGGTCGGCGATGTGATTCACCACCGCGAGATTGTGGGTGATGAAGACATAGGTCAGGCCCGACAGGCGCTGCAGATCCTTCAAGAGATTGAGAATCTGCGCCTGAACCGAAACGTCGAGGGCAGCCACCGGCTCGTCGCAGATGAGGATTTCGGGTTCCAGGGCCAGCGCCCGGGCGATGCCGATCCGCTGGCGTTGACCACCGGAAAAACTGTGCGGATAGCGGCCGGCAAAGCTTTGATCGAGGCCGACGGCCGCCAGCAGCCGCTCGACCCGCTCGCGGCGATCGGAGCTGGCGCAGAGCCCATGAATTTCCAGCGGCTCGGACAAGATCGCCCCGACCGTCATGCGCGGATCGAGCGAGGAGAACGGATCCTGGAAGACATATTGCATGCGCTTCCTGACCTTGAACAACGCCTCGCGGTCGGCGCTGACGAGATCGACCGGCGCCCCTTCGCCATGCAGTACGATCTCGCCCCGATCGACCGCCACGGCCCGCATCAGGGCGCGGGCGAGGGTCGTTTTCCCCGAGCCCGATTCACCGACGAGGCCGAGGCATTCGCCCCGACGCACCGTCAGCGAGACGTCGTTCAGCGCGTGGATGACACGGGCCGGCGCGCGGCCGACAAGGCGGCGATCACCGCGCAGCGAGAAGCTCTTCTGCAAACCTCTCGCCGTGATCAGCGGCGCGCCCAGCGGCCCCCGCGCCTTCGGCTTGACCAGAATGTCGGCGTCGATCCGGATCTCGCGGATCGGGGTCAAACGCCGACGCTCGGCGTCGGAAAAATCCGGTACGGCCTTCATGAGCGAGACGAGATAGGGATGCGACGGCGCCGAGAAGATCGTTCCGACCGGGCCGGATTCAACGATCCGGCCGTGATGCATCACCACCACCTCTTCGGCGAGATTGGCGACGACGCCGAGATCGTGGGTGATCAACAGCACCGCCATGTCGAGCTCGGCCTGGAGATCCTTCAAGAGCTTGAGAATCTGCGCCTGCAACGTCACGTCGAGGGCGGTCGTCGGTTCGTCGGCGATCAACAGCGGCGGCCGGCACATCAGTGCCATGGCGATCATCGCGCGCTGGCGTAAGCCCCCGGAGAGCTCGAACGGATACATCCGCATTGCCCGTTCCGGCTCGGGAAAGCGCACCAGACGCAGGGTTTCGGCGGTCAGCTCGCGAATCTCGGCCTTCGACCCGCTGCGGTGGGCAGCCGCCATCTCGCCGATCTGATCGCCCAGCGTGTGGAGCGGCGAAAACGCCGTCATCGGCTCCTGAAACACCATCGCAATGGAACGACCGCGAATCGAGCGAAACTGCGGCGAGGCGCGCGGGATCTTGGCGAGATCGACCAGGCCGAGCTGTTTGTCGCGGAACTGGATCTTTCCGGAGGTGACGACGCCGTTCTTCGGCAGCAGGCCGAGGATCGCCTGGGAGGTGACCGACTTGCCGGATCCCGACTCGCCGACCAACGCCACGGTGCGCCCCGGCGCGATCGTCATCGAAAAGCCGGTGACGGCCTTGGTGATACCGGCCATGGAGCGGAATTCGACCGACAGGTTTTCGACCGATAAGAGGGCACCCGCCGCGCGATCGTTCAAAACCGCCGTCGTTGCCGGCGGCGAAAGCACGCCCGAGTCACCCGCCAAGCCGTTTTCCCCTGTCCTATCCTGTGCCGTGGCGCGGTCGCACCGACAAGCGTGCCGATCATCCCATGACATGGTCATTATTACGATGCCCGGGCGGCTTCGCCAGAGGAATTCGCCCTGAAGCCCCGCAAGCCCGTCATTGCCCTCAGGTCCGGATCAGCCGTTCGATTGCGGCCGCGCTGGCGCTTGCCCCTTCGAGGTCGATCCTCGAGACCGGCCGATCGCGGCGGGCATCGGCCGAAACGATCGCAGCCGCCAGAGTTTGTGGCGACAGCGCCGCGCCGTTCACCACGTTGAGCAGATTGCGCTGTTCCAGCCGCATGGCGCGAAAGGCCTGCTCGGTCTCGCCGCCGTCCTCATAGGGTACGACGACAGCCGGAATCTTGGCTCGCAACAGATTCATCACGGTGTTGTAGCCCGCCTGGGAAATCGACAGCGCAGCGCCGTCGAGCAGCGCCTGAAAACGCGGCGAGAAGCGCTCGACGATGGTGCGCCGATCGGCCTTCGCCACGAGGGCGGCCGTGTCGGCGTCGCTCGCCCGAGCCCCGGTGAGGATGTGCCAGTCTCGGTCACGAATGGTTGGCGGGCAGAGCTCGCGCGCCGCCAGTGCGGTGCGCAGCAGCGACCCCGCCGCGGCCCCGCCACCAGCCGAGACGACCACTTTGCCGTTCCGCTCCCCTGGCCCGCGCTCAGCATCCTCGGTGACATAGCCGGTATAATGGATGAGATCGGCGATTTCGCCGGCATGGGGATAGGTCTCGTCGAAGGTAAAGAGCGTTGGATCGGCGTGGACGAGCACCGCGGACAAATGGTCGCGGGCAAATCGCGCCGCAAATGTCGCCCGGTCGGGACGCTGACTTGCGACCAGGATGTCACGCACCGAGGTGACGCATTGGACCGGGCGGTTGTCGGCCTTGACGTGCTCGACCAGCGGCACCAGCTCGAAGCGGAAGCGCCAGCGGCCAAAGGGGAACATCTCCATCAAGACGACATCCGGGCGCACCGCGTCATAGACGTCGATGAGCGCCTTCACCCGCGCCGCCTTCCAGGCCTCGGTGATCGGCTGGCCGGCGTCATCGTAGAGCGTCTTGAAATTCGCGCCCTCGATCGAGACGGGCGGCAGGGCCACCACGTCGGCATCGGCAAAGGGCATTTCCGGTACCGGATGGCCGCCAAGCGCGACGGTCACCTCGATGCCGCGGGCGGCCAGCGCGCGGGTGATCAACTCGCCGCGCCGCAAATGGCCAACGCCGAGAAGATGCTGGACATGAAAGAGAACCCGCATCAGACCTGACTCACGATCGCATTGCACGTTTCGCCGCTCGCAAATCGCCCTGAAACCTCGCGCAGCGCCGCGTCGAGCCGCGATGCGGCGGCCTCGACGGAGTGGTGCGCCTGCGCTTGCCGCCTGGCCGCGTCGGAATATGCCGCGCGACGTCGGAGATCGAGCAATGCGCGAACGCCCGTCGCGAAGGCGAGCGCCTCATTCTGCGGCACCAAGAGGCCGGTGATCCCATCCTCGACGACGCCGGCAACGCCGCAGCTCTTGCCGGCAACCACCGGCAGGCCGGCCGCGCCCGCCTCGACCAGCGCCATGCCGAAGGCCTCCTTGATCGCCGGCCAGACATAAAGATCCGACGCGGCGAGAATCGCCGGCATCCCGCTGTCGGGAACAAGGCCGAGAAAGACGGCGGAGACGCCCGCCTTCGCAAAGGCCTGGCGTACCTCCGCCTCGGCCGGCCCCGTGCCCGCGACCAACAGGGCGAACTGCTCGCCGCCAAGCTGCGACAGGGCTTCGGCGAGCAGCCGGTAAGAGGCAAGTTTCTGATCGGCCCGCATCATCGCCGCGGTCACCAGCCAGGGCACCGCCGGATCGAGCCCAAACCGGCCGGCCAGATGATCGCGAACCTTGTCGCGCTCGGCCCGTGCCGCGGCGAGGGGGGCGACATCGGTGAACGGCGACAGGCCCGCCATCGGTACCCCGGGCCGCAGATGCGGGGCGATGCCGGCCGCGTCGTCGGCATTGAGGTTGAACACGAGATCGGCGCGGCGCAGGGCGTCGACACTGGCGCGATAGCCGCGGTCAAACGGTCCGCCGCGCTGCTTGCCGGCGACGGACACTTCGGCGACGACATAGGGGATCCCGAGCGCCGCGCTGACCACCGGCCCGAGATGGTCCGGCGCCTTGTGATAAAGGTGATAGGTGAACCAGAGGTCCGGCCTCGCCACGGGTTTGTCCCAGCGCCTCGCCAGCCTCCGGGCGAGCCGGCTTCCGATCGCGGCCAGCCGCTCCTGGCGCTGCGGATCGCCGCGATCATAGCTACGAAAGCGACTGGCGATCGACACCGTATGTCCGGCCTTTTGCAGGGCGGCGATCAGATGGCGGGCAACCTGCCGGTCGCCCGACGGCACCGGGTCGTCCGGGGCCTTCATCGGCGCATAAAACGAGATCCTCATGACCGGCCGACGCCGGCCATCCGGTATCGCAGATCATCCGCCGTCTCGCGGCGGCCCGTCGTGCCGCTGGGGCGACCATCGGCAATGATCGCATCGACCAGCCGGCGGATCGTCTCGACACCGCCGAGCAGCTTCGGGATCGCCGTCGACTGCGGACCGGCCTGACCGGGCAGCGCTCGAATTGCCTCCGCCATCACCGCGGCATCCTCGACCTCATCGTCAAGCAACATGCGCGCAAGGCCAAGGTCGGCAGCCCGCGACGCCCGAATGAACTGCTCGAGCCGGGGCTGGCGACGCGGCACGATCACCGCCGGCTTGTCGAAGGAGAGGATTTCGCAAAAGGTGTTGTAGCCGCCCATGGCGACGACCCCCTCAGCCCCCTCGAACAAGGGTTCGATGGAGGCGGCAAAGGTGATCAGATCGACACTGTCGAGCTTGGCCGCACGGGTCTGGAAGTCGGCGGCGAAGCCCGTCTCCATGAATGGACCAAGCACGATCTTTGCCCGCACCCCGATCGCCGGATCGCTCTCATAGGCGCGCAGCACCCAGTCGACCAGCCGCGCCCCATCGCCACCGCCACCGGTGGTGACAAGCACATAAGGCTGCTCGCCGAGGCGGATCCGCTCGGGCAGTGCGCCCGAGGGCTCGTCGGCGCGGGGTAGATAGCCGGTGAACACGGCATGGTCGCGGATCCGCTGAGAGACCCCGATCCCTTCCAGCGGATCACAGATCTCCGGCAGGCCGTAGATCCAGACGTCGTCGTAGAGGCTTTCGAT
This sequence comes from Jiella flava, assembly GCF_017349315.1. Taxonomy (GTDB): domain Bacteria; phylum Pseudomonadota; class Alphaproteobacteria; order Rhizobiales; family Rhizobiaceae; genus Jiella; species Jiella flava. The sequence continues at coordinate 105,248 of NZ_JAFMPP010000012.1, read as the reverse complement.
GGCGGCAAAGGCGCCCTTGCGCTGCCATTCCTCGCTCAGCCGCGAGGGGTCATCCATGATGTCGCGCAGGCCCAGAACCAGCCGGCACCCGGTCGACTTGAGGAAATTCAGGCTCGCCTCGACCTCGCCGCGCATACCGAGCGGCTCCTTGTCGACAAGGAAGATGTCGGGATCGAAGATCTCGGCGGTCTTGGTGATGATCGCCGAGCGGATCTCGGTCAAATCCTCGATCGACAGGCCGGGATTGGAAGGCGCGTAGCTTTCCGCCCCAAGCTTGACGACGCCCGGTACGCGGATGAAATCCACCTGCGGCGGAAAGCTGAAGGAGCCGACCACCGGCGAGCCGGCGACAATGAGGATCGAAATCTCCGGCCGATGATCGACCAGCGCCTGGGCGATCACCCGACTGCGTCGCAAATGACCAAGGCCGAAGGTGTCGTGGCTGTAGATCAGGATGCGGGGAGACCGAGACTGCATGGCAACTCCTGTCGCCGCCCGTTTTGACGCTGGGACGACCCCGAATGGGCGACGGTTCAACCGTCCCCGGGGGGGGGGCATATACTGACGTTTCGGAAGGTTGTACCGCTGCCCTCCGGCACGTTTCCGGCTGCCCGTCCGATGATTCTTCCTATTGCGTCGCCATCGTCCGATCAAGCAAGCATGGCCGCGATTGCCGTCATCTCGTGGCAGAGACAAGCCGAAGGACAGATGATGCCGTTGCGAGTGTTTCCAATGCGTCACACAGAGTCGCGTGCGGCATCGCCTTGCGTCGGCGGCCTTTGCGGCGAACCTGCAGCCACGATCATCCGCGCCCCGGTGCCGAAACAAGCCCGCTCATGCTGAGACTTTGATCGACCGATCCGTGCCCCGGCCGCTGTCCGCGCAGATCGTGGCAGACATCTCCCGTGTCAATGCCGGCAGCGAAAAACTGGCTGGCCGGGTCCAGCTGGTCATCAGCCTGTTCATCATGCCGGTCGAGATCATCGCCCCAAAACCGGCCGACTCGATGTTGGCCAAGAGCCTCGTGCCGATCCGCCGTCGCCGTAACCGTTCAGGGCAGCTTTTGATCGAGCAGCAGCACTTCGCTGTAGAGATGATCGATATCGCGAGGCGCGACGTCCGGCGAGCGATACCAGCGCGCCAAGGGGATCGTCTCCACGACGCCCTTGTCGGCGCATTCATCGAGCATCCGCGTGTCGACGGCAAGCACCGCCGCCTCACCGGTGCAGACGCAATCGGCGATTGCGCTCGCATGCTGGGAGAGAAAACTGAGATCGGAGGCGTGCAGCACCTCGTGATAGGCGATCGCCGCGCCCTTCAGCTTGCGCTGCCAGACGAGCCAGGTGCCCGTTCCGGTCTTGTCGCTTTCCAGATAGGCGTGATGGATATCAAGGCCGCGATGGTCGTCGAGCCTTTGGCGCTGGGCCGCCGTGAGCTTTTCGCGGATGGCCGTCTCGTCCGCAATGAGCCGCAAGCCGCCCATGCCGGGATTGGCGCCGGGGCGAAACAGGCTGCGGGTGGAATCGAGCACCGAAAAGCCGAGCGCGCGGATCTTGCGACCGGTGGCACGGCGAGCGGTCATCGTCTGATAGGTGACATCCGGCTTCGCCATGCCCGACCGCAAGAGATCGTCGCCGACGCCGCTGCCGCGATAATCGGCCAGGAGATACCAGGACGACAGATCGCAGAAGCGCCGTATTCCCTTGGCGGTGGGCCGGTCCGAATAGATCGTACCCATGAAGCCGACGATGCGTCCGGCATCCTCGGCCAGCCAACCACGCTCGACCTCCGGCGGGCGAAACGGATAATCGAGGATCCGCCGCCATCGCTCGATTGGAATGCGGGCGTTCATCCGTTCATTGAGAAGCCCCGCGACCGCGTCGATGTCCTCAAGGCCCGCTGGGCGAATGTGCGCCGCCATCGCTCAGCCCATCGGAGTTTCGGCAAGAAGAGTGGTGATCGGCTGAAAGCGGATTGCCGGATGCGCCCCGAGTCGCCCGAGCAGCCGCTCCAGAAACGACCAGGTCGCCTCGTCATGGTCGAGGTGATGGGTGAGAAGGCCGAAGGGCTCGTCCGGATCGGTTCGCCGCAGCCGGCGATCGGCCAAGCGCTCGGCAAAGAGCGTGATCAGCTTCTCAATGCCGGCAAAACGCGCCCCGCCCTTCCAGGTGAGAAGGTCGAGATGGGCGTTGATCGCCGCCAGCCGCGGCGGCAGCGCCAGCGGCTGGCCGTCGGTCGCGCCGCCGCCGCCGGCGCCTTGATAGAGGCGCGGCCCAAACCCGGACAGGCCGAAATAGCCCTGCTGCGGCAGGGCCGCCGCGACCAGCGGATCAATCCGGTTCCACGGCGGCACCATGAAGGGCAGGAAGCTCGCGCCGAACGTCCGCATCAAGATCCGCATGCCCTCGCCGAGCTCGTCGAGGACCGCCTTGGTCGCGCGATCGCCACCGCATTCGACCGCCCGCATGCCGGCACCGGCGTGATTGCGATGGGCAAAGCCGTGCTGCAGCACCGTGATCCCAGGCACCGCCAGCGCTCCGACGAGATCCGGCTGCATCGTCGCGGGCACCGCGGCGATCGCCAGCGGCAAGCGGTGACGCCGCGCGGCGCCGATCAGCCGCGTCAGCTGCGCACTGGCGCCCGCCGCATCGTCGTCGCGCCACCATAGCGCCACCGTGCGGCCGCTCGCGGTCCAGCGGTCGAGTTCTTCATCGAGTGCGTCGAATGCTTGCATGCAAATCCCCAAGTGCCACCAGTGCCCAGCGTTTTAACCGCAAAGGCGCGGCCGCTTCCGTCTCGTTTGGTGTGCGGACCGCCATCTTACGACGGGCATATGATGGGCAATGCTGGGCCGGCCCGATCGACAGTTGGACCCGTCCCGCGACGAAACACCGACAAAATCCGATCGCCTTGCCATGAAGCAGCGATGAAACACGGCCGCACTGCCCCCATCCATCGCCAGCTTCGATGTCGAAGCAGCCAGTCGAGCCGGTTGGATAACGCCATGAAACGCATTTGCGAAGTCCCTCCAACACGCCTCCCATTCCGCCACCCCAAATGAATCGCTCCATTCTGAAGGATTTGGGCGCCGTTTCCCATCACTCGCCAGGACTGAGATGGATCTCTTTTTCTCTGAGAACCCAATCGCTTCATCGAAAACCCTCAAGCATTGTCCGGCGCAGTCTTTCAAGCGGTGACCGATCATCATGTGAGATCAAGCTCGCCCTTAAACTGCCGTTACGGAAAAATGCCTTTGAATTTTGAGTCGCTTGCCGGTTAAATGTCAAAAAATGCCTTTCGAGAGACGATGATCGAACAATTTCGCGCTTCTCATCCAAGTTCTGCTGATAATCCGGCTGGTCTACCTTCCGGAGCACTAGCGGACACATCTCTCGCCGACCAGCGAAACGACGATCGCCGCGCCGATGCCAAGTGATTTCCTGGAATTTGCGACGATTGACGACCCCCTTCGCCAGCCGGCGATCGAGCCTGGTTGGAAGCTCGCCGTCATTGATGACGACGAGGTCGTCCACGAGGGCACACGCTTCGCGCTCCGCCATTTCGTCCTCGAAGGATATGGATTGGAAATCGTCGGCGCCCGCTCGGCAGAGGAGGGCTTTGAGCTTCTGAAGGCCCATCCCGACACGGCTGTCGTGTTGCTCGACGTGGTGATGGAGAGCGACGATGCCGGACTGAAACTGGCCAAACGCATCCGCGAAGAGCTGAAGAACGAGCTGATCCGCATCATCTTGCGAACCGGCCAGCCGGGCCAGGCACCGGAACGCCAAGTGGTCGTCGACTATGACATCAACGATTACAAGGCGAAGACCGAGTTGACGGCCGACAAACTGTTCACCACGCTGACGACGGCGCTGCGCGGTTTCGACCAGCTGAAGCGCCTCGACGACACCCGAATCGGCCTTGAGATGATCGTCGGCGCATCCGCCTCGCTATTCGACGATCGTTCGCTCCAGACCCTGGCCCATGGCGTGTTGATCCAGATCAGCGCGCTGCTCGAGATCGAGACCGACGGCATCTTGATCATGCGTGAGACCAACGGCGCCGACCCTCATGTCCTTGCCAGCCTCGGCAAATTCGAATCCACCGACTGCATGCCGTTCGATCGCAGCCGATTGTTCGCCCATGCGGCGAGCGCCGGTAAGCCCTTCCGGCACGACGGCCTCGTTTGCCTGTTCGTCAAAACCGGCAGCGGCGCGGAAATCCTGGTCGCGCTCGCCACCGCCGACGACTTGTCGGAAACCCAGGCCTCGCTGGTTTCGGTGTTTTCGGCCAAGCTCGCCATCGCCTTCGACAATGCGCGGCTCTACGACGAATTGCGTCTGGCCAACGAAGAACTGGAAGCGCGTGTCGCCGAACGCACGCTTGAACTTGCCGGCGCCAATGAACGACTGCGCGCGCAACGCGCCTTGTTGAAGCGGGTCAACGCCTTCAAGAACGAAATCCTCGGCACCATCGCCCATGATCTAAAAAATCCGATCGCGGTCGTCCTTGGACGCTCCGAGATGCTGACCAGTCTGACCGAAACGATCGAAACCGAGATGCGCGAGCGCTTTGCCAAGCAGCTCGATCATATCCGCGCCTCGGCCGAACGGATGACCCGGATCGTCGAGAGATCCATCGCCGACGCCCTGGCCGATGCCCTCGACATCACCATTGAGCGGCGCAGCGTCGATCTGGCGGCGATCACCGAGACGACGGCCGAACTCAGCCGCGCGATCGCCGATCGCAAGGGCCAAAGCCTCGCGATCTCGATCGCCGAGCGCTTGATGATCGAGGGCGATCCCGACCGGCTTGCGGAAGCGATCGACAACCTCGTCAGCAATGCGATGAAATATGCCCCGCCCGGTGGCGATATCAGGATCGAGGCCGTTCGCAGCAACGGCAATGCCCGGGTGACGGTGGCCGATTCCGGTCCGGGTCTCAACGCCCAGGACACCTTGCGCCTGTTCGGGCGCTTTCAACGATTGTCGGCCCAGCCGACCGGCGGCGAAAGCTCAACCGGTCTCGGCCTGTCGATCGTTTCCAAAATCGTCGAGCTGCATGACGGTGAAATCGTCGTCGAAGAGAAGGGTGCGCTCGGCGGTGCCAGCTTTTCAATCCTACTTCCGCTTCGGGAGTCCTGATGGTCATGCGTGCCGAGCCCATCCTCTTCGTTGTCGACGACGAAGTCGAGACGCGCGAACTGATCGGTGATTATCTCGCCATGAACGGCTTTCGTGTCCGTCTTCTCGATGGTGGCAAGGCGTTGCGCGATCAAATGGCGATCGAACAACCGGATCTGATCGTCCTCGATCTCAACATGCCGGGTGAGGACGGCCTTTCGATCGTCCGCCGGCTGAAGACCGAGAGCCCGGTTCCGGTGATCATGCTGACCGCGACAGCAAGCCTCGTCGATCGTGTTGTCGGCCTGGAACTCGGCGCCGACGACTATCTCGCCAAGCCTTGTGAGCTGCGGGAGCTTCTCGCCCGGATCCGCTCGGTGCTGCGCCGGTCCCGTCATGCGGCCAGCATGCCACCACCCGAACCGTCGCCCGTCCGCCGCGAGATCCGCTTTGGAACCAAGTGGCTCGATCTCGACACCCGGTCGCTACGCGGCAGCGACGGCGAGGAACATCCGCTCGTCCATTCGGAGTTCATCCTGCTCAAGGCGTTTGCCGAAAATCCGCGCCGCGTCATGTCGCGCGAACGCCTGCTCGACCTCGCCAGCGCCCGCGACAACGAGCCCTTCGATCGTGCCGTCGACGTCAGGATCACCCGGATCCGCAAAAAGATTGAGCCCGATCCGGCCCGCCCGACGGTGATCCGCACGGTGCGTGGCGTCGGCTACATCTTCTCGCCGGAGTAAGACCGGCATCGCCCGCGCCGGTCTCGGCCGGCGCTGGGGCAACGGCGAAGAAATGCTTCAGAAACATGCCCGGTTTCAGCGGCCGGGCGAGGCTGAGATAGAATGATGGCTGGGAAGGACACGACCATATTCCGGCTCTCGATCACGCGGAAAGTCTTTCTGGTCGGCGCGATTCCGATCGTTCTCGCCGTGGCGCTCGGCATCGCCGCCACGGTCCTTTTCGATCGGGCGGATCATGCGCGGCGCGGCGCCCTGACGGTCTCCAATGTCTTTCGCCACGTCGTCTCAGCGATGAGCGCCCAGACCGACTTCATCCAGGCCGAGCCGATGGAGCGAAGCACCCATCTCGGCTCGTTTCTTGCCAATGCCGGCGCTGCCTCGGCAGGCCTCGGAGAGCTCGATCGGACCGTCTCAGATCCCGACCAACGCGACGCGATCACCGCGACGATCAACGCCCTTAACCGGTTTCGCACCGCGATGGGGGAGTTGGAGACGGTGATCGCGGCCAGTGATCGGCGTACCCGGCGGATGAATAACCAACTCGGCCGATTGAGGGCGCTCGTCGAAGCGGTCCGCGCACGCGGCTCTGAAACGAGCAACGCGGCCGCCGGTCCGCAGCGGCAAAATATTGCCTCTGCGTTGCAAGCAATCAATCCGCCAACGCCCGCGAAGGCGCAGGACGTCGCCGTGCAGACCATCCTGCTCGCTGACAAAAGTGAAGAGGCGATGCGCCGCCACAAGCTCGCCGCCATCGCTGATCTGGCGGCAAGCAGTGGTAGGCTGCGGCGCGCCATCGGCGATCTGCTAGTCGCCGCGTCCCAGCGCTCCGGCATGCTGGAAGCTCTCGATTCCTGGCAGCGGGAGCTCACCGGAGCGCGGGCTGATTTCGCAATCCAGAACGCCATCTTGCGGCGTATGGTGGCTGCCTCCAACGGCATGGTCTTCGAGGTTTCCAATCTCAATGCCAGCCTGTCCCGCCATGCGGAAGCGGCGGGCGACAAGGCCCGCCAGATCCTCGCCTTCAGCGCCGCCATCGGCCTTGCGGTTGCCGTCGTCTTCGGTCTCGTCGTCGCCGGCTCGATTACCCGGCCGCTGAAACGGCTCGAACAGGACATGCGGGTGCGTGCCGCAGAACCCGCAAAGGGCGCCTTGCCCGAAGCCGAGCGGAGCGACGAGATCGGCCGAATGGCCCGTGCCACCAACCACTTTCTCGCGGAGTTGCAAAAGCGCGAGGGAGCATTGCGGCGTGCCAAGGACGAGACCGACACGACGCTTGCCAAGCTCAAACGGACCCAGAGCGAACTCCTGCAAAGGGAGAAGCTTGCATCCCTCGGCCAGCTCGTCGCCGGCATCGCCCACGAGATCAACACGCCGCTCGGCGTCGCCCTCACCACCGCCACGGTGATGCGCCAGGAGACCGAGAAATTCGGCCAGGCAACCGCCGAAGGAAAAGTCACCCGTCAGGCCTTCGACGATTTCATCGCCCGCACCGGCGAGGGCGCCCGCCTCGTCAACGCCAATCTCGATCGCGCCGCCGAACTCGTCGCCAGCTTCAAACAGGTCGCGGCCGATCAGGCGAGCGGCGAACGCCGTGCCTTCATGATGAGTGACTTCCTCGACGACCTGTTCCGCAGCCTCGGTCCGATGCGCCGGCGGTTTTCCCACCGCATGACGGTGGACTGCGCGCCGGACATCGTCATGATCTCCTATCCTGGCGCGTTGTCCCAGGTTCTCACCAACCTTCTCACCAACGCCTATGCTCACGGCTTTGCGCCGGGCGACAGCGGCACCGTTTCGGTCAAGGTTGAACCCAAAGGCGCCGATCGGGTCGCGATCACCTTCTGTGACGACGGCCGCGGGATCGCGGCGGAACACCAGGCGCGGATCTTCGACCCGTTTTTCACCACCGGCCGGGGCTCCGGCTCGACCGGCCTCGGCCTGCATATCATCTATAATCTGGTGACCGGCATGCTCAGCGGCTCGATTAAGGTCGACAGCACCGTCGGCAAGGGCACGTGCTTCACCATCGACATTCCCCGCGAGCGCCCGGAAACGGAGACCGCAGCGCGCCATGCAGACGCCATAGCCGGCGGGCGAAGCGATCTCACTCCAGACCGAAGACTCGAATCACGGCCGGCCCGAGGATGACGACGAAGAGGACCGGCAGGAAGAACACGATCATCGGCACGGTCAGTTTCGGCGGCAGAGCGGCCGCTTTCTTTTCGGCGGCGTTCATGCGGATGTCGCGGTTTTCCTGCGCCATGACGCGCAGCGCCTGACTGATCGGCGTGCCGTAACGTTCGGCCTGGATTAGCGCTGTACAAACGGCTTTGACTCCCTCGAGCCCGGTGCGGCTGGAGAGGTTGTCATAGGCCTGCTTGCGGTCAGGCAGAAAGGACAGCTCTGCGGTCAAAAGGGTGAGTTCCTCGGCCAGCGGGATCGACTGAATGCCGACCTCCTCGGCGACCCGGCGGAAGGCCGCCTCGATCGAGCTCCCCGATTCGACGCAGATCAACAGCAGATCGAGCGCATCCGGCCACGCCTGCATAATCGACTGGCGACGCTTCTGGGCGGTGTTGTTGACCAGAATGACAGGTATGTAGAAACCGAGATAACCAGCGATCAAAAAGACCAGCAACCGGACGGGGAATGGCCAGCTCGCCAAGAGGCCAAGACCGAAGATGTAAAATGCCGCGATCGCGAAAAAAACGAGCGGGATCGTCACGCGTGCGAACAGAAACATTGTCAGCGGCCGCTGGCCGCGATAGCCGGCGGCCCTCAGATTGGCGACGGTCTTGTCGTCGACGAGCGCGCTGCGCAGATTGAGCCGCTCGACCACCATGCCGGCAAAGCCGCGATTGTGCTCCTGGCGCAATCCCCGGCCCCGCTCCTTTTCCGAAGCGAGGCGGGCGCGCTCGCGGGCGCGGATCTGATCGCGCTCGAGCGCGACGGCCTTCATCCGCGACTTCAACTTGTTCCCGGCAAGGATTGGCACGGCGATCGCCAGCAACGTGGTGAACACGCCGATAGCCACGATCGCGCTGAGAACGAACTGGCTCGACAGGCCGAGCGTTTGAAAGACGTCTTGCATGGCGTGCCGCTTTCCGAACCGTGGCGGATCAGCGTTGCCGATATCACCCCGGCACCGCATCGTTGTGTGACAGCGACCGGACGGCGCGGCGATGTCGAGGCGCGGCGATCGTGAGGTCATTTTGCATTTTCAAAGCGTCCCGTTCAGACGCCATCAAATATCGAAATTGATCATCTTCTTCATCATCAGGACACCGAGGAGCATCCAGATTGCACTGATACCGAGCAGAATCTTGCCGTAGACATTGGTGTAGAGCAGGCTAATGTAGGCGGGGTTGGTCAAGGTCACGAGGCCAAAGACGACCACCGGCAAGGCACCGATGATGCCGGCTGAGGCCTTCGCCTCCATCGATACCGCCTGAACCTTGTCGCGCATCTTCTTGCGCTCGCGCAGCACCCGCGACAGATTGCCAAGCGCTTCGGACAGGTTGCCGCCCGCCTGAGCCTGAATGCCAATCACAATGACGAAGAAATTCACCTCGGGCGTCGGAATGTTGCGGTACAGGCGCTCGACCGAGTCGGCCATCGACATGCCCATCTGCTGGCTCTCGACGACCCGGCGAAACTCCGATCGCACCGGCTCGGAGGTTTCGCCGGCGATCATCTTGAGGGTGTCGTTCAGCGGCAAGCCGGATTTCACGCCGCGCACGATCAAATCAATCGCGGTGGGGAATTCCTGCGTAAAGGCTTGGAAGCGCTTCTTGCGTGAGCGGGAGAGCAGAAATCGCGGCAGACCGAGACCCGCGATCACGACAATGCCGAAGATCACCAGCAAGGGCAACCCAAAAGCCACGGATATCAGCGTCGCAAAGAGACCAAAACCGAAACTCATGGCGACAAACTGGCCGACACTGATCTTCCAGCCGGCCTGCTCCATTCGCCGTTTCAACGGCAGTTTGGAGAGATTCTTGTCACGCTCCTTTTGCCGTGCCTCCAGTTCCTTCAGCGAGTTCTGAATCGATCTGCGGCGCTTCACCTGCTCCTGCAGGCGATCACGCTGAACCTTATGGGCCTTGCGATCGCTCTCATTGCGGCTGACGACATTGCGGCGCTGCGCGACACGCTTGTCGCGGGCCAGACGCGGCTGCAGCACGGCGAAGGCGAGACCGCCGGCCGCGACCGTCGAGAGCAGCACGAAGAGGATGAGGGCGCCGGCTTCCATCGGATCAGATCGCCGCCTCGGTGGCTTCGGGCAGGCTGGCATCCAATGCCCGCGCCAGCCGCTGTTCCTCGTTGAAGTAGCGGGCGCGATCCCAGAAGGCCGGCCGGCCGATACCGGTCGATTGATGGCGGCCGACGATCCGCCCCGCCGCATCCTCGCCGACGATGTTATAGACGAAGAGGTCCTGGGTGGTGATCACATCGCCCTCCATGCCGATGACCTCGGTGATGTGGGTGATGCGGCGCGAGCCGTCGCGCAGGCGGGTGGCTTGGATGATCACATCGACCGACCCGGTGATGATCTCCTTGACCGTGCGCGAGGGCAGCGAATAGCCTCCCATCGCGATCATCGATTCCATGCGGTTGAGGCACTCGCGCGGTGAGTTGGCGTGGATCGTGCCCATCGAGCCATCGTGACCGGTGTTCATCGCCTGCAACAGATCGAAGACCTCGGGTCCGCGCACCTCGCCAACGATGATCCGCTCGGGACGCATACGCAGGCAGTTCTTGACAAGATCGCGCATGGTGATTTCACCCTCGCCCTCGATATTGGGCGGACGGGTTTCCAGGCGCACCACATGCGGCTGCTGGAGCTGAAGTTCGGCCGAATCCTCGCAGGTGATGATGCGCTCGTCTTCATCGATATAGCGGGTGAGGCAGTTCAACAGCGTGGTCTTGCCGGAGCCGGTGCCGCCCGAGATCACCACATTGCAGCGCACCCGGCCGATGATCTGCAGGATCTCCGCACCAGGCTGTGTGATCGACCCATACTGCACGAGCTGATCAAGGGTGAGCTTGTCCTTCTTGAACTTACGAATGGTCAGCGCGGCGCCATCGATCGCCAGCGGCGGGGCGATCACGTTGACGCGCGAGCCATCGGGAAGACGGGCATCGCAGATCGGCGAGGTCTCGTCGACGCGTCGGCCGACCTGGCTGACGATGCGCTGGCAGATGTTGAGAAGCTGCTGATTGTCGCGGAAACGGATCGCCGTCTCCTCGACCTTGCCATTGACTTCGATAAAGGTCTGGCGGGAGCCATTGACCATGATGTCGGCGATGTCGTCGCGCGCGAGCAGCGGCTCCAGCGGGCCGTAGCCGAGAACGTCGTTGCAGATGTCGGCGAGCAGCTCCTCCTGCTCGGCGATCGACATGGCGAAGTTCTTGATCGCGATGATGTCATTGACGATGTCGCGGATTTCCTCGCGCGCCGCCTCCTGCTCCATGCCGGCAAGCTGCGACAGGTCGATGGTGTCGATCAGCGCCGCAAAGACCTGACTCTTGCGATCGTAATATTCCGGCGACTTGTCGGCGGTGGGCCGGGGCGCCGGCACCGGCGGCGCAGCTGTCCGCGTGGCTGCGGGCGCGGCCGGCGCACTTGGCGCCGGTGGCGGCGGCGTGGCCGGGCGCGGGCTTGCGGACGCCGGCTGCGGCGGCGCCGGCCGGGGCATGGTCGCCGCGCCCTGGCTTGGCGCTCGTTCATTTCCGCGCTTGCCGAACATTGTCTCACTCCCCGATCATCTGACGCCGACCACCGGATTTACGGGGTTCCGGCGGCGGGTTCGTTCAACCGCCTTGGGTGACGAAGCCGATAACGGTTCCGGCACCCCAAGGGGATCTTGCAGGCCGTTGCCCTGTCAGGCGCGCAGCCGCAGCTTTTCGAGCAGTCCGCCCTTCTTCTGCTTTTTCGCCTCACCGCGGCCGGTCAGCACATGGGCAATGTGGTGAAACACCGAGACCGCCGGATGTTTGGAATCGATCTCGGCAATCATCCGGCCGCTATTGGCGGCATTGCCGAAGCCCCCTGGATCAAACACGATCTCGGCCAAAGGCTCGACTCCCAGCGGCTCGCTGAATTCGGCCGAGGAAATCTCCGGCCGCTTCGGCATGGCCAACTGGTTGAGCACCAGAAACGGCAGCGAATCATTCGGCCGCAACTTCACCAAGTTGTCGACGAGATTTTTGGCATTGCGCAGATTGGCGAGATCAGGCGTTGCCGTGATCACCACCTGGTCGGCGCGCGAGAGCACCGAGCGCGTCCACTCGTTCCAGCTATGGGGCACGTCGAGCACCACGGCCGGCGCGCCGCGCTGGGCGATTTCGATGAGGGCATTGAAGGCGTCGCCCGGAAAATCATAGGTGCGATCGAGCACCGACGGGGCGGCCAAGAGCGAGAGATGGTCGGCGCATTGGGCCAGCAGCCGGTCGAAATAGACGTCGTCGATCCGATCGGCCGAGAACAGAGCCTCGGCGATGCCCTGAGCCGGATCCTGGTCGAAATTGATGTTGGCGGTGCCGAAGGCGAGATCGAGATCGGCGAGCACCACGTCGCTTGAAAACAGCTTGGCGATCGACCAGGCGACATTGTGCGCGATGGTCGAGGAGCCAACCCCGCCCTTGGCGCCGACGAAGGCGATCGTACGGCCGAGCGGTTCGGCGCCCTCGGCGGTGAACAGGTCGCCGATCACGCTCATCACGTCGGCAAGCGAGACCGGCGCGACGAGATATTCGGAAATGCCGCGATGGATCAGGTCGCGATAAAGTGCCACGTCGTTGTGGTGGCCGATCATCACGACCTTGGAGCCGGGATCGCAGACATCGGCCAGAAGCTCGAGTTCGCCGATCAGCTCCTGCGGCCGCTGACGCGATTCCAGGATCACCAGATTGGGCGTCGGCGCCGATTGGAAGTGCTCGATCGCCGCCTTGATACCTCCCATCTGCACTTTCAGATGGGCTTTGGCCATGCGCCGGTCCGCCCCGGCCATTTCGATCGGATGGGACACCGACTCGGTCTCGCAGAAGGCCTGGATCGAAATCCGCGGAATCGGACGGATTTTGTCGACCTGAGCCTGCGGGTCGGACGCCGGGAAAGCGCCGTCATCGTTGCGCGTCTGATCCATCGACTTCTCTTCCATTACCAATCGTAGTTGGACAGGGCGTCCTGCTCTGCCGCGCTGGTGTTTTCACCGTTGCGGTACTTGTCGATGACCGTGGTGCGGCGCTCCGGATCCGAAGGATCAATGCCGCGCGGAGCGAGAAGATCGCGCGGATCGGCGATCTGCGCCGCCAGGTTCTGCTGACTGGCACAGCCGAAATTGAAGTAGTTCTTGTTCTCCGACGTGTCGGCGAGGTCTTCCGGCCAACGCCCACAAGGCCCGGTCTTGGCGACGAGCGTCGAATAGGCGAGCCGGATCGGCGTCGGCCCGGTATCACCGACTGCCGAATAGGGCGAGATGATGATCTGGCCTCGGCCGACATGATACTGGCGCAAGGTCTTGACGACATCCCGCGAGACGGCTTCGGCGGCCCGCTCATTGACCGAGCCGTAGGGCACGAGAACCCGCATCGTGTCGATCTTCTGGACGCGAAATTCCTGGGCAAATTCCCGCACCCGGCTGCGGCTCGACAGCGTCAGGCGATCCTGCGACGTGGTCACCGGAATATCGATCGCCGTCTCGGCCTGGGAGACAATGATCGGATGGCGGGTGCGATAGTCGTCCGGGATCGCGCCGACCTCGACGTGATGAACGTTGGCACAACCCGCCAGCAACGCGAGCGCGGCGCCAGCGAGCGCCGGCCTGACGCCCGCGATGCGGCGGGGAAGAAGAGTCTGCGTCGTCATGATCAATATCCCCGTGCGCTCACTTGTAGATGAAGCCGACGACACCGTGATATCGGCCAGGCGGCAGATCGGTTTCCATGTGCCCATAGATGCGGTTGAGACGACCGAGGAAGTCCGCCGAGCCATCGCTGGAGACGTTGAAATTGTCGTCGGGCCGCGCCAGCGCCTGCCGGGCGACCGGCCGCACCAGATAGGGCGTCACGATCACCACCAGTTCGGTCTCGTAGCGCTGGAAATCGCGGCTGCGAAACAGCGAGCCGAGCACCGGCAGCTTGGACAGCCCCGGCAATCCGGAGAGAACCTGTCGGACTTCGTCGCGCACCAGACCGGCGATCACCAGCGATCCACCCGACGGAAGCTCGACGGTGGTATCGGCGAGGCGCTTGCGCAGACCGATCAGATTGATGCCGGGGGCAACGCCTTTCGGAATGTTGAACGGGCTTTCGAAAGTCGGCTCCGAGACGCTGGTGCGGATTTTCAGATTGATCCGGCCGGCCGACAGCACGACGGGGGTGAAATCGAGCCCAATGCCGTAGTCGATGTCCTTATGGTCGTAGGTCACGGTGGCAGGCGTGGTATCATAGCCGACGATATTGCCGGCATTGTTCAAGATCGGCGTGCGTTTCTCCGGTGTTTCGGTCTTGCCGGATGCCGTTGAGAAACTGCCACCGACCTTGAAGCTCGCCTTCTCGCCGGAGATCGCCGTCAGACTCGGCTCGGCGAGGGTGCGCATCACCCCGGCCTGCTCCAGCGCCGAGATTTCGGAATCGAGCGAAGTGTTGCCGATGGTTCCGGCGATCCCGCCGCCACTGCCGGACAGAGCCTTGCCGAGACCGAAGGGATTGTCGCCCATTACGCCGAAACTGACGCCATCGATCGCCGACGACAGGCTGCCGTTGAGGCCGAGCTGCTTGACGATCGAGCGCTGGATCTCCGCGACGGTGACCTTCAGCGTCACCTGGTCCTGGCCGGCGATGGTCAGGAGATTGACGATCTGGCTCTTGCGCCGCTGTTCCTGGGCAAAGGCGACATCGGCGCCGCTGCCGGTGCCGCTGCCCGTCGCCGAGGCCGACTGGATATATTGACCGGTCGTGCCCTCGCCGCCGGTGACGAAGATGTTGGCAAGCTGCTCGACCTTCGCCGCGTCCTGGGGAGTCTCGACCGAGCCGGTCAGGACGACGTTGTCGTTGAGCATCTCGACCTTGACGTCGGAGGTCGGGATATATTTTTGGATCGAGGCTTCCAGGCCGGTGATATCGCGCTCGATCTCCAGATCGATCGAGGCGATCTGGCCGCCCGATTGATCGAAAACGACGATATTGGTCTGGCCGATCTTCTTGCCGAAAATATAGATCCGGCGCGCGTCACGGGTCACCGCGTCCGCAACCGCCGGATTGGCAACCAGAATATCGTGCGCATCCCGCGAAAGAACGATCACCTTCGACTTGTTAAGACCAAGGCGGATCGTCTGATGTCCCTGGCGCACTTGGATCACCGTCTGCTCGGCGGAAGCGGACGCCATCGGCATGACCGGGCTCAAGGTCGTCGCGATCGCGGTGACGGCAACCAGAATGGGGCGCAGCAACGGACGCAAGACGGCGGGGCGCAGGCGGTTCGAGCGAAAGAGGAACGACATCGGTTTTACCCTCACTGCGTCGTGGTCACGTCGTCGATCCGGCCGTATCGAACGACGCGGATCTTGTTAGGATCGGCCTGTTTCTGTTCGAGCAGGAAGCGCGCATAACCGGGCGAGCCGGGCACGGAATCGGCCAACGCACGCAGCGACAGAACCAGCCGGTCAGCCATCTGCTGGGCGGCGGTCAACGCCTCGGCCTGTTGCGGGGTCACCTCAAGCGTCGCCGTCTGGCCGAGCACCACCTTCTCGCCGTCCTTTTCCTGCACCGACTGATCGATGGCGAGAACCCGGAGATTCTTCAGCACTGTCTCGGTCGTGGTGCGCTGTCGCTGCCCCACCCCGCCCGGACCATCGGAGGTGTCGACCCGGCGGGTCATGATGACGTCGACATGGTCGTTGGGAAGAATGAATCCGCCCGCCGCGGTGTCCGCCGAAATGCGCACGGCGACGGCCCGCTTGCCCTCATCGAGGATTGCCGACATGAAGCCGTGATCGGGGCGGATCAGCTTGGACTCGCGCACCGGCTCGCCGGCAAAGAACGATTGCTTGGCGATCGCGCCGGCAAACGAGTCGACAGCGTTCGGCTTGTTCGACTTGAGAATGAGATCAGGACCGACGCCGTCTTCGGGCCATTTCTGCCAACCCAGATGGCCGCTGACCAGATTGCCCATCGGCACGGCGGTCTTGGTGACGAGAACGTCGACCAGGCGGATGGGCGGCTGCGCCGGCGCGGTGGTGATGATCACCGGCTCTTGCGGCTTGTTTTCACTGAGATTCATCGCCAGCAGTCCGGCGCCGACGGCGGCGACGGCCGCCACTCCGACGACTGCGAAACGTGCAAGGCTCATCCGAAAACTCCTGCAAACGTGCCGGTCTTCCGGCTGTTCACGCTCGTTATCGGGCACAAAACCTCAATGTATGGTTAACAAAGCCTCTCCAGCTGCAGGGATTCGTCAATCTTTTCACGCAGAAGGCTGTGCGGCTCCAGCTTTCCGAAAGGCACGATGAGGGAAAATCCGGGCAACAGCGCTGGTCTAGAGCATGGTGCCGAAAAGTTGCATGACTTTTCGGGTCACATCATGCGGCAAAACAATGGCTTAGAGCGGAATGGCGATTCCAGTTTATCGCATTCCGCTCTAGATGCGCCCTGCGTCCTATCGGACGCAGAAAGGTCGCTAAGCTCTTAAATCGCCGCATCGTGCTTTGCCGAAAATCGATACCGATTTTCGGGCCGATGCTGTAGAAAAGCGCCCGCTGGCCCCAGACTGGCCGACAGGCGCAACTGTCGTTCGGTGCACAGACGTCAGCTTAGCCGCCGAAAATCGCCTGCAGGAGGTTCGGCTTCTCGGCCGGTCCGAGATCGGCGTAATATTGGCTCGAATTGGTGGCGTTCGGGCCGATGACGATCACCTTGGAGCCCACCGGGACGCGGCCGTAAAGATGCTCGACATCCTGGTTCATCATCCGGATGCAGCCGGACGACATGCGCTGGCCGATCGTCCAGGGTTGGTTGGTGCCGTGAATGCGGAACATCGAGTCGTGGCCGTCGCGGTAGAGATACATCGCGCGGGCGCCGAGCGGATTGTTGGGGCCGCCTGCCATGTAGTCCGGAATGATGTGGCCGTTGTTGCGCTCGCGAACGATCATGCGCGCCGGCGGCGTCCAGCCCGGCCATTCGGCCTTGCGGCCGACCTTCATCACGCCTGACCAGCCGAAGCCTTCGCGGCCGACGCCGACGCCGTAGCGGGTCGCCATGCCGTTGCCCTCGACGTAATAGAGGTAGCGCTTGCTGGAATCGACGATGATGGTCCCCGCCTTCTCCGCGGTCCTCAGGCGCACTTCGGTGCGCATGAACTGCGGCGCCGGGCGCTTGCTCATCAGATTGCGCTTCTGCGCAATCGCGTCGGTGTCGACGGTCTCGAACGAGAAGGTCGCGTAGTTATAACGTTGAACCATTTCGGCCGATGCCTGGTTGGCAACGCCGGCCACCATCCCCGCGACGGCCGCGCCAAGGACGAGTTTGTTCATCGATCGCATGAGTTTCGATCTCCAGCCATGAGCCCGCATTCACGCAGGATGTTGTTGTTGTTGTTGAACCGCCCGGTCATTTGCGCCGGGTCGGTTAGCGAGGGCGGTTCCGCCCAATATTGAGCCAGTCGGGCCATCATCGGATCAAGATTTTGCCATATTTCGAACGGTCTGGTTCTCTGATCGATCCAGCCGTTGATGGCCTGTGCGGTCACAAGTTCGTGATGTTTTATGGTTTGCCTCAGCGCACGACGACGCGCGTGCCGAGTTTGACACGGTCATAGAGGTCGACGACATCCTGGTTTCGCATCCGGATGCAGCCCGACGAAACCGCTTGACCGATCGTCCAGGGTTGATTGGTGCCGTGGATCCGAAACAGCGTCGAGCCGAGATACATGGCGCGGGCGCCGAGCGGGTTCTGAATGCCGCCGGGCATATGGACGGGCAGAATGCGGCCCTTGGCGCGTTCGCGGGCGATCATCTGCGCTGGTGGTGTCCAGCCCGGCCACTCGGCCTTGCGGCTGATCTGGTGGATGCCGCGCCAGCCAAATCCTGGCTTGCCGGTGCCGACGCCATAGCGCCGGGCCGTGCCGTTCGGGCCGACCAGATAAAGAAAATGCGCGTCGGAATTGATGATGATCGTGCCCGGCTTTTCACGGCCACGATAAGCGACCGTCTGTGGCAGGAACTTCGGGTCGATTGCGTGATGCGGGTCGATGGCGCGCACGCGGGCAGGGGCCGCTATGCGCGTTTCGAGGGTGGCGCTGCGAATGGCGGTGCCACTGTCCGGCGTGCGGGCGCCGAGAACGACGCCGCTCGGGTCGCCAAATTCGATCAGCCAGGGGGTGCGGGTCTCGGCCGCAATCCGCACCTCGGGTCGCCAGGCTCCGCGATCTTCAGCGGAAGCACCGCTGCCCAGGGCGGCAAGGCCCGCGGTCAGAGCCAGGGCGGTGAAGGCCACGCGTCTAAGCATCGGTCTCTCCTCAAATGTGCTTCGGGCGCCGATCACGGCGCCGCATCTCACAATGAAGCTCGCGCGAAAGCCCAAGCGTTTGGTTAACCTTGCGGCAGGGTGCGGTAACGCTGTTTCGAAACCGCTTTATAGGGTTAACGTCCGGTTGCGCCGGGCTCGCTGCTGCGGTCGACGTTGAAGCGTGGCGTTGGTCGAAGGCGGTGCAGTTTCCATTTGCCAAGCCTGCATGATAAAGAAGTGGTCAAATAAAAAATATGTGCAAGAGTTAGGCATTGTTGCCGGGTGGCCTGTTTGCTAGCCTCGCTTCGCGTCGGTTGAGACTGGGATGATCGCTGGTCTGCCTGGCTCGGCATCACATTAATGAGACACGCCCAAGGGGACGGGGAGGCGTGCGTCGCGGGGAAATACGCCTGATCGTGGGCAGCGGGGCTGGGTGGCGAGCGACCTTTAACCTTGCTGCGTGGGAGGCGCGGTTCCATCGACGGAGTGGATCGATGATCGCCCTGACCTTGCTGTTGTGCCTGAATTCCAACCCTACCGATTGCCATAGGGAAAACGTCGCTTTCGACGGCTCGATCATGCAATGCGCCCTGTTCGGCCAAGCGGCCGCTGCGAACTACATGCGGGCGCGGCCGAAGTGGTCGCTGAAACGCTATCGTTGCAGCTCTCGCCGCTTGACCGACGCCTGAGACGCAGCCGCTGCAGCCGCTTGCGACGCCGGCGTCGACCTGCCATCACTCGTTGCCATGATGACCCAAGCTTTGAGTGATGAAAATGGTCTCCCCGAAGGCCTGGTGCGCCGGCCCGACGGCGCCGTCGGTTGCGCCTGGCATGGCGCCGACCCACTCTATCGCCGCTATCACGATGGGGAATGGGGGCGGCCGGCGGCCGACGACGATCGTCTGTTTGAGAAGCTCTGTCTGGAAGGCTTTCAGGCGGGGCTGTCCTGGCTGACGATCCTGCGCAAGCGGGAGGCGTTTCGTGCGGCTTTTGATGGCTTTTCGATCGAGCGCGTCGCGCGCATGGGCGATGCCGACGTCGATCGTTTGGTGTTGAATGCCGGCATCATCCGCCATCGCGGCAAGATCGCTTCGGCGATCAACAATGCACGCCAGGCCCAGCGCCTGCGCGATCGCGGCCGTTCGCTCGCGGCGTTTTTGTGGGCTTTCGAGCCTGGGGCAGAGGAACGCCCGGCCGTCGTGACCGCAGCGTTCGTGCGGGCAACGCCGCAGAGCGCGGCCTCGACCAGGCTGTCCAAGGCCTTGAAACGCGAGGGGTTCAGCTTCGTCGGCCCGACGACGGTCTACGCCTTCATGCAGTCGATGGGCTTCGTCAACGACCATCTCGAGGGCTGTTCGGTGCGCGCTGCCTGCGAAGCGGAGCGGGCGGCTTTCGTGCGACCGACATGAGCGGGCCGTTGGGCCAGCGCCGCCGAATCACCCGATCAGGATCAGCCGCAGCGCGATGACGACGGCACCGAAGATGCCGATTCCGGTCAGACACAGGATGACGAGCCACAAAATCCGCTCCCAAGGCGGGCGTTCGGCGGTTCGGTCTCGGACGTCTTCAGGGGGCACGGGTCGCATTCTCCTTGCGTTTTTTGCCACGGACGATTCGGTCGGCAACGCCTATATCGATGTGAACAGTCGAGATCCGCACCGCCGTGCCGACCAGCCGGACGAGGAGGCTCGAATCCGCCCCGCCGCCCGCCAGATCGTCACGTCGGGCGGAAGGTTGGTCGGCCCGACGTTGATCTCGAGGCCGACGAAGCACAACAGGAAAATGCCGCGCGTTGACAGAAAAGGTCAACGATGATGGCCACCCACATCGTTATCGAAAGCGCCGACTCGTTCGTGCCAAACTGGTGGCGCATGACGATACCGGAGATGACGCGCATGCCGACGGGACCGGCGAAGATTTTCATCCAATCGCGAAATGTGTCCATGTAGTGGATTGAATTTGATATTTGAATCCCAGTTGGGATCGTCTGTTGAATGAAATGTCAAATTCGAAAAATCGACGAGGATCATAACCTTGGCTCGTGGTCTTTTCGATTCCGACATGTGCTGAGCGGTTTCCACAGCACGGGATCAAATGTCCGAATCTGACCACTAGGTCGCCCTGCGTCCTTTCGGACGCAGAAAGGTCGCTCTCACCCTTTGAATCGACGCATCGTGCTTTCCGAAATCTGATTCCGATTTTTGGGCCGATGCTGTAGACGGGCTTGCCGGTCTCAGGCCACAAGCTTTCGGGCTTAGTGCGTTACGCTGCGGGACCGATGGTAAAAGCGGGACCGATGATGTGAAAGGAAACGGTGACGGCGAACTGGAAGCGAGCCAGATCGACGGCGTCAAAGTCTTGGAACATGACGGAGCCCCGGTTCGTATCGCGTCTCGGGCACTCTGAACGGCCCATTGCGTTGTTGCCATGCGATAAGTGCTTGATGGCCCGGGGGAGTCGCTGTCCGGCGAGCAATAAATCGGGAGGATTTGAGGAACGATGGACGAAAAACAGGCGGTGCGTCGGCTGGAGACGATTTTCAAAGCTTGCGTGGAAGCGGCCCATCCGCGGGCGATCCTCGCCAGATATCTGCCGGAGCCGCCGGTCGGCCGGATCATCGTCTTGGCGGCTGGCAAGGCGGCCGCATCGATGGCGAATGCTGCCGTCGAGCATTATTGCGGCGCGCTCGGGCTGGATGCCGGCCGCATCACCGGCATCGCGGTCACCCGCGATGGCTATGCGCTGCCGGCGGAGCCGATCCGCGTCGTCGAGGCTGGACATCCGCTGCCGAACGAAGCCGGGCTGGCGGCGACGAAGGACGTGCTGGCGCTGGCCGCCGAGGCGGGAGCTGACGATCTCGTCCTCGCGCTGATTTCCGGCGGCGGCTCGGCGAACTGGCTGGCGCCGGCCGGAGGCGTCAGCCTCGCCGACAAGCAGGCGGTCACCAAGGCCCTGCTGCGCAGCGGCGCTGGCATCGACGAAATCAACTGCGTGCGCAAGCATCTGTCACAGATCAAAGGCGGACGGCTGGCCGCGGCGGCGCGGCGCGACGGCGCACGGCTGGTAACGCTGGCGATTTCCGACGTGCCCGGCGACGACCCGAGCGTCATCGCCTCTGGTCCGACGGTGCCCGACGCCTCGACTCTCGCCGATGCCAGGGCGATCATTTCGAAGCGCGCGATCGCTTTGCCGGAGAGCTGCGAGAAGGCGCTGAACGATCCCGCAAACGAAAGTCCGAAGCCCGGCGACGCGGCCTTTGAAGGTGCCCCCTTCACAATCGTCGCGACGCCGGCCGAGGCGCTGGCCGCTGCCGAATGCGCGGCGAGCGAGGCCGGTTACCGGGTCGAGAATCTCGGCGGCGACGTCGAAGGCGAAGCGCGCGAGGTGGCTGCGGCCCATGCCCGACTGGCGCTCGATGCGAAGGCGAGGGGCGACAAGCTCGCCATCCTGTCCGGCGGTGAACTCACCGTGACGATCAGGGGCAACGGGCAGGGCGGTCCGAACCAGGAATATGCTTTGGCGCTCGCCGTCGCGCTGGATGGCGCGGACGGTATCATCGCGGTCTCCGGTGATACCGACGGCACCGACGGCGGCACCGGTCTTGCCACCGATCCCGCTGGTGCCTTCGTCCTGCCCTCGACGCTCGAGCGCGCCCGTGCGGCCGGTCTCGATCCCGAACAGGCTCTTGCGAACAACGATTCGACCGGCTTCTTTCAGGCGATCGGCGATCTTTTGCAGCCCGGCCCGACCCACACCAACGTCAATGATTGCCGGGTGATTTTGGTGGGCTGAGCGTGGCGATAGATCGTCGACTCTGCGATTCTGTGGAAAGGGCAAGGCTACCTCGCCCTTCGGCGAACTCGCCGTGATAGGTTATGGTCAGAACGTGGCGCGTCCGCTTCGGGAATGGCCTGTCTCCACAAATCTGAACCCCATCGAAAGGCAGAGGATGACTGTCGCCGTCGATCTCGGCACGACCCGCAACGGCGAGCCCGCGGAACTCGATCTGGAAGAGCTTTTGTCGACGCGGCTGCTCGTCCAGGGCAATTCCGGGTCGGGCAAATCGCATCTGCTGCGCCGGCTGCTCGAACGCAGCGCCGGTCACGTCCAGCAGGCGATCATCGATCCAGAAGGCGATTTCGTCACGCTTGCCGAGCGCTATGGTCACGTCGTGGTCGATGCCAATCGCACGCCCGCCGAGTTGACGCGCATCGCCAATCGCATTCGCCAGCATCGGGCTTCGGTCGTTCTCGATCTGGAAGGGCTCGACGCCGAAGTGCAGATGCATTGCTCGGCGGCCTTTCTGAACGGCCTGTTCGATGCCGATCGCGCCTTCTGGTTTCCGATGCTGATCGCCGTCGACGAGGCGCATCTCTTCGCGCCGTCGATGTCCGGCGAATATTCGGAAGAGGCGCGCAAGGCCTCGCTCGGGGCGATGACCAATCTGATGTGCCGGGGCCGCAAACGTGGCCTCGCCGGCGTCATCGCCACCCAGCGCCTGGCTAAGCTCGCCAAGAATGTCGCGGCGGAGGCCTCCAATTTCCTGATGGGCCGCACCTTCCTCGATATCGACATGGCCCGGGCTGCCGATCTTCTCGGCATGGACCGGCGCGCCGCCGAGCGGTTCCGCGATCTCAACACCGGCGAATTCGTCGCCCTCGGCCCGGCGCTCTATCGCCGCCCCGAGCAGGTGCGGATCGGCCCGACCGAGACCCGCTCCAAGGCCGGTCGCCCGACGCTCGCCCCCTTGCCGCAATTGGCGCCCGAGGATTTGGCCGACCTCGTCTTCACCAAGAGCCCCGAGGAAGAAGACGCCGAGCGGCGTCAGGCCCGACGGGGCGTTCCCGGTTTTCCGCCGCCGCCCGCGGCTCAGCCGCGACCCGAAGCGGCGAGCCCTGTGGTGCCGACCCGAGCGATTCTCGAACGGGTCAGCCAGAGCCCGTCGATCAGCGAGCCCGTCGAAGAGGACGACCCGCGATCCACCGAAGAGCGCTCGGCGGCCGTCGACGCGATCTTCGCCGAGATGCTGGAGGATCCGGAAGCGGCCTTCCGCCCGGTGCCGGTGCTCTATCAGGAGTTTCTCACCCATTGCCGCCTGAAGCGGATCTCCGGCGCGGCGACGGATATGACGGTGTTTCGCCGGCGCCTGTCGCTGGCACGGGCGGGCATCGGCGAAGAGACCGACGACCCGGAATGGCAAGCGGTGATCGAGCGGGCCAGCGAGTTGCCGGAGGAGATGCAGGGCGTTTTCATGATGCTCGCCCGGGCCGCCCGCGACGAGGCCGAATGTCCTTCGGACGACGCGCTGGCGCGGGCCTATGGCAGCCATTCGCCGTCGCGCGGCCGGTTTTTGCTCTCCTTCATGGACGAGCGCGGGCTGATCAAGGCGGATCGCGATTTTCGCGGCAACCGGGTGGTGACGATCGCCGGCACCGACTGGCGCACCAAGCTGC
Organism: Jiella flava; assembly: GCF_017349315.1. Classification (GTDB taxonomy): domain Bacteria; phylum Pseudomonadota; class Alphaproteobacteria; order Rhizobiales; family Rhizobiaceae; genus Jiella; species Jiella flava. The sequence goes on along the minus strand of NZ_JAFMPP010000012.1, from coordinate 81,422 downwards.
CGGAGGTCAAGCTCGACAGCATCGACGAAGCCCGCGCCCGCCGCGCCGCGCGGCTTGCCCGCCAGAGCGGATGAGGCGAGGCGCTCTGCCGGGCGTGAGGGCGCGGCGATGACCTGTTTCGCGCTGCTTTGCCCGCCCTATTACAGTCACCTCCGGCTGTTCGAGGCCCTCGGGGCTGAACTTTTCCGGCGCGGACACCGCCTGCACCTCGTCGTCAATGCCGGGGCCGGCCCGATGGTGGGCGGCGACACAGTGGGAATGAGCGTTCAGACCGTCGGCGTGCGCTCGCCGCGTGCGCTCGCGCGCCTGACCGCACGCGCAGCCGGCGGCGGCGGGCCGCTGTCGGTGCTGCGGACGGTGCATGATGCTGCCAAGCTCACCGACGAATTTTGCCGCGGTGGCCCGGCGCTATTGCGCTCGCTCGGTGTCGAGGCGGTGATCGGCGACCAGATGGAGCCGGCGGCGGGGCTGCTCGCCCGCCACCTGCGCCTGCCGCAGATCTCGCTTGCCGCCGCGCTGCCGGTGCATGATGATCCGAGCGTGCCGCTGCCGTTCCTGTCCTGGCCCTATGATTCGAGCGAGGCGGGGCTGAAGCGCAATCGCGGCGGCGTGATGATCGCGCGATGGCTGCTTGCCGAGCAGCGGCGGGTGATCGCCAAATGGGCCAGTCGGTTCGGGCTGGGGCGGCTGGAGAGCCTCTCCGATTGTCTGTCGCCGCGGTGCCAGATCAGCCAACTCACCGAAAGCTTCGACTTTCCCCGCCCGCCATCGCCGATCCGCCACGCCGTCGGGCCGATCCGGACTGTGGCTGGCTCGGCCGCGCCGCTGCCGCTGCGCCGAGCCTTCGATCGCCAACTGGTCTTTGCCTCTTTCGGCACGCTGCAGGGTCACCGGGCGGGGCTGTTCCGCAAGATCGCGGCGGCCTGCCGCTGGATCGGCGCCGATTGCGTCGTCGCCCATTGCGGCCGGCTGAGCCCGGCACAGGCCAAGACAATTGACGCCGCATTCGTCACCGACTTTCTGCCCCAGCGCGCGATGCTGCATGAGGCCGATCTCTGCGTGACCCATGCCGGGATGAATACGGTTCTCGACGCCCTCGAAGCAGCGACACCCATGCTGGCGATTCCGATGGCCTTCGATCAGCCGGGGATCGCCGCGCGGATCGTCCATCACGAGGTCGGCCTGAGGCTGTCCCCGCGCCATGCGACGGTGCGCGCGATTGCCGCTTGCCTTGAGCGGTTGCTAAGCGAGGCTAGCTATGCACGAAATGCGCGTGCGATCGGTCGCGATATCGAGGCCCCCGGCGGCGTGGCGCGGGCAGCCGATCTGATCGAAGCGGCGGTGGTGGCGACTTGAACGGAAAGGCGCAGGGCGAATGGTCGAACGGGATGGGCTCGACATCGCCTTCGTCGGTGGCGGTCTTGCCAACGGGCTGATCGCCTGGCGGCTGGCGCAGGCCCGGCCCGATCTGACGATCGCGATCTTCGAGGCCGGGCCGGCTCTCGGTGGCAACCACACCTGGTCTTTTCACGCCGGCGATCTCACCGCTGCCGAACACGCCTGGATGCAGCCGTTCATCAGCTACGCCTGGGACGACAACGAGGTGCGCTTTCCAAATCGCCGGAAGCATCTCGGCACGGGCTATTGCAGCGTGACCTCGGAGCGGTTTCGTGAGGTTCTGGCCTCCCGGCTCGCCGGTCGCATTCACTGCAAGGCTTTTGTCCGCGCCGTCACACCGACGGCGCTCGAATTCGAGGCCGGCCCGCCCGTCACGGCCGGCGCGGTTATTGATGGGCGGGGCCATGCCGAGAGCCCGCATATGCGCCTCGGTTTCCAGAAATTCCTCGGCCAGGAAATCGCGATGACGGCGCCCCATGGCGTCGCGCGACCGGTGATCATGGACGCCACGGTGCCACAGTCGGACGGCTATCGCTTCGTCTATCTACTGCCGCTCACCGCCACGCGCCTGTTGATCGAGGACACCTACTATGCCGATGGCGCTGATCTCGATCGCGCGCGCCTGGCCGCTTCGATTGCCGCCTATGTCGCGGCCCATGGCTGGCAGGCGGCGGAGATCCTGCGTGAGGAGGAGGGCATTCTTCCGATCGCGATCGATGGCGACATCGCGGCGTTCTGGGCCGATAAGCAAGGGGTGGCGGCCTCGGGGCTCGCAGCCGGGCTGTTTCATCCGACCACCGGCTATTCGCTGCCCGATGCGGTCAAGCTTGCCGACCGTCTCGCCGCGCTTCGCGATCATTCGGCGGCCACGCTGTTCGCCGAAACCCGCGCCCATTCGATCGCGACCTGGAAGGCGCGGGGCTTCTTCCGAATGCTCAACCGGCTGCTCTATTTCGCTGGCGATGCCTCCCAGCGCTATCGCATCCTCGAACATTTCTACCGGCTCGACGCGCCGCTGGTCGCCCGATTCTACGCGGCCCGGCTGAAGACGCGCGACAAGCTGCGCATTCTCACCGGCAAACCGCCCGTTCCATTCGGCAACGCGATCCGCGTTCTCGCTCGCCATCGCCTGACCGGAGAACTTGCATGAGCGCGGCGCTCGACATCGATGCCAAGCAACGCCAGGCGGTAGTCATCGGCGCCGGCTTCGGCGGTATCGCCTTGGCGATCCGCCTGCAGGCCGCCGGCATCCAGACGGTGCTTGTCGAGAAGCGCGACAAGCCGGGCGGGCGGGCCTATGTCTACGAAGACGCCGGCTACGTCTTCGATGCTGGGCCGACGGTGATCACCGATCCGACGGCCCTCGACGAGCTGTTTGCCGCGGCAGGGCGCAAGATGGCGGACTACGTGACGCTCTTGCCGGTCTCGCCGTTTTATCGCCTCTGCTGGGAGGACGGTCGCTTTTTCGACTATGTCAACGACCAGGCCAAACTCGACCGCCAGATCGAAGCTTTCGAGCCGGCGGATGTTGACGGCTATCGCCGGTTCCTTGCCTATTCCCGCGAGGTGTTTCGCGAGGGCTATGAGAAGCTCGGCACCGTGCCGTTCCTCTCTTTCCGGGACATGATCCGCGCCGGGCCGCAACTTGCCCGCCTGCAAGCTTGGCGGAGCGTTTATTCAAAGGTCGGCGAATTCCTTCGCGACGAGCAGCTGCGCCAGACCTTTTCCTTCCATTCGTTGCTGGTCGGCGGCAACCCGTTCGCGACCTCCTCCATCTACGCCCTCATTCACGCTCTGGAGCGCCAGTGGGGCGTCTGGTTCGCCAAGGGCGGCACCGGCGCGCTGGTTCGCGGTCTGGTGCGTCTTTTCACCGACATCGGCGGGCGGATCGAGCTGTCGGCCGAGGTCGCCGAGATCGAAATGGCGGGCGGCCGGGCGCGTGCCGTGCGGCTCAAGGACGGACGGCGGTTCGCCGCCGACATGGTCGCATCGAACGCTGATGTCGTTCACACCTATGGCGGCCTGCTCGGGTCTAGCGATCGTGGAGCATCCGAAGCGAGGCGATTGAAGAAGAAGCGCTTTTCCATGTCTCTCTTCGTCATCTATTTCGGCCTCAAGACCCATCGGCCCGACATCCGCCATCACACGGTCTGTTTTGGCGCGCGCTATCGTGAACTGATTTCCGAGATCTTCAACGGCAGCGACCTGCCGGGCGATTTCTCGCTTTACCTGCACAATCCCTGTGTTACCGATCCGTCGCTGGCGCCGGCGGGGGCAGGGGCGTTCTATGTGCTCTCGCCGGTTCCCCATCTCGGCCATGCCGAGATCGACTGGCAGAGCGAGGGACCGCGCTATCGCGACCGCATCCTCGATTATCTCGAACAGCGCTACATTCCCGGCCTGCGCGCCGACCTTGTGACCTGCCGGATTTTTACGCCGATTGATTTTCGCGACGAATTGAATTCGCATCTCGGATCGGCCTTTTCCCTCGATCCGGTGCTGACCCAGAGCGCCTGGTTTCGTCCCCATAACCGGGACGACAAGATCGCCAATCTCTATTTCGTCGGGGCCGGCACTCATCCGGGCGCGGGTGTCCCGGGGGTCGTCGGTTCGGCGAAGGCGACGGCCGGGCTGATGATCGCGGATGGTGTGGGCTGAACAGATGTCGTCTGCCTCAGAACCCTTGCCGTTACCGATCGAAGGTATTGCGCGCGACGACCTTGCCGCGCATGCTGAAGAGACGATTGCCAAGGGCTCGAAGAGCTTTGCGGCGGCGGCGAAGCTGTTTGCGCCGGAAACGCGCCGCAGTGCGATGATGCTCTACGCCTGGTGCCGCCATTGTGACGATGCGGTTGATGGACAGATCCTTGGCTTTGCTCGTGCGCCGGCCGATTGCGCGGCCAAGGCCCGCGAACGGCTCGACCGGATCGAGGCCGACACGATGCGCGCCCTTGCCGGCGAGCGGGCGCTGCATCCGAGCTTCCTGTCGATTGCCGATGTCGTGGCCCGGCATGATCTGTCGCCGCAGCTGCTTCTTGATCATCTCGCCGGTTACCGGATGGATGTGGAGGGGCGGCTTTACGAGACGATCGAGGAGACGCTCGCTTATTGCTACCATGTCGCCGGCGTGGTCGGCGTGATGATGGCGCGGGTGATGGGCGCCGATGGTGAGGCGACGCTCGATCGGGCCTGCGATCTCGGCCTGGGCTTCCAGCTGACCAACATCGCCCGCGATATCGTCGAAGATGCCGGGGCCGGCCGCGTCTATCTGCCGGCGGTGTGGCTCGATGAGGCTAAGCTGAAGCCTTCGGATCTCAGCGATCCCACGCGCCGGCGAGCCGTCGGAGCGCTGGCGATCAGGCTGGTCGATTGTGCCGAGCCTTATTACCGTTCGGCGCTTGTCGGGCTGTCGGCACTGCCGCCGCGTTCCGCCTGGGCGGTCGCGACCGCTCACGGCGTCTATCGTCAGATCGGCATGGAGCTCAAATCCGCCGGCGCCGCGGCGTATGGCGACCGTGTTTCGACCGGCACCTTGGCGAAGCTTCGCCATGTCGGCCAGGGGGCAGCGAAGGTCGCATCGAGCCGCCTTGGTCCGTCGGCGCCGCGTCCGCCGGAACTTTGGACGCGGCCGCGATAGGCTGGCCTTACCGACTTTGCTTCGTCTTTTGCTTCAATGGATTGTCGGTGCTTTATTCACCGGGCTGGCGCTGCGCCCACGCTTTTCCGCCGCGACGGTGCCGCGCTGGCGCAGCTCGGCCGAGAGTTTTTCCACCGGCGGGGCGTAGAGAAAGCCGAAGGACACGCAGCCATCCTTGCCCTCCACCGCGTGGTGCAGGCGGTGGGCCTGGACGAGGCGCTTGGCATAGCCGCGGTGGGGAATGTTGCGGAACGGCCAGCGTTGGTGAACCAGCCCGTCATGAACGATGAAATAGAAGGCGCCGTAGAGCGTCACGCCGATGGCGATCGCGCCGATCAGCGGATGCCCTTGCGAGGCGACGGCGAACAGAACGATGGCAAGCACCGAGAACACCGCCGCATAGAGGTCGTTCTTCTCGAAAATCCCCTCGGTGTCCTCGTGATGGGACTTGTGCCAGCCCCAGCCGAAGCCGTGCATGATGTATTTGTGGGCCGCCCAGGCGACGCCTTCCATAATCAGGAACACGGCGATCGCGACGATGGCAAGGCCGAGATATTCAAGCGGCGTCACGTCTCACTCCCATCGCCCGAAGCGCTGGTGCAGAATGCGCGCTGCGGGGCGTTCTGCCAAGAAGGCCGCGGCGGCGATCATGCCTGGCTGGCCAGCAGCGGATCGGCCGCCGGCAGTGCCTGTTCGAAGATGAGGTCGACGCAGCCATGCATCAAGCTCTCCGGGCCGACGACCTGATCGAGTGTACGGTGCGCCTCGGCGACATGGGCCCTGATCCGATCGACGACGGAGTCGCTGCCGATCACCGAACCGATGGTGGATTTGCCGACATCCTTGCCGACATCCTTGCCGGTGAGGCCCTCATGGGTGTCGTTGTCGAGGAGATCGTCGAGCAGCTGAAAGGCGTGGCCGAGTTCGGCGGCGAAGCTACGCAGCTTCAGGCGCGCGGCTTGATCGGCACCGGCGACCACCGCGCCGATTTCGACGGCGGCCGAAAACAACGAGCCTGTCTTCAGGCTGTTGGTGGTGGCGATGTCGGTCACGTCGCGGGCGTGCGCGCCATCGCGCAGATCGGCGAACTGGCCGGCAACGAGGCCGGCGACGCCGACCGCCCGGGTGAGAATCACCACACATTGGGCGCGCACCACGTCGCTCGCGCCAGAGAGTTTGGCGAGCGTTTCGAACGCGCCGGAAAGGGCGGCGATCGCCGCCAGCACGGCGACGTCCTCGCCATAGGCTGCATGCACCGCCGGCCGGCCGCGGCGGAGCGTCGCGTCGTCCATCGAGGGCAGGTCGTCGAGGGTGAGCGAAGCGGCGTGCACCATCTCGATCGCGCAGCCGGCGTCGATCGCCGTGGCGACGTCGCCGCCAAGATCGGTCGCGATCATCGCGGTCATCATCGGGCGCAGGCGTTTGCCGGGCGCCAGAACGCTGGCGGCGATCGCCTCGTCGAGCTGCGTCTGGCCGGGCAAGGCGCGGGGAACCAGGCGGCGCAGCCGCTCATCGATCATTTGGCGCCGGAGCGAAAGGCCACGTTTCAAATCCGGGGTCATCGCGCGGGCCCCTGTGAGCTGATCTTGGTGGTGCACGAGCGCCCCGCGACTTGCGGCCAAACGTCATTCGCGGCATGCCCGGCAGCGGCGAAAGCGCGAGCGCACCGCGCCCCACATGGAACAGTCTGCCGGATGGAAAACCTGCCGACGGTCATCGATTTCGACTCACATTTCGCCCCGTTGCGCGTGTCCTGTGCGGGCCGGTGCAACATCAGGTATCGTTGCAAAGGATTTCGCCAAGGACAATAGCGAGATCGCAGACTTCCGGCAGGGGCGAAGTCGCCAATGCGACGATCCGACCCTCTGGCCTATGACGGACAGACCATGAGCAACCCATCTGATTGCGGCCCGGCCAAAGATATTGCGGAGCGCAAGAGCGATCACATCGACATCGTCTTGAACACCGCCGTCGACATTCCACGCAAAGGCGTTTTCACGGGGCTCGAAGACATCCGTTTCGAGCATTGCGCCTTGCCGGAATTGGCGCTGTCCGAGATCGACCTTGCAACGGATTTTGTCGGCCGAACGCTCGCGGCGCCGCTGCTGATTTCGTCGATGACCGGCGGTCCGGCGCGCGCCGGCCGGATCAACGCGCATCTTGCCGAGGCGGCCGAGGCGCTCAAAATCGCGCTTGCCGTCGGTTCACAGCGGATCGCCATCGAAGGCCGGGCGAGCGGCGGCCTTGATCGCACACTGCGGCAACGGGCGCCGTCGGTCCCGATTCTGGCCAATGTCGGCGCCGCACAGCTTCGCCTCGGCTACGGCCGGGCGGAAATTTCACGGGCGGTCGAGATGATCGACGCCGATGCGGTGATCGTCCATCTCAATCCGTTGCAGGAGGCGGTGCAGGCCGGCGGCGACACCGATTGGCGGGGCATTCTGACGCGCATTGGCGCCCTCGCGCGCGACCTGCCGCTCCCCGTGGTGGTCAAGGAAGTTGGCGCCGGGATTTCCGCCGGGCTCGCCCGCCGGCTGGTCGAGGAAGGCGTCTCGGTGATCGACGTTGCCGGCGCCGGCGGGACGAGCTGGGCCGCGGTCGAGGCAGCGCGCGCGGAAAATGCCGCCTTGAAGCGGACCGCGATGACCTTCGCCGATTGGGGGATCCCGACGGCGCGGGCGATCGCCGGGGTGCGGGCGGCCTGTCCGCAGACCACGGTGATCGGCTCCGGCGGCCTGAAGACCGGTCTCGAGGTTGCAAGAGCCATCCGGCTCGGCGCCGACATTGCCGGGCAGGCGGCCGCCTCGCTCGCGGCTGCCGACCAGTCGGCAGAGGCCGTCGTTGCGCATTTCACCGGGGTGATCCAAGAGCTGCGGATCGCCTGCTTCTGTACCGGCTCGGCGGATCTGGCGGCGCTCCGGCAGGCGCGGCTGATCGATCCGCCGGCCTTCGTCGCTTAAGACCGACCGGCGCCGTCCAGGGCATAATGCCGAAACGTTGCATGACTTTTCGGGTCACATCATGCGGCTCAACAAAGACTGAGAGCGAAATGGCAGTTCCGGTTCATCGCATTCCGCTCTCGGGCGCGCCGTGCATCGCGCCGGCGGGATAGAGTTGCTCGACGAGCGGCAGATGGGTGGCTCCGCGTTCGAGCAGAAACGCCTTGAAGGCGCGTTCGGCCGGCGCCGGAATGCGCTCCTGCCGGCAGACCGCATACCACTTGCGTCGGATCGGCATCTGCCGCACGTCGAGCACCCTCAAGCGGCCCATCTCGACCTCGAAGGCGATGGTGTGGGCCGAGATGAAGGCGATGCCGAGCCCGGCCATCACCGCCTGCTTGATCGTCTCGTTGGAGCCCATTTCCACGCTGCAGGCCTGCAACCGGTCGAGATCGTTGATGAAGAGCCCTTCGAGGGCAAGGCGCGTCCCCGAGCCCGGTTCGCGGATGATGATCGTCTCGGCCAAAAGTCGCTCGGGCTCGATGTCGCGTTCGCCGGCAAGCGGATGGGCGGGATCGGCGATGATCACCAGCGGATGGTCGCCGAAACACACGGCGTCGACCGGAAACTCCGTCGGCGCTCGTCCCATCAAGGCCAGATCAAGCTTGTAGTCCTTCAGTCCGGAAACGATGTCGTGGCGGTTGCCGACCTTGAGCTTGACTTCGATCTTCGGATAGGCGCCGCGAAACGCGGCGATGAGTCTCGGCGCGAAGTATTTGGCCGTGGAGACGACGCCGAGATTGATCGTCCCGCTCCGCACGCCCTTGATCGAGTCGATTTCTTCCGCGAGGCTGCGCAGCGTCGTCTCGATCGCCGTCGCCGAGGCCAGGACAGCCTTGCCGGCCACCGTCAGCCGCATGCCCTCGCTGGTGCGGTCGAACAATGCCAATCCGACATCGTCCTCGATCTGTTTTACCTGTATGGTTACAGCTGGTGCCGTCAGGCTGAGCTGACGTGCGGCGGCGGCGATCGTGCCCAGGCGGCTGACGGCTTGGACGGCGCGCAATTGGCGAAGTGTGAGGTTCCGCATGCAGGGGTGGTTATCTTGTTTTATGAATTGCGTAAAGATAATAAATTTTACTTAATCAGACGGCGCGCCCATGCTCCCAACCAAAGAGCGAGCGGGGCGCAGAACTCTGCAGCTCAACGGAGGAATGAATGGCATCGTCACTCGACGCCCATCTCGGATCGGAATGCGGCGACGACCCGCTGAAGCAGGAGGTTGCCGAGACCATCCGCAATCTTTGCGGGGCCGCGATCAAACTGCGCAACACGATCGCCGCCGGCGGCGAGGGCCTCGGCCAGGCCCATGGCGGGACCAACGCCGATGGTGACATCCAGAAGGAGCTGGACGTCGTCGCGGACAAGGTTTTCATCAAGGCCGCGAAAGCCTCGCCGCTCGCCTTCTTTGGCTCCGAGGAACAGGAGAGCGCGGTTCGCTTGAAGCCGGACGCCCGGCTGGCGATGGCCATCGACCCCTTGGACGGTTCGTCCAACATTTCGACCAACGTGTCGATCGGGACGATCTTCTCGATTCTGCCCGTCGAAGAGGCGCATCGGGCCAATCCGGACATCGTCTTCACACAGAAGGGATCGCGGCAGCTCGGCGCGGGCTTCTTCATCTACGGACCGCAGTTGCTCCTCGTCATGTCGATGGGCAACGGCACCCATGTCTTCATTTTCTCGCCGAGCTTCGGCGGCTTCATCGAATTGTCGAGTTCGATCGTCATTGTCGACAAGGCCAAGGAATTTGCGATCAACGCGTCGAATTATCGCCACTGGGACCAGCCGATCCGCAGCTATGTCGACGATCTTCTGGCCGGCAGCGAGGGCCCGCGCGAGCGTGACTTCAACATGCGTTGGGTCGGCTCGCTGGTGGCTGATTGCTACCGCATCCTGTCGCGGGGCGGGGTGTTCCTGTATCCGGGCGACGGCCGCAAGGGGTATGCCAAGGGCCGCTTGCGGCTGATGTATGAAGCCAATCCGATTGCCTTCTGCGTCGAACATGCCGGCGGCAAGGCGACGGACGGCACAACGCCGATCCTCGATCTCGAACCGAAGGGCCTGCATGACCGCACGCCGCTGGTGTTCGGATCGAAACGGGAGGTCGAACGGGTGGCCCGCTACATTGCGGATCCGTCGGCCCTCGCCGAGCGCTCGCCGCTGTTCGGCAAGCGAAGCCTGTTCAGAGCATAAGGCTGCAATCCGCTGCGTTGGGAGGCGCAGCGGCGACAGCATCGGCCCGAAAATCGGAATCGATTTTCGGCAAGCGCGATGCGTCAACGCAGTCAGATCGTGCGTCCTTTTGGACGGACGGCATCATGCGGCAAAACAACGGCTTTGAGCGGAATGACGATTCCGGTTCATCGCATTCCGCTTTTGGGGGGAGGAGAACGAGAGATGTCCGCCAAGCATCCGATCATTGTCATCACCGGTTCGTCAGGAGCCGGCACCACTTCGGTGAAAAACATCTTCGACCAGATTTTTCGTCGCGAAGAGGTCAGTGCAGCCTTCATTGAAGGCGACGCCTTTCATCGTTACGACCGGCAGGCGATGAAGGCCAAGATGCTGGAGGAGGAAAGCAACGGCAACCGCGACTTTTCGCATTTCAGCCCCGAGGCCAACATTCTGGACGAGTTGCAGGAGGTGTTTCAGGATTACGGCCGCAAGGGCCGGGGGCGGACCCGCCACTACATCCACGACGACCGAGAGGCGGAAATCTATGGCGCGGCGCCCGGAACCTTTTCCGAATGGGCATCTCTCCAGGCCGACAGCGATCTCTTATTTTACGAGGGGCTGCATGGCTGCGTGAAGACCGACACCGTCGATCTCGCGCCGCTCGCCGATCTCAAGATCGGGGTGGTTCCGGTCATCAATCTCGAATGGATCCAGAAGATTCACCGCGATAAGGCGACCCGAGGCTATTCGACCGAAGCCGTGATGGACACGATCCTGCGGCGTATGCCGGACTACGTTAAATACATCTGTCCGCAGTTTGCCCGCACCGATATCAACTTCCAGCGCGTGCCGATCGTCGACACCTCCGATCCGTTCATTGCCCGCTGGATTCCGACGGCGGATGAATCGATGATCGTTATTCGCTTCGCCAATCCACGTGGCATCGATTTTCCATATCTTTTGTCTATGATCCACGGGAGCTTCATGTCACGGGCGAACTCCATCGTCGCTCCTGGCAATAAGCTCGACATCGCAATGCAGCTCATTTTGACGCCGTTGATCCTCCAACTGATGGAGAAAAAGCGCCGCGCGTCATGAGCTCGAAGAACTCCCAAGGAAAGACTTCATGTCTCAAACTGCTGACAAATCGCCAAACGAGATGGCGAACGTGTCCCTCCGCGACATGGCGAACGCCATCCGGGCGCTCTCCATGGACGCCGTTCAGAAAGCCAATTCCGGCCATCCGGGCATGCCGATGGGTATGGCCGACATCGCCGCCGTTCTGTTCTCGAAGTTTCTGCGCGTCGATCCGAGCCAGCCCGAATGGCCGAATCGCGACCGGTTCATCCTGTCGAACGGCCACGGCTCGATGCTGCAATATGCAGTGATGTACCTGCTCGGCTTCCCGGAGATGACGATCGAGGAGATCGAGAATTTCCGCCAGCTCGGCAGCCGCACCGCTGGGCATCCGGAATACGGTCATGCCGCCGGTATCGAAGCGACCACCGGACCTCTTGGCCAGGGTATTTCCATGGCCGTCGGCTTGGCGCTCGCCGAGCGCATGCTCGCCGCCCGTTTCGGTGAGGACCTTGTCGATCACTACACCTATGTCTTCTGCGGCGATGGCTGCCTTATGGAGGGCATTTCCCACGAGGCGATCGATCTCGCGGGCCATCTGAAGTTGAACAAGCTCATCGTCCTCTTCGACGACAACCACATCTCGATCGATGGCGACATCAAGCTGTCCACGTCGATCGACCAGAAGGAACGCTTCGCTGCCCATGGCTGGAATGTCTATGAGGTCGACGGCCACGATCCGGACGCGATCGAGCGGGTGATCGCCGAGGCCCGGCACAGCGACAAGCCGGCCTTCATCGCCTGCCGCACGATCATCGGCTTCGGCGCGCCCAATCTCGAAGGCACCGACAAGGTGCATGGCAACGCTCTCGGTGAGGCCGAGGTCGCGGCGACCCGCAAGCATCTCGGCTGGACGGCCGAGCCCTTCGTCGTGCCGGAGCCGATCCTCGGTGCCTGGCGGGCGGCCGCCGAAAAGGGCAAGGAGGCGCGCCTCGCCTGGGAGAAGAAGCGCGACGGCGCCGACAACAAGGCCGCCTTCGAGGCGCAATACGCGACCAGCCTGCCGCGCAACCTCGCCGATCTGATGGCCAAGGCCCGCGCCGAAATCGTTGCCGATCAGCCCAAGGTCGCGACCCGCAAGGCCTCCGAGATGGCGCTCGAGGTGATCAACGGTGCGAGCGAGGTGACCATTGGCGGCTCGGCCGATCTGACGCCGTCGAACAACACCAAGACCAAGGGCCTGAGCGACGTCAAACCGGGCGACTATGCCGGCCGCTACGTGCGCTACGGTATCCGCGAGCACGGCATGGCCGCGGCGATGAACGGTCTGGCGCTGCATGGCGGCTTCATCCCCTATGGCGGCACCTTCATGTGCTTCACCGATTATGCCCGTGGCGCGATCCGCTTGTCGGCGCTGATGGGGGTGCGGGTGGTTTATGTCATGACCCACGACTCGATCGGTCTTGGCGAAGACGGTCCGACGCATCAGCCGATCGAGCATCTGGCGATCCATCGCGCGACGCCGAACCTGCTTCTGTTCCGGCCGGCCGACGCGGTCGAGACCAACGAAGCCTGGGAAATCGCGCTCGGCGAGAAGAAGCGGCCCTCGGTGATGGCGCTGTCGCGGCAGGGCGTGCCGACCGTGCGCTCGGGCGATGTCTCGGAAAACCGCACCCGCAAGGGTGCCTATGTGCTGAAGGACACCGACGGCGCGCGGGATCTGACGATCCTGTCCACCGGAACCGAGGTCTCGATCGCGCTGGAGGCCGCCGACAAGCTGGCGGCGCAGGGCCTGAAGGTCGCCGTCGTCTCGATGCCCTGCTGGGCGCTGTTCGAGGAGCAGAACGCGGCCTATCGCAAGGAGGTTCTCGGCACCGCGCCGCGCATCGCCATCGAGGCTGCCGGGCGGCTTGGCTGGGATCGCTGGATCGGCGAGGATGGCCGGTTCATCGGCATGGAGAGCTTCGGTGCCTCGGCGCCGGCGCCGCAGCTCTACGAGCATTTCGGCATCACCGTCGACGCGGTTATCAAGGCGGCCGGTGAGATGGTGAAGAGCTAAGGCTCTGCGAACGAGACGCTTCGGGGCGGCGCGCGCCGCCCCGAAGCCAGGTGGCAAATTTGAGATCACGGCGCGCGGCGGGCGTTTCGTCCATCGGTGATGACGGCACGAGAAGATCGTGCGCGGCATTGAGCACGGCGTGCGCAAGGTCAATATCGATACCGACTGCCGGATGGTGATGACCGGGCAGTTTCGCCGGGTGGCGGTGGAGCGGCCGGAGGCGTTCGGTCCGGGCAAGGTCCTGGTCCGACAGCATCGCCGCGAAAATCGGAATCGATTTTCGGCAAAGCACGATGCGTCGATTCAAAGGGTGAGAGCGACCTTTCTGCGTCCGACCGGACGCAGGGCGCGCTCGCCATGGATTCTTTGAAGCGGCTCTGCCCGGACCGCTACAAGCAATTCGGTTGTGCCGGTCAGGCGGCCAAGATCAGGCCGCTGGCGCTCGACCAGATGGCTGCCCGATGTCAGTCGGGCGAACTCGATCCGCGGATCGAGATGACGGCGGCCGCCGCCGCATAGGCGAGGGCGGCTCACCCGGTCCGGCGATGCTGGCCGGACGGGTGGATTGAGATCGATCGAGATCACGCAGGGCGACGACGCGGAGAGACCTTCGCGGCGATGGGAGGGAGTTTGTCCGCAAGCCTGCGCCAAGACTTGTCGGATGGAGCCGAGATTTCAAGCAAATTCAACACAAGGAGACCGCGACATGGATGCTGAAACCCAGACCCTCACTGGCAAGGAGCGCTATAAATCCGGCGTCCTGAAATACAAGCAGATGGGCTATTGGGAGCCCGACTACGAGCCGAAGGACACCGATCTCATCGCCTGTTTCCGGATCACGCCGCAAGATGGGGTCGATCCGGTCGAGGCGGCGGCTGCGGTGGCCGGTGAAAGCTCGACGGCAACCTGGACCGTGGTGTGGACCGACCGGCTGACGGCGGCCGAAAAATATCGCGCCAAGGCCTATCGGGTCGATCCGGTGCCGAACAGCAGCGATCAGTATTTCGCCTATATCGCCTACGATCTCGACCTGTTCGAGCCGGGGTCGATCGCCAATCTGACCGCGTCGATCATCGGCAATGTCTTCGGCTTCAAACCGCTCAAAGGCCTGCGATTAGAGGACATGCGCCTGCCGACGGCCTTCGTGAAGACGTTCCAGGGGCCGGCGACCGGCATCGTCGTCGAGCGCGAGCGCCTCGATAAGTTCGGCCGGCCATTGCTCGGCGCGACGGTCAAGCCCAAGCTCGGCCTGTCCGGCCGCAACTACGGCCGCGTCGTCTATGAGGCGCTGAAGGGCGGGCTCGATTTCACCAAGGACGACGAGAACATCAATTCCCAGCCCTTCATGGATTGGCGCGAGCGGTTTTTGTACTGCATGGAGGCGGTGAACAAGGCACAGGCCGCGACCGGCGAGATCAAGGGCACCTATCTCAACGTCACCGCCGCCACCATGGAGGACATGTATGAGCGGGCGGAATTTGCCGCCGAGCTCGGTTCCAACATCGTGATGATCGACCTCGTGATCGGCTGGACGGCGATTCAGTCCATGGCCAAGTGGGCCCGCCGGAACAACATGATCCTGCATCTCCACCGCGCCGGCCATTCGACCTACACCCGCCAGAAGAACCACGGCGTGTCGTTCCGCGTCATCGCCAAATGGGCGCGGCTTGCCGGCGTCGATCACATCCACGCCGGCACGGTGGTCGGCAAGCTCGAAGGCGATCCGGCGACGACCCGGGGCTATTACGACGTCTGCCGCAACGAGTTCACCGAGAAGAGGCTGGAAAACGGCCTATTCTTCGACCAGCCCTGGGCCTCGCTGAACAAGATGATGCCCGTCGCCTCGGGCGGCATTCATGCCGGCCAGATGCATCAGCTGATCGATCTTCTCGGCGAGGATGTCGTCCTGCAGTTCGGCGGCGGCACCATCGGCCATCCGATGGGCATCGCCGCCGGCGCCACCGCCAATCGGGTGGCGCTCGAATGCATGATCATGGCCCGCAACGAGGGTCGGGACATCGTCAATGAGGGGCCGGACATCCTCAACGAGGCGGCCAAGAGTTGTACGCCGTTGAAGCAGGCGCTCGACACCTGGAAGGACGTCACCTTCAACTACGCCTCGACCGACACGCCGGATTATGCGGTGACGGCGACGGCCGCTTGACCGCAGCGGGCGGGGCTTGTCGGCCCCGCTCCATCGACGCGGCGGGCTCGCGGGTTCTGTCAGCGATCATTTGAAAAGGAACGAACCCATGCGGATTACCCAAGGAACATTCTCGTTTCTGCCCGATCTCTCCGACGCGCAGATCACCAAGCAGATCCAATATTGCCTGGACAATGGCTGGGCAGTGAATCTCGAACACACCGACGATCCCCATCCCCGCAACACCTATTGGGAGATGTGGGGACAGCCGATGTTCGACATCGCCGACGCGGCCGGCATCATGATGGAGCTGGCAAGCTGCCGGAAGGCATTTGGCGACCGCTATATCCGCTTGTCGGCCTTCGATTCGTCCTCCGGCTGGGAGTCGGTGAAGCTGTCCTTCCTGGTCAATCGGCCGAAGAACGAGCCCGGCTTCCGCTTGAGGCGGCAGGAAGGCCACGGCCGCAACATGCGCTACACCACCGAGCCCTATGCCGACGCCAAGCCGGAGGGCGAGCGCTACGCGGTGTGAGGGAGCCGAAAGGGTCCGGCTTCGCCTGGGTCAAAGAGCCCGTCGCAGAGCTTTAGAGCGCCCTGCGTCCGAACGGGCGCACAAAGGTCGCTCAACCCTTTGAATCGACCCATCGTGCTTTGCCGAAAATCGATTCCGATTTTCGGGCCGATGCTGGAGACCGACTTGGCGAATCGAAATGACCTTCGCCTCGCCGGCCGTCCTGGAGCCTCAATCCAACCGGAGGTCATTTCATGAGCTACCTCGATCAGTTGAACACGGGCGCGAAATCGAAAGATGCGGGTCCACCGGACGAGTCCAAGTTGGACATCGGCACCTCGCAAGGCGGGGCCGACGCTTTGCAGCAACCGCCTGCGACCACGGTCGACCTTCACCGTGAATATGAGGAGGCCGGCGTCAAGGACGTTCTCGACGAGCTCGATCGTGAGCTCGTCGGTCTGAAGCCGGTCAAGAAGCGGATCCGCGAGACGGCCGCGCTCCTCCTCGTCGAGCGGGCGCGCCGGCGGCTCGGCCTCGCCTACGAAACGCCGACGCTGCATATGAGCTTTACCGGCAATCCCGGCACCGGCAAGACGACCGTCGCGCTGAAGATGGCCGATCTGCTCCACCGGCTCGGCTATATCCGCAAGGGCCATCTCGTCTCGGTCACCCGCGACGATCTGGTCGGCCAATATATCGGCCATACCGCCCCTAAGACCAAAGACATTGTGAAGAAGGCGATGGGCGGTGTCTTGTTCATCGACGAAGCCTATTACCTCTACCGGCCGGAAAATGAGCGAGACTACGGCCAGGAGGCGATCGAGATCCTCTTACAGGTGATGGAGAATCACCGCGACGATCTGGTGGTGATCCTCGCCGGCTATGCCGATCGGATGGACAAGTTTTTCGAGTCCAATCCCGGCTTTCGCTCGCGGATCGCCCACCACATCGACTTTCCCGACTACACCGACGAGGAGCTTCTGCAGATCGCGGTCGGGATGCTGGAGCGCCAGCACTATCACTTGAGCGTCGAGGCCGAGCGGATTCTGGTGAGCTATATCGAACATCGGCGGGTGCAGCCGCATTTTGCCAATGCGCGCTCGATCCGAAACGCGCTCGATCGGGCGCGGCTGCGGCAGGCCAATCGGCTGTTCGAATCCGATGCCGGGCCGCTGGATGCCAATGCGTTATCTCAGATCGCCGCCGAAGACATTGCGGTCAGCCGGGTGTTCCGGCAAAAGCCGGGACAGACCGCAGATTCGACTTCCCCCGAAGATGGGGGGCCCGGCGACGGGCCAGAGGAGAGACCGTCATGACCCGCCCGATCGTCATCGCGCCATCCATTTTGTCGTCCGATTTCTCGCGCCTCGGCGACGAGGTCGCGGCGATCGACCGCGCGGGGGCGGACTGGATCCATCTCGACGTCATGGACGGGCATTTCGTGCCGAACATCACCTTCGGCCCCCCGATCGTCAAAGCGATCCGGGGCGCCTCGGCCAAGATCTTCGACTGCCATTTGATGATCGAGCCGTGCGATCCCTATCTCGAAGCCTTCGCCGAGGCCGGCTGCGACATCATCACGGTCCATGCCGAAGCGACCAAGCACCTCGATCGCTCGCTGCAGGCGATCAAGGCGCTGGGCAAGAAAGCCGGCGTCTCGCTGAATCCGTCGACCCCGGAACAGGTGATCGAATACGTCCTCGACCGGCTCGACCTCGTCCTGTTGATGACGGTCAATCCAGGCTTTGGCGGCCAGGCATTCATCCCCGCCGTCTGCGACAAGATCGCCCGGGTGAAAGCGATGATCGGCGATCGGCCGATCGACATCGAGGTGGATGGCGGCATCTCGCCGAAAACCGCGCCGAAAGTGGTTGCGGCCGGCGCCAACGCGCTCGTCGCCGGCTCCGCGGTGTTCAAGGGCGGAACGCCGGCTCACTACGAAGCGAATATGGCGGCGATCCGCGATGCGGCGGCGGGGGCGCTGGCCGACGCCGCCTGACGCGGCGGCGTTCCCGTCATCCGAACGGCGGCTCAGGTCTCGCCGCCGCTCACCCGTTCGCTCTCGTCCTGCAACAGCTCGATCAGCTTCGACGCGTCGGCCTTGGTCAGGCTCTCGTCGAAGGGATGGCCGGTCTCCTCGCACAGTGTCTTCAGATAGGAGGCCTGGGCGCCGGTCATCGGCTCACCGCCAGTGGTCCAGTCGGACGGATCCTTCTGGGTGTTGGACGTCTCGTCGGTCTTCGGGGAGAATTTGGTCATCGGGCATCTCCGGATATGAGGGGCTTGTTCCGGAAAAGTTCTTTTTGCCCGAGTCGTTCCCCGAAGCGATGCGACCCAATCGCCGCACCGCATCGGCCTGCGGCTCAGCCCTTCATCGCCGCTTTCGGGTCGAGGCCGCCCATCTCGCAGATCAGGCGAAACTCGTCCTCTTTGACCGGCTGGACCGAGAGACGGGAATTGTTGACCAGCACCATTTCGGAAAGTTTCGGCTCGGCCTTGACTTGATCGAGCGTCACCGGCGTTGGCACGTCCATCACCGCCTTGATGTCGACGCACTCCCATTTCGGGTCGTCGGTGCTGGAATCGGGATGGGCTGCCTTCACCACCTCGACGATGCCGACCACCGCCTTGCCGTCGTTGGAATGGTAGAAGAAGCCGCGATCGCCGATCGCCATCTCCCGCATGAAGTTCCGGGCCTGGTAGTTGCGGACGCCCGTCCACTCCTCGCCCGCCTCGCCCTTGTCCTTCTGCTGCTCCCAGGACCACGTGATGGGTTCGGATTTGTAGAGCCAGTAGCGCATGTCAGGCGGCGTCCGGATTCTTGATCGCCCAGGTCCAGCGCTTGACGTCGACGCTCTCGAACAGACCGGCCTTGGCATAGGGATCTTCGGCGGCGGTGGCCTTGGCGGCGTCGAGCGTTTCGGCGTCGATCACCACCAGGCTGCCGTTCGGCTTCTCGTCGTCGCCGAGGAACGGGCCGGCAAATTTCAGCGCATCGCCAAGGCCGGTCAGAAAGGCGAGATGCGTCGGACGGGTGTCCATCCGCAGTTGCAGATGCCCCGGCTTGTCGGTGCAAAGAATGGCAAAGAGCATGAGAGAGGTTCCCGGAAATGGGCCGGCAGGCGGGTGGGCGCCGCGAAAAGCGACCGATGCCGGCGAGCGAAAAATCACCTTACGAGCTATCTCGGGATTGCCGCGCTTTCAACCGACTTCGCGTTTCAACGGTCGGGCGAGCAGCTGCTGCACTGCCTCGTCGATGGTTAGATTGCGGGACAGAACCTCAGCGACGGTCGCGATGATCGGCGCCTCGGTGCCGCTGTCCCTGGCAAGGCGCGCGGCAATGGCGGCGGTGAAGACACCCTCGGCGAGTTTGAGGCGGGCCAGATCGTCGCCGCGCCCGAGCGCAGCGCCATAGGAGAAGTTTCGGGACTGCGGCGAGGAGCAGGTGAGCACCAGATCGCCGAGGCCGGAGAGCCCCATCAGCGTTTCCGGCCGGCCGCCAAGCGCTTCGCCGAGACGGCGCAGTTCGACGAAGCCACGGGTGACGAGCGCCGCCTGGGCCGAAGCGCCGAGCCCGCGGCCGACGACGATGCCGGCGGCAAGCGCGAGAACGTTCTTCAAAGCGCCGCCGGCCTCGACTCCGCGCAAATCGCTGCTGGCGTAGCAGCGAAAGGTCTCGGTCGACAGGGCACGGGCGAGGCTATCGGCCAGCGTCTCGCTCGCGGCCGCAACCGTCACCGCCGTGGGCAGGCCGCGGGCGAGGTCGCTGGCAAAGCTCGGGCCGGATAGAACGCCGATCGGCCGGCCGGGCAACGCGGCCGCGACCAGCTCGGACATGAAACGGCCGGTCTCGCGCTCGATTCCCTTGGCGCACAGAACCGGAACCGCATCCGCCGGCAGATGCGGGGCGAGCGCTGCGGCCGTCGCCGCGATGGTCTGAGCCGGCACCACCAAGAGCACGAGATCGCAACCGGTCAGGGCCTCGGCGGGATCGATGGTTGCCCGCAGCGACGGCGGCAAGTCGATCCCCGGCAAATAGCGCGGGTTCTCATGGGCCGTATTGATCGCGGCGGCGATCGCCGGATCCCGGCCGAGCAAACTGATCTTGGCGCCACCGCGCGCATAGAGCGAAGCCAGCGCCGTGCCCCAGGCGCCGGCGCCGACGACTGCGATCGTCGTCATGCTTTGGCTCCCCGGCGCCCGTGGCCGACCAGCGGCGCGGATTTTTCGTCGAGCGGCCAACGCGAGCGCACCGCGACGTCGAGCGGATCGGTCCGCCCGGCCTCGACGCGTTCGAGCCCGGCATAGGCGATCATCGCGCCATTGTCGGCGCAGAGCGCCGCGGGCGGCGCGACGAGGCGCGCGCCGGCGCTCTCGCATTCGGCCTTGAGCGCCGCCCGGATGTCGGCATTGGCGCCGACCCCGCCGGCAACGCCGAGCACCGGCTGAGCGATTTCGGGAAAGCGCTCGCGAAAACGGGCCAGCGCCCGGCGGATGCGGTCGGCGACGGTTTCGGCGGCGGCGCGCTGGAAGCTCGCACACAAATCCGCGACATCCTGATCGACGAGCGGCGCATGGGCTTCAGCGACAAGCCGCAGTGCCGTCTTGAGGCCGGAAAAAGAAAAGTCGAGCCGCGCTTCGCCCTTCATCGGGCGGGGCAGCGCGAAGCGCGTCGCGTCGCCCTTGGCCGCCATTGCTTCGACATTGGGGCCGCCGGGATGCGGCAGCGACAGCAGCTTGGCGGTCTTGTCGAAGGCTTCACCGAGGGCGTCGTCGATGGTCGAGCCCCAGCGCTCGTAGTCGCCGAGCCCGGAGACGAGCAGGATCTGGCTGTGACCGCCGGAGACGAGCAGCAGAAGATAAGGATAGGCAAGGCCGTCGGAGAGGCGCGGCGACAGCGCGTGGCCTTCGAGATGGTTGACGCCGATGAAGGGCAATCCCCTGGCCGCGGCGATCACCTTGCCGGTCATGGCGCCGACGAGCAGCCCGCCGACGAGCCCGGGGCCGATGGTCGCGGCGATGGCGTCGACGGCGCCAAGGCCAAGATCGGCATCGTCGAGCGCGGCGCGGATGATGCCGTCGAGCGCCTCGACATGGGCTCGGGCCGCGATCTCCGGCACAACGCCGCCAAAAGCCTGGTGCTCGGCGATCTGCGACAGGACGACATTCGACAGGATGATCGCGCGCCCGTCGACGCCGCGCCGCACCACGGCCGCCGCGGTCTCGTCGCAGCTCGTCTCGATCCCGAGGATCGTCGGTCCATCTGTGGCGGTGCCGCGGCCTGCGGGATGTGTCATCGCTTCAACGTCTTCGTTTTAAAGAGCTTTGCAAGGGCAAATGGCACGCGATCGCCATCGTCTGGCACGCCGAGGCGGCTCTTCAGGGCATCGGGCCCCGAGCCGACACCCCGGCCGACGCCAAGGCCGACGTTGACCGGCCGCTTGCATCCGGCCCTTGATCGCGATCATGCTATGCGCGATCTGATCTTAACATGGCAAGCCGGGCGGGCTTGCGATCGGTCGCCCCGCATCAGAGGCGGCAGGGACTTTTGACGGCAACGGGGTGATCTTGACCGAGAAACTGATCCGAATCGGCACGCGCGGCAGCCAGTTGGCGCTGGCCCAAGCGAGCGAAGTGCGGGCCCGGCTGATGAGCGCCCACGCTCTGCCGGAATCAGCGTTCTCGATCACCGTCATCTCGACGTCGGGCGATCGTATCCTCGATCGACCGCTTTCGGAGGTCGGCGGCAAGGGCCTCTTCACCAAGGAAATCGAGCTGGCGCTGATCGAGGAGCGGATCGACATCGCCGTCCATTCTTCCAAGGACATGGCGACGGCCCTGCCCGAGGGGCTGGAGATTTCCGCTTATCTGCCGCGCGAGGACGTGCGCGACGTTTTCATCGGCCGGGCGGCGCCGACGATCGCCGAACTGCCGCAGGGCGCGACCATCGGCTCGGCCTCGCTGCGCCGTCAGGCGATGCTGAAGCGGCTGCGTCCGGACCTCAACGTGATCATCTTTCGCGGCAATGTGCAGACCCGGCTGCGCAAGCTCGACGAGGGCCTGGCCGACGGCACACTGCTCGCACTCGCGGGACTGAAACGGATGGATATGACTGGCGTCGCGACCGAAATCTTCGATCCGGAGCACTTCCCGCCGGCTCCCGGGCAGGGCGCGATCTGCATCGAAAGCCGGATCGGCGACGACCGGGTGAAGGCGCTCGTCGGCGGCATCGCCGATGCCGAGACCACCGCGGCGCTGACCGCCGAGCGGGCGTTTCTGGCCGAGCTCGACGGCTCGTGCCGCACGCCGATCGCCGCCCGCGCGACGCTTCGGCCCGACGGCACGATGTCGCTGCACGGCATGATCTTGAAACCCGACGGTAGCGAGATGCATGAAACCCGCCGCACGGGGCTAGCGACGGAGGCCGAGGCGCTCGGCCGGCTTGCCGGGCGCGACGTCCTCGAGGCTGCCGGGCCGAATTTCTTCGCCGGTTGGGCCAATTGAGACGGCGGGCGGCGGGATGGCACGGGTGTTGATCCTTCGCGAGGCCGCAGAAGCCGAACGCACCGCCCGCGATCTCGTCGCCCATGGTCACCAGCCATTGATCCTGCCGCTGGAGCGCACCGTGGAGATCGACTCGCCGCTCGAACCCATGGCGGACGGTCGCGGCTTCGCAGGATTTGCCGCGACCAGCGTGCGCGCGATCCCGGCCCTTGCCAAGATGTTTCCAGGCGATGGACGAGCGCTGTTGGCGGTCGGCGAGACGACCGGCGATGCGGCGCGCGACGCGGGATTCTCCAATGTTTATGTCGCTGAGGGGGCGGCTGCGACGATGGGAGCGCTCGCTGGCACAGCCGGGCTTGGGGCGGGCGACACGCTGCTCTATGCCGCAGGGCGGCGGCGGACCGGAACGCTGGAGCGCGCGCTTGCCAAGGTCGATATCGGCTGTCGGATCTGGGAGGTCTACGACATCGTTCCCGTCGCGCTCGCCGCTGGCATCGTGCGCAGCGTGCTTGTTGCCGGCCCGCCGGACGCGGTGTTGCTCCTGTCGGCCGGTCAGGCTGAGGGTTATGCGCGGCTCGTCGAAACCGTGCCGGAGGCGTTCGCGCCGGCGCCGCGGCTGCTGGCGCTCTCGACCCGAATCGCCGAGGCCTTGCCAGAGCCGATGCGTGCGACGGTGCAGATTTCAGACCTGCCGCGCCTTGGCTCGCTTTTCGAATGCCTCTGATAACCTAGATCAGAGTGCTATAGGAACTCGGCGCTTGCGCCATGCGCGCGAATAATGGACCAATGAGCGAGAAAAGAACGGGCGCGCGATCGGCTAAACGGGTCGTATTCCCGCGACTTGCGAGCATGGAGCTGACGCAATGACCAACCGTCCCCGGCGATCCAGACCGACGAAGACGCGTGGCCAGACGATCGATCTCAAGGCGGAAAAGAAGACGACAGTGAGCGCAGGCGACGAGAACAAGACGGCCGAAGCCGCACGATCCGAATCGCCGAGCCCTGCCGAAACGCCATCCGCGCCCGCGGCGCAGCCGCCTGCGCCCGCCAAGACTGCGGCAACCGCCGGCACGACGGCGACGTCATCGGCTCCGACCGCGAAGGCTGCTCCGATGGCTTCGCCGACGTCCGGCCGTCCGCAGCCGGCAAGCCCGTCAAAGCCCACCGCAACAGCGTCAACGGCTGCACCTGTCGCAGCGACGGCCGCTGCGGCACCGCCAGCGCCGGCTTCAGCAGCACCCGCGACGGCGGCAAAGACCTCCGGTGAACCCGTCGGTGGACCGACGAAGACCGGTCTGGCGATCGCTGCGGCGACGCCGGCCAAAGCGGTGCCGAGCCCCTTAGGCGCCACAACCGCTGCCGCAGGTGCGGCTGGCGCCAAACCCGCAGCGCCAGCCTCGGCGACCGGTTCGGCTGCCAAGCCGGCGGGCGCGGCGGCTGCTCCGGGTGCGACAGCCCCGAAGCCTGCGGCTGCGACGATGGGCGGCACGAATACGGGCAGCGCCTCCTCTGCCAGCCCGGGGACGGACAATGCGTCGACCGGCCCTTCGAGCGCCGCCCGATCGACCGTGCCGCCGGCGCCGCCACCCGGTCGGCCGGGCGGCGCCGGTGTCGGCGCGGTCTTCGGTGCGGCCATTCTTGGCGCCGTGCTGGCGCTTGGGGGGGCGTCGCTGGTGATCGCCAATGGCTGGCTGCCGGGGCTTGGCGGCGGGCAGAAGAGCAGCGTCAATGACTATCTGACAACCGATGCCCTGAACACCATCAATGACGAGATCGCCAAGCTGCGTGCGCAGCTGTCATCCGGTCAGGCTGGCGGCGGCGCCGATGTGTCGGGCCTCGAAAAGCGCATCGCCGCGCTCGAAAGCTCGACGGCGGATCTTGCGGCGATCAAGCAATCCGCCGAATCCGCCGGACAGGCAGCCCAAAACGCCACCAAGGCCGCCAATTCCGCGCAGCAATCGGCGACCGCGGTCATGGATTCCAGCGATCGCACCGTGCGCGACGCCTCGGATGCGGTGAAGCAGGCGAATGCCGCCAACGCGGCGGCTGGTGCGGCACAGCAGGCGGCGACCAACGCCCAGCAGACCGCCAACGGTGCTCAGTCGACGGCGCAGACCGCACTCGATAAGGCCACTCAGGCGGCGAGCGACGCGAGCGGCGCCAAGGAGACCGCGAGCGCGGCCAGTTCGAAGATCGACGGCGTCGTCGCCGACCTCGAAAAGCGGGTGACGGCGATCGAAGAGGGCAACAAGCGGGCCGAAATCGCGCTGTCGGCGGCCAATCTGAAATCAGCGATCGATGCCGGCGGGCCGTTTGCCCAACAGCTCGAAACCTATGCCACTGTGGCCGGCGCCGGGCAGGCGACCGAGAGCCTGCGGCGCTATGCGGCGGACGGCGTGCCTTCCGAGCGCCAACTGGCCGATGCCTGGCCGCAAGTTCGCGCCAAAATCTCACGCGCGCTGTCACCGACCGCGGCCAACGCGCCGGTGGGCGATCAGATGCTGGCTGGGCTGCGTGCGCTGGTGCAGGTCCGACCCTCCGGCCCGGCGCCGGAGACCAAGCAGGGCAACACGGCGGTTCTCTCGCGTCTCGATGCGGCGATCGGCTCGGGCGATCTGAAGACCTTCGAAGCCGAGTGGGAAAAACTGCCGGATGACGCCAAATCAGCCAGCCAGGACTTCGCCGACCAGGTGAAGGCCCGGGTGACGGCGGAAGACATTGTCGCGACCACGCTGAGCGGCGCGGTCGCCGGTGGCCAGAAGGCCGCGCCGAACGCCGCCGAACCCGCCAATCAGGGTTAGTCCCAGGATAGACTCAATGCTGCGTATTCTCGCCTTTCTCCTTATCGTCCTGGCTGCGTCGCTCGGGTTCAGCTGGCTCGCGGACCATCCCGGCTCGGTCACATTCGATTGGCAAGGGCAGACCGTCCAGACCAGTCTGATGGTCTTCCTGATTGTGCTTGGCGCTTTGGTCACCGCCGCCCTGATCCTGGTCTGGGCGATTTCGGCCTTCTTCCGCACTCCCCACGCCATCGGCAATTGGTGGGAGGGGCGCCGTCGCAACAAGGGCTACAGCGCACTGTCGAGCGGCATCATCGCGGCGGGTGCGGGTGACGCGATCCTGGCGCGGCGGATGACCAAGCGCAGCGAGAAGCTGCTCGGCGCCCGCAAGGAGCCGCTGGTCCGCTTCCTCGACGCCCAAACGGCGATGATCGAGGGCGATCATGCCCGTGCTCGTTCGGTGTTCCAGAACATGGAGCGTGATCCGGAGACACGGCTGCTCGCCATGCGCGGCCTCTATCTCGAAGCTCAACGGGTCGGGGATGAAAACGCGGCGCGGTTCTATGCCGAGCGGGCGGTGCGGCTTGCGCCACATGTGCCCTGGGCCGGGGGGGCGGTCCTCGAAGGCAAGTCGCTTGCCGGCGAATGGGACGAGGCACTGCATATCCTCGAAGCGCAGAAGAACACCCGGCTGATCGATAGGGACGAGTCGAAGCGCACCCGTGCGGTTCTTCTGACTGCCAAGGCGATGGATACGCTCGAGGCCGAGCCGAAGCTGGCCAAAGCGGCGGCGCTCGAAGCGCATAATCTGGCGCCCGAGCTGGTCCCGGCCGCCCTCGTCGCCGCCAAGGCGTGCTTCCGGCTGGGGGATCTGCGCAAGGGCGTGAAGGTGTTGGAAAAGACCTGGACCTATGGCCCGCACCCGGAAGTCGCCGAGGCTTATGTGTCGGCCCGGGCCGGCGATTCCGTCGAGGATCGGCTGAAGCGGGCGCGGCATCTGGCGGGCCTGCGGCCGGGCCATGTCGAATCGGCCATGTGCGTCGCCCGCGCCGCGCTCGATGCCCATGATCTGACGCTCGCGCGCCAGTCGGCCCTTGAAGCGGCCGAGCTGGAGCCGCGCGAAAGCGTTTATCTCGTCCTCGCCGATATCGAAGAGGAGGAGACGGGCGAGGTCGGCCGCGTCCGCGAGTGGCTGGCCAAGGCGATCCGTGCGCCGCGCGATCCGGCCTGGACCACCGACGGCGTGACTTCCGAACATTGGGCGCCGGTCTCACCCGTGACCGGGCGTCTCGACGCATTCGAGTGGAAGGCGCCGCCACAGCGGGCCGTCGCGGCGCAAGGTCATGTTCTCGATGCGGCCTCGCAGTCGCAAAAGACCATCGACACCACTGTTGCGGCGGGCATTCACGACGCGGCGCCGAAGACCGTCGCGGCGACGGCCGAGGTGAATGCGGCGAAGGCGGACAAGGCATCGGTTCGTGACGCATCCTCGCCGCCGGCCGCGCAGCCGAAATACATGCCGAGTGCGATCGACAAGCCGGCTACGTCTGACGGCAAATCGGCGGCAAACGGTGCGGCTGTCGTGTCCGCCGAAAGTGCCAACGGCGCCAAGGCTGCGGCGGGCGCTGCCAAGACGGATGCGCCCAGCCGGACCAGCCAAGAACGCAAGGAAGCGCGGTTCGGATGAGCCGGCGGGCCGCGGCGGCGCGGGGTCGCCCAGCCCGGCGGCGCCGACAGTGCCTGCCGGCCGCTGGCCTACAGAAATAAGTTCCGAGCCGAAGATGGAGAGAGATGCTCGATTCGATCAAAGAGTTTTTCCGCTCGATCGCTTTGATCGATGAGGACGAGCGGGGGGCAGGCCCCGCCGATTCCGTTCAGGTGGCGACGGCCGCCTTGCTGTTTCACATCATCGAGGCCGATGGTGTCGTCACCGATGGCGAACGCCAGCGGATGATTGCGATTCTCGGCGAGGAGTTTTCGCTCTCCGTCGAGGAGGCGACGCGACTCGCCAGTGACGGGCGGCGCGCGGATCAGCAATCCGTCGACCTGTATCACTTCACCTCGATCCTCAAGCGTGAGCTCAGCGAAGAGCAACGGATCCGTTTCATCGAGTTGCTGTGGGAGGTGACCTATGCCGATGGCGAGGTGCACGAGCTCGAAGACAATTTGATCTGGCGGATTTCCGAGCTGCTCGGCGTGTCCACCCGCGATCGCATGCTAATGAAACATGAAGCGGCCGGCCGACAGGGCGAGTAGTGCCTGGCGCAAGCCTTCACGCATAGGGTGAACGGCATGTTTCTTGCTTCTGACGTTGACGGAGGCGGAGTCTTGCGCCCATGTCTTCGTAGACCGTTGATCGACAAGCACCCAAAAGGTCGCCGCATTCTTTCATGGCTTATCAGCATCAGACGACGACGAACGAAATGGTCCCTGCCTTGATGCAGCCCCCAGTCGACTATGTTCTCGACGGGCGCGACGAACGACCCATCCTCATCGTGCTGCATCAGGAAAATTCGACACCGGGCCGGGTCGGCCAAGTGCTCGGGCGTCATGGCATCAGGCTCGACATTCGCCGCCCGGTGCTGGGCCAGCCGCTGCCGGAAACGCTCGACGGGCATCGCGGCGCTATCATCTTCGGTGGGCCACCGAGCGCCAACGATGCCGATGGCTACATTCGCTCCGAACTCGACTGGATCAAGGTTCCGCTGAAGGAAGAACGGCCGTTTCTTGGAATTTGCCTCGGGGCCCAGATGCTCGCCAAGCATCTCGGGGCACCGGTGACGGCCCATCCGGATGGGCTCGCTGAGATCGGCTATTATGCGCTGCGGGCGACGCTGGCCGGCCGCCAGCTGGTACAACCTTGGCCGTCGATGATCTATCAGTGGCACCGCGAGGGGTTTGAACTGCCGCGCGGCGCGACGCTGCTGGCCGAGGGCGATTGGTATCCGAACCAGGCGTTCCGCTATGGCGAGGCGGCCTATGGCGTGCAGTTTCATGCGGAGTTGACGCTGGCCATGGTCCATCGCTGGACGACACGCGGCCACGAACGGCTGAATCTGCCCGGGGCCCAGTCGCGTCGCGCTCATTTCGAGGGCCGGGCGATCCATGATGGGCCGGTGCTCAAGTGGCTGGAAGCGTTTTTGGCGCGCAGCTTCGGTCGGAGGGTCGAAGCGGCGACCTCTTGAACGGGCAACAAACACACGGCTTTCTCTTTCGCCGGTCTGGCCCGGTCAGAGCGTTGCCGTTTGATCCGTGATCAGCTGCGCAGCGCGCGTCAGCGCGAAATCGTAGCCGTTGGTGCCAAATCCCGCGATCACGCCTTCCGCCCGATGTGAGACGAAGGAGTGGTGGCGGAAGCTTTCGCGCCGATGGATGTTCGAAATGTGGACTTCGAGCACGATACCGTCAAAGGCATTGAGGGCGTCGAGGATGGCGATCGAGGTGTGGCTGAAGGCGCCGGGATTGATGACGATGGCGGCAGCCGTCTCCCGCGCCTCGTGGATCCAGTCGATGATTTCGTATTCCCGGTTGGACTGCAGGCAGCGAAGCGTATGGCCAAGGCTGTCCGCCAGCGCGACAAGGCGCGTCTCGACATCCTTCAGCGTCTCTGAGCCATAGACGTCGGGTTGCCGTTTGCCGAGCAGATTGAGGTTCGGTCCGTTGATGCAGAAGATCTTCGCCATGGCGCGAGTTAGCCCGCCTCACGCTGTGATGGCAAGCAAATTGCAGGCTGCGTATCAGGGCGGTGTCAGGGCGCGTTGCGTCCGACTCGGTGAGTGGCGGGCGGTTTCGGCATGCGCCAGCGCTAGGGCGGAATGCGATAAACTGGAATCGCCATTCCGCTCTAAGCCATTGTTTTGCCGCATGATGTGACCCGAAAAGTCATGCAACTTTTCGGCACCATGCTCTAACGATGGGGCAGGTGATCGCGCAGCCAAAGACGGGCAAGACGAGTCAGATTTTGCGTGCGCGTCTGCCGGGTGATGCTCCTCACCGCTGCGGCAACGGCCTTGTCCGATCCGGGCGCGAGCCCGATGACGAAGGTCGCCACCGGCAACCGCTCCGGCCAGAAGCGGTTCATTACGAAATTATCAGGCATGGCACAAGAATCGGCCGCTTTGATCGCCGGATCGGCCAGGATCGCCCGCGTCGTCTCATCGATCAGCTGTTGGCCCGGCGAGGCCACGGCGAACGCCTCATCATAGGCCATTTTCCAGGCGAAGGCGTGACCGCCCTGAATCAACGCGACGAGGCTTGCCACTGCCCGATCGCCAGCGCGCAGCGTATAGACCCGGGCTCGGCCGTCTTCGCCGAGAGAGTTGACCGACTCGCGCGCAAAGGCCGCGCGGTATCGATCGAGGACCATGGCGCTGCGGGCGCGGCCCTTCCAGCCGCTGGCCTCGAGATTGAGAAAGTCCTCGAGCGCGACGCGGACCTGCTCGGGGTCGCGCGAGACGTGGAAACTGACCGGGCCGTGACGTTGCAGCCGGCGTCGCTGCCGCGCCAACTCACGGCGCCGGCGCGAGGAGAGTTGGCCGATATTGAGAAACTCGTCGGGGCCGCCTTTCGTCAAGCCTGCACGGGTGAAGCTGTTGGTCGTCGCCATCGGCAGGCCGGCGGCCGCGGTGACATCGCGAAGGGCGGCGGCGAAGGGGCCGTCGACGCGGGTCTCCGGAAGGACGAGAACTTCAGGCATCTTGGCTTCGTTCGAGACGAGCATGTTGAAGAAGCCGCGAAGCGTTTCGCGCGGATCGTCGCCGTCGAGCGGCAGGGTGCCGAGGCGGCCGAAGGGGTGGGCCCAGGCGCGGAGCATCGAGACACCGGAAAACCGCGCGCAACGCTCCACCGTATAGGGCATGAACAGCCGAAGCCGGCTATGGGCGGTGCCCTCGTCGCGCAACACCATCACCTTGACGCTGCGCTCGTCGAGCCGGGTCATCGCCGGCACGAAGAAGCGTGAGTCGAAGAAGACATTCGGCTCGATCGCCCGGCGGCAAAGGAACTGCAGTTCTTCGATCAAGGCGAAGGCGGATTCGGGCTTGTAGACGGTGAAGCGCCTGCGTCCGCCGCTGCTGGGCACAGCCAGGTCGAGAAGAGGCGGCACCGTGGTCAGCGTTCCATCATTCGCAGCCATGCGTTCGGCCGGCGATGGTGTGTTCGTGAGACGATCGAAAAAAGACTGGGCTACCGGCTTCATATTGGTGATCGCCCGATCGGCGACGGTCTCCATTGTTAGGCGATTTCGGTGCTGACGGTGATGCCGCTGAAACTATTTCTCCAAATGCAATATCGCCAACGGGGCTTGCAATTTTATGTCGGACCCAAGGACGGGGCAGTAACGATAAGAAACATGTCTCGTGACGCATTGCGAACGCTTGCAAATTTTCCGTCTTGCGGAACCCTTCGGTGCCGCGTCAGTCAGCCCAGGAAACCACCTGCATCGAGATACGCCTCTTCCTCTGCAGTGGTTTCTCGGCCGAGGACGATATTACGATGGGGGAATCGGCCAAATTTCGCAATAATGTCGCGATGGTCTTCGGCAGCATCGACATTCTCGGCGTTGCCGATACGTGTCATCCATGCCAGGCAATCTTCTTGATCTTGCAGCGCTTCCGAATGCATCAGCGGCATGACAAGAAATTGGTTGATATCCTCGGCGACGGTTTCATGATCGCCGCGGGCCAATGCGCTGCGTGCGAGGCCAAGGGCCTTCTCGTCGGTCGCAAAGGCCAGCGGCGAGCGGCGAAACATGTTGCGGGGGAATTGGTCGAGCAGAATAATCAGCGCCAGCATGCCCGTGGCGTCCTCAGCCCAAAAATCAAGGTCGCCGCGCGCCGCCATTTCGTAAAGATCGCCGAAGCGGCTGCGGATCGTCCGATCGAAATCGGTATCCTTCTTGAACCACCGATTCGGACCAGCCTCGCGCCAAAACTCGACGACCGTCTGCGGATCGGGAGCGTAGGGTCGCGACATGGGATGAGACGTCTCCGGCTGGACAATGATCGATGGCCGGCCTCGCCGACTGCCGTTAAGGAAATAGGGATTGCGACGCCCGATGACAGGGGGAGGTCAACGGTGATGATCGAGTTAGATCTGCGCGGTTTGCGCTGCCCTTTGCCGGCACTTCGCACCCGGGCCAGCCTGGCCGGGCTTCAGCCCGGCATGTCGATTCGGGTGCTCGCCGACGACCCGTTGGCGGCGGTCGATATCGCGCATCTGTGCCAGAGCGACGGTCACTGCCTCAAAGCGGTCATTCAGGACGCGGGTGTCACGCGCTTTGAGATCGTTTCGAAAGGCGCCTGAGATCATTGGCCATCGTTACGGACCGAAGCGCAGGCCCGGAATCGCCAACGGATTTTCTTCGATCGCCGTGCGGTCGGCGGTGTCCGGTGCGACGCCACCCGTGAAGGCCGCGAAGAGATCGCGGACGAAGCTCTCCTCAAGGTCTTGCGCAATGACCACCAGACGTGTCTTGCCCCCGGCGCCGGCGGGCCAGGCCGCAAGCCGCGCGGGGGGATGCAAAAAGCCCTGGACGCCATGCAGTACAAGTGGTCGGTCGGGGTCTTCGGCCAGCCTGACAATGCCTTTCATGCGCAGGATTTTCTGGCCGGCCGTGCCGTTGAGGATTTCCAGAAACCCGGTGATCGCAAGCCAGGTGACGGGACGATCCGTCTCCAGCGAGAACGAGCGGATGCCGTCCTGGCGCAGATGATGCTCATGATCGTGGTGGCCATGGCTGTGATCGCCATCATGGTGGTAATAATGGTCGTGCTCGTGGTCGCAATGAGCGTCGGGTTGATCGCTTGGCTCGCCAAGCCAGACGCCGATGTCGTCACCGCGGGCGAGCGTCGCGGTCAGGCCGCAGCCTACGAGAATGCCTTCGGCGCCGGTGATCGTGCTCGCGTCGACGATCGGGGCCCGGGCGTTCAGATCGCGGATCGCGGTCCTGGTGGCCTGAAGTGCCGCAGGGGAGGCCAGGTCGCCTTTGGTCAGAACGATGCGATCGGCGACGGCCACTTGCCGCCGGCTATCGGCGTGGTCGTCCAAGGTTTTGGCGCCGTGCGCGCCGTCCACCACCGTGACGACGCCGTCAAGCGTATAGGCCTCGACGAGGGTGGGGTGAGACATGAGGGCCGAAAGAATCGGGCCCGGGTCTGCAAGACCGGTGGTCTCGACGACCACGCGCTGCAACGGCGCGCCGCCTTCGCCGTTCTTCGCTTCGGCCAGGTCGCAGAGCGTGTCGATCAGTTCGCCCCGGACGGTGCAGCATAGACAGCCATTCGACAGCGAGATCACCCCGTCGCTCGACACCGCCTCGACTAGGATCGGATCGATGGCGGCCTCGCCGAATTCATTGACGACGACGGCCGCACCGGAAAGGGCCGGATCGCCGATCAGGCGATTGAGCAGGGTGGTCTTGCCCGCACCGAGAAAGCCGGTGAGCAGTGTCAGCCGGATGGGGGCCGCTGAAATGCTTTGAGGCGCCATCGTGTCGTCCTGTGCTGCGGCGAATTGAGGAAAGGCGCAGCCTCATTACAGTATCGACCGGAAAATCGGAATCGATTTTCGGCAAAGCACGATGCGTAGAATCAACGAGTTGGAGCGTCCCTTCTGCGTCCAATCGGACGCAGGGCGCTGTCGGCCAAAGCTTGTACGATGTCTTCTGTCACCACGGGGGGGGGGGGGCTGAGCGATGGCACCGGCCGGCTGGGTCTGACGTCTGCCGACTCGCTGATCATCAGGCGGCGGCGATGCTTCCTGGCTTGACGCTATCGGCGGTCGCCATGAGGTTGGACAGTCTTTCGAGTCCGGCTATGTCGACATCCTGTCGAACATAATGACGGACGTCTTGCATCCGGCGCAAGGTTCGGCAGTAGACATCTTCCATCAAGATATGGGCGAATTCGCCATTCCGGCCGATGCTGTAAAGACCGGCGATGCCTGTCGAGCGCGCGAAGGCCTGACGTTCGGCCTCGTAGTCGAGACGATAAACCGGATAGGCAACCGGCGTGCGCATGATGCCGCCGATGCCGAGATATTTTCCGCGCAGATGCGGATAGATGTCGCAAAGACCGTCCAGGCAGATTTCGGCGAGCTTGTCGTCGGGCATCGTCCAAGAGGCATCGCCGGCCGCGCAGCCGATGTCGAAGGTGATCAGCGTCTTGCCCTCGGGGGCGAGCCACGGCATCGAGATCGGTGTCTCGGTGAGCCGGAAGAACGGATATTTGCCCCCCGGCACCCAGAGCATCGTGTCGGGCAGATGGTGGCGGCCTTCGAAATGGATGTTGACGAAGACCATCGGGCGGTAGCGGAATCGCGCCAGGTGATCGAGCCTGCTGCTACCGTCGAGCAGTTTCGGCAAGACGTGAACCGGTGCCGTGCTGATCACCGCCGAGACCTCGATCACCTTGCCGTTCACCCGGACGCCTGCGACCTTTTCGTCCTCGACCAAAATCGCTTCGACGGGCGATTCCAGGTGGATGACGTCGCGAACGTTTTCCAGTGTCGGTTCGAGCAGGCGGGCGACGCCGCCTTCCGGGTAGACATGGTAGATTCCGGCGTTTTCCCGCAATTCGTGGGAATAGCCGATGCAGACGGCGCGGCCGGTCACCCGTGCGGCGGCCTTGAGGTAGAGGGTCTTCAGTGCGCCATTCGACATTTTCTCGCCGACCGCAGGCGATAGCTCGGACGCGGGGACGCCGGACCAAGCCTCGGCGATCGGAATCGCCACGGCCTCGGCCAGCGCATCGCCATAGTGGTGGCGGAACCAGTCTTCGGCGGTGACGATCTCGTGCTTGCGAAATCGTGAGGCGATCGCGCCTTGCACAAAGCGCGGCGAGCGCATCAGGCCGAACGGATAGCCGCGCGAGACGCCGCCGAGATAGACGGCCTCACCATAATGGCGCACTGTCCGGCAGATATTGGCGGCTCCGAGCGTGGCGGCAAGGCGATTGTTCACGAAATGTGCGCCGAAGTCATAGCTGAAGCCGGCGGGATCCTTGAACGAAGCCATCAGGCCGCCCACCGCTTTGCCTGCCTCGAAGACGGCAACGGGAAGTCCAAGTCGTTTCAGCTCAGCAGCTGCGGTAAGGCCGGCTATGCCGGCGCCCAGAATCGCGATCGGCCGCATATTCCTCTCCGTCCCGCTATGATGCCGGATCTTCACCTGGAACTCGATCGGCGTTCGAGAAACGGCAATTTTCCGTTAAGTCGGTAAGCTGACCAATTATTCTTGAGATTCCGTTTCGGTAATGGACTGTGAGTATTTTGCGTTGCCGACGAATGCTGGTCATCGTTAATGAAGGGTTGCAGTGGGCCGGCAAAGGCCCTCGGGCTGCCGCAGCACAGCGCTCTCCCAGATGGCCGCGCGACGAGGCATAGCAAAACCGCCTCGGAACAGACTTCCGAAGCGGTCGCTTTCAGGCGGCGATGGCGGCGTCCGTTCCGCTTCCGCTGCCGTGATGGGCCCATGCGCCTCAGCGTGAGCGGCTTGGAAACGCCCCTACCTGTTGTCGCACCGCGACGACCGAGCTTCGGCTTGCGCGCGTCATGATCTGGAGCGCCGCTGCCGCAGCGGCGCTCCAGGCCGAGGCCTGCGATCAGGCCTCCGAATTGGGCTTGGGCAGGAACTGGTAGAGCCAGGTCTCGGTCAGCGTCTGCTCGCCGCGTTTGAGATAGGCTCGCAGATCCACCGGATCGGTGCTGTCGGTCTTCAGATCGAAGGTCATTCGCCAGGCTGTGCCGACCTTCACCGAATAGCAGTCGACATTCGAGATCGTGCCACGCGATGACGTTACGACGGCTTCGACGCCCTTGGCATCACGATCGAGCTTGGCGACGTAACCGCCGTCGAAGTCCACTGCCAGTTTGACGACGCCCTTGGGGCGTGGCTGGCCCGGAATGCCGCCGCGGCCGATGCGGGTGGCGGTCACGGTGCTGACCTCGGGCGGATAGGGCGCGTCCTTCGACCACGTCAGACGATAAGAGAGCGGGATCTCGTCGCCTTGCTCGACCGGTTCATCGGCAACCCAATAGGCGACGATGTTGTCGTGGATCTCGTCGTCGGTCGGGATTTCGACGAGTTGCACCTCGCCCTTGCCCCAACTGCCCGTCGGCTCGACCCAGACGCTCGGCCGCTTTTCGTAGAAGACGCCGTCGTCCTCGTAATTGGCGAAGGAGCGATCGCGCTGCAAAAGGCCGAAGCCTTTCGGGCTGGTATCGGCAAAGCTCGACGTGCGCACCTCGCCCGGGTTGTTCAGCGGCCGCCAGATGCGCTCATTGGCGCCTGTCCACAGCGCCAGTCCGTCGCTGTCGTGGATCTCCGGCCGCCAGTCGACGCGATCGGGCCGGTCGGTCTCGGAGAACCAGAACATCGAGGTCAGTGGCGCCAGGCCGAGGCGCGCGATCTTCTTGCGGGCGAAGAAGCGGCTGTCGATATCCATGACCACCGGGCCGTGCTTGCCAACATCCATCCGGAAGACACCGGTCATGCTGGGAGAATCGATCAGACAGGTGATGACGAGATCGCGGCCGATCGTTTTCGAGGGCTCCAGATAATAGTCGGTGAAGCGCGGAAACTCTTCGGGGGTCGGCATAGCGACGTCGATGGCAAGGGCGCGGGCCGACAGGCCGTATTGGTTGAGCTCGCCGGCTGAACGGAAATAGGCCGCGCCGAGAAACGCCAGCCAGTCGGTCTGCTGGTCGGGGGCCATCACCCTGAGGCCGGCATAGCCGATATCCTTCGGCAGTTGGCGATAGGGGCTGTCGCCGGGCATGTCGAAGACGGCCGCATCGTAGCGCAGCTCGCGCGACTGGCCGCCGTCGACGACATGGATGCCGACCGGCAGCTGGAAGTAGCGGCCGAGCGGAAACAGCCGGACGGGCGCCTTGCCGCCAGCCACGTTAAGGGTCGCCTTGGGCTTGTACTTGATCTTCCAATGGGCGTCGAAGTCGATTTGGTCGAGGACTTTCGGATCGCGCGGTTGGAGCGGCACATAGGGCTGCATCGCCCGCTGGCGCGCCTGATCCGCCAGGAGTTCGAAGGAAAAG
Source organism: Jiella flava (assembly GCF_017349315.1). Classification (GTDB taxonomy): domain Bacteria; phylum Pseudomonadota; class Alphaproteobacteria; order Rhizobiales; family Rhizobiaceae; genus Jiella; species Jiella flava. Next base: position 45,087 of record NZ_JAFMPP010000012.1, on the reverse strand, counting down.
GCTTTGGGAGCCTCGAAGGACAGGAGCTTGTCGTCGGCGAACGCTCGGCCGGTAGCGGGCAGAAGGCCGAGCGCGGCGGCTGCGGTCAAAAAGCTGCGCCGGTTAAGGCCGGACGGCTCTCCCGCGGAATCCGGCCCAGCCGACGCTGGGATGTTGTTGCGCATTGAAAATCGTCCCTACACATGACTGAGCACTGTTGCGGTGCCCAATTTCAATGAGCGCAAGGTGGGGCGCATTTTGGCATTGATAAGGCGTTTGTTGCATTTTATTAATGCATTCAGTGAGCGTGATGATAATATGGGCAATACTGTGCCTGCCGCCACGAAGCTTCGAGGTGGGCATCGCACGCCAGAGATCTGGCCATGTCCGCCGGGCGGTTATCCTTAGGTAATGTGGTCTCCGGATCGGCGGAAGCTTGCTGACATCCTTGGCTGAAATCCTCATCGTCTTTGCGGCACGCGGCGCGGCGGGTCAGGCGGCCAGACGACGCTGCACCATGCGGGCGAGCAGGCTCGCGCCGATTGGCAGGATGGCATCGTCGAGAACGAAGCCGGGATTGTGCAGCGGCACCGTGCCGCCATGGCCGACCCAGCAATAGGCGCCGGGCACGACATGCAGCATGTCGGCGAAGTCTTCGCTGCCCATCGTCGGTCGCGCCCCGGTGTAAACCTTATCGTCTCCGACGATCTCGCAGGCGGCTTGGCGCATCGCCTCGGTCTCGGCGGGATGGTTTTCGAGGACCGAAAAGACGTCGCGGATATCGACGTCGATCTCGCAGCCAAAGCTTTGCGCGAGACCTGAGGCGATCTCGTGCATGCGGCTGGCGACAAGGTCGCCGACATCGTCATGGAAGAAGCGGATGGTGCCGGCGAGAGCGGCGGTTTCCGGGATGACGTTGTAGGCGCTGCCGGCATTGATCTTGGTGATCGACAAAACGGCGGGCTTCAAAGGATCGACATTGCGGCTGACGATGGTCTGCAGGCTCTGGCCGAGGGTCATGGCGATGACGGCGGCGTCACGCGCCTTGTTGGGCATGGCCGCATGGCTGCCGCTGGCCTTGATCGCGATGTCGAAGAACTTCGCGCCGGCCATCGCCTTGCCGGGAAAAATCGCCATTTCGCCAAGGTCGAATTCCGGTGAATTGTGCAGGCCGTAGATCTCGTCGCAGGGGAAACGCTCGAACAGGCGGTCGGCAATCATCGCCCGGGCACCGCCAAGACCTTCCTCTGCCGGCTGGAAGACGAACATCGCGGTGCCCTTGAAGTCGCGGTTTGCCGCGAGATAGCGGGCGGCGCCGAGCAGCATGGTAGTGTGTCCGTCATGACCGCAGCCATGGAAGCGCCCGGGATTTTGCGAGCGATAGGCAAGGTTGGTGTGCTCCTCCATCGGCAGGGCATCCATGTCGGCGCGAAGACCGATCGTCCGCCCGGCGCCGGCCGTGCCGTTCAAAACTCCGACGACGCCGGTGACCCCGATGCCTTCATGTACCGCGTCGAGGCCGTAGCCTCTCAGCTCTTCCGCGACGATGGCGGCGGTTCGCTTTTCTTCAAAACCGATTTCCGGATGGGCGTGAAGATCATGGCGGATCGCCGTCAGATCGCTGAAAAATCCTTGGATCTCGGGAATGACGCTCATTGGTGGGCCTCGCTTGATGGTGGCTTCGGCGCGCTTGACAGTTGCGTCCGCCCCGGGCGTCGAATTGAGATGCTGCGGACCTTCGCCGTGCCGCCGGGGCCGTTGCAAAGTCCCGAGCCGATCGGCCGATTGGGACGCACGCAGGCAGGATTGTCGCACACGGATCTTTCGCGCGTATAGAGCCTGTGCCGCAGGTTTTGGGCGGGTAACGCGGCTTTTCAGGTGTGATGGGCGATCCATGCGGTTCTGGTATGGCAGCCATGTCGTGGTCGCCATGGCGCCATCGGCGCATTCGTGTCAAAAATTACCTCAGCAAACACCTCCTCCCAAATGTTTGCTGAATTTAGAAGGCCCGTTCGGATCCTCCCCCGGACGGGCCTTTGTTATTTCATCGGGCTGCATGCCCGGTCGGGCTGTGCGGCACACATGAATCTCGGTCCGCCCGGTGTCCGGGGATATCGGGATCGATCGTGCGCCGCAGCCCCGGTTTTGACCCATCGTAATTTGACCCATCGTGATAAGATGACCGACGTTTCGAGCGGATGTTTGCAGCAGGAGGATTGGCCTCATCGCTGGTTCAGCCGGTCACCTCGTCGTCCATGGACGAACTGTCGTTGTCCGCGGCCGCCGGATCGCGGTCGGGCTCCGCATCGCTATCGCTTGCATCCAGCCGTCGGCGGGCGCCCCACTTGTCCAGCACGGCGTTGATGTCGTCGAGCACGAAGAACCGCGCCGCATCGCGGTCGTAGCCTTCGTCCATCAAGGCGTCGTAGTCGGTGTGTTCGTGACGGATGCGGGCGACGGCGGCAAGCCAGACCGCCACCTCCGGTGACAGCGTGCGCATGTGCCGCGAACGTGCCGCCTCGCGAATGGCTTGCGCGTCGATGAAGGGCGCGCGCGGGATCGCCGCTGTCAGCGCCCGCGCGATCTGTCTTTGCCGCTCCGTCGCCATTGCGCCCGCCTAAGCTTCCGCCGGGCGATCGACCGAGGCGAAATAGGGTTTGATGTCGAGAAGCGGGGTGTTGTCGAGGCTGTCGATTGCATCGATCTCGACGATGCCGGTCGTCATGTCGAGTGTCAGGATCTCGGCGAGATGCAGGCCGATCGGATTGGGCCGAACCGGCGAACGGAGCGAAAAGGTGCCGCGCGCGGTCTCGGCATGCCGGGGCTTTTGCAGCGCCAGGTCGCGGGCCGAGCCATGCAGCCAGCTCAGGCAGAAGATATGATCGCCGGGTTTGAGCCCGACGAGCGCCTCCCGCCAAGGCCGGTCGACCTCAAGGTGACCCGCTACGCCTGCTTCGAGTGCGGCCCGGCGGTTCTTCGGGCAGGCCGCGCGATCGGTGACCGGCGAGCGGATCCGGCCGATGAACACCAGGCCGGCATCGTCGAAGGTCGGTTGCGAGCCGGAAAACGCGACTTCGCCGAAGCGCTTGGAGCTGGGAAGAGGCAAGGTCACGGTCCAGGCTTTCGATCGATCCAGAAGGAAAAGAGGAGAGGATCCGTGATCATAGGCCGACGGCCGGGGGCGGGAAAAGAGACTTGCATCGGCGATCGTTTTCACATAAACATATCTTTATATCATGATCGAGATTGCCATGTTGGATGTCCGCAAGTTCCCGTTCGAGCCCTTTGTCGAGCTGCTGCGCGCTGTGGCTGAGCCGACCCGCTTGCGGCTGCTCGTCCTTCTGGCTGATGCCGATCTGACCGTCAGCGAGTTGACGACCATTCTCGGCCAATCGCAACCCCGCATTTCTCGGCATTTGAAGCTCCTGTCGGAAGCGGGGCTGATCACCCGTCACCAGGAGGGCTCCTGGGCATTTTTTCGGGCGAGTGACGATCCGGCGGCGCTGCCGGTGATGCGGGCGCTGGTCGGCTGGATCGATCCGAGCGATCCGATCCTCAGCCGTGATGCGCAGCGACTGGACGAGGTTCGGGCGCGGCGATCGGAGCGGGCGGCGGATTATTTCGCGCGCAACGCCGCCCAGTGGGACCGCATCCGCTGGCTGCATGTCTCCGATGATGAGATCGAAGCGGCGCTTCTGAAGGCGCTCGGACGGCGGCGGATCGACACCTTGCTCGACGTCGGCACCGGCACCGGTCGGATGCTGGAGGTGCTCGCGCCGCGGGTCGAGCGGGCGGTCGGTATCGATTCCTCGCGCGAAATGCTGGCCGTGGCCCGGGCGAAGATCGATGAGGCCAAGATCGCCAACGCCTTCGTCCGCCTCGGTGATGTCTACCATCTGCCGATCGAGCGGGGCGGCTTCGATCTCGTGGTCATTCACCAAGTGCTGCATTATCTCGACGAGCCCGGCCGGGCGGTCCGCGAGGCGGCGGCTGCGCTGGCGCCGGGCGGGCGGCTCGCCATCATCGATTTCGCCCCCCATGACTTGGAGTTTCTGCGCAGCGAATACGCGCATCTGCGGCTTGGTTTTTCGAACGATGCGCTGAAATCCTACGTGGATGCCGCAGGCTTAAAAGTCGCGTCGCTCGTCCATCTGGAATCGAAGGCCGCCGATGCGGCCGGCCTGACCGTCACGATCGTCATCGCCGAAGATACGCGGCGCCTCGTCGCGGACGACGATCGTGTGGAAACATCAATTGCAAGTTGAGGAATGCGGTCATGAGTCAAGTCAACGCCCTGTCGAACACCGGCATCAACGTCTCCTTTGAATTCTTCCCGCCGAAGACCGACAAGATGGAGGAGAATTTGTGGCTATCGATCGAGCGGCTGGCGCCGATGCAGCCGAAATTCGTGTCGGTGACCTATGGTGCCGGCGGTTCCACCCGTGAGCGCACCCACCATACGATCGAGCGGATCCTCAACGAGACGAGGCTTTTGCCGGCGGCGCATCTGACCTGCGTCGACGCGTCCCGCGAGGAGGTGGACGAGGTCGTGCGGCAGTATCGTGACACCGGCGTGAAGCATTTCGTCGCTTTGCGCGGCGACAGCCAGAGCGGCGTCGGCGGCAAATATGTCGCGCGCCCGGACGGCTATCGTAACGCGGTGGAGCTGGTTGCCGGGCTGAAGGCGATCGACGATTTTGAGATCTCCGTGTCGGCCTATCCGGAGAAGCATCCCGAAAGTCCGGATTTTGCGACCGACATCGATCTGTTGAAGCGCAAGGTCGATAACGGCGCCACCCGGGCGATCACCCAGTTCTTCTTCGACAACGATATTTTTGAACGCTATGTCGAGCGCGTCCGCAAGGCCGGGATCTACATCCCGATCGTCCCGGGCATCGCGCCGATCCACGACTTCACCAAGATCGCCCGCTTTGCCGGCGCATGTGGCACAAGCATTCCGAACTGGCTAGCACGGCGCTTCGACGGTCTGGAGGACGATGCGCAGACCCGCTCGCATGTCGCCGCCGCATTTTGTGCCGAGCAGGTGATCGACCTGACCCGGCGCGGCATCGGCGATTTCCACTTCTATACCATGAATCGCGCCGATCTGGTCTATTCGATCTGCCACATTCTCGGGCTGCGCGCGGTGCGGCCGGCGGAAGGAACACCGGCTGCCGCAGCCGCCTGAGGCGGGGCGGCGGCCTCTCCAGCATCAGCCCGAAATTTGGTATCGATTTTCGCGCCAATGCGTTGGCTCAACACCATCCGTGCGACCCGTCGACGCGCGCCACCCTCGATCACATCGTGGCGGCACAAGCGAAGAAAGGCCAGGATCGCTCCCGGCCTTTCGTCTCTTCGCCTGCGTCGAAGGCAGGAACCGTTCGATCCGCCCGTTCCGCAGCCCTCCGTCGGCTTTTGCGGCAGCGCCGGATCAGGTGCACTCTAGAGCGGAATGCGATAAACTGGAATCGCCATTCCGCTCTAAGCCATTGTTTTGCCGCATGATGTGACCCGAAAAGTCATGCAACTTTTCGGCACCATGCTCTAACGCATCGGCTTGAAAATCGGGATCGATTTTCGAAAAGCACGATGCGCCACTTGAATGCTGTGGCGCGTCCTTTCGGACGCACGGCACGCTAGGGCATGTAACCCGCCACCATGGCTGCGAGGAAGGCAAAGGCCGCGCACATCATGATGAGGTTGAGTGAACGCGTGAGTTGCATGATTTGAGGCTCCTCGTTGCATTCCGCGATGGAGGTTAACGGAAGACGGCGCGCCGTAAAGGCACAATCGTCGCTGCAGCGCGGGATACAATCGGCGCAAAAATGTTGACCGCTTGCAACACAGGCGATGCAAGCGCGAAGACCGCCGCAATTATTTTGCCGCTTGGTCCCAATTCTGGACAGATTTGCGCGGCGGCTTTCTTCGCGATGGCGGGTCTGGTCCCGATCAGGCGCAAATCAGCCTTTGCAGCAGCGCGGCGGCCGAAAGCGCTTTGGCGTCGCAGCCGAAGCGCGCAATCACCGACACGCCGAGCGGTAGACCGCTCCTGGTTGCAAAGCCGGGAACGGTGACGACGGGATTGCCGGTCAGCGTCCAAAGCTTGTTCATCTGGGCGTCGCCGGTGCTGCGGAGACTTGCGGGGGCGGGCCCCAGCGCCGAGGGCGCGATCAGGACGTCGACGGTTTCAAACAGTTCCGACGCCGCCTTGCGGCCGATCCGGGCGGTGCGGCGGGCGCGGTCATAGGCCGACACCTCGATCGCGGCCCCCTGATCGAGGATCGCGCCGACCTTGGGGCCGAGTTGTTGTCGGTGCTGGCGATATTCGCCCGAAAGCGCCAGCACCGCTTCGAAGCCCTCAACGCTCGCATGGGCCTCGCGGGCCGCGGATAGCGCTGCCGGTTCGCTGACGTCGATGAGCCGGGCGCCGGAGGCTTCAAACAGCCGCCCAGCCTCGTCGACGGCGACGGTCATCGCCTCATCCACCGCGCCGTCGACGCTGCTGCGATAAAGGCCGACGGTGAGGCCCCATGCATCGGCGCGATCGGATTCGGCAAAGATCCGGTTTGTGATCAGCGACGCGGCGAGGTTCAGATCCTCGACGCGGGCGGCGAAGAGTCCTGCGGTGTCGAGGGTATAGGCGAAGGTCTTCATGCCGACCGTCGGCAGCAGCCGAAAGCTCGGCTTGAAGCCGGCGACGCCGCAAAAGGAGGCCGGGCGGATCACCGATCCGCCGGTCTGCGATCCGAAGGCGAGGGGGACCATGCCGGCCGCGACCGCCGCGGCCGAGCCGGCAGACGAGCCGCCGGGCGTGTGATCCAGATGGCGCGGATTGCGCGTCGGTGTCGGATCGAGGCTGGCAAATTCGGTGGTCGTCGTCTTGCCGATGATCGCCGCGCCGGCATGCCGAGCCAGCGAGACGAGCGCTGCATCGGTGACCGGACGATGGTCGCGATAGATCGGTGAGCCGTGTTCGGTCGCCATGTCGAAGGTGTCGTAAATGTCCTTCACCCCGATCGCGATTCCCGCCAGCGGGCCTTTCGCCGTGGCGGCGTCTGCGAGCGATGCCTCCGGCGCCAGGCGCAGAAAGGCGCGGACGGGACCGTCACCCGTTGCGATCCGGCCTTTGGCGGCGCTGATTTCGCCCGCCGGGGTGCTTGTGCCTGCTTGAAGGGCGGCAAGGATGCGGCGCAGCGAAATCGGTGCGAGCGGATGCCGGTCGAGCATGGCCGATTCCTTTCGATCTGATCGCGGCGGAAGGCGGCACCGTCACCAGGTTGCGTCGGCGTGACGGTATCCGCAAGCGCAAACCATCTCCTGCTTACTGGGTGTCTTATTCGACCTTTCGGCCCTGTGCCCCATGTTCTGCCCCGCCACCTTGCGGGAGACATCAGCTTGCAGAGCTTTGCGACGGCCAAGGATGCCGCCCTGTCCCTTCGTCCAGACGCGCCGGTCTATTGTTTTCGCCCGGCGGTTCTCACGGCCGATGCCAAGGCTTTCGTTTCGGCATTTCCCGGAAAAACGGCCTATGCGGTCAAGACCAATGGCGAGCCGATGGTGCTCGAAACGCTGGCCAAGGCCGGTATCTCGATCTTCGACGTCGCCTCGCCCGGGGAGTTCGCGGCGGTGCGCGCGGCAAAGTCGGATGCCGAGATGCTCTATATGCATCCGGTGAAGGCACAATCCGACATCCGGCTCGCGCTGGAAACCTATCGTATCCGCACGTTGTCCCTCGACCATGAGGACGAGGTCGCCAAGATCCTGCGCGTCGTGCGCGCGCTCGACATCGATCCGGCGACGGTCACCCTGTTCATCCGCATCCAGACCAAGGGACATGCCGCCTACGAATTGTCGAAGAAGTTCGGAGCGGCGCCCGCCCATGCCGTCGAGTTGCTGCAGCGCTGCCATCGGGTTGGCTTCAAGGTCGGGATTTGCTTTCACGTCGGCTCGCAGATCGAGGATCCCGACACCTACGAGCGGGCACTCGCCTCGACCGACTGGGTCCGCAATCGCGCCGATGTGCCCTTGGCCGGGCTCGACGTCGGCGGGGGATTTCCGGCCGAATATGGTGCCGATCCGCGGCGCAAGCAGCGCGACATGCCGAAGAGCTCGGAAATCATGGCGCGGCTGACGGCGGATCTCGAAGAATGGGGTTTCGGCGACTTGCCGCTGGTTGCCGAGCCCGGCCGGGTGATCGTCGCGCGGGCCTTCTCGCTGATCGTGCGGGTGCTGCTGAGGAAGGGCCGGCGGCTCTACATCAATGACGGCATCTGGGCGTCGCTGTCGGATTCGTGGACCGGCAAGATCACCCTGCCGGCGCGTTTCATTCCCGATCCTGCCCGAATCAATCGCAGCGGCAACGCCGCCAAGATCGGCGCGTTCAAGGTTTGCGGCGCCACCTGCGATTCCGTCGATATCCTGTCGCGGCCGTTCTGGCTACCCGAGACGGTCGACACCGGCGATTGGATCGAGATCGGCCATATCGGCGCCTATTCGCTGTCGCTGCGAACGCGCTTCAACGGCTTTTATCCGGACACCTTCGTCGAGGTGACCACCCCGTTCCACGAGGGCGAGGCGGCCGAGGGCTATGCCAGCCTTGAAACCATGGCCGACTAACGACGGCTTAGGCAGCCCGGCGGGCGTTGGGTGTGATGTCCTTCATCGGCCGTGGTTCGTCGCTTTCGTCGAGAGCGACGTCTTCGTCAAAGTGCTCGAGGATGATGGCGAGGTTCTTCCGATTGGCTTTGAAGAACACGTCGAAGATGTCGCCGACGATCGGCACAGCACCGCCGAACGTGTCGATGCCGACATTGGCGAGCATCTTGACCAGTTTGCGCGTGGGCATGCCGAGCCGGCGGGCTTCGTTGACGATCCACAGCGAGACGAGCGCGGCGCCGGCATCACCAATGCCGGGAACGAGGCCGACGATCGAATCGCCGCCGAAGCTGATGCCGGTGCCGGGAATGCGGATCGCCGTGTCCATCAGGCGGGCGACCTTCGAAATGCGCCGCAGCCGTCGAAGACGATCAGCATCGTCGAAACTGCCGGCAAAAGCGCGGTTTTCGGCATAGGTGGTGCTCATGGGTGCAATCGGCCTTCCTGCAAGGTCACGGCGAGAGACGGCGAAGTGCGCTCTCGACATGTCATATGGGGGCGTGATTTCTCGGGAAAAAGATCCCGTTACCGTTAAGGAAAGAAGCCGGCGCCTTTTCGAACTCCGCCGTGCCGTTGCGCCGGGCGGCCACGGGACCGCAAAATGGCAAAATGGATTGTCGGCGGATCATGGCGATCGATCATCGCCAGGGGCGTCGGTGACAGTTATGGCAGACTGACTGGGACTGGAGAGCTTCGTTGCAAGAGACTGCAGCCGGACATGCCGGCGACCTGACCGCCATCGCCTTCGTCATTCTCGTCGCGGTGCTTGCCGGTCTCGGGCTGATGCGTCTGAAACAGCCGCCGCTGGTCGGCTTCATTCTGGCTGGCGTGCTGCTCGGTCCTTCGGGCCTCGGCGTTGTCTCCACCTCCGACGAGAATGTCACCATGCTCGCCGAGATGGGCGTGTTGATGCTTTTGTTCTTCATCGGCATGGAGCTGTCTCTGAAGGCCTTTGTCGCGACGCTGAAGCCGGCGGTGAAGATCGCCGGCGGACAGCTCGCGGCCGCGATGGCGATCACCTTCGGCCTGAAGCTGATCTCCAACGCGACCCTCGCCGAAGCGATCATTCTCGGCTTCATCATCGCATTGTCGTCGACGGTCGTCGCGATGAAGATGCTGGAGGATATCGGCGAATTGCGCACCGAGCCGGGGCGGATCGCGGTCGGCGTGCTGATCGCCCAAGATCTCGCGGTGGTGCCGATGCTGATCATCTCGACCTCGCTCGGCGGCACCGAAAAGGTCGATTGGGTGAGCTTGGTGATGAAGATCGTCGTCGCGGTGGCGGTCCTGGCCGGCCTGCTCTGGTATCTTGGCCGCCGGCCGAAGCTGAAACCGTCCTTTGCGGCGGCGATCGAGGATAACGTGGAAATCCTCGCCCTCGGCTCGCTCGCCTTCTGTTTCGCGGCCGCATCGATTTCGGGGCTTGTCGGCTTGTCGCCGGCCTATGGCGCGTTTATCGCCGGGCTGGTGGTTGGCGCCTCGACGCTCCGCTCGCCGGTGATCCACGTGGTCGAGCCGATCCAGTCCATCCTCTTGGTGGTGTTCTTTCTGTCGATCGGCCTGCTGATCGATCTCGACTACATCGTCGACAATTGGGGCCTTGTGCTCATCGCCGCGATCGTCGTCGTTCTCGCCAAGACCTTTCTCAATGTGCTGCTGATTCGCTTGGCGGGGCTGCCGCACAAGACGGCGGTCGAGGCGGGGCTTTCGATGGCGCAGATCGGCGAGTTCTCCTTCGTGCTCGCGGCGGCGGCCTTCGCGTCGGGCGCGATCGGCACCGACGTCTATCGTTTGGCGCTCGCCGTCACCGCAATCACGCTACTCGTTTCGCCCGCCTGGATGGCGCTGACCCGCCGGCTCGAAGGCGAGGCACGGTTCGGCTATCACGAGTTCCGCGAGGCCCTGGCAGAAATCTACGAAGGTCAGGTCGAGACGGTCGAGGATCTCGGCTTCTGGCTGCGGGTGCGCGGCCGCGCGCTCCGCCGGGCGTTTCGGCGACGCCGTGCGCTGAGGGCCGTGGCGCGCCGTGACAAGACCGAGGCGCATGACAAGGTGGCATTGGAACGCCCGCCCGACAGAGATTCTGCGGGCGAGTAACGGCCTCGCCGACCTCATACGCCTTGCGACCCATCTTCGCCGTTTCCTTTTCATACCTTGATTCCGCACGCCTCCTTGGCATAGTCCGCGGCGGCCGACGCGGGTTTTGACGACGACCTTTTCAAGCGGCGTCGCGTCGCCTTGAATGGCGGCGGTCTGTGCAGATCGGGCCGGCCACGCCTCGAACCGGAGACACGCAGTCGATGACGCAGACGGAAGATCAGGAGCGGTGCGAGACGAACCGCCCTTCCGATTTCCGGCGCCACGTCTTCTATCTGCATGGTTTCGATCCGCGGGGCGCGGGGATCTATCACGGGCATTTTCGCGACGGGCTGGATGCGGCCAGTCGGCGGTGGTCCCGCAAACTCGCGATCACTGAGACGGAGACCGAAGCGCTCGCTGCTGCCGCTTGGACGGTGACGGCCGACGATGAGGCCAGCGGTGGCCGCGTCGTCACCCGCTATGAGATGTTGTTATGGACCGACATCGTCCGCCGCTACTGGTTTCCCGGCCAGCAGTTGCGATTGGCGCTCGAATCCTTCCGCTTCGCGTTCACCACATGGCGCCTCGGTATCTTGAAGCGGTTCCGCCGGCCGGCTTGGGCCCTTTATGTGGCGATCTTGATGACCCCGGCACTCGTCGTGACGGCGGCGCTCGTCGCCGCGCTTGCCGTTTTTCTGACCGTCCGTGTGGTCTTGGCTCTGGTCGCCGAACTCGGCGCCGCTCAGAATGTCGCGCTGGCGATCGCTGCGGGCGCGGCCGTGATCATGCTGTGGGTCTTGGCGCGCGGATGGCGGCGCCTGAAGGCGTGGTTGAACATCTGGTGGGTGACGCGCTTTCTCGGCTATCTGCGCGGCCTCGCCGATGGACGCTTCGACCGTGACGAGGCGAGGGCGCAAGCCTTTGCCGAAAGAATCTTCGCCATCTGGCGAACGGGGGCGGTCGACGAGATCTTGATCGTCGGCCACAGCCTTGGGGCAATTTTTCTAGTGCGTGCCGGCGCGCGGTTGTTGCAGCGGCTGCCGGAGGGGAAAAGGGGGCCGAACATCGTCCTTTTGGCGCTCGGCCACACCGTTCCGCTCTACACGCTTCTCGGCGGGGACGAGGGATTCCGGCAGGATCTGGCCGCGCTCGCGACGAGCGAGTGCGTGCGGTTTCTCGATGTCACCTCCGGCTCCGACCCCGGATCGAGCTGCCGGATTCCGCTCATCGAGGGCATCGATCTTCGCGGCGAGCCCTCACGAGTGATCAGCCGGGAGCCGGATTTCCACGACAGTCTCGAAGCCGAGACCTTCCGTCACATTCGCATGCGCCCCCTCGACTTTCATTTTCAGTATCTCAAACCGTCCGAACGTGGTGCCGGCTTCGACTATTTCGAACTCGTCACCCGGCCAAGACCGATCGAAACGAGCATCGCCCAACCATGAGCGAAGACTTCCGCCCCGTCCTCCCTTTGGCGCAGGACGGCCATCCCGGTCCGCTGGAGCGGATCCGGGGCCATCTCCGATCAAGCCTCGGCCTGTTCTTGAAGGGCAGCTATGGTTTTATCGGCATCAGCCGCCACCGCATCCCGAGCTTGCCGTTGATGAAGCCGCGCACGCTCTACAACGTTCGCGATCCTGAGCTCATTCGCGAGATTCTGGTCCGCCGCTTTGCCGAGTTTCCGAAGGGCAAGCTGATGGAACGGATGATGCGTAAGCTCTCCGGCTATTCCATCTTCGTCTCCAACGGTGAGGCGTGGGAGCGGCATCGCCGGATCGTCGATCAGGCGTTCGGCCAGGCCGGAGTGCGCAACGTCTTCACGCTCATGCGCGACGCTTGCGATGCCAGTATCGCCCGCCTCGCCGCCGAGGCAGACAGCGGCAAGCCCGTCGCCATTGACGCCGAGATGACGCATTTCGCCGGCGACGTGATCTTTCGCACAATCTTTTCCGAGCCGATGTCGACCGAGGATGCGCGGCGCATCTTCACCGCCTTTGAGGAGTTTCAGGCGATCGCCTTTGCGCAAGGCATGATCGGCCTCGTCGGCGTCCCCATCCACTGGCTCTGGTCGAACCGCCGGGCCCGCAAAATGGCGCGGGAGATCCGCGACGTCTTGAACGGTCCGCTGCAGCGTCGGTTGAAGGCCGTCCGTGAGGGCCGCGAGGTCCCAAAGAACGACATTCTATCGGTTTTGATGACCGCTGAAGATCCGGTGACCCGGACCAAGTTCGAGGGCGGGGAACTGCTCGATCAGATCGCCATGCTATTTCTGGCGGGCCATGAGACCTCGGCTGCGGGGCTGGCCTGGGCGCTTTACTGCCTTGCCCATCGGCCGGACGTCCAAAAGCAGCTGCATTGCGAGGCGCAGACGGTGCTCGGCGAGCGCGCGCCGAAATTTTCCGACATGAAGCGGCTCGATCGCACCCGCAACGTTTTTCGCGAGGTGCTGCGGCTCTATCCCCCGATCGCCTATCTCTCGCGCGATACCGACAAGCCCGAAAAGCTCGGCGAAGACGAGATCCCGAGCGGATCGCCGGTCGTCGTGCCGATCTGGTTGATGCATCGCCACACCGAATATTGGAAGTGCCCGCACGAGTTTCAGCCGGATCGGTTTCAACGGCCCGAGACGCGCCAGGCGCAGCGCTGCGCCTATATGCCGTTCTCGATGGGTGCGCGGGTCTGCGTCGGGGCAGCCTTCGCCCTGCAGGAAGCGGTATTGGTCCTTGCCGAGATCATGCGGCGTTTTGAGGTCGCCCCTGTCCCTGGTCACGACCCGCAGCCGGTGTCGCGGCTGACGGTGCGCTCCGACAACGGCATCCAGCTTTTCGTGAATTCGGCGCGCTGAAGGCGGGGCGGGAGAAGTGGGATTGCCCCCGAACTGTCGCCGGGTCGTGCGGCAGACAGGGCACGGCCGAGCGGCGGATTGGCCGAGGGTTCTCGTCGGGGGCCGAATTCGAGCAGGCGCGTGCCGCCTTGATCACTCCGGATCGAGTTCGGAATCCCAGTAGAGATAGTCGAGCCAGCTGTCGTGCAGATAGTTCGGCGGGAACAGCCGGCCGTTGTTGTGCAGATCGTGGACGCTCGGCTGGTAAGGCGTCTGCGTGGGGATCATACCGGCTTGCTTCGGCATCAGGCCACCCTTCTTCAGATTGCAAGGCGAGCAGGCCGCGACGACATTTTCCCAGGTGGTGAGACCGCCTTTGGAGCGGGGAATGACGTGGTCGAAGGTCAGTTCGTGCGGCGAGCCGCAATACTGGCACTGGAATTTATCGCGCAGGAAGACGTTGAAGCGGGTGAAGGCCGGGTTTCTCGCGGGTTTGACGTAGGTCTTGAGGCAGACGACCGAGGGCAGGCGCATCGAATAGGTCGGACTTCGCACCGCCCGTTCATATTCGGCGAGGATCGTCACACGGTCCAGAAACACGGCCTTGATGGCGTCCTGCCAAGACCAGAGCGAGAGAGGGTAGTAGCTCAACGGCCGGAAGTCGGCGTTGAGGACAAGGGCTGGGGATAAGTCCTGACTGACCGCGATCGTCACCGCATTCTCCTTAGGCTTTCGCCTATTCAAGTCGCCATGCGTCGGTGCGGACTATCGTGCTCTAACATGTCGCCTTTGTGAAGCCTGAAGCCAGTCATGACAGGGACTTGGCGGCGCTTGGCCGCGGCTTTCGCTTCGCCCGGCCGGCTTTTGCTGTGGAAATTTGCGGCGTTGACGGCTTGATCGCATCGGCCGCCGGAACCACTTCGCGGCTGTGGATAGCTGCATAGTAAGCCCAGAACAGGCGGGCGGCGACGGAACGATGCGGTCGCCAGGTTTCGGCGATCGTTGCAACGGTTTTGGCGGAGGGGCGTGATTCGTGTTCAAGGGCGTGACCGACGGCAGCCTGCAGCGCCAGATCGCCGGCGGGAAAAATATCGCGATGGCCGGCGCAAAACAACAGATAGCACTCGGCCGTCCATATGCCGATGCCGCGCAGCGCCACGAGTTCGGCGATGGCGGCTTCGGCGGGGGCGTTCTCGCATCGTTGAAGATCGACCTGACCCTCGGCGATCGCCGATGCGAGCGTGCGGATCGTCGCATATTTCGGCCGCGACAGGCCGGCGCCGCGCAAGGTTTCTTCGTCCGCGGCAAGGATCGCATCGGGATCGCGCAGATCAACGGCTGTGGCGAGACGGCCGAAAATCGCGTCTGCGCTGGCCTTCGCGACCTGCTGGGCGACGATGATCGCAATCAGCCCCTCGAGGCCGGCGCGCGAGCGCCGCAGTGGCACGGTGCCGGCGGCTTTCAGGATTGCGACCAGGCGCGCATCGGCCGACAAGAGAGCGTCGAGCGCTGCGGCGATATCGGCTTCGGTTCGGATCATGATTGCGGCCGCCTTCGTCATTTTCCTCTCGCAATCGAACCATAGCAGGATGGGCCAACGAGGGAATCGCCGATCATGTCTCGAAACGACGCCGTCTTCCGTTTCGCGCCCAGTCCGAACGGCGAGCTGCATCTCGGCCACGCCTTTTCGGCGCTGGTCAATTTCGAGATGGCCCATTCAGCTGGCGCGACCTTCCTGCTGCGACACGAGGACATCGACACGACAAGGTGCACGCCGGCCTTCGAGCGGCAGGTCGAGGACGATCTCAACTTTCTCGGTGTCGACTGGGACGGTCCGCCCCGGCGCCAGTCCGAGCACATGGCCGATTACGGCGCTGCGCTGGAGGCGCTGGCGGCCGAGGAAATCGTCTATCCGGCTTTCATGACCCGCGGCGAGGTGAAAGCGTATGTCGAGCGCTACGAGGCTGAGGAGGGGCGCCCGTGGCCTCGCGATCCGGATGGCGCGCCGCTTTATCCGGGGCTTGATCGCCATGCCAGCACGGCGGAACGCGAACACCGGATGAGCGAGGGCGAACGGTTCGCCTGGCGGCTCGATGTCGAGCGGGCGATCGAGATGGTCCCGGCGCTCAGCTGGGACGAATATGGGGCCTCACCGCTCGGCGAGAGCGGCAAGATCGTCGCCCGGCCGCTGGAATGGGGCGATGTCGTGCTCGGCCGAATGGATATCCCGGCGAGTTATCATCTGTCGGTCGTGGTCGACGATGCCATTCAGGGCGTCACCGACGTGGTGCGCGGCCGCGACCTGTTCTACGCGACCAGCATTCACCGCCTGTTGCAGGCACTGCTCGGGCTGCCGGTGCCGCGCTACCATCACCACGCTCTAATTCTCGGCGAGGACGGCCGCAAGCTGTCGAAAAGCGCTGGCGACACCGCGATCCGGGCGCTGCGCGAGGCAGGGATGACCGCGGAGGATCTGCGCCGGATGGTCGGTCTTGCCGGTCGCAGCGCCGCCAAGACCGCCACTATACCCCGAGGATCTTCAGCCAGGCGCTGAGCGTCACAACCGAGGCAATGGTTGAGATCAGAATGGTCGTCGCAGCGAGTTTCGCGCCGGCCTTGAAATAGGTCGCTAAGAGATAGGCGTTGATGCCGGCCGGCGCCGCCGCCGTGATGACCGCGCCCTTCAGCCAAAGCGGCGGCAGGCCGAGTTGCGTCGCGAACAGCCAGACGCAGAGCGGCATCACCACCAGCGACAGGACGGTGATCAGCGACGAGGCGAGAAGGTCGCCACGAAGCCCGTAGCGGGTCAGTGACATGCCGAGGGCGAACAACGCCAACCCGCCCGCTGTCCCTCCGAGGAGCTTCGTGATCTCGTCGACGGCCCCTTCGAGCGGTAAGCCGAGGCCGTGCCAGCACAGGCCGATCAGAATGCCGACGACGATCGGATTGGTCAGGAGATTGACCGCCATCCGTCGCGCCATGCGCGACAATGGGATCGGCTCGCGGGCGAGCGGCGAGCCGACGGCCGCATCGAGCGCGGCCGCTCGTTCGATCAAAAGGGTCGAGGTGATCATCATGACCGGCAGATGGATCGAAATGATCAACAGCAGCGGCTGCAACCCGGCATCGCCGAAGGCGCGCTGCAGCGTCGGGATCGCCACAAAGACCGTGTTGGCAAAGCTCGCCGAGATGCCGGCAATGACGCCGGTGCGATGATCCGTGCGGGCGATTTTGCGCATCGTCAGGGTGCCGAGGGTCCAGGAGACCGCCACACCGCCGAAATAGGCGATCCAGAGGGCCAGCGGATTGGCGCTGCCGAAGCTCATCGTCGCCAGCGTGCGGAACAGAAGAACCGGCACGGCGATGACGAAGACGAAGCGGGCGAGCCCATCGCCGACCGCTTCCGACAATAGGCCGGTGCGCGCCGCGGCATAGCCAAGGGCGATCATGCTGAAGATCGGGACAATGATATTAAAGATGGTTTGCATAAAGGCGGGCGGGATGGCTGACCCGAGAAGGATGGGCCGTTGAAATGAGGGCAAAGGCGGCCACGCGCCATCTGTCACCGGTCGCCTGATCGCGTCTTCCTGCTACGCGTCGTAGCGCCGCCCGGCAAGGGCGTCCAGTGCGTGCGTGCCGCAGCGTCCGATCTGCCGTGCCCTATCCGCCGTGCTGTTCAAGGATCACATAGACCGCGCGTGGGGCGATCGTGAGCGTGCCGTCGGCGGGCAACAGCAGGGTCTCGGCGCCGGGCTCGTCGGACCGGAGAAACAGCGTGAAGCGATGGCGGGGCCGAGCCGCCGGCAGGCGCACCTCGACGCACGAGGCGGCGGCGTTGAGATAGATCAACGCCCGCTCGCTATTATCGTCCGTGCTGCGGCGCGGCGCATAGACGCTCATGGCGAGGCAATGACGGGTCGGATCGTGCCAATCAACGTCGCGCATCGGCGTGCCGGCTTCGGTCAGCCAGACGACATCTTCGACATCGCCCTCAACAATATTACCGGTGAGAAACCGGTCGGCCGACAGCGCCGGATGGTCCCGGCGCAGCCTGGCCAGCCTGGCGACGAAGGCGGCGAGTGACAGGTCGGCGGCCGCCCAGTCGAGCCAGAGCGTCTCGTTGTCCTGGCAATAGGCGTTGTTGTTGCCGCGCTGGGTGCGGCCGATTTCATCGCCGGCGACGATCATCAGACTGCCGCGCGAGACGAAGAGCGTGGCGAGCAGCGCGCGGACGTCGCGTTGACGTCGCGCTTGGATCTGGTGGTCGGCGACGGGCCCCTCGACGCCCTGGTTCCAGCTGAAATTTTCGCCGTGGCCGTCGCGATTGTCTTCGCCATTCGCCGCGTTGTGCTTGTCGACAAAGGCGGTCAGATCGGCAAGGCAGAAGCCGTCATGGGGCGCGATCATGTTGACGCCGACCGACGGCCGGCGCCTGGCACCGCCGAAAATGTCCGCCGAGCCGGCCAGGCGCGTCGCCAAATCGCCGACCATCGCCGGATCGCCGCGCCAGAATCGACGCACGTCGTCGCGGAAGCGATCCTGCCATTCGTAAAAGGGCGGTGGAAATTCGCCGACCCGGTAGCCGCCGGGGCCGATATCCCAGGATTCGGCGATGTGGATGCAATCCTTCAGCAGCGGATCGTCGGCGATCGTCCGCAACAGCGGCGCAGCCGGCGAGAAGCCTTCGGCGTCGCGGCCAAGGACCGGCGCGAGATCATAGCGAAAGCCATCGACCCCGGCCGTCTCGACGAAATGACGAAGGGTGTCGAGGACGAGCCGGGCGACCGGCTCGCGATCGCAGGCAAAGGTGTTGCCGCAGCCGGTGTCGTTGATCAGCGCGCCGTCCTCGGCGTGGCGATAGTAGAGCGCGTTGTCGAGGCCGCGATAGCTGAGCGTCGGCCCCTCGGCCGGGCCTTCCCCGGAGTGGTTGAAGACGACGTCGAGAAGCACGCGGATGCCGCGATGATGAAACCCGTCGACCACCCGCCGAAGGTCGCCGGGGCCGCCGGGAGCAAGGCGCGGATCGAGCGCCATATGGGTGATCGGATTGTAGCCCCAGGCATTGGTCAGCCCAAGCTGGCTCAAATGACGTTCGTCGATCCAGGCGGCGATCGGCATCAGCTCGACGGTGTCGACACCGAGCGCGGCGATGTGGTCGAGCAGCGCCGGTTCGCACAGGGCGGCAAGCGTGCCACGGATCGGATCCGCCACGGCCGGGTGGCGCTGGGAAAAACCGCGCACATGCAGCTCGTAGACAAAGCCCGGCGTCGACGAGGCCAGCGGTGCGGCATGCCGCTCAGGATCGCAGACGATCGCGCGGGGAACATAGGGCGCGCTGTCCAGCCGCTGATCTGCCGGAGCGGCGAGGACGGGGTGGTAGATGAAAGGCCGGTCGAGCCGGATGGCATAGGGATCGACCAGCAGCTTCGAGGGATCGAAGCGATGCCCGGCCGCCGGATTGAAAGGCCCCTCGGCCCGCAGTCCGTAGCGCGCGCCGGGTTTCAGATCGGGCACGAAGCCGAAGCGCACGCCGTCGGCGGCCCCCGGCAGGCGCAGGCGCTGGACCTCCCGCGTGCCGCTCTCGTCGAACAGGCAGAGGTGGATCCAATCGGCGTTTTCGGAGGTGACGGCAAACTCCACGCCGCGCTTTGTCGGTGTCGCGCCAAGTCGTTTCGGCAGACCGCGCTCTGAGGTGATCGAAACGCTCATGCCCCGGTGCTACAGGATCGGCCTGAGAAGCGGAATCGATTCCGGGCTCATGTGACGACGTCGGGTTCGCTGCGGGCGGTGCGCTTCTTGATCTCGCCGATGACGTCGGCGGTGTCGATCAGCTCCTTCAGCGCCTCTTCCGGCGGCAGCGAATGCTTGGCCGGATCGGCCTCGAACCGCTCGATATAGACCCGCAGCGTCG
Organism: Jiella flava; assembly: GCF_017349315.1. Taxonomy (GTDB): domain Bacteria; phylum Pseudomonadota; class Alphaproteobacteria; order Rhizobiales; family Rhizobiaceae; genus Jiella; species Jiella flava. The sequence goes on along the minus strand of NZ_JAFMPP010000012.1, from coordinate 25,639 downwards.
CGCCCTTTGTGCCGGTGCCGGAGAGGCGGTAGACGATCCGCGAGCCGCCGGAAAAGACGATCCGCACGCCCTGGCTGGTGGCGATCGAGCCGTCGATCGGATCCTGATACGAAAAGTCGTCCGCCTCGGACACGACGAGCGTGCCGAAGCGCTGGCCGGCCATCGAGGCGAGACGGTCGCGCAGGGATTCCATCAGGCCGTTGGCGGCCTTGGAATCGATCTCCTCATAATCGTGGCGCTGATAGAAGTTGCGGCCGAATTCCGCCCAGTGCTTTTCTAAAATGGCGGCGACGCTCTCACGCCGTTCGGCCAGGACATTCAGCCAGAGCAGCACGGCCCAGACGCCGTCCTTTTCCCGCACATGGTCGGAGCCGGTGCCGGCCGATTCCTCGCCGCAGATCGTCACCTTGCCCGCATCGAGGAGATTGCCGAAGAATTTCCAGCCCGTCGGCGTCTCATAGATGCCGATGCCGCGCTTTTGCGCGACCCGGTCGGCGGCCTGGCTGGTCGGCATCGAGCGCGCGACGCCGGCAATCCCCTTGGCATAGGCCGGCGCGAGATGGGCGTTGGCTGCGAGCACCGCCAGCGAATCCGAAGGCGAGACGACGATGCCCTTGCCGACGATCAGGTTGCGGTCGCCATCGCCATCGGAGGCGGCGCCGAAGTCCGGCCCGTCCTCGGCCATCAGCCGGGCGATCAGATCGGCGGCGTGGACGGCGTTTGGATCCGGATGCCCGCCTCCGAAATCCTCCTTCGGCTCGGCATTGACCACGCAGTCGGCCGGCGCGCCGAGACGGTTGACGAAAATCTCCCGCGCATAGGGGCCGGTGACGGCATGCATGGCGTCGAAGCGCAGGCGAAAGCCCAAGGCGATCAGGGCGCGAATCTTCTCGAAGTCGAAGAGTGTCTCCATCAGCGCCGCGTAGTCCGCGACCGGATCGATCACTTCGACAATCATGTCTCCGAGCTTGGTCTCGCCGAGCTTTGAAATATCCGGCGCCGGCGTGGTCCACACCCGGTAGCGGCTGATCGTCTTGGATTTTTCAAAGATGGCGCTGGTGACCCGCTCCGGCGCCGGGCCGCCATTGCCGACATTGTATTTGATGCCGAAATCGCCCTTCGGGCCGCCGGGATTGTGGCTCGCCGAAAGAATGATACCGCCCGAGGCCTTGCGCTGGCGAATGAGATTTGAGGCTGCCGGGGTGGACAGGATGCCGTCCTTGCCGACGATCACCCGGCCATAGCCATTGCCGGCGGCGAGCCGAATGGCCATCAGGATGACCTCGCGATTGTAGTAGCGGCCGTCGCCGCCGATCACCAGCGTTTCGCCGCCATCCAGGGGCAGCGCATCGAAGATCGACTGAATGAAGTTGGCGGCGTAGTTCGGCTGCTGGAAATGCGGGACCTTCTTGCGCAAGCCCGACGTGCCGGGTTGCTGATCGTCGTATGGGGTGGTGGTGATCGTCTCGATCATCGTCTCGTCTACTCTTCTGTCAGATCCCGGTAGAGCTTCGCATAAAGCCGAGCGCTTTTGGCCCAGGAAACGTCCGCTTTCATGGCGGCCGTCTGCATTTTCCGCCAGAGGCCGACGTCGCTGTAAAGGTCGAGCGTGCGATCAATGGCCGCCAACAGCGCGGAGCGCTGTGGCGGCGAAAAGATCACGCCCGTCGCCGCCCCGGCGCTCACGGCAGCATAATTTGCGTCGACCACCGTATCGGCAAGCCCGCCGACTTGGGTGACGATCGGCAGGCAGCCATAACGCAGGCCGTAGAGCTGCGTCAGGCCGCAGGGCTCGAAGCGGGAGGGGATAACAATCGCGTCGGCGCCCGCCTGCACTCGGTGGGAGAGCGGTTCGTCATAGCCGATCCGCACGCCGATCCGGTCCGGATGCCGGGCATGAGCGGCCTGGAAGGCGCCTTCGATAATGCCTTCGCCGGTCCCGACCACGACCAGGCGAATGCCGCGCGCGACGATCTCGTCGCAAAGGCCAGCGACGAGATCGAGCCCCTTCTGCCAGGTCAGGCGGCTGACCACGGCAAAGATTGGCCCGTCCTCGCGCCGCAGCCCGAATTCGCCTTCGAGGGCGCGCTTGTTGTGGGTTCGCGGCTTGAGCGCCGTCGCCGAATAGGGCGCGGCGATCTCCCTATCGGTCTTCGGATCCCATATCGTCGTATCGATGCCGTTGACAATGCCGACGAGCCGCGTGCCGCGACCGAGCAGCAGGCCATCGAGCCCCATGCCGCCGCCGTCGGTGACGATCTCCTTGGCATAGGTCGGGCTGACGGTGGTGACCACGTCGCAGGCGTGCAGGCCGCCTTTCAGGAAGCCGACATTACCATAATATTCGACGCCCTCGATCGACCAGCTGGCCGCCGGCAGTTCGAGCTGCGGAAAGATCGCCGCCGGATAGTTGCCCTGAAATGCGAGGTTGTGGATCGTCAGTACGGTCTTCGGCCGCGGCCGATTGGACGCTGCAAGATAGACCGGCGTCAGCGCCGCCTGCCAGTCATGGGCGTGAACGATCTCCGGCTCGAAGCCTGCCACCGCGCCTTGCGCCACCATGGCGCCGGCCTTGGCGAGGGCGGCAAAGCGCATCCAGTTGTCGGCGTAGTCGTGCCCTTCGGCATCAGTGTAGGGGCCGCCGAGCCGATCGTAGAGGTCCGGCATGTCGAGCACGAACAGCCGCAAGCTATCAAGAGTACAGGACAGAATCTGCGCGTTGGCGCCGAGCACCCGATCGAGCCGATGGGTCTCGATTGTCACCTTCGCCCGGTCGAGCGCGCGCATCACCACCGGATAGCCCGGCAGCATCGTGGTGACCTCGCAGCCATGGTCGGTGAGGGCAAAGGGCAGGGCGCCGGCGACGTCGGCGAGCCCGCCGGTCTTGATCAGCGGAAAGACTTCCGAAGCAATCGAGAGAACGCGCATGGAGAATTCAGTAACTCAACCGGTCGATCATCGGCTTGGTGACGAGGCAGATGCCGCTTTCGGTTCGGCGGAAGCGCTTGGCGTCGAGCTCGGGATCCTCACCGATCACCAGCCCATCCGGAATGTGCACGCCACGATCGATGATCGCGTTATGGATGCGGACGCTGCGGCCGATGTGGCTCTGGGGAAGCACGACCGCATGGTCTAGCTGCGAATAGGAATGGACGCGCACCCCGGTGAACAGCAGCGAGCGGTGCAACGAGCCACCGGAGATGATGCAGTCGCCGGAAACGAGCGACGAAATCGCCATCCCACGCCGCCCATCCTCGTCATGTACGAATTTCGCTGGCGGCACGATTTCCGCATAAGTCCAGATCGGCCAATCGCGATCATAGATGTCAAGCGGTGGCACCACGTCGGTCAGATCGATATTGGCCTGCCAATAAGCGTCGATCGTCCCGACGTCGCGCCAATACGCTTCGGTATCCGGCTCCATCGCCGAACGCACGACGGAACGGTTGAAGCGATGGGCGACGGCTTTGCCGTGCCGCACGATATGGGGGATGATGTCCTTGCCGAAGTCGCGCTGGGAATGGGGATCGGAGGCGTCGCGGCGCAGCTGATCCATCAGGAAGTTGGTTTCGAAGACATAGATGCCCATCGAGGCCAGCGCGACGTCGGGCCGGCCGGGGATCGACGGCGGATCTTTCGGCTTTTCGACGAATTCGGTGATCTGGAAGCTTTCGTCGACATGCATCACGCCGAAGCCGGTCGCCTCCATTCGCGGCACTTCAAGGCAGCCCACGGTCACGTCGGCGCCGGCGTCGACATGCTGCTGGAGCATGATCTCGTAGTCCATTTTATAGATGTGATCACCGGCCAGGATGACGATGTATTTCGGTGCGTAGGCTTCGATGATGTCGATGTTCTGATAGACCGCGTCGGCGGTGCCGGCATACCACTGGTCTTCCGACACGCGCTGGCTCGCCGGCAGGATGTCGAAGCTCTCGTTGCGGCCCTGTCGCAGGAAGTTCCAGCCATTTTGCAGATGGCGGATCAGGCTGTGGGCCTTGTACTGGGTGGCGACGCCGATTCGCCGGATGCCGGAATTGATCGCGTTCGACAGGGCGAAGTCGATGATGCGGGTTTTGCCGCCGAAATAGACCGCAGGCTTGGCCCGGGAATCGGTCATTTCGAGGAGCCGGCTCCCGCGTCCGCCCGCGAGCACATACGCCATGGTATCGCGCGCCAGCGGCGCGATCGATCGTGAATCGGGCATTCGTCCTCCCAGGGCGACGGCTGCCGTTTCGATCCTCAAGCATCGTGAGGTCGTTGGCGCCATCGCGTTGTCTGCTTCCGCGATTACGACAACAAAGATAGGGCAGTCTGCGTCAAAGAGGATGCGGGCTTCGCCTTCGCCCCGCGACTTTTACGACAAGCGTGGCGGTTGCGCCGCGTTAAAGCGCCCTGCGTCCTATCGGACGCAGAAAGGTCGCTCTCACCCTTTGAATCGACGCATCGGCCCGAAAATCGATTCCGATTGTCGGGCCGATGCTGGAGGGCCAGGCCTTGCCGTATCGGAAAAACCGATGCCCCGCGAAACCGCAGTGTCAACGCACTGGCGCCGCGCCTTGGATCAGGCATTCTGTCCAGGGCCGGCCTGCCAGATGTCCTTGGCATATTCGCGGATCGAGCGGTCGGAGGAGAACCAGCCGATACGTGCGGTGTTGTGCACGCCCTTGCTGTGCCAAGCCGTCTGATCGAGGAACAAGACGTCGAGCTGACGCTGGGTCTTCCAATACGCGTCGAAGTCGGCGCAGATCATCCACCAATCGTTGTTGTAGAGGTTCGAGACCAGATTGTGATAGCGCGCCGGGTTGTCGGGCGCGAAGACGCCGGATGAGATGGCATCGAGCGCTTCACGTAAAAGCGGCGTGCGCTCGATGATCGACCTTCCACTATGGGCGTTGCGCCGCCGCTGGGCAACTTCGTCGGCCTTCAGACCGAAGATGAAGATATTCTCTTCGCCGAGATGCTCGAGCATCTCGACATTGGCGCCGTCGAGCGTGCCGATGGTGAGCGCGCCGTTCAGCGCGAACTTCATGTTGCCGGTGCCCGATGCTTCGAGGCCGGCCGTTGAGATCTGCTCCGACAGATCGGCCGCCGGCATGATGATTTCGGCGAGGCTGACATTGTAGTTCGGGACGAACACCACCTTCAGAAGGTCGCGCACTGCCGGATCGCCATTGATCAGCCGCGCCACGTCGTTGGCGAGATGAATGATCTCCTTGGCCTGCACATAGCTTGGCGCGGCCTTGCCGGCGAAGATCTTGACCCGCGGCGTCCAGTCCCGCTCGGGATGGGCGCGGATCTGATTGTAGAGCGCGATGGCCTCGATGATGTTGAGGAACTGGCGCTTGTATTCGTGGATGCGTTTTACCTGGATGTCGAAGATCGCATCCGGATTGAGCGTGATCGCCAGCCGATCCGAGATCAGATCGGCGAGGCGCATCTTGTTGGCCCGCTTGACGGCGGCGAACTTCTCCCGGAACCCAGCGTCGTCGGCAAGCTTATCGGCGTCCTTCAGCTTTTCGATGTCGTCGAGAAAGGCCGGGCCGATCGCTTCGGTCAACAGCTTGGTCAGGCCGGGATTGCACTCCATCAGCCAGCGGCGCGGGGTGACGCCGTTGGTCTTGTTCTGGATCCGCTCGGGATAGAGCTCGTGCAGATTGCGAAACACCGTCTGCTTCATCAGCTCGGTATGAAGCGCCGAGACGCCGTTGATCGCATGGCTCCCGACGAAGGCGAGCTGCCCCATGCGGACGCGGCGGCCATGACCCTCATCGATCAGCGAGATCGCGGCGATCTGCGTGTCGTCGAAGCCCTTGTCCTGCGAGGCTTCGCGGATGATGCCGGCATTGATCTGATAGATGATCTGCATCTGGCGCGGCAGCAGCCGTTCGAAGAGATTGACCGGCCAGTGTTCGAGCGCCTCGGGCAGAAGCGTGTGGTTGGTATAGCCGAAGGTCGCGCGGGTGATCTGCCAGGCCCTGTCCCATTCATAGCCGTGGACGTCGACGAGAAGCCGCATCAACTCGGCGACGGAGACCGCCGGATGGGTATCGTTCAGCTGGATCGCCACCTTGTCGGCGAGCGTGTCGAGGGTTCCGTGTTCCTGGACGTGCCGGCGAATGATGTCCTGCAGCGAGGCGGCGGAGAAGAAATATTCCTGCCGCAGACGCAGCTCTTGGCCCGCTTGGTGGGAATCGGCCGGATAAAGCACGCGGGTGATCGCCTCGGCCTTGTTCGATTCCACCAAGGCACCGATGTGATCGCCGGAATTGAAGGCGTCGAGCAGGATCGGATCGATCGCCTGGGCGCTCCACAGGCGCAGCGTGTTCACCTGCTCGCCGCGCCAGCCGACGATCGGCGTGTCGAAGGCGACGGCGAGCACGCGCTCGGTCGGGCGCCAGACCTGACGGGGCGGCTTGCCCGGCTCGCTCTGAGTGACGACCTTGCCGCCGAAGCCGATTTCATAGGTCGAATCGCGGCGCTCGAACTCCCACGGATTGCCGTGCATGAGCCACGTCTCGGGCAGCTCCACCTGGGCGCCTTCGGCGATTTCCTGGCGGAAGAAGCCATGCACGTAGCGAATGCCGTAACCGATGCCCGGAACGCCGGTCGAGGCCATGGATTCCATGAAACAGGCGGCGAGGCGGCCGAGGCCGCCATTACCGAGGGCGGCGTCCGGTTCGAGCATCTCGACCAGCTCGACATCGACATTATAGCGCTTCAGCGCTTCCTGGATCGGGCCGGTGAGCTGCAGATTGTTGATCGCATCGCGCAGCAGGCGGCCGATCAGAAACTCCATCGACAGGTAATAGACCCGCTTGTCGCCGGTATCGCGGGTCTTGTTGGCCGAGGCGAACCAATGGTCGATGATCCGGTCGCGTACAACGAGGGTCGTCGCCCGCAACCAATCATATTTGCGCGCTTGCTCGGGATGTTTGCAGATCGAGTAGGTCAGCTTTTCGAGAATCTGGCGAGCCAGCGTGTCCGGGTCGTTCTGGCGAGGCTCGGGGACGGTCGCGCCGCGGGGTTCGATCTTGGGCGTGGCTGACATTCAGGCGCTCCTCAGAGATTGGATGGCGGCGACAAGCCCCTTCGTCGAGGCATCGCGATCGTCGGCCGATGCTTCGCCGGTGACGACCGGGACGAGATTGTTGGCCAGCTCCTTGCCGAGTTCGACGCCCCACTGATCGAAGGCGTTGATGCCGAAGAGCTGCGCCTCGACGAAGACCCGGTGTTCGTAGAGCGCGATCAGCGCACCGAGGGTCTTCGGATCGAGCTTGGCATACAGGATCGTGACCGACGGACGATTGCCGGAAAACACCCGATGGGGCGCGATGCGCTCGGCATCGTCGGCACTCTTGCCGGCCTCGAGCAACTGCTGGCGGGCCTCGTCGAGACTGCGGCCCTTCATCAGCGCCTCGCTCTGGGCGAGGCAGTTGGCAAGCAGGAGCGTCTGGTGCATGGCCATGCCGCTGCCTTCATGGGCTCTGGCGCCGACGAGGAACTCGATCGGAATGATTTCCGTGCCCTGATGGATCAGCTGGAAGAAGGCGTGCTGGCCGTTGGTGCCGGGTTCACCCCAGACCACCGGCCCGCTGATCGGCACCAATTTGCCGTCGAGGCCGACACCCTTGCCGTTCGATTCCATGTCGAGCTGCTGGAGATAGGCAGGAAAGCGCGACAGCCGCTGATCGTAAGGGATGATCGCACGGGTCGGATAGTCCATCATGGCCCGATGCCAGTAGCCGACGAGGCCCAGCAGGATCGGCAGGTTCTGATCCATCGGCGCCGACTTGAAATGCTGATCGATCTCGCGCGCGCCGGAGAGAAAGGCGCGAAAATTGTCCGGCCCGATCGCCAGCATCAAGGGCAGGCCGATCGCCGACCAGATCGAATAGCGCCCGCCGACCCATTCCCAGAAGCCGAAGATCCGATCGCTGGCGATGCCGAAAGCGTCGACCTTGTCGAGGGCTGTCGAAACCGCGGCGAAATGATCGCCGACGGCGGCTTCGCCGAGCGCCGAGACGATCCATTGCCGCGCCGTCTCGGCGTTGGTCATTGTCTCGATGGTGGTGAAGGTCTTCGAGGCGATGATGAACAGCGTCGTCTTCGGCTCCAATCCCTTCAGCGTGTCGGCTAAATGGGCACCGTCGACATTCGAGACAAAATGCGTGCGCGGTCCGTCGTGATAGGGCGCGAGCGCCAGCGTCGCCATTACCGGGCCGAGATCGGAGCCGCCGATGCCGATATTGACGACGTCGGTGATCAGGTCGCCGCCCGAGCCGGTGATCTCGCCGTTACGCACCTTGGTGGAAAAATTCGCCATGGCGTTCAGAACGTCCATCACCTCGGCACTGACCGGGTCACCGTCGGCGCGATAGCCGTCGGCCGGCTCGGCGCGCAGGGCGACATGCAGGACTGAGCGGTTTTCAGTGATGTTGATCCGCTTGCCGGCGAACATTGAGTCGCGCTTGGCTTCGACCTCGGCTTCCTCGGCAAGGGCAAACAACGCCGCGCGCGTGGTCGCGTCGATCGCCGTCTTCGAGTAGTCGAGCAGCAAGCCCGCGGCGCTTGCCGAGAAGTCCGTGAAGCGCGCCGGATCATTGGCGAACAGGCGCTTGATGCCGACCTCTTGTGCCGCCGCTGCGCGCGTCTCAAGGGTGGTTTTCGTCTCGGATGCTTGCTGTTGGGTCGTCATGATCTGCCGTTTCCATTCACACATTCGGCCGCCTCGGCCGGATCTCGTCACCGCTTTAATTCGACGATCAGTCGAAGGGCAAGGACGACGACGCTTTCTCTCCTATGCCTCGGGAGAGGCAGCCGGCAAGTCTGCCGCCAAATTGGTCTTTTTACCGACGTTGACGAGAATTTGTCGAATTCTCATCAGGCGTTTCGGGTCGGTCCACCAGGCGAAATCGGATCTCATCCGTCGGCGCGTTCGGATCGCTCAGCCGACGGTCACGATCTTGGGGTTTATGACGGCGTGGAACCTCTCCGCCGAGAATTCACGGCGTCGCTCGAGCGTTTGACGCCGCTGACGGGGGTGGAGCGGACGCCGTCATCCGCGCCCAGGATGGCCGCTCGGTCAGCCGCCGCCATCGGATCGTCGTCTTGCCTGATCGCGTCAGGTGCGGCCGGCGGCGAGCCTCTCGATCACCTCGTCGAGCGACTCCTTGGTCGCCTGGGCATCCGATGCATGCGGATCGTTGGCAAGGATGTGCTTCAGCGAGGCTGCCCAGTCCTCAAGGACCGTCTGCTTTTCGCTTTCGGACAATGCCTCGTCCTTCAACACCTTTTCCGGATGGTCGTAGGTTCCGTGTTTCGGGTGGTCGAAACGCGCGTAGCGCATCGCATCAGTGGCCATGATGGAAACTCCCTTCCGTATGTCAAACATACCCGGTTACGGCGCACCGCCTCGGTCGCTGCGCATACGAAGCGGATCATGCTGCGGGTAACGGGCGAAGGCCGGCATGGTTTCGCTGCGGAAGGGGAAGGATCGGTGCCGCGACCGGTCGGCGGCAGTTTGAGCGCCCTGCGTCTTATCGGATGCATGGCGCTCTCACTCTCTCAATCGACGCGTCTTGCTTACCGAAAATCGATTCCGATTTTCGGGCCGATGCTGTAGCCCTCGACGATGACGGGCTGGTCGAGCGTGACCTCTTCCAGATTGATGCCGCCGCCGCCGCGATCGACGACCAGGAAGTCCGAACTCTCATGCAAGGCAAGCAGCGGGTGATGCCAGACGCCGGGCGCGTAATTCACGCCCTGACAGCCTGTCGCCAGAAAGGCCGTCGGCTCGCCGGGGCGCCCGCCGTCGTCGGTGGCCACCACCACCAGCCAGGACCGGCCATTCAGGGGGAAGAAGGCCTGACTGCCGAGCGGATGGCGCTCGAACATCGCGATCGTGATTGGCAAGGCAAACGCGCTGCCGCGGAAGATCGAGATCAGCGGATGGCCACCGTCTTTCGCGACCGCCACCGCGGCGAGATCGTGAAAGCGCCGAGTGGTGCCCTGATTGATCAATCGCTCCTCGGCGCCGTCGATCTCGATGACGTCGCCGAAGCGGGCGAAGGCCGCTTTGGTCAGCGGCTGCGGCCGCAGAACGCTCCCGGCCATCAGGCTTTTTTGCCGTAAAGCCGCAACCGTGAAACGCCGCCATCGGGAAAGATGTCGAGCCGGACATGGGTGATCGGCGCGCCGAGCGGATCGGCGGAGAATTTCGCCACGTGATCGGCCTGCAGCTTGGTCTCGCGGACGATCAGCGGCCAGCTCTGGCTTGCCGCATCGATCGCCGCCGTCGTCGTCTCGCCATTGAGCTGGCCGCCGCGCAGGGTGACGCGGTCGGGATAGTTGCCCTTGAAGTGATGGGTGTCGATGGCGATCCGCTCGATCATGCCGGCGGTGCCGAGCTTGAGGACGCACCAATCATTACCAGGCACCCGGCGCCGGGCGGTCTCCCAGCCGTCGGCCATCACCGGCGCCCGGCCGGGCGCGAGCATGTTGGCCGGATGGCCGTAATGGGCATCGTTCCAGGCGACCGCCGTGCCGCCATTTTCCATGGCGACGAGGTCGATCCGCTCGTCGCTCGCCACCTCGTTCCAATCCTTTTCGATTGTGCCGAAGACACGCAGCCGAGCGACACCGCCATCGGGATAGATGTGAAGCCGCAGCCAGCGCACCGGCGTGTCGTCGTCGACGGTGAAGAGATTGTGCGAATTGCCATTCAAGGCGGCGCGCGGCACGATGGTGCGCCACGCATCGTCGCTTGGCTCGTCCGCGGTGTCGGCCGCCTCGATCATCGCTTCGGGCGGAAAGTTGCCGGTAAAGAAGGCGGTGTCGACGTCGATCGCCGCGACGCGGCCACGCTGGCCGAGGCGGATGACCGCGTGGTCATGGCCGGGCACGCGCTTGCGGCGGGACTCCCAGCCGTCCATCCATTTGCCGTGATCATCGAAGCGGTCGGGATAGAAAACCGGCAGGGCGGGATCGATCATCCGCGCCTTATCGGCGAAGAAATCATCGGTGGCAAAAATCACGTCCGTGCCGAGCCGCGGCTGGGCAAGATCAACGAAGCGCCGCGTCAGCTCGGCGGCTTCGGGAAGGGCAGGGGCGGTGATGAAGCGTTCAAAGCTCATCGGCACGTCTCTTGGAAGATTGATTGAATACGGAGCCGCGCGATCCGTTCGACTTCGCGACAAGCGGTGGCGAACTCGGCCGCAGGCTCGTTCTTTGAACGAGCTTCGAAAGCCGAGAGGATCGCTGTTTTATCGAGGCTTTTGACAGCGATAATGAAGGGAAACCCGAAGCGCTCCTTATAGGTTTCATTGAGCCTGGTGAAGCGGGCCAGTTCCTCGGGCGAAAGCTGCGTCAAGCCGGCGCCGGCCTGTTCGCTGCGCGACTGTTCGGTCAGATCGCCGGCGAGGGCGAGCTTGCCGGCGAGGTCGGGATGGGCTTTCAAAATGCCGAGGCGTTCTCGCTCGCTCGCCTCGCGAAACGCCCGAACCATCGCCCCGGCAAGACCGGCCGGAGAATCATGGGCGTCGTGCAGGCCATGCAGAAAGGCCCGGTCGGCGATGAAGGGCGAGTGCTCGAACACGGCGCCGAAGGTCGCGATGAAGTCGGCGATCCCCATCCGGCTTGGCCGAAAACTGTCGCGGTAGGGGAAGTGATCGCGCCAATGACGGGCGATGTCGATCCGGCGGGCGACCCACACGTCGGGCTTGGACTGCAGATAGTCGAGGAATCGGGCCAGCGCCGCGACCCGGGCCGGGCGCCCGATCAGCCGGCAGTGCAGGCCGACATTCAGCATCTTCGCGCGGCCCTCGACGCCCTCGTGATAGAGCGTGTCGAAAGCGTCCTTCAGATAGGTGAAGAACTGCTCGCCCGAATTGAAGCCTTGCGGCGTCGCGAACCGCATGTCGTTGGTGTCGAGCGTATAGGGAATGATGAGCAGCGGGTCGGACTGCGTCTCCTGCCAATAGGGCAGGTCGTCGGCATAGGCGTCGGAGGCGTAGAGGAACCCGCCGTCCTCGGCGACGAGCTCCAGCGTGTGCCGCGAGGAACGGCCGGTATACCAGCCAAGCGGCCGCTCGCCGGTGATCGCCGTATGCAGAGCGATCGCCTCGCGCATGTGCTCGCGTTCAGCCTCGGCCGAAAAGTCCTTGTACTCGATCCATTTCAGCCCGTGCGAGGCAATCTCCCAGCCGGCCTCCTGCATGGCGGCGACGGCTTCGGGATTGCGCTGAAGCGCGGTCGCCACACCATAGACGGTGACCGGCATGTCGCGGCTGGTAAACAGCCGCCACAAGCGCCAGAAGCCGGCCCTGGAGCCGTATTCGTAGATCGACTCCATGTTCATGTGGCGCTGGCCGGGCCAGGCTGCCGCGCCGACGATTTCCGACAGAAACGCCTCGGAGGCGGCATCACCGTGGATGATGGCGTTCTCGCCGCCTTCCTCGTAATTGATCACGAATTGCACGCAGATCTTGGCGTGGCCGTCACCGGTGGGATTGGGCCATTTCGGATCCGGCGTATGGCGGCCATAGCCGAGGAGATCGCGGGGATAGCGCTCTGTCATGGATCAGTCACTTCGTGAGGAAACATGCGGACCGGCTGGCGCATCGTACGTCCGACAGGACGCACATGGGACGCGCACTCTGATTGATTCGACGCATCGGGCTCTGCCGAAAAGCGATTCCGATTTTCCGCAAAGCCCGATACTGTAGGGGTAGCGGCAGATGGGCTTGGGATCAATCGGGAACGGCGCGTCCGCTCACTCGATCGGCTCGACCTTGAGCACTGCGCCGTCCGCGCCGGTGATCCTTACCCGGGTCCCGGCACGGAGGTCCGGTCCGGCGACGCTCCACCAGGAATCTTCGAGCGCGATCCGGCCGCGGCCGTCGACGATCGCGTCGCTCAGCCGCGCCTCGCGGCCGATCAGCCGGCTGGTGCGGCGATTGAGGGGTGAGGTGTCCCCGGCGATGCCGTCGTTCGATCCGTACCAACGCCGGCCGAGATAGATGCAGACCGCCGACAGGACGATGAAGGCGATGACCTGCTGGCCGAAGCCGAACCAGCCCGTCTGGGCGAGGAGAAAGGCGTTGGTTCCGACGATCAGCGCCGCGATGCCGAAGAACACCAGATAAACGCCGGGCACCACCACTTCGAGCATCAGCATCATCAGACCGGTCAGCCACCAGCCGTAGTCGACGACGGTTTGGGCGAGGGCGTTCATGACGATCCGCCGCCCTGCCAGGGGGCGCCGGTTTTGCTATCCGGCACCCGGAAGCTTGGTCGCTCCGGCCGTGGGCGCGGCGGGCTCGGCGGGGCGCCGTCGCCGCGATCGGGGCCGAAGGCCGCGCGGGCGATCTCGGCGATGCCGCTCACCGAACCGATCAGCGAAGAGGCTTCGAGGGGCATCAGAACGACGCGCTGGTTCGGCGCCTGGGCGATCTTGCCGAGTGCCTCGGTGTATTTTTGCGCGACGAAGTAGTTGATCGCCTGCACATCGCCGGCCGCGATCGCCTCGGAGACGAGCCGTGTCGCCGTCGCCTCGGCTTCGGCCAGGCGCTCACGGGCCTCGGCCTCGCGATAGGCCGCCTCGCGTTTGCCCTCCGCTTGCAGGATCTGCGACTGCTTTTCGCCCTCGGCGCGCAGGATCGCCGCGTTGCGGGCCCCTTCCGCCTCTAAGATCTCGGCCCGCTTCTCGCGTTCGGCCATCATCTGCCGCGCCATGGCGTCGACGAGGTTTTTGGGTGGGTTGATATCCTTGATCTCGATGCGGGTGATCTTGATGCCCCAGCTATGCGAGGCCTGATCGACGACCCGCAGGATCCTTTCCGAGATCGTGTCGCGGTTCGACAGGAGATCGTCGAGATCCATCGAGCCCATGACCGAGCGCAGATTGGTCATCACCAGGTTGAGGATGGCATTGTCGAGACCTGATACCTCATAGGCTGCCGACTTGGCGTCGAGGATCTGGTAGAAGGCGACCCCGTCCGCGGCGACGGATGCGTTGTCGCGGGTGATCACCTCCTGGGTCGGAATGTCGAGCACCTGCTCCATCATGTTCATCTGGCGTCCGACGCGCTGGATGAAGGGCACCAGGATGTTGAGGCCGGGCGTTAGGGTCCGGGTATAGCGACCGAAGCTTTCGACGGTGTAGTTATAGCCCTGCGGTACGATCTTGATCGTCGAGACGAGGACGACGATGCCGAAGACCAGCAGGACGATCACAAGGATAATACCGGGTGTGAACGTTATGGTGTCTGGCGTCAGCATTGCGATCTCCCAGATTGGGCCTGCATCGGATCGACGTCGGGGCGTTGAGATGTCGTCCGCCCGACTATCGTGTCCTTTTCGCTGAAAGCAAGCCGAGCTCGGGATGGTCTCAGTCGATCCAGCCGCGCAACTCGCGCCGCACCATTGCCTCGATGACGTCCAGCCCCGCGTCGGAATCGTTGAGGCAGGGGATGTGAGTGAAGTTCTCCCCGCCCGCCTCGCGGAAGATTTCGCCCGCCTCGCCGGCGATTTCCTCCAGGGTCTCCAGGCAGTCGGAGACAAATCCCGGATTGAGCACCGCGATCGCCTTCACGCCGTCCTTTGCCAGTTTTTCGACCGTCTCGTCGGTATAGGGCTGCAACCACTCCTCCGGTCCGAAGCGGGACTGAAAGGTGGTGATCAGCCGGCCCGTCGGCCAGCCAAGCCGTTCGTTCAGGAGCCGCGAGGTCTTCTGGCAGTGGCAGTGATAGGGGTCGCCTTTGCGGAAATAGCTCTGCGGGATGCCGTGATAGGACGCGATGACGTGCTCGGGCTCGAAGTCGAGGGTCGCAAGATGGGCTTCGATCGAACGGGCAAGGGCATCGATATAGACCGGCTCGTCGTGATACGGGGGAACGGTGCGCACTGCCGGCATCCAGCGTTGGCCCGTCATGTGCTCGAAGAACTTGTCGTTCACCGTCGCCGTCGTCGACGCCGAATATTGCGGGTAGAGCGGATAGACCAGGATGCGGTCGCAGCCTTGTGTCATCAGGTAGTCGCTGCGCTCGGCAATCGACGGGCTACCGTAGCGCATCGCCCAGTCGACGACAATGTCTCCGTGGCCGGCCAGGCGCATCGCCAGCTTTTCCCCCTGCGATCGTGTGAAGGTACGCAGCGGCGACTCATTGCGCTCGGTGTTCCAGATCTCGGCATAGGCGGCGCCGGATTTCTTTGGCCGGGTGTTGAGAACGATGCCGTAGAGGATCGGATACCAGGCGATGCGCGGCCATTCGATGACCCGCTTGTCGGACAGGAATTCCTTCAAATACCGCCGCATCGATTTGAAATCGGTGCCATCCGGCGTTCCGAGATTGACCAGGAGCACGCCGATCTTCGATGCCTTGACCGGGGGATGATCGGCTGGAAGCGGGCCGGTCACGCGTTCGGCGACCGTCTTGGAAAGGGCGTTCATCCTGCCATCCCGAGTACAGCTTGTGTTTCAATCGTCTCCGTTGCAGGCGGAGAGGCCAGTGACACCGCTCCGCGATCAACGTTGCGCGAGCCGCCGGGCGTCCGATCGGACGCCCGGAAGACGCGCAATCTTGTTGATCTTATGCATCGTGCTTTTCGAAATCGATTCCGATTTTCCGGCCGATGCCTAGGAACGCCGCGCCACGCACCGATCCCGCGAGCAGCAGGTCTCGATATAAGGGATTCGGCATCGATTTGAATGCGTCTAATAAAAAGACCGCCCGGGAATTGGCCGAGCGGTCGCGCTCCCGGCGGTCTCTGGGGTCGATCCAGCCTCAGTCCGACTTAACGTAGAAGGTTAGGAGCGGGCGAATTCGAAACGCGTTCCGTTCGACGCCGCGCAGGCAAGGCGGTTGGCCCGCACCAGATTGCAGTTCGCCGACTGCTCGGTGTTCTTCAGCCGCGAGGTGTAGAGAATGTTGATCTGGCCCGGGCCGAGATTGCGATAAGTGCCGGTGGCAAGAACGCCGCCGGTGGCCGTCTCGACCGAGGCGAAGCGGCCGTTGTTAAAGGTTGCGGTATAGGCCAGCGGGCCGCCAATGGCGCTCCATTGCCCCTCCACGCCCACCGGCCGGGGCGCGGCCGCCATCCGCACGTCGTCGTCGCTTTGGCACGCCGTTAAAGCGAGGGCCATCATCGCCGCTAGGATCGGCGTTTTACCTGTCACCATCGTCAAATCCTCGTTTTGTCATCATCGGCGGAACAAACGGCATGTCTGAGCGAATGATGCCTCCCGCCCGTCCAAACATCGTTCAATGATTCAGAACGGGCAGGGCCGGCGGTCAAGGGGAAAAGACCGGTCAGTCAACGCTTTTCCCCGGTATCCGTTAGGAGAGGTTCGACGATGTGTTGGTTCGAGCACGCTCAGCGGACGAGAATGTTCTTGAACTGCCAAGGATCCTTTTCGTCGATATCCTCGGGGAAGAGGCCCGGCCGATCCACCAATGGGGTCCAGTTAGTATAGTAGCCCTTCACGGGTCCGAGATAGGGCATCTGAATCTCAAGGCATCGCTTATAGTCCATCTCGTCGGCCTCAACGATGCCGGCCTCGGGATTTTCCAGCGCCCAGACCATGCCGGCCAGAACCGCCGATGTCACCTGCAGCCCGGTGGCGTTCTGATACGGGGCGAGCTGCCGGGTCTCCTCGATGGAGAGCTGCGAGCCGTACCAGTAAGCGTTCTTGGCATGGCCGTAGAGCAGCACGCCGAGTTCGTCGATGCCGTCGACGATCTCGGTCTCGTCGAGGACGTGCAGCTCCGGCTGGATTTTGCCCGCCGCGCCGAACAGCTCGTGCAGCGACAACACCGCATCGTTGGCCGGATGATAGGCATAGTGCGAGGTCGGGCGGTAGGTGACCTCGCCGTCCTTGTTGGTGTGCGTGTAGTAATCGGCGATCGAGATCGACTCGTTGTGGGTCACCAGGAAACCATATTGCGGCCCCGGCGTCGGGCACCAGCTGCGCACTCGCGTGTTGGCGCCCGGCTGTTCCAGGAAGATTGCGGCCTGGCAGCCCTTCTTGTGGCGGCTGGCGTTCTTCGGCATCCATTTCTCATGGGTGCCCCAGCCAAGCTCTGACGGCTGCATGCCTTCGGAGAGGAAGCCCTCGACCGACCACGTGTTCCAGAACACGTTCATCGGCTTTGGCGTCTTGGCGCGCTGGGTATCGCGCTCGGCGATGTGGACGCCTTTGACGCCGGCCTTCTTCATCAACTTCGCCCAGCCGGCGCGATCGTCCCAGGCGGGTTCTGAAAACTCCATGCCGGTGTCGCGGGCGATGTCGACCAGCGCCTGCTTGACGAACCAGGAGACCATGCCCGGATTGGCGCCGCAGCAGGAAACCGCCGTGGTGCCGCCGGGGTTCTTCTTCTTCTCTTTGCGCACCGTCTCGCGCAGCGCGTAATTGGTGCGTTCGGCATTCGACATGTTCTGATCGAAATAGAAGCCGAGCCAGGGCTCGACGACCGTGTCGATATAGAGAACGCCGAGCTCGCGGCAGAGCTTGATGAGGTCGAGCGAGCCGGTGTCGACCGACAGGTTGACGCAGAACCCCTGGCCTTCACCTTCGGTGAGAAGCGGCGTCAGCAGCTCCTCGTAATTCTTGCGGGTCACCGCCTCGTGAACGAAGCGGATGCCGCGTTCGTCGAGCAGCGACCGGCTCGAATCGTCCGGGTCGACGACGACGAAGCGCGAACGGTCGAAATCGAAATGGCGCTCGATCAGGGGCAGTGTTCCCTTGCCGATCGAGCCGAAGCCGATCATCACGACGGGTCCGGTAATTTTGGCGTGAATCGGATGCTCGTTTTCAGCCATGTTCGTTTTCAACTCCTTGGGCGCATGAGTGCGTGAGGAACATTCCGTCGCCACTGGGACGTGAGATGGATGGCGCGGCGCTAGACCGTTTCCGTGTCAAATAAAAGCCGATTGTCAGATTCCACCCGAAATTAGCCGATCTTTCGCGCGGCGACAGCCCGCGTGAGGGGCGCTGTTGCTGATCGCGCGGGCGGCGTTGCAGGCCTGCCTCTCGTCAGCACGAGAGCGTGCCGCCTTCAGGCTTCCGTTGCGGCCAGACTGCTCTTGCTGCGGCGGTCAAGAAGATTTTTTCAAAGTTTTGAGCAAAGCGAATGAAATTTAATCGATTCGGACACGGCCTGACGGCTGGACCTTCGCTCGCGATGCCTACAAAAGAAATCAGAAGCATCGGCATCGCCGAGCTTTTCCCTGTCGTTTGCCGAAGGACATCGTTATCATGCTCAGAACTGAGGTCGTGCGGAACATCCTCTCCTGGTACGAAGGAGAGACACCGGGACTGAAAAGTAATCTCTCTCGGCTGTTGATGCATGGACGCTTGGGGGGAACTGGCCGGATGGTGATCCTGCCGGTCGACCAGGGCTTCGAGCACGGGCCGGCACGCTCGTTTGCCGCCAACCCGGTGGCTTATGATCCACATTATCTCTACGAGCTTGCGATCGAATCGAAAGTTTCCGGTTACGCCGCGCCGCTCGGTCTGCTTGAGCAGGGCGCCGATACCTATGCCGGCGAGGTCCCGCTGATCCTCAAGGTCAACAGCGGTAACTCGCTGGTCTCCAACCAGGATCAGGCCATCACCGGCACGGTCGAGGACGCGATGCGCCTCGGCTGCGTCGGCGTCGGCTTCACCATCTATCCGGGCGCAGACAGCTCCTACGACATGATCGAGGAGCTGCGCGAAATCAGCCACGAGGCAAAGTCGCGCGGCCTGATCTCGGTCGTCTGGTCGTATCCGCGGGGCGGTAAGGTGAGCAAGGACGGCGAGACCGGCTTCGACATTATCGCCTACGCCGCGCACATGGCCGCGCTGATGGGGGCGACGATCATCAAGGTCAAGCTGCCGACCGCCCATGTCGATCTCGACGCCGCCAAGCCGGTCTACGAGCAGAACGGCATCGCCACGGCGACGGCGGCTGATCGTGTCCGCCACATCATGCAAGCGGCTTTTGCCGGCAAGCGTCTGGTGGTCTTCTCCGGCGGCGCGGCGAAGAATCGTCAGGAACTGCTCGACGAGGTGCAAGGCATCCGCGACGGCGGCGGGAACGGCTCGATCATCGGCCGCAACTCCTTTCAGCGCTCCAAGGAAGAGGCCATCGCGCTTCTCAACGAAGTGATGGACATCTACGCCTGATCCCGTGCTTTGGCGCGAAACGTCGCGGCGGACCCTGCAGACCGCCGGACGTGCTGCGGACATGCTATTGTGTCGTCATGGCGACATGGCGGCTTCTCACACGGGCAATGCGGCGGTTGGGGATCGCCGCCGCATTCTGTCTTGCGGGTTTTTCTGCCGCCATGCCGGCTTTCTCCGCCGAACTGTTGATGTTCGAACAGGCCGGGTGCCCGTTCTGCCGCAAATTCGATACCGAAATCGCGCCTGACTATCCGAACAGCCGGATCGGCAAGATCGCGCCGCTGCGGCGGGTGAATATTTTCGCCGATCGGCGTGGGGGGATTGCCGGGCTGACGCCGGCCGTCTTCACGCCGACCTTCGTCCTGATCGGTGACGATGGCCATGAGATTGGCCGGCTGGAAGGCTATCCCGGCCGTCGCTGGTTCTATCCGGAGATCGAACAGCTTCTGAAGCGCCGCCCTTTCGATCGCGATCAGGCGGCCGGCCGCATCAAGGCCGATACCCCGAAGCGATCCGAACCGCCGCTTTTATCTCGTCCTTGAGCCCCTCTGCTCGGCTTTGGCCGACGCGCATTTGGGCATGATGGGGGAACGAAAGTCTGGCATTGCGGAGCACCGGAAAGCTCCGTACCTTCAGCAATTTCAACGCTACGTTTTCCCCTCGCCGACGCGCTGGAGATGTCATGTCCGCTTCTGTGAACGCCGCCTCAACGCTCGCGGCCGCCGCCTTTCCGCAATCCTTTTCGCAGCCCTTCGCGCCGGACGATCAGGCGGCCGTCACGGCGCTTTTGAAGGCGTCCGGGCGCTGGGAGCTCGATGATGAGAAGGTCGATGCCCGTGCCCGCGCGCTGATCGCCGGCATCCGCAAGGCTTCCGGCGGGATCGGCGGTGTCGAGGATTTCTTGCGGGAATTCGGCCTGTCGAGCCGCGAGGGCCTGGCGCTGATGATCCTCGCCGAGGCCTTGTTGCGCGTCCCCGATTCCGCCACCCAGGATCGGTTGATCGAAGAAAAGATCGGGGCCGGCGATTGGGTCCATCACGAAGGCGGCGAAGACCGCATGCTGACGGCGGCGTCGGCCTGGGCGCTCGGCATCTCGGCCCGGATCATCCGGCCGGGCGAGACGCCGCAGGGCGTGATGGCGGGGCTGGTCAAACGGATCGGTGGGCCCGCGGTGCGTCAGGCGACGCGCCAGGCGATGCGCTTCCTCGGCCGGCATTTCGTGCTTGGCGAAACCATCGAGGACGCGCTCGAGCGGGCGCGCGGTTTCGAGACAAAGGGCTATCGCCACTCCTATGACATGCTGGGCGAGGGCGCCCGCACCATGGCGGATGCCGAGCGCTATTACCGCTCCTATGCGGACGCGATCGAAAAGATCGGTCGCAAGGCCGGCAACAAGGCGCTGCCGGATCGTCCGGGCATCTCGGTGAAGCTGTCGGCGTTGCATCCGCGCTATCATCCGCTGCATCGCGAGCGGGTTCTGATTGAGCTATTGCCGAAGGTCGAGGCTCTCGCGGAAAAAGCGCGACGCTACGATCTCAATCTGACGATCGATGCGGAGGAAGCCGAACGGCTGGAGCTATCACTCGACGTCATCGACGCGTTCGTCCAACGCTTCGACTTCAAGGGCTGGCAGGGTTTTGGTCTCGCCGTCCAGGCCTATCAGAAGCGCGCTTTGGCGGTGATCGAACACGTCGACGCGCTGGCTGCGGCCGCCGGCATTCGAATGATGGTGCGTCTCGTCAAAGGCGCCTACTGGGACACCGAGATCAAGCGCGCCCAGGAAAAGGGGCTCGAGGGCTATCCAGTCTATACCCGCAAGCCGGCGACGGACTTGTCCTATCTCGTCTGCGCCAAGGCGCTGCTTGACCGCCGGGCGCGGATCTATCCGCAATTTGCCACCCACAATGCGCTGACCGTCGCGACGATCCTGGAGATGGCCGGCCGCGACCTGACCGGCTTTGAGTTCCAGCGCCTGCACGGCATGGGCGAAGCGCTTTACGAGACGCTGCGGCGCGGCGCGGCGAAGACGCCCATCGCCTGCCGCATCTATGCGCCGGTCGGCGGCTATCGCGATCTCCTCGCCTATCTCGTGCGCCGGCTTCTTGAAAACGGTGCCAATTCGTCCTTCGTGGCGATGGTCGGCGACGAAGACATCCCGGTTGAGCAGCTTCTCCAGCGTCCACGCGCGATCCTCGAAACGGGGCCGGCACGTCATCCGAAGATCGGCCTGCCGAAGGATCTGTTCTCGCCGCGCCAAAACTCCGCCGGGATCGAGACTGGCGAGCGGCAGGCACTGGCCGAGCTGATTGCCGAGCGCAGCAGGGTGAAGGTTGCAGGCCTGAAGGCGCGTTGCGGGGCGACGACCGCGCAAGCCGCCGGCGCCAGCGAGGCGGTCGCGATCCACTCGCCGGTCGATGGCGCGTCGCTCGGCACCAGCTATCATCTCTCCGCCTCGGCGACTCGCGCCCTCGTCGCCGAGGCGGCTCGCCATGTCCGCGCGGCTGAAGCCGTGCCGGCGTCAAAACGTGCGGAGGCGCTGCGCAAGGCGGCAGCCTTGATGGAAAGCCGGGACGCCGACCTCTTGGCCGTGCTCACGGTCGAAGGCGGCAAGGCCCTCGACGATGCCGTGGCCGAGCTGCGTGAGGCCGTCGATTTCTTGCGCTTTTACGCCGACGAGGCGATGCGTCTTTTTTCGGCTCCCTGCGAGTTGCCGGGGCCGACTGGCGAGGAAAACCGCCTGACCTATCGCGCGCGCGGGGTCGCCGTGGCGATCTCCCCCTGGAATTTTCCGCTGGCGATCTTCACCGGACAGGTTGCCGCGGCACTTGCGGCCGGCAACGTCGTGATCGCCAAGCCGGCCGAACAGACGCCGCTGATCGCGGCCCTCGCCGTCGAGATCCTGCACGCGGCGGGGTTTGCCAAACAGCATCTTTATCTCGCGCCGGGCGACGGGCGGACCGGCGCGGCGCTGACCGCCCATGAGGCGACGGCGCTCGTCGCCTTCACCGGTTCGACCGAAACCGCCTTTGCGATCAACCGGGCACTCGCGGCCCGCAATGCCCCGATCGCGCCGCTGATCGCCGAGACCGGCGGCATCAACGCCTTAATCGCCGATGCGACGGCACTGCCGGAGCAGGTCGCCGACGACGTGGTGATGTCGGCCTTCCGGTCGGCCGGCCAGCGTTGCTCGGCGCTGCGCCTGTTGTTTCTGCAGGAGGACGTCGCCGACCGGATTCTCGAGATGATCGCCGGCGCGGCCCAGGAGCTGACGGTCGGCGATCCGCGCGACCTCGCGACCGATATCGGGCCGGTCATCGATGCCGAGCAGCTCGCCATGCTCCGCGACCACATTGCTCGCATGGAGCGGGAACAGACCGTCCGCTACCGTGGCGAAGTGCCGGCCGATCTCGTCGGCAAGGGGCACTATTTCGCGCCCCACATCGTCGCGCTTGATCGCCCCGAAGCGCTCGAGCGCGAGGTGTTCGGTCCGATTCTCCATGTCGTGCGCTGGAAGGCCAAGGATTTCGACACGCTCCTTGATGCCATCGACGCGACCGGCTTCGGCCTGACCCTCGGCATCCACAGCCGCATCAACGAGACCGCGCATAAGGTGATCGCAAGGCTGTCGGTCGGCAACGTCTATGTGAACCGCAACATCATCGGTGCGACCGTCGGCTCGCAGCCCTTCGGCGGTTCCGGCCTGTCCGGGACCGGGCCGAAGGCGGGCGGGCCCAACTATCTTGCACGTTTTGCCAGAGAGCAGGTGGTCTCGGTCAACACGGCGGCAGCGGGTGGCAATGCCAGCCTGATTGCAATGGACTCGTAGCGTCGAGGTCACAGCTTAAACGCGAAAAATGTGCTAGGGTTATTTCGTCAAGTCGAGGTTTGGAATGGCGGTCGGTTCCGCGTCTCCCAGGGGAATCGCTGCTCGCCTCGAGGACGTGACGAACCGGGGTGTGGGTGTCCTCCTCCTGGCGCCCGCCGATCGGAAATCTGAGTGTTGAGAAGCTCGGCGTCCTCCCTCGCCGGGCTTCTCTTCTCCCATTTTTCTTGGCATCCCTCGCGTAAATCGTTTCCGTGTCGTGTGGCGGTTGCGAATCTCCGGCCGTGAGGGTCTTTGTGGCCATGATTTCGCGGCTTGCGTATGCTGCCCACAAAACAGTCCATCATAGGGAGAAAACCTTGAGCGACCTCAACTCCGACATCGCCATTGCCCGGGCTGCCAAAAAGAAGCCGATCAAGGATATCGCCGCGCGTCTCGGCTTGGCCGAAGACGACATCATCCCCTATGGCCATGACAAGGCGAAGATTTCCGCCCCGTTTTTAAGCGCCTTGGCTGGACGCCCCGACGGCAAATTGATCCTGGTGACGGCGGTCAATCCGACACCGGCCGGCGAGGGCAAGACGACGACGACCGTCGGCCTCGGCGACGGGCTGAACGCGATCGGCAAAAACGCCCTGATCTGCATCCGCGAGGCCTCGCTTGGCCCGTGTTTCGGCGTCAAGGGCGGTGCGGCCGGCGGCGGCTATGCCCAGATCGTGCCGATGGAGGACATGAACCTCCATTTTACCGGCGATTTCCACGCGATCACCACGGCGCATAACCTGCTCGCCGCGATGATCGACAACCACCTTTATTGGGGCAACGAGCTGCAGATCGATTCCCGCCGGATCACCTGGCGGCGGGTGCTCGACATGAACGACCGGGCGCTGCGCCACGTCACCACCGCGCTCGGCGGCGTCGCCAATGGTTTTCCGTGCGAAACCGGCTTCGACATCACCGTCGCCTCGGAAGTGATGGCGGTGTTGTGCCTCGCCGAGAACCTCGCCGATCTGGAAAAACGCCTCGGCGACATCATCGTCGCCTATCGCCGGGACAAGACGCCGATCACCGCCCGTGATCTCAAGGCCGACGGCGCGATGACCGTGCTGCTCAAGGACGCGATCAAGCCCAATCTGGTGCAGACGCTGGAGAACAATCCGGCCTTCGTCCATGGCGGTCCCTTCGCCAATATCGCCCATGGCTGCAATTCGGTGGTCGCCACTCGCGCGGCGTTGAAGCTTGCTGACTATGTCGTGACCGAGGCCGGTTTCGGCGCCGATCTCGGAGCGGAAAAGTTCTTCAACATCAAATGCCGCAAGGCCGGGCTGAAGCCAGCAGCCGCCGTCGTCGTCGCGACGGTCCGAGCGATGAAGATGAATGGCGGAGTCGCCAAATCCGATTTGGGCGCGGAAAACGTCGAGGCGGTTCAGGCCGGCTGCGCCAATCTCGGCCGCCATGTCGAGAACGTAAAGAGCTTCGGCGTGCCGGTCATCGTCGCCATCAACCACTTCGTCAATGACACCGAAGCCGAGATCCAGGCGGTCAAGGATTATGCGGCGGGGCTGGGGACGGAGGCCATCCTCTGCCGCCACTGGGCCGAAGGCTCGAGCGGCATCACCGATCTTGCCGAGAAGGTGGTGGCCCTCGCCGATGGCGGGACGGCCGATTTCAAGCCGATCTATCCGGATCAGATGCGCCTGTTCGAGAAGATCGAGACGGTGGTCCGGAAGATTTATCGCGGCGCCGCGGTGACCGCCGATCAGGCGGTGTTAGACCAGCTGGCCGCCTGGGAGGATGCCGGCTACGGCGACCTGCCGGTCTGCATGGCCAAGACTCAGTATTCTTTTTCGACTGATCCGACGCTGCGCGGCGCGCCGGACGGACACATCGTGCATGTGCGCGAGGTGCGGCTTTCGGCCGGCGCGGGCTTCGTCGTCGCGATCTGCGGTCAGATCATGACCATGCCCGGATTGCCGTCGCAGCCGGCGGCCGAGGCGATCTATCTCAACGGGCAAGGCGAGATCGAAGGGCTGTTCTGACCCGCGAGGGCGAACGCGCCGCCGCTCGTCAGGCGCATCATCGCTTTGAAGAGCGGCTCTGCGCCGCCCTCCAGCATCGGCCGGAAATCGGATTCGATTTTCTGCAACCCACGATGCGTCGGATCAATCAGAGTGGACGTCCTGTCGGGCGCATCCCGCTCTAGAGCGTCGGGCGATTAATCGGCAACATATCCTGCGGTCTTGAAATAATTCCAGCATTCGTCGGGCTCGAAGAGGTCGCAGATATCGCCGAGGGCTCGCCAGAGGTCGTCGGTGGTCCGGGCTTTGGCTTTGCGCAGAAGGGCCTTGAGCTTGGCGAAAGCCATTTCGATGGGATTGAGGTCGGGCGAGTATTTCGGCAAGAGCAGGCGCCAGGCGCCCCGTTCGGCGAGCGCCTTGGCCGCCCGGGGGCTCTTGTGGACATTGAGATTGTCCATGATCACCACGTCACCGGGCGAAAGACACGGCGCCAGTTGCGTGCACACGTAGAGATCGAACGCCTCGCCATCCATGGCGCCGTCGATGACCCATGGTGCGACAAGTTCATGGCAGCGCAGGCCCGCCACGAAGGTCTGGGTCTGCCATTTGCCGAATGGCGCATCGGCCCGC
>NZ_JAFMPP010000011.1 GCF_017349315.1 Jiella flava | reverse complement strand
GATTACATCGAGCGCTTCTACAATCCCCAGCGACGGCACTCGACATTGGGCTATATGAGCCCCGTCGAGTTCGAGGAGAAAGCTATGTTAGCTTAACTGCGTGTCCGAAAAACCGGCAGCAGGCCACGCCTTGATGAACTCATCAAGCTCCGATGCGACGAATCCCTTGCGGCCAGCTGAAATGGTGATCGGCCTCGGGAAGGTCGGATCTTTTCCCATCTGCCAAAGTGTCGTGCGCGACACTCCCAGCATGTGGCATGCTTCCTTTATGCTTTTGAGTTCCATGACGTTTGTCTCCGTGCTTTAGCATACGGAGACGTTAGGACCGATGCGGATGCGTCCGTGAACAGAACTAGGCGGTGATCTGCTTCTTAGTTTCGTACACGATCTCTTTGATGTGGCGGGGAAGGTTCTTGGTCTTCCTCGACTTTGCTGCCGTAAGGGCCGGTTCGACGACCCTTTCAATGAACGTCATGGCGGCGTTGTCGCGGCTTTCCGACATCTTGAGCGCGGAGAATTCGATACCGTGAGCTTTCGCCCACACTCGCGCAATTTGCACGATGAACCCGGTCTCGTGCTCTGCGGAACTCGTTTGGCCGCGGTTTGCATCGACCCCTCGCCAAGTCGAGATCAGAAGCGAAAGCGCCTCCTCCATCCTTTGCAGGTTCTTGAATGTCGAAGCCACTTCGCAATCTACCGAGGCAAAAAGCCCCCTGTTTTGCTCCAGCGTACGGCTCGTTGTCCGGACCGCGGCTAACTTCCGTCCCCAGTCGTCGAGATAGCGCTTTGTGATCTCCCTATTTTCGTAATCGACGGCAATTCCGAAACCGAGCACTGCGCCTTGGACGCCCCCGCACGCTTCCTCTTGAGCATGCGCAGGGAGATCAGCGCATAGTTGCTCAATCGTGTAAACGTCGTAGAGGTGGAGAATGGAGCCGATCATGCGGCATTCCCCGCCGCAAACGGCGCGATCTTCCCAGGCCGCCTTTCAACAACTGAATCGAGATACTCGGCCCACATCGCGAGTGCGCGACGCTTCTCCGGCTCATACTTCGCTCGATTATAGATGCCGGCGACGCCAGCGCGGAAGCCGCTGATGTGGTTGAGCACAGCTTCAACAATGTGCGGAAGGATGCCGATGTCGCCCATCATGGTCGCGACGGTCCGGCGGATGTCGTGGGGCGTCCACCGTTCTTCGAGGATCTGGAGCTTCAGTTTCGCCGCCTTGGCTATGGCGTTGCTCTCGAGCGGCTCGCCGGTGCGAGTAAAAAGGGGCGCCGAGGCTTCATCTCCGGCCCGTCGCATTGCCCGCTCCACCACGGCGAGCGCGGCCGGCGAAAGTGGCACCACGTGCGTCAGTCCGTTCTTTGTCCGCTCGCTGGGGATCGTCCAAAGCGCCTTGTCGAGGTCGACCTCGCCCCGCCTCATTCCGCAGACCTCACCGCTTCGCTGGCCGGTGAGGAACAGGAGCTTAAACACCTCGACCGTGACAGGCCGTAGCGCGGCATCCGGTAGCGCTTTCCAGATGCGCCGCACCTCGTCGGCCGATAGCACCCGATCTCGTTGGACGGGCTTAGCTCGAGGTCGGATACCCGCGGCCGGCGAGACTTCAAGATACTCCTCGTCTACAGCCCAGCCGAACATCTTCCGCACCACCGCCAGGATGTGCGTCGATTGCGTGAGCTTCCCAGCCTCAGCCTTGGCGTCGATGATGTCGAGCAGGTCGCGGCGCTTGACGGCCACCGCCTTTATGCGGCCGATCATTGGCAGCACGTCCACCCGTAGGATGCGCTCGTCTTCCGCCCAGCTTTTCTTGTTCCGCTTGGCGTAGCGCTCGACATAGAGGTCTGCGAGTTCAGCAACCGTCATGGCCTCGCGACGAGCGCGCTTGTCGCCAGCAGGGTCCATCCCGTCCGAAACCGCGGCCACAGCGTCAAGCGCTTTGCGACGAGCCTTCTCCAACGATAGCGCGGGGAACTTGCCAAGCGTGACGCGGCGCTTCTCGCCATCCGACTCGCGGCTGTAAACGACAGTCCAGGCTTTGACGCCCGTCGGCGACACGCGGAGCACGAGCCCACGCACGACATCATCCCAAAAGTCGGTTCGGGTCTCAATCTTTACGGTTTCGACAAAGCGGGTCGTCAAATTCTTGCGCGGCATCTCGACCTACCGATATTTTTTCGGTTTCTGCGGCCGGGGTTCCGATAGGGTTCCATATTGGCGAAACTTGAATGAACGGCCATGAACGTGAGAAAACACGAAAAGGCACGCATATCAAGGCTTATCGGCGTCTATCGTCGTTCGCCGCTGTTCCCTTTTGTTCTATTGGATGTCACTTTTAATCTGTAGGTCTTGGGTTCGAGTCCCAACGCGCCCACCAAAAATTTCAAAAATTTGGGCCGGGCCGGCGCGGCCATCGCGCGTTCAGCGGCGATAGTTCGGCCAACCAGAGCGATATCTCGCGATCGTTCGCTGCACTTTGCCGGCCGTTCAGCGATAGGTTTTGATATAATGTGATCCGATCTCGACCCACAGGCGCCGTGCCGCCTTGGCGTTGGCGACCGACCATTCGTACTCGATCAATCCGAGCGCGTGCCGAACGCGGCTTACGGCCAGCGTCTCTTTGCAGCACAAGCGCACCATATTGAGACGTGCGAAGCGATCATCCGGCGTGATCGTGCCGAAGCGCTGCACGATCTTCTTCATATCTTTGTCTTGCGCAATAAGGATCGCCGCATTGGCGAGCGCTGCCGTGCAGACGATATCGTCTGCGACGCCTTCCGCAAGAACTTCATGATGAAGGATCGCTTGATGCCCCATCTCGCGGAAGGCATCAGCGACCGAGGCTGGAACGCCCTCGTCCAAGAGAACACGAAGTGCCGGCCGCCGCGACTTCAAACGGCCGGTTCATAGTGGATAGCCGCCTCGACGTCGACACGCGTCAAGGTCGGGTATTCACGTAAGATCTGATCGACGCTGCAGCCATCGTCGGCAAACGCCTTGATGCTGCGGACCGGGATCCGCGTCCCGGCAACGACAAGCTGATTGTGCGCGCGGCCACGATGTTGGGCGAAGGTGCCGAGGAGCTCTTCGTCCCGCTGCCGCAACGCGGCTACCGCCTGCTTCATGTCCCCCGTCACGACCTTGAGAGGAATCTCGAGAACACCTTGCCCCGATATCACGCTTTCCTTCACCTTCGTCTCCGGATTGACGAAGACGACCTCCTTGCCGAGAACGTAGAGCGTTGTCTTCGCCCATAGATCATCGCCCAAATGCGATAAACGCTCCTTCACGCCGCGCAGATGCTGCAAGGAAATTCGGCGCGTGTTGCGAAGCTCAGCTAAGACCCGCAACGAGACCAGATCGCGAAACGAGTAAAGGCGGATCGCATTCTCATGCCGACCCGACTCGATCGACGGGAGAAAGAAATTCGTCCGAACCCAATAGCGCAGCTGTCGACAGCTTACGCCGGTCAAACGTTCGGCCTGGTCTTCGGTAAATGCTGCGACAACCGCCTTGCCATTCACCTTGTTCATTCCTCTCGCCAAACCTCTAAGCTTTTCGATAAAATCAAAAATTGCAGACTGAAGTTGCGTGACCGTATACCGGCGATCGCAAACTTCGCAACATATATAGGCGCTCAGCGGCCACGCGATACATCTCGCTGCATCCTCCTCTCCCCTGCACTGGGCCTCCCAGCCCCAATAATGGTCGCGCAAGGTTTCGGCGAGGGGGCGGTCGGTGATGCCGAGGTCCTCGCGGCTGCGGCGGTTGTCGAGGGCGAAGCGTATGGCGAGGCCCTGTCAAAACTCGTCAGCGGAGCGATCGCGACCTTTGCCCGGGCCGGCGGTCGGAACGGAAGCGGGCTGCAGCGCTCGCGTCCTTTCGGCGAGCGGGAGACGACGGCGCATGTCAACCGGCGCATCACGCTTGCAAAGCCGGGATAAATGGAGAGCCAGAAGCGGCTCGAAGAGCACTCCAGGCACGTCGTGAGAAACGGGACGCGCCGCTCAGCCCTTGGCCGGCACCTCCATGAATTCCGCATAGCGCTGCATGATGCTCGGTAAAGCGCTCAGCGTGCCGGACAGATGACGCCGCACGGCATCCTCCGCCGCCGCCACGTCAGCCGCCTCGATCGCGGTCAGGATCGCGTCGTGGCAGGTCAAAATGGTGGTGATCTTGCCCGGATCTGGCAGACTGAGCCGGCGCAACCGGTCGATATGGCCCGACCGCTCGGCGATCACCCGCAACAGCCTGGGATAGCCGGCGGCATCGCAGAGCGCATAATGAAACTGCTGATCGAGAATGGAAAATCGCTCCAGATCGTCCTCATCGACGGCCACCATCTGCGCCTGGACAATCCGACGCGCCGGCGCGGTGATCCCTGCGTCGGCCTGGATGGCGAGACATTTGACCACCTCGACCTCAAGCGCGATCCGCAAAAACTGGGTCTCGCGGGCATGATCGACGTTGATCTTCGCAACGAGGCTGCGGGACTGAGGAAAGATTTCAACCAATCCCTCGCGCTGCAACTGAAAGAACGCGTCACGCACCGGCGTCTGGCTGACGCCGTATTCCTCGGCGAGCTGAGCACGCGACAACAGCGCGCCCGGCTTTAGCCGCAGATCGACGATCCGGCGCCGCAGCGATCCGTAAATGCCGCGGGAGGCAAGCGGACGACGCTCGACGTCGCGGGGGAACTCGACTTCGTCACCCCCGATCGCTGCGCCTTGCGAAATCATCGATGCCCGCCCCCCGACTCACCCACACGGAAATCTGTAACAGAGCTGACGCGAGAGTGATAAAAATATTAGTATTTTACAGCATCGACCCGAAAATCGGAATCGATTTTCGGAAAGTACGACGCGTCGAACCAGAGATTAAGAGCGTCCCGTCTGCGTCCGATCGGACGCAGGGCGTCCGCCGGGGCGTGCGGGCAGACCGCTCGCTTGGCTCCAGACCGGCGACATCCTTTGCCTTGACCTGCCGAACCGGCGGCTCGATATGCTGGTCGACGACGCCAAACTGGAACGGCGGCGCGCGGCATGGATCGCGCCGGAGCCGCGGTTCCGGCGCGGCTGGGAGTGGATGTTCTCCCGCCATGCGATCCAGGCTGACAAGGGCTGCGACTTCGATTTCCTCGAGCGCGGCTTCGGTCAGGCCGCGGGCGAGCCGGACGTCTTCTGATTGGAGGGCCGCGAAAGTGGCCCCCGTCGAACGGGGCCCGGGCTGCCGAAACGGTGCGCCTTCAGGCGCCGATCATGTTGAATTTCGATGAAGGAGGTCCTCAATGGCACTCGAACTGACCGGCAACCATCTGATCGCGGGCGAATGGAAAGCCTCCGGCCAGACCTTCCGTTCCGACCCGTCGAGCGGTGAACCCCGTGCATTCTCGGTCGGCACGCCCGCGCTGGTCGACGCGGCGGTCAAGGCCGCCGAGGACGCCTTCTGGTCCTACGCCTCGTCCAGCCGCGACGAACGCGCCGCCTTCCTCGAGACCATCGCCGCAGAGATCGACAAGCGCGGCGCGGCGATCACCGCGATCGGCACCGAGGAGACCGGGCTGCCGGCCGGCCGCCTCGAGGGCGAGCGCGGCCGCACCGTCGGCCAGCTGAAGCTCTTCGCCAAGCATATCCGCGACGGCGCCTATCTCGATCGCCGCCATGACGCGGCCCTGCCCGACCGCCAGCCGGCGCCACGTCCCGACCTGCGGATGATCCAGCGGCCGATCGGTCCGGTCGCCGTCTTCGGCGCCTCGAACTTTCCGCTCGCCTTCTCCACTGCCGGCGGCGACACGGCCGCGGCGCTGGCCGCCGGCTGCCCGGTAGTCGTCAAGGGACACGAGGCCCATCCCGGCACCGGCGAGATCGTCGCCCAGGCGATCGCCGCCGCGGTGACGGCGCACCGTCTGCATCCGGGCGTCTTTTCGCTCGTCCAGGGCGGCAAGCGCGACGTCGGCGAGGCGCTGGTCACGCATCCGCTGATCAAGGCCGTCGGCTTCACCGGATCGTTGACCGGTGGGCGCGCGCTGTTCGATCTGTGCGCAAAGCGTCCCGAGCCGATTCCGTTCTTCGGCGAGCTCGGTTCGATCAATCCGATGTTCCTGTTGCCCGAGGCGATGAAGGCCCGGGCCGCCGCAATCGGCAAGGGCTGGGTCGGCTCGCTGGCGATGGGTGCCGGCCAGTTCTGCACCAATCCCGGCATCGCGATGGTGATCGAGGGCTCGCACGCCGACAGCTTCGTCGCGGCGGCGCTGGAAGCGGCCAAGGACGTCGCCAAGCAGGCGATGCTGACCGACGGTATCGCCGCGGCCTATCGCAAGGGGGCGGCCCGCGTCGAGGCGACCGCCGGCGTCACCGCGCTGATCGGCGAGGCCGAGACGTCCCGCCACGCCTCGCCCTATCTCTTCGAGACCACCGGCGAGACCTTCGCCAAGGAGGAGACGCTGACCGAGGAGGTGTTTGGACCGCTCGGCATCGTCGTCCGGGTCAAGGATCTCGACGAGATGGCGCAGCTCGCCCGCGGTCTCGACGGCCAGCTCACCGTGACGCTGCACATGGACGCCGGCGACGCCGACGCGGCCCGCGCGCTGCTGCCGATCCTCGAGCGCAAGGCCGGCCGCATCCTCGCCAACGGCTTTCCGACCGGCGTCGAGGTCTGCGATGCGATGGTCCATGGCGGCCCCTACCCGGCCTCGACCAATTTCGGCGCGACCTCGGTCGGCACGCTCGCCATCCGCCGCTTCCTGCGGCCGGTCTGCTACCAGAACATCGCCGAAGCGATTCTTCCAGCCGATCTCAAGTGAGGCTGTAACCAACGCGGCAACCCGCAAGACGCGGATGGGCGGTGTCAAACGCTTAGATCCCTTGAATCGAGTCCATGCTCCGCAAAGACCATCTCGCCAGCCATGACAAGGCCCCGTAACGCCGCGTGGTGTTACGGGGCCTTTCTTTCGGCCGTGCGAACTGTCGTGATCGGACCCACTTGCCCAAAAGCCTGTCGCGCAAAACCGCAAAGGCAGACCGACGGTAGCGGCGGGTCAAGCGAGAGCACCAAACAGCGTCGGCGCACCAGATCGCGCAGACGGCCAAACGCTCCAAGCCGCGCGTTAACGGCCATCGATCTGGCTAGTTCAATTTTTTCGGGGGGGGGGGGCGTCAGTTTTGAGCGTCTAGGACCGCTCAAAACCGGGATTTGGTGCCCAGGAGAGGACTCGAACCTCCACGCCTCGCGGCACACGGACCTGAACCGTGCGCGTCTACCAATTCCGCCACCTGGGCTCGGGGCGGACCTTTAGAAGCTGGCCTCTCGCCTGTCAACGCGGATTTATGCAAGTTGCGCCCTAACCTTGTGAATGAGCCTAGCCGACGGTGAAGCGCGGGCCGGCGCACCACACTGGCACCGTCGAGGATGCGTCGGGGGTGAAAGGTTGGAACCCGGTTGAAATCGCGCCTTCACCTCGCGCAGTGGACGGGTTATGAGCTCGGTGAGAAGCTTTGCCGGAATGATGACGCGGCGCACCATCGCCCGCGGCCCGGCCGGCCGCACCAGGTTGCGGCCCTGTTAAGAACGAAGGAGCGGATACCATGGCGGTCGGTTTGAAGAAGACGGTTGTGCTCTTCGGCGGATCCGGTTTTCTCGGGCGTTACGTGGCGCGGGCGCTGGCCCACCGTGGCCATCGCATTCGCGTCGCCTGCCGCCGGCCGGATCTCGCCTATCACCTGCAGATCGCCGGGAATATGGGCCAGATCCTGCCGATCCAGGCCAATCTGCGCTATCGCTGGACAATCGACCGGGCGGTGGAAAATGCCGACCATGTGGTGAATCTCGTCGGGATTCTTGCCGAGAACGGCCGCCAGAGCTTCGACGCCGTGCAAAATTTCGGCGCAAGAGCCGTCGCCGAGGCCGCCCGCGGGGTTGGCGCCGATCTCGTCCAGATGTCGGCGATCGGCGCCGATGCCAATGCCAAGTCGGCCTATGCCCGCAGCAAGGCGGCCGGCGAAGCCGCCGTCTTCGAGACGATTCCCGAGGCGAGCGTCTTTCGCCCCTCGATCGTCTTCGGCGCCGAGGACGCGTTCTTCAACCGCTTCGCGAATATGGCGCGCTTCTCGCCGTTCCTGCCGCTGATCGGCGGCGGCACGACGCGCTACCAGCCGATCTTCGTCGGCGATGTCGCCGAGGCGGTGGCCGACGCGGTCGACGGTAAGGTGGCGACGGGCCAAATTTACGAACTCGGCGGACCGGAAGTCCTGACCTTCCGCGAGATGATGGAAGAGATGCTGCGGGTGATCGATCGCAAGCGCCGCTTCGTCACCATCCCCTATGGCACCGCGTCGACGCTGGCGCGGCTATCGCGCTTCCTGCCCGGCGCGCCGCTGACCGAGGATCAGGTCGCGCTTTTGAAGACCGACAACGTCGTCTCCGACGCCGCCAAGGCCGAGGGGCGCACGCTCGAGGCCTTCGGTTGCGCGCCGCGCACCCTCGAGGCGATCCTGCCGAGCTATCTGATCCGCTTCCGCCCCCAGGGCCAGTTCACCAAGCCGCAGCCCCAGGCCGGTGGCCTCGATGCGGAAAATCGGGACGGCGTCGCCTGAGCTTGACGCCGATCGATCCCTCGCGCCGATCGGGCCCCCGATGACGGCCGTTCTCCCGCCGGATCTATCCGGCGGTGCCGTCGCTCTCCTTGTCGCCGTCAGCTTCTTCACCTCGGCGCTGACGGCGGCCTTTGCGCTCGGCGGCGGCATCACGCTGATCGCCGTCCTCAGCCTGGTCCTGCCGGTCGCGGTGCTGGTGCCGGTCCACGCCGTCGTCCAGCTGTGTTCCAATGCCGGCCGGCTGATGGTGCAACGGCGCGCCGTCGCGTGGCGGGTGATGCCGCCGTTTCTTCTCGGCGCCCTCGCCGGGGCATGGATCGGAGCCCATACCGTCGTCGCCCTGCCAGAAGCGACCCTCGATCTCGTCCTCGGCGCATTCATTCTGATCGTCACCTTCGCCAAAATTCCGAAGGTCGCGGGCGTCGGCCGGCTCGGCACCGCCCTTGCCGGCCTTTTCACGACGCTGCTCGCAATGTTCGTCGGCGCCGCCGGCCCGGTCAATGCCGCGCTGTTTGCCAAGGCGTTTCCCGACCGCCAGCGCCTGGTGGCGACGCTTGCCGCCATCAATGCCAGCCAGCACGCCCTGAAGCTCGTCGCCTTCTTCGCGCTGGGCGTCACGTTGTCGGATTATGCCGGCCTGATCGCGCTCATGGCTGCCTCCGGCTTTGCCGGCACGCTGGCCGGCACGGCGCTGCTCAAGCGCCTCGACGAGCGCCTGTTTCGTCTGGCGCTGACGGTGATCCTGGCGCTGCTCGCGATCGATCTCCTTCGCCGCGGCGCCGGGGCGCTCCTTGGCTGACGCTGCACCGCTTGCTCGTGCCGATCACGGGCCCTTTATTGCGCGTTGCTGGGGGCAACCCGCTGGCTCTTGCCCGCCGAGACATGTTCGTTGGCCACCGCCACCTTCGCCGGCCCGCCGATGATGTCCTCGACACTTAGCGACTTATTCGGCTCCGGCTGGCCCTGATCGTCGGCCGGGGCAATGGTCAACAAGAGCACCATGCCGAGCGTGCCGACACCGATCCGCCACCAGGCGAAAGGCGCAAAGCCATGTTGCGAGACGAAGTCGAGCAGCATGCGCACGACGAAGATCGCCGAGATGAAGGCCAGGATGAAGCCGACGGCGATCAGGCCGAAATCGTCCATCGAGAGCTCGTTGCGGGTCTTGTAGAGATCATAGGCAAAGGCGCCCGTCATGGTCGGCATGGCGAGGAAGAAGGAGAACTCGGCCGCCGAACGCTTGTCCGCTCCCATCAGCAGCGCGCCGGCGATGGTCGAGCCGGAGCGCGAGGTGCCGGGAACCATCGCCAGACACTGGAAGAAGCCGATCGCCAGACACAGCGACAGCGGATAGTCCATGACGTTGTCGTAGCGCACCTTGCGCGGCACCTTGTCGATCACCAAGAGCAGGATGCCGCCAACGACGAGGGCGATGCAGATCACCATCGGCGTCTCGAACAGCACCCGCTTGATGAAGTCGTGCGCCATCGCCCCGATCACCGCCGCCGGCAGGAAGGCGACCAGGATGCCGATGACGAAATGCCGGCTGCGGGCGCTGGTCGGCAGGGTGATGAAGAGCTGCCAAAGCCGCGAGAAATAGACCAGGAGGATCGCCAGGATCGCGCCGAGCTGAATCACCACCTCGAAGGTGTGGGCGGTCGAATGGAAACCCAGAAAATGGCCAAGCAGCAGGATGTGGCCGGTGGAAGAGACCGGGATGAACTCGGTCAGCCCCTCGACCACACCGAGGACTGCCGCGTCGATAAAGGCTCCAAGATCCAAGACGTCTCTCCTTGCGCCATCGGCCGTGCCGGCCCGTGTCGTCTCGGCGCGTGGCGCAACGGTCCGAGAGAGGTGCCTCGCGACCTCTGCAAGCCAATTGCGGCGCCTTTGGGCATGGCGCCGCACCATCCCTTCGTCGCACCGGTTCGGCGCAGACACAAGGCACCGATCCTTTCCCCGCTCTTACGCTTTTCTGACTGTCCTGAGGCTGACCGGCAACGCTTGGCGGCCCGATCAGGGCTTTGCAAGCCCCGTTGTGGCCCCAATTAGCGGGTGAATGAGGCGCGCAGCTAGTTGGCAGGGGAGAAACCCGGTCTTTCCAATCCGTTGACGAATCTGTGCAATCCTCACCGTATGGGACCGGCCTCGCTGTTCGAGGCGAGACGGCGACACCGTTTGCGCACCGCAGGGCGGCACCCGTCCTAGCGCCGGCCAGAACCCGACACCAGGCTTCATGTTGAAATTACACCACCATCCGATGTCCACCGCCTCCCGCTTCGCGCGCTTGGTCCTGGCCGAATATGGCGAACGCTGCGAATTGGTGGAGGAGCGGCCCTGGGAACGGCGGCGCGAATTCCTGGTCATCAATCCGGCCGCCACCTTGCCGGTCCTGTTCGAGGACAGCGGCCCGCCGATCGTCGGCGGCATCGTGGTCGGGGAATATCTCGACGAAACCCGCGGCGCCTTCCAGCGCGACAAGCGGCTGATGTCGGAAAAGCCGCTGGAGCGGGCCGAAGCACGCCGGCTGACCGACTGGTTTTTGGACAAGATGGAAAGCGAGGTCACCCGCTATCTGATCCGCGAGCGGGTGTTCAAACTGGAAATGCGCGCCGACAATGGCGGTGGCGCCCCCGACGCCTCGGCGATTCGCGCCGCCCGGGCGAATTTGAAGCACCATCTGCGCTATCTCGGCTGGCTGGTCGAGTCGCGCGACTGGGTCGCCGGCAAACGGCTCTCTTACGCCGACATGGCCGCCGCGGCGGCGCTGTCGACGCTTGATTATATCGGCGAGGTGCCGTGGGAATCCGAGCCTCAGGTCAAGGAGTGGTACATGCGGCTGAAATCCCGCCCCTCCTTCCGCGCGCTGCTTTCGGAGCGGGTGCGCGGCCTGCCGCCGTCTCTAAATTACGCCGAACTCGATTTTTAGGCGATCGCCGCCATGGCGATCTCCGACGGTGTCGCTTGCGCCTGATGATCGAAAGTGGTCGATGAAGGCGCGAAGCGGCGGGCGCATCTGCCGGCGCGAGGGGTAGTAGATCCCGAAGCCTTCGAAGTCCGGCGAATGCTCGGTGAGCAACCGGACCAGCCGCCCCTCGGCAATCCATGGCGCGACCTGCGGAAAAAACGCGATCGTCACACCCAGCCCCTGCAAGGCCGCCATGACGGCCGCCTGGGTGTCGTTGACGATCACCGCCGGTCGCGGCAGCGCGATCTGGGTGCGTCCGCCAACCGCAAACTCCCAGCGATAGATCGGTCCGGTATCGAAGCGACGCACGATTCCGGCGTAAGAATCGAGGTCAGCCGGCCGTTGAGGCCGACCGGCTTTGGCGAGATAGGACGGACTGGCGACGACGGCGAGAGAAAGCGGTGGGCCCGCCGGAACGCAAATCATGTCGCGCTCGATCGATTCTTGCAGCCGAATACCGGCATCAAAGCCCCTGGACGCGACGTCGGCCAGGCCGTCGTCGAGGGTGAGATCCA
The DNA here is from genome assembly GCF_017349315.1 of Jiella flava. Lineage (GTDB taxonomy): Bacteria > Pseudomonadota > Alphaproteobacteria > Rhizobiales > Rhizobiaceae > Jiella > Jiella flava. Next base: position 131,841 of record NZ_JAFMPP010000011.1, on the reverse strand, counting down.
GCGTCACATGGGGGTGAGCCGCGCAAAAGCTCGCAAGGCGTGGCAGGATGACAATCTCGTAGGCGGCGCGCGAGAGATTGACCTTCAGCGTTCCGGCCGGCTCGCCGGATGCGGCGCCGGCGGCCAGAACGGCTTCGGAAATTTCCGCCAGCGCCGGAGCAAGGCGTTCGAGCAGCGCCTCGCCATCCGGCGTCGGCGAGACCGATCGCGTGGTTCTGTGCAACAAACGAACCCCGAGCGAGGCTTCCAGAGAAGCAACCGCATGGCTGACCGCTGAGGGTGAAAGCCCTGTCTCACGGCTCGCCGCACGGAAAGAGCGCAGTCGGGCGACAGTCGAGAACAGGGAAAGCGAGGGAAGAAGCGCGCGGTCCATTGATGCACTCTATCGAACAGCCCATGAAACGGCCAGCGGCTTACCTTCGGCACCTTTCGGGTCCATCTTCCGCCCATCGGATTTACGATGGAGAATGACGATGCACCAACGGAAACTCGGCTCCGATCTCACGGTCTCCGCCATCGGCCTCGGCTGCATGGGCATGAGCCACGGCTATGGCGGTCAGGACGAGGCCGAATCGCTCAAGACGCTCCACCGCGCCATCGAAATCGGCGTGACCTTCTGGGACACGGCCGAAGTCTACGGGCCTTTCAAGAACGAGGAACTCGTCGGCAAGGCGCTGAAGGGCCGGCGGGACAAGGTGACGGTGGCGACCAAGTTCGGCTTCAGGATCGATCGGCAGGCGGATGGCACCGCCGCGACGAATGGCACCGATTCCCGGCCGGAGCACGTCAGGCAGGTCGCCGAGGAATGCCTGTCACGGCTCGGGATCGAGACGATCGACCTGTTCTATCAGCACCGGGTCGACCCCGACGTGCCGATCGAGGAGACGGTCGGCGCCATGGCCGACCTCGTCAAGGCCGGCAAGGTCCGCGCCCTTGGTCTGTCGGAAGCAGGCCCGGACACCATCCGCCGGGCCCATGCGACCCATCCGATCGCCGCGCTGCAGAACGAATATTCGCTGTTCACCCGCGATCCGGAAGATGAGATCCTGCCGCTTTGCGCCAAACTCGGCATTTCCCTGGTGCCTTATTCGCCGCTCGGGCGCGGCCAGCTCACCGGCAGCCTGACCAGCCCTGATCAGCTCGGCGAAAATGATTTCCGGCGCAATCTGCCGCGGTTCCAAGCCGAAGCGATGGCCGCCAACGCCGCCCTCGTCGAAACGCTGAAGAGCCTGGCCGAAGCGCGCGGCGTGACGGCAGCGCAGCTGGCGCTCGCCTGGCTGTTGTCGCGGCGCGATTTCATCGTGCCGATCCCCGGCGCGCGCAAGATCAAGCATCTGGAGGAAAACGCGGCAGCGGCCGATATCCGCCTCACCGAGGCCGAGCAGGCCGAGATTGGCGAAAAACTCGCCCATGTCGCCGGGGCGCGCTATCGCCCCGATCAGCTCGCCATGACCGGTCGTTGACCGGGCCGTGTCGCCACGCGTCGCGTGTCATGATATCATTTCAGCAACCACATTTCGGATGGGAGCAAGGCTCCCATCCCCTTGAGGCGCCATGGCACGAGACTGGAACCTACCGCGATCTGGAAGCTGCCGCTGTGGCGGGCTCGCTTTTACGATCACGACGCCGCCGGTACTGACCGCCGCCTGCCACTGCCGCGGCTGCCAGAAAATGGCGTCGAGCGCCTACTCGCTGACGATGATGCTGCCTGAACCAGGATTCGCGATCACTCATGGCGCGACCGTTCTTGGCGGACCGAAAGGCCCGCGCGCCGATCATCACTTTTGCCCCGACTGCCTGACATGGGTTTTCTCCCGACCGAAACGCATTGAGGGCTTCGTCAATCTCAGATCGTCGATGCTCGACGACACGTCGGATGTCGCCCCGTTCCTCGACACCTGGACCTCGGAGAAATTGCCCTTCGCCGAAACCGGCGCACCGCATCGCTTTCCACAATTCCCGCCCCCCAGCGACATGGGGCCGCTGGCCAGGGCCTTTGCCGAATGGGATGGTGCCTGACGGCGCCCCGCCTTCGACAAGTTGCGGACGAAGGATTATGCGGAGGCGATGACCCGCGCCGCCCTTGCCTCGCTCAAAACCTTCATCCAAGCCGATGCCCGCCGGCTCGGCTTTGATGCCGTCGGCATCGCCCCGGCCACGGGCAAGCTGCTCGCTGGCGAAAAACTCGCCGAATTCGTCGCCGCCGGCCGGCACGGCACCATGGGCTGGATGCCGGAGACGCTGGAGCGTCGCCGCTCGCCGCAGGATCTGTGGCCGAATGTCCGCTCGATCGTCGTTCTGGCGATGAATTACGGCCCGGATGACGATCCGCTGGCGATCCTTCGGCGGCCGGAATGCGGGGCGATTTCGGTCTATGCCCGGCACCGCGACTATCACGACGTCATCAAGGGCAAGCTCAAGGAACTCGCCGGCCGGATGATCGCCCGCGCCGACAAGGCCGGCCTCGGCGCACATGACGCCAAAGTCTTCGTCGACACCGCACCGGTGATGGAAAAGCCGCTCGGCGAGATCGCCGGCCTCGGCTGGCAGGGCAAGCACACCAATCTGGTCTCCCGCGATTTTGGCTCCTGGCTGTTTCTCGGCTCGATCTTTTCGACCCTCGAGCTTCAGACCGAGACCGCCGGGCGCGACCGCTGCGGCTCTTGCCGGGCCTGCCTCGACAGCTGCCCGACCGCGGCCTTTCCCGCACCCTATCAGCTCGACGCGCGGCGTTGCATCTCCTACCTCACCATCGAGACCAAGGTGCCGATACCCCGCGCCCTGCGCCCGGCGATGGGCAACCGCATCTATGGCTGCGACGATTGCCTGGCAGTCTGTCCCTGGAACAAATTCGCGGAAGTCGCCCGCGAGGCGAAGCTTCAGGCCCGCGACGATCTGAAGGCGCCGCAACTGTCGGCGCTGCTCACCCTCGACGATGCCGGCTTTCGCGCACTGTTTTCCGGCTCACCGATCAAACGGATCGGACGGGAGAAATTCGTCTCCAACTGCCTGATCGCCGCCGGCAACGCGCGAAGCGCCGCACTGTTGCCCCTCATCGAGGCGAGACTGGCGGATGCGCAGCCGCTGGTTCGGGCAATGGCCGTCTGGGCGCTGGGCCGGATCGATCCGCCCAAAGCCTTGCGGCTTCGCGCCGCTGCGCTTGATAGGGAATCTGACGCGATCGTGCGAAGCGAATGGAATGAACTTCAGCCGGTGCCTTGAGCGGTCGGCCCATCCGTCCCACTGCCGTGCCGGCGCGACCATCACGAAAGGAAACGCCCCGTCCATGCATCTCTTCGTCTTTGGCTACGGCTACTCCGCCGCCCATTTCGTCGACAGCCTCGATCGCGATCAGGTGACGGTCGAGGCCGTGACCGTACGCTCGAAGGACAAGGCGCTGTCGGTCGCCGCCCACGGGCTGACGCCGCTGGTCTTTGACGGCGAGCGTCCGGGCGAGGGCATCGCCGGGGCACTCTATCGCGCTACCCACATCCTCGTCTCGGCGCCGCCCGGCCACGCGGCGCCCGCTGGCGCAAATGTCGGCGGCGCCAACGCAAGCGCCGGCGATCCGGTGCTGCGCTGGTATTTCGACGAAATCGCCCATGGCAGCCCCAATCTCGAATGGATCGGCTATCTCTCGACCATCGGCGTCTATGGCGACCACGCCGGCGCCTGGATCGACGAGGAGACGCCCGTCGATCCGAAATCCGAACGTTCGAAAGCCCGTGTCGAGGCCGAAAACGCTTGGATCGCGCTGGGTGAGACGCGCGGCGTGCCGGTGGCGATCTTGCGCCTGTCGGGAATCTACGGACCAGGGCGCAACGGCTTCGTCAACCTGAAAAACGGCACAGCCAAGCGCTTGGTCAAGCCCGGCCAGGTGTTCAACCGCATCCATGTCGCCGATATCGCCGGGGCGACGAAACGGCTCGCCGAACAGCGCCTCGGCGGAATCTACAACGTCACCGACGACGAACCCGCCGCCCCCCAGGATGTGGTGCTCCACGCCGCCCAGCTGGTCGGCGCGGAACCGCCGGGCGAGACCGATTTTGCCACCGCCGATCTCTCCCCCATGGCCCGCAGCTTCTACGGCGAGAACAAGAGGGTGCGGAACGACAAGCTGAAGCAAGCCGGCTACGAATTTCGTTATCCGACTTATAAAGAGGGTTTGGCAGCGTTGATGGGCGAGTATGGAGAGGCGTAGCGGTCGCGACAAAAACAACAGCGTGATCCTGTTCGTTTATCGCTGAACCGGCGGCGCCACGCGGTGATGGGCAGGCCACTCGATCGGGATGCCGAAGCCGTTGATCGCGGCGATCACCACGATCAAGCTGAGAATGGCCGCGAACGCCACTGACGCGGCGAAAGACGGCCAAAACGACCGCATAAAGCTGCCCCGGATCGCTTCGGCCAAGACATTCGGTCGCTCGCTTTCAAGCACAGCCGTCGCGTAGGACGCCACGATCTCGTTGGCCTTGGAGCGATAGCTGTCCAAGACGGTTTGCGTCTGGGCCTGAGCATAGGCGGCGAGATCTTCGCGCGTCGGAGGATGCCCCGACGCTTGGCGGACCGACAAGGCCCATTCCCGCTTGCCGATCTTATAGAGCCCGTAAGCGACAAGCCCGACCAGCGTCGCGGCATCGCCTTCTGCCGCGTCGACGAGCCGCTCGAAGACGCTGTTATAGCCTACCTCGACTGATGCGCCGGACTCAGCCGCCGTGTCTGCTTCCACCCTGCCCGCCCTTCAGCCTTGCGGTTTTCAGAATGTCGTTGAGTTTTTTGTCGGCGGCCTCGAGCCCTTTTCGATGGGCTGTGGCATCGACGACCAGCGCCGATGTGCCATCCGGCATCCTCAGTCCCCCAACACCCGATGTGCCATGTTTGGGAAGGATCACAATCGGCTTCGCAGGCATCGCTTCTCTTTTCCGGTTTCGCATTGCAGTGTCTGCATGCAAATCAAAATGAACGACCATCGCAAACCATCATCCCAAAAACTCTGAAACGCTTAGTTGCGATCGTCAATGCGGAGATCGTGTTGCCCACGTCAAAACAGTCCTGGCGCGGACCGCAAAGTGGAAGCACGGTCCGCGTTGGTCGGGACAAAACGCGCGCGCCTCACCGCCCGCCGAGCGCCCGGGCGTCTTCGAACCTATAGGGTCGGGTGCCGATGCCGTCGAAATAAACGAAGACCAGACGGTCGCGCCTGGAGACCATTTGCGCCGGCAGGGGATCGTAGCGAAACGAGTGGCCACCGAGATGGGGCGAAAGTGAGCCGATATCGATCCGCCGCTCCTGGGCAACGCGCAGGAGCTTCAGCTCGGTGCCGTCGGCAAGCCGCGCCTCGAAGGGAATTCCTGCCAGACGCAGGAAGCTGGTCGGATCAGGGGCCGTCTGAAAACCGTCGACGAACGCCGTCTCGACGAGGTCGAGATCGGGCTCGTGATGATGATCCGGATCGCCCGCCGCGTCGCCATGGTCGCTTTTGTGCGGCACCTGCCACTGCGCGGTGCCCTGGTGATTGTGGCCCGGCGCATGGCCATAGCCATGGCCCGCCGAGACGTCATAGGGATGGAAGTGGTCGCTGTCGCCGCGATGCATGGCGCCCTCCTGGCTCTGGTGGCTGATGGATCGGCCGATCGCCGCGCTCAGAAGCTGACCGGCTTGTCGATGATCGCCTTATGCTTGCCCATCGTGCCGTGGGCGCACATCGAGCCGAGTGCCTCGACGCAGACCCTGACGCCCATCAGCGCGGTGATGTCGGAGGTATCGTAGGGCGGCGAGACTTCCACCACTTCCAGGCCGCAAATGCCCGGCGCGCAGACGAGGCCGAGGATTTTCAGCGCCTCGCGCGGCAGAAAACCGCCGGGCTCGGGCCAGCCGGTGCCCGGCACGAAACCACAATCCAGACTGTCGACATCGAAGGAGATATAGACCGCATCGGCATCCTTCCAGGCGAGTTCCAGGGCGATTTCAGCGGTCTTTTCGAGGCCGTAATCCTCGATGTCCTCAATCGTCAGAACATTGGTCTGGCGGCGGAACGCCTCCTTCGCGCCGGGGCGCGGCACCTGCCAGCCGCCGATGCCGAGTTGCACCAGATTGACCGCCGGCACGTTCGGCAGATTGGTCGCCCAGAACCAGGGCGTCGTGTGCATGCGCTCGTCGAGATCCTTCTCCTGGATGTCGATATGCCGGTCGAAATGGATAATGCCGATGCGCTTCGAGGTGCATTCGGCAATGCCGCGCACACAAGGAAAGCCGATCGAGTGATCGCCGCCGAGCATGATCGGCAGGGCGCCGGAGGAAAAGACGTGCGAGACGCCCCGCGAGATCTGATCGAAACTCTTTTCCAGATTGCCGGGAATGGTGAAGACGTCGCCGGCGTCGCACAGCGTCATCTGCTCCCTGAGATCGACGCCGAGCTCGTAATTATAGGTGGTATAGAGCGCCGAGATGCGGCGGATCCCTTGCGGGCCAAATCGGGTGCCGGGCCGATAGGTGGTGCCGGAATCGAAGGGAATGCCGAGGACCGCGGCGTCATATCGGCCGACATCGCGTACATTTTCGACATAGGGCGCCTTGAGGAAGGTGTTGATGCCGGCAAAATGCGGCAGCTCGCCCCGGGCAAAGGTCGGGATCGACTTGTCGGTGATCGAGTCGGCGCCCGGAAGGCCCATATCGAGGGCCCATTTCACCTCGCGCTTCCAGCCGTCCCCGGAGAGCTTGTCCTCGGCCTCCAGCGCTTTCCAGCCGCGGGTTTCCTTGGCATCGAAATTCGGGTGATGGGCGTTTTGGCGCCCCCCTCTGGTGAAATGGCCGGCCTTGCGGCTGGCACGGGCCGGGCGCTCGAAGCGGATATCGGTGCTCATGGTTGGGTCTCCTCGCTCGTTGCTCTCGAAAGAAAAGGATTGCCGGCATTGGTCACGGCGGGCTCGGCATCGAGGCGAAAGGCGCCTGCGTCCGGCGACATGTGTTGGCCGCGCAGCGGGATGTCGTAGGTGATGGTAGCGCCGTAGGCGGCCGGAAATTGCGGATCATGGCGGATCTTGTCGAAGACCAGCAGCCGGGTGCCGAGATGAAAGGCTTCCTGGATGTCATGGGTGACCATGAAAACGGTCATCCCGGTTTCGCGCCACAGATCGATCAGCATCGCCTGCATATCGCGCCGGGTGCCCGGATCGAGGGCGCCGAAGGGCTCGTCGAGCAACAGGACCCGCGGCCGCTTGAGCAGCGCCTGGCCGATGGCGAGACGCTGCTGCATGCCGCCGGAGAGCTGCGCGGGATAGCGGTCGCGGGCATGGTCCAAGCCGATCTTGTCCATCATCGCTTCGGCCGCCTCACGGGCCGCCCGGCGGCGCCTGCCGAACAGCCGGCCAAGAACGCGCGAGCCTTCGAATTCCGCCGGCAGCATCAGATTGCCGAGCACCGTCAGATGCGGAAACACCGAATATCTTTGAAACACGATCCCGCGGCCGGCGTCGGGCTCGGCGGCGATCGGGACGCCGTTGATCGCGATTGTTCCGCTTGTCGCCCGCTCCTGGCCGAGCAGAATGCGCAGGAAGGTCGACTTGCCGCAGCCTGACGCCCCGACGATCGTCACCAGCGCGCCCTCCTCGACGCGAAGGTCGACCCGCTCGAGGATCGGCACATCGCCGTAGCTGACGCCGATCCGTTGTGCGGTGAGGAAGGTCATAGCGCCTCTCCCGACAGATGCGCCCAGGCGAACAGCCGGCGCGACATGCCGGCGAGCAGCCGGTCGATCAGATAGGCGAGCAGGGTGATCCAGACGACATAGGGCAGGATCACATCCATCGCGAGATAGCGGCGCACCAGGAAGATGCGATAGCCAAGGCCCTCCGTCGCCGCGATCGCCTCAGCGGAGATGAGAAAGATCCAGGCCGGCACGAGACCGAGGCGGATGGCGGTGATCAGCTTCGGCCAGAGTTGCGGAAAGACGACGCGCGTCGCGATCTGCCAGGTGGACGCGCCGAGCGTCTCGGCCTTGACGATTTCCTCGCGCGGAATGTCGAGCACGCCTTGCGCGAGGCTGCGGATCATCAACGGCGCCGTGCCGATCGCGACAAGCCCGATCTTCGCCGCCTCGCCGAGCCCCAGAACGATGAACAGGATCGGCAGGATGGTGATCGGTGGGATCAGCGAAAAGGCTGCGACGAAGGGCGAGAACAGCGCCCGGCCGATCGGCAGGATGCCGATGATCGCGCCGAACACGATGGCAAGGCTGGCTGCGATCGCGATGCCGATCGCCAGCCGCTCCAGGCTGGCAAAGGTATCGGACCAGAGCAAGAGATCGCCGGTGCGCCGGTCGGGCACGAAGCCCATCTGATACATCGCTTGGCCCATCGCCGACAGCGATGGCAGCAGCTTGTCGCGCGGGTTTTCGGCGAGGCGAATGGCGCTGGCCACCGCATAGGCGCCGAGAAGCCCGGCGAAGGGCAGCGCACCGAGCGCTGCCCGCATCGCCCGCGAGGGATATCGATTGATCAGCCGCATGACGAACCGCCCCGGCTCACAGCTGCTTCTCGGCCGCCATCTCCATGTAGGTCGGGTCGTAGCGCAGCTTGAGATTGCCGGTATCGCCGGTGGTTTTGCCGCCGGGATAGGCGATGCCGACGAAATCGGCGCTCGGCGCGCCCTGGCCGAGAATGCCGTGGTCGAACAGGAAGTTGGCAACGAAGGTCATGGTCTTCGACAGCGTGTCGCCCTTGGTGAAAGCGACCGCCTTCTTCGGATCGTAGAACATCGCCGTCGTCGAGAGCTGCGCCTCGTAGCCCTTCAGATCGGTGCCCGACGCCTTGGCCATGGCCTCGAGCGCCGCCTTGCCTTCGGGCGTCTTGGACTGCATCAGCCGCATCATCTCGTACCAGGCCCCGGTCAGCGCCTTGCCGAAATCGGGATTGTCCTTCAGGGTCTGGGTATTGACCACCATCAGATCGAGGATCTCGCCGGGAACCTCCGACGAATTGAACACCTCGTTGGCGTTGGGCGTCGCCGCAATCGTCGACAGCAGCGGGTTCCAGGTGACGACCGAGGTCACGTCCGGGGTCTGATAGGCAGCGACCATGTCGGCGTCGGAGGTGTTGACGACGGTCACATCCCGCTCGCTCTTGCCGATCGACTGCAGCGCCCGAGCGAGCAGGTAATGGGAGACCGAGAACTCGACGAGATTGACCTTCTGGCCGACGATGTCCTTCAGCGCGCTCTTGCCTTGACCCTTCAGGATGACGCCGTCATTGCCGTTGGAATAGTCGCCGACGATCAGAGCGGTGGAATCGACGCCGCCACCGGCCGGAATCGACAGCGCATCCATATTGGTCATGGCGCAGCCGTCATACTGACCGGCGGTGTATTGGTTGATCGATTCCACGTAATCGTTGATCTGTACCGCCTTGATCGAAAGGCCGTATTTGTCCGCCCACTTCTTCAAGATGCCGGAATCCTGCATGTAACCCCAGGGCATCCAGCCCGCATAGATCGACCAGCAGACGGAAAAATCCTTCTTCGGCGCGGCCTGGGCGCCAGGAACCGCGCCGGGCACCCCCAGCAGACAGGTGGCGATGATGGCGAGGGCGGCGGTGAGCATTCGCATGGGCATCGTCCTTTTCGTCGCGACGGCCGGGATCGGCCTTGGATCAGGTGTCATCGCGCGAAGAGGACCGGGAGACGGCCCGCTTTCACGCGGGGCCGTGCGGCGTTCTCCCGGGATTTTGGCCCGCCGTGTCTCCCCGCAACTCACGGGGAGTGCGTCTCTCGGACCAGTCACATCCCTTAAAAGGACGCCGGAACCCTAGACGCACCGCACGCCACACTCCGAATCAAGAAGCGTGCCAGGCCCGCACTGCCGGCGGAAACGCCGACGCCGCAGTTCACAGCGCCCCGGCTGGAGCGACGGGGTCGCCGCCGCGCCGCGAGGCTTGCCCAGACCTTACGCAAGGACGATTGATTTTTAGGCAGCCACGCAAGATCGGATGGCGGCCACTCGTGCGCCGAAACCGGGCAAAATCCATCTAAATCCCCTCGAATCCAGCCGTTTTGCCGCCATTTGAAGCGACGCGCCCTATGGCTTTGCGGCAACAGTTTCCAGCCGATCTGAAAAAATGGCCCCAAGCGGTCGACTTGCTGCCCGAATCTGTCATCACGGGTTTGTCATGATGATGAAACACGCCGTTACATATCGCCAGCTCGGCCTGCTCACCGTCCTCGTCCTGCCGCTTGCCGGCTGCGTCGGGGCGCCCGGAGCCGACGAAGCCTTCAAGGCCGTCGACGTCGCCGCCGCGGAGAATCTCGGCCCGGCCCAGGAGTGCCTGGCGCGAGCGATGTATTTCGAATCCAATCGGACCAGCGAAGACGGCATGCTGGCGGTCGGCACCGTGGTGATGAACCGGGTGGCTTCGCCGAACTATCCCAATGACGTGTGTTCCGTAGTCGGCCAGCCCAGCCAGTTCGCGCCGGGGGTGATGACCCGGCAGATGGAGGCGGGCAAAGATCTCGCCATGCAGACCGCCTACAAGGTGCTGAAAGGCGCCCGGCACAAAGGCGTCGCCGACGCAAAATACTTCCACACCGCCGGCATGAATTTCGCCTATCGCAACATGAACTACATGGCGATCGCCGGCGGCAACGCCTTCTATGAAAAAGTCTCACGTCGTCTCAATCCGGGCTTGCGGATGACCACTCAGGCCGAAGTGCGCGCGGCCGACGACGCACCCGACGCAATCAGCGCCATGCGCATGGCCGAGACCCATCCGACCGCGGCGCGCCCAGCGACGACCACGGCGATGGCTTATGGCGAGGCTCAAACGGAGATCGCCGCCGCCACGCCGGTGCCGAGCGACCGCCCGAGCGAGACCGCCGCGCCCCGCATTCCGGCGAAAAGCCCGTTCCTCGGCATGTTCCGCTCGCGCCAGACGGCGACCGCAGCCGTAGACGGTGGCCGCAGCGGCCGCGTTCTCGTCAGCGACGAATCCGCCGACCGGGCATCGGGCAGCGCCAGCCTCGCTTCAACCTCCCTTCCCGATGTCTCCGCCAGCGCCGGTCTTGCGGCCACCAGCGCGGAAAAAATCCCCACCGACGAAGACTGGCTGAAGCGCTGGTAGGCCGCGCCTGACGCGTCCTCGTCGCTTCGCCCCCTGCCAAGACGGACTGCGGGCCTATATCTGAGGCCCGATGCTCTCAGCCTGCCCATGCGGCAGGCATAGGCGGGTGGGACGAAGGCGTATCAATGGCAACATCCCGAGGTGAAGCAGCCGGAGCGCCGCAGACCCTGTCGCCGGCCGGCACAGGCCCGATTCTGTTCGCCTTGGGCGGCGACGGTCAGGATGATCGCCTGCGCGCCCTCGTCGTATGCCCCGACGATGCGCCGCCGCCAGCGCTCGCCGCCGAAAACCGTCCGGTCGAGGCTGTTTCGCTGCTCACCGCCTTCGGCCGCACCGTCCACGCCTACAACTTCACCCTGCCGAGCGGCACGGTCGGCACCTACACGGTCGATGGCGACACCTTCCGCGTCACCTCGCCGGCGACGGCGCCCATGCGGATCGCCTATGTCTCCTGCAACGGCCAGGAAGCGCACGATCTTGACCGCCCGCTGACGGAGCGCGACGCCGTCTGGCAGCTTCTGGCCGACGAGCAGCATCGCGATCCCTTCACCCTATTGCTGCAGGGCGGCGACCAGCTTTATGCCGACGACGTGCTGCATTGCCATCCCGAGGTCGAGCGCTGGGCTGCGCTTGCCAAGACCGAGCGAGGCATCGTGCCGCTGACGGAGGAGATCGGCGAGGCGCTTCGCCGCTTCTATTTCGAGCGCTATCTGATCACCTATTCCCGGCCGGCTTTCGCCAGCCTCGCCGCGCATGTCCCCTCGATCATGATGTGGGACGACCACGACATCATCGACGGCTGGGGCAGCCATCCGCCGGAAATGCTGGACAGCCCCATCGGCCGGGCAATCTTCGCGGCGGCGCGTGAGATGTTCCTGGTCTTTCAGCTGGCGACCCGTCCCGACACCATGCCCGCCATCGTTTCGGACAAGACCGGCAGCAATCTCGGCATCGTCGTCCGCTATCCCGGCCTGTCGATCATCGCGCCGGATCTGCGCAGCGAGCGGCGGCTGGAGCGGGTGATGGGCGAGAACGGCTGGGCGATGCTCGATGCCGCCTTCGACGCGACGCCGCACGGCGACCGCATTTTCGTCATGTCGAGCGTTCCCGCTCTCGGGCCTCGGCTCAGCTGGGCGGAATTTATCGCCGACGCCCTGCCGCGCACCAACGAGTATGAGGACGATCTGCGCGACCAGTGGCAAAGCCGCACCCACCGCGTCGAATGGCGGCGCTTTCTGGCAAAGCTCGCGAGCTGGCCAGAGAGCGGCCACGGCGCGCTGACCGTGCTGTCCGGTGAGATCCATCTGGCGACACGCGGCGAGATGCGCCTCAAGGCCGGCGGCATCCTGCATCAGCTGGTCGCCTCCGGCATCGCCCATCCGGCGCCAAACAAGGCCTATCCGGTCGTCCTCGGTCTGCTCGCCCGCTTCGGCGAAAGCCCGCTGAAAGGCCGCAAGATCCGCATCCGCGCATTGCCGGACTATCCAACCACCTATGCCAGCGAGCGCAACTATCTCGTCGTTGCTCGCAACGATCGGGGCTGGACGGCGGAATGGGAGCTGGAAATGCGCGGCCGCACGCCGCCGCTGGCGATCTGACCCCCGCTCGCACCGTTCGCCTTTTTGATCGTCTGCGCTTAAGACGGATCGGCATCCTGCGCGCGGATCCACGTGAAGGCGCCGACATCCTATAATTGAAGGAGACCGCGATGCAGAGCTATGAGGCGCTCTATGCCGGTTTCGCCTGGAATCTGCCGGCTCGTTTCAACATTGCCGAAGCCGTCGCCGACGCTTGGGCGCGCCAGGAACCGGACCGGATCTGCCTGATTGAGGATCGCGGCGAACAGCCGGCCCGCACCATGACCTACGGCGCACTGGCTGACATTTCGCGGCGGCTTGCCGCGGCGATCGCCGCCCGCGGCGTTGTCGCCGGCGACCGGGTGGCGATCGTCCTGCCCCAGAGTTTTGCGACCGTCATCGCCCATCTCGCCGTCTATCGGCTCGGGGCCATCGCCGTGCCGCTGGCGATGCGCTTCGGCCCGGAGGCGCTGCATTTCCGCCTGGTGGCATCGGGCGCCAAGCTCGCGGTGCTGCATCGCGAGGGGCTGGAGACCTTCAGCGGCATCCGTCATGCCTTACCAACGCTTGAAAGCGTCATTGTCGTCGGCGCCGAGCAGCATCAAAACGGCGGGCCGATCGATTTCGACCGCCTGATCCGCGAGACGCCGCCTCGCCTGGAAATGGCGGCGACCGGCCCCGACGACCCGGCGCTGATCATCTTTACCTCCGGGACCACCGGGCCGCCGAAGGGCGCGCTGCACGGCCACCGGGTGCTGCTCGGCCACCTGCCGGGCATCCGCTTTCACCACGACGATTACCCGCGGGCCGGCGACCGGATCTACACGCCATCCGACTGGGCCTGGGCCGGCGGGTTGCTGAACGTCTTGCTGCCGTCCTTGCAGCTCGGCGTCCAGGTGGTGTTTTCCGCCGAGCGGTTTCGGGCCGAGGAGGCCTATCGGCTGATGGCCCGGCAGAAGGTGCGCAATGCCTTTCTGCCGGCGACGGCGCTGCGGATGCTGGCCGCCGCAACAGACGAGGACGCCGCGCGCGATCTTGCTCTGCGGACCATCGCTTCGGCCGGCGAGAGTCTGCCGGCCGCGACCTTCGCCTGGGCCCGCGAGACGCTCAGCCTGACGGTCAACGAATTTTACGGCCAGACCGAATGCAACATGGTGCTCGGCTCGTCCGTCGCCGCCGGCGTCTCGCGCGCCGGCGCGATCGGCAAAGCGGTCCCCGGCCACCAGGTGGCGCTGCTCGACGCCGACGGCGCAAAGGTTCCGGCGGGCACGCCCGGAACCATCGCCGTCAAGGCGCCCGATCCGGTGATGTTCCTCAACTATTGGCAGGATCCGAAAGCGACGAAGGCAAAATTTTCCGGCGATTGGCTGCTGACCGGCGATCAGGCGGTGATGGATGGCGAGGGCTATGTCGCCTTTCTCGGCCGCGACGACGACATCATCACCTCGGCCGGCTATCGCATCGGGCCGGGTGAAGTCGAAAGCTGCCTCGTTGCCCATCCGGCGGTCAAGCTCGCCGCGGTCGTTGGCAAGCCCGATCCGCTGCGCACCGAAATCGTCAAGGCCTATGTGTGCCTCAACAATCCGGCGCTTGCCAGCGTCGCGATCGCCGCCGAGATCCAGGCCTTCGTACGGGCGCGTTTGTCGGCCCACGAATATCCTCGCGAAATCGCCTTCGTCGCGGAGATGCCGCTCACCACCAGCGGCAAGATCATGCGCCGCGTCTTTCGCGAACAGGCAACGGCAGAAGCGGAAGCCGCCGCCGCACGCTGAGCGGTCGGGGCCGCCAATTGGTTAAGAGACAGGGTTAATGGAGCATTAACCCTTCCCTGCGACAGTTCCGGTCAAGCTGGCGACGGCAATGTGCGTCGCATGTCGCATCGCAATCGTTGCAACGGCGAGACGCCATTCGCCAGCCGAGCCGACGATGCGCTGACAAATTTGAGATCAGGCCGGACGGCAGGGGAACAAAACCGATGAAGATGGTCCATTGGATCGGGGCGATCGCCGCCGCGACCCTCGTTTCACAGAGCAATGCGGCGATGGCGGCGGATCTTCCGCCGCTTTACGACACGCCGGTCTACCAGGATGTTCCAGAGCTGCAGCCGGTCGAGATCGGCACGGGGTGGTACCTGCGTGGCGATGTCGGCTACCAGTTCAAAAGCCATCTGCCGACGAGCTATGACCTCTACCAAGTCACGGTCAATGGCACGACCACCACGCGGAACGACTTTTCCGGCACCTCCGATGACGTGTCGCTCGCCAACAGCGCGATCTTCAGCGGCGGCATCGGCTACCAGTTCACCGATTATCTCCGCGCCGACGTGACCGGCGGATACTGGAAGGATCACCTCGACGCCGCGAATTTTCCGCAGGTCAATTCCGTGGTCGGCACCGATGTGACGGCGTGGCAGGTGATGGCCAACGCCTATGTCGATCTCGGCACCTATGCCGGCTTCACGCCTTATGTCGGCGCCGGCGCGGGCGCCGTTCACCTCGCCTATGAAGCGAGCTGCGTCTACGGCGGCAGCTCCTGCGGATCGACCTACACGGTCAACACGGAAAACAGCGCGGACTGGCGGTTTGCCTATTCGCTGATGGCCGGCGTGTCCTACGATATCTCGCCGAATCTCAAATTCGATCTCGGCTATCGCTTCACCGACGTTCGCGGCGCCGGCGTGACCAAAATCACCGGCACCACCGCCAATGGCGACGCACTCGGCATCGCGATCGACGACAACGGCTTCAAGCGCCACATCATCCAGGCTGGTCTTCGCTACTCGTTGTGGTAGTTTTCTCCACCGCATTGTCCGACGGGGCAGCGGGCACAATATCCACTGATTTGTGATTCGGGCGCCGGCCGGCAGGCTGGCGCCCGAATCATTTCAGCGCATAACAGGCATCCGAAAATTTTGATCGAATCGCCAAAACCCGCGTTAATTCAGCAGATTCCATGATCGCTTCTGAGAAAAGGCACGAGCGCCGATGGACCTTGTTGAAGTCGAGCAACTGATTTCCGGGCGAGCCTATCGCGGCCCCTTTCCACCGGAAATCGAAGCCGCTTATGACGCCTACCGGTTGCGTTATCGAAGGCGCTTGATTCAGGCGCTGATCGTCCCCTCTCTTGTCTGCTATAATGTCTTCCTCGTCGTCGACTATGTGCTACTGCCGGCAACATTCTGGCTCAGCGTGGCGATTCATCTGCTTTTCGTCTCGCCGATCATCGTCGTGTCGTCGCTCGGCCTGCGCGATCGCTGGTCGCTACGCAAGCGCGACCTGTGCGTCGCGCTCGGCCCACTCGCGATCTGCGCCCAGATCATGGTGATCTACACTCTCAATACCGGCAGCGCCGCCCAGCATTATCAGTACCTGGCGATCCTCGTGCTGATGTATATGAACCTGTTGTTCCGGATCGAATACGACCAGGCCATCATCGCCAGCGCCGTCGCACTGCTGATCTATGTCAGCGCGCTGCTGATCGCTCGGGCGCCGGTGCCGGTCCTTGTCGTCGGCATCATGGCAGTCGCGGCGACGGCCTATCTATCCCTGTCTTGTAATCTGCAGATGCAACGCGATGCGCGCCATGGATTTCTGCGGCGACTGCAGGAGCAACTGCGCTTCGAGAGCGCGCAGACGGCCGCCGAGCGCGACGCGCTGACCGGGCTGTACAACCGGCGCCGGCTCGACACCGCCTTTGCCAGGATCTGCAACGCTGAGACCGACGAGTTCGCGGCCATCCTGATGATCGACGTCGATCATTTCAAACGCTTCAACGACGAGAACGGCCATCTGACCGGCGACCAATGCCTGCGGCGGGTCGCCCGGGTGCTGCTCGACGCGGTCCGCAGCAAGGACGATCTGGTGATCCGCTTTGGCGGCGAGGAATTCCTTATCCTCCTCCCGGCGACCTCGCTGGCTGAGGCGCTGATGATCGCCGAGCGGATCCGCTGCGAGGTGGAACAGCTGACGATCCTCCACGCCGACGGCGCGACACGGGTGACGGTGAGCATCGGGGCGATGGCCAGCCGCCTGCGTCCCGGCATGCAGGACAGCCTGATTGCCGACGCTGACCGGGCGCTCTACGAGGCCAAACAAGCCGGTCGCAACCGTGTCTGGCCCAGTCTCAGCTGACGGAGCTGACAACCCCTCCCGGCGATGATTCTCAGGTGAAGGCTTTGAAGGCGACGAGAGTGAAGGTGTCGGCCACGCCTTCCAGCACCTGCAGACGTTCGGTGACGAAGCGCCCGATATCCTGATCGTCCGCCAGATAGAATTTAGCGATGAGATCGTAGTGGCCGGAGGTCGAGAAGACTTCTGAAATTTCCTGAACTTCGAGCACCAGCTCGTCGGCCACCTGATAGGCCATGCCCGGCCGGCACTTGAACTGAACGAAGATCGTCTTCATGGGGCACTCCTGCCGCGTCACAAAAACTGACGCGATGATTGTCTTGCAAAGCGCCGGAGGCGCCGATTGGACGCCCCGAAACCCTCTGTCTGCTTGCTCCAAAAGCATCCTCAGCAGCGGCAAATCGAACCGTCTTTGCGCGGCCAATGCCCTGGCAAATTTCGTGAGCGATGTTTCCGCTTCCGACTCGACCGCGTCAAGGGCGTGAGCGCCGGCGTGCGCAGCGTCACTCGCACCAAGGCCTTTGATAACGCCCGGTGGTGCGAACGAGGCTTGCGCCGCACGCCGGGCGAGGAAAGGATCAGCCAACGATCACCCAATCGCGTTTAAGAAGACGCTTTCACTGGGGCAATGCTTCAGGCTAAAGAGACGTTATGCATCTCATCACGACCACCGCGGATCTCGCAGAGACCTGCCAGACATTCGCGACGTCCGATTTCGTTACGGTCGATACCGAGTTCATTCGCGAGACGACCTTCTGGCCAGAGCTGTGCCTGATCCAGATGGCCTCGCCGGACGAAGGCGTGATCATCGACCCACTCGCCCCAGGCATCGACATGTCGCCCCTGTTCGTGCTGATGGCCAACACCTCCGTGGTGAAGGTCTTTCACGCCGCACGCCAGGACATCGAGATCCTCTACAAGCTCGCCGGCCAGGTGCCGGAGCCGCTGTTCGATACCCAGATCGCCGCGATGGTCTGCGGCTTTGGGGAATCGATCGCCTATGATCAGCTGGTCGCCCGGTTGACCAATGCGCGGATCGACAAGACGTCGCGTTTTACCGACTGGCGTCGTCGTCCGCTGACGGACAAGCAGCTGACCTACGCGCTCGCTGACGTCACCCATCTGCGCGACGTCTATCTCGCCTTGCGCAACCGGCTCGATACGACCGGGCGCTACGACTTCCTCGCCGAGGAGATGGCGCTTTTGGCGAACCCCGAGACCTACGACCTTGCGCCGGACGACGCCTGGACGAGGCTGAAGCTCAGGGTTCGAAAGCCGATCGAATTGCAGATCATGAAAGAAGTGGCGGCCTGGCGGGAGCGCGAGGCGCGCGACAGCAACAAGCCCCGCGGCCGGATCTTGAAGGACGAAGCGATCTACGAGATCGCCCAGCAGCAGCCTCGCGACGAGCAGACACTCGGCCGCCTGCGCACGCTCTCCAAGGGCTTCGAGCGCAGCTCCGCCGGCAAAGAGATCCTCGCAGCCGTCCAGCGGGCGCATGCCATGCCACAGTCCAATCTGCCGCCCGTTCCCCGGCCACAGGCTCTGCCTGAAGGCACCGCCGCCGCCGTCGAGTTCCTCAAGGTGCTGCTGAAGATCGTCGTCGAGGAAGAGGGCGTCGCCGGCAAGCTGATCGCGTCGGCCTCCGACCTCGAGCAACTTGCCTCCAAAGGCGAAGCGGCCGAAGTGGCCGCGCTGGTCGGTTGGCGTCGACAGATCTTCGGCGAGCGCGCGCTCGAGCTTTTGTCCGGCAAGGCCGGTCTCGTCTATCGCAACCGGCGGGTCGAACTGCTCACGATCGACTGAACTCGCAAGACAATCGGTCGCACAGAGCGTCGTCGGGCCGATGCGAAGCGGTCCGAGGGCGCGGCAAGCACGGCGCCGTCGTGCAATGCAGCGATGGTCTCTGGCAAGCCCACAAACCGTGTCCAATGGCCAAGGCCGTCCTTGCCAAATCCCACGGCTGTTTCGCTCACCCTCACGCCGTTTACAGGAGACGGATTCGGCGGGTAATGACCGCCCCCGCCGGAACAGGCGCGCATTCACGGATTGCATTGCTGCATCGCGAAAAGTGAGTCTCGTCGCTGCGGATCTTTCGGATATCATATCCCTTGAATTTATTCTCTCAGCCAGCATCTATCAGCCTTAATGACAAACTGTGGCTCTGACACAACTGCTTGAATCCGGCCCTTCAAACAATTGCCGCAAACATCGGCTTTTTCGGCGGCAGAGGGGTCGTATTCTACGTCATGTCGGCAAGCAATTGTATGCCACACTGCGACAATGTGGCTGCCATGCATCAATAGGGTTGAAACTGACGGATTCTAAAACACTCGACTCATTTCGGCGCGACTCCGAGTCGATGATCGAGTAATCGCGAATGAAGCTCTTCCACCGGCGCGCAACGCCTGACGGTGGCAAGGATAGAGGGGAGCGTTGCAAACCATGCCGACGAAGCGAATCTTGTTCGTCGGCGCTCCGTTCGGACAGTTCTTCCGTGAATTGGCGGAACGATTGGAAGATGAGGGTGCCGAGGTCTACCGTATTGTGCTGGAAGGCGGCGACTGGGCGGAAACGCCGGCCCGCAACCGCATCATGCTGGACCGTTCCATGAGCTGGGCACGCTTTCTGCGCTCCGTCATCCGCTCGCGTGGCATCCAGACCATCGTCACATATAACGATACCCTTCCCCGAAACCGGATTGCGCTCAGCATCGCCAAGCGGCTCAATCTCACCCGGCTGGTTCTCGAAAACGGCTATCTGCGCCCCCATCATGTGACGCTCGCTCAGAACGGCGTCAACGGCAACAGCGAGCTAAGCTGCGATCCCGCGGTGATCAGTCAGGCGCTGCCGCCGGCACAGGCGTGCAAGACCTTCCCAGTGCACATGCGCCCGCATGTGATGAATACCATCCGGCACTTCCTCTGGAGCACCCTGCTCAAGCCGATTTTACCTTATAATTCAAGCTACTATGGCGACTCCGTTGCTCGTCAAGGGCGGGGATATATCGGCGAATATTGCTGGCGCGCCTTACACAACGAGGACGCCGCTCTCGCGCGGGTCGACGCCCATAAAGCAAAGCCGGGATCGCGCCTCTATCTCGTGCTGATGCAAAAGCCCGGCGACGGTCAGATCCGCTATCACTCGCCCTTCGGCACCAATTCGCGCTTCCTTGAAGAGGTGCTGACATCCTTCGCCGAGAGCGCCCCCGACGAGGCTTTTCTGGTCGTCAAGCAGCACCCGCTTGACTATGGCATCGAACGGCTGCCCCAGATGTTCGCGTCCCTCACTGAAAAGCTCGGTATCCAGGATCGCGCCGTTTACATGCGCAAAGCTGGAATCGCCGGTCTGATGGAGCGAACCAACTGCATGATCACCATCAATTCCACCGGTGGCCTGCAGGGGGTAATGAGCGGCATCCCGGTGAAATGCCTCGGCAAGGCCGTCTACGACGTCGAGGGGCTGACCTTCCAGGGCCCGCTTGCCGACTTCTGGTCGAGCACCCAGAAGCCGGATCCGGAGATGATTCGCGCTTATCGCAACTTCCTGCTGATGACTTGTCAGTTGAATGGCGGGTTCCACACGCAGGAGGCCCGCGCTATTTTGCTGCCGGCGATGGCCGAGCGCATGCTCTCACTCACCGCGCCGAGTGCCGATGCCGCTTTGACGAGCATTGCCGAGAGGAGGTGGTCCGACCAGCCAAGCGGCATGTTCGGGCACGAAGGCCTGGTGCCCGCCGAATAACGCGCGGCTCGGCTGGCTTGCCGACCAGCGTCAGAGGCATTCACGACATCTCGGTCACGCACAGCCGCCGATGAGGTGGCTTATGAATGTGGTCTCCATCTCAAGACTGCGTGCCGCGCCGGCACCGGACAGAGCCGAAAGGCGGGTGGCAGCCCACCACGCCCACCCGTGGCAAGCCGTCTCAAGCAGCGCCGAGAATGGCTTTCACCGCCGGAAGATCGCTGAGCGGGGTTTGCGGCCGGGGACCGATCTGCTGGATGATGTGGCTTGCGGCAGCCACACCGAGGCGCGCCGAGGCTTCGTGATCAAGGCCGAGCGTATAGCCGCGCAAAAATCCCGCCGCAAACAGGTCGCCCGCCCCGGTTGTGTCGATGAGTCTGTCGATCGATTGCCCCGAAACCGCGATTTGCTCGTCGCCCTCGAGCACCACGCAGCCCTTCTCAGAGCGCGTGACGACGGCAAATTGCGGCGCGTCCTTGGCCAGTTGGGCGCAGGCCGCGTCGAAATCCTCGGTTTCGTAGAGCGCCAAGACCTCCGCCTCATTGGCGAAGACGATACCGACCGTGCCGGAGCGCAGAAGATCGAGAAATTCGGCCCGATAGCGATGCACGCAGAAGGCGTCCGACAACGTCATCGCCATCGATCGGCCGTGGGCCTTGGCGATTCTCGCGGCCTTGACGATCGCTTCTTTAGCGCGCGGCGGATCCCAGAGATAGCCCTCGAAATAGGTGACCTTCGACGCTGCGACGACGGCTTCGTCGATGTCCTCGGGGCCGAGCTCGACGCAGGCACCGAGATAGGTGTTCATCGAGCGTTCGCCGTCCGGCGTCACCACCACCATGCAGCGGGCCGTCGGCGGCTCCTTAGCGAGCGGCTTGGTATCGTAGGCAACGCCCAGCGAGCGAATGTCATGGGTGAAGATCGCGCCGAGCTGGTCGTCGGCGACCTTGCCGAAATAGGCGCCTTTGCCGCCAAGGCTCGCGAGGCCGGCGATGGTGTTGCCGGCGCTGCCGCCTGAGGTTTCGACGCCCGGTCCCATCGCCGCGTAAAGATGCTCGGCCCGCTCGGCATCGACCAGCGTCATGCCGCCTTTCTGGATCCCTTCTTTTGCAAGAAAAGCGTCGTCGCCGCGCGCGATCACGTCGACGATGGCGTTGCCGATGGTGAGAAGGTCGTATTCCGCCATGGTGCTGTCCGTCTGATTGCCAGTGGCGCACCGGTATCGTTTCTCAGGCGCGCTGGCTACCGCAGACGAACGAAAAGCCGGTCCCTTGCGGATCGGCTGCCCATGCCGCCATCGCCGAGCGTGTCGTGCGTGCGACGGGACGCACCTTACTGAGCCCGCCGAGCGATCGTGAAATCAGTCGATCTTCTCGTCGGGATAGACGCCCCAGATATCGTCCTGGCGCACATAGCCATCTCGCTCGGAAACCGTGATCTCGCACCATCCCGAGCTGCATTCGTCGACCTTGGAGACGACGCCGGGCTCGAGCCGAGCGACCAGGGGCGCATCGAGCGCCGGGCTGGAGTGAACGTCGATCATCGTCGCCTTGCCCTTCAGCCAGGGCGCCGCGATGGCGGTGCGATCGCCGGACAGCAAGGAATGATAGACCCAGCCCTCAGAGCCCTCGGAGTCGCGAATTCGCCGCCACAGCTCATATTCCTGGATCACCTCGACCGGCAGACCGGGCTTCAGATAGAGCCAGGTAACGGGATAGTCGCGGCCAGGTCCGATGCGGGCATTCACCCGCGCCGCCTTGAGACTGACATAACGCGGCAGCGGCAGCTTGGAGACTGGGCCGAGTTCGACCGACCACGCCACCGGCGGGATCGCCGGAGCGGCGATCGCCAGCGCGGCGAGCCCGAGCAGCGAGCGGCGGATGACGGAACGAAGGACAGTGGACGACATGACGGCTTCTCCTTAGAGCGCCCTGCGTCCGATCGGACGCAGGGCGCTCTCACCCTTTGAATCGACGCATCGTGCTTTGCCGAAAATCGATTCCGATTTTCGGGCCGATGCTGTAGCGGCCGAGACGACACATCCACCACGGCCAGACGCTTGATGAACCGACGGACGATCACGGCGCGGAGCGGAACTTTTTTTCCCGCCGCTCGACTGCTAGGAAGGACCATCGGCATAGCCCGGAATAATCGACTGGTTCGGTTAACAACCCCTTGCGAACGCCCTGCACGCCCATGAGCGCGCAGCAAATGTTCGAAGGCATTGACTGTGAACATCACGGCTTGTTTGAAGATCGATCCAGATTTTCGAGCCGATGGCCTGGAATAAGCCGGAAAGGCGAGCGATGGACGAGCGCAGCAAGCCAATCGTGGTCCTGACGCGCAAGCTGCCCGACACGGTCGAGAACCGCATGCGCGAGCTGTTCGACACCCGCGTCAACATGACCGACCGGCCGATGTCGCAGCCCGAGCTTGTCGCCGCGGTGCGCGAGGCCGATGTCCTGGTGCCGACCGTCACCGATCGCATCGATCGGTCTGTGATCGAGCAGGCCGGGGAGCGGCTGAAACTGATCGCCAATTATGGCAACGGCATCGACAACATCGACGTCGAGGCCGCCCTGGCGCGCAATCTCTATGTGACCAACACGCCGAATGTCCTCAACGAGGACACCGCCGACATGACCATGGCGCTGATTCTCGCCGTGCCGCGCCGGCTGGTCGAGGGTGGAACACGGCTGGTGGCGGGCGGGCGCTGGCCTGGCTGGTCGCCGACCTGGATGCTCGGCCGGCGGATCTGGGGCAAGAAACTCGGCATCGTCGGCATGGGGCGGATCGGCACCGCCGTCGCCCGGCGCGCCAAGGCATTCGGCCTCGAAATCCATTACCACAATCGCCAACGCGTGAGCCCCAGAACCGAGGCCGAGCTCGGCGCCATCTATTGGGAAAGTCTCGACCAGATGCTCGCTCGCATGGACATCATCTCGGTCAATTGTCCCTATACGCCTGCCACCTATCACCTGTTGTCGGCGCGCCGTCTGGCGCTGATCCAGCCACACGCCTTCGTGGTCAACACCGCCCGCGGCGAGGTGATCGACGAGGCGGCTCTCGTCGCGGCGATCGAAAATGACGCGATCGCCGGCGCCGGGCTCGACGTCTTCGAGCAGGAACCGACGGTTTCGAAGAAGCTGCTGCGGCTCGCCGAGGAAAACCGCGTCGTGCTGTTGCCGCACATGGGATCGGCAACGCTCGAAGGCCGCATCGAGATGGGCGAGAAGGTGATCATCAACATCCGCACGCTGATGGACGGCCATCGCCCGCCGGATCGGATCCTACCGGGACGGCACTGATTCACTGACGTGGCGACAGAATCGGCCCGAGAATCGAAATCGACTTTCGGGCCGATGCTGAGACTCAAGCAGAATGCGCGTCCTTTGTGCGTCCTATCGGACACGCGGCGCGCCGAGGCATGGCGCCGACGCGCAGCCCGCAGCCACGCGCGACCCTCAACGCCGTCTCAGTTCGGATCGATCTCGATCTGCGTCGCCGCCAGGATCGGACCGGGACTTCCATCGGACTTCACGGCCTGCAAAAGCACCGCGCAGCCATAGGTCTTGGCGCCATCGTGGATGATCGAGGAGAGCGGCATGTCGACCTCCATGCCTTCGGCACCGACCATGCCCATCAGTTGCCAGCTTCGGACGGGATGGACAGAAACCAGCGTCTTACCCTGGTTCTCACCGCGATCGACCGCCACCGTCGCCACATCACCGAAATTCACGAGCACAAGCATGGGCTTGCGGGCGCCCGGCGGCGTTGCCACGTCGTGGGCGCTGATGTGAATGCTGTCGCCGATCCGCCGAACGCTGAGGCTGGCTGCGCCGGGCCCGGTGGCGAGCCCGCCTTCGGCCATCGTCCTTTCGATCTTGGCGATGTGCGAGCCGACCAAGTCGACATGGCCGTTGATGATCAGCTGCGGCGTATAGACCATCTTGTTGGCGAAAGCCTTGGCGTAGGCGGCTTGGCGATCATCGTTGTGCTCCGAGCCGAAGGTATCGCGCCAGCCGATATAGTCCCAATAGTCGACATGATAGGAAAGAGCGAGAACGTGTGGCTTGTCGACCTGCTCGGCGAGAAACGCGTCCGCCGGCGGGCAGGAGGAGCACCCCTGGCTGGTGAAGAGCTCCAGGACATGGGTGATTTGCTGTTTCGTCCGCTCGCCGCCAAAGGCCAAAGCGGTGGGCAAAAGAACGGCGATCGCCGCGGCCATGACCGGGCGCATCCGTCGGACGTGGGGTCGCTGTCCCAAATCCCGCATCAGGCAAAAACCCTTTCACGACGCGGCCAGCCACCGGCCATCCGTCGTTCGGAATCGGCTTGGGCCCGCGAAGGTGGTGAGGTGACGCCGCTGGGAATGGTTGGATCGACGGCAGACGTGGAATGCATGTGAACAGAAACCCTTTCCGCGTCGGACCCTAAGGGATCAAGCCAGACACGGGCTAGTCAATTGCGGGTGAAAAATGCGTTTGCTCCCGCAAAGCATCCGATAAGTTCGACCCGCGGGATCACGATGAGAAAGGGCCGAGCGACATCGCCGCCCGGCCCCATGATCATGATTTTCAACGCGCCGATTTATCGATCGCGGCACCTGTGACGGGTCGCGGAACGAGCCGTCACAGCATCGCTCAGGCAGCGAGACGGCGCAGAACGTAGTGCAGAATGCCGCCGTTCTTGTAGTATTCGAGCTCGTCCTCGGTATCGATGCGGGCCTTGAGCTTGACCATCTCGCTCGAGCCATCGGCCCGTTCGATCTTGGCTTCCATCTCCTGACGCGGCTTCAAGCTGGTGAGGCCGTCGATGGTCACCGTCTCGTCGCCTTTCAGACCGAGCGAGGCCCAAGACGTGCCCTCTTCGGCAAAGACGAAGGGCACGACGCCCATGCCGACGAGATTGGAGCGATGGATGCGCTCGAAGCTCTCGGCGATCACCGCCTTGACGCCGAGAAGCACGGTCCCCTTCGCCGCCCAGTCACGCGACGAACCGGTGCCGTATTCCTTGCCGGCGAAGATGACGAGCGGCACGCCCTCGTCCTTATAGGTCATCGCCGCGTCGTAGATCGACATCTCGTTTCCGGAGGGATGGTGAATGGTCACACCGCCCTCGGTGCCGGGCACCATCTGGTTCTTGATGCGGATATTGGCGAAGGTGCCGCGCATCATCACCTGATGGTTGCCGCGCCTTGCGCCATAGGAGTTGAAGTCGACCGGCCGGACCTGATGGGAGACCAGATAGTCGCCGGCCGGACCGTCCTTCTTGATCGAGCCCGCCGGCGAGATGTGGTCGGTGGTGATCGAATCACCGAACAGGCCGAGAATGCGCGCCCCCTCGATATTGGTGACGGGCTTCGGCTCAGCGTCCATGCCCTCGAAATAGGGCGGGTTCTGAACGTAGGTCGAGCGATCGTCCCAGTCATAAGTGAGGCCGCCCGACACGGCGATCTTCTGCCAGTGCTCGTCGCCCTTGAAGACGTCGGCATAGCGGGTCTCGAACATCTCGCGGGTGACGGTCTTGCGAACGATCTCGGCGACCTCCTGGGTCGAGGGCCAGATGTCCTTCAGATAGACGTCATTGCCGTCCTTGTCCTGGCCGAGCGGCTCCTTGGTGATGTCCTTGAACATCGACCCGGCGATCGCATAGGCGACGACCAGCGGCGGCGAGGCGAGATAGTTCGCCCTGACGTCGGGATTGACCCGGCCCTCGAAGTTGCGGTTGCCCGACAGCACCGAGCAGGCAACGAGGTCGTTATCGTTGATCGCGTCGGAGATCGGCTCCGGCAGCGGGCCGGAATTGCCGATACAGGTGGTGCAGCCATAGCCGACGAGATTGAAGCCCATCGCGTCCAGATCCTTCTGGAGGTCGGCCTTGGCGAGATACTCCGTCACCACTTGGGAGCCCGGGGCCAGCGAGGTCTTCACCCACGGCTTGACCTTCAGGCCCTTTGCGAAGGCTTTGCGGGCGACCAGGCCGGCCGCCACCAGCACATTGGGGTTCGAGGTGTTGGTGCAGGAGGTGATCGCGGCAATGACGACGTCGCCATCGGCAAGGCCGTGATCGGCGCCTTCCACCGGGAAGCGGGCCGCTTCCACGGCGCCGGTGGCCGCACCCTCGTCCATGAAGCGGGAATCGCCATCCGACTGCGGCGTCTCGCTCTTCTTGCGGCCGCCCTTGATCTCGCTGAGAGCCTTGTCGAAGGCGCCGGCAGCGTCGGTCAGCGCGACGCGGTCCTGCGGACGCTTCGGGCCGGCCAGCGAGGGAACGACCGTTGCAAGGTCGAGCGACAGCGTATCGGTGAACACCGGATCGGGCGTGCCATCCTCGCGGAACATGCCTTGCGCCTTGGCATAGGCCCCGACGAGGGCGATCCGGTCTTTGTCGCGGCCGGTCGCCTCGAGATAGGCGAGCGTGTCCTTGTCAATCGGGAAGAAGCCGCAGGTCGCGCCATATTCCGGCGCCATGTTGGCAATCGTCGCCTGATCCTCGAGGGAGAGGTTCGACAGGCCCGGGCCGAAGAACTCGACGAACTTGCCGACGACCTTCTTCTTGCGCAGCATCTCGGTGACCATGAGGACGAGATCGGTCGCGGTCGTTCCTTCGGGCAGTTTGCCCTCGAGCCGGAAACCAATGACCTCGGGAATCAACATCGAGATCGGCTGACCGAGCATCGCCGCTTCCGCCTCGATGCCGCCAACGCCCCAGCCGAGAACCGACAGGCCGTTGACCATGGTCGTATGGGAATCGGTGCCGACCAGCGTGTCAGGATAGGCGACGGTCTCGCCGTCGACATCACGGGTCCAGACGGTCTGGGCGAGATATTCCAAATTCACCTGATGGCAGATGCCGGTGCCGGGAGGCACGACGCGGAAGTTCTGGAAGGCTTCCTGGCCCCAGCGCAGGAAGGTGTAGCGCTCGCCATTGCGGCCATATTCGGCATTGACGTTCTTTTCGAACGAATCGCTCTGGCCGAAGAAATCGACCATCACCGAGTGGTCGATCACAAGATCGACCGGCACCAGCGGATTGACCTTCTTTGGGTCGGCGCCGAGATTTTCGGTCGCATCACGCATCGCCGCCAGGTCGACCACGGCCGGAACACCGGTAAAGTCCTGCATCAGCACGCGGGCCGGGCGATAGGCGATCTCGTAGCCGGCCTTGCCCTTGTCATTCAGCCACTGGGCGACGGCTTTGACGTCGTTGGCCGTGACGGTGCGCCCGTCCTCGTTGCGCAGCAGATTTTCCAGCAGCACCTTCATCGAGAAGGGCAGGCGCGAGGCGCCCTCAAGGCCGTTCTTCTCCGCTTCCTTCAGGTCGAAATAGATATAGGTCTTGCCGTTGACGTCGAGCGTTTTCTTGGCTTTGAAACTATCTGGGTGGTTAGTCACGAGGCTCACATTCCTTCTCGAACCGATAAAATAGTCCGAAGGGCGAACGGCCTTCATGCGCCGCGGATCAGCGCGCTCGAAGATGCGGGTACGACCATTTCCGCTGTCCGCCCTGACGCCCGTCGGTGCCGATGCGGGCGCCATGAGATCGGCGCTTGAATTGTCCACGCCGGTCGCTGGAGTGGCTGAGCGGGTTATAGGGAAGTTTGTAATGGCTATAAAGGCCCGCGGAGAACAAAGGCGACAAAATATGACAGGGCGCAGCATCCGCCGGGCCGACTCTGCATCGATTTGGCGCAACGCCCTGATCACAAAGGCAATCGCGTGACATCCAGCCAGGTTGCGCTCGACGCACTGATCGTTGGACGAGCAGAAACGGCCGTCGCCGGCCCCTTCGAAATCGCGGTGAAGGCAGGCGAAGCGCTCGTCGTCACCGGCCCGAACGGGGCGGGAAAATCCACCCTTTTGCGCACCCTTGCCGGTCTGCTGAGGCCGGTCGGCGGGGCGATTCGCCTGAACGGCTTGATTGCGGCCGACGGCGAACCGGCCGCGCGGCTGGCCGATGTCGCCCATTATGTCGGCCATCGCCATGGCATGAAGCCGCAGATCACCATCGCCGACAATCTGACGTTTTGGGCCCGCTATCTCGGCGGCGCACCGGGCCTTCGCCCGAGCGCGGCGCTGGCCGCCGTCGGCCTTGCCGGCATCGACGATGTGCCCTTCGGCTATCTCTCGGCCGGCCAGCAGCGGCGGGCAAGCCTGGCCCGCCTGGCGGTGGTGCGGCGGACCGTCTGGATCCTCGACGAGCCGACCGCGGCCCTTGATCTCGCCTCACAGGAGCGCTTCGCCGGCATGGTTGCCGATCATCTTCGAACCGGCGGCATCGCGATTGCCGCGACCCATCATCCGCTCGGCCTCGACCAGGCCGAGACCCTTCACATTCCGGCCCGCGACGCGGCAAGCGAGGCCGCGATGACGATCGACGAAGCGGATCTTGCCACCGCCGAGGGCTGGCTGTGAGGGCTCTGTTCCGGCGCGATCTGAAACTCGCCTTTTCCAGCGGCGGCGGCATGACCGCCGTCATCTTCTTTCTCGCGGTGATCGCGACGGTGCCCTTCGGCGTCGGACCCGATCTCAATCTGTTGTCGCGAATCGGCCCGGCGATCCTGTGGATCGGCGCGCTGCTCTCGACACTCCTCACCCTCGACCGGTTGTTCCAGGCCGACCGCGAGGACGGCACGCTCGATCTGCTGATCGCCGGCCCGGTGCCGATGCCGCTGGTGGTTCTCATAAAATGCCTGGCGCTGTGGACCGCGTCCTGCCTGCCGCTGGTGCTTGCTTCGCCGCTTCTCGGCCTGTTCCTGGCGCTGCAGCCGACGGCGCTCTTCGCCGTCATGCTGACGCTCTTCGTCGGCACCCCCGCCATCGTCTTCATCGGCGCCGTCGGCGCGGCGGTCGCGGTCGCCCTGCCCCGCGGCGGCCTGCTCGTCTCGGTGCTGGTCCTGCCTCTGACGATCCCGGTGCTGATCTTCGGCGTCTCGGCCACCTATGGCGCCGTCACCGACCCCGCCCCGTTCCTGCCACCCTTCCTGATTCTGTGCGCTCTCACCCTGTTTTTCGGTGCCCTTGGCCCATTGGCAGCCGCCGCGGCGCTGAAGGCGAGCGGGGATTGAGGGCTCTTGGCAAACTTTGCCAACAATTGCATGATGCGAGCTGGAGGCTTTGCGATGGCGACCATGAATGTTTCCCTGCCCGATCCGATGAAGGAGTGGGTCGAAGCTCAGGCTCGATCCGGTCGATACAGCAATGCCAGCGATTATGTCCGCGATCTGATCCGCCGCGATCAGGAGCGCGCGGTCAAGATCGCTCAGATGCAGGCGCTCGTCACCGAGGGACTGGAAAGCGGCATCAGTACGCGTTCGATGGACGAAATCGAAGCGGCCGCTCTTCGCACCGCGGGAATCGATCCAGCCGGACATGACCTATAAGCTCACGGAAAAAGCCGCGGACGACGTCCAGCGGATCTACGCCGACAGCATTCGCTTCTTCGGAGCAGCACAAGCAGCACGTTATCATGCACGCTTGCGACAATGCTTCGAGGTCCTGGCCCGCTTCCGGACCTTGCCCGCGAACGCACCGAATTGACGCCGCCGGTCCGTATCCATCCCTGTGGTTCCCATCTCGTCGTCTACACCAGGACGCAGACTGGCGTGTTGATCATTCGCGTCCGCCATAGCCACGAGGATTGGAGCCACGACCAGTCAATCGAGGATCCGTGAGACGATTGCGAGGCCGAAACAGCTATAGCCGGGATGCTGAATGCGCTGGCATCTGAGGCCAGCTGCGCCTATCGGAGGGTGTTCCGCCGCCACCCTTCCGAGGTTTGTCCCCCAATGACCGACTGGAATGCCGACCTCTATCTGCGCTTTGCCGACGAGCGCACACGGCCGGCGGCCGAGCTTTTGGCGCGGGTGCCGCTTGAGGTGCCGGCTCGGGCCGTCGATCTCGGCTGCGGCCCCGGCAACTCGACCGAATTAATTGCGCAACGCTACCCGGCCGCCAAGCTCGAAGGGATCGACACCTCGCAGGACATGCTCGCCAAAGCCCGCGCCCGGCTGCCGCAGGCGCAGTTCACGCGTGGCGATGTGGCCGCGTTTCAGGCCGAACCGCCCGCCGACCTCGTCTTTGCCAATGCCGTCCTGCAATGGCTGCCGAACCATGCGAGGCTGCTTCCAAAGCTGATGGCGTCGCTCGCACCGGGCGGCGTGCTGGCCGTGCAGATGCCGGACAATCTCGACGAGCCCTCCCATCGGCTGATGCGCGAGACGGCGGTCGAGCCGCGCTTTGCCGCCAAGATCGGCGACGCGGACAAGATCCGGGCCCGTATTCTCACCGCAGAGGCCTATTACGATCTCCTTGCACCCCACGCCGCGTCGATCGACATCTGGCGCACCACCTATTGCCATGTGCTTCCCGGGCCGGCGGCGATCATCGACTGGGTGCGGGCAACAGGCCTGCGCCCCTTTCTCGATCTGCTGAACTCCGCCGAGCAGACCGATTTCCTCGCTGCCTATGCGACTCGGATCGCCAAGGCCTATCCGGTCCGTGCCGACGGTAAGGCACTTTTCGCCTTTCCGCGGCTTTTCATTGTCGCGGTGCGCTCCTCAGACCAAGCGCGATAAGCCACCGCGATAGGCAAGGCAGCGACGCCGACCGCTTTGTTCGGCTGGCGCCGGAGTTACTCTCCGCCAGGCGACCGCCCCACCGATCACGGCATTGTGTGCCGTTGCGGAGGATCTGAGCAAAGATTGGAAAACCTCCATTTGCCCCGCGCTTAAAGAGGTTCTAACCTCGCCCCATGACCGACCTCTCCGCCGGCGCCAAGTCGTCTCGCTTCACGATCCTCGCCAACCCGACGCGGTTTCTCGATCTGTCGGGCAAGGTCCAGCCTTGGCTCTACGCCGTTGCGCTCCTGGGCATTGCCGTCGGCCTCGGTCTCGGGCTGACGGTCCCACCGGACTATCAGCAGGGCACGACGGTCGAGATCATGTTCATCCACGTGCCCTTCGCCTGGCTCTGCATGATGATCTGGACGGTGATGAGCGTCTCGGCGCTCGGCACGCTGGTCTGGCGCCATCCGCTCGCCGATGTCGCGATCAAGGCGGCGGCGCCGATCGGCGCGGTGTTCACCGCACTTGCCTTGATCACCGGCTCGATCTGGGGCCGGCCGATGTGGGGCACATGGTGGGTGTGGGACGCGCGGCTGACCTCCGTCTTCGTGCTGTTCATCATGTATCTCGGCCTGATCGCCCTGACCCGCGCTCTGGAGGAACCCGGCAAGGCGGCGAAGCCGGCTGCGATCCTGGTGCTCGTCGGTTTTATCAATATCCCCATCATCAAATTCTCGGTCGACTGGTGGAACACGCTGCATCAGCCGGCGAGCGTGTTGCGGATGAACGGTCCGGCGATGCCAGCGACCTATCTGGTGCCGCTGCTCATCTCGGCGCTCGGCTTCACGGTGCTGTTTTTCGCGCTGCATCTGACGGCGATGCGCACCGAAATTTTGCGCAGGCGGGTCGCCGCACTCTCGCGGCTGGCCGCCCGACGTGCCGAGGCCTGATCCGGAGACGATCATGCAATCGGAATATTTTGCCTTCATCACCGCCGCCTATGGCATCTCTGCCGTGGCGATCGCCGGGCTGTTCGCCTGGATCCTTCTCGATGCTCGCACCCAGCGCCGAGCGTTGAAGACCCTCGAAGCCCGCGGCATCCGCCGCCGCTCCGAAGTCGGCGGCAGAGCCGGTCAGGACACGGAAGCGGCAAAATGACGACCCACGACAACGACGAGACGCTGCTCGCCAGCGCCGATGCCGACACCGCGTCCCCCAAGCGCCGCAGCGGCGCCGCGCGCTTGCTGGTTTTGTTGCCGCTCGTCCTGTTTCTCGGGCTCGCCGGCGCGTTTCTCTATCAGCTGCGCTCTGGCCAGGATCCCAAGGAAATCCCATCGGTGCTGATTGGCAAGAGCGCGCCGATGACCGTGTTGCCGCCGCTCGAAGGCGCAATGACCGGCGACGGCAAGCCGGTGCCGGGGCTCGACCTCTCCGGTCCGGGCGACGGCCGACCAATCCTCGTCAATGTCTTTGCCTCCTGGTGCGCTCCCTGCCGCGAGGAACACCCGCTCTTGATGCAGCTTGCACGCGACAAGCGCTTTCGGCTGGTGGCGATCAACTATAAGGACAAACCGGAAAATGCCCGCAGCTT
Source organism: Jiella flava (assembly GCF_017349315.1). Classification (GTDB taxonomy): domain Bacteria; phylum Pseudomonadota; class Alphaproteobacteria; order Rhizobiales; family Rhizobiaceae; genus Jiella; species Jiella flava. Next base: position 99,127 of record NZ_JAFMPP010000011.1, on the reverse strand, counting down.
CCTCGCCAATCTCGGCAATCCCTATGCCGCGATCGGCGTCGACGAAAAGGGCGCGACAACGATCGACTGGGGCGTCTATGGCGTGCCGGAGACGTTTCTCGTCTCGCCTGATGGCGAAATTCTCTACAAGCAGATCGGCCCCTTCACACCAGATTCGATCCGCACCGGCCTGATGCCGGCGGTCGAACAGGCAATGACACGCGAGCCGAAGCCCCGCGCGTCCACCCGTTGAACGTGAAAGCGCAACGGTCGATAATCTCGGATCGCAACCGGCCGCGCTCCGATTTTGGATCGACGGCAAATGTTTGTTGTTGCGATCGGCATTCGTCCCGGGGGTCCCCCAGCGGTCCCGTGACGGCACGCGAGGTCGAAGCGGGAGCGCCGCCCGTGCCGTTTGCCAATTCGCCGGGCGAAACCGATGATGGCCGGCCTGCGGGCGAAACGTTCACCGCCGACGACGGCTGACTGCCGAGCCCGTGCGTCGCTCAAACGAAAAGGCGGCCCGCCATAGAGGCAGGACCGCCGTTTCAACATGCTACGCTTACCGGCCTTGGGAGCAACCGGGAACTGCTATTTCGAGGCCGCCGCCTTCAGCGCCGCCGCCGGATCCTGCTTGCCGCCCTTGGCGTCGAAGCTGGCGAGATAGGCGATGACGTTCTTCAGATCGGCGTCCTTCTTCAGGCCGGGAAACGCCATCTTGGTGGTCTTCACCACGGCGCGCGGATTGGTCAGCCACTGGGTCAAGAGCGTCTCGTTCCACGCGGTCTTGTCGGCCGCCCAATCCTGAAAGCCCTTGGAAAACTTATAGCCGCCCCGATCGGCGCCGGGCTTGTCGCCGACGATCCCGTTCAATTCCGGGCCAATCCTGTTCTTGGCACCCTCGCCGATGGCGTGGCAGGCCTTGCACTTGTTGAAGATTTTCTCGCCGGCAGCGGGATCGCCCATCTCCTGCGCGGATGCCGCGCCGACGGCGTAGCCAAGCGCAGCACCGGCCAGAACAAGAGTGATGATACGCATCTGTCCTCCCTTTCGTGTGATGTTGGTCGGATTGTCCAAGCACCCACAGGACACATCATATTGGCCGAACGCTCACCTTGGCAATCTAAGATAAGAATGAATCCAAACTGATGCGCCGCGTAACCCCTATGGGCAGCCGACCTGGATGATTGTGGCAAAGATCGGGTCACCATCTTCGGTCGCGCCGTAACGCGGTCGCGACGGGGCACATGCGGAGCAAATGGAGAAATCAAGCCCAGTGTGAGGAATTTTATCTTCACATTTTCGCCATACTCGTAAATTGCTGAACTTATTTGAGGAATTTCTGTAAACTTTGATTTTTAAACGTTTTTCAATGGATAAAGTCGACGATTTGGCCACCCAAGTCGTGACGACGACGAGGATGCGACCAAACTGCAACACTCTGGATGAGATCGTATTCCTGCCACGATTCAGCCAATGAGACCAATCACTGATCACGGTTGAATTCGGACGCAATCCGAATCCGTCTTAGGCAGAGACCCTTCCTGCCCCGTCGTCGCGACAGCGACAAACTGGAGTATTTTTGATGAAACGCTTTGCCCTTCTGCTGGCCTCCGCCGCATTCGCCTCCCCGGCCATGGCTGCCGACGTGATCGCGCCGGAGCCGCCGGCACCAGCTCCGGTCGCCATCCAGCCGGTTGCACCGACGATCACCTGGACCGGCCTCAGCCTCGGCGTTCAGGCCGGCGCGACCTTCGGCCACAATGGTGACGCCAGCTTCAGCAGCAGCAACGACCCGACGCTCTATAACGGCAATGTCGGCGGTGACGACACCGGCAACTTCATCGGTGGCGCCAACATCGGCTACGACTATCAGTTCCAGAACAACGTCGTCCTGGGTGCGGTGGCCGACTTCAACTATATCAACCGCAAAAAGGACACCTCCTACACCACGCCGAATGGTGCGGAGTTCTCCGCCCAGAACAAGCTGAACTACCTCGGTACGGCTCGCGCCCGCCTCGGCTATGCCATGGACAACATCCTGGTCTACGGCACGGGCGGTCTGGCTTACGGGAGCGTGAAGAACAGCGTTTCGACGCCGTCGACCACCACCGGCGACTTCGCGGGCTACACCTTCAGCACCGACAACGAGAAGAAGTCGGTCGGCTATACCGCCGGCGCCGGCGTCGATGTGATGGCGACCCAGAACCTGTCCTTCGGTGTCGAGTACCTCTACACCAACCTCGGCAAGAACACCCAGACGGTCACCGGCACCAACGGTGTGAACAACGTCTCGTTCAACAGCAACAGCAACAAGGACCTGGACTTCCACACCGTTTGGGCCAAGGCTGCTTACCACTTCAACTAAGAGGGGGCCGAAGAGCGGTTCTCGCCGCTCTTTGATCCTGACATGAAAAACGCCGGCGGGCTCTCGGCCCGCCGGCGTTTTTTATTGTCCCTGCTGCGCGGCGAGCGCCGCTGCAGCGCTTCGATCAGTCGCGGGCGGCAAGGCCCAGATCGGCCCGCCGCGGCAGGTCCGCGCCCTTGCGGGTACAGGTGACCGCTGCGGCTTTGACGGCAAAGCCGAGGAGATCTTCGAGCTCGGCCGTGCCGAAACCGGCGATCGCCGCGCGCGACAGGCCGTCGCGCTCCTTCAGCGCCACCAGCATGCCGGCCTGGAACGTATCGCCGGCGCCAACGGTATCGACCACCGCGACCGTCTCGCCCGGCACCCGCGCCCCTGCGCCGGTGCCCGTTACGGCAATCGCGCCGTTCTCTCCGAGCGTCGCAACGGCCATCGCCGCCCCCGCATCGACCCAGTCGCCGATGACGCTATCGACGGGCCGTCCTGGATAGAGTTGGGCAATGTCCTCCTCGCTCGCCTTGACGAATCCGGCGAAGGGCACGAGTTCGGCGACCTTCGCCCGCCAGATGTCGAGATCGGGCTCGATCGAGGCGCGAATGTTCGGATCATAGGAGATGAAGCGGCGTGCCGCCTCCTGATTGACCAGTTGCAAGAGAGCGCTCGCCGTCGGCTCCGTCACGGTGGCATAAGAGCCGAGATGGATCGCCTCGACCTCGGCGGGCAGCGCCTGCGGCACCTCCGCCGGTGCGATCGAGCGATCGGCCGTGCCCTCGATATAGAAGGCGTAGGTCGCGGATCCGTCGGCGGCGAGCGACACCATCGCCAAGGTGGTGTTGCGATCGGTCGGGATCAGGAAGCGCTGATCGATCCGCTCGCGCGCCATGAAGGCCCGGATGCGCTCGCCAAAGAGATCGCCGGAGATCTTGGTGAAGAAGGCGGCGTGATGGCCGAGCCGCGACAAGCCCAGCGCGACGTTCAGCGGTGAGCCACCGACCCTGCCGGACAGCCCGATCGTCGCGACATCGGCTTCAGCGCTGGCAAAGAGGTCGAACAGGCAATCGCCACAACTAAGAAACATCCGTGCCCTTCCGGCTTTGATCGGTGATTTTGCTCTGTCAGGCGCTAGCAGGAATGGAGCGTTCGGAAAAGAGAGCTTGGATTGCGAGGGCTATCTTAAAGTCAGCGCACCGCTATCCTCGCATTCGACAGAGTCGAGACCCCGACGCTTTTCGGAAAACCCCTTATGCCCTTCGATCGCATCAATGACATCGTGATTCATCACCGGATCGACGGCCCGGCAAACGCCCCCACCCTGGTCCTCGTCAACTCGCTTGGCACCGACTTCCGGATCTGGGACTCGATAATGCCGCAGCTGACCGATCGGTGCCGGGTGATCCGCTACGACAAGCGCGGCCATGGGCTCTCCGAGGTGCCGCCGGCGCCCTATCGCATGGACGAACATTCGGCCGATCTCCTCGGGCTGCTTGATCACCACCACATCGACGCGGCCCTCGTCGTCGGTCTGTCGATCGGCGGTCCGATCGCGCTCGGCCTCGCGGCCATGGCCCCGGAGCGGCTCGCCGGCCTGGTGATGATGGACACCGCCCCGAAGATCGGTGACGACGCCAGCTGGAACGGCCGGATCACCGCCATCGAAGACAACGGAATTGCCGCCATCGCCGAGCAGATCCTCACCCGCTGGTTCACCCCGGCCTTTCGCACAGCGGACAATCCGGCCTTCGTCGGCTATCGCAACATGCTCTTGAATTCACCGGTCGCGGGTTATCTCGGCAGCTGCGCGGCCCTGCGCGATGCCGACCACACCGAGACCGCCCGTGCGCTGCGGCTTCCTACGCTTTGCATGGTCGGCGATCAGGACGGCTCGACCCCGCCGGCGCTCGTCAAGGCCTGTGCCGATCTCATTGCCAATTCCAGGTTCGAAGTCGTCGCCGGCGCCGGGCATTTGCCCTGCATCGAACAGCCGGACGCGACCGCGCGTCTCCTCAGCGGCTTTGCCGCCAGCGTCTTCGGCCAGGATGCTGCCGCGTGAGCGCCTCGGTCTTCAACCATCCGGTGCTCGGCTCCCTCTTCGGCGACGAGGAGATCGCGAGTTATTTGACCGCAGACGCCGATCTCGAAGCGATGGTCGCTTTCGAGGTCGCGCTGGCCGAGGCCGAAGCGGAGGCGGGGCTGATCGCACCTGACGATCGCGATGCCATCAAAGCCCGCGCTGCCGCCTTCACACCCGATCTGGCGGCGCTTGGCGCGGGCACGGCCCGCGACGGCGTGGTGGTGCCGAGCCTGTTGAAGCAGCTGCGCACCGGATGGGAAGAGCCCGCGGCCGAAGCACTGCATAAGGGCGCGACCAGCCAGGACGTCATCGACGCCTCGATGGCGATGCGGCTGCAGGGCGTCGCCCTCGTTCTCGACCGCCGGCTGGCGGCGATCACCGACGCCTTCACCCGCTGGTCGCTGGACGCCGGCAAGACCAGGGTGGTGGCGCATACCCGCATGCAGACGGCCACGGAAACAGCGTTTGCCCGAAAAATCACCTCCTGGTCCGATCCGCTGGTGCGTTGCCGGCTGCGCCGCGAGGAGATCGCGCCGCGCGCCTTTGCGCTTCGCATCGGCGGGGCCGTCGGCGACCGCGCGGCGTTCGGCGACAAGGCCGAGGCGATCGCGACCGGTGTCGCGACGCGGCTTGGCCTTCCCGCCGCCGCGAGCGCGCTGCATTCCGAGCGCGACGGCATCGCGGAACTCGCCGGCTGGCTGTCGATGGTCACCGGCGCCCTCGGCAAGTTCGGCCAGGATACCGCATTGTCACTACAGACCGAGGTCGGTGAATTGACGCTTGCCGGCGGCGGCGGCTCATCGGCGATGCCGCACAAAAGCAATCCGATCAGCGCCGAGATTCTCGTCACCCTGGCGCGGTTCAACGCCACGCTCGTCAGCGGTCTGCATCAGGCGCTCGTCCACGAAAACGAGCGCTCCGGCGCCGCCTGGTCGCTGGAATGGATGCTGCTGCCTCAAATGGCGATGGCAGCGGGAGCCGCGACACGCATCGCCGAGGATCTGATCGGCCGCCTGTCGCTGGTCGAGCGGTAGGCGGCAGGATGCGAATGGCGAAAACTTAGCCGACTTCCGGAAAGGCCCAGGCGCTGCCCCAACCCTCGGCAAAGACCAGGCTTTCCAGGTCGAGCCGCTTCGACCATTTGCGCGCTTCAAGCTCGGGCCGGCGAAACAGCTCGGCGACGTAGCCGACACAAAGATAGGCGACCGGGACCACCGCATCCGGCAGACCGAGAACCGGCCGCAGATCGTCCGGCTCGAAGATCGACACCCAGCCGACGCCGATCCCCTCGGCTCTCGCGGCGAGGAACAGATTCTGCACCGCGCAGGCGGTCGACAACAGATCGGTATCGCGCTGATGGGTGCGCCCGAGTACGACCTTGCCGCCCCGCCCGCGGTCGCAGGTCACGCAGATGTTGAGCGGCGCCTCGACGATGCCCTCGAGCTTCAGCCGCTGGTAGGCGGCGGCCCGCTCGTCCTCAAACATTGCCGCGGCCTCGTCATTGCGCCGCATGACGATGTCGCGGATCGCCCGGCGCCGGTCGAGATCGCGGATAACGATGAAGTTCCAGGGCTGCATCAGCCCGACCGAGGGCGCGTGATGGGCCGCCTCCAGGAGCCGGGCGATCGCCGCATCCGGCACCCGCTGCGGCAGGAACTCGCCGCGCACATCCCGCCGCGTCTCGATGGCGCGATAGACGGCCGCGCGCTCCGCCTTGGAGAACGGGCCGGCTGCGGCCAACTCGTCCGGATCGAGCCGCACCCCATGAATGTCGAACGCCGGCGCGCCGGCGCCGCCTTTGCCGTCGATCGTCATCGCCGTCCCTTCGCGCTTAAAACTCGATGCCTTTCTGGGCTTTTACCCCAGAGCGGAAGGGGTGTTTGATCATCGTCATCTCGGTCACGAGATCGGCGAGGTCGATCAGCTCGTCCTTGGCGTTGCGGCCGGTGACGACGACGTGCTTCTTCTCAGGCTTGGTCTTCAGGAAGGCAACGACGTCGGCGATATCAAGATAGTCATAACGCAGGACGATGTTCATCTCGTCGAGCAGCACGAGATCATGCTCATCGTCCATGATCAGCGCCTTGGCCCGTTCCCAGGCAGCCTTGGCGGCAGCGATGTCGCGCTGGCGATCCTGAGTTTCCCAGGTAAAGCCGTCGCCCATGGCGGTCATCGTCACCTGATCGGGAAAATGCTCGAGCACCTTGCGCTCACCGGTCTCCCATTTGCCCTTCACGAACTGCACGACACCGACCTTCATCCCATTGCCGAGGGCGCGAAAGACCAGCCCGAAGGCGGCCGTCGACTTGCCCTTGCCCTTGCCGGTGTGGACGATCAGCAAGCCCTTCTCGATCGTCTTGGTGGCAAGGATCTTGTCGCGCGCGGCCTTCTTCTTCTTCATCTTCTCGGCATGGCGGGCGTCGAGTTCGTCCTCGCTCATGCCATCGGTGATCTTGCGGGCACTCGTGTCTTCGCTCATGCGGCCTGCTCCGGTGTCGGCGCCACCTCGTCCCTCAGCGCCCGGGTGACGACTTGCCGGCGCAAAGCTCGGCTTCGGGACGATCGGGCCTTTGATGGTGGGCGTCATGGGGCTCTCATGAGCCGAAGCGCGCCGCTCTTCAAGCCCCGCGCTCATCGCGGACTGGGACCGCGCAGCTCGGCGCGGGCCGAATTCGAGCGCGGCTTCCACAGACCGCGCGCGATCGCCTCGGCGAAGCGGTCGCGAATCTCGTCAAGCGCCGCCGGATTGTTGGCGCGCAGAAAGTCGCAGACCGGCTCATCCATCAAAAACGCGTTGTAGGCGGCCTCGAAATGATGGTCGCGCACCGCCCCGGTGGTCGCCGCGAAGGCGAACATGTAATCGACGGTCGCCGCGATCTCGAAAGCGCCCTTATAGCCGTGGCGCATGACCCCGGCGATCCATTTCGGATTGACCACCCGGGCGCGGATTACCCGGCCGATCTCCTCGTCGAGGGTCCGCACGATCGGTCGCTCGGGGCGCGAATGGTCGTTGTGATAGACCACCGGCCGGGCCCCGGTCAGATGCTCGACGGCGACGCTCATGCCGCCTTCGAACTGATAGTAGTCGTCGGAATCCAACAGGTCGTGCTCGCGATTGTCCTGATTGTGGACCACCGCGTCGAGGCCGGACAGCCGTTGCTCGAAGGCGCCGCGCTCGGCTTCGCCCGCCGCATCGGCGCCATAGGCATAACTGCCCCAGACGAGATAGCTCTCGGCCAGATCGGCGGCGCTGTCCCAGCCCTTCTCGTCGATCAGCGCCTGCAGCCCCGCGCCATAGGCGCCGGGCTTCGAGCCGAAGACGCGGAAGCCGCTGCGCTTTTTCGCCTCCGCCTCACTGGCGCCGGCGTCGATCAGTTCGGCCTGCTCGCGCGCCATCCGGGCGGAGATCGGATTGTCGGCCGCCTCCTCGCTCAGCGCGCCGACGGATCGGACCGCCCGATCGAACAGCGCGATCTGGTCCGGAAAGGCGTCGCGGAAGAAGCCGGAAATGCGCAAGGTGACGTCGACGCGCGGGCGGCCGAGTTCAGCCAGCGTCATGATCTCGTAGCCGGTCACCCGGCGCGAGGCCCGATCCCAAACCGGCTTTACGCCGATCAGCGCCAAGGCCTGGGCGATATCGTCGCCACCGGTGCGCATGTTCGAGGTGCCCCACGCGGAAAGGCCCAGCGCCGTCGGCCATTCGCCATGGTCCTGCAGATGCCGGACAACCAACAGCTCGGCCGATCTGCGGCCGAGCCGATAGGCCGCCTCGGTCGGCACGGCGCGGGTGTCGACGGAAAAGAAGTTGCGCCCGGTCGGCAGCACGTCCGGCCGCCCCCTTGTCGGCGCCCCGGACGGCCCAGGCGGCACGAAGCGACCGTCGAGGCCGGTCAAGAGGCCGGCAATTTCGGCCTCGCCGGAGCCCGTCACCGCCGGTGCGAGCCGCGCGGCGATGTCGTCGAGAACCGCCGCGCTCGCCGGCCAGTCGGCGGCCCCGCACCGACCGGCCGAGACGAGCTCAGCCGCCAACAGCTCCAGCCGCTCGACGGTGTCGCCGGTGCTGCGCCAGGGATCGGCCGACAGCGCGGCCAAGACATCCGGGCGCGGGCCCGCCCAGGTCGCCGCCATATCGCAATCCAATGGATCGAAGCGGGCGGGAGCCGTTCCGCGCGCCGCGTCGGCGCTCGTTTCGCCGTCGACTGAACCATCGTTAAGCTTCAGATCGGCCGCCAAAGCGCGGATGAGCGATGCCTCGCCCGGCGCGTGTCCCCGCGGCAGACGGGCAAGCGCGACGACGAGATCGGTGAGAAGACGGCCCTCCGGCGCGCGGCCGAAGACATGCAGCCCGTCGCGGATCTGCATTTCCTTCAGATCGCAGAGATATGCGTCGAGCTTGGCGAGCGCCGTCTCGTCATTCTCGCCGGCGCCGATCCCGGCGTCATGGTCGAGGCCGATATCGCGAACGAGACCCAGGATTTCACTCTTCAAGAGCGTCAACCGCCGTGGATCACCGCCCGCCGCAGCGTAATATTCGTCGACCAGGGCTTCGAGATCCTGCAGCGGACCATAGCTCTCGGCGCGAGTCAGCGGCGGCGTCAGATGGTCGATAATGACGGCGCTCGTCCGGCGCTTGGCTTGGGTGCCCTCGCCCGGATCATTGACGATAAAGGGATAAAGATGCGGCAGCGGGCCGAAGACGGCTTCCGGAAAGCACCCGGCCGACAGCGCCAGCGCCTTGCCGGGCAGCCATTCGAGATTACCGTGCTTGCCCATATGGACCACCGCGTCGGCGTCATAGACGTCGCGCAGGAAGGCATAGAGCGCCAGATAGTTGTGCGGCGGCACGAGATCCGGCGAATGATAGGTTTCCTTTGGGTCGATATTGTAGCCACGGGCCGGCTGGATGCCGACGAGCGTCTTGCCGAAGCGGGCGAGCGGCAGCGCAAAAGCCGGCCGACCATTTTTGCTGATGACGAACGGATCGCGCTCCGGCGCACCCCAACGGGCGATGACGGCGCTTCGAACGCTTTCCGGCAGACGTGCGAAAAACGCCTGATAGGCGTCCAGCGCCATCGTCTCGCGGATCACCCGTGCGGCCGTCCCGGCATTGGTCGGCCCGGCCATCAGATGAGCGATCAGGCCGTTGCCGTCGTCGGGCAGATCCTCGACCGGATAGCCAGCCTGGCGCATTGCATAAAGCACCTCGATCGTGCCGGCGGGCGTGTCGAGACCGACGCCGTTGCCCAGCCGTCCATCGCGATTGGGATAGTTGGCGAGAAGAATGGCGATCCGCTTGTCGCGGTTTGGCCGGTGCCGCAACCGGGCCCAACGGGCCGCAAGCTCGGCGACGGCGGCAACGCGATCGGGCACCGGGCAGTGGGCAACGATATCGGTCTCGGTCAGCGGGTCGAACGTGCCGGCCGACTTGAAGGCGATCGCCCGCGACAGCACCCGCCCGTCGAGCTCGGGCAGCGCGACGCTCATGGCAAGGTCGCGGGCGGATAACCCTTGCGCGGAGTCCCGCCATGTCTCCTCGCAGCCCGAGGCAAGCACCGCCTGCAGCACCACCGCGCCCTGTTCTTCGAGCACCGTCGGCACCCGCGCTGCACCCGGTCCAGACGCCGGCGATGAAACGGCAAAGCCGGTGAGATTGATCACCACGTCGGGCTGGCGGCGGGCAAACAGGCCGCGCACGGTCTCGACCGAGACGGGATCCTTGAGACTTGCGACAAAGACGGGCAGCGCCGCGACGCCCCGTTCGGCCAGCGCCGCGACGAGCGCGGCGATCGGCCCGGTCTGGCCGCTCTGGACCAGCGCGCGATAGCAGACGATCGCCGCGAACGGCCGATCGGACGGGCGGACGGGCTGCTGCGCCGCGCCCGACCCGGCACCCGACTCGGTGGCCGCGCCGATGTCGACAACGCCGGCCTTCAACAGCGGGATCGCATCGCCCGGCCAGGCCTCGGCGCCGAGCACCGCCCGGCAGCCGCGCAAAAAGCCTTCCGCATTGGCCGGGCCGCCCTCGATCAGCGAACGCCACAGCCGATCACGCGCCGTCAAGGCGATCGTTGTGTAGGCGTCGAGCGCCGGATCAGGCTTGTCGTCGCCGGGCAAGACGGCAAGTTGGGAACCTTGAGCCTGCGCGTTGGCGAGCAGCGCATCGAGGCCGTAGGGCCAATAGGTCTGACCGCCGAGCAGCCGCACCACCACCAGCCTGGCCTGGCGGAGCGTCCGTTCGACATAGGCGTCGACCGACATCGGATGCTTCAGGCGCAACAGATTGGCAAGCCGCAGCGCACCCGCGCCCCAGCCGAGCCGATGGGCGGCCGAGGCGAGCGCGGCGATTTCGGTGTCGGCGGCGGAGAGGACGACGATTTCGCCGGGCGATTGGCCGAGATCGACGGCTTCGCCGCCGTCATCGATCGTTCCCTTTTGCGCAAGCAGCAGATGCATGGCGGGCTATTCGGCGGCCTCGACCGAATCCGAGCCGCTGGCGAGCCCCGCAATGCGCGCCTCGATCGCCACGCGCGCCGCAGCGTCCAGCCCGTCATGCAGGCCGATCACCACGAGCCGCGTCTGCCGCGTCTCGCCGGCTGCCCAGGGGCGGTCGAAATAGGTCTCGATCCGCTGGCCGACAGCCTGGACGACGAGCCGCATCGCTTTGCCCGGCACATCGGCGAACCCCTTCAGCCGCAGGATGTCGTGCTCGCCGATCAGCGCCTTCAGCCCGGCGACGAAGCGGGCCGGATCGGCAATCGGCCCGGCAGCGGCAACGAAGCTCTCGAATTCGTCGTGATCGTGGGCTTCGCCGGCCTCGTGCTCTTGCTCGTGATGCGATTTGCGCTCGGCAATGCGAGTCTCGGTGCCAGCCGCAAGGCCAAGCAGCACATCGGCCGGCAGCCTGCCGTTTTCGGCCGTGATCGTCTTCACCGTGCGGGCCGTCGCTGCCGCCGTCTCCTGGCGTACCTTCTCCAGCGTATCGCGGTCGATCAGGTCGGCCTTGTTGAGGACGATGAGATCGGCCGCCCGGATCTGGTCTTCGAACAGCTCTTCCAGCGGATTGTCGTGATCAAGACTGGTGTCGGCGGCGCGCTGCGCCGCGACCTTCGCCTCGTCGTCGGCAAAGCGCCCGGCCGCCACCGCCGCCGCGTCGATCACCGTGATGACGCCGTCGACGGTCACCCGCGTCTTTACCTCCGGCCAGTTGAAGGCGGCGACCAGCGGCTGGGGCAAGGCCAGTCCCGAGGTCTCGATGATGATGTGATCGGGGCGCCGGTCGCGCTCGAGCAGCTTGGTCATGGTGGGGATGAAGTCGTCGGCGACGGTGCAACAGATGCAGCCATTGTTGAGTTCGACTACATCGTCCTCGCGACAGGTCTCGATGCCGCAGCCGGTGAGGATGCCGCCATCGACGCCGAGATCGCCGAATTCGTTGATGATCAACGCGATCTTCCGGCCGCCGGCATTTTGCAGGAGATAGCGGATCAGCGTCGTCTTGCCGGCGCCGAGGAAACCGGTGATGACGGTGGCGGGGATTTTTTGCTCAGGCATGGCAGCCTCCTTGCAGGCCGGCGGGCGGAACCGCGCTCAGCCCTTCATCTTCAACGGCAGGCCGGCGGCGACGAAGAAGACTTGCGCCGCCGCCGCCGCGATCTGTTGGTGCAGGCGGCCCGCATGGTCGCGAAAGTCGCGGGCCATCACATTGTCCGGCACGATGCCGAGGCCGACCTCGTTCGAGACGAGGACCACCGGCCCGGCGACGCGCTGGAGGGTCGCAACGAGCGCCGCGCCTTCACCGGGCACGTCGCGCCCCTCCAGCATGAGGTTGGTCAGCCAGAGCGTCAGGCAGTCGACGAGGACGACGCGGCTCGCCCGTGCCTCCGCCGCAATCGCCGCGCCGAGTCCGAGCGGCGCCTCGACGGTCCGCCACCCCGATCCCCGCCGCGCGCGATGGTCTTCGATCCGCGCCTCCATCTCGGGATCGAAGGCCCGGCCGGTCGCGATGTAGACCTTCGCAAAGCCGCTGGCCTCCACCAGTCGCTCGGCGAAGGCGCTCTTGCCGGACCGCGCGCCGCCGAGGACGAGCGTCACGGCCGGCGAGGCGAGCCCGCTCACGTGAGCTCGGATCCGAAGCGGTCCATCAGCGCGCCGAGTGCCAGCCCCAGGAGCACCCAGAAGACAGCGCCGGTGGCGAGCGAGGCGACGGCGAATTCGGCCGCGAGCGTCGGCGGGATCGGGCTCGAAAGGTCCGCCGGACGCGGTACGGCGACGAGATGGGGGGCGAAAAGCAGGGCGATGCCCGCAATTTTCGCCACGGTCTCCTGGCGCAGCACCAGGCCGTAGAGCCCGGCCGCCGTGAGCAGCGCCGTCGCGACCCACCAGATCTGGCGTGCCGTCAGGTCCGCCACCGGCATCGCCGGCAATTCCGGCGGCAGGCCGAGGGCCGGCGCAAGCGCCACGCAGGCAAAGCCGGCGAGCCCCCAGAACGCGCCGTTGGCGAAGGTGATCCGCCGGCCGGCGAGCAGCGCGACCGCCGCCAACATCAACGCGAAGCCGCAGCCGGTGACGATGTTGGCGCTCAAGGTGCCGATGAGCCGGCTGGCGAAAAGATTGGCGTTCGCTCGCGCCTCATCGTTGGCCGGAGCCGCGGCGGTGGCATGCACCGGGATCGGCCTGACGCCCTGCGGCGCCGCGCGCTCGGCGGCCTCGGCGGGCGCAACCAGCCCGGCGGCATGCTCGGGCGGCCCGGCGTCGCCGCCCTGCTCGTAAACCTCAGCGTGGAGAATCAGCGGGATGACGCCCGCATATTGGACCGGCGTCATTACGACACCGACGAACAGCCCAGCCACGAGGGTGGCGAGCAGATATCTGACGACCATGGATATCCCCTTTCGCCGGCCCTGTGTCCGGCTATCGCGTCAACCGACTGCAGACCCGGCCGCAGGCGGCCGCCGTCTCCCCGGTCAGTGGCAGGGAAATCCGAAAGCGTGGCGCACGTCGTGGGCGGTGTCGTGCAGCGCCGCAGCATGGGCGAAGCCCGCGCCCCAAATGAAAAACGCCCCGAGCGCCAGCGCCAGCAGTCCGCCGGCGATCCGAGTCGTCGCGGGCATGACACCCGAATGCGTCATGGTTATCGTCATATCAACCTCCGTGACCGCCGCCGATCGCGGATCGATCGGCCTCTGCGAGAAGTCCGGCAGGTCTCCTGGCTCGCGGGTCATCAACAGGCGCCTCGCCTTCCCGGAGAAATCCCCAGTGGCTTTCGAAGGCTGGCATGCCCGAAGACACGCCCAGCCCGTGACGCCGATCTCGCCGCTCTACAGTCGCGGGGTCGGCTGCGATAAAGGCCCCCGGCTTGGGTCGACCCGTCGCATTCCCTCTTCGCCTTTACCGCGTGGCGGCAAAGGAACCGTTCTTCGGCCGGCGGTGCCAAGCACCCACCGGTGATGGCAACCTACCAAGAGTGGCGCCAAGCGCAAGCGAAATCCATGCATCCGCTCGGTTCTCTTGCGCAGCGGAAGATGTCGCCAGCAACAGCCTTGACCGTAAGGTTCGCCCGACCGCCGCCGGGATAGGCTTCCGAGTTGACGCGCCATGCCCAGCGCTGACGCGGCCATCACATTGTAAAACGCCACTTCCGTTCAATCGCCGCATGCAGATCCATGCCTTGCGACTGCGCCAGGAGCAAGATGTGGCCGAGCACATCGGCGGCTTCATCTTCCAGATTTTTGTGCAGCTCGGCCGCCGACCGCTCGCCGCGGCGAGCCCGTCCTCTCAGGCGGTTCCAGGCCTGGGTTAACTCCCCGACCTCGTCCTTCAGCTTCAGCATGAACCAGTCCGGATCGCGCCCCAATCCATGGGCCGCACAATAGGCCCGAGACGCCGCCTCGAAATCCTGTTGCAATCGATCAAGCACGGTCACACCCCACCCCCCGCATGTTCTTTTTATGTTCTACATGTAGGCACCCGACTGGTCAGAGTTGCGACCTGTGCCGTAACCATCGCGCGATCGCCACGCAGGGCCCCGGATGCCGACCAGCGTCTCAGCGGCATCACCAGACCTGTCGCGATGTCCCGATCAGCACCGTCAAAAAACGCGACGATCGCGACAGAAACGATGAACGCGCCAAGGAAATCTCAATGCATTACCGTCATGGTATCCTCCAAGGTTTCCCGGAGCGCCACGATCCATGCCAATCATCGCCAAAAACGAAGCTGCACGCCTCGCCGAGGTCGAGCGCTACCGGCGAAGCGGCGCGATGACCGGGAACAAGCTGCATCATATCGTCAAGCTCGCTGCGAAAACCTTTGGCTTCGACCACGTCAACATCACCACCCATTATGCCGAGGACCAGGTGGTGCATGTCCACCTCGGCGAGATGGTGATGAACCAGCAGCGTCGTTCGACGTTTTGCCTTCGGCCGGTCGAGACCGGCGAGACGCTGGTGGTGCACGATCTCACGCAGAATGAGCTCTTCAAAACATTCCCAAACGTCATCGCCCACCCGCATCTGCGCTTTTACGCAGGCGCACCGTTAATTTCGCCAAACGGTTTTTGCCTCGGGACGCTTTGTCTGCTGGACACCAAGCCTCGGCAGTTCGGACCGAGGGATGCCGAGCTTTTGGCCGATCTCGCCGACCTCGTCGTCGAGCATATGGAGCTGATGCGGCTCACCGAAGAAGCCACCTACGATCAATTGACCGGACTGAGAAATCGGCCGTTTCTGCTCGACACCATGCAAGCCTCGATCGATGCGGGGCGTCCGTCGACCGTGCTTCTGATCGATCTTGACGGCTTCAAGGAGATCAACGATTCGCTCGGCCACACCTCGGGCGACGAGGCGCTGGTCCATGCGGCCGAGCGCCTGACCGAGTTTTCCGGCAAAGACCGCCTGATTGCGCGCCTCGGCGGCGACGAGTTCGTCGTCTTCATCGACGACTTGAACGATGTGGGCGTCGCGGCCGAGATCGCCACGAACCTCGTATCGCGCCTCGGCGAACCGATAACGATCTATGGTCATGTCGTGCATTTCGGCGCCAGCGTCGGCGTGGCGCTGAAGAGTTTGGAGACCAAGGCGATCCAGCTGCTCGGAAATGCCGATC
The DNA here is from genome assembly GCF_017349315.1 of Jiella flava. Classification (GTDB taxonomy): domain Bacteria; phylum Pseudomonadota; class Alphaproteobacteria; order Rhizobiales; family Rhizobiaceae; genus Jiella; species Jiella flava. The sequence continues at coordinate 83,609 of NZ_JAFMPP010000011.1, read as the reverse complement.
TGGCGATGTATCAGGCCAAAGGCGACGGGCGAAATTGCTACCGGATCTTTTCCCGATCCCTGCGCAACACAGCGCTGGAGCGGGGCAATATCGTGCTTGAAATGCAAGAGGCGTGGGAAGGTGGTGATTTCGAACTCTATTACCAGCCCATCGTCTGTCTGCCGACGGGCGTGTGGACCGGTGCCGAGGCGTTGCTGCGCTGGAACTATCCCTATCGCGGTGTGCTGCAGCCGTCCGAATTTCTTCCGATTCTCGAAAAGAGCCACCTGGCGGTGGACGTCGGCAGCTGGATCATCGACGAAGCGTGTCGGCAGGCGGCGCTGTGGCGCGCCCAAATCACGCCCGACTTCACCATGGCGGTCAATCTCTTCGAACTGCAGTTAAAATCCGGTACGTTGGTTGCTGTCGTCACCGATGCGCTGGATCGCCATGGTCTGCCGCCTCAAACCTTGCAGTTGGAACTGACCGAGCGCATCGTGCTCGCGCAAGATCAGCAGATTATCGACCAGGTCCGCGAGCTTCGCCGGCTCGGAGTCGGCATTGCCTTCGACGACTTCGGCACCGGCTTCGCTTCGCTTTCGGCACTGAAGAGTTATCCGGTCTCCTGTATCAAGATCGACCGCTCCTTCATGACCGGGCTCGCCACCGATATCGCCGATCTGTCGATCGTCACGTCGCTGATCAATCTGGCGAAAAGCCTCAGCCTCGATACCGTTGCGGAAGGCATCGAGACCCGCGAGCAGCGGTCGGTGATCGAAAGCCAGCCCGGCGTTCGCGCCCAGGGTTTCCTGTTCTCCAAACCGCAAACAGCGGCGCGGTTCGAGGTCGCTTGGAGCGCCAGCAGCTCTGCCCCATCGGCATCGAAGATCGCCTGATTTTCAAAGTCGCTGCGACCTGCCGCTTCGCCAATCTGATGGCAAAATCCGCGAACGTCCCACCTCGCCAAGGTTGCGCGCCAAGCGTTGCAGCGCAAAAAACATGGGTGTCCGGCGGTTTTAGTTTCGAATCAGCTTCTATATCTCGATCAAGCGACATCCTGGAACACGAGCGAGATCAGATGGAGGCCGAAGCTTCATGTGCGGAATTTGCGGTGAGATTCGCTTCGACGGAACCTTAGCTTCAGGCGAGCGGCTGCAGCGCATGGGTGATTGCCTGGCGCCGCGCGGGCCGGACGGCTCCGGCCAGGTGATGCGCGGCACGGTCGGTCTCGGCCATCGCCGGCTGAAGATCATCGACCTGTCGGAAAAGGCCGCACAGCCGATGGTCGATCCCGAACTCGGTCTCACCCTCGCCTTCAACGGCTGCATCTACAACTATCCGGAACTGCGCCAGGAGCTGGAGGGCAAAGGCTACCGCTTCTTCTCGACCGGCGACACGGAGGTGATCCTCAAGGCCTATCACGCCTGGGGCCGGGATTGCGTCAAACGTTTCCACGGCATGTTCGCCTTCGCCATTCACGAGCGCGACAGCGGAAGGGTGATGCTCGCCCGCGACCGCTTCGGCATCAAGCCGCTCTATCTCTCGCAGACCGACAAGCGCCTTTATCTCGCCTCCTCGCTGCCGGCAATCCTGGCCACCGGCGATGTCGACCGCACGATCGACCGCGAGGCGCTGCACCATTACATGACCTTCCATGCCGTGGTACCGCCGCCGCTGACCATCGTTAGAGGCGTGCGCAAGCTGCCGCCGGCGACCACCCGGATGATCGAGCCGAACGGCTCCTTCGACGACGTGGTCTATTGGGCGCCGGACTTCGGCGCCCGCGAAGGCGACGACAAGCTGTCACCGACCGATTGGCGCGATCTCGTCATGCAGGCGCTACGCAAAGCCGTCGATCGGCGCATGGTCGCCGACGTCCCGGTCGGTGTCTTGTTGTCGGGCGGCGTCGATTCCTCGCTCATTGTCGGACTTCTGGCCGAAGCCGGGCAAAACAACCTCAACACCTTCTCGATCGGCTTCGAGGACGCCAATGGCGAGGTCGGCAACGAGTTCGAATTCTCCGACATCATCGCCGATCACTACGGGACGGAACATCACAAGATCTTCGTCCCAGGCTCGCAGCTGATGGAGCATCTGCCGGGCACCATCAGGGCGATGTCGGAGCCGATGGTCTCCTACGACAATGTCGGCTTCTATCTGCTCTCGCGCGAGGTGTCCAAGCACATCAAGGTGGTGCAGTCCGGACAAGGCGCCGACGAGATCTTCGGCGGCTATCACTGGTATCCGAAGATGGTCGGTGCCAACGATCCGCTCGCCGCCTATGGCCGCGCCTTCTTCGATCGCAGCCACCAGACCCTGAAGGGTCAGATCGCCCCCGAATGGCAGACTGAGGCCGACGTCTCGCGCGACTTCGTGGCCAAGCACTTCGCCATGCCGGGCGCCGAGAACCCGGTCGATAAGGCACTGCGGATCGACGCTCATGTCATGCTGGTCGACGACCCGGTCAAGCGCGTCGACAACATGACCATGGCCTGGGGTCTCGAAGCCCGCGTGCCCTTCCTCGATCATGAGCTGGTGGAACTTGCCGCTCGCGTGCCGGCCGAAGAGAAGCTGAAGCAGGACGGCAAGGGGGTGTTGAAGGAAGTGGCCCGGCAGGTCGTGCCCTCGGCGGTGATCGACCGCAAGAAGGGCTATTTCCCGGTGCCGCAGCTGAAATACATCTCCGGCCCCTATCTCGATATGGTCCGCGACACGTTGACCAGCCAAGCGGCCAGTTCGCGCGGTCTGTTCCAGCGGCCCTATCTCGACACGCTGTTCGCCCATCCGGCCGACCACATCACGCCGCTGCGCGGTTCCGAACTGTGGCAGGTCGCCCTTCTCGAACTCTGGCTGCAGGAACAGGGGGTCTGATCCGATGGCAGGCGAGAAACAGGCCGATCGCTCTTATCGGGGCGGCGGGCACCGGCTGGAGAAGCTGCGTGCCTTCGGGCCGCGCGGCTCGGCCGCCCGCGAGCGAGCCGATGCCGACGGGCTGAAGCGCAACGCCATTCTGGACTGCGGCTGGGGCCGGCTGGTGTTCGGCCAGACCTTCGACGATCCGCGCGAACTCGCCAATTCGCTGCGCGAGGAAGGCCCGGACCGGCGCGACATCGCCTTTTACGTCAAGGATCCGCACGTTCTCCTCAGCCATGCGCCGCAGGAGCTGTTTCTCGATCCCTCCCACACCTACCGGCTCGACCTCTCCACCTATCGGCCCAGCAGCCGCCGGCCGCGCGGCTATTTCATCCGTCGCCTCGCCTCTGAGCAGGACGCCACCGAGGTCAACCGCATCTACCAGTCGCGCGGCATGGTGCAGGTCCATCCCGCCTTCTTCTGGTCGAACCGCGACAACCGGGCGCTGACCTATTTCGTCGCCGAGGACGAGACCACCGGCGCGATTCTCGGCACCGTCACCGGCGTCCACGGCCATCGCGCCTTTGGCGACCCGGAAAACGGCTCCTCGCTTTGGTGCCTCGCCGTCGATCCGCAGGCGACCCATCCCGGCATCGGCGAGAGCCTGGTGCGCCGCCTCGCCGAGCATTTTCAGGCGCGCGGCTGTGCCTTCATGGATCTGTCGGTGATGCACGACAACGACCAGGCGATCGCGCTTTACGACAAGCTCGGCTTCGTCCGCGTCGCCTATTTCACCATCAAGCGCAAGAACGAGATCAACGAGCGGCTCTTCACCGGCCCGAACGCCGATTACGAGGGGCTGAACCCTTACGCCAGAATCATCGTCGACGAGGCGCGCCGGCGCGGCATCCACACCGAGGTCGTCGATGCGGCGGGCGGGTTCTTCCGGCTAACGCATGGCGGGCGAACCATCTTGTGCCGCGAGAGCCTGTCGGACCTGACCTCAGCGGTCGCCATGTCGATCTGCGACGACAAGGCGGTGACCCGCCGGATGGTCGAAGCGGCCGGCGTCGTCGTGCCCGAGCAGATTGCCGGTGACAGCGACGACGAAACGATCACAAGCTTTCTTCAAAAACACGGTCAAATCGTCGTCAAACCCGCGCGCGGCGAACAGGGGCGCGGCATTTCGGTCGGCATCGAGTGCCTCGACGAGGCCAAGACCGCCATCGCCGCCGCCCGCCAGCATTCGGAAAACGTGCTTCTGGAAGCGTGTTTTCAGGGCAACGACCTGCGGCTCATTGTCATCGACTACCGACTCGTCGCCGCCGCCCTGCGCAAGCCGCCGGTGGTGACCGGCGACGGCCGCTCCAGCGTTCACGAGCTGATCGAGCACCTCTCGCGGCGCCGCTCGGCGGCGACCGGCGGCGAAAGCAAAGTCCCGCTGGATGCGGAGACCGAGCGCTGCGTGCGCCAGGCCGGATTCGGCATGGACGACGTGCCGCCCGAGGGTGAGCGTATCACCGTGCGCAAGACCGCCAATCTTCACACCGGCGGCACCATCCACGACGTTACCTGCGACATTCACCCGGCTCTGGTGGAGGCGGCTGTTGCCGCGGCAAGGGCAATTGAGATACCGGTGACGGGCATCGACCTCATGATCAAGTCGCCGGCGCTGCCCGACTACGTGTTCATCGAGGCCAACGAGCGGCCAGGGCTCGCCAATCACGAACCCCAGCCGACGGCGGAGCGCTTCATCGATTTGTTGTTCCCGCTATCCATGCCATTTTCGGTGAGAGCGGCCCGCACCCAGCAGAGAAGGTCGCGCAAGGAGGACTGACGTGCCCAGGCTTACGATCGATACGGCGTATCTGACCGAACAGCTGAAAGCACTTCTGACCATTCCCAGCCCGACCGGCTATACCGACACCGTGGTGCGCCACGTCGCCAAGGAACTCGAACGGCTCGGCCTGAAGGTCGAGCTGACCCGGCGCGGTGCGATCAGCGCCCTGCGCCAGGGCTCGCGCCGGGCCTCGGCCCGCGCCGTCGTCAGCCATCTCGACACGCTGGGCGCCCAGGTCAAACGGCTGAAGGAAAACGGCCGCCTCGAACTCGTTCCGATCGGCCACTGGTCGGCGCGGTTTGCCGAGGGCGCGCGCTGCATGATCTTTTCCGATGCCGGCACCTATCGCGGCACGATCCTGCCGCTAAAGGCGTCCGGCCACACCTATAACGAAGAGGTCGACAGCCTGCCGGTCGGCTGGCCCTATGTCGAAATGCGCGTCGACGCGCTTTCGAGGGATCTGAAGGAACTCACCCGTCTCGGCATTGATGTCGGCGACACGGTGGCGATCGACCCGCAGCCGGAATTCCTCGACAACGGCTTCATCGTGTCACGCCACCTCGACAATAAGGCCGGCGTCGCGGTGATGCTCGCGGCGATCAAGGCGATGGAAGACGCCGGAATTTCGACCCCTGTCGACACTCACTGGCTGTTCACCATCGCCGAGGAAGTGGGTGTCGGCGCCGCCTCGATCCTGACGCCGGACATCGCCTCGATGATCGCCGTCGACAACGGCACCTCGGCGCCGGGGCAGAATTCGGCCGAATTCGGCGTGACCATCGCCATGGCTGATCAGACCGGACCGTTCGACTACCATCTGACGAAGAAGCTGGTCCGGCTCTGCCAGGACGAGGATATCCGCTATCAGAAGGATATCTTCCGCTACTACCGATCCGATTCCGCCTCGGCGCTGGAAGCCGGTCACGACGTACGCACCGCACTGATCACCTTCGGCATCGACGCCTCCCACGGCTATGAGCGGATCCATATGCACGCCCTGCGCTCGCTATCAGAGCTGATCACCGCCTATCTGACCTCGCCGGTCGAGATCGAACGCGACCGCAACTTCCATGCCGGGCTGCAGGGCTTCACCCGGCAGCCCGACGTCGAAGCGGCGCAGGAACTGGCGAGCGACACGAACCCCGCCGAATAAGGCTGAAATGGGAGCCTCAGGTCGCCGATGAGCGTCGATGGCATCGTCGCCCTGCCGGGGCGGTTCGTGTGGGAACTCTTGAAGCTTCTCGGCGAGCTGGCTGGTGATCTCGTGGTCGCGGCGAAGGCTCACCCGATCCTCGCAATCTGCGTGCTTCTCGCCTTCCTGACGGCGATGGTGCTGTCGCGCGGCAGCGCGTTGCTGATCCTGGTTCTCGGCTTCATCGCCGTCGCCGCGCTGATCGGTGCCGATCCGGTGCGCGAAGTCGACAAGCGCCAAGCCTTCACCGCTCTGTCGATCCTTGCCATGCTGCTGATCGGCTTTGCCATGCGGCAACAGCGCCGACGGCGCCATGCGCTGGAAGACGAGATCGCGGCGCTCGAAGATTCGATTGAAGACGCACGCCGCGACGGTTGGCAGGCCGGACAGAGATACCGGCCGGGCGAAGACGGCACACCCCGCCTCGACCCGCCGGAATGAGGCTCTGATTGCCAGCGTCGACCGGTGGCGAAACTCGATTTGGATTTTGCGCCGGCGCTCGCCGCTCCTACAGCCGTGAGCCGGGCACCACCTGTCGTTTGGCAAGATTTGCGTGGGGGAAGCGGATGTGAACGACATAGGCGTCGTTCTCGACGAGCCGTTCGATCCGACCGTCGAGCTCTCCGCGGATCATCGCGTCCATCAGCTTGGTGCCGAATCCACTGCGAATCGTCGAAAGATCCGGCACGACGCCACCGCTCTCGCGCCATTCGATGGTCACATGTCCGTCCGCCAGCCGCCAGGACACCGCGAGCGAGCCGGTCGGCGTGGAGAGCGCGCCGTATTTCATCGCATTGGTGGCGAGTTCATGAAACGTCAGGCCCAGCGATTGCGCCCCGATCTCGTCGACCTCGACCGCCGGGCCATCGAGCCGCAGATCGGTCCCTTCCTCGCCGAACACCTGCTTCAGCTCGTTTTCGAGCAAGGCGCGGATCTCGGCCCGCCCCCATTTCGAACGGGTCAGCATCTCCTGCGCCGCAGACATCGCATGCAGCCGGGCCTCGTAGCGATCGGTGAAATCGTCGAGCCCTTCCGAGCGGCGGGCCGTCTGGCGGGCGATCGACAACATCCGGGTGATCGAATTCTTGATCCGGTGATTCATCTCGCGAAGGAGCAGATCCTTCTGGTCGAGATTGCGCTGGCTTTCGCGGTTCAGCGCCGCCACCGCTTCGAGACGCCGCGCCTGGACCAGGGTCAGCAGAGCCAGAACGAGCGCCAGGATCAAGACGAAGGTGGCGAGCAGCGCCGCCGGATAATTCGAGCCGAAGCGCTGAAAGTCCTGCGTCGGCACGAAATGAAAGCGCCATGTGCGACCCGCAACTTCAATCTCGCGCCAGATCGCGAGGCGGTCGCTGTCCGGGCCGCCGGCTTGGCTCAGCGTATAGACCAAGTGATCGGCGTCCGCCGGGCCGTCATAGACCTCGGCGTGGACCGGCAGATGTGGCTTTTCGAACAAAGCGGCATTGAGAAAGTCCCCGATCCGGAACGGCGCGTAAACGAAACCAGACGTGTCATTGACCAATCCGGTTCCCGCACTCAAATCGGCACGCATCGGCAGATAGACAAGAAAGCCAAACTGAACGTCGCGATCGATCTCCTGAACGAGACGCACCGCCGCCGAAGCCACCGGACGGCCGCTGCGCGCCGCCGCCTGCATCGCTTCGCGGCGACTGGCATCGGAATACATGTCATAGCCGAGCGCGGCGCGATTGCGTTCGTCTTGCGGCGCGAGCAGCATGACCGGCGTGCGGATCGGCTGCCTGGTCTGCGGCCAGATCGTCAAGGGACGACCGAAGCGGGCATCGAGCTTGCGCTGGGCCTCGTCCGTGTGCGTCGTCGCAATCGTTTGGGCAAACCCGAGGCCCTGAATGCCGTTGTAGCGGCTAGCAAGCTCCAGCCCGGCGACGAATTCCGCGAAGGTCTGCGGCGAAATCGCCGTCCCGGCGACCTCGAAAAACGCTCTCAGCGAATAAAGCAGCGAGATATGCAACTGCAGGCGCTCTTCGACGCGAGCGATGGCATCGTCGGCAAGCTGCCCGAAGTGCCGTTTGTCCGCGTCCTCACGCGAGACCCAAAGCTGTCCCGCCAATGACAAACCAATGGCTGTAGCCAGGGAAAAGACGACCAGCGAGAAGAGCCGCTTACGCAAAATTCCGCGATGCCTCGGCCGCTGCGGACACTGGCCGACAAGCGGTGTGTCATTCTAAGCGAGCATGTTTCAAAACAAAACCGTTTCATGCTCAATGAGCATGGCGCGGTGCCGCAGCTGTACCCAATCAGCCACGGTTTGGCCCATATCACGACACTGACGCAAGGTCATCCCATGAATTGACCGCCATTCACCTCGATCACCTGGCCCGTCAGATAACCGGACAAGACGGCGCTCGCGAGGAACAGATAGGCCGGAGCACAGTCATCGGCGGTTCCAAGCCGCTTCAGCGGGATCGCCGCAGCCGTCGCGTCGAGCTTGGCCTGCGACGAATAGCGCCGATGGAAATCGGTCATGATCGTTCCGGGAGACACGGCATTGACCCGAATTTGGTCGGGCGCGAGCTCTCGGGCGAGCGCCCGCGTCCAGGTCGAGATAAACGCTTTCGACGAGGAATAGAGCGACGAACCCGGGCTACCGCCGACAATCGCCGAGATCGAGGAGGTGTTGACCACCGCGGCCCCGCCCTCGGCCTGACCGCCGGCTTTCAAAGCCGGCAGCAAGCACGACGTCAACGCCACCACCGAGCGCACATTGAGATCGACCACGGCGTCGAACGCCGCTTCGTCGACCTCGGTGGCGGGGATCCGGCCGACCATGGTGCCGGCATTGTTGATGAGAACGTCGAGCGGGCCTGCGAGCTTGGCGCCAATCTCGTCGGCCAGGGCTTGGCCGCCGCCGCGCTGACTGAGATCGGCGGTGATCAGCGTCAGACGCCGGCGATCGTCGCTGCCGAGGCGCTTCAACAGATCGCTTTCGGCATTTTCCAGCGAGCGACCGACATGGCCGATGACGCGCGCGCCGGTCTTGAGAAACGCCGCGGCCACCGCCGCCCCGATCCCGCGGCCGCAGCCGGTGACGACGACGGTCTTGCCGTCAAACAGCGCTCGATCGAAGCCGATTATCATCGCTCGTCTCCCTCCAGTGCGTGCCACCGTGTGCCGATCCCCAGCGCGATCAAGATACCCGCAACCATCACCATCAGCCAGGATAGGATCAGCATCAATCCGCCGGTCGGCGCAGCATTGGCAGACAGCGAATGGCCGGTCGCCGAGCGGGTGGCGAGATCGCCGGAAAACAGGATGACGCCGACGATCATCACCATGCCGGCAAGACCGAGGAGGCGACGCGACCGGTCGAGGACGGCGGCGAGCGCCAGGAGAGCCGGCGCATGAAACAGCGCCATCGACGCCGCGATGGCGACGAATTTGCCGTCGCCGCCGCCGTGGGCGGCCAGCGCCGCGCCGACCACGCCGGCGGCGCCGAGAGCACCGGCAAAGCCGACAAAGAGCGCGATCAAAAGGCGCGGGGCAGCGGTCGGCACGGGGGGCATAGCGTTCAATCGTCCTGGTTTGGCCTTGGCGCTGCGGCCTCGCCGGAGCGCGACTGAACCGTCTGGGCCCGCGCCGGCGTCTCGGCGCGCGCGGTGGTCACGATAACCGCGGGCATTTCATCGAGCACCGAACCCGGCCACATGCGATAGCCGACCGCATAGGCGGCCTTGGCGAGGAGATGCGCCGAGAGCGGCGCGGTGAGCAGAAAGAAAGCGATGGCGGCGATGGCCCGCAGCGCCTCCGGACCGGTGTCGGAGACCAGCGCCAAGGCGAGCAGCGCCATGCCGGAGCCGACCGAGCCGGCCTTCGAGGCCGCATGCATGCGGGTGTAAAGATCCGGCAGCCGCAAGATCCCGAAAGCGGCGATGGCCGCAAAGGCCGAGCCAGCCAGGATCAGGCAGCCGGCGAGGATGGTGGCGATGGTCCCGATCATCGTCCGGCTCCTGTTCGGGACGTGGTCTCTGTGGCCGATGCGAAAGGATCGCCGTCGATCTGGCGCAGATCCTGCCGCTCGTCGTCGTCGGCCGTCTTGCCACGCGCCAGGATGAAACGGGCAAAAGCGACGGTGGCGAGAAAGCCGACGAGGCCGAGCGCGATGGCGATGTCGACATAGAGCGTGAAACCGGTGTCGATGCCGATCACCGCGATGAAGCCGATGGCGACCGAGGTCAGCATGTCGAGACCGAGCACCCGGTCGGGCAGGGTCGGCCCCTTGATGATCCGCACCACGGTGAGGAAGAAGGCGATGCCGAGCAGGATCAGCGAAATATCGAGACAGATTTCGAGAAACTGCCGGGCGAAATCGGAATGGGTCATCGGAACGCCTCGAGGATCTTGCGTTCGAAGCCGTTGGCGATGTCGGCGCGGGTGCCCTCCGGATCGGAACAGTCGATCGCGTGGACATAAAGCGTCGAGCGATCCTCGGAGACGTCGACCGACAGGGTGCCCGGCGTCAAAGTGATGAGATTGGCAAGCAGCGCGATCTCAAAATCGCGGTCGACCTCGAGCCGGTAGGCGAAGATGCCCGGTGTCAGGTCCATCTTCGGCGACAGCACCAGCACCGTGACCCGCCATGCCGACATGATCAGCTCGTAGAGAAACAGCAAGAACAGCGAACCGATCCGCAGGAAACGGCCGATATAGCCGACCGAGCCGATCTCCCGCCGGGTGAGGTAGAGCGACGCCGCCCCGAGCAGAAAACCGAAGATCAGATTGGGCAGGGTGAAGGAGCCGGTGACGATGGCCCAGACCAGCGCCAATAGGATGTTGATCAGGAACAAGATCACGATCCGCCTCCGAAGACCGAGCCGACATAGGCCGCCGGGTCGACGATACCGCGGGCCGCCGTGTCCGTCATGTCCGCCAGCCATTGCGGTGCGATGCCGGCCGCGACGACGAACAGCGCGAGCAGGATCAGCGGCAGCATCGACAAAACGGGCGATGGCTTGCCCGCCGGCTGGAACCCGAACGCTTCGTCCGATCCCGCCGCCTCGGCCTCCGGTGCATTGCGCCAGAAGGCCAGCGCAAACACCCGCGCGCTGGCGATGGTCATCAGGAAGCCGGTGACGAGGATCGCCGCGCCGAGCCAGGGCAGCCCGGCCTGGAACGTGCCGCGCACTAAAATGTATTTCGGCCAGAAGCCCGAGAAGGGCGGCAGTCCGGAGACGGCGAAGAGAAATACCAGCATCAGCGCCGCGAGCGCCGGCTGGCTGCGCCACAGCCCGCCCATCGAACGCAGCGACGCGGTGCCGGCGATCCGCGCCGCCATCCCGGCGGCGAGATAGAGCGCGGTCATCACGACGATCGAATGGAGGGCGTAGAAGGTGGCGCCGGAAAGGCCGATAACAAGGCCGCTGCTGCCGGGCAAAAGCGGTGTGATCGCCGCCGCAGCGCCCGTCGCGGCGGCCCCTGTCGCCCCCGCCGTTGCGGCCTGGGCGGCGCGCGCCATAGCGCTGCCGGCCTCGCCGCCGGCGCCGCCGATGGCCAGGCCGGCGAAGATCGTGCCGATGCCGGCGATGACGAAATAGTTGAGCAGCCGGCGCAGATCGCTCTGGGCGAGCGCCCCGAAGGCGCCGACCAGCATGGTCAGCGTCGCGACCCAGGCGATCAGCGTCGCCAGATCGGCGTGCTGCTGCGGGAACAGCATCAGCAGCACCCGGATCAGCGCATAGACGCCGACCTTGGTCAAAAGCCCGGCAAACAGCGCCGAGACCACGAAGCGCGGCGTATGATAGGAAGCCGGCAGCCAGAAATTCAGCGGGAAGGCGGCGGCCTTCATGCCGAAGGCGACGAGATAGAGCACCGCGATGGTGAGCAACGCGCCGTCATTCTCGAACCGCCCCGCCTTGTCGGCGATGTCGGCCATGTTGAGGGTGCCGAACAGGCCATAGAGATAGCCGGTGGTGATCAGGAACAGCGTCGTGGCGACCAGATTGAGGAAGCAGTATTTCGTCGCGCCGTCGAGCTGCTCATGTTTCGATCCGAGGACCAGTAGGCCGAAGGAGCCGATCAACAGCACCTCGAACCAGACATAGAGATTGAACACGTCGCCGGTGAGGAAGGCGCCCGACACGCCGCCCATCATCAGGAACATGAAGGGAAAGAACCCGTAGCGCCGCTCGGTCCGGCTCATCGAGCCGGTGGCGTAGATCGCCGCCGCGAAGGCGACGAAGCCGGCCGTGGTGACGAACAGCGCGCCCAGCATGTCGACGGTGAACGCGATGCCGAAGGGCGGCTTCCAATGGCCCATCATCATCGTCTGCGGACCGCTCGACGCGACCTTGCGCAGCAACAGAAGATCGGCGGCCAACAAGAGCGCGAAGCCCGGAATGGCGATGAAAGGGTGCCAGTCGACGCGCTTGCGCAGCATCAACAACACCGCCCCGAACAGGAAGCAGAGCGCGACCGGAGCGATCACCAGATAGTCCGACGGCGCGAAGGCGCCATGGACCATTGCCTCGGCCTTCAGGATAGCGATGTCGGAGGAATCAGCCATGAAACGTCAGTATCCCAGCGGCGGCAGGCCGTCGTTCTCGGGCTCGGCAACCCGCATCTGGTCGGTGTCGTCGGTGCCGAGATCCTGATAAGCGCGATAGGCGAGCACCAGGAGGAAGGCGAAGAAGGAAAAGGAGATGACGATCGCCGTCAGGATCAGCGCCTGGGGCAACGGATTGGCGACCGCCGACAGCGGCATTTCGGCCCCCTTCGGCACCAGCGGCGGCGCCACCGAGGCGACCCGCCCGGCGGTGAAGATCAAAATGTTCACCGCATTGCCGAGCAGCACCACGCCGAGCAGCATGCGGATGATGTGCTTGGACAGAAGCAGATAAAGGGCGACGGCGAAGAGGCAGCCGACGACGACGCTGAGGGCGGTTTCCATCAATCGCTCTCCCGTTCCTCGAGGGCGAGGGCAATGGCGCTGATGCCGCCGACGACGACCAGATAGACCCCGATATCGAACAGCATCGGCGTCGACAGCGCGACCTCGGTGCCGAAAATCTTTGGAAACACCCACAAGCCGGTCATGAAGCCGGTGCCGGCAAAGATCGAGACGATACCGGCGGCAACAGCAAAGCACAGCCCCGCCGCGGCAATCGCCATCGGATGGAAATAGAGCGCCCGGCGCACCGGCGCGACGCCGCAGGCAATGCCGTAGATCGCAAAGGCCGAGGCAGCGATCAGCCCGCCGATGAAGCCGCCGCCCGGCTCGTTGTGGCCGCGCAGAAGCACGAAGATCGAGAACAACAGCATCAAGGCGGTGAGATAGGGCGCCGTGAAGCGGAAGATGATCGTCCTCATGGCGTCGCCTCCGTCGGATCGGGGAGCGGCCGATTGCGCTTGGCCACCCGAATGCGGATCAGCGCCAGAACGGCGAGGCCGGTGGTCATCACGACGGCGATCTCGCCCATCGTGTCGACGCCGCGGAAATCGACGATGATGACGTTGACGATGTTGTGGCCGTGGGCGATGGCGTAGCTGTAACGCTCGAAGAAGCTCGACAGCAGCGGGTCGAAGGGCCGCTGGGTGATCGACAGCAGGAAGAGGCCGAAACCGGCCCCGCCGGCCGCCGCGATCGCCGCATCCGGCAGCGTCTCGCGCCACGGCCGGTGATCGGCCGGCGACAGCTTCAAACGGGTCATCACCAGCGCCAGGATCACCACCGACAGGGTCTCGACCATGAACTGGGTGAAGGAGAGATCCGGCGCGCCGAGCAGCATGAAGATCAGCGCGACGGCGAAGCCCTGAATGCCGAGCGAGACGATCGCCGTCAGCCGGTTCTTGGCGATCACCACGGCGACGATGCCGACGAGGATCAGCACCAGGACGAGCCATTCGTAAAAGCGCAGCTGCGGCATTTCGGGCGCGACCGGCAGCGCCTTGCCGACGATCATCGGCACGAACAGCGCCGCGACCATCGCGATCACCGTGACGGTCATGTAGTAGTCGAGCCGGCCGGACTGCAGCCGGCGGGTGATCCAGAACGAAACGCGCAACAGGCCGCGCATCGCCTGATCGAAGCCGCGATCGGGCCCCCAGCCGATGGCGTCGAGAACGCGATTGGTGGCGCGGCGCAGGCCGTTCGAACCGAGATAGATCGCAATGCCGAGCGCGATGGTTGCCATCGAAAGCGCGAAGGCGAGATTGAGATGCGGCATCCAGCCGATGTCGATCGCCACCGGTTTGCCGATCGCAGCGCTCGCCATCGGGCTCGAAAACAGGCTGTGATACGTTCCGTAGAAGAGAGCGCCGAGAAGACTCAGCGCCCCGAGCACGATCGGCCCCAGCCAGATCGTCAGCGCCCCCTCATGGGGATGGTGGATCGCCGCCGGCAGCTTGCCGACAAAGGGTTTCAGCGCAACGATGAAGGCGGCGGCGAACATCAAGGCGTTGCCGAGGATCGCCGATGCCATCAGCGCGACGTGATAAGCGTCGCCCTGTTCGAGGGCGTGATAGAGCGTCTCCTTGGCGAGGAAGCCGATAAAGGGCGTCACACCGCCCATGGAGAACGCGCAGAAAAGCGCGGCGACAAAGGTGATCGGCATATGTTTCGCCAGACCGCCGAGCCGATCGATCTCGCGGGTATGGGCGCCGTGATCGACAGAGCCGGCGACCATGAACAGCCCGCCCTTGAACAGCGAATGGGCGATCAGATAGAGCACCGCGCCCTCGATCGCGCCTTCGGTGCCGACGCCGATCAGCATGACCAGAAGGCCGAGCGAGGACACGGTCGTATAGGCGAGCGTGATCTTGATATCGGTGGCGCGCACCGCCAAAAGCGCACCCATGACCAGCGTGACCGCGCCGAAGATCGGCAGGATGGTCGTCCACAGCGCCGTGTCGCCGAGGGCCGGCTGCATGCGCAAGAGGAGATAGACGCCGGCCTTCACCATCGTCGCCGAATGCAGATAGGCCGAGACCGGAGTCGGCGCCTCCATGGCATTGGGCAGCCAGACATGGAACGGCATCTGCGCCGATTTGGTGAAGGCGCCGGCGAGCACGAGAAAGAAGATCGCGGTGTAATAGGGGCTGGTGCGCAGCGCGTCGCCGGCCGCGAGAATTTCGGACATCGAGTTGAAGCCCGCCAGTTCGCGAATGAGAATAAAGCCGGCAAGCAGCGCCAGACCGCCGCCGCCGGTGATCGCCAAGGCCTGGATCGCGCCGCGGCGGGCCTTTTCACGGTCATGGTCGAAGCCGATCAACAGGAAGGAGGTGATCGAGGTCAACTCCCAATAGACGAACAGGGTCATCAGATCGTCGGCGAGCACCAGGCCGAGCATCGAGCCCATGAACATCAAGATGAAGGAGAAGAACCGCTCCTGATCGCGATGGCCCTGGAGATAGCCGCCGGAGTAAAGGACGATCAGCGTGCCGATGCCGGTGATCAAGAGCGCGAAGGTCGAGGCGAGACCGTCGATGCGAAAGGAAAAGCGGATGTCGAAGGCCGGGATCCAGTCATAGCCGAACTGGATGACGCCACCATTGGCGATGCTTGGAAGAAAAGAAAAAAGGATTGCGAAGGCAAGGGCCGGCGCCAGCGCCAGGATCCAGGCCGCGTGATGCTTGAACAGCCGCTTGAAGATCGGCGCGAGCGCCGCAGCGATGAATGGCAGGGCAAGGGCCAGTGTTCCTCCGGTCGTCGCCTCGATTTGCGCCATTCCCCGCCCTTGTCCTTCACGTCGTCGAGGCGTGGCCGAGCCGCACTCCCCTCCCTCGTTCTATAAGAAGCGATCCCGGCCGCGGCAAGGATTGCCCTGCAGCAATCGGCGTCGACCAAAAGGTTTTGCAATCGGTCATCTTCCACACGCTTGCGCCGGCGCGCGGAACCGCCTACCTGCGGCGTCAAGTTGCCTTCGCGACGATCGATCGATCATCACGAAGCGCCACGGACCTCAATTTTCCGTCGCCCGCCGCTTCGCGGGAGATCGCGGACACCCCGATCGCAACGATCGGTTCCGATCTTGCCGCAGGATGCACGGCAGCTGGCCATCGGCCGTTGGTCCAGACCATCGAACGAAACGCTTGGAAAGCTTGCGCTCATGAAACCTTTCGACCGCTCCGCCCATCGTCCGCAAGCGCCCCTGCCCGAGCAACGTCCGACGACGGAAAACCGGCACGGCCACGAACGGATCGATCCCTATGCCTGGTTGCGGGCGCCGAACTGGCAGGAGGTGTTCAAGGACACGGCGGTTCTGGATCCGGCCATCCGCACCCATCTCGAAGCCGAGAACGCCTATCAAAAAGCCGTCATGGCCGGCACCGAGGGGCTGCGCGCGGCGCTGATCAAGGAGATGCGCGGGAAAATCAAGGAAGACGATTCGTCGGTTCCCGCCCCGGATGGGCCCTTCGCCTACGGCATCGCCTATCAGACTGGCGCCGAATATCCGCGCTTCGTGCGCCAGCCGCGCGAGGGCGGCGCCGAGACGGTGCTGCTCGACGCCGAGACCGAGGCGGCCGAGCGGGCCTATTTCTCGCTCGGTGGCGCCAGCCATTCCGGCGACCACCGCTGGCTCGCCTGGGCCTATGACGACAAGGGCTCGGAATTCTACACGCTTAAGATCCGCGATCTCGACAGCGGCCGAGATCTCGACGAGAGCATCGAGGATACCGGCGGCGGCGGCGTCTGGTCGGCCCGCTCGAATGGCGTCTTCTACACCCGGCTCGACGCCAATCACCGGCCGAGCCGGGTCTTCTATCACAAGCTCGGCACCGATCCGGCGAGCGACACGCTGATCTATGAGGAGACCGACGCGGGCTTCTTCATGGGCGTCGGCAAGACCCAGTCGGACGAGTTCGTGGTGATCGACATCCACGACCACGAGACCTCCGAGTCCTGGCTGATCCCGGCGGCCAACCCAGCGGCCGAACCGCGGCTTCTCGCCGAGCGCGAGACCGGCGTCGAATACGATGTCGACGAGGGCGGCGGCCGGCTTTACATCCGCACCAACGCCGACGGCGCGCACGACTACAAGATCGTCACCGCACCGATCGACGCCGTCGGTCGCGGTGAATGGACCGACTTCGTCCCGCATGAAGACGGCCGGCTGCTGCTCAGCCATTTTGTCCTGAAGAACCATCTGGTCTGGCTGGAGCGCCGCGACGGACTGCCGCAAATCGTCATCAAGCGCCTGTCGGACGGCGCCGAGCATGCGATCGCCTTCGAGGAAGAGGCCTATTCGCTCGGCCTGTCGGGCACTTATGAGTTCGACACGACGACGATCCGCTTTTCCTATTCGTCGCTGACGACACCGTCGCAGACCTTCGAATACGATGTCGAGACCCGCGCGCGCCAGCTGCTGAAGACCCAGGAGATTCCCTCCGGCCACGATCCCGAGGCCTATGTGACACGGCGCATCTTCGCCCCCGCCAAGGACGGCGAGCTGGTGCCAGTGTCGCTGCTGTATCACAAGGATGTCGCTCTCGACGGTTCGGCCCCCTGCCTGCTCTACGGCTACGGCTCCTACGGGATCACCATTCCGGCGAGTTTCAACACCAACATCCTGTCGCTGGTCGACCGCGGCTTCGTCTATGCCATCGCCCATATTCGCGGCGGGAAGGACAAGGGCTTTCGCTGGTACGACGCCGGGCGCCGGCACAACAAGGCGAACACCTTCACCGACTTCATCGCCGCTGCCGATCATCTGGTGGCGGAAGGTTTCACGACTTACGAGCGGATCGTCGCCGAGGGCGGCTCGGCCGGCGGCATGCTGATGGGCGCCGTCGCCAATATGGCACCGGAGAAATTCGGCGGCATCGTCGCCGTCGTGCCCTTCGTCGACGTCCTCAACACCATGCTCGACGACACGCTGCCGCTGACCCCGCCGGAGTGGCCGGAATGGGGCAACCCGATCCTGTCGGGCGAGGATTACGCAACGATCGCCTCCTATTCGCCTTACGACAACATCAAGGCCCAGGCCTATCCGCCGATCCTGGCGCTCGCCGGCCTGACCGACCCGCGGGTGACCTATTGGGAGCCGGCGAAATGGGTGGCGCGGCTGCGCGAGAAGAAGACCGACGACAATCCGGTGCTCCTGCGCACCAACATGGACTCGGGCCATGCCGGCGCCTCGGGCCGCTTCTCCAAGCTCGAAGAGGTCGCCTATATCTATGCCTTCGCGCTGAAGCTGATGGGCAAAGCCGGCTGAGCGCGGCCCGACGCGCGGCATTATAAGCCGGCAAACTTTGTCGAGGTCGGGGGATGCGCCCTATCAGCCGCACCGAAATGCTCTCCGACGCGATCGACGGCGTCATTCACAACGCCGTCCGCCGGGACACGATCAAGGCCCCGGCCCTGCAGAGCGAGCTCGTGCGCCTGATCGTCGCCTATCTCGGCATGGACCCGGACCGCCGGACCGGCCGACGCCTCAATGGGCCGCGATGAAGGCGGTCAGGATCTTGCGCGCGGCCTTCAGATCGCGGGTGTCGATCATTTCGGCGACGGTGTGGATGTAGCGTGTGCCGACGACGATGCCGACCGCCCGGGCGCCGGCGCCGGCCTGCTGGCCGGCTGCGCCATCCTGGCCGCCGCGCGCCAGGATGGTGCGCTGACAGGCGATCTTCTTCTCCCCAGCCAGCGCCTCGATCTCCTTGACGAGCCCGATATCGGCAATGAAGGAGCCGTCCTTGATATGCAGGCCGAAGCCCTCGCCCTGCACTGTCGTGCGGTCCTTTTCCGGCACGCCCGGCGTGTCGCAGGCAAGCGTCGTATCGACGCCGATGACGATGTCCGGGGCAACGCCGAAGGAGGCGGTCTTGGCGCCGCGCAGCCCGACCTCTTCCTGGGCGGTGAAGGCGACCGTCAGCTCGCAGTCGTGGCTGTCCTCGCTCTCGACCAGCTTGCGCACGGCCTCAAGGCCGAGCCAGCAGGCGATGCGGTTGTCGAGCGCCTTGGAGACGATCTTTTCGCCCATCTCTTCGAACGGCTCGTTCATCACGACGTAATCGCCGATCTTGATCTTGTCCTTGGCGGCAGCGCCGAGCCCGGTATCGATGACGAACTGGTTCGGCTCCGGCATCTTCTTGCGCTCTTCGGGCGACTGGATATGGATCGGCTTGCCCTCGGCGTTCATCACGCCCTTGATGTCGCCGTTGTCGGTGCACACCAGCACGCGGCGCGAGAACAGATTGCGCGGATCAAAGCCGCCGACCGGGTCGACATGGACGAAGCCCTTGTCGGTGATGTGGCTGACGAGAAAGCCGATCTCGTCCATGTGGCAAAGCAGGAGCAGCTTTTGCGGCTTGTCGCCCTTGCCCTTGCGGGTGCAGATCAGCGAACCCAGCGCATCGGTGCGAATTTCGTCGAAAAGGCCTTTGGCCTGCTCCTCGATCAGCGCCCTCACCCGGTGTTCGCGACCCGGCACGCCGGGGGTTTCGCAAAGGCGCTTCAACAGATCGAGATTCATGGCTTCAAAGTCCTTTCGACGGAGGATCGGCCGGGGGGCACGGGACACCGCCGGCAGAGGATAAGATGACCGAGCGGCAAGGTCACGGCACGACCGAAGAGGCCCAGCACAGCGCTTAGCGCGCCATCTGTCGAGTCTCGCGGCCTTCGCGCGATCGCGCTTATCGTGGACTGTTGACGAAATACAGGGTCGCGAAGGCGAGCAGAGTCACGCCGATCGGCCCTGCCAGCGCCAGAAAAAAATCGAAATTGCTCATCGCCGCAACTCTCGTCTGAGATAGGCTCTCGTTGCAAGATGTATGGCAGCGGATGCGATCAAGCAAACGATGCTGATCGAGGCCAACTGCCACCAGCTGAAAGACGATTTGCGAGCAGCGTACATGGAATTGAAGATCGGCGCGACGCCGCCGACGATGGCAAGGCCGACCGCCAGACCGTTGAGGAACGCCGCGGTGAGCTTGGCGACCTCGCGGTCGGCTTCTTTATCACCGGGCGGCGCGACCGGGCTGAGATCGTCTTCGGTCGGCAGCACCATGGCTCACCCCGCTCGCGCGCCGCGGTTTTTCTTGAACGGCTCCATACCCGCCCGGGCCAACGCGTCGGCGCGCTCGTTCTCTTCATGGCCGGCATGACCGCGCACCCAGTGGAAGGCGACGTCGTGGCGGCCCTTTTCCGCCTCCAAGGCCTGCCACAGCTCGGCATTCTTCACCGGCTTGCCATCGGCGGTCTTCCAGCCCTTGCGCTTCCAGCCATGGATCCACTTGGTGATGCCGTCGCGCAAATAGGAGGAATCGGAATAAAGATCGACGGCGCAGGCGCGTTTGAGGGCCTGCAGCGCCTTGATCGCGGCGGTCAGCTCCATCCGGTTGTTGGTGGTGTCGGCCTCGCCGCCGGCCAGCTCCTTCTCATTTCCCTGATAGCGCAGGATCGCTCCCCAACCGCCCGGCCCCGGATTGCCGGAACAGGCGCCGTCGGTGAAAATCTCGACCCGCTCGCTCATGCTCGTCCTTTCGTCACCCGGGCCGCTTCCAGACCGTATTCCGCCGTGTCGCGGATGCTGCGATGAAAGCGCAGCTTCTTCAGATATTCCCGCGGATCCTTCTTGGTGACGAAGGAATCGTCCGGCACATTCAGCCAGTCGTAAAGCCGCGTCAGCAGGAAGCGCATCGAGGCGCCGCGGCACAAAAGCGGCAGGCTGCGATATTCCGCCGGCTGCAGCCGCCTGACATCGGCATAACCGGCGATCAGCGCCCGCCCCTTGGTGACGTTGTAGCTGCCGTCGGGCTCGAAGCACCAGGCACAGAGCGTGATCGCAAGGTCGTAGGCGAGCAGATCGGTGCAGGCGAAATAGAAGTCGATGAGGCCGGACAGCTCGCCGGCCAGGAAGAAGACGTTGTCGGGGAAGAGATCGGCATGGATGATCCCGCTCGGCAAGTCGGTCGGCCAGCGGGCTTCCAGATCGGCGAGGTCCGCCTCGATCTCGGCCGACAATCCCGGCTCGACCGTATCGCCGCCGCCGCCGCAGCTTTCATAGAGCGGCCGCCAGTCCTGCGGCGAAAGGCCGTTGCGGCGGGTGAGCGGAAAGCTCGCCGCCGCCTCGTGCATGCGGGCGAGCGCGCCGCCGAGCGCCCGGCAGTTCTCCGGGCTCGGCCGCCGCGTCCACATCCCGTCGAGAAAGGTAAAGATCGCCGCCGGCCGCCCGGCCAATTCGCCGAGCGTGTTGCCCTCGCGATCATGGACCGGCAGCGGGCAGGACAGGCCGCGTTCGGCCAGATGCTCCATCAGGCCGACGAAGAACGGCAGGTCACCACGATCGACCCGCTTTTCATAGAGCGTGAGAATGAACGTGCCGGTGGTGGTGCGTAACAGGAAGTTGGAGTTCTCCACCCCCTCCGCAATGCCCTTGTAGCTTGACAATGCGCCGAGATCGTAGCGCGCGAGAAAGGCCGCAAGCTGCGGCTCGGTCACATCGGTATAGACGGCCACGCGGGTTCAGCCTTCACCATTGACGAAGGCCATGTCGGCGCCCGTCAGAGGAACGTCGCGCAAAGTGCGCATAACGGGAAAATTCTCGTTTTCTTCAGCGGTCTGGACGAGTTCGATCGAGACCGTGAACCGCTCTTTCAGGGCCGTGATGATCGCATCGACCAGCACCTCCGGCGCCGAGGCACCGGCCGACATGCCGACCACGCAATCTTTAGTTCCGAGCACGTCGAAGGGAATGTCCTGCGGGCCCTGGACGAGCACGCCGCGGGTCGAGCCGGCCCGCTCGGCAACTTCGACGAGACGCTTGGAATTGGAGGAATTCGGCGCGCCGACGATCAGGAACAGATCGCTGCCTGGCGCCGACGCCTTGACCGCCTCCTGGCGGTTGGTGGTGGCGTAGCAGATCGATTCCGACGACGGCGCCACCATCTGAGGAAACTTGGCCTGAAGGGCGGCGACGATGGCGGCGGTGTCATCAAGCGACAGGGTGGTCTGGGTCACGAAGCCGAGGGCGGCCGGATCGGCCGGATCGAAGGCGGCAACGTCGTCCACCGTCTCGATCAGGCTGACCGTTCCAGGTTGCAGCTGGCCCATGGTGCCGATCACCTCCGGATGGCCGCGATGACCGATCAGGATGACGTGGCGGCCGCGCTTGACGTGCAGGATCGCCTGCTTGTGGACCTTCGAGACCAGCGGGCAGGTGGCGTCGAGATAGAGCATCGCGCGCTCGGCCGCCGCCGCCGGCACCGACTTCGGCACGCCATGGGCGGAAAACACCACCGGCTGGCCGTCATCGGGAATCTCATCGAGCTCCTTGACGAACACCGCGCCCATGTCGCGCAGACCATCGACGACGTAGCGATTGTGAACGATCTCGTGCCGGACATAGACCGGCGCGCCGTATTTCTTCAGCGCCAGAACGACGATCTGGATCGCCCGGTCGACGCCGGCGCAAAAGCCGCGCGGGTCGCAGAGGCGCAATGTCAGCGTCGGCTTGGAAGCGATGGCGGACACGAAATCTCCTCGGGCTCAAAAAAGCGCCCTGCGCCCGGACGCAGGCACACAGACCGCTCTCACTCATCGATTCCGAGCCCCATGCTCTGCCGAAGATCGATCCCGATCTTCGGGCCGATGCACGCGGCCGGGACGGGCCGGAGCGCGTCGGAATCGTGCGCCGAATGAAGGCATCCGCCCCGGCTCTGTCAAGCGCGGCGGCGATATCGCCGCATCACCATCGACCCGGTCATGACGACGAGAACAACGCCGATGCCGTACCAGGTGATGGCATATTGCAGGTGATCGTTGGGCAGCGAAACGATGGTGGTGCCGCCGACCGGCCAGCCGCCCTTGGCCCGGCCCGGCCCGGCATCGACGATGAAGGGCAACAGCCTGGCGTTGCCGTTAAGAGCCAGACCGCCGGCCATCGCCGCCAGATCCCGCCAGAAGAACAGGCGCTTGTTCGGCTCGTTGTTTGGGGTGAAATAGCCAGGCTTCACCGTCGGCGGCACGCGGGCAAGACCGGTCACGGTCACCGTGCCGGTCGGCTGGCCGGCGCGGCGCCGGGCCGGATCGCGCAGTTCGTAGGGCACGAAGCCGCGATTGACGAAGATCAGATCGCCATTTGCGAGCAGCAGCGGCGTATAGACGTTCCAGCCCGCCTGGCCCTCGAAGGTCGAGAGGAAATAGCGCTCCGCACCGTTGAGAAAGCGGCCGGTGACGTATACCGGCGTATATTCGATCGACTGGCCGGCCTCGGAGCGCGCAAGCAGCGTCTCAAGGTCAACGGGCGGGGCATGGATCCGGTGGTCGATCTCGGCGAGCAGCCCTTCTTTCCAATGCAGTCGTTCGACCTGCCAGGTTCCGAGCCCGAACAAGATGGCGATGCCGAGGAGGCAGAGAGCGAGCGCGACGCGAAAACGCGCCGGGCTCATCGGGCTTCCCGCCGGCTCGCTCGTGTCAGCGGTCGCGGCCGGCGCTCCGGCCACCAGCGTCGACCTTTCCTCGGTGCTCATCTCACCGGCCCTCTTCGCCGGGCTCGTCCAGCCGACCTTCGGCGGCGCGGTTGCGATATTGCAGGCCGATCATCGTGCCCTTGAGGATGCGTAAGAGCGGCAGGCAGAGGATCAGGGTCAACGGCACCCACAGGATGAAATGCACCCACAAGGGCGGCGAAACGGTGACTTCCAGCCACAGCGCCAAGCCGCAAACGATGAAGCCGATAATCAGGATGACAAACACCGCGGGCCCGTCACCGGCATCGGCGAAATCATAGTCGAGGCCGCAATGGGCGCAGCGTTGTTCGAGGCTTAAAAAACCCTTGAACAGCCGGCCTTCGCCGCAACGCGGACAGCGGCCGCGGGTCGCCGCCCGCACCGGATCGGCCTTGGCGTGGAGGGCACTGTCCTCGGCCATTAAAGACTTCCTTCCGAAAATGGCGGGGGCGGCACGGCCAAGCCGCGCCGCCCCGATATCGTCCGCCTCGACGCAGCCTTTCCCTCCCGGGCGTCAGACGCTTGGCCCCGTCTCGGTCAGGCGGCGTAGACCGGCGCGCCCCATCCGCCCCAGACATAGATGCAGAAGAACAGGAACAGCCACACGACATCGACGAAATGCCAATACCAGGCCGCCGCCTCGAAGCCGAAATGCTTCTCGGGGGTGAACTGCCCCTTCAGCGCGCGGATCAGGCAGACGGTCAGGAAGATCGTGCCGATCATCACGTGGAAGCCGTGAAAGCCCGTCGCCATGAAGAAGGTCGAGCCGTAGATCGAGCCCGAAAAGGCGAACGGCGCATGGGCATATTCGAAATACTGCACATAGGAGAAGATCATGCCGAGCACGATGGTGATGGCGAGGCCGAGCTTGAAGCTCTTGCGATCGTTGTGCAGCAGCGCGTGATGGGCCCAGGTGACCGTCGTGCCGGACAGAAGCAGGGTGATGGTGTTGAACAGCGGCAGGTGCAGCGGATCGAGCACCTCGATGCCGACCGGCGGCCACTGCCCGCCCAGAACCTGCACACGCTCGGCCTGCACCGCCTCGTTGGGAAACAGGCTGGCATCGAAGAATGCCCAGAACCAGGCGACGAAGAACATCACCTCCGAGGCGATGAACATGATCATGCCGTAGCGCAGATGCAGCGAAACGACGCGGGTATGCGCGCCCTCTTGGCCTTCGCGCACCGTGTCCGACCACCACGCGAACATCACGTAGAGCACGATCGCGAGACCGAGGAAGAACAGCCACGGATGGGCAAGATTGATTCCGAAGAGGTCGAATTCCAGGCCGCTGTGCCAGCGCATCCAGCCGACCGCGCCGATCATCATGATCATCGCGCCGAGCGAACCGATAAACGGCCAGGGGCTCGGATCGATGATGTGGTAGTCGTGTTTCTTGACGTGCGCGTCCGCCATGGCTCTCCCAGATCCTTCCCTATCGGAACGAAAGACGATCACACGCTCCCCCGCTCCCAACTCTTATGCGTCTTCCCATCATGCCGCTGGGATCGTCAGCAACGATCCGCCGGCACGCATCCGCGCCCACGCAGCTCTACATTACCGAACGGAGAGACTCTGGCAATCTCCCAGGCCAGAGCTTTTCATCCGCATCATGATATCGCGCCCCTCCAAAGGCGCTCTGGGGCCCGGCCCGGTGCCGAGACCGTCACCGGTTGCGGCCATCGCCATGCGTCATTCAGCCCGACGATACGTCAGGCTCAACTATCCGTGCCCTTTTTCTGCTTCCGCGGCGCCGTCGGCGCCGCCACCACCGGAGCGGGGTTGTCGACCGGGAAAAAGGTATAAGAGAGGGTGATGCTTGGCAGCTCTTTCAGTTCCTCCGACTCGGTCATCTTCGGATCGACATAGAAGATGATTTGCATGTCGGTCTTCTCGCCGGGCTTCAGCGTCTGGCTGGAAAAGCAGAAGCAGGCGATCTTGTTGAAGTAGAGCCCGGCCGCGTCGGGCGTGACGTTGAAGATCGCCTGGCCGGTCAGCGTTTTGTCCGACTTGTTCTCGACGTGATAGCTGACCGTCGCCTGTTCGCCGAGATGCACGCGGACCTCGCGCTGGTTCGGCCGGAACGTCCAGGGCAAGCCCTCGGCGACATTGCCGTCGAAGCGGACCGTGACCTCTTTGTCGCTGATCGTCTTCGGCGCAACCCGGGCCCGCTGGGTCGTGCCACCATAGCCGGTCACCTGACAGAACAGCTGGTAGAGCGGGACAGAGGCGAAGGCCGCCCCGACCATGCCGGCCGCAAACGCGCCGCAGGCGATGGCGATGACGAGTCCGGTACGTTTGGAGGCGCGGATCTTGTTTTCTGTGACGTTCTGGTCGTCGCTCATGAGGCCATCTTCGCGATCGTGACAAGGTAGAAGATGATGACGAGCGCGACGAGAACGACTCCGATCGCGATCGAGCGATTGCGGCGCGCCCGCGCTTCAGCCTCGGTCAGTCTGACGCGATCCTGTCGTTCCAACGTCACCCTCCGCGAACCATGAATGCCGTGATGCCCGCGTCGACGAGCAGCATCGTAAAAAGTCCGAAGAGATAGAGGATCGAAAAAACGAACAGGCGCTTGGCCGGGATCATCTCGTCATCGCCGTCGGCCATCTTCAGCACCTGATAGGCGTGGCGCAGGAAATTGAGGCCGAGAAGGATCGAGACGACGCCATAGGCCGGCCCGGCATAGCCGAGGACATAAGGCGCGACGCCGATCGGCGCCAGGACGAGCGAATAGAGGAAAATCTGGTTCCGCGTCGCGCGCTCGCCGGCAACGTTCGGCAGCATCGGCACGTTGGCGCTGCCGTAATCGCGCAGCTTGAACAGAGCCAACGACCAGAAATGCGGCGGCGTCCAGAGGAAGATGATCAGAAAGAGGATCGTGCTTTCGACCGTCACACTGCCGGTCGCGGCGGCATAGCCGATCATCGGCGGAAAGGCGCCGGCGGCCCCGCCGATGACAATATTCTGAGGCGTCGCGCGCTTCAGCCCCATCGTATAGATCACCGCGTAAAAGAAGATGGTGAAGGCGAGGAAGGCGGCCGCGAACCAGTTTGCGGCGAGGCCGAGCAGGCAGACCGACAGAAGCGACAGCGCCAGGCCGAAGGCGAGCGCCGCCTCGCCACTGACACGACCGGTCGGCACCGGGCGCGCGGCGGTCCGGGTCATCAGCGCGTCGATATCGGCGTCGTACCACATGTTCAAAGCGCCGGCGGCGCCGGCACCGATGGCGATCGCGAGGATCGAAATCGCCGCCAGAAGCGGATGCATGTGGACCGGCGCGACGACGAGGCCGGTCACGGCCGTCAGCACCACCAGCGACATCACGCGCGGCTTCAGGAGGGAGACGAAATCTCTCGGCTCCGACAGGCTGATCGCCTCGCGCGGGGTAGCGGCAACAGGCTGGGCGTCGACTAGCGTCACTTCATACCTCGATCATCGGGCATTCGGGATCGGTCGTCGTGCTATCGCGTCGACCGTTGCCGGCATTTTCTTCACATTAGCGAGCATCCGCCCGGTGGCCTCGCCCGTTTCGCCACCCGATTGACGCAAATCGCGCCGCCGGCCGGGATGGGACGACGCGTGACCGGCCGGCCCATCATCGATGGCTGTGCCACCGGATCGGAGCGAATTCAAGTCGACGCGCCGCTGGCCCCCGCATGCGCGGCCAAGGGCACGCCGGCCGCCCCGCTGGCGCCGATCACCGGATACGCGGCAGCTCTTCCCACTGGTGGAACGGCGGCGGCGAGGGCAACTGCCATTCGAGGGTGGTCGCTCCCTCGCCCCACGGATTGGCACCGGCGACGCGCTTCTTCGAAAAGGCCTCCCAAACCCCGTAAAGGAAGACCAGCACGGCAACGCCGGAAATATAGGACCCGATCGAGGAGACGAAGTTCCAGCCGGCGAAGGCGTCGGGATAGTCGACATAGCGGCGCGGCATGCCGGCGGCGCCGAGGAAGTGCTGCGGGAAGAAGATGATGTTCACACCGATGAAGGTCATCCAGAAGTGAATCTGGCCGATCCGCTCGTTGTACATGTAGCCCGTCATCTTCGGGAACCAGTAATACCACGCGGCGAAGATCGCGAAGACCGCACCAAGCGACAGGACGTAGTGGAAATGGGCGACGACGTAATAGGTGTCGTGCAGCACCCGGTCCATGCCGGCATTGGCGAGCTTGACGCCCGTGACACCGCCGACGGTGAACAGGAAGATGAAGCCGACAGCCCACAGCATCGGCACCCGGAAGCTGATCGAGCCGCCCCACATGGTGGCGATCCAAGAGAAGATCTTGATGCCGGTCGGGATGGCGATCACCATCGTCGCGAAGACGAAGTAGCGCTGGGTGTTGAGCGACAGGCCGGTGGTGTACATGTGGTGCGCCCACACGACGAAGCCGACGACGCCGATCGCCACCATCGCGTAGGCCATGCCGAGATAACCGAAGACCGGCTTCTTGGAGAAGGTCGAGATGATGTGGCTGATGATGCCGAAGGCCGGCAGGATCAGGATGTACACCTCCGGGTGACCGAAGAACCAGAACAAGTGCTGGAACAGGATCGGATCCCCGCCGCCGGCCGGCGCGAAGAAGGTCGTACCGAAATTGCGGTCGGTGAGCAGCATGGTGATCGCGCCGGCGAGCACCGGCAGCGACAACAACAGCAGGAACGCCGTCACCAGCACCGACCAGGCAAACAGCGGCATCTTGTGAAGCGTCATGCCCGGCGCGCGCATGTTGAGGATGGTGGTGATGAAGTTGATCGCGCCGAGGATCGACGAGGCGCCGGCGATGTGCAGCGAGAAGATCGCCAGATCGACGGCGGGGCCGGGATGGCCGGTGGTCGACAGCGGCGGATACATGGTCCAGCCGGTGCCGGCCCCGGTCGAGCCCGGCGCGCCCTCGACGAACATCGACAGGATCAACAGCGGGAAGGCCGCGGCGAGCAGCCAGAAGGAGATGTTGTTCAGCCGCGGAAACGCCATGTCAGGCGCGCCGATCATGATCGGCACCATCCAGTTGGCGAAGCCGCCGATCAGTGCCGGCATGACCATGAAGAAGATCATGATCAGTCCGTGACCGGTGGTGAAGACGTTATACATCTGCGGATTGGAGAAGATCTGGAGCCCGGGCTCCTGCAGCTCCATGCGCATCGCCACCGACAGCGCGCCGCCGACGATGCCGGCGCAGATCGCGAAGATCAGATAGAGCGTTCCGATGTCTTTGTGGTTGGTGGAATAGACCCAGCGCGTCCAGCCGCGCGGCTTGTGGTCGTCATGGGCCTCGTGGGCGGCGCCATATGCCATGATCGTGTCCTCTCTCCCCCGGAATTGTCAGCGCGCGGCGACTTTGGCGCCGTCGGCAGCCTTGACCGCGGCGGTCAACTGCTTGTTGGCGTTGTCGAGATCGCTGCCGGCAGCCTTGTACCAATTGGCGAACTGCTGTTTCGAGACGACGCGCAGCGCGATCGGCATATTGGCATGGTTCTGACCGCAAAGCTCCGAGCACTGGCCGTAGAAAATGCCCTCGCGGTTCGCCTCGAACCAATATTCGTTCAGTCGTCCCGGCACCGCATCGACCTTCACGCCCATCGACGGCAGGGCGAAGGAGTGGATCACGTCGCCCGAGGTCGACAGGATGCGCACCACGGTGTCGATCGGCACGACCAGCTCGTTGTCGACGGCCAGAAGCCGCGGATATTCCTTCAGGCTGCCCTTGGCCTCGGCGGCGGCATCCTGATCGGCAACGGAATCGGTCAGCTGCGCCAGCGGATAGGAATCGAAGGATACCGGCTGTTCCTTGGCTTCCTGCGACTGGCTGACCGGCTGATATTCGTAATTCCAGTACCACTGATAGCCGGTCGCCTTGACTGTCAGTTCCGGCTCGCGCGGCGGATTGTATTGGGCGGTCAAAAGCTGGAACGACGGCACCGCGATGAACAACAGGATGATGACCGGCGCGATCGTCCAGATCACCTCGATCGTCGTGTTGTGGCTGGTGCGCGACGGCGTCGGATTCACCGAGGCGCGATACTTGTAGATGCACCAGCCCAGGAGGCCGGCGACGAGAATGACGATCGGAACGATGAAGGCCAGCGTATAGTCGCTAAACCAATGGATCTGCGCCTCGATCGGCGACAGCGCCTCCTGCAGAGTGATTTGCCAGTCATGCGGCTGGCCCGGCAAGACCGCGCCCTTGTCCTGCGCCATCGCGGCACCCGCCGACGCGAGCAGCGCCGCCGCGGCAGTGGTGGATCGTCTCACTCGCCTGTTCTCCCTCGACATGGACGCCGGAAGCCGAATCATTTGCCGCACGCGCTGCCCCGATGGCCGCCACCTGCGGTGAATCGCTACCAGTCCCAGTGCCCCCCAGGGAAACTTCAAACCATGAAACCCGTTCGCTCGCAACTCCTTATGCAGGTCGGTCGCTTGCGGCAATTTTACCGGGGAAAGACAGAAAGACGAGCGTTTTCAGCAACAGGTGGGGCATTTGCGGGTCTGCTGCCATGGCCGCAGCGGCCTTGGCCAAAGCTTTCAACCGGGGCGTTTGGCCAAGGCATTTGGCCCGGACTTTCGGTCGCCATCGCGCCATCGTATGTTGGCCGCGATCGAGAATGACGCTAGTGGTCCGATTCAGGCATTTGATTCAACGCACGGCTCCGACTGGGACTCAAATGTCAAATTCAATCCACGAGGCGATGAGCGGCCCCGTCGGCGGCAACCTCGCCCGTGAAACTGATTCGGATTTCTGCATGTTCAAAGCGCTGAGATCGCTCGCAGTCCTCGCCGCGATGGCGGCCGCTATCGCCGGCAATCCGGCTACCGCCAGTTCGGCCGCGGCGCAGGCCGCGACGACCGGAACCGTGAAATCGAAGCACGGCGCCTGGGCGGTGGTCTGCGATCACCCGGCAGGAGCAAGCAGCGAGCAATGCGCGCTGTTGCAGAACGTCGTCTCAGATAAGCGCCCCGAGATCAGCCTGTCGGTCGTCGCGTTGAAGACCGCCGACGGCAAGGCGCGGATTTTGCGGGTGCTGGCGCCGCTCGGCGTATTGCTGCCGTTGCCGGAATACGGGCTTGGCCTGATCATCGACGGCAAGAGCGTCGGGCGCACGCAGTTCACCCGCTGCTTCGCCGACGGCTGCTACGCCGAGGTGCCGCTTGACGACAACCTCCTGAAGCTTCTGGAAAACGGCAAGGAGGCGGTGTTCACCTTCTTCCAGTCGGCCGAAAAGGATGGCGGTATCGGCATCCAGGTCGATCTCAACGGCTTCAAGGACGGTTTCGAGGCGCTGAAATAGCCGCTTGAACGAAACGCCGCCGGGGGCGGGCGGGCCTGTCGGCCGGGCGGCGCTGTCGCTTCTTCCGGTCGATGCGCCGAGCCGGTCTCACGGCAGCGGCCTTGGCTGTGGTATCGACGCTCACGCGGCCCTATCTTATCTGTTTCGCTCCGCCGGCCTCGCCAGCCGGCCCCGCTCTCGTCCGCCGATCGCAGGCAACCTGTCACGCCGGGGCGCGGTCGCGAGCGGCGATCCGAATTTTGAAGGAAGCAACGCCATGTCCATGTCCCTTCTGGAGCGCTTTGACCTTTCGCGCAGCGGCGTCGAATTCCTCCTCGCCGAAACCCTTGCCGGCGCCGACGACGGCGAACTCTTCCTCGAATATCGCGAATCGGAATCGCTGGTCTTCGACAATGGCCGGCTGAAATCCGGCAACTTCTCGGTCGATCAGGGCTTCGGCCTGCGCGCCGTTGCCGGCGAGTCGGTCGGTTACGCCCATGCCGGTGACTTTTCGGCGGCTGCGTTGAAGCGGGCCGCCGATGCCGTAGCGGCAGTCAAGACCGGGCATTCCGGCACCATCGCCGAGCCGCCCGCCGGTACCAATGCCAAGCTCTATGGCGAGGAGAACCCCATCCCCTCCCCGGGCTTCGAGGCCAAGGTCAAGCTGTTGACCGCCATCGACGCCTATCTGCGGGCCAAGGGCGACGATGTCCGACAGGTCTCCGCCACCCTCGGTGCTACCTGGCAGACGGTGGAAATCCTCAGGGCCGACGGCCGGCTGGTCAAGGACGTCCGGCCGCTGGTGAGGATCAACGTTTCGGTGGTCTGCGGCAAGGACGACCGGCAGGAGACCGGCTCCTTCGGCGCCGGCGGCCGGCGCGGCTTCGGCGAATTTCTGGCCGACGGCAGCTGGCAGCAGATCGCCGACGAAGCGTTGCGGCAGGCGCGGGTCAATCTTGAGGCGGTTCCGGCGCCGGCCGGCAGCTTCGACATCGTGCTCGGCGCCGGCTGGCCGGGCGTGATGCTGCACGAGGCCGTCGGCCACGGGCTGGAGGGCGACTTCAACCGCAAGAAGACCTCGGCCTTTGCCGGGCTGATGGGGCAGCAGGTGGCGGCCAAGGGCGTCACCGTCGTCGACGACGGCACCATCGCCGAACGGCGCGGCTCGCTGACCATCGACGACGAAGGCACGCCGACCAACCGCACCGTGCTGATCGAGGACGGCAAGCTCGTCGGCTATATGCAGGACCGGCAGAACGCCCGGCTGATGGGCATGCGCGCCACCGGCAACGGCCGGCGCCAGTCCTATGCCCATGTGCCGATGCCGCGCATGACCAACACGATGATGCTGAACGGTCCGCACAGCAAAGAGGAGATCATCGCCTCGGTGAAGGACGGGATCTATGCCGTGTCCTTCGGCGGCGGGCAGGTCGATATCACCAGCGGCAAATTCGTTTTCGGCTGCACCGAGGCCTATCGGATCCGCAACGGCCAGGTCGCCGAGCCGTTGAAGGGCGCGATGCTGATCGGCAACGGCCCGGAGGCGATGCATCGGGTCTCGATGGTCGGCAACGACGTCGCCCTCGACACCGGCATCGGCATGTGCGGCAAGCAGGGCCAAGGCGTGCCCGTCGGCGTCGGCCAGCCGCATCTGCGCATGGATCAGGTCACGGTCGGCGGCACCGAGGCGGCATGAGCGCACGCGGCGCGTCCGGTCAGGCGATCGCGACCGCCCGAAATCCGCCTTGACGTTTCCATCGCCAAATCGAGGTTCCTGCGGAGGAACGTGCATTGGACAGCCAGGTTTTCAAAGCGGCGTTCTTGGATATCAGAGCGCCCTGCGTCCGACAGGACGCAGGGCGCTCTTCCTCTTTAAATTGACGCATCGGCCGCCGGCACTTGAAATTCAAGGGTCGAGCGCCAGTCGGCTTTCGTTCCCCGCCACCGCCACCTGCCGGTGATCGGGGAAAATCATCGATCCGTCAGCTACGTTTGACGCTGGCCTGGCAGGCCGTTGCATCGACCTTTGTCACTTGGCCATTGCTTCCGACAGTGACGGCTGCGCTCATCGCGGCGGCGAGGTCAAGCCGGGCCCATCCCGCAGCATGAGAGTCAAGCGGCCCAGCCGTGGTGGACGCGGTCATGGCCAGGACGGCGCGGCGCTGCTTGTCCGTCAGCGACGGGTATGTCGTCAGCAGCAGGTTTTCCGCCCCCGCGGGAACCTCGAACTTGGCCGTCTTGGTCGCGGCGGGGATACCGTAGGTGAGCCGTTCCTTATAGACGCGAAGGGCCGAGGCGCAGTCAGAGACCGTCTGGTCGCTCCCCCCGGGCATCTTCTCACCACCATAGGGATTGTTGGTGTAGTTCTTTTGCTCGGCGACGAGTTGCGCGACCGTCTTGCCGGTCTTCTCCTGAATATAGCTCAAGAGTTCTTGCCTTGCCGGCAACAGGACCGTCTTGCGGAATTCCGGGTCAGACCACCGATAGGCGATGCCGGCTTCCGCGATGATGCGGCCACCGATCACGTCCAGCGGATAATGAACGCCGAGCACCACGCGGGCATTTCCCGATTCAGACGCACGCGCAAGGATATATGGAGCCACTTCGGGAAGGAGTGTCGCGAGCGTGATACCGACATTATAAGCGTCGGCCGTATGCCCGGAGGGGAACGAAGGCTCACTGCACATGTCCCAATCGCCGTATTCGGCGTCGAGCTTGATGCTCGGCTTTCCGAATTCGCCCGAGGTGTCGTCCTGCGTGGCCAACCGCTTGATTTTCAGATTACCGGTCGCAGTGGCCCAGGGCTCGCCCTTGCGGAAGGAGGCGAGGTCTCGCGCATTGATGTTCGCCGGATTGCAAGCCGGCGCGTCGCCAGCGGTCGGCGCCGTATTGGCGTCGGTGGGAACGAAAGGCCGGGGGTAGAAATAGGTATCCTTGGCGAGCGTAAGGTCTTTACCGTAGTCGCCTGTATCGAGGAAGGCTCCATCGAGACCGTCGTCGATATTCAGGAGTTTTGCGTTGAGCGGGAGTTCGTTCTTCAGACGGCCGGCGAGATAGACCTTGCCGAGCTCTTGTCCAAGACCGTCATACTCGGTCATGGAGGCGTCGTCCCAAGCGTCTTCCTGGGCGGCCTGCAATGCACGCGTCTGCTCAGCCGCGGTCGCGTGATTATTGATCCAAACCGCTAGCTCATCATTCTTGCGTAGCACGTCGCGGCCAATGGCGGTCGCATGTCCCTGAAAGAGTTGACCACTGATGATGTTCGCAGCCGCCTCGGTCTGCGCAACGATGTTTTCTCCAGTAGTCACCCAAAAATCAGTGAATCCAACCACCAACTCGCGGGGCGACGGCTCAGCTTGCGCCGCGGCTGCGTTTGCCGTCTGGGCGGAGACCCCGCACACAGGAGCTAATGACGCAGCAATTGCAATTACCCGGATTATATTCCGATTTATACTCATAAAATCCTCTCAGTTTCCGTAATTGCACAGCGTCTTAACGCCATTTCAGTGACGTATTAAAGACTCGCGCAGGCCGATATGCATTATGCGTCGCAAAAAACTTGGTCAAGCAACCTGTATTTGGTTCATAAAAGTGTAATTTCTGTTATAATTGTATGTCCGCGGAATTGTGATTCCGAAAATTCGAATGAACATCGCCCCTTGCATCTTATGAACATTGAGTTTCTGGCGAAGATGAGCCAAGTGCATGGACACGCGCCATTATGCGCTCTCACTCGCTGGCGAGCAGGCAGCATCGTCCAAGCCCTTTTGCGTGGCCTTGATCGCGCTTCCGGCCTGGAGAGAGGGATGGTCGGGTCGGTCGCGTCCTAATCCCGCCCTGTCTCGGAGAGCACCGCGTATCTTTCAGGACGCCCGAGGGATGCTCTAAGGTCTTGATTTTTAGCATCATACGTCGCCAAAAATCGGAAGCGATTTCCAGGCCGGTGCGTCCAATCAACAAGATCGCGTGCCCTTGGTGCGTTCTATCGGACGCACGGCGCGCGAGACGATGGGCGACGCAAGCGACGGCGCGGCGGGTTCAGCAAAGACGGCGCCAAGCACGGCCTCAAGGCAGCCGTGCGATCCGCTCGGTCAGCAGCGCATAGAAGCGATCGGCGTCGCCCGAGCGGATCCAAAGCGCGTTTTTCGGCCGGTTGGTGACGCCCCAATAATCGGCGACGGTCATGCCGCGGGTCAGCGGGCTGCTGGTCTCGATCTCGACATTGATCGTCCGCCCTTTGAAGATCGACGGATCGAGGACAAAGGCGGTGACGCAGGGGTCGTGCAGCGGTGCGCCTTCCCAGTTGTATTTCTCGACGTCGAAGCGCTCGGAAAAGGACAGCATCGCCGCGACCGCCTCACCGGCCTTGTTGCCGATCGCCTTGAAGGCGGCAATGCGTTCCCGGGTCGAGAGCATCTGGTGGGTGACGTCGAGCGGCAGGACGGTGAGCGCGACGCCGGAGCAAAACACCATCGCGGCGGCTTCCGGATCGACATAGATATTGAATTCCGCCGTCGGGGTGATGTTGCCACCCTGGAAATAGCCGCCACCCATCAGCACGAGTTCTTTCAGCCGCGTGGCGATGTCCGGCGCCTTGGCGAAGGCCAGCGCGACATTGGTGAGCGGCCCGAGGGCGAGCAGCGTCACCGTGCCGGGCGCCCGCGCCCGAACCGTCTCGATCAGGAAGTCGACGCCGTGCCCGTCCGCCGGCCTGGTCTGCGGCTCGGGCAGATCGGGCCCGTCGAGCCCGGTTTGACCGTGCACATGTTCGGCGGTGACGAGCGCGCGGCTTAGGGGGCGGTCACAGCCGGCAGAGACCGGAACGTCGGTCCGGCCGGCCAGCTCGACCAGCTTCAGGGCGTTCTTCGTGGTCAGCGCCAGGGGAATGTTGCCGGCCACCGTCACAATGCCGAGCACATCGAGTTCAGGCGAGGCGAGCGCCGTCAAAATTGCGATCGCATCGTCCTGACCCGGATCGGTGTCGAAAATGACCGCGCGTTGATCCATGGGGTTCGATCTCCGTTTGAGGTGGTGAACGCACACAATCGAGCGCCGCCACCGGCATTTTTGCGCCTGCTATGCCAAGTTTCAGCGGGCTTTGCCATGGCATTGACCGGATATCGGGATTCATGTGCAATCTGCCGTATCGGAAGTCAGGATCGCGTAATCGACACTCATAAAGAGAAGACAAAATTTTAAACACTGATAGATTGTATTATCCATTGAGGAATGATGCCCCATGACACTCGAAGACTGGCATCTCGGCGAGGGTGACAGCTTTCAGGACCGCCAACTCGCTGCCGAGTATGTCCCGATCCTGAAAGCCCATTTTAAGGACGACGAGCCCGATCGCATCGAACGCCTGCGCCGCACCTATGCGATGGCGCAGAATCTGTTTCTGATGGTCGAAGGCCGCCGGCTGCCGCGACGCGTCGTCATCGCTATGCAGGATCACAAGGGCTGCTTAGCCGTCACCTTCATCGACGAGTCGTGGAAGCGGTTCCTCGAACCGTTCTTTCGCCTCGCCTGGCGTTCGGAGGGCGAAGCCGCCGAACGCGTCAGCCTTGCCGTTCGGCAATAGGTGGCCGATGCTGTCACGCGCAGCGCGGCAAAATAGTTCACTTCGGTGCATTTATCATCGCAAATGTGATTGTTCATGATAAAACCGTGCACGTTCCGCGGACACTCGGTCGACCCACCGAGTGGCCGTCGCACTGCCAACCCTGAAGGTCAGCGAGTGATCGCACCATGTCGGACAGAGACACCTTCTTCATCAAGGAGCTCGCGGCTGAGTTCGGCCTGACCCTGCGCACCTTGCGCTTTTACGAGGAGCGGGGGCTGATCCGCCCGACTCGCCTCGGCTCGATGCGCATCTATTCCCGCGAGGATCGCGATCGCCTGAAGCTGATCGCCCGATTTGCCACGCTCGGCTTTCCGCTGACCGAGGTGAAGCAGATCGTCGATCTTCACGAAATGCCGGGGGACCGTCCCGAATGTTGGGTCGCCCTGAAATCGCGCCTGGTGTCGCAGCGCCAGATCCTGCGTGAGCAGAGCCAGGAGCTCGAGCGGATGATGCGGCTGATGGAGAAGACGCTGACGGAACTGGACGGCAAACTCGCGGCGCAGCGCTGCCCGGACTTGACCGAGAGCGACTGAGAGCCGCGGCGGCCCCAGGCGCTACTGCTGAATCTCTTCCGGCACGTCGTTTTCTTCCCGGACAGGCACCGCCCAGGAGGCTTCGATCGAAGGCAGCCCGCGGGTGATGTCGTGGCCGACGAAATGCTCCCAGCCGAAGGCGCGGGCCCGGACCGTCTGCGGAAACGGATCGCGCGGCGCCGCCGATGGCGCGATGCCGAGCATCGGCACGATCCGCTTGATCACCCCACCGGCGACCGGCACTGCGTTCCAGCCCGAGGCGCGAAAGCCATAGGTCTCTTTCAGCGCCTTCGGCTCGTCGAGCATCACAAGGAAGAGATAGCGGGGTTTTTCGGCCGGCACGACACCCATGAAGGAGGTCAGCACCTTGTCCTTGGAGTAGCGGCCCCCGACCACCTTTTCCGCCGTTCCGGTCTTGCCGCCCATGTAGTAGCCCGGCACTTCCGCCTTGCGGGCCGAGCCCGCCTCGGCGTTGAGACGCATCATGTAGCGCAGGGCCTCGCCCGTCTGATCGGAGACGAGATGCTGGCCCAAGAGGCGCGGTGCGACCTCCCTGCCCTTGATGAAGGTCGGGCGGATGAGATTACCGCCATTCACAAGAGCCGCGACCGCCATCGAGGCCTGCAGCGGCGTGACGGCGAGACCGTGGCCGAAGGAGATCGTTGCCGTATTGAGGATCTGCCAGTTCCTGGGAAGAATGGGGCTGGCGCTTTCCGGCAGCTCGGTGGTCAGGCGGTCGAGTTGGCCGAACCGCTTCAGGAACCGCCGCTGGCTGTCAATTCCGATCTGCGTCGCCATCCGGGCCATCGCGATATTCGACGAGTAGATGAACGCCTCCGGCATCGACAGCGGCCGGTTCTCGGCATGAAAGTCGTGGATCCGGAAGCGACCGAACTGCAGCGGCCGGCTGGCGTCGAGCACCGAATGAACGTTGAATTGCCCGGACTCCAGCGCCAGGGCGGTGTTCAGCGCCTTGAAGGTCGAGCCCATCTCATAGACGCCGACATTGATCCGGTTGATGCGATCCGACTTCAACGCGTCGGCCGGCTGGTTTGGATCGAAGTCCGGCAGCGAGGCGAGCGCGATCACCTCGCCATTGGTGACGTCGAGGACAAGGCCGGAGGCCGCGATGGCGCTGAACTTGTCGACCGCCTTCGCCAGCTCGTCGCGCAGCGCGTGCTGGATGCGCAGGTCCATGCTGAGTTGGACCGGCTCCAGCCCCTCCCGTTTGAAGTCGATGCCGGTCTGGCGCAGATCGCCCAAGCCCTGCTGGTCGATCCACTTCTCGATGCCGGCGATGCCGCGATTGTCGACATTGACCGCACCGAGGAAATGCGCGCCATTCGTCCCGTTCGGATAAAGCCGCATGGTCTCGTCGCGAAAGCCGACGCCCGGAACACCCTGCTCGAAGATGGCCTGCCGCTCGGCCGGCGTGATCTTGCGCCGGATCCAGGTGAAACGCGCCTTTTTGTTGGACAGCTGGCGATAGAGCTTGGCGGCGTCGAGATCGGTCAGAACGCTGGTCAGCTTTTCGACCGCCTCATCGACATCGACGATGCGGCTCGGCTCGGCATAGACCGAGCCGGTCGGCAGATCGACCGCGAGCAGCGTGCCGTTGCGATCGAGGATATCCGGCCGGGCGACCGACGGGCTGAAGGCGACCGGTGCATCGTCGCCGGTTTCGCTCATGCCGAACTGGGCAAGCCGCAGGAAGATGACCGCATAGACCGCCGCGAAGGCGACGACGCCAATGATGATTCGGGAGGCATTTCGCATGATGGTCTCGTCTCGGGGCGGATCAGACAGGGCGGCTCGTCACCTGCAGGCTACTCGTCATAGGCGAGGCATGGATCGAGAATGACCCGTCTGGCGCCGACGTGACGATAGCCGCCGGCCAGCATCACGCTCTTGGCGGGATCGATCACATGCGGAGCGTAGGTCACGCAGGTCACCTCGACGCCCTTCGGATCGCACATCACGAGATAGGCCAGAGCGCCATCCCAATGACTTTCCCGCAAAGGCCCGGTGATCGTCATGCTGATTCGACCGTCGTAATCCGGCGCTTTTTCGATCCAGGCCGGCAGGCTGGCGCAGGTCGCCGGTTCATCGGCGAACCCTTCGCCGAGCCGGAATGGTCCGGCCGGATCGATGACAGGGTCTTGCGCGACCGCACTCTTGCCGCCCATCGCCAGAACAACCGCCACGCACGCGATAAGCCTCGACAGATCCATCTTTCGCCTCGTTGGGCCGCACGCCGTCGTCGTCGTCTCGTGCCAGAGATCGGACTGTCCTCGGCTTTGGTTAAAATTATCTTACGTTGCGATAGTTTCGATTACCTCTACGAAACCATACCGGCGTGCGGCGCCCTTCATGTCGTTGTTGGAAACGATCGACACGCATCCGTGAAAGCGGCATGAGAGCATGATGCCGAAACGTTGCATGACGTTTCGGATCCCATCATGCGGTAAAACAAGGGCTTGGAGCGGAATAGCGATTCCGGCTGATCGCATTTCGTTCTGCAGCATCGGCCCGAAAATCGGAATCGATTTTCGGCAACGCACGATGCGTCGATTCAAAGGGCTAGTGAGCCATGAACACTGGCAGATCGGCCTTGGCGAGAATGCCGCTGGTCGCCCCGCCGAAGATCATCTGCCGCAGGCGGCTCTGGGTGTAGGCGCCCTTCAGCAAGAGATCACAGCCGAGCGCCCGGGTTTCAGCCAGGATCGTCTCGCCGGAGCGGATGCCGCCGGATGGCAGCAGCTTCAATTCCACGTCGAGACCGCTCGCCGCAAGCCGCCGCTGAACCAGTGCGCCCGACGGCTGATCACCGAGCCCGCCATCGTCGGCCAGGACGACGACCCGTTTTGCCATTCGCAAAAACGGTCGGGCGAAAGCGATGGTGCGGGCGGTTTCGCTGGAGCCGTTCCAGGCAACCGCGATGCTCTCGCCAAAGCCTGTCTCCAGCCGCATCGGCGGCGCGATCAAAATCGGCCCACCGCTTTCGAACAAAGCCGATTCCAGCGAGGTGATCGAGGCACCCTCCGGGCTCGGACGGCCGACGACGGTCAGATCGAAAACCCGCCCATAGCAGCCGAGAAACGCGTCCCCGGCCATCGGCTTGTCGTTCCACGACCAGCGCGGCCCGCTCCGAGCGCTCACTCCCGCCAACGCCTCGGCGCCACCGTCGCCCTCGCCCGGCGCAATCGGCACGTCGGCCTCTCGCATCACCCGCTCGGTGAGCTCGCGTGCCTCGTCGCGGTTGCGGCGGTGATCGAAGTCGGCACCGTTCATGATCGCGACACCCGCCGGATCCCAGGTGAGATTGACCAGCGGCGGCATTTGCAGGGCGAAGGCCTCGACATGGCCGGCAAACCGGCGGGCGACCTCAGCCGCCATCCGCAAGGCGTGTTCGCCATCACCATGGC
Organism: Jiella flava; assembly: GCF_017349315.1. GTDB lineage: Bacteria > Pseudomonadota > Alphaproteobacteria > Rhizobiales > Rhizobiaceae > Jiella > Jiella flava. The sequence goes on along the minus strand of NZ_JAFMPP010000011.1, from coordinate 43,471 downwards.
TTTCCGCCGGCACCAGGATCGCTTTCATCCGCCCTCACTCGATTTGACAGTCGACGCCATTGGCCGCTCCGGCGCTGCCGCATCGAAACCAGCATGATCCCAAAGCGTGCGCGATGGCAACCGCATCACCACGGCAAAACCATGGCCCGAACCGCCGCGCCGGCTATGCATTCCCTATCGGCACAATCCATGATTTCGCCATCAACTTCGCCGCGGATGCGGCGTTTGCGCTCGCTGAGCGCCAAGGCTACTCTTCGCGCCTGACGTCTTGGGAGGGACCGCCGGCATGGGCGAACAGGGTTCGAAAACGGGAGGCCGGGCCGACGACATGGCAATGCCCGAGGAGCGGCGCGAGCTGCACGATCCTCTCGCCTCGAGCTTTCCGGTCAGCCGCGAAGGGCAGATGCTCTTCCTGATCGCCATCGCCTTTTCCACCTTCCAGCTCCTCACCGCCGCGCATCTGTGGGATCTGCCGAGCCAGATCGTGCGCGCCGCGCATGTCGGCTTTCTCTGCCTGCTCGGCCTGCCGCTGGTCGCCGCGGTCAAACGGGAGCCGAAGACTGTCAGAGCGCTGTTCTGGCTGCTCGGCCTCTGCGGTATGGCGGTCGCCGCCTATCAATGGTGGGAATACAAGGCGCTGATCTTCAGAGCCGGCTCGCCGCTCCTGCAAGACACCGTCGTCGGCGTCGTGGCCCTCGCCGTCCTGTTCGTCGCCACCTGGCGGATCATGGGATCGGCGCTGCCAATCATCGCCGGCCTGTTCCTCGCCTACTGCCTGTTCGGCCAGTATCTGCCCTCGCCCTTCGTCACCCGCGGCTATGCATTCTCGCAGGTGATCGATCACATGGCGTTCGGCACCGAGGGCATCTACGGCATCCCGACCTATGTCTCGTCGAGCTACATCTTCCTGTTCATCCTGTTCGGCTCATTCCTCGAGCGCGCCGGGATGATCAAGCTGTTCACCGACGTCGCCCTCGGGCTCGTCGGCGGCGCCAAGGGCGGCGCGGCCAAGGTGGCGGTGTTTTCCTCCGGCCTGATGGGTACGATCTCGGGATCGGGCGTCGCCAATGTCGTCACCACCGGCCAGTTCACGATTCCGCTGATGAAGCGCTTCGGCTACCGGCCGGAATTTGCCGGCGGCGTCGAAGCGACGTCGTCGATGGGCGGACAGATCATGCCGCCGGTGATGGGTGCCGTCGCCTTCATCATGGCCGAGACGCTGAACGTCGCCTATGCCGAGGTGGTGACCGCCGCGCTGATCCCGGCGATTTTGTATTTCGCCTCGGTGTTCTGGATGGTGCATCTGGAAGCCGGCAAGCGGAACCTTCTCGGGCTCGCCAAGGAGGATATTCCGTCCGCCTGGGGCGCGCTGAAGACCGGCTGGTATCTGATCCTGCCACTCGCCGTCCTCGTCTGGCTGTTGTTTGCCGGCTACACGCCGCTTTATGCCGGGACGATCGGCCTCGCCTTGACCGCTCTGCTAATTCTGGGCGCGCCGCTCGCCACCCGCATGCCGGGCCTGGCGATCCGCATCGTGTTCTGGATCGTCATCGGCCTCTCGGCCGCGGCCTTCTTCGAATACGGCATCATGCCGATCGTCGTGGCGATCGCCGTGCTGGTCGTCGCCTGCGCCTTCCTCAAGGGCGGGCGCGAAACGCTGATCGCGGTGCGCGACGCGCTTGCCGACGGCGCCAAGACCGCCCTGCCGGTCGGCATCGCCTGTGCCATTGTCGGCATCATCGTCGGCACCATGACGCTCACCGGCGTCGCCAACACCTTCGGCCAGTTCATCGTCTCGGTCGGCGCCACCTCGCTGTTCTTGTCGCTGGTGCTGACGATGATCACCTGCCTGATCCTCGGCATGGGTATCCCGACGATCCCAAACTACATCATTACCTCGTCGATCGCCGGCCCGGCGCTGCTCGCCCTCGGCGTGCCGCTGATCGTGTCCCATATGTTCGTCTTCTATTTCGGCATCCTGGCGGACCTGACGCCGCCGGTGGCGCTCGCCTGTTTCGCCGCCGCGCCGATCGCCAAGGCTCCCGGCCTGCGCATCTCCTTCGAGGCGGTGAAGGTGGCGCTCGCCGGCTTCGTCATTCCGTTCATGGCGGTCTATACGCCGGCCTTGATGCTGCAGGACGGCGGGCCGCTGGCGGCCGAGATCGGCTATCCGCTGGCGGTCGCCTATATCCTGGTGAAGGCGTGCCTTGCCATCGGCCTGTGGGGCGCGGCGGCGATCGGCTATCTGATCGGCCCGATGCGCTGGTGGCAGCGCCTGATCGCGGCGGCGGCCGCCTTCACGCTGATCGCCGCGCTGCCCTTGACCGACGAAATCGGCTTTGGTCTCGCCGTCGCCGCCATCGCTTTGCATCTTCACACGGTGCGCGCCGAGCGCGCCGGCACGCCGACGCCTGATACAAAACGTCGCGCCACAAGGCCGGCCGAATGATCTGCATCCTCACCGCCGGCAAGACGATCGCCATCGCCGCTTCGGCCTTCACCCTGGCCTGGACGCATTCGGTCGAAAAGACCCGCTGGGAGGAACATTGGCGGGCGGGGCCGGAGGGGCTGACGGTCATCGAAGGGCGGATCGAGGGATCCGGTGCCGGCATGGAACCCCCGGAAAACTCTCGACTTTTGGACGGCGCCTATGTTTATGAGCTGCATCGAACGCCGATCCCCGAGCTGGTGCTCGCCGCCTCCGGCGGGACCGTCAGCGGCTGGACATTTTGCGCCAAGGGACGGCCATGCCGCAACCTTGGACAGACCCAAACCGCGCCGATCCACATCCGCTGGTGCGCGGCGCCCGCCGCTTACAGCGTGACAAAAACGCCGTAACGCCGTCGCACGTCCGCTGCGACAGGGTAGACTTAACGTCGCGTAATTCGTACCTTTCGCCGCGATGGGCTGATGTCGGGACGGGACGTGGGTTAGCGCCATCTTCCGAGGCATGAATCCGGACGATCACCGATCTTTCGGGCCCAACTCATGCAGAGATTTTGACAGCTTGGATCGGCGAGGCGGCTGAAACGTCGCGCGCCGACGATGTCGAGACGCGGGTTCCTCCGCGTCGTTGTTGCCTGAGGCGTCGATGCGGCACATTTCCTACACCAGCATGGCGAACGAGCTGACCCAAGACGAGTTTTCCGGCATCCTCGCCCATGCCCGGCAAGCCAACGAAGAGCGCCAGATCTGCGGCGCGATCGCCTTTGACGGTCGGATGATCACCCAGATCCTGCAAGGGCCTGCTACCGAGGTCGACGAACTCTATCTGCGCATCCAGTCCGATCGGCGCCACACCGGGGTGGTGCTGCAATCGCGCGCCGACATCGATGCCTCACAGTTCGAAGGCTTCGGGCTGACCCGGATGACACCGTCGGACCTGTTCATGATCGCCATGACGATCGAAGAGCGTTACGGCGCCGGCGACAGCTCAGCGGTGCCGCTGTTTGGCCGAGTGAGCTGACGACGGGAAAGCCCGCCGCCCGTCGCGTCACGTCTCTGACTTGAAGCTTTGAAACAGCGCCGCGAGCATCGGCACGCCGGTTTCCACGAGATCGAAGGCTTCTTCGGTCTTCAGCCACAGCGAAAACAATCCATGGACCGCCGCGCAATAGGCGCTTGCAGCGCCTCTTGCCGACCAGTTCCGCGACAGCGTGCCCTCCGCCTCGGCCTTGGCAAAAACCCGCTCGATCCGATCGTAAAATTCATCGTCGCTGCGGCGGATGCTGGTCAGAGCCTCCTGCATTTCGCCGATATATTCGCAGCGCAGCAACAAGATGGTGAAAACGCGCTTGCCGCGCTCGTCGGTCGGTGCAAAGCGCAGCACCTCCAGCGTTCGCTCCAGCAACCGATCGAGGAGATGCGGAGCACCAAGCAGGTCCGCGACGGCGAAGAACCGCTCTTTCGGCAGACGGGCGCGCGCCTGCATCGCCATGAACAAATCGAGCTTGTTGGCGAAATGCCAATAGATCGCGCCTCTTGTCAGCCCGGCCTCGGCGGCGATTTGCGCCAAGGTCGTCGCGGCGACGCCCTGGCAATAAAACAAATGCTCCGCAGCGTCGATGATCGCTTCGCGGGTTTGTTCCGCGCATTCCTTGGTTCGTCGCATACGGGCCTCCTTGCACCTATACATACACGCATGTATGTTTGATGCAAAGCAACATGGGCGGCTTCGTCCTGTCGGTCCCGAAAGTCTTTTGATGCCATTGCTTATCCTCCGCAGAGACATGTGGATCGCCGTCGCCGTTCTGTTCATGCCGCTTTCCGCCGCCGCCCAAGCGCCGCAAATGCCGCCGCCGCAGGTCAGCGTCGAAACGCTCAAAACCCAGACCGTGCCGGTCACGTACGACTATCCCGGCCGCGTCGTCGCCTCGCGCGAGGTCGAGGTGCGGGCCCGGGTCGGCGGCATTCTGCTCGCCCGCAAATTCGACGAGGGCGCGCGGGTGAAGAAGGGCGATCTGCTCTTCATCATCGATTCGGCGAGCTATCAGGCGCAGGTGGCGCTTGCCCGCGCTCAGGTCGCCCAGGCCGAGGCCCAGCTTGGCCAAGCGCGGCGCAGCGAGGAGCGCGCCCGCGCGCTGGCCAAGAGCGGCGCCTCCAGCCAGGCGACCCTCGACGACGCGGTTTCGGCCCGCGAACTCACCGAAGCCCAGCTCGAAGCCGCAAAAGCCCAGCTGAAAACGGCGGCCCTCTCCCTCGACTACGCCACCGTCGAAGCCCCGGTCGCCGGCATTACCAGCCTGGAACAGGTGCCGGAGGGCAGCCTTCTGTCGAGTGGGGATCTCCTGACCAAGATCAGCCAGATCGATCCGGTCTATGTGAACTTTGCCGCCACCGACACCGAAGCCGCGGCGATCCGCGACATGGTCGAATCCGGCGCCGTCGAAGGCGTCTCGAAGGCCACCGATCTGAAGGTCGAAATCCAGTTCGGCGACGGCTCGTCCTATGGCGAGACCGGGCGGATCGACTTCACCTCGACCTCAATCGACAGCGACACCGGCACCATCCTGTCGCGCGCGGTCATGCCCAATCCGCAGAGCCGTCTCCTGCCCGGCCAATTCGTGCGGCTGCGGCTGAACGGGCTGGTGGTCAGGGATGCGATCGTCATTCCGGCCGAGGCGCTGATGCAGGGGCCGCAGGGCACCTTCGTCTACACCCTTGACGACGAGAACGTCGCCGCCGTCGCGCCGATCGAGATCCGGCGCCAGATCCCCGGCGGCTACATCGTCAAGACCGGCTTAAAGGCCGGCGACCGGCTGGTGACCAAGGGCGTCGTCAAGGTCCGCCCCGGCGCTCCGGTCAAGCCGACGACGGCGCCGGCGGCGGGATCGACACCGGGCAAACCAGATGGCGACACGACGCCGGGCAGCCAGCCGTCCAAGGAGACGGCCAAACGATGAATTCCCGCTTTTTCGTCGACCGGCCGATCTTCGCGGTCGTCATTTCGATCATCATCACGCTCGGTGGCGTCCTCGCCCTGAAGGCGCTGCCGATCGAGCAATATCCGCAGCTCGTGCCGCCGCAGGTGGTGGTGTCGGCCACCTATCCCGGCGCCAGCGCCGAAACCCTTGCCCAGACCGTCTCGGCGCCGATCGAACAGCAGATCAACGGCGTCGAGAACATGATCTACATGCAATCGACGAATTCCTCGACGGGGACGGCGTCGATCGCAGTGACCTTCGCGTCCGGCACCGATCCCGATCAGGCGACGATCAACGTCAACAACCGCGTCCAGCAGGCCGTGCCGTCGCTGCCGCAGGAGGTCCAGCGGCTCGGTGTCACGGTCAACAAGCGCTCCTCGCAGATCCTCGCGGTCATCACCATGTCGTCGAGCGATCCGCGCTACGACGCGACCTATGTCTCGAACTACGCGCTGCTCTACGTCCTCGACGAGTTGAAGCGCCTGCCGGGCATTGGCGAGGCGCAGCTCTTCGGCGCCCGCAACTATTCGATGCGGATCTGGCTGCAGCCCGACCGGCTGGCCCAATACGACCTCACGCCGACCGACGTCGCCGAGGCGATCCGCGACCAGAACGCCCAGTTCGCCGCCGGCCAGTTCGGCGCGCCGCCGACCGACAAGTCCCTTGCCTTCACCTATTCGGTGACGACCGAGGGGCGGCTGCCCGACAAGGAAGCCTTCGAGAACATCATCCTGCGGTCGGACAAGAACGGCGCCTCGCTGCTGTTGAAGGACGTCGCAAGGGTCGAACTCGGCGCCCAGGATTACGGTTTCAACGCCACCTATAACGGCACGCCCACCGTGCCGATCGGCATCTATCTGCAGCCGGGCGCCAATGCACTGGCAACGCTGGAAGCGGTCAACGCCCGCATGAGCGAGTTGCAGCAGTCGTTTCCGAATGGCATTTCCTACGCCATCCCCTTCGACACGACGAAATTCATCGAGGCCTCGATCGAGGAGGTGATCCACACCTTCATCGAAGCGATGGTGCTGGTCTTCCTCGTCGTCTTCATCTTTCTCCAGTCCTTCCGCGCGACACTGATCCCGATGCTCGCCGTGCCGGTGTCGATTCTCGGCACCTTCGGTGCGCTGCTCGCCTTCGGCTTCTCGATCAACCTTCTGACGCTGTTCGGCCTGGTGCTCGCCATCGGCATTGTCGTCGACGACGCGATCGTGGTCTTGGAAAATGTCGAGCGGATCATGTCGCGCGAAGGCCTGTCGCCAAAGGAGGCGACGGCCAAGGCGATGCGCGAGGTCACCGGGCCTGTCATCGCCATCGTCCTCGTCTTGTGCGCGGTGTTTGTGCCGGTCGCCTTTCTCGGCGGCCTCGCCGGCACGATGTACCGGCAATTCGCGCTGACCATCGCCGTCTCGGTGACGATTTCGGGCATCGTCGCACTGTCGCTGACGCCGGCGCTCTGCTCGGTGATCCTGAAGCCCGGCCACGGCGAGCCGATCGCCCCATTCCGCTGGTTCAATGCCGGCTTTGCCAAGCTCACGAATGCCTACGGGGCGGGCGTCGCCTTCGTCATGCGGCGGGCGGTGCTGGCGCTGGTGCTGTTCGGCGCCCTGTGCTTCGGCGTCTGGCACTTCATGCAGACGCTCCCCAGCTCGCTGGTCCCCGACGAGGACCAGGGCGTCAATTTCGCCGTCGCCATCCTGCCGCCGGCCGCCTCGCTGCAGCGCACCACCGACGTCATGGACCAGGTGGTGGCGAATATCCGCAAGCATCCGGCGGTGCAGGACGTCACCGCCTTTGCCGGCTTCGATCTCCTCGCCGGCGTGCAGAAGACCTCGGCGGGCGTTGCCTTCATCACGCTGAAAGATTGGTCCGAGCGCACCGATCCGTCGCTTGACGCACGCAATCTTGTCGGCCCGCTGATCGGCATGAATGCCAAAATCCGGGACGGCATGGTGCTCGCCTTCAACCCGCCGCCGATCCAGGGCCTGTCGACCACCGGCGGCTTCGACCTGTTCGTTCAGGACCGGCGCGGCGGCGGCTCGGAAGCGCTGCTCAAGACCGCCAACGCCATCGTCGCGGCGGCCGCCAAGCGGCCGGAGCTTGCCGGCGTGCGCACCTCCTTCTCGGCCAATGTGCCGCAATACCGGATCGACGTCGACAGCGAGAAGGCCAAGGCTTTGAACGTGCCGATCGCCTCGATCTTTTCCACCATGCAGTCGACCTTCGGGACGCTCTACGTCAACGATTTCACCCTGCTTGGCCGCAACTACCGGGTCACGCTGCAGTCGGAGGCGGATTTCCGCCAGACGCCGGAGGATCTGCGCTTCGTCTATGTGAAGTCGTCGAGCGGCGCGATGATCCCGCTCGACACGCTGCTTCACGTCAAGCGCGTCGTCGGCCCCGACCTCATCGAGCGCTTCAACGCCTTCAATGCCGCGAAGATCTCCGGCGGTCCGGCCCCTGGCTATTCGTCCGGCCAGGCGCTTTCGGCGATGCAGGCGGTCGCGGCCAAAACCCTGCCCGCGGGTTATAAGATCGCCTGGACCGGCTCGGCCTATCAGGAGATCCAGGCCGGCGGCACCGGCGCCATCGCCATCGGCTTCGGCATCTTGATGGTGTTCCTGATTCTCGCCGCCCAATATGAACGCTGGACGCTGCCGATCGCGGTGATTCTCACCGTGCCCTTCGCCGTCTTCGGCGCGCTCTTGGCCATCTGGCTGCGCGGCCTCGACAACGACGTCTATTTCCAGATCGGCCTCGTGACGCTGGTCGGACTGGCGGCGAAGAACGCGATTTTGATCGTCGAATTCGCCGTCCTGAAGCGCGAAGAGGGCCTTACGGCGTTCGATGCGGCGCTGGAGGGCGCCAAGCTGCGCTTCCGGCCGATCGTGATGACCTCGCTCGCTTTCATCCTCGGTGTCGTCCCGCTGGCGATCTCGAGCGGCGCAGGCTCGGCCTCCCGCCATTCGATCGGCACCGGCGTCATCGGCGGGATGCTGGCCGCGACCTTCGTCGCGATCTTCTTCGTGCCGTTGTTCTATCGTCTCTTGTCACGGGACAAGACGCCGGCAGCCGGCAGCCATGCGGACCGGGCCGACAAGCTTCCGGCGCCGCATCCGGCCGAATAACCGGACGCGGACGTCGCAAGATGGGCGGGCGCCCCCTGACCGGCGCCCGCCTGTTGCCAAGGCGTTATCGGCCGCGGCTCGGGGCCGAGGATGACTGCCCGCCGGCGCCTGGCGAGCGGATCGGCAGCTTGGCATATGGCCTTGGCGTCTCACATCGAAGCCCGAAACGCCAAGGCCTGTCGTCAACCAGCCGTCAGATGTGGATCGGCTTGGCAAAGGCGGCAAAGGCCGCCTCGCGCATGGCTTCCGACAGGGTCGGATGGGCGTGCGAGGTGCGGGCGAGATCTTCCGAGGCACCGCCGAACTCCATCAGCAGCGCCGCTTCGGCGATCATGTCGCCGGCATCGGCGCCGAGGATGTGGACGCCGAGGACGCGGTCGGTCTTGGCGTCGGCCAGCACCTTGACGAAGCCGTCGGTCTGCAGCATCGCCCGGGCGCGGCCGTTGGCCATGAAGGGGAATTTGCCGACCTTATAGTCGATCCCGGCCGTCTTCAGCTCTTCCTCGGTCTTGCCGACCGAGGCGACTTCCGGCGCCGTGTAGACCACTGACGGGATCGCGTCGTAATTGACGTGGCCCGACTGGCCGGCGAGGATTTCGGCGAGCGCCACGCCCTCGTCTTCGGCCTTATGGGCGAGCATCGCGCCCTTCACCACGTCGCCGATCGCATAGATGCCGTCGACATTGGTCTTGAAATGACCATCGATCTCGACCCGGCCACGATTGTCCAACTTGACGCCGGCGGCTTCAAGGCCGAGGCCCTCGGTATAGGGCTTGCGGCCGGTCGCCACCAAAACGACGTCGGCCTCGAGCGTCTCGGCCTCGCCGCCCTTGACCGGCTCGAAGGTCACCTTGGCGCCGGTCTCGGCCTTGTCGACGCCGGTCACCTTGGCGCCGAGCTTGAAGCTCAGGCCCTGCTTGGCGAGCAGCTTCTGGAAGGCGGTGGAGACCTCGCCATCCATCGGGCCGAGAATCTTGTCGAGATACTCGACCACCGTCACCTGCGCCCCAAGCCGCGCCCAGACCGAACCGAGCTCGAGGCCGATGACGCCGCCACCGACGACGACCAGCCTCTTCGGCACCTCGGGCAAGGCGATGGCATGGTCGGAGGAGACGATGGTGGTCTCGTCGAATTCGACCTTCAGGCCCGGAATCCCGGCAACCTCGGAGCCGGTCGCAATGCAGATCGCCTTGGTCTGCAATGTCTCGCTCGAGCCGTCGTCCTTGGCGACCACGACCTCCCCCGCCGACCGGATCGAGCCGGCGCCGATCAGGCCGGTGATCTTGTTCTTCTTGAACAGATAGGCGATGCCGTCGACATTCGACTTCACCGTCTTGTCCTTATGTCCCATCATCGTGGCGAGGTTCAGCTTGGGTGAAACCTCGATGCCCATCTCGGCGAAGGAATGACTGGCCTCGGCAAAGGATTCCGAGGCATAGAGGAGGGCCTTCGACGGAATGCAGCCGACATTCAGGCAGGTGCCGCCATAGGTCTTGCGCTTTTCGACGACGGCGACCTTCAGCCCGAGCTGCGCCGCCTTGATGGCGCAGACATAGCCGCCGGGGCCGGAGCCGATGACGACGAGATCGTAGGTGTCAGCCATGGGAGATGTGTCTTTCGGTCTGATTGGCGTTCAAGTGGATCAGACGCCCGGCGGGCGCCGCAAAAGTTGGGAGCTTCTTTCCAACGGCAACGCGGGCCATGCAACCTCCTGCCCGGATCCGGCGGACCGTCCGGCGCGACGGCGAGCGGAGGGTCCGCCGCTCAATCGCCGCCGACGTCGCAGTCGCCGGAGGTTTCGTCGAATTTGGTGCGGGCCGGCCGCAGCGTCGCCTTGGAGATCTGCAATGGCACGAACGGCGGCGTCGCCTGGTTAGCCGGCTGAATGAAACGGGTAACGTAGCAGCCGGCGAAGACCTTGACCGACCCATCGGTCCCGATCGCCTCGATCACCGTGGGAACGGAGGTGTAAACCGAACCGGCCGCCCCCTCGCTCAAGGGATCGCCGAATTTCAGCTTCACGCCGCCGGTGGTCTCATAGCCCTTCTCGAAGGTCGCAAAGTCCGGCCGGCTGGAGTCTTCGGCAAAGTAGCTCCAGGCGCGCAGATATTCGTGCCGATCGATGGCGTTATAGAGCGATCGGATCAACGAGACCGGCGTGGACCGGTCATCGAGATAGTCCTCGTCGATGCCGGCTGTGTCGGATTTGGGAGCCGGAGCGCTCTCAGCCTGCGATGCGTCGGGGGCGCTGGCCTGCGCCGTCGTCGCGGCGGGCAGCGACGTGTCGAGGGCCGCCGCGGGGCCGATCGGGCCGGCTAACGCCGCGAAAACGCCGCAGAGAAGGGAAGCGGAACTCACAATTTTCATGGCAGGATGGCCCTTGCGCCGGAGACGTCGAGAATGGCGCCGGTGGAATAGCTCACGTCGATGGAGGCAAGCAGGAGGATTGCTTGGGCCCCCTCGTCGGCGGTGCCGGCCCGGCGCAATGGCAGGCTGAAGGCCATGGCGGCCAACTGGGTCGGCACGCCGCCCAAGGCGTTGCAGTCAGCGATCATGCCGAGGCGTGCCGTCGCCGCCCCAATGCCGCGCGAACGGCCGGTGACGACCGTCACGCCGGGAGCTAAATCTGAAGGGGGCTGCGACACGACGATCAAAGTCCGTTCTTGAAGGTCACCGGCTCAACCGGCCGGCGCGAGCGTCAGCCGCGAGCGATCGGTATAATCGGGAAGCTTGGTGTGTTCGTCGATCACCGCGCTCTGCAGCTGCTCGATGGTGAGGTTCTTGGCGCCAGTCAGATCGGCGCCGCGCAGATCGATTCCGGTCATGTCGGCGTCGTGAAAATTCACCCGGACGAAGACGGAGTCGCGGGCATCGGCGCGGCGTAGATTTGCAGCGGTCAAATTCACGCCCGTGAAATCCAGGGTGCGCAGCACCGTCCCCTCGAAGCAGAACTGGTGCTGAAGGCGCGAACCCTGATCGTCAGCGATCGAACTCATCGCTCACCCTCCTTCGCAACAACCTCTGCGATCGCGCGCGCATCAAACGGCGCCCGGCCGCCATCGAAATCCGCCATCTTCCGATCGAGCTGGTTTTCGAGAAGCTTGAAGACCGATCCCGACAGATCCGGAAAATCGACGGTGATCTCGCCAAGAATATAGATCGCCGCGAGACGGACTTCCATTTTATCGTCACCGAGCTGCCCGGCGGCCCGGTTGAACAACTCCATGACATGCGCGCGTCTGGCAAGCTCGGCCTGCACGACCGCCGTTCCGGCCTGCGTCGTCCCCGGCCCGACATTTTTCCAGGCCGGAGAGGCGCCGACGGCGGCGGCGGCCGTCAGCGCGAGATTGCGGAAGATCTCCGAGCGGTGGACCAGCGTCTCCATCCCGGCGATCCTCCCGTCCGCCGATTAAAGGTCGAGGACCAACCGCTCCGGATCTTCCAGGCTCTCCTTGACGCGCACCAGGAAGGTGACGGCTTCCTTGCCGTCGACGATCCGGTGATCGTAGGACAGCGCCAGATACATCATCGGCCGGATCACCACCTGGCCGCCGATCGCCATCGGCCGCTCCTGGATCTTGTGCATGCCGAGGATGCCCGACTGCGGCGCGTTGATAATCGGGGTCGACATCAGCGAGCCGTAGACGCCGCCATTGGTGATGGTGAAGGTGCCGCCCTGCATGTCGGACATGCCAAGCTTGCCGTCGCGGGCGGCTCTGGCAAGCCGCGACAGTTCCTTCTCGACCTCGGCGATGGACATCTGGTCGGCGTCGCGGATCACCGGGACGACGAGGCCCTTGTCGGTGCCGACCGCCATGCCGATATGGCAGAAGTTCTTGTAGACGATCTCGTTGCCGTCGATCTCGGCGTTCACCGCCGGGATCTCCTTCAGCGCGTGGCAGACGGCCTTGGTGAAGAAGCCCATGAAGCCGAGCTTCACGCCATGCTTCTTCTCAAAAAGGTCCTTGTACTTCTTGCGCAGCTCCATCGTCGCGGTCATGTCCACCTCATTGAAGGTGGTCAGCATCGCGGCGGTGTCCTGCGCGTCCTTCAGGCGGCGGGCGATGGTCTGGCGCAGCCGGGTCATCTTGACCCGCTCCTCGCGGGCCGCGTCATCCGGCGCGGACGACGCACGCGGCGTCTGCTGCGGCTTATCCTTGGCCGACGACGCCCCGCCCTTGGCGATGGCGTCGAGAACGTCACTCTTCAGCACCTGGCCTTGCTTACCGGAGCCTTCGACGTCGCCGTCCTTGAGGCCCTTTTCGCGCATCAGCTTGGCGGCCGAGGGTGCCGGCGGACGGCCCGCTTCAGCCTGATCCTGACGGCGCGGGGTCTCGTCGGTGCCGCTGCCACCGGCGGCCGAGCCCGACGCCGAAGCGCCGGAGCCGGCGGCCGCGCCTTCCTCGATCTTCAGGAGCAGCGCACCGACCTTGACCTCGTCGCCCGGCTTGACCGCCATCTCGCGGATGACGCCGGCCACCGGCGACGGAATTTCCTGCGCGGCCTTGTCGGTTTCGAGTTCGAGCAGCGACTCGTCAACCGAAACGCTGTCGCCGACCTTTCTGAAGATCTCGCCGACGGTCGCCTCGGTGACCGATTCGCCGGCGGCCGGAACGGTGATCTCGACCAGCTTGCCGGCGGCTTCGGCCTTTTTCGGCTCGCTCTTCGCTTCGGCCTTGGCGGGTGCCGACTTGGCACTGCTCGTCTTGGCCGACGCGCCATCACCCTCGCCGATCGCACCGATAACGGCCCCAACCTCGACGGTCTCACCTTCCTGGGCCGCGATGTCGGACAGGACACCGGCGGCCGGTGCCGGCACTTCGACCGTCACCTTGTCGGTTTCGAGCTCGGCGATGGTCTCGTCGAGCTCAACCCGGTCGCCGGGCTTCTTGAACCATTGGCCGATCGTGGCTTCGGTCACGGATTCGCCGAGGGTCGGCACTTTGATTTCGGTAGCCATCAGTCTCGTTCGTTCAGAATTGGCGTTCTAATGGGAATGCGTTCAAGAGCCTTCGGGACGAACCCGCCCGGCGATCAGCCGAGCGCGTCCTGCAGGAAATCGGCAAGCTGTTTCAAATGGTTCGCCATGGTGCCAGCGGCCGGCGAAGCCGCCGCCGGACGACCGGTGTAGCGAGCCCTGCGCTTTTCCGAGTCGATATGGTCCAGAACCCATTCGAGATAAGGGTCGATGAAGGACCAGGCGCCCATGTTTCTCGGCTCCTCCTGGCACCAGACCATCTCCGCCTGCTTGAAGCGCGACAGTTCGGAGATCAGCGCCTTGGCCGGGAACGGATAAAGCTGTTCGAGACGCAACAGGTAGATGTCGTCGATGCCGCGCTTCTCGCGCTCCTCGTAAAGGTCGTAATAGACCTTGCCCGAGCACATCACGACCCGCCGGATCTTGTCGTCCGAAACCAGCTTGGTCTCGGCGTTTTTGTCCATCTCGGCGTCGTCCCACAGCAGCCGGTGGAAGCTCGTCTCGCCGGCCATATCGGCCAATTTCGAGATCGCCCGCTTGTGACGCAGCAGCGACTTTGGCGTCATCAGCACCAAAGGCTTGCGGAAGTCGCGCTTCAACTGGCGGCGAAGGGCATGAAAATAGTTGGCCGGCGTCGAGCAGTTGGCGACCTGCATGTTGTCTTCCGCACACATCTGCAGGAAGCGTTCCAGGCGCGCCGACGAATGTTCCGGACCCTGGCCCTCATAGCCGTGCGGCAGCAGCAGGACGAGGCCCGACATGCGCAGCCACTTCCTCTCGCCCGACGAGATGAACTGGTCGATGACCACCTGCGCGCCGTTGGCGAAATCGCCGAACTGCGCTTCCCACAGCGTCAGGGCGTTCGGCTCGGCCAGCGAATAGCCGTATTCGTAGCCAAGCACCGCCTCTTCCGAGAGCATCGAGTTGATCGCCTCGTAGACCGCCTGACCCTTGGCGAGATTGGCGAGGGGGATGTAACGGCTTTCGTCCTCCTGGTCGTAAAGCACCGAATGGCGCTGGGAGAAGGTGCCGCGCTCGACATCCTGGCCGGACAAGCGCACGGGATGGCCCTCGGTGACCAGCGTGCCGAACGCCAGCGCCTCGGCCGTCGCCCAGTCGATCCCCTCGCCGCTTTCGATGATCGCGGCCCGGTTGTCGAGGAAGCGCTTGACGGTCCGGTGGACGTTGAAGCTGCCGGGCACGGTCGCCAGTTTGCCGCCGATCTCCTTCAGCGTCTTCATCGGCACACCGGTGATGCCGCGCCGCGGTTCGTCCTCCTGCTCGGCCTTGCGCAGGCCCGACCAGGCTCCGTCCAGCCAATCAGCCTTGTTGGGCAGATAGCTCTGTCCGGCCTCGAACTCTTCGTCGAGTTGCTTGCGAAACTCGGTGCGGCGGCTCTCGACGTCCTCGTCGCTCAGCAGACCCTCGGCGACCAGCTTCTTGGCATAGATCTCCAGCGTCGAGGGGTGATTGCGGATGGTCTTGTACATGATCGGCTGGGTGAAGGCCGGCTCGTCGCCCTCGTTGTGGCCGAACCGCCGATAGCAGAACATGTCGATGACCACCGGCTTGTGGAATTTCATGCGAAATTCCGTGGCCACCTTGGCCGCATAGACCACCGCTTCCGGATCGTCGCCATTGACGTGGAAGATCGGCGCTTCGACGGTCTTCGCCACGTCCGAAGGATAGGGAGACGACCGCGAAAAGCGCGGATTGGTGGTGAAGCCGATCTGGTTATTGATGATGAAATGCACCGTGCCGGCAACCCGGTGACCGCGCAGCGCCGACAGGCCAAAGCATTCGGCGACGACGCCCTGGCCAGCGAAGGCCGCGTCGCCGTGGATCAGAAGCGGCAGGATCTGCGCGCGGGTATCGAGCGGCACCACCTCGTTGCGGGCCCGCCCGGCGATCTGATCCTGCTTGGCGCGGGCCTTGCCCATCACCACCGGATCGACGATCTCCAGATGCGACGGGTTGGCGGTCAGCGACAGATGCACCTTGTTCTGATCGAACTCGCGATCGGACGAAGCGCCGAGATGGTACTTCACGTCGCCCGAGCCTTCGACGTCGTCGGGCTTGAACGATCCGCCCTTGAACTCGTGGAAGATCGCCCGATGGGGTTTGGCCATGACCTGAGAGAGCACGTTCAAGCGGCCGCGATGGGCCATGCCGAAGACGATTTCCTTCAAGCCCAGCTGACCACCGCGCTTGATAATCTGCTCAAGCGCCGGGATCAGCGCTTCGCCGCCGTCGAGACCGAAGCGCTTGGTGCCCTTGTATTTGACGTCGAGAAATTTCTCGAAGCCCTCGGCCTCGATCAGCTTGTTGAGGATCGCCCGCTTGCCCTGGGCGGTGAACTCGACGCCCTTGTCCGGGCCCTCGATCCGCTCCTGCAGCCAGGCCTTCTCCTCGGGATTGGAGATGTGCATGAACTCGACGCCGAAGGTCGAGCAATAGGTGCGCTCCAGGATGTCGACCATCTGGCGGATGGTCGCAAATTCCATGCCGAGGACATTGTCGATGTAGATCTTGCGGTCGTAGTCGGCTTCGGTAAAGCCGTAGGCCTTGGGCGACAGCTCGTTGTAATCGTCGTCGGCCGACTTGGCGATGCCGAGCGGGTCGAGCTTGGCGTGCAAATGGCCCCGCACCCGATAGGCGCGAATCAGCATCAACGCGCGGACGGAGTCGCGGCTGGCGCGATTTAAAGCGTCGCCAGACGGCGTGGCGCCGTCCGCCTTAGCCTTTTCCTTGACCTTGGTTTCGATGCGCTGTTCGACCGAGCCCCAATTGCCGTCAAGGGCCGAGACCAGCTCGCCATTCATCGGGATCGGCCAATTGTCACGACTCCAGGACGGACCGTCCGCATTCTTCTTCACATCCTCTCGGCCATCGCCGAGCTGCTTGAAGAAGTCGCCCCACGCGGCGTCGACGGACGCGGGGTCGTCCTCGTAGCGGGCGTAAAGCTCCTCAATGTAATCGGCATTGCCGCCATAGAGGAAGGAGGAAAGAGCGAAATGATCGTTCGCTTGGCTGCGTGACATGTTCGAGTTCGCGGCGCGGGACAGGCGCCGCCTCCTATCGGAATCATTTGGTCCGGCCGGGCGCATCCCTAAAACCGGTTACAGACGCCACGACCCTTCGGCCGCAAATTCGGCTTTGCCATGGCTTTTACCTGGCAAAGCCTTCATCTTTCGTTTCTTTCCGCTGCGGCTCAGCCCTTCAGGACTTCGCTCAGCGTCGTGCCGAGACGAGCCGGCGATGGCGAAACGCGGATGCCGGCCGCTTCCATCGCGGCGATCTTGTCCTCGGCGCCACCCTTGCCGCCGGAGACGACCGCACCAGCATGGCCCATGGTGCGGCCCTTCGGCGCCGTGCGGCCAGCGATGAAACCGACCATCGGTTTCTTGCGGCCCTTGGCGGCCTCGTCCTTGAGAAACTGCGCCGCATCCTCTTCGGCCGAACCGCCGATCTCGCCGATCATGATGATCGACTTCGTCGCCTCGTCAGCCAGGAACATCTCGAGCACGTCGATGAATTCGGTGCCCTTGACCGGATCACCGCCAATGCCGACCGCCGTGGTCTGGCCGAGGCCCTCGTTCGAGGTCTGGAAGACCGCTTCGTAGGTCAGCGTTCCGGAGCGCGAGACGATGCCGACATTGCCCTTCTTGAAGATATTGCCCGGCATGATGCCGATCTTGCATTCTTCCGGCGTCAGAACGCCCGGGCAGTTCGGGCCGATCAGGCGCGATGAGGATTTCTCCAGCTTGGCCTTGACGGTCACCATGTCGGAAACCGGGATCCCCTCGGTGATGCAGGTGATGAGATCGATCCCGGCGTCGATCGCTTCGACGATGGCGGCGGCGGCCCCTGCCGGCGGAACGTAGATCACCGAGGCGGTGGCACCGGTCGCTTCCTTGGCCTCTCCGACGGTGGCGAAGATGGGCAGCTCGGTGCCCGCCTTGTCCCTGGCGCCTTCACCCGCCGTCCAGGTCTCGCCACCCTTCTTCGGGTGAATGCCGGCGACCATCTGCGTGCCGAAATAGGCCAGCGCCTGCTCGGTGTGGAAGGTGCCGGTCTTGCCGGTCAGGCCCTGAACGATGACCTTGGTGTTCTTGTCGACCAGAATGGACATGGTGTTGCTACTCCTTGAAGGTCACCCTGCTGCGACAGGAGGGCGTTACAGAAACGGATTGATGGCGGTCACCGACCCGTAGGCCTGACCGTGGCTGAGATCTTCGGTGTAAAGGGTCGTGGCCCCGAGGCGCGCCGCGGCGGCGATGATCGCGCCGCGTCCAACCGAAATCTGAAAGCGCTGCGCCACATCGATGCCGGCGAGCACCAGGCGGTCGTCGAGCGGGACGCAGGGCTTGCGGCCGAGCAGCGATACCCAGCGCCGGGCCTCGTCCGGCGGAACCGGTACAGGCTTCGTGCGAATGGCATGGGCGTAGAATTCAGCCAGCACTTGTCCGCTTGTGCCAAACGCCGTCGTGAGCAGGCCGTGAGCGACCTGCCATTTGGCCGGCTCGCTCGCCTGGGCGGTCGCGGCGTAGATGAAGATGTTGGTGTCAAGAAACACCTCAGCGCCAGCGATCAAAACGCGGCTCTCCGGAACAGGTCTCGTCGCGACTGGGCCGCCAGTTGCCCATGTCGGCCTTGCTGTCGCGCGAAAGCTTGAGCAGCTCTTCGGTCACCTCGTCCCGTTCCTGCTCCTGTGCGACCAGGCGCTGCAGATAGGTCCGCACAAGCTCGTTCACGCTCGTCCGCTTGATCGCGGCGAGGACGCGCACCTTGTCGAGGAGATCCTCGTCGATGGCGAGGGTGATATTCTTGGCCATGACGGCGAGCCGATCGCGCTCCAACACGGGTTATGTGGAGCACATATCCTGTGCGGATGACACATGCAACCGCGATCAACCGCGCCAGCGCGCGAAAGGCGATTGCGGCGGTTTTAACCGCCACCGCGCTTCAGCTTCGCCCAATCGCCGATCATCCGGCCGGCTTGGCGCCGGCGTCCTTGCCGAGCTTGGTGAGTTCCGCCCGGCCCATGGTCAGAACGAAGCGCGTGCCGCCGGCCGGGATCGCGGTCATGGTGACCACCTGGCCGGTGTCGTCGACGAAGCTCCACAGCGACGCCTTGTTGCCGGCAAGGCCCGGCATCGGCGCGCCGCCGACGACGCCGTCGATCTGGGTCATCACCGCCGGATCGAAATCCTGCGGCTTCTTCGACAGCACCATCTGGCAGCTCGTCGCGGTGACATGTGGGAACGGCACGCGGGTGATGGTGACGAAACTGCCATCGCCCTTGGTGGCGGTGAACATGCCGGAAGCGGCCGCTCCGCCGGCCATGCCGGACTGATCGGCCTTCGGGATCTTCCAGCCCTTGGCCATCGCGATCTTCCCGGCCTCCGGCACGTTCTTCATGCCGGCCGAGCAAATTTCCAGATATTGCGCGATATCGGGTGTCGCATCCTTCGGCGGCGTCGTGATCGGCAGTGTGACCTGCGCGGCGCCGGCAGAGCCAGCCACACAGGCGGCAAAGGTCGCGGCAAGCGGCAGCGAAAGGGACAGGCGCAAACAGGCAGCCGCCATGGGCTTGGCGTTAAGTGTCATCTCAGATCCTCCCTCGATGGTCATGTCCGGCAAAACGGCGTGCCCATCCGCTGCCCTGACTGCCCCGCGATCGTGGCGAAGCAGCGGCCGAAGAGCAAGTTTCGGCTGCAGTCGAGGTTTCGCGGCCGCATCGTCCGGGGTCGGCTCCGCGAAAAACACGGCGCCCCGAGCCCGGCATCCCAAAATGCCAGCCTCGGGGCGAATCGATCGGCGGCGAGACCGCTCAGCGCGTCAGCCGACGGCGGCGACGATCTTCTTGGCGGCGTCGTCGAGATCGTCGGCCGGGGTAATATTGAGACCCGAGGCATCGAGAATCGCCTTGCCCTTGTCGACATTGGTGCCTTCGAGGCGCACCACCAGCGGCACCTTCAGCCCGACATCCTTGACCGCCGCGACGACGCCCTCGGCGATGACGTCGCAGCGCATGATGCCACCGAAGATGTTGACCAGAATGCCCTTCACATTCGGATCGGCGGTGATGATCTTGAAGGCTGCGGTGACCTTCTCTCTGTTGGCGCCGCCGCCGACGTCGAGGAAGTTCGCCGGCTCCTTGCCGTAGAGCTTGATGATGTCCATCGTCGCCATGGCCAGGCCCGCGCCGTTGACCATGCAGCCGATGTCGCCATCGAGGGCGACATAAGCGAGGTCGTATTTCGACGCCTCGATCTCCTTGGCGTCCTCTTCCGACTCGTCGCGCAGCGCCTTGATGTCGTCATGGCGGAACAGCGCGTTGCCATCGAAGGACACCTTGGCGTCGAGCACCCGCAGATGGCCGTCGGTCATGACGATCAGCGGATTGATCTCGAGCAGGCTCATGTCCTTCTCGGTGAAGGCTTTGTAGAGGATCGGGAAGAGCTGCATGCCGTCGACCTTGGCGGCACCGCCAAGATGGAGAGCCGAGCAGAGCTTCTCGGCGTCGGCCGCGGTCACGCCGGCGATCGGATCGATCGGCACGGTGACGATCTTGTCCGGGGTCTCTTCGGCGACGGTCTCGATGTCCATGCCGCCCTCGGTCGAGGCGACGAAGGCGACCTTGCCGACCGAGCGGTCGACCAGCAGCGAGAGATAAAGCTCGCGGTCGATATCGGCGCCGTCCTCGATATAGAGGCGGTTCACCTGCTTGCCGGCCTCGCCGGTCTGCTTGGTGACAAGGGTGTTGCCGAGCATCTCCTTGGCGTTCGCTACGACTTCGTCGATCGACTTGGCGAGGCGCACGCCGCCCTTGGCGTCAGGGCCGAGCTCCTTGAACTTGCCCTTGCCGCGACCGCCCGCATGGATCTGGCTCTTGACGACGTAAAGCGGGCCGGGAAGCTGCCTGGCGGCAGCCTCCGCCTCGTCGACGCTGGTGATCGCCACGCCTTGCGCAACGGGGGCGCCGTACCCTTTCAGGACTTCCTTGGCCTGATATTCGTGGATGTTCATGGAAGTGTCCGGTCTCTCGTTTCAGCCTTGACGGCGGAGGAAATGGCGAAAAGCCGGAGCGCCGGCCCCGGCTTTGTCAAAATTACTTCAGGCTCGGGGCGATGCCCTGACAGGCCTCCATCAGGCCCTTGACGGCGGTGACCGACTTTTCGAACTGGGCCTTCTCATCGCCGTTCAGGTCGATCTCGATGACGCGCTCGATGCCGCCCTCGCCGATGACGCAGGGAACGCCGACATACATGTCGGAGAGGCCGTACTGGCCCGACAGATGGGCCGCGCAGGGCAGAACCCGCTTCTTGTCCTTCAGATAGGCTTCGGCCATCTCGATGGCGGAAGCGGCCGGCGCGTAATAGGCCGAACCGGTCTTCAACAGGCCGACGATCTCGGCGCCGCCGTCACGGGTGCGCTGGATGATCTGTTCCAGACGCTCGGCCGTGCACCAGCCCATCTTGACGAGATCGGTCAGCGGGATCCCGGCGACGGTCGAGTAGCGCGGCAGCGGGCACATCGTATCGCCATGGCCGCCGAGCACGAAAGCGGTCACGTCCTGGACCGAAACGTTGAATTCCTCGGCGAGGAAGGTGCGGAAGCGCGAGGAGTCGAGCACGCCGGCCATGCCGACGACCTTCTCCTTGGGCAGGCCGGAAAACTTCTGCAGCGCCCAGACCATCGCGTCGAGCGGGTTGGTGATGCAGATGACGAAGGCGTTCGGCGCGTATTTGGCGATACCGGCGCCGACCTGCTCCATGACCTTCAGGTTGGTGCCGAGCAGATCGTCGCGGCTCATGCCCGGCTTGCGCGGCACGCCGGCCGTGACGATGCAGACATCGGCGCCTTCAATGGCGGCGTAGTCGTTGGCGCCCGACAGCTTGGCGTCGAAGCCTTCGACCGGACCGGACTCAGCAATGTCAAGCGCCTTACCCTGCGGCGTGCCCTCGGCAATGTCGAACATAACGACGTCGCCGAGTTCCTTCAGACTGGCCAGATGGGCGAGCGTGCCGCCGATCATGCCGGAACCGATGAGTGCGATCTTCTTACGAGCCAAAGTCTCAATCCCTTAAGTTGTCGCGGCGATCGGTCCCTCCTGACCGCGTCGTCCGCCGAGAACATCGCGCCTGTCGCAGATCCCGAAGCTCATGAGTTGAACCGGGATCGTTGCGGCATCGCGCATCGGGCATCGAGACCATGCAAGGTGGCGACTTCTCCGGTCTGGCCGGCTCGCCATGCTGCAATGCAACGGTGCCCCCGTTGATGGGCACGCTTAGACCTGTCTCAGTTCGCATGCAACAAGCAAAATATCGGGTGAGGAAATACAATCGTTTAGATGGATTCCAATTTACGTAAAAGTAAGAATTTGCACATGTCGCCAAAAGAACTCGGCCGGCGCGCGGCCAGCCCGTCAAGCGCGATCCGGCGCGCTTCACCGATCCAACGCTCGCCGATCTACAGCATCGGCCCGACAATCGGAATCGATTTTCGGCAAAGCACGATGCGTCGATTCAAAGGGTGAGAGCGACCTTTCTGCGTCCGATCAGATGCAGGGGGTGCTCTAACGCCCGCGGCCGTCTTGGTCTACCCCACCGGCCGGACCCTTCATGCCCGCCAGTCGGCAACCCATGTCCGGCTCAGCGCCCGCGCCGAGCCTGCAATCGCGCCTTACGCCGGGCTTCGGCGGAGAGGCTCACCCGTTCGAGCGTGTCCAGAACCTGCGCCACCTCCTCGCCATTGAGCGAGGTGATCGATTCTGCCAAGCGGTTGGCGAGCCGTGTCGCGACGGGCGACAGGCCGCCGGTGTCGACGACGATTTTCGGATCCGACAGTTCGGCCAGCCGCTCGAGCTCCTCGGCATCATCCCAGATCACGTTCAGATAGCCGATGATCCGCTGCAGCATCGCCCAGGTCGGACGGCCCCGCCGTCCATGCTCCAGCGCCGAGAGATAGGCCGAGGAAACGCCGAGCGCCCGCGCCATGTCCTGCTGGGTGATGTTGCGCTCGCGCCGCAACGCGCGAACCTTTTCGCCGAAAGGCGTCATGGCGCCCTCCCGCCCGGCCGCCGCACCCGGACATACAGCGCGCCGTCGCCGCCATGATGACGCTCGGCCCGGTCAAAGCCGGAGACCAGCGGCCGAAACAGCGCGCTCGCGAACCATTGCGGCACCACCCGGCGCAGGATGCCGCGCGAGCCGCCCGGCATGCCGCGACCCGTGATGACGAGAACGTGGCGCAGGCCCATCGCCTGCGCCTGGGCGAGAAAGCCCGAAAGCGCCGCATAGGCCGCCGTCTGGGTCATCTCATGCAAGTCGATCCGCGCCTCGATGGCGATGCGGCCCTTGGCGATCTTGCGGCGGGTCGGTCGCTCGATCGGATGTTGCGAAGCCAGCGCGCCGCCTTTAGCCGGATTGCCCGAACCCGCCGCGCCCATCGTCACCTGCGGCTGGGCTTGAAGCGGGCCTTTGTTGCCTGCGGTCGGCGGAGGTAACGCCCCATCGATCGCCGGCGGCCGCGGATCGGCCGGAACGACCGGCATCGCCTTGCCCTTGAGCGGCACCGCCTGCCGGGCAACGCTCGCCCACAGGCGCTTGTCTTCGTCACTGAGGATCCGGCGCCGCCTCATCGCACCAGCTCGGTGGCCAGGTCCGGTGGCACGAGCACATGGAAATCCGCCGCGTGCCGGATCGTGCCCGCCAGCGCACCGGCAGCATCGCCCGTGCCGACGAAAATATCCGCCCGGGCCGGCCCGAGGATCGCCGAGCCGGTATCCTGAGCGACCATCACCCGGCGGAATGGCTTGGCCTCGATCATCAGGCTATCGGAGGCGATGAAATAGGGCACGCCGTATGTCGCCAGCAGCCGATCGACGGCGATCGAGGCGAGCGGCGTCAGCGGCACCTTGGCCGCGCCGATCGGCCCGAGCGCCGGATCGTTGACCGGCATGATGGCGAAGAAGATGAAGGAGCGGTTGCGATTGAGCACTTCGTCGCGGCGATCGGGATGCTGATCGAGCCAGCGGCGGATGCCGGCCATGTCCGCCTCGGCAAGGGTCAGCGCGCCCTCCTCGACCAGGCTGCGGCCGATCGCGGTAAAAGCCTGGCCGCTCTTGGCCACATAGCCGACGCGCATGTCGCTGCCGTCCTGCATATGCAGGCGTGCCGAGCCCTGGACATGGATGAAGAAGGCGTCGATCTTGCTCTTCAGCCAGGCGATTTCGAGCCCACGGCCTTTCAGGGCGCCAGCCTCGATCGCCGCCCGGTCAAAATATTCGCCGATCATCCCGCAATCGAGCTGGCGAGCGAACCGCATGTCGGGATCGAAGCCCGGCGGCCGATTGATCGCGTCGATCTTGATCAGATCCTTCGGTCGGCCATAGAGGGGAAAGCCAAACGCGGCCGTTTTGACCCGCGAGGCCTCGACCACCGGCTCGTAATAGCCGGTCAGAAAGCCCTGCCCCGTCTCCGGCCGCAGCGCGACGGGCACGAAATGCGTCGCAAAGAACTGCCGAGCGGCGGCCGGATCGTCGATCGCGCCAGCGGCAAGCGCCGCAGCGGCGGCAGGGCGATAGGCGGCAGCCCGAATGCCGAGCGACCCGGTGTCGAAGGCACCGTCCGACAAGCGCGCGGCACTTTGCCGGAACGCCGAAAAGGCCGCCCGAAGGTCGGCCTCGCCAAATCCGGCCAGCGCGTCAAAAGAGCGCGAGACAAACCCCACCATCGCCCGCCTCTGGGATCGAAACCGTCACGCCTCGTCGGATTCAGTACCGACGAGCTTCCAATTGGGATCGCGCGAGCGCGTGTCGCGAGCGAAGATCCAGACGTCGCGAACCTCAACCACGGCCTCCGGATCGCCATCGACGACCTCGCTATTCGGCCCGAGTGTGGCGCTGATCAGCTGCGAGACGAAGCGCACCGTGAGCTGCGCCTCCCGCCCCTTCAGCTCGGCGGCGACGAGCTTGGCCTCGTCGATGCCGATGAAGGACGAATTCATCGTTTGCCCCGCCGCCTCGCGCTCGGCGATCGCCTTGTCGAAATCCGCATAGACCTCGGACGACAACAGCCCCTTGAGTAACCGGCGATCGCCGTCGGCAAACGCGTTCACCACCATCTCATAGGCGACCTTGGCGCCATCAAGAAACTCGACCGGATCGAATTCGGTATCGACGTCGCGGATCTTGCGCAGCTCGGCGTTCAGCGGGCTGCCAGGCACCGCGACCTTATCGACCTTCTCGTAAAGCACCCGCGCCGGCACCCCTTCGTCGTCCTCCGCGCGACGCTGCGGGAGGGTGACGACATTGCCGTTGGATGCCGCCTCCTCGCGCGGCGTATCCGGACGCGAATAAGGATCGAAGGGCGGACGCTCATTCCCGGTTCGCCGACCCAGCACGTTGCGCAGCTGAAACAGGACGACCGCCGCAATCACAACTAAGATAATCGTCCCCAAACCCATCGCGCGCTGTTACCTTAAAGTTTTCTCGGCTGGAATGGCCTCCATATAGAGATGCGCGGGCGTGCATTCAAATCCGTTGTCGCACTCCCTATCTACCTGTCGAAACCAACGGCAAAACTGCCTGCTTGCCCTCGCCCCGCCCTCACCCAGACGGCTGGGACAAGAAGGACCGACCGACATGCCTTTCGCGCTGATTCCGTTCTTCCTGCTGATCATTCCGGCGATGGAAATCGCCGTGTTCATCGTGGTCGGCAATCTCATCGGCTTGTGGCCGACGCTCGCCCTGGTCGTGGTGACGGCGATGCTCGGATCGCTGTTGCTGAAACGTCAGGGTTTGAGCACGCTGCAACGCATCCAGGCCGAGATCAGTACCGGCCATGTGCCAGGACGCGAACTGGTCGACGGGGTGATGATCATGGCCGCGGGGCTGCTGCTTCTCACCCCCGGCCTTGTCACCGACACGATCGGCTTTCTGCTGTTCGTGCCGGGCATTCGGAACGTCATCCGCAGCTCGCTGAGCAAACGGGTGGTGGTGATGGCGCAGAACCACACCGCCCGCGGCTTTGCGGGACGGCCCGGCGAGCCGCGTGACGGCGCGCGCCAGCAGGCGCCCGACGTCGTGGACCTGTCCGGCGAGGATTATCACCGTCAGCCGGACCCGTCGTCGCCATGGCATCCGAGCGAGGATCGCGGGCCGAACGGTCCGCCGCCGGGGCGCACGCTGCACTGACGACGGCCGGATCGCGGGCGGCCTAGGCGCCGCGCCTTGTGATCACGATGGCTGCATGCTAGCGCTCGGCCCCGACGAATTCTCCGTCGGGCATGCTCTTTCGGCAGGCTCGACATCCTCCGGGTCGCCAGAAGGCCGCGACCTCGATCGGAACCGAACAGAAAGGTCGAGCATGTCCGAGATCAACGAAAACACCGGTGCCAACGGCGCGGCCGCCAGCGAAGACGGCCCGCAGCCGAGCCTCAACGTCCTCACCCAGTACATCAAGGACCTCTCCTTCGAAAGCCCGAATGCGCCGGCGATTCTGCGTAGCCAGTCGCAGGGCCCGTCGATCAACATCGGCGTCAATGTCGGCGCCAACCAGATCGTCGAAGGCCAGGACGATTACGATGTGCGTCTGACGCTGAACGCCAAGGCCGGCGAAGGCGCCAACATGCTGTTCCACGTGGAACTGGAATATGGCGGCGTCTTCCGCGTCCAGAACTTCCCGCAGGAGCATCTCCTGCCGCTGTTGTTCATCGAATGCCCGCGGCTGCTCTTCCCCTTCGCCCGGCAGGTCGTGGCGGACGTCACCCGCAATGGCGGCTTCCCGCCGCTGATGATCGACCCGATCGACTTCGCCCAGCTTTTCCAGCAGCGGATGGCCGAAGAGCAGGCCCGTCAGCAGGTGCAGACCGCCTGAGCAACGGCTGATCCGTTCCCTCGTCCAGAAGCGGTCCTCTTCCACACCAACAAGCGCCGGCGCGGATCAACGCGCCGGCGTTTGTCGTTCATGCGCAGCGTCGCGGCCAGTCAGCGGGCGCAGAGACAAGCACGACGGCAGCATCGGCCCGAACATCGGAATCGATTTTCGGCAAAGCACGATGCGTCGATTCAAAGGGTGAGAGCGACCTTTCTGCGTCCGATAAGACGCAGGGCGCTAACGGCCTGATATCCCGGGCGGCGAGCCGGCCTTGCTCGCGGCCACACGCAAAATGCCTTTGAATCGACTGATTTTTTTGCATGTCGATCTGATAGTTTATAAAGCTTTTAAAATAATGCCCGCATTGAAATGCAAGTGCCATGTTCAGTGATTACGCTTCGGACGTGTCGACCTTCCGGTCCGGTCCCAACGTCAAAAGGAAGCGCCACCATGGCTTGCCAATCCTCCGCCGCCGCCATCCTCCTGTCGAGTGTCGCTGCTCTCGGCCTCGCCGCCAGCGCTTCTGCGGCGCCCAAGACAGACGGGCCGGCGACGAGGACGCCGATCAAGCATCTCGTGGTCGTCTTCCAGGAAAACGTCTCTTTCGACCATTATTTCGCCACCTACCCGCACGCGGCAAACCCCGCGGGTGAGCCGCCCTTTACGGCAGCGAAGGCAACGCCCGGCCTGCCCGGCAACGACACCGTCGACACGCTCGAGCACGCCGATCTGATCACAACAAATCCCAACAAGACCAACGTCAAGAACGGCAAGGATGCTTCACTGCCGTTCCGTCTCGACCGCAGCCAGGCGGCGACGGCCGACCAGAACCACGCCTACGCCCCTGAACAGGCCGCCTTCGACGACTTCAAAATGGATCTCTTTCCGCTCGAGACCGGCCGCGGCTCGAAAGGCGGCGCCGGAAGCTTCGGCACCAAGGGCCAAGTGATGGGCTACTACGACGGCAACACCGTGACTGCGCTGTGGAACTATGCCCAAAACTTTGCCATGAGCGACAATTCCTTCGGAACGACCTACGGACCGTCGACCCCCGGCGCGATCAACCTGATTGCCGGCCAGACCAACGGCGCGATGCCGCTGCCCGGGTTTACGACCGGCAAGGACGGCAGCTACGACCGTGGCCACGAAATTCCGGATGGCAACGGCGGTTGGACGATGATCGGCGATTCCGATCCGACCGGCGACGTCTGCTCCAAGCCCGGCGGGACTGTGGCGATGTATGGCCGCAACATCGGCGATCTGCTCAACCAGCATCATATCAGCTGGGGCTGGTTCGAAGGCGGCTTCGATCTTGCCATCACCAATGCGAATGGCACCACCGGCTGCAAACGCTCGACCCTGTCCGATGTCACCAAGGTCGCCGAAGTCGACTACATCCCCCATCATCAACCTTTCCAGTACTTCGCATCGACGGCCAATCCGACCCATGTGCGGCCGAAATCGGTGGCCTCGATCGGCACCGGCGACGACGGCGGCGCCAACCATCAGTACGACATGACGGACTTTTACGCCGCGCTGAAAGCCGGCAATCTTCCGGCCGTCAGCTTTCTCAAAGCGGCCGGATATCAGGACGGCCACGCCGGCTATTCCGATCCGCTGGACGAGCAGACCTTCGTCGTCACGGTCGTCAACGCGCTTCAGGCCTCGCCGTTCTGGAAGGACACGGCAGTTCTGGTGCTTTGGGACGACTCCGATGGCTGGTACGACCACGCCCATGCGCGGGTGACGAATTCATCCGACGCCAAGGGCTTTGACGTCCTGAATGGCGATCGTTGCGGCGCCGGCACCCCCTTGCCGGGCGTGAGCGGCGAGCCGGCGAACGGACGCTGCGGGCCCGGTCCACGGTTGCCGCTTCTCGCCATCTCGCCCTACGCCAAGAAGAATTTCGTCGACCACACCCTGACCGACCAATCGTCGGTGATCCGGTTCGTCGAGGACAACTGGCTCGGCGGTCAGCGCATCGGCCAGGGCTCGTTCGACGCCACCGCCGGATCGCTCGATGCGATGTTCGACTGGTCTCACCCGCGCCAGGCCAAACTGGTGCTCGATGCGGAAACCGGTGAAATCAAGCATTAAGCGAGGGAGCGCTTCCCATGAACCGCCTTTTCACCGCCGTCGCGGTCGCAGGAGCCGTCTTTGTCGGGGTCGCAGCGACGGGGATGTCCCTCGGCCACGCGGCGCCGGTGAAAGGGGTGACGGGCGACGGCGCCGACACCCTCGGCGCCGTCGCTCTTCTCGGACGCCAGATGTTCTTCGATACCGCCCTGTCCGGCTCCGGCAAGCTCGCCTGTTCCAGCTGCCACGACCCGGCCAATCATTACGGCCCGTCGGGGAAAAGCCCCGTCTTCATCGGCGGTGCCCATCTTGACCGCGCCGGGACGCGAACCATCCCGTCGCTCACCTACATGAACCTGACGCCACCCTTTTCGATCGGACCGGAGCCCGCCGGAGAAATCGAGGGACCGGCCACGGTCGTTGCGGCTCCCACCGACAAGCCGGCGACGCCACTCGTCGGCCCGCTTTCCGGAACCCCCACCGCCGGCGGCAAGGCGAACTCCAACGCCGCCGATCAGGTGCCGCAGGGCGGCTTCTTCTGGGATGGCCGGGCCGACACGCTGCAGGAGCAGCCGGCCGGGCCGCTGCTGGCGCCAAACGAGATGGCGAACGCAACCAAGGCCGATTTCCTGACGCGCCTCAAGGCGCGGCCCTATGCCAAGACCTTCGAGCAACTGTTCGGCTCAAACGTCTTCAAAGATCCCGGGCGGGCGTTCGCCGAAGCGGAATTCGCCTTTGCCCGCTATGAGTTCGAGGACACGAGCTTCCATCCCTTCACCAGCAAATATGATGCCTATCTGCGCGGGAAGGTGAAACTGTCGCCCCAGGAAGCGCGAGGCTTGAAGCTTTTCGACGACGAAAAGAAGGGTGATTGCGCCGCCTGCCATCTCGATACGATGGGGAAAGACGGCACGATGCCGGTCTTCACCGACTACGAGTATGAAGCGCTGGGCCTGCCGCGCAATCCGAAGATTCCGGCCAATGCCGATCCCGCCTATTACGATCTTGGCATTTGCGGCCCGTCGCGCCACGATGCCTATGCCCAGCAGGTGGCCAATTGCGGGCTGTTCAAGACACCGACGCTGCGCAATGTCGCCACCCGCCCGGTGTTCTTCCACAACGGGATCTACGACAATCTGACCGACGTGGTGCGCTTCTACATGGACCGCGAGACGAGACCGGAAAAGATCTACCCGAAAGGCCCGGACGGCAAGCTCGCGCTCTATAACGACCTGCCGCGAAAATACTGGCCGAATCTCGACCGCATCGATCCGCCGCTCAATGCCAAACGCAGCGACAAGCCGGCGCTCAACGATGCCGAAATCGCCGATGTCGTCGCTTTTTTGAAAACGCTGACCGACGGCTACACACCGCCGGCCTCGGTTTTGGCGTCGGCTTCGGCGGCAGACGCCGGCAAGTAGCGCCGCCAGATCGCCTCCTCGCCAAGGCTCTCGACGAAGGCCAGATGACGGGCGCGCTCGTCCGCCGTCAATCGCGGCGTCAAAGGCACCGGGCGCGCGGCGATCCGGCGTTGCCCGTTCGCGCCCTCGCCCATGCCATCCTGCTCGTCCCCGCCAAAGACCAGGCCGAGCGCCGCCTGCCGGCCGCCGATCAACTCGATATAGACCTCGGCGAGAAGCTGTGAATCGAGCAAGGCGCCGTGCTTGTCTCTGCGCGAGGTATCGATCGAAAAGCGCGAGCAGAGCGCGTCGAGGGTCGCCGGCGCCATCGGGAATTTCCGCCGCGCCATCGGCAGCGTATCGACCACCCGCTCGGGCTCGATCGGCGGATGACCCAGACGGCCGAGTTCGGCATTCAAGAAGCGAATATCGAAGGCGGCGTTATGGGCGATCAGCCGGCCTTCGGAAAAAAACGCCAGAAACTCGTCGATCACCTCGGAAAACAGCGGCTTGTCGGCCAGAAACGCGTCGGAAATGCCGTGCACGTCGAAGGCCGCCGGATCGACCTTGCGCCCGTCCGGCCGGATGAAGACGTGATATTCGCGGCCGGTCGGAATGTGGTTCCACAATTCGACGCCGCCGATCTCAATCACCCGCTCGACGCTCGGATCGAGGCCGGTGGTTTCCGTATCGAAGACGATCTCGCGCATGGTGGCTCTCCTCGCTGGGTTTCTCCGTCGCAAAAGCCAAACCGCGGGGCAAGCCGCGACGCCCGGTTGCCCTCTCATTCCACAGCCCATCGCGATCGGCTATGGTCGTGCCAAGGACCGCCGAGCCACAGGCCGCACATGGCAAGCCGAGATGATCGTCGGACAGGACAGCATCGTCGACCTCGCCGGCCTCGGGATCAGGCTCCGCCTGGCCGATCTCTATCGGACGATGGCCACCTCGAATATCGATGCCGGCGAATCACTCTAGCGCAACGTGGCTGTCGCAAGTTTGCACGCGCGATCGCTAAGTGATTCTGCGGACTCAGTTTTTTCTACAAGTCAACAAATTTGTTGACTATTTGGCATATGTTCCTATTTTTTCTACAAATGGATTGGGGGTTCCCGGTCGGCGTCAGGCCTTGGAGTGATCCGAGGCCTTTCGCTTTTTAGAACGTGAATGCCGCGTTTCGCATAGGCGGCAACTCGGACACCGAAGTACTTCGCCGAAACCGCCGAAAAAGCGCGATTGGGCTGCGCGGGCCGCAGAATGTGGAGCCCAATCGGTCTCGCAACGAGATCAGCGACCTGCATGCCCGTCGAATTGATCTTCTTGTCGGCGAGCACGAGCCGAAAATTGTCAAGACGGCGTCCAAGGTCATTCTGTCCGGCCGCGATCCGCAAAAATTCCAACTCCAGCTCCTTATCCTCTTTGGGACCTCGGCGCTCGAAGATGAAATGGGTGATCCGATCAACCTGGCCTTTGTTACGAAGAAAGTGGTAAGCGCATTCCAGACAGATCTTGAGAGATATGTGATAGGGGTGCTCAGGAAAGAGATCCGCGCTGATCCGCCGTTTTTCGATGACACATGCGATAATCCGAAAGCGAGCGTCTTTCATCACGGCAGTGAGATCGGTGGTGAAACTCTCCCGCAGACCTCTGTCGGTCAGGATATGAAAGTCGTTGATCTGCTTGCGAAGTTCGCGCTCATGCAGAACCACCGTATCATGACCAAAATATCTGAACTTCAGCGCCTGAAACGCCGGTACGACAGATCGCGCATAGGCCTTCTTCTCGAACACGCAGAGCGTTAAACAGAAGATCGGATAGGCCGCATCGAGGGATGCAAGGGAATGATCACCGCTCTCGTCGGCATAAAAGACGAAATCCGAGAACGCCGGTGAGGCCACGATCAAAACTCTGCATCAGACAGCTTTGAACAACGTATCGTAGACTCCATGACCCTGAAAGCCCGCATTATCCCCTGCCTCGACGTCAAGGACGGCCGTGTGGTCAAGGGCGTCAATTTCGAGGGCCTGCGCGATGCCGGCGATCCGGTCGAAGCGGCACGGGCCTATGATGCGGCGGGGGCGGACGAGCTCTGCTTCCTCGACATCACCGCCTCCTCCGACGATCGCGAGACGATTTTCGACGTGGTCGCTCAAACCGCCGAGCAATGTTTCATGCCGGTCACCGTCGGCGGCGGGGTGCGCACGGTCGACGACGTGCGCAAGCTGCTGCTCGCCGGCGCCGACAAGGTGTCGATCAACACCGCGGCGGTCAAACGACCGGACTTCGTCGCCGAGGCCGCCGACAAGTTCGGCGATCAATGCGTCGTCGTCGCCATCGACGCGCGGCGGGTGAGCGAAGACGGCGCCGCACCGCGCTGGGAAATCTTTACCCATGGCGGCCGCCAGGCGACGGGCATCGACGCCGTCGACTTTGCGCGAAAAGTGGTCGACAACGGTGCCGGTGAAATCCTTTTGACCTCGATGGACCGGGACGGCACCAAGGCCGGCTTCGACATCGAATTGACCCGCGCCGTCGCCGATGCCGTCCATGTGCCGGTGATCGCCTCGGGCGGCGTCGGCACGCTGGATCATCTGGTCGCGGGCGTGCGCGACGGCCATGCCGCCGCGGTTCTCGCCGCCTCGATCTTCCACTTTCAAACCCACACCATCGCCGAAGCGAAGGCCCATATGGTCGCCGCGGGGATTCCGATGCGCCTCGACAAGACCCGGTGAGGTCTGGCATTGCGGCTGGTGCATGGGGAAAGGGCAGACATGAGTGATTTTACTCTGGAGGATCTCGAGACGATCGTCGCGGCACGCAGCCGCTCCGGTGACGCCGCCTCCTACACCGCGACCTTGATGCGTAAGGGCATCGGCCACACCGCCAAAAAGCTCGGCGAAGAGGCGGTGGAGACGATCATCGCCGCCACCAGCGAAGACGCGGCGCGGCTGACCTCCGAGAGCGCCGATCTCCTGTATCACCTCCTCGTGCTGCTGCATCTCAAGCAGGTGCCGCTGTCTGCCGTGATGGCCGAGCTCGCCCGCCGCACGGCGCAGACCGGCCTTGAAGAAAAAGCCGGCCGGCCGAAACAGGCAGGCGACTGATGGACCAACTCGCGCCGGTGAAATATTCGCCCTACCGGGTTTTTTCGGCGGCCGAATGGGCAAGATTTCGCGCCGACACGCCGCTGACCCTGACCGAGGACGAAGTCGCGCGCCTGCGCTCCCTCGGCGATCCGATCGACCTCGACGAGGTCGCGCGCATCTACCTCGCCGTCTCGCGGCTGATCTCCGCCCATGTGGAGTCCTCGCAGCTGCTGTTCCGCCAGCGCCAGCGCTTCCTCTCCGGCAATGGGGCGGGGCAGAAGACACCGTTCATCATCGGCATCGCCGGCTCGGTGGCGGTCGGCAAGTCGACGACGGCGCGCATCTTGAAGGAGCTGCTCGCCCGCTGGCCGTCCTCGCCGAAGGTCGATCTCGTCACCACCGACGGCTTTCTCTATCCCAACGCCGTCCTCGAAGCCGACGGGCTGATGCGCCGAAAAGGCTTTCCTGAAAGCTACGACGTCGGCAAGATCTTGCGCTTTTTGTCCGACATCAAGGCCGGGCGGGCCAAGGTCGAGGCGCCGGTCTATTCGCATTTCGTCTATGACGTGATGCCCGGCAAAACCGTCGTTGTCGACCGGCCGGACATCCTGATCTTCGAGGGGCTGAACGTCCTGCAGGTACGCGAGATGCCGAAGGACGGCAACGCCATCCCGTTCGTCTCGGATTTTTTCGACATCTCGATCTATATCGACGCCGAGGAAAACGACATCCGGCGCTGGTATATCGAACGCTTCATGAGCCTTCGGGAAACCGCCTTCCGCGAGGCGGGCTCGTTCTTTCACCGCTATTCCAAGGTCTCCGAGGCCGAAGCCGTGGCGATCGCCGAAGATCTGTGGGCCGCGATCAACGCCAAGAATCTCCACGAGAACATCCTGCCGACCCGGCCCCGCGCCGATCTGATCCTGCGCAAAAGCTCCGATCATCTGATCGACCAAGTGGCATTGCGAAAGCTGTAGGCCGGCTGTCGCGGCCGGACGGCCTACAGCCGGAGCGACATTTCGCTCTGGCGCGCCGGCGCACATGACCAAGATTTCACAAGCATTGCGCGCCATCGCCCGCGTAGAGAGGATCGTCAGTCCCGAGGCGACGGCCGAACCGTCGTCGCCGGCCACATCGCTGGCCCGACCGTTTTCAGGAGAAAACCTCCGTCATGTTCGTCTCGTTCTTCCCCAAGCCGAAGCTGTTTTTCATTTCGGTCCTGATCTGGACCGGTATCGCTATCGCCGGCTGGTACACCCTCGGGGAAGCAATCGGAGCGGCGCTCGGCTTCGTCAACCCTGCCGGCGCCCGGCCGGTCATCGGCATCATGGTGTTTTTAACGGCGCCATTCCTCTGGTTCTACATCTATTACGCCGTCTTTGCGGGGCTGTTCTACCTGTTCTGGCGGTTCTACGCGCCCCATCCTTGGCTCAAATGGTCGGTGCTCGGCTCCGCCTTGATCCTGTTCTCGATCTATTTCCAGGTTCAAGTGACGGTCGCCATCAACGCTTGGTACAATCCCTTCTACGATCTGCTGCAAGCCGCGATGACCAAGACGCGGGCCGTGACGCTCGCGCAGTTTTATCATGAGCTTGGGGTGTTTGCGGGTTTGGCACTGGTCGGCATGACCGTGTCGGTGCTGGTCGACTTCTTCGTCAGTCATTACGTCTTCCGCTGGCGCACCGCGATGAACGACTACTACACCGATCACTGGCCGAAGCTGCGGCTGATCGAAGGCGCCTCCCAGCGCGTCCAGGAAGACACGATGCGCTTCGCGGCGACCACCGAGGATCTCGGCACCAGCTTCGTCCAGTCGGTGATGACGCTGATCGCCTTTCTCCCGGTCCTCCTCGCCCTTTCGGTGCATGTCACGGAATTGCCGCTGGTCGGCAAGATTCCCTATTCGCTGGTCTTTGCCGCGCTGTTGTGGGCGAGCTTCGGCACGGCCCTGCTGGCGATCGCAGGCATCAAGCTGCCGGGCCTGGAGTTCAGGAACCAGCGGGTCGAGGCCGCCTATCGCAAAGAGCTGGTCTATGGCGAAGACTCGACCGATCACGCCAAGCCGGCGACGCTCTCGCAGCTCTTTTCCAATGTCCGGCGAAACTATTTCCGGCTCTATTTCCACTACGCCTATTTCAACGTCGCCCGTTACGGCTACCTCCAGGCGGATGCGGTCTTCTCCTCGCTCCTGCTTGGGCCGACGATCGTCGCGGGGGCCATCACCTTTGGCCTGTGGCGGCAGATCGTCAACGCCTTCGAGCAAGTCAGCTCCTCATTCCAATATCTGATCAATTCCTGGACAACGGTGGTCGAGCTGATGTCGATCTATAAGCGCCTGAGAGCGTTCGAAGCGACGATCGACGACGACCCGCTGCCGGCGATCGACCAGCGTTGGCTGGAAGCGCAGGGCGAGCCGGCGCAATAAGCGCGCTGGCAAGACGTCAGCCGGATTCGGACCCTTGGTCTATGCCGGCTGCCCATCCGGCAGCGTCACGCGTCGGAGCGTCAGATTGATCCGCCCGCCCTTGGTCAAAAGCGTCGAGGTCTGCGGATCGATCCGGTCGACACCGTGGTGGCAAAGCCGCGCGGCGCCGCCGAGGACGAAGACGTCGCCGGAGGCAAGGCGCAACGACGCGGTCTTGCCGCCGCGCTCCACACCGCCGATCCGAAACCGGCAGTCGTCGCCGAGCGAAATCGACACCACCGGCGCGTCGAGCGCTGTCTCGTCCTTGTCCTGATGCAGCCCCATCTTGGCGCTTTCGTCGTAGACATTGACGAGACAGGCCTCCGGCGAATGGGGATAGTCCGCCACCGCTGCCCACAAACTCAAGAGCACCGGCGGGATCTCCGGCCAAAGCGCATCGGTGACGGGATGGCGGGGCTGGTAGCGATAGCCGGCTTTGTCCGCGACCCAGCCGAGAGATCCGCAATTGGTCATGCGCACCGAAAACGGCCGGCCGGAGCGCGGCATCACCGGCCGATAGAGCGGCGCGGCCGCGACGACGGCGCGGATCGCCTTCACCAGCGCCTCCTGGCCGCTGCGATCGAAATAGCCGGGATAATAGCGCGCGCCGTCCGGCAGTCCGCTCACGACAGATAGCCGAGCTGCGCGGCCATCGCGACCGCGTGGGTGCGGTTGGCGGCGTTCATCTTGCGCTGGGCCGCCGTCAGATATTGCGAGACCGTATATTCCGACAGGGACAGGATGAGGCCGATCTCGCTGGAGGTCTTGCCGAGCATGGCGAGCTTCAGACAGTCCCGCTCGCGGCCGGATAAGGGGTTGTTCTTGCGGTTCTCCTCAAAGCGGATCGCCGCCAGCATGGCGAAATAGACAAAGGCGAAATGATGCAGCTGCCGCACCGTCTCGGCGGCAAGATCGGGCGCGCGCCCGGCAAAGGACAGCGCGCCGTTGAACGAGGTCAGCGCATGGACCGGCAGAAGAACGCCGGCGTGATAGCCTTCATCGACCAGAAATTTCGCCGCCGGCGAGGGATCTGGATCGTCCGCGCCATAGAGCGTCTCGACATCCCAGACGAAAGGCATCGGATCGGTGCGCAGCGTGCCGAGCACGATCTTGAACTTGTGCAACCCGTGCCCCTCATAGGCCCGGGCGAAGGTCGTCGTCCAATTGCCGTGGATCAGCCGCGTCGCCAGCCCGACATCGTCGGTCGAGGGCAGCGCGAAGGACGCGACATGCGAAAAGCCGAGCTGAGCCGCGACCGTCTCCAGCGCCCCGGCCAATTCGTCCTCACACCACGGCTCGCTCAAACCGGAGAGCCACTCGGCTGCACCGCTCATGTTCCGGTCCCCTGTTTGATCCGTCACAGGTGCTCTGTTCGCCCATGCTGGCTACACACCGTTCGTTGCGGCCGTGCGGCGTCCCGAATGCCGCGCGATACGCTGGCGACGAAACGATGGGGTGGTCAAAGCGGCGCGACACCGCTCCATGCCGCCGGTTGCGGCGACCAGTCAAAGCTTGATCGACCGATCCCGAATCGGCCATTCACTGTGACCCCATTTCGATTGCGATTTGAAGACTTAAAATCCCCCGCCGTTGCTCCGTGGCACATTCGCACTGGCATCTTGATCCCCGCCATCCCATGTAGGCGGACGAAACCGGAGGAGCGGTTCGACCTGTCCTAACGAAATTGCGACCGCTGGCAGACAGGCGATCCGTCTCATCAACGCATGGCTGGAGGCCAATCGAAGCCCGACGATCATCCGCCTCGGGCGACGGATCTCTCCAGCTTGAATGTGACAGACTGACGCCCCCTGGCGATTCCCCTGGCCGAAACGGCCGATCGGATTCTGGCGGCGGCGACACCGAAGATGGGCCGATCCGGCCCGAACGACGAAAAGTGACCTTGATGACTGACTTCTCTCCCCGCGAAATCGTCTCCGAACTCGATCGGCACATTATCGGCCAGAAGGACGCCAAACGGGCCGTCGCCGTCGCCTTGCGCAACCGCTGGCGCCGTCAGCAGCTGGAGGGGTCGCTGCGCGAGGAAGTGATGCCGAAGAATATTTTGATGATCGGACCGACCGGCGTCGGCAAGACCGAAATCTCGCGGCGCCTGGCCAAGCTCGCCGGCGCTCCCTTCATCAAGGTCGAGGCGACCAAATTCACCGAGGTCGGCTATGTCGGCCGCGACGTCGAGCAGATCATCCGCGACCTCGTCGAGATCGGCATCGCACTGGTGCGCGAGAAAAAGCGCGAGGAGGTCAAGGCCAAGGCACATCAGGGCGCCGAGGACCGGGTGCTCGACGCCCTCGTCGGCAAGAGCGCCTCGCCGGCGACCCGCGACAGTTTCCGCAAGAAGCTGAGAGCCGGCGAACTCGACGACAAGGAAATCGACGTCGAGGTCGCCGACAGCGGCAATCCCCTCGGCGGGATGGAGATCCCCGGCATGCCGGGTGCCAATATCGGCGTTCTCAATCTGTCGGAAATGTTCGGCAAGATGGGTGGAGGGCGGACCAAGCAGCGCCGCACCACCGTCCGCGACAGCTACGACCTGTTGATCGGC
This sequence comes from Jiella flava, assembly GCF_017349315.1. Classification (GTDB taxonomy): domain Bacteria; phylum Pseudomonadota; class Alphaproteobacteria; order Rhizobiales; family Rhizobiaceae; genus Jiella; species Jiella flava. The sequence goes on along the minus strand of NZ_JAFMPP010000011.1, from coordinate 5,472 downwards.
GAGGAATCCGACAAGCTGCTCGATCAGGAGCAGGTGGTGCGCGAGGCGATCGCCGCCGTCGAGAACAACGGCATCGTGTTTCTGGATGAGATCGACAAGGTCGCGACAAAGGACGGGCACTCTGCCGGCGTCTCGCGCGAGGGCGTCCAGCGCGATCTCCTGCCCTTGGTCGAGGGCACCACGGTTGCCACCAAGCACGGGGCGGTCAAGACCGACCACATCCTATTCATCGCGTCGGGTGCCTTCCATGTGTCGAAGCCGTCGGATCTCCTCCCCGAGCTGCAGGGCCGCCTGCCGATCCGGGTGGAGCTGCGGGCACTGACCAAGGAGGACTTCCGCCGCATCCTGACCGAGACGGAGGCCTCGCTGATCAAGCAGTATGTGGCGCTGATGCAGACCGAAAACGTCGATCTGGAGATCACCGACGACGCCATCGACGCCATCGCCGATACCGCCGTCGCCCTCAACGGCTCGGTCGAGAACATCGGCGCGCGGCGCCTGCAGACGGTGATGGAGCGCGTCCTCGACGACATCTCCTTCGAGGCGCCGGACAAGGCCGGCGAGCACTACACCGTCGACGCCGCCTATGTGCATAAGGCGCTCGACGGCATTGCGGGGAACGTCGACCTGTCGCGCTATATTTTGTGACGACGGCGGAGACGCCTCAATCCCTTGGCCTCCTGACGGAGGAGACGGCGATTTCGATCAACCTGGCGGTGAAGTAAACATCCCAGGCTATCGAAATCGCGGGCGGGGACTGGCGGCGACGTGGCTGGCGCATCGGCGATCCGATCGAGGCCGCCATGTCCGTGGCGGCCTACCCGGCTGTGCCGGCTGAAACATTCGATGAAGGGCCTTGGGCGATGACTGTGATCGAGCGCCTCACTCATCGCCATTCCCGGCGCGCAGGCCCTCGCGCACCCGGTGGGCGATCTGCAGAAATTCCGGCGTGTCGCGGATGTCGAGCGGACGCTCGCGGCCGAGATCGCAGTCGATGATGTCGTGGATGCGGCCCGGCCTCGGGCTCATCACCACGATACGGGTCGACAGGAACACCGCCTCGGGGATCGAATGGGTGACGAAGACGATGGTCTTGTCGGTCTTCGCCCAGAGCTTCAGCAGCTCTTCATTGAGGTGATCGCGGACGATCTCGTCGAGCGCGCCGAAGGGCTCGTCCATCAACAAAAGATCGGGATCGAAGGACAGCGCCCTGGCGATCGAGGCGCGCTGCTGCATGCCGCCCGAGAGCTGCCAGGGAAACGTCTTGCCGAAACCCGACAGGCCGACGAGATCGAGGCCGGCCTCAATCCGCCGCCGCTGTTCGGCCCGCTCGACGCCCATGATTTCCAGGGGCAGCGCGATGTTGTTTTCGATCGTGCGCCAGGGGTAAAGCGCCGCCGCTTGGAAGACATAGCCATAGGCCCGCTGGCGGCGGGCCTCGTCCGGGGTCATGCCGTTGACGGTGATGGTCCCGCCGGTCGGCCGTTCGAGGTCGGCGATCACCCGCAGCAAGGTGGTCTTGCCACAACCGGACGGGCCGATCAGCGACACGAACTCGCCGCGATGGATCGACAGATCGACATCCTTGAGCGCGTGGACCGGCGCCGCGGCGGTCGGAAAGACGAGGTTGAGCCCGCGCGCCGCGATCACCGGATCGCGCAAGCCGGTGGCAGCCCCCTCATGCGCCGTAGCACGCGTGCCCTGAGGATGCTCCGAGCGGTCCGATGGTCGCATCCTCGACTCCTTCCAATGCGCATGCAAAATCCAATGCTTATAAGGCCCGCTTCGCCCTGTGACGGCAAGGCGGGATTTTGCGATTTTGCAGGATCCGTCCGCCGACCGGCACCCGGCCGGATCGAGCAAGGCGGGGCTGAACCGACGGCAGGCTATACCGATCCGTATAGTTGCAGGCATCGCGGCGGCGCCGGCTTTGCGCTAACGAAAAGCAAAGCGAGAACCAATGCGCCGCGGCGATCTGCCGCGACGAGGGCCGGCAGATCGGCTCCGCCCGCAGAAAAAGGACGATCGAGAAGGACAGCCTGCGATGAAGGTGCTGGTGATCGAGGACGACGGCGCGACCGCCGACTATGTGGTCGGAGGTCTGAAGGAGGAGGGGCACGACGCCGATCACGCGCTCGCCGGGCCGACCGGGCTGGAGCTTGCCTGCACCCGCGACTACGATGCCATCGTCGTCGACCGCATGCTGCCGGGCCTCGACGGGCTGTCGATCGTCAAGGCGCTGCGCTCCTCCGGCCGCGACACGCCGGTGATCTTCCTCACCTCCGTCTCCGGGCTCGACGACCGGGTGGAGGGGCTGGAAGCCGGGGCCGACGACTATCTGGTCAAACCCTTCGCCTTTTCCGAGCTGATGGCACGGCTGAACGCGCTCGCCCGCCGCTCGCCGCTGAAGCGGGAGGAGACAGTGCTGAAGGTCGGCGAGTTGGAGATGAATCTCATCGCCCGGACGGTGAAGCGCGGCGGCCACACGATTGAGCTGCAACCGCGCGAATTTCGCCTGCTCGAATATATGATGCGCAATCGCGGCCGGGTGCTGACCCGCACCATGCTGCTCGAACGGGTCTGGGACTTCCACTTCGACCCGAAGACCAACGTCGTCGAAACCCATGTCAGCCGCCTGCGCGCGAAGGTCGATCGGCCTTTCGAGCAGGAGATGATCAAGACCATCCGCGGTTCGGGATACATGCTGAATGTTCCTGCCTGAGGAAGTCCGCTCGATCTCCTTCCGGGTCGCGCTGATCTATACGGCCTTCTTCGTCGTCTCGGTTCTGGTCATTTTCGGCACCACCTATGTGGTCGCCTCATCGGAACTCTCCGGCATCCTGCGCTCGTCGGTCGGCGACGAGATGGGCCGGCTGCAGGACGCCTTCGCCGCCGGCGGCCAGAGAGCTCTCGACAACGGGCTCGACGATCTCAGCGAGTCCGCCTCGGAGGACCGCTTTTTTCTGGTGCGCGACAAAAGCGGCCGCGCCATCGCCGGCAATGTTCCCGGCGAGCTGTGGCGGCCCGGCTGGCAGGACACCAAACTCAAACACGCGGTGATCGCCAAGACCGCCGATCTGCGCGCCGCCGACGCCCATAACAAAGATCACGAGGTGCTGCTCTTCGCGCTCGGCGAAACGATCGGCCCCTATGAGGTGATGATCGGCCGCAATTCCCATATCCTCGACGAAACCCAGGAGATCATCCTCGAAGCCATGGTGATCGGCGGAATCGTCACCGCACTCCTGGCGCTTGTCGGGGGGTTCGTCGTGGCCCGAGGACCGACCCGGCGGGTGGACGAAATCGCCGGCACGACCCGGCAGATCGTCGAGGGTCGCCTCGATCTTCGGCTGCCGGTCTCGCCGCGCGGCGACGAGGTCGATCGGCTGGCCGCCGACATCAACGCCATGCTGGCGCGGATCGAAACGCTGCTGTCGAGCCTGAAACAGGTCTCGACCGATGTCGCCCACGACCTGCGCACCCCGCTCGCGCGGCTGCGCCAGCGGCTCGACGCGGTGCGCCGCAAGCCCCGGACAGCGGCCGAATACGAGGCGGCGATCGACGTCGCGATCGCCGAGAGCGACGCGGCGATCGGCACGTTCCATGCGCTGCTACGGATTGCTCAGATCGAAGCCGGCACCCGGCGCTCACGCTTTCGCCGCCTCGATCTGGCGGCGATCGCCGGCAAGACCGCCGACGTCTTCGCCGATGTCGCGGCCGATGTCGGCCACATGCTTGCCTTCGACGATCTCGAACCGGTGATCATCGAAGGCGATGAGGAGCTGTTGATCCAGTTGCTCGTCAATCTGGTCGAAAACGCCATCCATCACGTGCCGCCGCCGGGCCACATCGCCGTGACGCTGCGCTGCGATGGCGCCCGCGCCATCCTGGCGGTTGCCGACGACGGTCCAGGCGTTCCGGACGAGGAACGGGAAAAAATCTTCCGCCGGCTCTACCGCCTCGATCGCAGCCGCACCACGGCGGGGAGCGGTCTCGGCCTCGCTCTTGTCGCGGCGATCGCCGAGCTGCACGGCGGAACCGTCGAGGCGCTCGACAACGCGCCGGGCTTGATCGTCGCGGTCAAGCTGCCCATTGCCGCGAAATAATCCGGCGCGGTATGGCGCAAGACCTATCATCGCCGATGACGTGAAACGGGAGACACGCCGATGGTCGCAGCCCTTGCCGGTGCCTGGCAGTTCTGGGCGCTGCTTGCCGCCATATTCGCCGCGCTGACGGCGATTCTCGCCAAGGTCGGCGTCGCCGACATTCCCTCCGACCTTGCGACGCTGCTGCGTACCCTCGTCGTCGTCGCGCTTCTGGCGCTGATCGTCGCCTTCACCAAGCAGTGGCGATCGCCGGCCTCGTTGCCCGGCCGCTCGCTGGTTTTCCTGGCGCTGTCGGGGCTTGCCACGGGAGCGTCCTGGCTGTGCTATTTTCGCGCTCTGAAGCTTGGCGATGCCGCCCGCGTTGCGCCGATCGACAAGCTGTCGGTGGTCCTCGTCGCGATCTTCGGGGCCACGTTTCTCGGCGAGCGGCTCGGCGCGGTGAACTGGCTGGGCGTCGCGCTGATTGCGCTTGGCGCCTGGCTGATCACGCTGACATAGATCGCCGCCGGCGCGGCCGCAAACAGCATCCGTCCAAGCCGCAGTCCAGACCGATTCAACCGCCGGGACACGACAATGTCGTTCGGTTACCGATCCGTATAGTCGGGGCAATGAAGGGGTAGAGCTGACAGCACAAAAGGTCTCCGCTTGCCAATCAGGAGACCGGACTGCCCTCATGTTGAAAACCGCACCGACAACCGGCTGGAGCCGGCTCAACGTCTTCCTGCACTGGACCATCGTTCTCCTCATCATCGGCCAGTGGATCGAAGGCGGATTCATGAGCGACGTCTGGGATGCGACGCTCGACGGCAAGATAACCGACCAGCTCACCACCACTCTCGGCTATAGCCACATCGTCATCGGCAGCGTGATTCTTGCGGCAACGCTGATCCGCCTTGGCGACCGCTTCGTCGTCGGTCGACCGCCCCACAATGATGAAGAGCCGCAATGGTCGACGATGCTCGCCAAAGTCACTCATTTTCTGCTCTATGCTCTGCTCATCGTCATGCCCGTCCTTGGTCTCCTCGCCTGGTTCACCGGCAATGACACCATCGCTGGCTACCACGCCTTCTTATGGACCCCGCTCCTGGTGCTGGCCGGTCTCCACATTCTCGGCGCGCTGGCCCAGCACTTCTGGTTCCGTTCGCCGGCCTTGAAGCGGATGATTCCCGGTGTGCGGCACTCAGTCTGAGACCGTCCAATCTCCAAGGAACGCTGCGACTTGACGCCGATCGAAATGGCCTGCTGCCGGTTTTTCGGACACGCAGTTAAGCTAACATAGCTTTCTCCTCGAACTCGACGGGGCTCATATAGCCCAATGTCGAGTGCCGTCGCTGGGGATTGTAGAAGCGCTCGATGTAATCGAACA
>NZ_JAFMPP010000010.1 GCF_017349315.1 Jiella flava | reverse complement strand
CGATGATGGCGTCTTGATAGGGGCCGAGCTTGCCCGATCCCGCCGGGCGGCCTTGCTTGAGCGGTGCCACCGACCCCGTTGCGGCATAGCGGGCCTGCACCCGCACCGCCGTCGATGGCGCCACTTCGAACCGCGCCGCCATCGAGCGACGCGACCCGCCCGCCTCGATGCCTCGGACGATCCGAAACCGCAGATCTGCTGAAACTGCTTTCCCCATGGCGCACCTCCAGCACCACAGAATCAGACTTCAGCAAAAAACGGAACCCCTGGATTCAGACTTCACGCCCGATGCTCTAGAGCGGAATGCGATAAACTGGAATCGCCATTCCGCTCTAAGCCATTGTTTTGCCGCATGATGTGACCCGAAAAGTCATGCAACTTTTCGGCACCATGCTCTAATTTACGCTCTGGTTTTCGCCGTCGCCGGGCCGCGTGGATTGTGCGTTCTGGCGGTGAAAGGCGCCGATGTGGAGGCGCGGGCCCTTCGTCGCCAGCGGGCTTTCAACTCCGAGCGGAAAGTGGATGCTCGCGCCTTTCTTCGGTTCGGAAAAGGCGTTGACCGGCGCCGGGGGCGCCGAAGGTGTCTGCATCGGGGGGTGTGGTGCCACGGGCGCCGCCGGAGCGGGGCCTGTGTCCTCGTCTTCCTCGTCGGGGGAGAAGTCGGGCTGCGGCGGCGCGTTTGCCGCCGGCGTCGCGGTCACAGGCGAGGGAGCTGCGGGCGAGAAAGCTGCGGGCGGCGGTGACGTCTCTGCGTCGAGGGTCTTCGGGGCCGGTGGCGCGGCCGTCGGCGTATCGCTCAGGGCCGGTGCCGGCTCGCCTTCGCCGATCGCAGGTGTCGGCTGGGGCGCTGGCTCAAGATCGGGGCGCGGCGTTGGCAGCGGAATGCCGTAGCTCTCGATGATGGACACGCCCGCTGCAACCTTGTCGTTGCCGGCGGCGCCGCCAAGGCTGACCTTCAGCGCCGGCGGCGCGGTGGTGCTCTTGATCATATAGGGCGAATCGAAGAAGCGGTCCGAGTTCTTTTCCGTGTTGCGCACCGCGACCCGGTCACTCGCTCGCGCTGAGCGCCCCTTGGCCGAGCAGATATAGTCCGAAACGTCGAGCGCGGGGCCGGCCGATATCGGCATCGCCGTGACCGTCAGGTTGATTTTGGTGGGATCGGTCTTGAACCCTTCCTCGAGAAGTTTGGCCGAAAGTCGCTCGCGCGCGATGGTGCCGTTGGCGCCGAGGACGACGGCGATCAGCGTGCGGCCCTTACGGGTCGCCGAGGAGACGAGGTTGAAGCCGGCTGCGCAGATATAGCCGGTCTTCATGCCGTCGGCGCCGTCGAAATGGCCCAGAAGCTTATTGCCATTCTTGATCAGCGCCCGGCCATTGGTGATCGCCGGCGTGCCGAAATAGCTCGCAAAGGCCGGAAAGTCGCGGCGGATCGCCATTGCCAGAAGAGCCATGTCCTTGGCGCTGACATATTGTCCGTCGCCGGGCAGACCGTTCGGATTGATGAAATGGCTGTCCTTCATCCCGAGCCGGGCCGCGGCATCGTCCATCATCGCGACGAAGTCCTCTTCCGACCCGCCGGCGAGCATCTGGCCGATCGCCATGGCGATGTCGTTGGCCGACTTCACCAGCATCATGTGCAGCGCGTTGTCGAGGCGGATCACCGAGCCGGCCGGATAGCCCATCTTGCTCGGCGCCTGGGCGGCGGCGAGATTGGTGACGATGACCGGCGAATCAAGCCCGACTTTGCCGGCCCGCAGCTGTTCGAGCGCGACATAGGCGGTCATCAGCTTGGTGGTCGAAGCCGGATAGCGACGCACGGTGGCGTTTTCGTGCGAGAGCACCTTGCCGGTGGCCAGATCGACGACGATGCTCGAGACCGGATAGGGCGAGGGATGCTCGAAGGGGGAGGCTGCGGGCGCCGGCGTTCCATCGGTGGCTGCTGGCGCGTCGCTTTTGCCGGCAGCGTCGGCGGGCTTGGATGGTTGTTGCGCCGACAAGGCCTCTGGTTTGGGCGCAGGGACCGGAACGTCCTTACCCACGGGGGCGGCAGCTCCGGCAGGCAGGGCCGAAGCGAGCGCGATCCCCAGCGCGGCGCCAACGGCTTTGATGCGAAGCTGCAACCCAGGCAATTCTACCAACGCCATCTCCCGCTCATGGTCGTTCTCGATACGGACACGCGCTATTCTAGCATGTTGACAGGTCGGTTCGCGTCATGTCGCAATGCAATAGGCGGTTCCCCCCCCTGCCGATGGTCCCGCCGCGTCTCGCCGATTCGCGGCGCGGCGCCATCCCGTGTCGTCGCCGAACACCGCCTCAAACGGAAACGGATCATGCCTGTCAGTAACCGAATCGCCGCCCTAAGGCCAGAGATCGAAGCCTGGCGGCAGGCCCTTCATGCTCAGCCTGAACTGCTCTATGCGGTTGAAGATACGGCGGCTTTCGTCGCCGATCGGCTGCGTGAATTCGGCTGCGACGCGGTCGAGACCGGGGTCGGGCAGACCGGTGTCGTCGGGCTGATCCACGGCGAAAGCGGGCCAGGCGGGCCAATGATCGGGCTGCGCGCTGATATGGATGCATTGCCGATCGTCGAGGAGACCGGCCGGGCCTATGCCTCGACGCGGCCGGGGATGATGCATGCCTGCGGCCATGACGGTCACATGGCGATGCTGCTCGGTGCGGCCAAGAGTCTTGCCGAGACGCGCGGCTTTTCCGGTACCGTCGCGGTGATCTTTCAGCCGGCGGAGGAGGGCGGCGCCGGCGGCAAGGCGATGATCGAGGACGGCCTGTTCGAGCGCTATCCGGTCAACCAAGTCTATGGCATGCACAATCTGCCCGGCCTGCCGCTCGGCCATTTCGGCATGCGCCCGGGGGCGATCATGGCCTCCACCGACGAGTTTATCATCACCCTGAAAGGGCAGGGCAGTCACGCCGCGATGCCGCACCGCGCGGCCGATCCGATCCTGGCCGGTGCCGCCCTTGTTCAGGCGCTGCAGGCGATCGTTGCGCGCAACACCGATCCGTTGAAGTCGCTCGTCGTCTCGGTCACCCAGTTTCATGCCGGCTATGCCCACAACGTCATTCCAGAGACCGCCGAGGTGTCGGGTACGGTTCGCTCGCTCGATCCGGCGCTGCGCGATCTCGCCGAGACCCGCATGCGCGAGATCGCTGCGGGCATCGCGGCGGCGCACGGTCTGGCGGCGGCGGTCGACTACGACCGCAACTATCCGATCACGATCAACGACAAGGTCGAAAGCGACTTTTGCGCCGAGGTGGCGATGGAGGTAGTGGGCGCCGGCAATGTCGACCCGGATGCACCGCCGCTGCTTGCCGGCGAGGATTTCTCCTACATGCTGGAGGAAAAGCCCGGCGCCTATGTCTTTCTCGGCAATGGCGATTCCTCCGGTCTGCACACGGCGACCTACGACTTTGCCGACGAGGCCCTGGTCTACGGGGTGAGCTACTGGGTGCGGCTGGTGGAAAAAGCGCTGCCGCGGCGCTGAGGGGGCCTCCAGAGGATCGGCGATTTTCAAAGGGCGCGCGATGCTGCCCGACATCGATCCCGCTGACGCAGTCCTGCCTTACCGGGCCAGCGCCAATGCGGCCGTCGCGCTCATTTCACGATCAAGGTGCCGGCGCCGTGTTCGGTCAACAGTTCGAGCAGCACCGAGTGCCTGGTCTTGCCGTTGAGGATGACAACGCCCTCGACGCCGCGCTCGATCGCTTCGATGCAGGTCTCGACCTTGGGGATCATGCCGCCGGAAATGGTGCCGTCGCGGATCAGGCCGCGAGCCTCGGCGACGGACAGCTCCTTGATCAGCTCGCCGGATTTGTCGAGAACGCCGGGCACGTCGGTGAGGAACAACAGGCGGGAGGCTTCCAGCGCGCCGGCGATGGCGCCCGCGAAGGTGTCGGCGTTGATGTTGTAAGTGGCACCGTCGCGGCCAGGAGCGACCGGCGCGATCACCGGAATCATCTCCGACCGGGCGAGGAGATCGAGCAGCGTGCGGTCGACCTCCACCGGCTCGCCGACATAGCCGAGATCGAGCACCCGCTCGATGTTGGAATCGGGATCGACGACGGTCTTGTGCGCCTTTTCGGCAAAGACCATGTTGCCGTCCTTGCCGCACAGGCCGATCGCCCATTCGCCCTCGGCATTGATCAGCGCGACGATTTCCTTGTTGATCGACCCGGCGAGCACCATCTCGACGATTTTCACCGTCTCTTCGTCGGTGACGCGCAGCCCGCCTTCGAAGCGGGATTCAATGCCCATCTGGGCGAGCATGCGGCCGATCTGCGGCCCGCCGCCATGGACGACGATGGGATTGACGCCGGACTGCTTGAGCAGCGCAACATCGCGCGCGAAGGCCTGGCCGAGCGTAGCGTCGCCCATGGCGTGGCCGCCATATTTTACCACGACGGTCTTGTTTTCGTAGGCCTGCATATAGGGCAGGGCCTCCGCCAGCACCCGGGCGCGCGCTTCGCCGGTATCAAGATTGGTCGACATATCGCTCATCAGGGGGCTCCGAAGGGCGCAAGACAATGGGTCCGCCGGCTTCTACAGCATCGGCCCGAAAATCGGAATCGATTTTCGGCAAAGCACGATGCGTCGGTTCAAAGGGTCAGAGCGACCTTTCTGCGTCCGATCGGACGCAGGGCGCTAGCCTGAAACCGGCGCCAACGGAACACCATCCACGGCGAATGCGCCAACTCGCCGTGGCCGCTTGGCCACGGCTGTCAGCGCGCGGCGACGATTGCCTGGATCTCGTCCAGCGCTGCCGGGTCTTCGATGGTCGCCGGAATCTCGAAAGGGCTGCCGTCGACAATCGCCTTGATGGTGCGCCGCAGGATCTTGCCGGAGCGGGTCTTCGGTAGACGGTCGACCACGAGAACCTGGCGAAAAGCCGCGACCGGCCCGATCTGCTCGCGCACTGTGCGCACCAGCTCGGCCTCGATCGATGCCCGATCGATCGTCTCGCCCTTCTTCAACACGACGAAGCCGCAGGGAACCTCGCCCTTGACCGCGTCGTGCATGCCGATCACGGCGCATTCAGCCACCGCCGGGTGGCCGCCGACCGCTTCCTCCATCTCGCCGGTCGAGAGTCGGTGGCCGGCCACATTGATCACGTCGTCGGTGCGCCCCATGACATAGAGATAGCCGTCATCATCGAGAAAGCCGGCATCCGACGTTGCGTAATAGCCGGGAAATTCCGTCAGATAGCTCTGGCGAAACCGCTCGTCGGCGTTCCACAAGGTCGGCAGCGCGCCGGGCGGCAGCGGCAGCTTGACGGCGATCGCGCCCATGGTGTTCGGGCCGACCGGCTGGCCGTTCGGATCCAGCACCGTGACGTCGAAGCCGGGCATCGCCACGGTCGGGCTGCCGCGCTTGACCGGCAACAGCCCAAGGCCGAGCGGATTGGCGACCATCGGCCAGCCGGATTCGGTCTGCCACCAATGGTCGATGACAGGCTTCGACAAGGTGTTTTCGGCCCAGATGATGGTTTCTGGATCGGCGCGTTCGCCGGCCAAAAACAGCGCCGCGAATTTCGACAGGTCGTGACGCTTGGCCATTTCGCCGTCGGGATCTTCCTTGCGAATTCCGCGAATGGCCGTCGGGGCGGTGAACAGCACCTTGGCGCCGTGCTCGGCGGCCACGCGCCAATAGGTGCCGGCATCCGGCGTGCCGATCGGCTTGCCTTCAAACAGGATCGTCGTCGCTCCGCGCAAGAGTGGCGCGTAGACGATGTAGGAGTGGCCGACGACCCAGCCGACGTCGGAGGCGCAGAAAAAGGTCTCGCCCGCATCGGTGTCGAAGATCGCCTTCAAGGACCAGTGCAGCGCAACTGCATACCCACCGGTATCGCGAACGATGCCTTTCGGCTGCCCTGTCGTGCCGGAGGTGTAGAGGATGTAGAGCGGGTCGGTGGAACAAACCGCAATACAAGGGCTTTCAGCGCCCTCGTCCAGGGCCTGCAGCGCCGTCTCGCGCAGAATATCCCAGTCGTGATCGCGCCCGTCTACCAGCGTCGCCCCGCCCTCGGGGCGCTGCTTGACGATCACCGCTTGCGGCTTGTGCTCCGCAAGCGCGATCGCTTTGTCGAGCAGGGGCTTGTAGTCGACCTTGCGCGCGGGCTCGATCCCGCAGCTCGCCGAAAGAATTAGCTTCGGCGCCGCGTCGTCGATCCGGGCCGCCAGTTCCTTGGCGGCAAATCCGCCGAAGACGACGGAATGGATCGCGCCGATCCTGGCACAGGCCAACATTCCGACGATCGCCTGTGGGATCATCGGCATGTAGATGATGACGCGGTCGCCCGTCTCGACGCCGCACCCGCGCATCGCCAACGCCAGCGCCATCACCTCGCGTTGCAACGCTTTGTAGCTGATCCGGCTCTTGGTGCCGGTGACGGGAGAATCGTAGACGATGGCGGTGCGCTCGCCGTGCCCGGCCGCCACGTGGCAGTCGACGGCATTGTGGCAGATGTTGAGCTCGCCATCCGGAAACCAGCGGCCGTAGACACCGGCATTGGCATCGAATGCCCGGCTCGGCGGCTTTGACCAGTCGAGGGCTGCTGCGGCGGCCAACCAACACACCTCGGGATCGCGGCGCCAGGCGTCATACACCTCTCGATAGCGGCTCGTCATTTCGTCCTCCCCGATCCGACGTTTCGCAACCTGGTGTTACCATGGTGGCGCGGCATATGTCTTTAGGAACGCCGCGCGATCCTTGGCGTGTCTCCACCCGCTCGTGCCGGAATTTGCCGTGTCCAACTACCGCATCGGCCCGAAATTCGGGATCGATTTTCGGCAAAGCCCGATGCGGAGACTCAAAATGCGTCTACTCAATCAGAGTGGGCGTCTTCTGTGCGTCTTGGCGGACGCACGGCGTGCTGGGAAACGCTTCGGTGTTTCGCGCAAGGATCTGAGCTCAATCGCCGTCGCGAAGTGACAGCATGTCGTCGATCGATTGGGCCAGAACGTCTTCGTTGTACGGCTTCGATATATAGAGATTGAACAGCTCGTCGCCCGCTTGCGGCAACTGGGATTCGGGAATGGCGGTGGTGACGATCGCCGGGGAGATGTTTCCCTCGCTGCGCAAGGCGTCGAGCATGGCGATGCCGTCCATTTCCGGCATCATGAAATCGGTGACGATCAAATCGATATGCTGGGATCGAGCGACCTCGAGACCCTTCATGCCATTGGCGGCGGTCAAGACTTCGTAGCCGTAGTCTTCGAGGGCAATTGAGGCGAGCATCAACAGCATCGCCTCGTCTTCGACCACCAGGATGCGCGGCATCATTGGCTTCCTTTCGCGGTAGCCTGCAGGTCGCCCAATTGCGGATCCGCAGTCGCGATTTCGGGCCTTGACGCAATCGGCTCGTCCAAAATCAGGCCTTTGTCGGTGATGCGGAACGTGCGGCCGGTGTGATCGAAGTCGCTGTCTCGCACCTTGAGGATGGTGGCTTTGCGTTCCACGCGATGACCGGAACGAGCGTAATGCAACAGAAGCGTATTGTCGACCAGCCCCGAGAACTGGCCGGGTCTGAGCGCGTCCGGAAAAAACAGTTGCGGGACTTCGTAGGTGTAAAGGACCGTCGCTTTCAGGGCGAGCAGGCGGTCGTTGAGGCAGCGTAGAAAGATGCGCAGCCGCGTGGCGTCGGCGAGTGGCCGGCAGGTTTCGTGCAGTCCGTCGAGAACGATTTTTCTGGCTTTGACGCTTGCGGTCTCGTTGAGAATATTGTGCCCGATTTCATCGAGCAGATAGTCGGCAGGTGCGATCCGGCGCATGGTGATGGCACCGCAGGCGACGCCTTTCTCCAGATCGACACCGATCGCCTCAGCGCGGCGGCACAAGCGCGGGATCTCCTCGTAAAATCCCACGAACAGCGCTGGTTGCTCTGGTGTTGCGTCGGCGAGAAAATGCAGGCCAATGGAGGTCTTCCCACTCCCCGTTGGACCAATCACGGCCGTCGCCGAATATTCGGGAATGCCGCCGCCCATCATCCGATCGAACCCCTCGACGCCGCTGCGCAGCCGGTTCGTTGAGGCACTTAGCTGCTCTGGCAGTTGGGGCAGGGATTCGATCCGCGGGAAGAGGGTGATCCCTTGGTTGGTGATCCGGTATTCGTGCCGCCCGCGGAACATCGGCCCACCACGGTGTTTGTGGACGATCAGGCTGCGGCTCGGGTGATGTCGCGTCAGATCGTCCAGCAATTCGATCCAGCCATCCACCATTGTATATTCAGGGGATGATGGGTTGCGATCGGAATTGGTCACAAGGATGATCGTCACCTGATGTTGGATCGCGACGCCGCTGAGCTCGTTGACAAATCGGCGGAACATGCTTTCGCGGTTCGGTGGTGTGAACATCTCTTCGATGGCGATGGCGCCGTCGAACACCAAAATTGCCGGACGGTGCTTGCGAATTTCCTGGAGGATGAGACGGAGAAGCGCGTCGGTTCCCTCGCTTCGGAGATTTTGATAGGCACTGACGTAATATATGTGCTTGGGAACTTTCGTGATATCGAAGAAGTCCAGTGATCCCATAAAGCCGAACATTTGCGTAAAGCTCTCGGACAAGAGCGTCAAATATAATGACTTTTTGCCGTGCTTGGCCTGCGAAAAGCAAATTTGATTGGCCAAGATGGTTTTCCCGGTGCCAGGCGATCCCTGCAGGATATAGCAGGATCCCTGAATTAAACCTCCCCCGAGGACCGTGTCGAGCTCGGGCAATCCGCTTGCAACGCGTGTGATAGCCGGTGGCGGCGTCTTTCGGCTTTGGGAAGACATGAATATCTCGCTCGAGCTCCCTTGGTTCGCAATCTCTTGGGTCGTGCGCTTGCTAGAGCCTGGTTCGCTGCTAGATCAGACATACGAATCTCCCTGGCCGATCAGTCCGATCGGCCAGGGAGATGCGGCGCAGTTTGATAAGCTTCACCCATAAACGGCACAGGAGTACCATGCTGGGTGTCGCATCCTTTCAGCTCAGCAATTATAACATCTTAAAATAGAATTTAAATCGGAAACAATCATCAAATCAGCTCAGAGTTCGCGTCCATGTCAGAGTCGGTTGCGAGTCCCCTTGCTATGTCCAGCATCGGACATCGAGTTGGAGATCCCGAGAGGCTCGACGTCCTCAATGAATGTGATCTCCTCTACAGTGCGACCGAAGCCGTCTTCGATCGTGGCGTGACGCTTGCGACGACGCTCTTGGGCGCCAAGGTCGCGCTGCTCTCCCTGGTTGATCGGGACCGTCAGTTCTTCAAGGCGCAGGCGGGGCTTCCCGAGCCGTATTCCGAAACCCGTCAAACACCGTTGTCGCACTCCTTCTGCAAACACGTCGTGGAAACCGGCGAGGTGCTGTTGGTTCAGGACGCCCGTGTGCATCCGCTCGTTGCCGGCAATCTGGCGATCTCCGATCTTGGGGTGATCGCCTATCTCGGCGTGCCGATCGCCGCCGAAAGCGGCCACGTGCTGGGCTCATTCTGCGCCATCGAAGGCGAACCGCGGGATTGGTCGGCGAGCGACCTCGAAACCTTGAGCACGATCGCCAAAGGGATGGAGAGCGAGATTCAGCTGCGGATCGAGGCCAAGCGTCGTCAGCAACTGCAACGCGTCGCCGATGCCAACCGCGCCCGCCTCGCATTGGTTCTCGAAAGTACTGCGGATGGTGTCGTCAGCGTCGATCGTGACGGGGGGGTGAACTACGCCAATCGCCGCGCCGGCGAGATCCTCGCTCACACCTCGGGACCGCTCGGTGCGCTGTTTGCCAATTGTTTTCCGACCGGGGAGAGCGGCGAATTCACCGCCATGCTGGCCAAGACCGTTGAGACTGGAACGCCGCAGGAAGCGCTCGCTTATTGCGCCGAACTCGATCGCTGGATCGAGGCGCGAGGCACGCCGAGTGGTGACGAGGTGACCATCTTCTTTCGGGACGTCAGCGATCGGCAAAAAGCGATTGCATCGCGGCAGATGATGGTGCGCGAGCTGCATCATCAGATCAATAACCTGTTGGCGGTCGTGCGCGGCATGATCTCGATGACCGCTCGTTCGACGTGCGACTCGGCGGAAATGTCGCGCGCCCTGCAGGGGCGGCTGATTTCGCTCGCGCGGGCCCACGACCTGATCCGGCCGGCGATGACGAGCGACAAACCGAATTACGAGGACATCTTCTTTGACGAACTTTTGCGAATCCTCGTCGAGCCCTATTGCCGGGCCGGCCCGGGCCGGTTCACGCTGGCCGGCCCGTCCTTGCGGCTCGGGGTGAATACCACGAGCCATTTCGCCCTGTTGATCCACGAACTGGCGACCAATGCCAGCGAATACGGTGGGCTGTCCCAGCCCGCAGGAAAGCTCGCGGTGAGTTGGCGGCTCGTTGATGAGACGCTGGAATTTTCCTGGCAGGAATTCGGTTGCGCCGGCGTCGTCGAGAGGCCGACCGACAGTGGGTTCGGATCGCAGTTGATCGCGTTTTGTGTCGAGAAGCAGCTCGAAGGCCGTCTCGATCGACGCTGGGCGCCGGACGGCTTGCGCCTCACCGCCCGGTTGCCGCTGCATGTTCTGAGGCGCTAACGCGCGATCAGGGACGCGGGATCTTGAGGCCGCGCTCGCAAAGATCGGCGTAGAGCTGGTCCGGTGAGGTGAAATGCACGGCCTGCCAGCCGGCGGCCTTGGCGCCATCGACGTTTTTAACCGTGTCGTCGATGAAAAGGGTCTTGGCCGGATCCAGCCCGAAGCGTTCGGCGTGGATGTCGTAAATCGCCCGATCCGGCTTGATCTGCCGGATCTCGCCGGACACCGTGACGCCGCGCGGCTCGTCGAGGAAGGGATAGAGCGCCCGGGCCTCGCGAAAGGTATCACTGGCGAAATTGGTCAGCATGGTCACGTCGATGCCGGCCGCAATCAGGCTGCGCATGATCGCGACGCTGCCGTCATAGGCGTGGGGAACCATCTGCACCCATTGCTGCCGGAAGGTGCGGATCTGGTCGGCACGATCGGGATGGCGGGCGATCGCCTCGGCTTCCGCGTCCGCCCAGCTGCGGCCGCGATCCTGCTCGACATTCCAATCATGGGAGCAGACCTCGCGCAGAAAGAAGGCCCGCTCCTCGTCGTCGGGAATGATGGCGCGGAACGGGATGTGAGGGTCGTAGTGGATGAGGACGCGGCCAATGTCGAAGACGACATGCTGCGGACGGTCGATGACCATAGGGCGCTCCGTTTGGGATGTTTAGGTTTTGCGTCGGCGCGAGGCTTCGCTCCGGCCTCTTGTCGCAGCCTTCAAAACCTTTTTCATGACAGTTGGAAGGGCTTCCCCGTCAATCTGATCGGGGCCGGACCACCAGCCCGCGACGCGCCCGCCGACCGCCGCCTCGGCGACATCGTCGGCGCGCCAGACCTCCAGCGTCAGGCGAAAATGGGTGAAGCCGTGCTCGATCGTGCCGGCCTGCTGCCAATCGGCCGAAAATGGCGCGGCGTCTCTGCCGGTGGCGCCGTCGGTGCGGGCCGACCAGTCAGTGCTCGGCGGCTCGCTCATGCCGCCGAGCATGCCGGAGCCGGGGCGCTGGCGCAGAAACACAGCGCCATCGCGGCGAAAGGCGACGAAAGCCGCTCCGCTTCGCTCCGGGATGGGCTTCTTCTTCTCTTTGATCGGAAAACGCTCGGCCTTTGCGGTGCGCGTCGCGGTGCAGAACACGTCGACGGGACAGATCCCGCAGGCGGGTCGTCTTGGTGTGCAGATCATGGCGCCGAGATCCATCATCGCCTGGGCGAAATCGCCGGGGCGATGATCCGGCGTCAACTGCTCCGCCTGGTGACGGATTTGGGGCTTGGCGCGGGGCAGGGGTGTTTCGAGCGCGATCAGCCGGGTGATCACCCGCTCGACATTGCCATCGACGACCGCCGCGGGCTCGTCAAAGGCGATCGCCGCGATCGCGGCCGAGGTGTAGTCGCCGACGCCCGGCAGCGCCTTGAGCGCGGCCGCTGTTTCGGGAAACCGATCGCCATACGCGGCGTGGACCGTCCGGGCGCAGGCATGCAGGTTGCGCGCCCGGGCGTAATAGCCAAGGCCCGCCCAAGCCGAGAGTACGTCCGACTCCGGCGCCTGGGCGAGATTGGCGATCTGTGGCCAGCGCCGGGTAAAGGTTTCGAAATAGGCTTTGACCGCCGCGACCGTGGTCTGCTGCAGCATGACTTCCGACAGCCAGACCCGGTAGGGATCGGGCTTGCGGCCTGCCGCGCGATCGCGCGGCGAGACCCGCCATGGCAGGTCGCGATGATGATCGTCGTACCAGGCAAGCAGCGCAGTCGAAAAAGCCGTCGGATCGATGGTCGGCATGGCGGGCAGAGCGGTTCCGGGCAAAAGGGTTGGGCATGTCGGAGCAGGCCGAGGCCCGTGTGCCGATGCTGGTAGGATGCCGATGTCGGCTTGGCAACCGCGCGCTGCCGCCTGCCGCGAATGAGGAAGCGGTTGCGGCGAACGACCGCGTCGCGCTATGCCATCGCCCAAGCGGATTGGAGCGGCGTGAGATCATGGCGCGGGGCGATCAGGACGAGAACGAGCGAAAGCCTGCCGGCCGGCATCCGCGTGGCGCACGGCCGCTGGCGGAACTCAGCGGCGCGCTGATGGATCCGATCCTTCGGCGCAAGGCCGGCATGACCACCGGCCTCGTCGCGGCCTGGAGCGGGATCGTCGGTGATCGGCTCGCCGAGACCACCCGTCCGGAAAAGCTCCAATGGCCGCGCGATCGCGCGGCTGGCGAACCCTTCGAACCGGCGACGCTGGTGATCGCCGCCGAACCTCGAGCGGCGCTGCGTCTGCAGCATCAGACCGCGGAAATTCTTGGCCGCGTCAACGCGTTCTTCGGCTTTTACGCCGTCGCGCGGCTGCGCTTCGTGCAAAAGCCCGTTGCCGTCGCCAAGCGCGATCTGCGGCCGCGCACCCGGTCGCTGAACGCGGCCGATGAGGCGCGAATTTCGCAGATGGTCGCGCGGATCGAAGACCCCAAGCTGAAGGCGGCGCTGGCCGCTTTTGCCGCTTCCACTCTCAGCCGGATGCCGGCCAAGCGATCGCAGGAATGAACGCTGCGTCGCCGCTCGGGCAAACACAACGGCGTCAGCACGGCGCCAAACTCGGCTCGAGCGTCTTTAAATGCGCCCGATTGTTTTATACACCGCCGGCAAAGCGGCATCGGCATTGAGGAGAAAGTGTGTCCATGAAACTTCAGTTTTCGCACCGCCCGTTCATGCGTTCGCGCCTGGCGGCGATCGCCCTTGCCGTGAGCGGCATGGCGCTTGTCGCCACGATGGGCGGGCAGAGTGCGCGCGCGGCGGATCATGCCACGCTCATCGCTCAGGCGAGCAGCGCCGACAAGGCCACCCCCATGGGCCAGGCCGGCACTCCGGCAACGGCGAGCGAAGGCGCGACGGCCAAGACCGACGGCTCCTCCGATGCCGCGGTCAAGGCACCGGAATCCCAGGGGCATGTCGACGTTGCCAAGCTGATGGCGGCTGACGCGCTGCCGGACATCGTCATCGGCAAAAAGGACGCGCCGGTCACCATCGTTGAATACGCCTCGATGACCTGCAGCCACTGCCGCGACTTCCATCAGAACTCCTATCCGACGATCAAGAAGGAGTTCATCGACACCGGCAAGGCGAAGCTGATCATCCGCGAATTCCCGTTCGATCCGCGCGCCCTGGCGGCCTTCATGCTCGCCCGCTGCGCCGGTGAGGGCGACGAGGCCAAGCGCACGGCGATGGTCGACGTGCTGTTCGACCAGCAGCCGCAATGGGCCTATTCCGACCAGGCTTCGGCCGAGCTGTTGAAGATCTCGCGGCTTGCCGGGATGTCCGAGGATCAGTTCAAGGCCTGCCTCAACGACAAAGAGCTGCAGAAAAAGGTGATTGCCGTTCAGCAGCGCGGCGAAAAGGAATTCGGCGTGAACGCGACGCCCACCTTCTTCGTCAACGGCGACAAATATCCGGGTGCGCTGGAGCCGAATGAAATGGCGGCCGTTATTGAAGCCCATATGTGATCGATACGCCGATCGCGCTCAAGCCAAGGGCCGGGATCTTCGGATTCCGGCCCTTTTCTTCGTCATGGCGGCGACGACCGTTGCCGAAAGCGGTGCGTTCAGCTGCTGCCGTTCAGGCTTATTGCATTGCAACAATTGGCGGCCGATGGTTTTTGGTCTAGACCGGTGAGAGCCGCAGGATGCGGCCGTTCGATCAGTGCGAATAACGGTACGGCAGGCGATGCCAAAGCGGATTTTTACCTTTCGGCAGGGCGACGCCGAAAAGACGGCCGACGCCGTGCAGGCGCTTGGCCACAAGGGTGCGAATCTGGCGCTGCTTGCCTCGCTCGATGCCCCGGTGCCGCCAGGCTTCACCGTCGGCACCCATGCCTGGCGCGAAACCAAGGGCGCGGCCGGTGACCTTCCTCAAATTTTGAAGACCGATATTGGCGAGGCGATCGAATGGCTGGAAACGGTTACCGGCCGGCGCTTCGGCGGTGACCAGCGGCCGCTGCTTTTGGCAGTGCGGACCAGCGCCGGCGCCCCGATGCCGGGGCTTGCCGAGAGTGTGCTCGATGTCGGCCTCAACGATGCGACGGTCGACATCATCGCCGCCGAACTCGACGACGCCGCCTTCGCCTACCGCAGCTATCGCCGCTTCATCGAAAGTTTTGCCGCGCTTGTCTTCGATGCAGATCTTGCGGAATTCGAAGATCTCTGCGACCTCGAAAGCGAACGGGTCGGCTGGTCGGGCGAGCCGCGCACCGTTCTCGAATGGCGGATGCTGATCGGCCGCTACCACGATTTTCTTGACCGCGAGCTGGGCGTTCTGGTTCCGCAGACGCCGCTGCAGCAGCTTCTCGAGGTGATCCGTGCGAGCTTTGTCAGCTGGCGCAGCCCGATGGCCGCCTCGTACCGTAAGCTTCACGCGATCCCGGAGAACGCGGGCCTCGCTGTCACCGTTCACGCGATGATCTTCAACGAGCGCGACCATAAATCCGGCCGCGGCCGGGCGATCTCGCGGGATCTGTCGACCGGTGAGGCGCGGCTGACCGGCGAATTCGCGCTCGGCGGGCGGATCGAGGCCTTCGACGATATCCCGGAGACCATCGACCTTGGCCAGTTGGTCGCTGGTGGCGCAGCGCCGTTTCCGGCGGTCTTTGCCGATTTGGCCCATCATGTGCGGCGGATCGAGGCCCATGTCGGCGATGCGGTCGAAGTCGAATTCATGGTGGGCGATGACGCGCTGTTCCTGATGCAGTCACGCCCGGCCCGGCGCGGGGCGGGCGAAGCGGTGCGGGTGGCGGTCGAACTTGTCAGCGACGGCATCATCGAGCCCCAGGACGCAATTTTGCGGATTGATCCGGCCTCGCTCGATCTGCTCCTGCATCCGACCCTTGACCGTGCCGGGGAGATGACGGTCCTGGCGCGCGGCATGGGCGCCTCGCCGGGGGCGGCGACCGGTGAGGTCGTCTTCACCGCCGAGCGCGCGCAAGCCTTGGCGAACGAGGACCGCTCGGTCATCCTGGTGCGCAACGAGACCTATCCGGAAGACATTCACGGCATGCATGTCGCCGATGGCGTCGTCACCATTCGCGGCGGTACCACCAGCCACGCGGCGGTCGTGGCACGCGGCATCGGCAAGCCTTGCGTGACCGGAGCCGGATCGCTGCGCATCAATCCGGAGACGGGCCGTTTGCATGCCGGCGACAAGGTCTTGAAAGAAGGCGACCAGATTACCATCGACGGCTCGTCCGGCGAGGTGATCGAGGGCGCCGTGGCGCTGATCCGGCCGAGTTTGTCGGGTGACTTCGCGATCCTGATGGAATTTGCCGATACGGCCCGGCGCATGGGGGTGCGCACCAACGCCGAAACGCCGCACGAGGCCCGCGCTGCCCGCAGCTTCGGTGCTGAGGGCATCGGGCTTTGCCGTACCGAGCACATGTTCTTCGAGGGCGACCGCATTCAGGCAATGCGTGAGATGATTTTGGCGCCGGACGAAATCGGCCGGCGGCGGGCGCTCGACAAGCTGCTGCCGATCCAGCGCTCCGACTTCATCGAGCTGTTCGAGATCATGGCTGGCCTGCCGGTGACGATCCGGCTGCTCGATCCGCCCTTGCACGAATTTCTGCCCAAGAGCGACGGTGAAATCGCCGAGACCGCCGGCACGCTCGGAGTCGATGAGGCCGTGGTGCGCCAGCGCATCGCGGCGCTCGAGGAATTCAATCCGATGCTCGGTCATCGCGGCTGCCGGCTCGCCATTTCCTATCCGGAAATCGCCGAGATGCAGGCGCGGGCGATCTTCGAAGCGGCGATCGAGGCCGGCGAACGCGCCGGGGCGGCGGTCGTGCCGGAAATCATGGTGCCGCTGGTCAGCCTTCGGCGCGAACTCGATTTCGTCAAAGCGCGCATCGACGCGGTGGCGGCGCAGGTCATGGAAGAGCGCGCCCATCGGATCGACTATCTGGTCGGCACGATGATCGAACTGCCGCGCGCCGTCGTCAGGGCCGACACCATTGCCGAGGTCGCGGAGTTCTTCTCATTCGGCACCAATGATCTGACCCAGACTGTCTACGGTATTTCCCGTGACGACGCGGCGAACTTCCTGTCGACCTATGTGCGCCAGGGCATTCTCGAACGCGATCCGTTCCAGACGGTCGACGTCGAAGGGGTCGGCGAGATGATCGCGGTCGCCTGTGAAAAGGCGCGCAGCACGCGCGGGGATATTTCGCTCGGCGTTTGCGGCGAGCAAGGGGGCGATCCGGATTCGATCGCCTTCTTCGAGGAAACCGGCCTCGATTACGTGTCCTGTTCGCCTTTCCGCGTGCCGATCGCACGGCTGGCGGCGGCGCAGTCGGCCATCCGCCTTAGTCGGGCCGGTCGGGGCCGGGCGCGGCGCTGAGCCGCTCGTCTAGAGCGCCCTGCGTCCGGTCGGACGCAGAATGGGCGCTCTCACCCTTTGAATCGACGCGTCGTGCTTTGCCGAAAATCGATTCCGATTTTCGGGGTGAGGCTGTAAGCCAGCGTCACCTTACGCGGCATAGAACATGTAGATCGCGGCGGTCGTCGTGATGCCGACGATGATGTTCATCGGTAGGCCCACTTTGACGAAGTCGACGAAGCGGTAGTTGCCGGCGGCGTAGACCAGCGTGTTGGTCTGGTAGCCGATGGGCGTTGCGAACGAGGCCGAGGCGCCGAACATCACCGCGACGACGAGACCGCGCGGATCGATGCCGAGCTTGGCCGCCAACGCCACGGCGATCGGCGTGACGATCACCGCCACGGCATTGTTGGTGACGATTTCGGTCAACAGCGACGACAGCGCATAGACCACCAGCAAGACGACAAGATAGGGCGCATGCTCGATGAACGGTGTCACGGCGTTGACGATCATCGCCGCCGTCCCGGCCTTTTCCATCCCGGTACCGACGGCCAGCATCGCGAAAATCAGGATCAAGAGATCGCCGCGGATCGAGCGCCAGGCCTCGTCCGCGTCGATCACCCTGAGAAGCAGGATGGCGGCGATGGCGACGAAGGCGGCGGTCTGGATCTTGGTGACGCCGAGCGCGGCGATGACGATCACCGCGACCAGGGCAAGGATGGCCAAGGGCGCCTTTTCCCGCCGGAAGCGTCGGGCCGTACTGACATTGACGCCGACGAGGTCGTTCGCCTCGGAAATTTGCGCAATCGCATCGGCGGGGCCTTCGAGGAGCAGTCGGTCGGCCGGGCGCAGCCGGGTTTCCTGCAGGCTCGGCCCCGGCACATGGCGATGGCGCTTGACGCCGAGGACGGCCGCGCCGGAGCCCGAGAGGCCCGTCAGTTCCCAGACCCGCCGACCGATGCCGCGGCGATGCGGCGCGACGGTGGCTTCGACCACCAGCCGCTCGTCGCTTGTCCGCACAGGCTGGGTGCGAGCGATGCGGAAGCTATCGCTGGCCCGGAGCGTCAAGATTTCTTCGGGCGTCGCGAAGATCACGATCCGATCGCCTTTCTGCAGGGCGATGGCGTCGATGTCGCGGCGAAAGGTCTGTGAGCCGCGCCGGATCGCGATCGGCTTGATGCCGCGTCCGGACAGTCGTCCGACCTCGCCAAGGCGCTTGCCGACGGCGCTGGCGCCGTCGCGCACGACGACCTCGGTGAAATAGTCGTCCTCTTCATTTTTCGCCAGCTTGGCGCCGGCGCTGTCGCGATGGGGCAGCAGGCGCCAGCCAATCAGGCCGAGATAGGCCAATCCCGTCATCGCCGCGACAATGCCCACCGGCGTGATCTCGAAGATGGTGAAGGGCGCCAATCCCTGGCTGCGGGCGACACCGTCGACGAGGAGGTTGGTTGAGGTGCCGATGATCGAGCAGGTGCCGCCGAGGATCGTTAGAAACGACAGCGGCATTAGCAGCTGGGTCTCGGACAGCTTCAGCGTTCGGGCGATCTCGACCGCGATCGGAATCAGCACGACGACGACCGGTGTATTGTTGATGAAGGCGGAGGCGAAGATGACCCCGGCGGCCATGGCGATGAGGGTAATGGCCGGCCGGTCGGCAACGCGGGTGATCAGCCAACTGGCCGCTGCATCGAGCACGCCGGTGCGGATCAGCGTGCCGGAGAGGACGAACATTGCCGCAATGGTGATCGGCGCCGAGTTGGAAAAGACCGAGCGGATCTCGTCGGCGGTCAGATAGCCGCACAGCAGAAAGGCCACGGCGCCGGCGCAGGCGATCACCTCGGGTGGATAGCGTTCGAGGGCGAAGGCGACGAAGACGAGGCTGATGATCACCAGACCGATGATCGCGGAATGTTGCGAGAAAAAGTCGACCATGGGAATCCGTGAGGCATCGGAAGGCCCATAGGTGTCACGGCTTGCGCGTTCGACAAGGGTCCTTTGGCGACACGTTGCCGCTACGATCTCACGAACGGGAAATTTGGCCCGCCAACCGACTTGTTCAGCCCGTCCCGGCATCCGCTGCACGACAAAGCGCTGCGCCGGGACAACTCCGGCGCCATGCGCCGCAGGGCTCGTTCCGTCTCTCGCCGGTGGCGCCGTTAGGCGGCGGTCTCTTCCTCGAACGAGAAGCCGGCGAACATCCGGTTTAGATCGAGGAAGCAGGTCATTCCGTCGCCAGTGGCGATGACCCCGGTGACATAGCCGCCGGTGAAGCTGCCGCGCATTTCCGGGGTGGGCTGGATGGTTTTGGCCTCGACCGTCAGGATGTCGGCGACGCGGTCGACCAGCAGGCCGATGACCGCGTCCTGGACCTCGGCAACGATGACCGCGCTGCGCCCGTCCGGCTCCGACGCCGGCATGCCTAGCTTGGTGGCCATGTTGACGATCGGAATGATCGAGCCGCGCAGGTTCATCATGCCCATGATTTCCCGCGGTGCCTGGGGCAGGGGCGTGCTCTTGCTCCAGCCTCGGATCTCGCGGACGGCCGTGGTGCGGACACAGAAGCGCTGGCCCCCGATTTCGAAGGCGATGATTTCGATCGCGGCCTCGCCGAGATCATGAGCGGTGCTGTCGAGCCGTTGGGCGAGCATCAAAATTCTTCCCAAGTGTCTTGTTTGAGGGCGGCGCTGCCATTCGAGGCAAAGGCGGTCTTCACGCTCGTCTGGAGTTCACGAGCGGACGCGGCGGCCTTGGCCCGTGACTTTGCGTTGTTGTTTGTCGAGGAAACACGTTTGCGGCCGGTGGAGAATTTCGCCAAGAGTGCGTCGAGATCCTTGGTCTGGCCGGCGAGGTTGTGGCAGGCGGCCGTCGCTTCTTCGACCATCGTCGCATTCTGCTGCGTGCCATCGTCGATCGAAGCGACGGCCTTGTTGATTTCGGCAAGGCCCGTGGCTTGGTTGCGGCTCGCTTCGACAATGGCGCGGACGTTGGCGTCGATATCGCTGACCTCGGCCACGATCGTCTGCAAGGCTGCGCCGGTTTCGCCGACCAGTTCGACGCCTTTGTCGACCTGCGACGTCGATTTCTGGATCAGCCCTTTGATTTCCTTGGCCGCTTCCGCCGAGCGCTGGGCGAGGGCGCGAACTTCCTGGGCAACTACTGCGAAGCCCTTGCCGGCTTCACCGGCGCGGGCTGCCTCGACGCCGGCATTGAGGGCGAGGAGATTGGTCTGGAAGGCGATTTCGTCGATGACGCCGATGATGCGGGAGATCTGGTTGGACGAAGCCTCGATCTCGGACATGGCGGCGACGGCGCGCGAGACGACCGTTCCGGAGGATTCCGCATTCGTCTTGGTCCGGGCGACAAGACTTCCGGCCTTCTCGGCGCGATCGGCGGAATCGCGCACGGTTTCGGTCAGCTCGCCGATCGCCGCCGAGGTTTGTTCGACGGACGCTGCCTGTTGCTCGGTTCGGCGGGCAAGGTCGTCCGAAGCGACGCGGATCTCCTCGGTCGCGGCCGTAATCGCCGAGGCGGCGTCGCCAACGGCCGACAGCGTCTCGCGTAGCACCCCGACGGAGGCATTGAAATCGAGCCGCAGCTTGTCGAGATCGGCCGTGAACGGTTCGTCCAGCGTCTGCGCGACATTGCCCTCGGCCAAGCGGCCCAGCCCCTCGGCGATGGTGTTGACGGCCCTCACTCGTCCGCTGACGTCCGTGGCGAATTTGACCACTTTCGTCACTTTTCCGTCCATGTCGAAGATCGGATTGTATGTCGCCTGAATGTAGACTTTCTGACCGTTCTTGCTGATCCGGGTGAATTCGTCGGAGACGAATTCGCCGCGTCCGAGCGTTGCCCAGAAGCGCTCATAGGCGCTGCTCTTGGTATAGGCCGGATCGACGAACATGGCGTGCTTGCGGCCCTGGATTTCATCCAGCCTGTAGCCGAGCGCTTTGCAGAAATTCTCGTTGGCGGTCAGAATCGTGCCGTCGGTCGAAAATTCGATAACCGCCTGGGATCGCGAAATGGCGTCGAGTTTGCCGGCGTTCTCGGTCGCAACGCTTTTGGTCTTGGTGATGTCGGTCGCAATCTTGACGATCTTGACGACCTTGCGGCCATGGAAGACGGGGTTGTAGGTCGCCTCGATCCAGATCTCCCGGCCGCCCTTGCCGATGCGCTTATACTGCCTGGCGTCGAATTCGCCGCGTCTGAGCTTGGCCCAAAACTCTT
Source organism: Jiella flava (assembly GCF_017349315.1). GTDB lineage: Bacteria > Pseudomonadota > Alphaproteobacteria > Rhizobiales > Rhizobiaceae > Jiella > Jiella flava. The sequence goes on along the minus strand of NZ_JAFMPP010000010.1, from coordinate 124,148 downwards.
GATAATGCGCTGAGCCGGCCTCGGCCGCTCCGACGAATATCGAGTGATGTTTGCCGATGATCTCGCTGGCGTCGTAGCCCAAGGCGGTACAGAAATTCTTATTCGCCGAGAGGATGGTGCCGTCCGGCTTGAACTCGATCATCGCGAGCGATTTGTCGATCGCGTCCAAGATTGCCGCGGATGTCGATCCAGATCTGCCATTCATGCCAAACATTCGTCTCCTCCATACCCAAATTGGTTGATCGCTTACTCGTGCGGTCCTGCGTGGCCCCTGACGCTGTGGTCCTGGGTCCCATCGCAGCGTCACTCCTTTCATTTCGCGATAAAAACCAAGTGATTCAGTCACGGCGTGCTATCGTTCGGGACTTTTCGTAGCACGTTAAATGTTAATTTTGTTGAAATGGACAAATGAGTTAATATATTATCTAAGAATATTAATTCACACTGAAACATACGTTTTTCTTTCTTTTTTGTTGATTTTTGAATAAATTGATATTATAAAAAGTTGTGTAACTGTTGAAGAATTTAACCGAGTGGCGCGTTGTGCCGTCGGTTCTGTCTTTCAGCTGAAATTCATATTTGGAAATGAAGGAGAGGTTCTCTTTTTCGACCAACCCGATCGGTTTTCGCTGGGCTTAAACGTCTCCCCGCGCAGATCGATGTAACGCGGGAAAGATATTTTATTTCAAGGTTATCATGTGCTTTCTTCTCCGCATCAAAACCAAAGAAGCCGATCTTTCAGCGGACGTGTTTTGATATCGAAGCGTCTTCGTCTTTCGCTGAAGTGGTCGTTTGGTTGTGTGCGTTTTCACTGACGCACAGCGCGCGAGGCTGCGGTGATGCTGTCCGCGCGCTGCATCTGTTGCAGACGGTCGAGAGCGTCGATGCTCAGGGGCAGCCGCGCCGCTGCTTCGACCTGCAAACGTTCGAGTCCGGTGATGTCGCGCAGCGTGTCGGCATCGACCCGCAGCAGCGTCGCCATGGCATTGCGCCGCAGCCTTTGTCGGCGCCGTTTGGCTGTCCAGGACCAGAGCCAGCTGAAACCGGTTTCGTGGTGCACAGCTGCGGTGTCTTCGATCCGAGGCGCATAGACCCAACCCAGCATGGCGTTCTCCTTTGGTGGTGCGGGGGTAATCTGCCGGGAGATGATTGATGAGTCGAACGAAAAGGTTTAAACTGATCTATGAGTATTCGTCATTGACCTGATGGAGTCGTCGATGAATCAACTGGCACCGGTCGTCGCCAATCTCGACGTCGATCTTCTGCGGACCTTCGTGGCCATCTGCGAAACCGGCAATTTCACCCGCGCGGCAGAGCGGGTGTTTCGTTCGCCCTCGGCGGTGAGCCTGCAGGTCAAGAAGCTGGAAGATTTGGTCGGCCGCCCGCTGTTTCGCCGCGAGACGCGCTCGGTGGAGCTGACGATCGATGGTGAATGCCTGCTTGGCTTCGCCCGCAAACTTTTGCGGCTGAACGACGAGGCGCTTGAGCATTTCCGCCGGCCGGTGATGGAGGGGCGAGTGCGGTTTGGCGCGCCGGATGATTCCGGCATCTTCGCGATCCCGGAAATTCTGAAACGCTTCGCCTCGACCCATCCTCAGGTCGAGGTCGAGGTGCGGCTCGACACCAGCGACGAGCTGCGCCGTCGCTGCCTTGCCGGAGACCTCGATGTCGTGTTGTTTACCTGTGAGAACGGCTTCGGTCTGCCGGTGCGTCCCGTGCATACCGAGATGCTGGTCTGGGTTGGAATGAAGAATGGCTGCGCGGCGATGCACGATCCCCTGCCATTGGCCGTGGCGGAGCATGGCTGCTTCTGGCGGTCCCTGGCACTTTCGGCGCTCCAACAGGCCGGGCTCGACTACCGCATCGCATATTCCAGCGGTCAGTGTCAGGCGCAGATTGCCGCTGTCGAGGCCGATCTTGCGGTCGCGGCCCTTCCGACCAGCGTGCTGTCGCCACGGCTTGTGCGGCTCGATGGCGTGGGCGGTCTTCCGCCGATTGGCACTTACAGGGTGGACATGCTCACCCGGGACGGCGCGGGCCCTGTCGCCGAGGCGTTGGCCGAGCACGTCGCGGCGAGTTTTGGCGAGCGGACAGGGCAGAATTTACGGCTGTTCGCCTGACAAAGGGATGCGGATTGACCCCGGCCGGCTCTGCCTCTTGGCCCGACGAGATGCGCAAAGTGCGGCCGTCTTGCAGACTCAATAGCCGCCGTTGGCGCGGATCAGATCGTCGATATCGACCGGTTGCAGCATCGCGCTGCCGGCCGAGCGCGGAACCGGGCGGTTGTCCGCATAGGTGGCCTCCGGCGGCGCTTCCGGCAGCGGCACGGCGGCGGGCTGCTCGATCCGTCGCGGCTGATATTCTGGCTGAGGTTGCGGTGCTATCCGCTGGCTCGCGGGTGCGGTCTGATAGCCCGTCAGCATGACGTTGGCGGCACGGTTCGCAGCCTCCAACCCTTGCGGATTGACGAAGGGCGGATCGCTCCGGCTCCGGGCGTTCTTGCGTTTGTCGTAAAAGACGTTGCCGCCGGCTTCGACGAGATAATGCATGTTGGTGTAGGGGAAGGTCATGCCGGCGGTATGGAAATAGAGCGCCTTGCCGACATAGCGGTGGCGCCCACCATTCAGCACCTTGGTCGCCATTTCGGACGCAAGCTGGCTCCCCCGGCCCATCCGCCGGGTGGTCACGCCGGGGGCAAACTGGTTGGGCTGGGCGACCACGCCACAGACCGTGTCCGGAAAGTGCTGGCTCTCGACGCGGTTCATCACCACGGTGCCGACGGCGAGCATCCCGACCGGGCTCGAGCGGTTGGATTCGAAATACATCACGCGCGTCATGCATTCATGCGCGGTCATCGGCCGGCTGAACAGCGAACCCGATGCGCAGCCCGACAGGCTGGCCACGAGCATGAGGAACGGGGCCGTTCGAAGCGCTTTCGCCGATTTCGGAAGGAGCATTGCAGAACTCGGTGAGCGTGTACGGAGACAGGTTTTCGAGTCTGCGATTTTCGCGTTGAAGCGTTAATGTGGAGTGCGAAATTGGCACGGATATCAGAGAATTCGGCAAGATGGTTAAGAATTGACGAAAAGCTGAACGGTTGGGGCCGTTCGCATGCGCAAGACCGACAATGACAGCAAAATCCGTTCCCAAGATCGGTCGCGCCAACGCACATTCATGTCGGGCGCGCCGACTCCGAACGGTGAGGCGAGGAAGCGAGCTCGCCACGGGCGTCGATCATCATTCTTGCCGCGTCGAACGAAATCGCGTTCCTTGCCGCCGATTACCCCCGGCGCGCCAAAAACGCCAACCGCTCGAACAGATGCACGTCCTGCTCATTCTTCAGCAATGCGCCATGCAGCTTCGGCAAAACCTTGGTTGGGCTCTCGCGCAGATCCTTGGCTTCGACGTCCTCGGCGACCAGCAGGCGGATCCAGTCGAGCGCCTCGGAGGTCGAGGGCTTCTTCTTCAGCCCCGGCTGCTCGCGGATCTCGTAGAATTGGGTGAGGGCGGCGCGCACCAGATCCTGCTTGATGCCGGGATGATGGACGTCGACGATCTGCTGCAGCGTTTCGACATCGGGAAACTGGATATAGTGGAAGAAGCAGCGGCGCAGAAAGGCGTCCGGCAGCTCCTTTTCGTTGTTCGAGGTGATGACGACGATCGGCCGATGGATCGCGGCAATGGTCTCGCCGGTCTCGACCACGTCGAAGCTCATCTTGTCGAGCTCCTGCAACAGGTCGTTGGGAAACTCGATGTCGGCCTTGTCGATCTCGTCGATCAACAGCACCACCCGTTCGCTCGAGGCAAAGGCGTCCCAAAGCTTGCCGGGCTTGATGTAGTTCTTGATGTCGTAGACCCGCTCGTCGCCGAGCTGGCTGTCGCGCAGCCGCGAGACCGCGTCATATTCGTAAAGCCCCTGCGCGGCCCTTGTCGTTGATTTTACCGTCCATTGGATCAGCCGCAGGCCAAGCGCATCGGCGATCTGGAAGGCGAGTTCGGTCTTGCCGGTTCCTGGTTCGCCTTTGACAAGCAGCGGGCGCTCAAGCGTGATCGCGGCATTGACGGCCACCATCAGATCCTTGCCGGCGACGTAGCTCTTTGTTCCGGTAAAGCGCATGGCGGATCCTGGTCTGTCGTTGGAAATCGCTGGCGGTGGAACATCAAAGAGCCGGCCGTCCGGCGCAACCATAAGCGCCTCAGCCAGGGTTGCAAACCGCGGCGCCGCGGCGATTGTCGCAATGTTCGCTGACGGCGCGCGCTGCCTGTCTGGAATGATCGGCGGCGGCCGTTAGGTTACAAGCGTGGATTTGCCGGCCCACTCGCGGAACCGGCTCTGTCACCGGACAGAATGCGTCACCACCGATCGTGCCGCCGAAGGGCTTCGGCGTGCCGCAGTGAGAGGGTTCGTGCCATGAGCGACGCGGCGACGACGATGCCGGCCGATGAGACCGCCGAAGGCAGCGGGCTCGGCCCGATGCTGACATTTCTCTTCGCGGTGTCCTGCGGGGCGCTTGCCGCCAATCTTTACTACGCCCAGCCGCTGGTCGCGCTGATGGGAGCCGATCTCGGCCTGCCGATCGCCGTCGAGAGCGCCATCGTGACGCTCGCCCAGATCGGCTATGCCATTGGCCTCGTCTTCCTGGTGCCGCTCGGCGATCTGTTCGAGAATCGCCGGCTGATCCTCGTCACCATGGCGGCCAATGTGGTGAGCCTCCTGGGGCTGGCCGTCGCGCCCGGTGCCGCCGCGCTCTTTGCCATGATGCTGGTTGTCGGGACGACCTCGGCGGCGGCGCAGATGCTGGTGCCGCTCGCGGCCAATCTGGCGCCGGAAAAGCAGCGCGGCGCGGTGGTCGGCAATGTCATGAGCGGTCTGCTCGGCGGCATTCTGCTCGCCCGGCCGGTGTCCAGCTTTCTCGCCGGCATCGTCGGATGGCGTTGGGTTTTCGGTCTTTCGGGAGCGCTGATCGCCGCACTCGCCGCCATCTCGCTGGCGCTGCTGCCGCGCCGGGTGCCGGCCGGCCAGCGCGGCTATGGCGCGCTCATTCGCTCGCTCGGCCAGCTGTTCGTCACCGAGCCGGTCTTACGCCGGCGCGGGCTCTATCACGCGGCGATGTTCGGCGCCTTCTCGCTGTTCTGGACAGCGGCGCCGATCCTCTTGATGCGTGCGCCGTTCAATTTCACGCCGAGCGGCGTCGCGCTGTTCGCGCTGGCCGGCGTGCTCGGCGTTTTCGCAGCGCCCGTCGCCGGGCGGCTCGCCGATCGCGGTTATACGCGGATCGGCACCACGGCGGCGTTGGCGATGGTGGTGGCGGCCTTTGCTGCGGCGTTGTTCGGGACGCATTCACTCATGGCGCTGATCGTTAGCGCTGTGATGGTCGATCTCGGCGTCCAGGCCAATCTCGTCTTCGGTCAACGGGAGATCTATGGCCTGGCGCCGGATATCCGAAACCGCCTGAACGCCGTCTATATGACCACCTTCTTCATCGGCGGGGCGATCGGTTCGGCCCTGGCGAGTCCTGTGCTGGAGGCGTTCGGTTGGCTCGGCATCTGCGTGATCGGCATGGCGATGCCGGCGGTGGCGCTTTTCTATTTCGTCGTGGTGGACGGCAAAAAGGGCTGACGGCCTTCCCATTTGTCGAGGAAGGCTTCGATCGGCAGCGCCTGCATGTCGGGGATCGCGTCGTAAAGCGTTTCGGGTGGCCAGTCCCACCAGGCGAGCGCGGCGATCCGGGTGGCGATCGGCTCGGCAAAGCGCGGCTTGATCGGCTGGGCCGGGACGCCCGCGACCACGGTGAAGGGCGCGACATCGCGTGTGACCACCGCCCCGGCGCCGATCACCGCGCCGTTGCCGATAAAAACCCCGGGCATAATGACGACGGCGTGGCCGATCCAGACGTCGTGGCCGATCGTCACCGCATCGTCCTTGCGGCGATCGATCACGCTCTGATCGACCGGCAGCCAGCGGAAATACTCGTTCGGCCGGTAGCTGATCTTATGGGTGGTCAACCGCTCCATCGGATGGGCGAGGGCGTTGATCCGGACATTGGCGGCGATCGAACAGAATTTGCCGATGCTCGTATAGACCGCCTCGCCGCCGCGCTCAAAATAGGAAAAGTCCCCTACCGTCACCTCGCGCAGCACGCAGCGCGGGCCGATCTCCGCATGGCGGCCGAGCTTCACCCGTTTCAGCTCCGCCGTCGTCGCAATCCGTGGCTCGGACGGGCGAAAGCGCAATTCTTCGAAGTTCTCAGGACGGGGTGTTTCGGGCGGCATGGCGGATGTCGGCGGTTTCGTTGGCGCTTGCTGGTTCGTCGTAATCCGGGAGCGGATCGGACGCCACCACCAAAGAGCCGGCCCATCTGCCGAAAGCTTGGCGGGCGCTGCGATCGCGGCTGGTGGCGAGCATCAGCTGGATCGCGCAGCCAAGAGCGACAATCGTCAGCTCAAGCGCGAGTGGCAGGCTGGCATTGGCGACGACGGCGGCCGTGGTGATGTCCGCCAGAACGATGCCGGTCAAGAATACGGGGAGGCTGTTGCGCCCGGTGGCAAAGAGCGGGCGCAGGATGCCGTCGGGGGACAGACGTTTCAAAATATCGAGATTGAAGACGACGTAGGCGATGGCCAAGGCATTGATCAGCCGCAACGGTCCCTCGCTGGTCTTGGACACCAGCAGATGCAGCGGACCGCTGTCTGCGAGCTTGCCGACATGGACGATAAGGTTGGCCGGAATCGCGGCGAGGCAGAAGACCAGGGCGGCGACGAACAACGGGCGGGAGAATGGAAAGGGCGTTTGGCCATGCCGCAGCCGCAGGCCGGCGATCAATCCGCAGACGAACACCAATTGCCAGGAGAACGGATTGAAAAACCAGACGCCCTTGGGTTCCGCCAGATTGGTCAGGTTGAGGTGGAAGAGACCTGCGGCAAGCCATAATGCGGCCGACGCCGCGAGGGCGAGCCAGGGCGAGCGGTCGATGGCGACAAAGAACAGCGGGATCGCGGCGACGAGGACGACGTAAAGCGGCAGAATGTCGAGTCCGGCCGGCAGATAACGCAGCAGAACCACGTCGATGCCGATCTGCACGGATGGCGCGAACAGCGGTTCGAGGGCCCATTGCGCGACGAGCTCCTGGCGGTGCGGGAACCGCAGCGTGTAGACGAAGGCGGCGAGAATGGCGAGCAGCGCCAGATGAACCCGATAGAGTTTGAACGCCCGTTTGAATGTGCGTTTGGCGATGGCGAGCGGAGCCGCTGGGCCTTGCGCCGGATGATAGGCCAACGCGGCCGACATGCCGGCCATCGTTACGAACAGCTCGGCCGCATCGGAAAAACCTCGGCTGTGCTGCAGCAACCCGGAGAAGGTCAGATTGCAATGATCGACGAAGATCAGAAGCAGCGAGATGCCGCGCACGAGATCGATGCGATTTTCCCGGATGCGCGACATCGGGGTTGCACTCCGAGAGGAAACGGGTGGCGGCGCCACAGCGCATGATTGCCATGCCAACCTTTGCGCGTGAGTGGAAAAATTATCGCGCATTCGATGGAATCAAGCGCTGGCGTTCATCCGTCGAACTCGCTTATGCCTTATCCCGGAGACGCAGCGCACGGAATGAGGGCTTTCGAGCGGCCGCGATGGCATGATCGCGACGCCCATGCCGTTGGATGCCACGCGGTTGTCACTTGAACGGGCGGTTTCCCTGGTCGCGAAGCGCACCGTGCCTGCGGCTCGTCACTCGTCCCGCTTGACGGCACCCGCTTCGGCGGACACGCGCGAGCCTTGCAAGGCCGCCAGCAGATGACGGCGACGATCGATCGGAGAGCTGGAGCATGAAACCCAAGACGATGATACGCGCGAGCCTGTGGGCGATGGTGCTGCTAATCGCAGGGGCGCTGACTTTTCTTTATGTCGACATGTCCAATCGCGGCGCCGCCGCTGACGGGGCCTACGGCACGCCGTTCACGCTGGTCGACCAGAACGGCAAGACTTTCAGCTCGAAAGAACTCGCTGGCAAGCCCTATGCGCTGTTCTTCGGTTATACGCACTGCCCGGACGTGTGCCCGACGACGCTGTTCGAACTCGCCTCGCGGCGCCAGAAAATCGAGACGCGGGGCGGCGAGTTCGGCATCGTTTTCATCAGCATCGACCCCGAGCGCGATACGCCGGCGATCCTGAAGGACTATGTCAATGCCGTCGATCCGCACATCATCGCGTTGACCGGCAAGTCCGCCGATATCGCCAAGGTCGCCAAGGGATGGGGTGCCTATTACCGCAAGCAGGGCACTGGCGAAGACTATCTGATGGACCACACGGCGACGACCTTCCTGATCGACGCCAAGGGCGATCTCGCCGGCACGCTCGCTTATGGCGAGGATCCCAAGGCGGTGACCGGCAAACTCGACAAGCTCGCCGGCGTCTGACGCGCCCGGCCCGTTCCACGACAGGCCGGCTCACCGGGCGATCCGCGGCGCATCCGGTGGGCGGATCTGCCGTTACAGTCAGTGGCTCGCTCGGCCTGGCTCCAGCATCGGCCCGGAAATCGGAATCGATTTTCGACAGAGCACGATGCGTCGGTTCAAAGGGTGAGAGCGACCTTTCTGCATCCGATAGGACGCAGGGCGCTCTATGGGCCGAACCAAGCCGTGCCTTATGTGTTTCCAGACGATTGATGCTGCCGGGCGAGCCGTCGCCGGCCCGAACCGACAGGATGTCGCCTATGCATGACCTTGCCATGCAAATCGCCGTGATCGGTGTCGCGGGAATTGCCGCGCAATGGTTGGCGTGGCGTTTCCAGATTCCCGCGATCGTCATTCTCCTCGCCGTCGGCCTGATCTTCGGGCCGCTGACGGGCATGATGAATCCGCGGTCCGATTTCGGCGAACTCTACACGCCGCTGGTCTCGACCGCCGTTGCGATCATCCTGTTCGAAGGCGGTTTGACGCTGCGATTGCGTGAGATCCGAGAGACCTCGACGGCGGTGAGGCGGGTGGTGATGGTCTCCGGACCAATGGTCTGGATCATGACGGCGCTCGCCGCCCGCTATGTCGGCGACATGTCGTGGCCGGTGTCGCTGATCCTCGGCGCGCTGCTGGTGGTCACCGGCCCGACGGTGATCATGCCGCTTTTGCGCCACGCGCGACTCAAAGCGCGGCCGGCTTCACTCTTGCGCTGGGAGGCGATCCTCAACGATCCCGTCGGCGCGCTCTTCGCCGTGGTTTCCTTCGAGGCCTATCTGGTGCTGCGTGGCGCCCACGATGCCGAGCATCTGATCGTCACCACTCTTGCGGCCTTGGTCGTTGCGGTGGCGGGCGGCATCCTTGGCGGTCGGGCGCTGACGATCTTCTTCGCGCGCGGCCACGCGCCGGAATATCTGAAAGCGCCGATCCTCTTCGCCGTCGTCGTCGGCATGAACGCCCTCACCAATCTGCTTTTGGAGGAGGCGGGGCTTTTGACGGTGACGATCATGGGCATCACCATGGCCAATTCCAAACTCGCCAGCCTCAATGAACTGCGCAAGTTCAAGGAGACGATCACCGTTCTCCTCGTCTCCGGCCTGTTCATCGTCTTGACCGCGTCGCTGCAGCTCTCGGTGATCATGAGCCTGGAGTGGCGGGTCGTGGTCTTCCTGGCTCTCGTTCTTTTGGTGATTCGCCCGATCGCGATCTTCGTTTCGACGACCGGCGCCGGGCTCGAATTCAAGGAGCGGCTGCTGGTCAGCTGGATCGCCCCGCGCGGTATCGTCGCCGTGGCGGTCGCCGGTCTGTTCGGTACGACGCTGGCGCGGATCGGCGTTGCGGATGCGGACCGGATGGTCGCCTATACCTTCGCCGTCGTCGCCGCGACGATCCTCCTGCACGGCTTTTCGTTAAAGCCGCTTGCCCGGATCCTCGATCTGCGCGTGACCAATCGGCCGGGCATTCTGATCGTCGGCGCCTCACGGTTCTCGATCGCGCTGGCGCGCCGGCTGAAGGCGCAGGAGGTGCCGGTGGTGATCGCCGACGCCAACTGGTCGCACGTCTCCGAGGCGCGGCTTGCCGAGGTCGACGTTTGGTTCGGCGAGATCCTGTCGGAAGAAGCCCATCATTCGTTGGATCTCTCGCGCTTCGATCACATGATCGCGGCGACCGACAACGACGCTTACAACGCTCTGGTCTGTACCGACTTCGGCGCCGAGATCGGCCGCTCGGAAGTCTTTCAGGTCGGCTCGACCAGCAGCGGTCAGCAGACCTCGGGGGCGCGCCATGCGATGCATTTCACCCTCGGCGGCATGCCGCTGTTCAAGCCGCCGCGCACCTACAACCAGCTGCGCGACGACATCATCGATGGCTGGACCTTCCAGGCGACGCGGCTGACACCGGAGTTCGGGCTGGAGCAGTTCTTCGAGACCCGGCCGGAAGGCACGACGCCGGTCTTGTGGATTCAGCCCTCGCAGGACATCGTCTTTGCTGCGGCTGAAGGGGCGGGCGAGCCGGACGTCGGCGACGTCATCATCGCCTTTGGCCCACCCCGGGCCGAGCGTGATCAGGAAAAGATCGTCCGCGGAACCTTGACGGAGCGCGAGGCACGGGCAGAACGGGCACGCAAGACGGCGGAGGACGTCGCCAAGCAGTCCGAGGGGGCCAACTGACCGTGCAGATTCGATATTTCCTAAGGGCGGGAAAGGCGGCCGCCCAAGACGCCTATGTCGGGATCGAGACGATCTTCGAGGATGAAGGCGCACCGATCGCCATCACCGAGATCGACGAAGCGGGCGATGTCTGGGAGGTCGCCGCCTATTTCGACGTCGAGCCGGGCGAGGATCGGGCGGATGCGTTCCGTCATGCCGCCGGGCTCGGGGAGACGGTCGAGATCGGCCGCGAGGAGCTACCCGACAAGGATTGGATGGCGGCGGTTCTGGCCGAGCTGAAGCCGGTGCGCGCCGGCCGCTTCATCGTCCATGGCGCCCATGACCGCAATCAGGTCGGGGCGCACGAACATGCGATCGAAATCGAAGCGGGACTCGCCTTCGGCACCGGTCATCACGGCACCACGGCCGGCTGCCTGACGCTGATCGACCAAGTCGTGCGGCTGCGCCGGCCGCAAGCGGTTCTTGATCTCGGCACCGGGAGCGCGGTGTTGGCCATCGCACTTGCCAAACTCGCCCGGGTGAAGGTGCTCGCGACCGATGTCGATCCGGTCGCCGTCGCGGTCGCGGCCGACAATGCCCACGCCAATGGCGTTGCGGCATTGGTCGAGACGGTGCGGGCCGACGGCTTTGCGACGCCGGCGGTGCGCCAACGGGCGCCGTTCGATCTGATCGTCGCCAATATTCTTGCCGGCCCGCTGATGATGCTGTCGCCGGAGTTTCGCCGGCATTCGGCACTCGGTGCCGACGTCATTTTGTCCGGCATTCTCATCAAGCAGGCGGCTGCGGTGCGGGCCGCGTTCCGGGCGCAGGGCTTTGTCCATTGCCGGACGCTGGTGATGGGCGAATGGGTGGCGCTGCATCTTCGCGCCGCGGGTTGAACGGAAAAGCCCGGCGGCCACTATGGAATCCGCCGGGCTTTCATATCGTAGAAGCCTGAGATAGGCGCGGCGCTGTTACGAGCGCTGCGGAGCGCGGCTTTCGAAATTCGAGACGGTCTCGCCGCCGAAGACGTCGGGGTGGAAGCGCTTGCCGTAGTGGCTGGCGATGTAGCGGCGCGCTTCGCGCTCGCGGGCTTCCATCATCCGATTGATAACCGTGCGCATGATGCCGGCATTTTGCTGGCGCTGGCGGTCGTTGGTGCGGTCGTTGCTGGCCATGGTGCAATCTCCTTCAGAAAGCTGTTTTCGGCCTCCCGTTGCAGTGCAATATGACGCTGGCTGAGCGGCTTCGGTAGCGGTTCCGTTGCATAGGTCCTATCCGCTGTCTGCAACGCGACAGGGCTTGGTCGGTCTTCGGGCAAAATGCTGCGAGCGGTGGCTTTGAGAGCGGCTGCGAACGCTCCGACCTTGCGGTCAGGCTGGAAATTTCGGACACATCGCAAACGGCGTCGCGGCGCTCTCGGCAAGCAGGGGCGAACATGTTTCAGAGTTTCGACAATCCGATTGATTTCTCGAACAGCGCCGCGCGGATCGGCGCGTTGCGCAAGCTGCTTCGCGAGCGCGGTGTCGACGGCTTCATCGTGCCGCGCGCCGACGAGCATCAGGGCGAATACATCCCGCCCTCCGCGGCTCGGCTGGAATGGCTGACCGGTTTTAGCGGTTCGGCCGGGGTGGTCGTCATCCTTGGCGACAAGGCCGCGATCCTCGTCGACGGGCGCTATACGCTGCAGGTTCGCCAGCAGGTCGACTTGGCTGTGGTGACGCCGCTGTCGTCGCTGGAAACGCCTCTCAGCGCCGTTCTCGAAGCGGAAGGGGCCGGCAAGACAATCGCCTATGATCCGTGGCTGCATACCGTTGGCGAGGTCCGGCGCCTCGCCGAGATCCTGCAGAAAGTCGGCGGCAAGCTGGTCGCGATGGCTGACAATCCCGTCGACTGCATCTGGAACGACCGACCCGCGCCGCCGAAGGGCCAGGCGTTTGTCCAGGACGACGCGCTGGCCGGTCGCAGCGCGGCGGACAAGCTTGCCGAGATCCGGGCGGCGATCATCAAGCACAAGGCCGACCTGACGGTGCTGACCGACCCCTCGTCGGTCGCCTGGACGTTCAATCTGCGTGGGTCCGACATCGCCCATAACCCGCTGATGCTGAGCTTTGCCATTGTGCCGGCGACGGGCGAGGCGCAGCTTTACGTCGATCCGGAGAAGATCGACGCGGCGCTCGAAGCGCATTTGAAGCCGCTTGTTGCGCTCAGGACGCCCGACCGTTTCGAAAGCGATTTGGCGAAGATGGCCAAGCAACAGATTGTGGCTCTTGATCCCAATCTGGCGGCCGCGCGCCTCGGGGAAATCGCCGCGAGCGCGGGCGGGACCGTCGTCGATCTCGCCGATCCGGCGCAGCGGCCGCGGGCAACCAAGAACGCTGGCGAACTTGCCGGCAGCCGCGCGGCGCACCAGCGTGACGGCGTCGCCATGGTCAAATTCCTGGCCTGGCTGGTGCGCCAGGAGCCGGGGACGATCGATGAAATCACCGCGGCCGAGACGCTGGAGCGTTGCCGTGTCGAGGCCGGAGAGGCGGCGGGCATGCCGCTGGTGGACATCTCCTTCGACACGATCGCGGCGGCCGGGCCGAACGGGGCCATCGCCCATTACCGGGTCAACCGCGAATCGAATCGGGTGCTCGGCCCGGGCGAACTCTTCCTCATCGATTCCGGCGGGCAGTACCGCGATGGCACGACCGACATCACCCGCACCGTGCCGATCGGGGCGCCCGACACGCTGATGCGCACGCGCTTCACCCAGGTTCTGAAGGGCATGATCGCCATCTCGCTCGCTCGCTTTCCGAAGGGCACCCGCGGCGTCGATCTCGATCCGCTGGCCCGAATCGCATTGTGGAAGGCCGGCTGCGACTATGCCCACGGCACCGGCCACGGCGTCGGCGCGTTTCTGGCGGTTCATGAGGGGCCGCAGTCGATCTCGCGCCGGGGCATGGCGGTGCTGGAGCCCGGCATGATCGTTTCCAATGAGCCCGGCTACTACAAAGAGGGCGTCTTCGGGATCCGCATCGAAAACCTGCTGGTCGTCACCGAGCCCGCGCCGATCGAGGCGGGCGATGCGCTGATGCTCGGCTTTGAGACGCTGACGCTTGCGCCGATCGATCGGCGGTTGATCGATGCGACGCTGCTTGGCGAGGATGAGCGCCAGTGGCTGAACGCTTATCACCGGCGGGTGCGCGAGGCGCTTTCACCGCATCTTTCAGCGCAGGACGCCACCTGGCTGGAGGCTGTCACACGGCCCTTGTGATGATCCGGTGAACAGGATCGTTGCCACAGTGAGGCCCGCAGGCTTTGCTCGCTGGCGCGTCCGGCCACCGCTGTGGCGGTGAACGATCTGTCGACGCCTTGGAACCTTCGGTTTGTGCCATGCTTGGGCTCAAGAAGAGCCCCGGCCACTCGAACCGAAGGAACAGGGTCGTGATTCCCCATCTTGTTTATTTCGCCGATCCGATGTGCTCGTGGTGCTGGGGCTTCTCTCCGACCATCGACGCCATCGCCAAGGCCCATCCCGATCTTGCCATCCGCCTCGTGCTGGGGGGCTTGCGGCCGTTCAACGACCGACCGATGGACGAGCAGGCGAAGGCGGAAATTCGTCATCATTGGGAGCATGTGGAGGCGGCGAGCGGCCAGCCCTTCGACTATGCTTTCTTCGATCGCGAGAGTTTCGTCTACGACACCGAGCCGGCGGCGCGGGCGGTGGTGGCAGCGCGGCGGCTCGATCCCGCGCATGTTTTTCCGCTAAAGCAGCGGATTTCGCGGGCTTTTTATGCGGAAAACCGCGACGTGACGAAGCGTGAGGTGCTGGCTAATCTGGCAGTCGCCGAGGGTCTTGATCGAGATGCGTTCCTGCCAGCTTTCGACGATGAGGCGACCAAGCAGGAAACGCTTGCGGACTTTGCCGTCACCCAATCCTCCGGCGTGACCGGCTTTCCAACCTTGGTGGCGGGGCCGGTCGACGGCCGGGAAGGCCATTATGCGGCGCTTGCGATCGGGTTTCGTCCGGCCGATCAGGTGCTTGCCGCGATTGAGGCGTTTCTCGGCGCAAACTGAACCGAATCTTCCGCAGCGTCCTGGAGAAAAATTGATAAGTGTTTAAAACAAAATCTCGACAGTTTTGCACAATTGTGATCTTTTAGTTGCAGATAATCGCGGGTCTGGGGGCGGGGCTCGGCTATTTAATCGCATAGGTTGTTTTTTTGATGGCGTGCGGTTGTGATCGGATTTTGGCGGTGATCAAGACGTGATCGTCCCGTCACCGGATGGGGCTGGTTCGTGGAGTGTGGGTTGGCGGATTGGGCGATGCCGTACCTGGTTGTCGCGCTGAGCCAATCAGAAGATCGACGCGTCGCCGGCAGAGCCGACGGCGAGCCGAAGGGTGTGTGCCGGCAGGAGGGGCGCCTGCCGGCCTCACCTTTTTTGGGCCTACCTCACCTTCTCGTGCGTCGCGCCCGCATATCGATCCCTTGGCCCTGCGCACGATCAAGCCTGCCGGTCTGGGCTGATGGCTTTCGGCGATCTTGAACAGCTGATCGGCTGGTCCGGCCTCGACAAGGGTCAGCCTGGTCGGCCCTCGGCGATCTCCAAGCGGCGGCCATGTTCGCCGGCCAAATTCATCATGAACTGGTGGGCGACCCGCCCCGAGCGGCTGCCGCGTGTCGTCGCCCATTCCAGCGCGGCGCGGCGCAGTTCGTCCGGCGTCACCGTGTCGCAGAGCCCGTACGCTGCGACATAGCCGTCGATCATCGCCAGATATTGATCCTGGCTGCAATTGTGGAATCCCAGCCACAAGCCGAAGCGATCCGACAGCGACACCTTTTCCTCAACCGCCTCGCCGGGATTGATTGCCGTTGCGCGCTCGTTCTCGATCATGTCTCGCGGCAGAAGATGCCGGCGGTTCGACGTGGCGTAGAACAGCACATTGTCTGGCCGTCCCTCGACGCCGCCTTCAAGAGCGGCCTTCAGAGATTTGTAGGCGGTGTCGTCGTGATCGAAGGAGAGATCGTCGCAGAATAACAGCACCGGGGCAGGGGCGGCTACGAGTTGATCCATCAGCTCCGGCAGGTGCGCGATATCTTCGCGCGGGATTTCGACCAGCTTGAGCGGGGCCTGGGCGGAGCCATGAAGCTCTGCGTTGACCGAGGCGTGCACCGCTTTCACGAGCGACGACTTTCCCATGCCGCGTGCGCCCCAAAGCAGTGCGTTATTGGCGGGCAGACCCTTGGCAAAGCGCAGCGTGTTGTCGAACAGGATGTCGCGCGAGCGATCGATGCCTTTCAACAGCGTGATCGGCACGCGATTGACCTTCGGAACGGCCTTCAACCCTTTCTTCGGATCGAAGACAAAGCAGTCGGCTGCCGCAAAGTCGGGCTTGGCCGGGCGCGACGGCAGAGCTTCGGCGAGCCGTTCGGCGATCGATTCGAGCGCGATCGCGATCCGCGAGAGGTCGGCGGGTGAGGTCATCGAGGCTTTTCCTCCGTGGTCAAAACGCAACGGCGCGCATCATGTGGAGCACGGGCGTTCACGTCGCACTGACGGGTTGGTGACAGCATTGTAATGGCATAAGCGGCCCTGCGGCGGGCTGTAAATGCCGCAGCTTGTTGCAAAGGCATAGGCCGATCGTATATTGCGGCCACGTCCAGACAGGTCTCTTGGAGATCTTGGGCGCCGTCGGCGGGACGTTCGTTTCGACGCGCTTTTGTTGCAAACTCATTCTTGCGAGGTCGATGATGTTCGTGTCCGAGGCTTTCGCCCAGACCGGTGCCACTGCTGCCGGTGGGAGCGAATTGCTGATCAGTGTTCTTCCGTTTATCGCGGTTTTCGCGATCATGTATTTCCTGATCATCCGCCCCCAGCGGTCGCAGATGAAAAAGCGCGAGGAGATGCTGAAGAACATTCGGCGCGGCGACACGGTCGTCACCGGTGGTGGCATCGTCGGCAAGGTGACCAAGGTCCACGACAACGGCGAACTGGAAGTCCAGATCTCCGATCAGGTTCGCGTCCGGGTGCTGCAGGGAACGCTCAGCGACGTCCGCGTCAAGGGCGAGCCGGCCGCCGCCAACAGCAAGTAGCAGGCGGCACGGGCCGCAGGTCCGCCATGCCGCAGATCCGAGCCGCTCCGCTCTCAACTCTAGCGGGACGGCGACAGACGCCGAAACCGGTTCCAACGCCTTGGCGCGAGCCGACATCTCCGAGACCGACATGCTGTATTTCTCGCGCTGGAAGACGATCCTCATCTGGCTGACGGTGCTGATAGGCCTCGCCTATGCCGCTCCCAACGTTCTTCCGCGGAGCTGGACCGAGGGGCTGCCGAGCTGGCTGCCCGACAAGTCGGTGACGCTCGGTCTCGATCTTCAGGGCGGTTCTTATATTTTGCTGGAGGTCGACCGGGCCTCGCTCGTCAAGGAGCGTCTGCAGTCGGTGCAGGACGAGGTCCGTCAGCTGCTGCGCCAAAAGCGCATCGGCTACTCGGCGATTGCCACCAAGGACCACACCATCTCGGTTCGGCTGCGCGATCCGGCGCAGGCTTCAGACGCGCAGTCGGCGCTCGAGCAGTTGACCCAGCCGATTTCCAGCGGCCTGATGTCCGGTGGCTCCGTCGCCGAAGTCGAGTTGGCGCAGCCGCAAGCCGGCGTCATCACCGCCACCTTGACCGATCAGGGCATCGCTTACCGCGTGTCGACGGCGGTGACGCAGTCGATCGAAGTCGTGCGTCGGCGTGTTGACGAGCTCGGCACCACCGAGCCGATCATCCAGCGCCAAGGCGCCGACCGCATCATGGTCCAGGTGCCGGGCCTCGGCGATCCGAAGCGGTTGAAGGAACTGCTCAACCAGACCGCCAAACTCACCTTCCAATTGGTCGATCAGAGCGAGAACGCCGAGACGGTCGCCAAGGGCGGACGAGTGCCGCCGGGCGACGTGCTGCTCTACACCAACGACAAGCCGGCCCGACCGATCCTGGTGAAGCGACAGGTGATGGTCTCGGGTGAAAATCTCACCGACGCGCAGCCGGGCTTCGATCAGCAGACCAACGAGCCGGTGGTCAACATTCGCTTCGACTCGCAAGGCGCCCAGCGCTTCGGCCGGGTCACCCAGGCCAATGTCGGCAAGCCTTTCGCCATCGTTCTCGATGACAAGGTGCTGTCGGCGCCGGTGATCCGCACCGCCATTCTCGGGGGGCAGGCGCAGATCAGCGGCAGCTTCACGGTCCAGTCAGCCAACGATTTGGCGGTGCTGTTGCGGGCCGGGGCGCTGCCGGCGACGCTCAATATCATCGAAGAGCGAACCGTCGGGCCGGGCCTTGGCGCCGACTCGATCGACGCCGGCGAGATGGCCGGCGTGATCGGCGCGGTGGCGGTCGTCGTCTTCATGCTCGCGGCCTATGGCTTCCTCGGTGTCATCGCCAATATCGCTTTGGCCGCCAACCTGATCCTTCTGTTCGCGGTCCTCACGGTGATCGGGGCGACCCTGACACTGCCTGGTATCGCCGGTATCGTGCTGACGCTCGGCATGGCGGTCGATTCGAACGTTTTGATCTATGAGCGGATCCGCGACGAGCGGCGGCAGGGACGCTCGGTCGTGCAGGCGATCGACGCCGGCTTTCAGAAGGCCCTGGCGACGATTCTTGACGCCAACATCACCACGCTGATTGCCGCTGTCGTCCTGTTCTTCCTCGGCAGCGGCCCGGTGCGCGGCTTCGCCGTGACGTTGGCGATCGGTATTCTGACCACCGTTTTCACCGCCTTCACGCTGACGCGCTGGCTGGTCGCCGCATGGGTGCGCCGCCGGCGCCCGAAGGAGCTGCCGAAAGGTTATCTGCGCCTCGTGCCCGAGGTGACGAAGATCCCGTTCATGAAGGTCCGTCTGAAGATCTTCGGCGTGTCGATGGCGCTCTGCATCGCCTCGATCGTCTCGCTCTTTGCCATCGGCCCGAATTTCGGCATCGACTTCACCGGCGGCACCTTGATCGAGGTGCAGGCCAAGCAGGGCGCGGCCGATACCGGCGACATCCGCACCCAGCTGACCAAGGCGGGCATCGCCGACCCGCAGGTGCAGGAGTTCGGCACCCAGAACGAGGCGCTGATCCGGATCGGCGCCTTCGGTGAGGTGTCCGACTCATCCCAGCAGAAACTGGTCGACACGGCCAGCCAGGCGCTGTCGCAGACATATGATATCCGGCGGACCGAAGTCGTCGGCCCAACGGTCTCCGGCGAACTCGCCTGGGCCGCGATCATCGGCGTTCTCGCGTCGCTGGTCGCGATCCTGGTCTATGTCTGGCTGCGCTTCGAGTGGCAGTTCGCCCTCGGTGCGATCATCGCCACCGTCAACGATGTCATCCTGACTCTCGGCTTCATTACCGTGACGCAGCTCGACGTCAGCCTGTCGACGGTCGCGGCGATCCTGACCATCGTCGGCTATTCGCTGAACGACACCGTCGTCATCTACGACCGCGTCCGCGAGAATCTGCGGCGGTTCAAGAAGATGCCGCTCGGCCAGTTGCTCGATCTGTCCGACAACGAGATGCTGTCGCGCACGACCATGACGTCGGCGACGACCGTGCTCGCACTGGCCGCGCTGTTCGTCTTCGGTGGCGAGGTGATCCGCTCCTTTGTCGCCTCGATGTTGTTCGGCGTGATCATCGGCACCTTCTCGTCGATTTTCGTCGCCGCGCCGGTGCTGGTTTTCTTCAATCTACGCTCGACCGATGCGGCGGAAGCCGCCAGGGCGGCGGACCTTGACGAGAAGAAGAAGGCGGCCGAGCCTGGGCAGATCAGCGCCGGGCAGGCCTGATCATGGTGCAGGGAATCGAAATCCGGGAAGCGCATTTTCCTGGCCGCGCGCCGATCGAGGCGTATGGCAATGGCGGTTTCCGCTTTGCCGAGATGTCGCATCGGGGCTCGATCCTGTGCCTGCCATCCGGCATCTACGGCTGGTCGGCGACGGCGGAAGAGCCGTTTTTGGGCGAGCGGCTCGAGCGGATTTTCGATGAGGAGATTCGCTTTTTGCTGTTTGGCACGGGCAAGAATATCCGCCGGTTGCCGCCGGGCCTTGCCGAGCGCCTGAAGCGGGCCGGCATCTCCTGCGATCCGATGTCGACCGGAGCGGCGGTGCGCACCTTCAACATCATGCTTTCCGAGGGCCGTCCGGTCGGCGCCGCTCTCGTCGCCGTCGACTGAGCTGGCGCCATCTGGTGCCGGCCGTCGCGGTTGGCAAACTGCTTGACGCTAGAGCGGGATGCGATGAACTGGAATCGCCATTTCGCTCCAAGCCATTGTTTTACCGCATGATGTGACCCGAAAAGTCGTGCAACTTTTCGGCACCATGCTCTATCCGCTCGCGCCTTCGTTGGAGCGGAATGCGATGAACTGAAATCGTCATTCTGCTCCCGGTCATTATTTTGACGCATGATGTGATCCGAAAAGTCATGCAACTTTTCGGATCACATCATGCTCTAACAGCATCGGCCTGAACATCGGAATCGATTTTCGGCAAAGCACGATGCGTCGATTCAAAGGTCGCTCTCGGACGACGCCGACGCTTGCAACTTGCCCGTCATTCGAACCGGACGGGCCGATCAGGATCACCGCATGAGCGCCAGCCCGAGCGACACCTGCCACGACCTCGTCGAGGCCGAAGATCGCGACCGGGCATTGTCGTTGGCCTTCGCGCCGGCCGATCGACGCGGTGATCTCGCCGCGCTTTACGCCTTCAATATCGAGATCGCCAAGGTGCGCGATCAGATCCGCCAGCCGTTGCCTGGGGAGATCCGCCTGCAATGGTGGCGGGACGTGATCGCCGGCGGCGGATCGGAGAAGGGCGCAGCGGGGGGCGGTGAGGCCGGCCATCCGGTGGCGAGCCGGCTGCTCCAGACGATCGAGCGCCATCATCTGTCCAAGGCGGCGTTCGACCGGATGCTCGAAGCGCGGGCCTTCGATCTTTATGACGATCCGATGCCGAGCCGTGAGCATTTCGAGGCCTATGCCGGTGAAACCGCCTCGACGCTGATTATGCTCGCCGCGACGATTTTGTCGCCCGCCGATGCCGGTCAGATTGCCGATGCGGCGGGGCACGCCGGCGTCGCCCAGACGGTGGCAGGGGTGTTGCGCCTGCTGCCGATCCATCGCGCGCGCGGGCAGTGCTATCTGCCGGCCGACATTCTCGCGGCAGCCGGCTGTTCGCCCGAGGTGCTGAATGCCGGGGAGGCGGAGCCGTCGCAGCGGGCAATGGCCGCGATGGTGGCCTTTGGCCGTTATCATGTCGGCGAAGCGCGCCGCCATTCTCGTCGGCTGCCGAAGCCGGTTCGGGCCGCCTTCCTGCCGGCCTGGCTCGCCTCGCCATATTTGGACCGTATCGAACGGTCAGGAGCGAACGTGCTGCGCCAATCGCCAGACCTTTCGGCACCGCGCAAGGTGTTCGCTTACTGGCGGGCGATGCGCGGCTGAGCGTGTCGCGGCGCAACGGTCGGCATGGCACCGGGTGGTGCGGCTTTGGCGCCATGTGCGGACCGGCCCGTGCGCGTCGGGATTGGGCGAAGGGACGAGCGGGACGGCGGAATGCAGCGGATCGTGGACAGGCGCGCTTCGGCGCAAACCAGCGGTTGGTTCAACCGGGCCGCGGCGACGCTTGCCCGGGGCACCGAGATTGCCCTTGTCCGATTTCCGGTGGCTTCGCTCGGATTCATCGCCATTGCGATCCTGAGCAATATGGAGGTTGCCGGGCACGATTTTGACCGGATCGACGATCTTCTCTGGCTGATCGGTGCGCTCTATTGCGGGGCGGTTGCCGCGGTTTCGGCCACGCTGGCCGGCGAGGCGCGCGACTGGCGAGATCTGCCGATTCAACTGGCGGCGCTCGGCGTCGCCACGCTGCTGGCCGCGGTCGTCTATTTCGGTGGGCGCGCGGAGAATCATCTGCCGGCCCTGACGCCGGCTTTGACCTTGCTGGTCCCGCTCGCGCCGTTTTTGGGGCGGGGCGGACCGGTGCGGTTTTGGACCTTCACGCTCTGGTCGTTCGTCGGCGCGGCGCTTGCTTTCCTGTCGGTCCTCTTGTTCGTGGTCGGTCTCTCGGCGATCTTCGAGATGGTTCGGTTCCTGTTCGATATCGGACTGAGCGCGACCGACTACGAACATATCTACGTCACGGCCTTCACCCTCGTCGGTCCGCTCTTCGCGCTTGGTCGTCTGCCGCGAAGCTTTGAGGATCGGCCGGCTTTCGCCGAGGATCGGCTGGTCAGCGGCGTGCGCCTGCTGATCTCCTGGGTCGCCATTCCGCTCGCACTGACGACGGCGCTGGTTCTGCATCTTTACGCCGTCAAGATCGCTCTTGCAGGCCGCCTGCCGCAAAACGCCGTCGGTTGGATCGTCACCTTTGACGCCTTCCTGGTGCTTGCGCTGCGGATTGCCGCCGAGCCGTTTCTTGCCACGGGCGGGCTCCCGAGTCGGCTGTTTGCCAAAAGCTGGGGCGTCATTCTGATTGTCCCGCTGATTCTCGCCGCGATCGGGATCTGGCAGCGCATCGCGGCCGAGGGCGTCACGCTCGAACGCTATTATGTCGCGCTTGCGATCCTGGCGGCGGTGATCGTGCTCGCCTGCCAGCTGGTGCCCCGGCTCGCGGGCGACATCCGGCTGATGGCGTTGGTGCCTATTGCGCTCGTCGGACTGTCGGCCATCGGTCCTTGGGGAGCGGCGAGCGTATCTGGCGACAGCCAGACGGCACGGATCGTTGCGGAGTTCGCGACAAGGGTTCCCGGCAGCGATCAGCTGGCTTTGCGGCCGAGCAAGGAACAGCATGCGCAGCGCGTCACCCGGCTCGAATCGCGTTTGGGGGCGCTCGCCGACGCCGACCGCCTCGGCGATCTTGCGCCCTATCTCGATCACGATCTGGCCGCGCGGCTGATGACGGCGCTGCGCAACGATCCGGGCGACGCCTATGCGCTCTTGGTCGACAGTCTGCATATCGACACCTCGACATGGGTGAAGGCGCGTCCGCGCGGTTTCGTGGCGCTGAAGGGCACGGAGATCGCGACCGGCGGCTATGACAGAGCCGTGCTCGCCCGGGTCGTCATTCCCGGCGTCGACGAAAGCAAAGACGACAACGGCGACGCGATTGCCGGCATGACCTTCGCTCTCGAAGGGGGCGATCTCGTTGCCTCGCGGGGGACGACGGTGATCCACTTTCCGATCAAGAAGGCCATCGACGAGCTGCCCGATCAGCTCTTCGACGAGCCGGCGCAGGTAATCACGCCGCCGGTTCTCGATTTGATCGCCCAGGACGGCAAGCGCCTGCGGATCGTCCTGCGTCGCGTCGCCCAGAGCGATTCGGGCCAGATCAACTATCTTGAATTTGACGCCTTTTTCCGCAGCGCCGACTGGTCCTGAGGTCCGGCAGAAGTGTGCCGTTAGCGCGCATCGCTGCCGTTTCGGGGATTACTCGGCCGCTTGGCGCAGATCCTTTTCGCCGAGCCAGGCGGCGAAGTCGGCAAGGGCCCGGCGCGAGAGCGCGTTCTTTTTGGCAAGCGCCTTTTCCTTGCCGCGAAAGCGCTTCTGGCCTTCGGGCTTCTGGATTGCGCCCGGCTCGAGCGGCGGAAACAGGCCGAAATTGACGTTCATCGGCTGGAACGAGCGTTTGCCGCCATCGTCCTGCCGGGCGAGATGGCCGCCGGTGATATGGGCGATCAGCGCGCCGGTCGCCGTGCTCTGGGGCGGCGGAGGAAGCGATTGGCCCCGGCGTTCCGCGGCTGTGAAGCGTCCCGCCATCAAGCCGACCGCGGCCGATTCGACATAGCCTTCGCAGCCGGTGATCTGGCCGGCAAAGCGCAGATGCGGGCGCGCCTTCAGGGTGAGCGTCGCATCGAGGAGCACCGGCGAATTCAGATAGGTGTTGCGATGCAGGCCGCCGAGCCGCGCGAATTCGGCACTTTCCAGCCCCGGGATCATCCGGAAGATCTCGGCCTGCGCGCCGTATTTCAGCTTCGTCTGGAAGCCGACCATGTTGTAGAGCGTGCCGAGCGCATTGTCCTGGCGCAGCTGGACGACGGCATAGGGTTTGATGTCGGGCTGATGGGCGTTGGTCAGGCCCATCGGCTTCATCGGCCCGTGCCGCAAGGTCTCGGGGCCGCGCTCGGCCATCACCTCGATCGGCAGACAGCCGTCGAAATAGGGCGTGCCCTCCCACTCTTTGAACGCCGCCCGGTCGCCTTCGACAAGCGCCGCGACAAAGCGCTCATAGGTTTCGCGGTCGAGTGGGCAGTTGATGTAGTCCTTGCCGGTGCCGCCGGGCCCGACCTTGTCGTACCGCGATTGGAACCAGGCCTTGTCCATGTCGATCGAATCGAAATGGACGATCGGCGCGATGGCGTCGAAGAAGGCGAGGGCATCCTGGCCGGTGGCCGCGCCGATCGCTTCCGCGAGCTTTGGCGCGGTGAGCGGCCCGGTGGCGACGATGGTCGTGCCCCAGTCTTCCGGCGGCAGGCCGTCGACTTCCCCGCGCTCGATGGTGACCAGCGGGTGATCCTCGAGCGCTTTCGAGACGGCCGCCGAAAACCCTTCGCGATCGACGGCGAGGGCGCCACCGGCCGGCACCTGATGTTGGTCTGCCATCGTCATGATCAGCGAACCGGCAAGCCGCATCTCGGCGTGCAGGACGCCGACGGCATTGGCCGTCGCATCGTCGGAGCGAAACGAGTTCGAGCAGACCAGCTCCGCGAGACCGTCGGTCTTGTGGGCCTCGGTGCCGCGCAGCGGGCGCATTTCGTGAAGGATGACGGGGATGCCGGCATGGGCAAGCTGCCAGGCGGCTTCCGACCCAGCAAGGCCGCCGCCGACGACATGGACGGTTTTGTTTGACATGGCCGGAATCTACGCGACGGCGCGCGAAAACGAAACCGGCTTCCGGCCATTAAAGCTGTCAAATTCGAGCGAGACGAGCGCCTTGAAAACGCAAAACCCGCCGGGGGGAGGACCCGGCGGGTTCAAAGGATGGTCTGCCGGTTGGGAGGAGGTTGGCAGACCGTTTTCCGCTTTTGGCCTGGGAGGAGGATGGCCTCGGCGAAACTGTGAAACTCTTGGATCCCGATGTGCCCGCCGGGGGGAGGACCCGGCGGGCTCAAAGGATGGTCTGCCGGTTGGGAGGAGGTTGGCAGACCGTTTTCCGTCTTGGCCTGGGAGGAGGATGGCCGCGACGAAACTATGAAACTCTTGGGTCCCGATGCGCCCGCCGGGGGGAGGACCCGGCGGGCTCAAAGGATGGTCTGCCGGTTGGGAGGAGGTTGGCAGACCGTTTTCCGTCTTGGCCTGGGAGGAGGATGGCCGCGACGAAACTCAAAACTTCCGTGGCATTCTCTGACGTCGAGCGCCTTGACTTAGAGAACGGTCTGGCGAGCAACCGTCGGGATGTCCGAGCGAGAAATGCCGAGATCGGCAAGCTCGCGACGCGACAGACGGCTCAGCTCGTTCAACGTCTCACGGTAACGGCGCCAGGTCTTGTACGAACGAACCAGGTTCATGACGAACGTCCTTAATCATTCAAACTTCAGCCAACGAGCTTCGGATCAACGTCCGTTTCCCGCTGTTGTGATTGCAATCTATGCGCGGCCGACGAGGTGAGCTAGACGGCGAAATGCATGGCTGCAATGCGAGTTGTGCATCGCAGCAAAACTTTGCAATGACCCAGTTATCACAATGACTTGGAGTCAATCGTTGAGGCGATCTGTCGTTAATTTGTCATAAAGAATGCTTTATTCCCGCGCAGTGCGGGGGCCGTTCGCCGATAGCGTGTTGGAGCATCCCGGGCACCAATCGGTGCCGATGCGGCCGCAAGACAGGCGGTTTTGCCCTTTCATGGTCGGATTCGCGGTGATATAGAGGCCCGCGCTTCGCAACCTGTGTGGCCGACGCGTCTTGCGGGTGTGGCGGAATTGGCAGACGCACTTGGTTTAGGTCCAAGCGCCGAGAGGCATGGGGGTTCAAGTCCCTCCACCCGCACCATTTGCCGAATTCAACAGGACTGTTCTCGGTCGTAAATCCGCAAAATCAGCGGGCCGGTGCAGTCAAACAGGATCGAGAAGGTTATAAAGCATGCAGGTTACGGAGACCAAGGCCGAGGGCCTCAAGCGCGAGATCGAGATTGTCGTGCCCGCCTCGGACCTTGAGGCGCGCCTTCAGACCCGCCTCTTCGAGGCGAAGGACAAGGTGCAGCTGAAGGGTTTCCGTCCCGGCAAGGTGCCTGTCAATCATCTGCGCAAGATGTACGGCAAGTCGCTGATGGCCGAGATCGTCAACGAGATCTTGAACGAGACGCCGGGGTCGGTGATGGCCGAGCGCAACGAACGCGCCGCCATGCGCCCCGAGATCGCCATGACCGAGGACGAGGCCGAGGCCGACAAGGTCTTGAACGGTCAGAGCGACTTCAAGTTCACGGTCTCCTACGAGACGCTGCCGCAGTTCGAGATCAAGGACACTAGCGGTATCAAGATCGAGCGGCCGATTGTTGAGGTCTCCGAGGCGGAGGTCTCCGAGCAGGTTGAGCGGATCGCGGAGAACGCTCGCGTATACGAGGAAAAGGACGGGGCTGCCGAAACCGGCGACAAGCTGACCATTGATTTCGTCGGCAAGATCGACGGCGAGGCTTTCGAGGGCGGTTCGGCCGAGGGCGCCGATCTGGTGATCGGTTCCGGCCGTTTTATCCCCGGCTTCGAGGAGCAACTGGTCGGTGCCAAAGCCGGAGACGAAAAGACGCTCGATGTGACCTTCCCAGAGGATTACGGCGCAGATCATCTTGCCGGTAAGGCGGCGAAGTTCGACGTTACCGTCAAGGCGGTGTCGGCTCCGACCGAGACGGCGATCGACGACGAGATGGCCAAGAAGCTCGGTCTGGAGTCGCTGGAGAAGCTTCAGGAGATCGTTCGCGATCAGATCCAGAGCCAGTACGGCATGGCCACCCGCCAGAAGGTCAAGCGCCAGCTGCTCGACGCTCTCGACAAGGAATACGACTTTCCGCTCCCCGAGAAGCTGGTCGAAGCCGAGTTCGACAACATCTGGACCCAGGTGCAGCGCGAGCTGAATGACAACGGCAAGACCTTCGAGGATGAGGAGACGACCGAGGAAAAGGCTCGGGCGGATTACCGCCGCCTCGCCGAACGCCGGGTGCGTCTCGGGCTCGTTCTGTCGCAGATCGGCGAGACGGCCGGCGTGCAGGTCGCCGAGGAGGAGCTGCAGCGCGCGGTCTTCGAGCAGATGCAGCGCTTCCCGGGCCAGGAACAGGAAATCCTGAAGATGTTGCAGGAGAACCCGGAAGCGATCCAGAGCATCCGGGCGCCGCTTTACGAGGAGAAGGTCGTCGATCATCTTCTCGGTCAGGTCGATGTGACCGATAAGACGGTGACCAAGGAAGAGCTGATGGCCGAGGACGAAGCCGAAGACGGCGCGCTCGCCGCCAGCTGATCGACGACATTGAACTGTCATTGCAAAAGGGCCGGTCAATGCCGGCCCTTTTGCATTTTCTGCCCCACTGTCGTCAAAGCCATCGGTGATAGGCTGACGCGCGCGCCGCAGCGTGACGTGCTCGATCTCAACTGCATCTGCCGCTGCGCATCCTGCCAATCCGGATCCAGAAGAGACCTTTGTTGAAGATGAATCGCTGCGTCAGACCGCTGTTTTCATCGCGCTGCCTTGCGGCGTTGTTCGCCGCCCTGTTTGTCGTTCTCGCGGCGGCGACGTCGGTTGTGCAGGCGCAGAGCCTGTCCACGCTGACGGGCTCGTCGCAACCTGCCGAACAGGCCGACAGTGGCGCGGCCGCCAAGCAGCCATCGCTCGACGACCTCATCAAGATTCTCGAAAACGACGACACCCGCAAGAAGCTGATCGAATCGCTGAAAGCGGCTGCCTATAAGGCGCCGGAGCAGAGCGCTCAGCAGCCGCAGCAACAGGCGGAACAGGCCAAGAATCCCGGCCAGATCGTGCGCTCGCTGCCCGGCCGGGTCGCCGAATACAGCCGCATGGCGATCGGCGCGGTGGTCGAAAGCGTGTCGGAGATCCCGCATTACATCAATCTGTCGACGCAGATGCTGTCGGGCGCCGAATCGATCGACCTGCCGAACATCTTCAAGGCGATCCTGCCGGTCGCGCTGGTGGCCTTTGTGGTCTTCGCGATGTTGTTCGTCGGGCGCTATTTCTCCCGGAAGATTTTTCGCAAGCTCGCCGACGGTACCGAGCATGCCGGACCGCTGCGCAAGCTGAGCTATCTCGTCATTTCGGCCTTGGTCGAGTTGGTCGCCGTGGTGCTGAGCTGGGCCTGCGGCTACCTGATTGCGACGCTTTACAGCGGTACCCGGCCGATCTTCAGCCAGGCGCTGTTCCTCAACGCCTTCCTGCTGATCGAGATGATCAAGGTTGTGCTCTCCGCCTTCGTCGCGCCGAACTATCCCGAGCTGCGGCTGACGCCGTTCTCCAATCGCCAGGCGAGCTACTGGTATTTCTGGATCTCGCGCCTGATCTCGATCATCGGCTACACCTTCCTCTTCATCGCGCCGATCGTGCAATGGGCCTCGACCCAGGCGGCGGCGGAGGCCACGCAGTTCATCGTGGCGTTCGGCGCGCTCTGCTTGACGATTGGCCTGATCCTGAAAAACCGCGGGGTGGTGCGCGAGCGGCTGAAGCGGGCGCGTAAAAATGGCGACACCAGCTTCCGGGCGAGGGCCCACGCCTTTATCGGTCAGATCTGGTGGCTCTTGGCAATCGTCGCGACCCTCTCGCTCTTTGTGGTCTGGCTGCAGAGCCCCGAGGACGGTCTTGCCTTCGTCGCGACGGCGGCTGGCAAGTCGGTCGCCGCGATGGCGCTGGGTGGACTACTGTTCTCGATCCTGTCGCGGATGATCGCCCATGGCGTGATCATTCCGCAGGAGCTGAAATATCGCTTGCCGCTGCTGGAGCGGCGGCTGAACGGCTTCGTGCCGAAGCTGCTCACCATGATCAGCCTCCTCGTCGTCGCCGTGGTCTTTGTCATCATCCTCGATTCCTGGGGCATTTCGACGGTCGGCAGCTGGTTCAGCTCGACGTTCGGGCAGCAGGTGGTGTCGGGCTTCCTCGGGGCGCTGCTGATCGTCATGATCGCTTGTGCGATCTATCTCGGGGTGTCGTCCTGGATCGAATATCGGCTCAATCCGAACTACGGGACGGTGCCGACGGCGCGCGAGCGCACGCTCCTATCGTTGTTCCGCAATGCCTTTACCATCACCCTCGTGGTGGTGATTACGATGCTCGTTCTCTCGCAGATTGGCATCGACATCGCGCCGCTGCTCGCCGGTGCCGGTGTCGTCGGTCTGGCGATTGGTTTTGGTGCGCAGAAGCTGGTTCAGGACATCATCACCGGCGCCTTCATCCAGATCCAGAACGCCATGAACGAGGGCGACGTCGTCGAGCTGAACGGGGTGTCGGGCGTCGTCGAGCAACTGACCGTGCGCTCGGTCGGGCTGCGCAGCGTTGACGGCACCTGGCACCTGATCCCGTTCTCTGCGGTCGATCGGGTGGCGAACTTCTCCAAGGACTTTGCTTATTATGTCGCCGATATCGGCGTCGCCTATCGGGAAAATGTCGAGGATGTGAAGGCGATGATGATCGACGCCTTCGAGGAGTTGAAGACCACCAATGTCGGCGAGAATCTGATCTCCGGCTTCGATATGTGGGGCGTCAACGAACTCGGCGACTCGGCGGTGGTGGTGCGTGGCCGGGTGATGACCAAGCCCGGCACCCAATGGGGCGTCGGCCGCGCCTATCGCGAAATCATCAAGCGCATGGCGGACGAGCGCGGCATCGAGATCCCATTCCCGCATATGACGGTGTGGTTCGGCGAAGATCGAAACGGCAAGGCGCCGCCGGTGCGCATGCGCGAGGAGCCGGCCGAGCCGGCGAAGATCGTCGATCACACCGCCGAAACCAAGGAGGGGCACGAAGGCTACGACCGCGACCTTTCCAAGCACGGCACCAGCGACGGCGGCGGCAAGCCGATCCCGCCAGATGCGGTCGATATCGACACGGCCGGGGGCGGTCGGGGTTAGCCGCACAGGCTGACAGCGATCGCCGCGCGAGGTGGGCGGTTGGCGGCCGCAAGGGGCGGCGGCAGCCGACGAATTTACCGCAAGATCGCTTGATCGCGCAGCCCGGCTTCGGACGGGTTGCGGATCGCCGATGCAAGGCCCTATCTAGACTCCAAGCCGGCCGGCCGTGATTCGTCGCGGACGGGCAAAGCCATTCATATTCGCGATGTTTGAGACACGATCATGAAACACCCGATGGAAACCGCGATGAACCTCGTCCCGATGGTGGTCGAGCAGACCAATCGCGGCGAACGCGCCTACGACATTTTCTCGCGTCTTCTGAAAGAGCGGGTGATCTTCATCACCGGTCCGATCGAAGATTCGATGGCGACGCTGGTCTGCGCCCAGCTCCTTTTCCTCGAGGCCGAAAACCCGAAGAAGGAAATCGCGCTTTACATCAATTCTCCCGGTGGTGTCGTCACCTCCGGCATGGCGATCTACGACACCATGCAGTTCATCAAGCCGGCGGTTTCGACGCTGTGCATCGGTCAGGCGGCGTCGATGGGCTCGCTGCTTCTGTGCGCCGGCCACAAGGACATGCGCTTTGCCACGCCCAATGCGCGCATCATGGTCCATCAGCCGTCCGGTGGCTTCCAGGGTCAGGCGTCAGACATCGAGCGTCACGCCCAGGACATCATCAAGCTGAAGCGGCGCCTCAATGAGGTCTATGTCGAGCATACGGGGCAAGACTACGAGACTGTTGAACGCACGCTCGATCGTGACCACTTCATGACGGCAGGCGAAGCGCAGGCCTTCGGCCTGATTGACAAAGTTTACTCTTCACGCGAGGCGCTGGAGAAGGAATTGTCGCAATAGCGCGATTTGCACGGCTTCGTCACTTGTCGGCCACAGTTGAGCGTCGATAATGGGACGCGTCCCGTTAAGGGCCACATAAGCAATTGGCGTTATGCCTTAAGATGTGGATTGCTATGTGATGTCCGGGGAGGGGCTTGCGCCTTTGCAGAGACGGTCTGAAGACTATCTTTGGAAAGGTGCGGTTTCGCGGAAGAGACGCTAACGGGCGCATTGCACCCGATCGGAAGGAAAGACGAATGAGCAAAACGAGCGGCGGCGATTCCAAAAACACGCTCTATTGCTCTTTCTGCGGAAAGAGCCAGCACGAAGTCCGCAAGCTGATCGCCGGGCCTACGGTCTTCATCTGCGACGAGTGTGTCGAGCTTTGCATGGACATCATCCGGGAGGAAAACAAATCCTCCATGGTGAAGTCGCGTGAAGGCGTGCCCACACCTCAGGAGATTATCGCGGTTCTGGATGACTATGTGATCGGCCAGTCCTACGCGAAGAAGGTCTTGTCGGTCGCGGTCCACAATCATTACAAGCGTCTGGCTCACGCGCAGAAGAACAACGATGTCGAGCTGGCGAAGTCGAACATCCTGCTGATCGGCCCGACCGGTTGCGGCAAGACGCTGCTCGCGCAGACGCTCGCCCGCATCCTCGACGTGCCGTTCACCATGGCCGACGCGACGACGCTGACCGAGGCGGGCTACGTCGGCGAGGATGTCGAGAACATCATCCTGAAGCTGCTCCAGTCGGCCGACTATAATGTCGAGCGCGCGCAGCGCGGCATCGTTTATATCGACGAGATCGACAAGATCAGCCGCAAGTCGGACAACCCCTCGATCACCCGCGACGTGTCGGGCGAGGGTGTCCAGCAGGCGCTGCTGAAGATCATGGAAGGAACGGTTGCGTCGGTTCCGCCCCAGGGTGGCCGCAAGCATCCGCAGCAGGAATTCCTGCAGGTCGACACCGCGAACATCCTGTTCATCTGCGGTGGCGCCTTTGCCGGCCTCGACAAGATCATCTCTGATCGCGGCCGCAAGACGTCGATCGGCTTCGCCGCCAATGTCGAGTCGCCGGAAGACCGGCGCTCGGGCGAGCTGTTCCGTCAGGTCGAGCCGGAAGATCTGTTGAAGTTTGGCCTGATCCCGGAATTCGTCGGCCGCTTGCCGGTTCTGGCGACGCTGGAGGATCTCGACGAGGTCGCTCTGGTTCAGATCCTCGAACAGCCGAAAAATGCGCTCGTCAAGCAGTATGCGCGCCTGTTCGAGATGGAAAATGTCGAGCTGACCTTCCACGAGGACGCATTGAAGGCCATCGCCCGCAAGGCGATCGAGCGCAAGACCGGCGCACGTGGCCTGCGCTCGATCATGGAAGCGATGTTGCTCGACACCATGTTCGATCTGCCGACATTGGAAGGCGTGCAGGAAGTCGTGATTTCGGAAGAGGTGATCGACGGCAGCGCACGGCCGCTTTACATCTACGCGGACCGGAGCGACGAGAAGGAGAACGTCTCGGCGTGACGAACGTCAGCGTCCCACTCGACTGAGATTTGTGCGAGCCCGTTCCGATTTCGGAGCGGGCTTTTCCATGCTTGCGCCGGTCTGTTGCTGCATTGCGAACAATCTGTCTGCTGCTTGAAAAACAAGGACTAGGACGCCAAATTGGCATTGGCGAATGGCCTTTTGCGCAAGGTCTTCAAGTTAAGGCTTGCCCTTGAGGGCTGCATGCGGTCGTCGCCGTAGAAAGGAAAATTCATGTCCAATACGCCAGAACGTCCGGAGGCGGGAGAGACGGCATTGTTCCCAGTGCTGCCGCTCCGAGACATTGTTGTGTTTCCGCATATGATCGTGCCGCTTTTTGTCGGCCGTGAGAAGTCGATTAAGGCGCTCGAAGAGGTGATGGGCGCGGACAAGCAGATCCTGCTTGCCACCCAGAAGAATGCCAGCGACGAAGACCCGGCGCCGGATGGCATCTACCCGGTCGGCACCATTGCGAATGTTCTGCAGCTTTTGAAGCTTCCGGACGGTACCGTGAAGGTGCTGGTCGAAGGCATCTCGCGGGCGATTATCCAGTCGTTCAGCTCCCGTACGGAATGGCACGAAGCCGAGGCCGACGTCGTCGGTGACAGCGAGGATGATCCCGTCGAGCTCGAGGCGTTGGCGCGCTCCGTGGTTTCGGAATTTGAAAACTATGTGAAGCTCAACAAGAAGATCTCGCCCGAAATCGTTGGTGCGGCCGGCCAGATCGAGGACTATTCGAAGCTCGCCGACACGGTGGCCTCGCATCTGGCGATCAAGATTCCCGAGAAGCAGGAGATGCTCTCGCTCTACTCGGTACGGGAGCGGCTGGAGCGCGCGCTCGGCTTCATGGAGGCGGAGATCTCGGTCCTGCAGGTCGAGAAGCGCATCCGCTCGCGCGTGAAGCGCCAGATGGAGAAGACCCAGCGCGAATACTATCTCAACGAGCAGATGAAGGCGATCCAGAAGGAACTCGGCGACGGCGAAGACGGCCGCGACGAGATGGCCGAGCTCGAGGAGCGGATCAAGAAGACCAAGCTCTCCAAGGAGGCGCGGGAGAAGGCGAATGCTGAGCTGAAGAAGCTGAAGCAGATGTCGCCGATGTCCGCCGAGGCGACGGTCGTGCGCAACTATCTCGACTGGTTGCTCGGCCTGCCCTGGGGCGTCAAGTCGAAGGTCAAGATCGACCTGAAGAAGGCTGAGGAGATTCTCGACGCCGACCATTACGGCCTCGACAAGGTCAAGGAACGGATCGTCGAATATCTCGCCGTGCAGAGCCGGCAGAACAAGCTGAAGGGGCCGATCCTGTGCCTTGTCGGCCCTCCGGGCGTCGGCAAGACCTCGCTGGCCAAGTCGATCGCGCGGGCGACCGGGCGCGAGTATGTCCGTATGGCGCTCGGCGGTGTCCGTGACGAGGCGGAGATCCGCGGTCATCGGCGGACCTATATCGGCTCGATGCCAGGCAAGGTCGTGCAGTCGATGAAGAAGGCGAAGAAGGCGAACCCGCTGTTCCTTCTGGACGAGATCGACAAGATGGGGATGGATTTTCGCGGCGATCCGTCCTCGGCCTTGCTCGAAGTGCTCGATCCCGAGCAGAACGCCACCTTCATGGACCATTATCTTGAGGTCGAATACGATCTGTCGGCGACGATGTTCGTGACCACGGCGAATACGCTCAACATCCCGGCGCCGCTGATGGACCGGATGGAGATCATCCGCATCGCCGGCTACACCGAGGATGAGAAGGTCGAGATCGCCCGGCGGCACCTGTTGCCGAAGGCCGTTCGCGATCATGCTCTGAAGGATGGCGAGTTCTCGGTTTCCGAGGACGCGTTGCGCGAAATCGCCCGGCGCTACACCCGCGAGGCGGGCGTGCGCAATTTCGAGCGCGAGCTGATGACGCTTGCCCGCAAGGCGGTCACCAAGATCCTCAAGGGCGAGACCGAGACGGTGGAGGTCAAGGCGGACAACATTTCCGACTTCCTCGGCGTGCCGCGCTTCCGCTTCGGCGAGGCCGAGCTCGACGATCAGGTCGGTGTGGTGACCGGCCTGGCCTGGACCGAGGTCGGCGGCGAGTTGTTGACGATCGAAGGCGTCATGATGCCCGGCAAGGGCAAGATGACGGTGACGGGCAATCTGAAGGACGTCATGAAGGAGTCGATCTCCGCAGCGGCATCCTATGTGCGCTCGCGTGCTCTCGACTACGGCATCAAGCCGCCGCTGTTCGAAAAGCGCGACATCCACGTCCACGTTCCGGAGGGGGCGACCCCGAAGGACGGGCCGTCGGCCGGCACCGCGATGGCGACCGCGATTGTCTCGGTGATGACCGGCATTCCGGTGCGCCGCGATATCGCCATGACCGGCGAGATCACCCTGCGCGGCCGGGTCTTGCCGATCGGCGGATTGAAGGAGAAACTACTCGCGGCACTGCGCGGCGGCATCAAGAAGGTTCTGATTCCCGAGGAGAACGCCAAGGATCTGGCCGATATCCCGGACAATGTGAAGAACCGGCTTGAGATCGTCCCGGTTTCGCGGATGGGCGAAGTGCTCCAGCATGCCCTGATCGAGCCGTTGAAGCCGGTCGAATGGTCGGAGACGGAAGAGCCGCTGAAGGGGCCCGAACCGACCGATGAGGGCGCGACGGCTGTTGCGCACTGACCGCAGTTGCGAAACTATGTCATGAAATGCCGCCCTGCGGGGCGGCATTTTCGTGCTGTTAGCTCGATTCGAGCCTTGTGGACATTGCCGAAATTCAGGCGATCCGCGAGAG
Organism: Jiella flava; assembly: GCF_017349315.1. GTDB lineage: Bacteria > Pseudomonadota > Alphaproteobacteria > Rhizobiales > Rhizobiaceae > Jiella > Jiella flava. Next base: position 89,360 of record NZ_JAFMPP010000010.1, on the reverse strand, counting down.
TAAACGCTGGTTCTCAATATGGAATCACATGAGCGATGATGCTCCCCAGGAGGATTGCCAATGAATAAGAATGACCTCGTCTCCGCCGTCGCCGAACAGGCGGAGCTCTCCAAGCAGCAGGCCGGCGCGGCCGTCGATGCCGTTTTCGACGCTATCGAAGCTTCCATGGCCAAGGGCGACGACGTGCGCCTTGTTGGTTTCGGAACCTTCTCGGTGTCGCACCGTGCCGCTTCCAAGGGCCGCAACCCGTCGACGGGCGCTGAGGTGGACATCCCGGCTCGGAACGTCCCGAAGTTCGCTCCGGGCAAGGGTCTCAAGGACGCCGTCAACAAGTAAGCTTTTCCGCTCGCTCGGTCTTGCCCGTCGAATGATGAGATGGGCAGGACCGCGCGGAGTAAGAGTCTGCCCATCGCATCGCCGGACCCGCGCGGCCGCGCCGACCGGTGTGGCGCTGAACAGATGTCCTGTGAACGTTGGCGTCACGGGCTTGCCCATGTGCCTTACGTCGCGAGTTCTGGTTTGCGATGGATTGCTCCGAGCGATTTCATTGCCCTGATGCGGCTCTCGGCTTGCTGATGACGATGCCGGTCGATCGTGCATGAGGGCGGAAGAACATCGCGCGTTCGCGCGTCGCTTCGACGTGCATGAGCCGCTCAGCATCTCGTTCATCTTTCACGTCCGATCACGTGTTACCGTTTGCCCGATCTGGTGCTGCGGCTGCGGCGATGATGTTGCGTATCGAAAAGTCGGCCAGGGCTCGATGCTCTGGCTGTCATGCGTGAACTGCGATAAGTTCGCCTGCGAAGAGTCGCGGCCGCGCGGAGGCGAATGAAACGTCCGGTCCGAACGAACTGTGTGGGCAGTGTTGTTCGGCGATGGGCACAGCCGGCCACGACACCAGGGGAGGCAAGCATGAAAGCCTTGGCAGTCGAGGCACCGGGCCGGATCGCCTTGGTCGACCGGGTGCGACCTGAAGTTGCGCCGGATGGCTGGGTTCTGGTCGACGTCGCGCGGGTCGGAATCTGTGGAACCGACTATCACATCATCGATGGCAAGCACCCTTTTCTGCAATATCCACGGCTTATCGGTCACGAACTGAGCGGCCGCGCGTATTCCGACGGTCCCGGGTATCGGGCCGGCGATCTGGTGATCGTCAATCCTTATGTGTCCTGCGGCAAATGCCGGGCCTGCCGCAAAGATATGCCGAATTGCTGCCAGAGCATTGAAGTGCTGGGTGTCCATCGCGATGGCGGGCTGACGGAGCGGATCGCGGTGCCGGCCGGCAATCTTTACCCAGCGGAAGGGCTGAGCGTTGATCAAGCGGCGATGGTCGAATTTTTGGCGATTGGTGCCCATGCGGTGCGCCGGGCGCGGCTTTCGGCCGGCGCCGAGGTCGCGGTGGTTGGGCTTGGCCCGATCGGCATCGGCGCGGCGCTGTTTGCCCGGATCGCCGGCGCAACGGTGACGCTGGTCGATACCAACGCCGACCGGATCGCGGTTTTGGCGGCCCGATTTGGTTTCGAGCGTGCGGCCTTGGCCGGGAAGGACGTCGACGTTCTGGCCGCAAGCGGTCAGCCGGACGGATTCGACTGCGTCTTCGATGCGACCGGCCATGCCGCTGCGATGGAGGCGTCCTTTGGGCTGGTCGCCCATGGCGGGCAATTGGTTTTCGTCGGCGTCGTCAAAGACGCGATCCGCTTTTCCGATAGCGAATTCCACAAGCGCGAGATGAGCCTGCTTGCCAGCCGCAACGCCACCCGCGAAGACTTCGAAACGGTGGCCGCCGCGATCCGGCGCGGCGACGTCGACACCGACGCTCTTGCCACCCACCGCGCCCGATTCGATGATATCGTGGCGGGCTTGGAAGAGTGGCGTCGCGATCGCTCGATGATCATCAAGGCGATCGTCGAAGTCGCTTAGATTTCGTGCGCCATCAAGTTTGATCGCTCGTTGAAACGGCTGATGTCCCGGTGGGAGCCCTGCGTCGCAGGCGGCGGATCAAGGGGGAGAGGCCGAACGAGCGATTTTGGACGGTCCCGGCGGGCCCGAGATCAAGGCCAGCGGCAAGTCCGCTGATGGGAGGCTGACAGTGATGGAAGACCCGGCAATGACTTCTGGCGTGGCGTCGAACGTTTTGAAGCTTGACGCGAGCGACAACGTTGTGGTTGCCCTGCGTCCGCTGGCGATCGGCGAGACCGTCGAGGGGTTGACGCTGACCAACCCGATCCCGATGGGTCATAAACTGTCGCTCGTGGCACGCACCGAAGGCGATCCGATCGTCAAATACGGCCAGGTGATCGGGCGCGCGACCCAGCCGATCGCCGCTGGCGAACATGTCCACAGCCACAATTGCGGCATGGCGGATCTGCGCAATGCGGCGGGACCGGGCGGCGCGTCGCAACGCGACCTTCCCGCGCGCCGGACCTTCCAAGGGTTTCTGCGTCCGAACGGACGCGTTGGAACCCGCAATTACATCGGCATTCTCGCCTCGGTGAATTGCTCGACCACCGTCTGCCATGCCATCGCCGCCGAGGCCGAAAAGCGGCTTTTGCCACGGTTTCCGGGCATTGATGGTTTTGCCGCGATCGTCCACGATCAGGGCTGCGGCATGGCCGGCGCCGGGGAGGGCTTCGAGACGCTGGTGCGCACCCTCAAAGGCTATCGCGATCATCCAAATTTCGGCGGCATTTTGATCGTCGGGCTCGGCTGCGAGGTCAACCAGCTCACCCTCTACCGGTCGAGCGACTGGACCAAGGAGCGCTTTGCGACTTTCAATATTCAGGACGTCGGCGGCTCGGCCTCCGCCGTGCGCCGGGCGCTGGAAATTCTCGAACCGATCGCGGCGGCGGCCAATCAGGACCGGCGCAGCGAGCAGCCGGTGTCGAAGTTGACGCTCGCCATGCAGTGTGGCGGGTCAGACGCGTTCTCTGGAATCTCTGCCAATCCGGCGCTTGGCGTTGCGTCCGACCTGCTGGTCGCCGCCGGCGGCACCTCGATCTTGTCCGAAACCCCCGAAATCTTTGGCGCCGAGCATCTCCTGATCGCGCGATCCGACGCAGAAGCCGGCGAGAAGATTACCAAGATGATCGAGTGGTGGCGCGACTACACCGGCAAGAACGGCGCCGAGCTCGACAACAATCCGTCGCCCGGCAACAAGCGCGGGGGGTTGACGACAATTCTCGAAAAATCTCTCGGTGCCGTTGCCAAGGGCGGACGCGCGCCGGTTGCCGGCGCCTATGCCTATGCCGAGCCGATCGACCGCAACGGCTTCGTCTTCATGGACAGTCCCGGATACGATCCGGTGTCTGCGACCGGTCAGGTGGCGAGCGGCGGCAACATCATCGCCTTCACCACGGGCCGCGGCTCCTGCTTCGGGGCCAAGCCGACGCCGAGCATCAAGCTGGCCTCGACCACGGCGCTGTTCAATTCGATGCCCGAGGATATGGATATCGATTGCGGCCGGGTGCTCTCCGGCGAGATCGACCTCGAAACCCTCGGGCGGTCGATCTATGAGACGATCCTCGACGTTGCGTCGGGCAAGAAGAGCCGCTCGGAAGAGTTCGGCTACGGGGACCACGAATTCGTCCCCTGGAAAATCGGCGCGACGCTCTGAGCTGTCGTTGCGCCAGGCCGAACGGGGCGGCTTGAGACCACCGCCATTCGGCGGCGCTCGGCCGGAAATTTTCGGGACTGCAACAAATCGTCATCCCGGCGTCCGATTTTAGCCGGGATGTGGCATGAAATCTTCGTTCGTCGACCACTGGGAATGGCCGTTATCCTGACCGCCATTCCAACGCCTGCGCCAAAGCGGAGGCGGTGTGGTCCAATCGGGGACGAGGACACTCGATGATCGCAGTCATTGCGCGGTTTTCGCGCCGCTTTGCTTCGCAGGCCGTGATCTCGGGCTCCGTCATGGTCGCGCTTCACGCGATCGGCGGTGGCGCCGGTCTTTATGCGCTCATCTTCGGCCATGACGGCACCGTCGGCCCAAGCCGCGATGCGCCGCTGGGGGCGAGGGGCGATGTCGATCGGGCCGGCAAATCCGCGCGTCTCACCCGCCAAGCCGAAGCCGAGCCCATCATCGCGTCGGCCAGCTTCGTTTCTCCCCAGCCAGCCGCCGAGCCGGCGCGAGCGCTGAAATCGTCAGCCGGTCAAAGCCGTGATCTGGGCCGCGATCTGGGCCACGGTCTGGCGATTCCATCCGGCGTGACATTGTTCACCGAATGCCGCACCCGGTGCGAATCTCACGATCCGAGGCTCGTCGAAAACGAGACACCCGCCGCGATCCTGCCGGTCGCCTCTTTGCCGATCGCAGCACGGTCTGATGGCGACCGCGCTGCCGGTACAAATTTGCGGATTGCCGAGCGCAATCGTCATGCGCCGGCAGCTCAAGGCGTCGCAGATCGCGTCACAGCACCGATTTCGAATGGCGCACGATTTGTCTCTCACCAGATTGGTTCGCTGATCGACGGGGCCGGCGATACGGTCACCGCGTTGGCGAGCTGGTGAAAAGCCGTGAGCCGTAATGCCGCGTCGAAACTCGTGTGAAGCATCGAAAATCATGGTGGGCGCGACAGGGATCGAACCTGTGACCCCTTCGGTGTGAACGAAGTGCTCTCCCGCTGAGCTACGCGCCCATTCGGCCTGCGGCCGTGTCGCGCCGAAACGCTTGGCCTGCCGTTGGTCTTTTCCCGCATCGATCCAGGCGAAAATCGCCCCACACATGATTGGATCACGCTCGGCGTCGCATGGCGACGCAGGGACAGCCTATAGGGCGCTGCAGGCGCTCCCGTCAATATGCGATCGGCGCTGCGGCGACCTGTCTTCACATTCCGTCGGCGCGGCGCTGCAACAATTCGGGCAGACCGGCGCAGCTTACGGGCGATGTGCGAGCAGCCGCCACGCCAGCTTGGGGGTGAGATCGCGATAATCGGCCAAGGTGATCGACGCCTTTGCACGGGCGTCCGCCTCCGGCGCATAGCCGAAATCGACCAGAATCGATGGGATACCGGCGGCATCGGCGGCGTCGATGTCCGCCGCCGAATCGCCGATCATGATGGCGCCCGCCGCGACGCTGCCGCCGGCTCGGCCGAGCGTTTCGCGGATATGGTCTGGATGCGGCTTGCGATGGGCGACCGTGTCGGCACCACAGATCGTCGCAAAGCGGGCCGACAGGCCAAGCTGGTCAAGAAGCACCGTTGCCAGCCTCTCGCGCTTGTTGGTGCACACGGCAAGCTCGAAGCCGGCCTCGGTTAGAGCATCCATCGCGGTGACGACGCCCGGATAGGGGCGGGAGGCATCGGCGATATGGGCTTCGTAATAGCCAAGAAAGCGGTCGAGGGCGGCAAGCATCATCGGTTCGTCGAGGGGGACGCCGCGCCGCGCGTAAGCCGCGGTGAGCATGGCGCGGGCGCCGTGGCCGGCCTCAGGGCGCACGACCGCCAAGGCATCGGTGCCATGACCGGCTTCGCCGAGACAGTAATTGAGCGCGGCGGCAAGATCGGGGGCGGTGTCGATCAGCGTTCCGTCGAGGTCGAAGATGATCGTGGCGGCGGTCGGTGATGGCATGGCGCATGTCCTTTCGAGCCGGCGCCGCAGTGTCTGTCGCGGCCGACCGGGTTTAAGCGGCGAGCGAGCGGCGCGGCAAGTCCGCCTCCGATCAAGCCCGTCACATCGCGGTCGCGGGCGGCGGGCGACCGTGTGAAATCCGCCACCGGGTCAGGGCGGCCATGCTCAGCACCGGCGCGATGAGACCGGGCTGGCAAATGCCGTCTGGGCGAATTGATTTTGCTTCAAAAACCGCTTGCCTTTCCGTATGTCAGAGCCCATCGCCCGTACGGGGCCGAGCTGTGAGGAAAGATGCATGTCCTTCAACGATCGCGCACATGACTTCCAATCGCGTTATCTGCACGATCAGGAACTCCGTTTCCGGATCGAGGCCCGCCGCAACAAGCTTCTGGGTCTATGGGCGGCGGAGAAAATGGGTCTGACCGGCGACGATGCGACGCGCTACGCGCAGGAGGTGATCAACATCGCCTTCCAGACTCCGGGCGAGGACGGGATTTTCCAAAAGATCCGCGCCGATCTCGACGGCGCCGGCGTGGATCAGTCCGACCATCAAATCCACCGGCACATGGCGGAGCTTTTGGCCGAGGCCGAAAAGCAGGTCCACGACGACTGAGCTGTGCGCCGGCGCCGTCAGGCGGATGCCGGCGACAACCGGCTCATGAAACGCCCGAAGGTCAATAGGCCCTCGGGCCACGGCCCATGGCCGCTCTCGGCATTCAGATGGCCGACATCGCCGGCATCGACGAACAGTGAGCCCCAGGCACCGGCGATGTCCTCCGCCGCTTCGAAGGAGGAGAACATGTCGCTGCGGCTGGCGACGACGACGCTCGGAAACGGCAGCGGATCGCGCGGATAGGGGCCGAAGGTGCGCAGATGCTTGGGCCGGATCGCGTCGTTCGCGACATCCGGCGGCGCGACGAAGAACGCCCCGACCACCGGCCGGGTAAATTTCGGCACGGCGTGGACGGCGGCGGCAACGCCCAGCGAATGACCGACCAGCACCACCGGCCGCTTGGCGCTGTTGACGGCGCTGGCGACGGCCGCGGTCCAATCCTCGACGACGGGTTTTGACCATTCGGCCTGTGCGACACGGCGGGCTGTCGAGAGCTTGCGCTCCCAACGGGTCTGCCAGTGATCGTCAGGCGATCCCTTGTATCCGGGAATGATGAGAATATCAGCTTCGGCGACACGCATGGCTTGGGAGATGCGAATGCGGCGCCGCGAAGTCAACCGTTTTTCGGCGTGAGCATCGGCGTTCTTTCAGTCCCGGCCGGCGGACACCGCCGCCGGCGCGCAGCGTGTGCCCGCGTCAGGTCTCGGCTTAACCGCCAAGGAGATCCTTGTAAGTCTCGCGCAGAATGTTTTTCTGCACTTTGCCCATGGTGTTGCGCGGCAATTCGTCGACGAAGACGATGCGCTTGGGCTGCTTGAAGCGCGCGAGCTTGGCGGTCAGAGCGGCGATGACCGCGTCCTCCTCCAGCGGCTTCGACGCCACTACGCAGCCGACGACGCCCTCGCCGAAATCCTTGTGCGGCACCCCGATCACCGCGCTCTCGACGACGCCGTCCAGCGCGTCGATCGCCAGCTCGACCTCTTTCGGATAGACGTTGTAGCCGCCGGTGATCACGAGATCCTTGCCGCGTCCGACGATGGTGACGTAGCCGTCCTGATCGATAAAGCCGAGATCGCCGGTGATGAAAAAGCCGTCGGCGCGAAATTCCGACGCGGTCTTTTCCGGCATCTGCCAGTAGCCGGCAAAAACGTTCGGCCCCTTTACCTCGATGACGCCGATCTCGCCCTGCGGCAGCAGCTTGCCGCTGTCCGGATCAGCAATTCGAAGATCCGTGCCGGTGAGCGGAAAACCGACGGTCCCCGCCCGGCGCTCCCCGTCATAGGGATTGGAGGTGTTCATGTTGGTTTCGGTCATGCCGTAGCGCTCGAGAATGCGCTGGCCGGTGCGCGCCTCGAAGGCCTTGTGGGTCTCGGCCAAAAGCGGCGCCGAGCCGGAGGTAAACAGCCGCATATGGGCGGTGGACTCCTTGTTCAGACGATCGTCGGCGAGAAGTCGGGTGTAAAAGGTCGGCACCCCCATCATTGTGGTCGCCTGTGGCAGGTGATGGAACACGGCGTCGGGATCGAATTTCGGCAGGAAGATCAGCCCGGCGCCGGCGATCATCACCGTGTTCGAGGCGACGAACAGGCCGTGGGTGTGGAAGATCGGCAATGCATGGAGAAGTTCGTCCTTGGCGGTGAAGCCCCAGGTCTCGCACAACACCTCGGCATTGGAGAGCAAGTTGGCGTGGTTCAGCATCGCGCCCTTGGAGCGCCCGGTCGTCCCGGAGGTGTAGAGGATCGCCGCCAAATCCTCTGGAGCGCGGGCGACGCTGTCGAAGCCGGGACCGGCCGCGGCGACCGCGTTAGCAAGGCTGCCGGTGCCGTCGGCGCCAAGCGTGACGATCGTGGCGCCCGCCGTCTTGGCGATCGGGGTGAGGGCGTCTTTCCTCTTCGGATCGGCGACGAAAACAGTCGGTCCCGCATCGGTGAGAAAATAGTCGATCTCGGCCGGCGTATAGGCGGTGTTCAGCGGCAGGAAGACGCCGCCGGCCCGAAGCGTGCCGAGATAGAGCACCAGCGCGTCGATCGACTTTTCCACCTGCACCGCGACACGGTCGCCGGGCTTGACGCCGAGATCGACGAGCGCGGTGGCGAAGCGGGAGGAGAGCGCTTCGACGTCGCCGTAGCTGAGCTGGCGAGCGTTCGGCAGGAGGGCGAACCGGCGGTCGGGATTGGCGCGGCCGTGCTGGTAGAGCGCGTCGAACAGCGTGTTGGTCATGCGACGTCCTTCAAAGTGTGTCCGCTGCGGCCGGGAAGCAGGCCGGTGACGGCGCGGCTGGCGGCGATTTCGCCGTCTGTGGCATAGGCCTCGTGGCGCTGCTCCACCCGTGGCAGATCGTAGAGATAGTTGACCATCAGGCCGTGGGCCTGGGCGAGGCCTCTGGCCGACGGGTCGCCGAGATGCATGATCCGACTGAGGATCGCGCCGTTGCCGAGATGAAAGCGCGCCACCGGATCCTGCGGTCGCCCATCCGGGCGCTTGGCCCGCAGGAAATAGCGCGCGGCGAGCGACATCATCCCCGGCCGGGCCTCATCGACCGCCGTCGGATCAGCCTGCCAATGCTCGGTCCCGATGAGTTCCAGCGCCCGGCGCTCGGCCGGCTCGAGGCGCTCGCGAAAATCCTTCGGCAGGGCGCCGAGCCAGGCCGCAAAGCCCGGGGCGGGCGAGAGGGTGACGAAGGTCTTCAGATTGGGGAAATGCTCCCTCAGATCCTCGGCCACCTGCTTGATCAGGAACGAGCCGAAGGAAACGCTGGCGAGTCCCTTGTGGCAGTTGGAAATCGAATAGAACACGCCGGTCTGGGTCTGTTCCGCCGGGATCACCGGCCGATCCGGATCGAGCACGGCGGCGATCGAGCTCGGGATCTCGTCGGTGAGCGCCACCTCAACGAAGATCAGAGGATCATCCGGGATCGAGGGGTGGAAGAAGGCGAAGCAGCGCCGGTCGCTGGGGGCGAGACGTTGGCGCAATTCGTCCCAATCGCCGATCGCGTGGACCGCCTCGTATTGGATGATCTTCTCCAGGATCGAGGCCGGGGTGTTCCAGTCGATCGGGCGTAGCAGCAGGAAGCCGCGATTGAACCAGGACTGGAACAGGTGCACGAGATCGGTGTCGACCGGCCCGAGCCGCACCGGATCCTTTCGCATCAAGGGCAACAAACGCTCACGCAGCTTGACCAGTTCGGCGGTTCCGCCGGGCGCGAGATTGAGGCGCCGGAACAGCTCTTGGCGCGGCGGTTCGGCCACATGCTGGAGGTGGCGCAGGGTCTGCGGATTGGGATCGGCCGCATAGGCCGTGGCGGCCTCCGCCAGGTCGATCGGATCGGGCGAAAACTCCTCGGCCAGCATATGGAAGAAGCGTTTGATGCCCTTGTCGTCGAGGCCGCGCACGCCGTTGATCACATCGGCCGCCATTCGCACGCCGGTGGCTTCGCCGCGCGAGGACACCAGCCGATGGCAGAGCGCTGCGATCTCCGGCACCTCGACCCGCATCGGTGCCTCGTCACCGGCGAACCAACTGCTGGCGCCGATCGAACTGAGCAGATCGGAAAGAAGCGAGACGCGGCTCATCCTCCCGGCCCCATGACGACGTTGGGAAGGAACAGGGCGATCTCGGGGAAGACGCAAAGGACGACGATCCCGAGCACCATGCACAGCACATAGGGCAGGGATCCCCGAAGGATCGAGCCGAGTGAGATGTCCGGGGCGATGCCGTTGATCACATAAAGGTTGAGGCCGACGGGCGGGGTGATCAGCCCGATCTCCATGTTGATCGTCAGGATGACCGCGAACCAATAGGGATCGAAACCGGCATTGGTGATGATCGGCAGAAGGATCGGCGCGGTCATGAGGATCACGCCGACCGGCGGCAGGAAGAAGCCGGCGACCAGCAGGAACAGGTTGATCACCGCCATCAGCACCCAGCGATTGACCTCCATGTCGGCGATCGCCTGGGCGATCGACTGGGTGATGAACATTGATGAGAGAGCGAAGGCGAAGAGATCCGCCGCGCCGATCACAAGCATGATCATCACGCTCTCCTTGAGCGTGTCGCGGAAGATCGTCGACATGCTGGAGAACTTCCAGCTGCGGCTGAAGAGACCGTAGACCACCGCGACGAGGACCAGGCAGAACAGCGCGCCGACGCCGGCTGCTTCCGAGGGTGTCGCAACGCCGCCATAGAGCACGTAGAGGACGCCGGCGATGATGATGAGAAACGGGATGACCCGGGGCAGCGCGGCGAAGCGCTCGCGCATGGTGAAGCTTTGGGTCAGTTCCGACAGGCCGAGACCGCGCCGTTTGCAGGCAATGATCGTCCAGACCATGAAGAAGATCGTCAGCATCAGCCCCGGCAACAGACCGGCGAGAAAGAGCCGGCCGATCGAGGTCTCGGTGGCGATGCCATAGATGATCATCGTCACCGAGGGCGGAATCAGGATGCCGAGCGTGCCGCCGGCAGCGATCGAGCCGGCGGCGATTTCCGAGGGATAGCCGCGCTGGCGCATCTCCGGAATGCCCATCTTGCCGATGGCGGCGCAGGTGGCGGGCGAGGAGCCGGAAAGCGCGGCGAAGATCGAGCAGGCGCCGAGATTGGACAGGACCAGCCCGCCCGGCACTCGGTTCAGCCAGCGATCCAACGCCTCGTAAAGATCCTTGCCGGCGGGCGACGAGGCGACCGCCGCACCCATCAGAATGAACATCGGCACCGCGACGAGGCTGAAGGGCGACAAAAAGCCGAAGAACTGCTCGCCCACCGTCTGCAGAAAATAGGCGCCGTAGACAGCGTAGAGCGCACCCATGGCAACCAAGCCGAGGGAGAAGGCGATGGGGGTGCCGATCGCCAGCAGGGCGAGCAGCACCACGAGCATCACGAGGCCGGAGAGAAGCGGTGTCACGGGCGGGCCTCGCGCCTGCTGTCGGACATCAGAGCCGGCTCGTGACCGACGTCGTCGGCCCCGTCGAGGATGAGGCGCATGATCTCGGCGACATATTGCAGCGCCAGCATCACCGTGCCGACGGGCATCGGCAGCAGCGGCATCCACAGCGGCACCGCCCAGACCGTGTCGCTAGTCCAGCCATTCGTCCAGGCTTCTTCGAAGTGGTACCAGCCGGCATAGGCCAGCAGGCCGACGAAGAGCAGTGAGGCAAGGGCCGACAGGATTTGCAGCACGAGACGCATCGGCGCCGGCGCGGCGAGCTGCAGGAGGTCGACATTGACGTGGCCGCGCTGGATCAGCACCCAAGGCGCTCCCAGAAACGTTGCCGCGACGATCGCATAGGCGGTGTATTCGGTCTGCCAGACGGTCGAATGCCCGAGCACCGAGCGCACGAAAACCATATGGCTCACCGACAGGACGGCGGAGAAGAGAAGCAGGCCGGCGACGAGGCCGAGGCCGCGCGAGATCGCCGAGATCGCCTGGATGAAGAGACGCATGGTGCCGAACCCGAATGTCTGCCGAAGAGCCGGCCGAAGGGAAGGAACGAGGAGCGCGGCGAGCGTAGCCGGTCCGCGCTGCTCAAGCTTGGCACGAGGACGACACGTGCCGTCCCCGACCGTCGGACCGGCGTGATTACTTGACCGCCAGCGCCTCTTCGATCAACTTCTGGCCGTTCGGCACTTTCTTGGCGAACTCCTTATAGGAGGTCTGCTTGGCGATCTTCAGCCAGGCGTCGTAGTTTTCCTTCGACATGGTGACAACCTTCACGCCGTTCTTCTTGTAGATATCGACGAGCTTTTGATCGAGCTTCTTGGCTTCGCCGGAGAAATACTCTTGCGCCACCTTGCCGGCGGCGAGGATGGCCTTCTGCTGCTTCTCGTCCAGCCGGTCGAAGGAGCGCTTCGACATCAGAATCGGCTCATACATGAACCATAGGGCGTTCTTGCCTGGCGCCGTCAGGCACTTCGACACTTCGTAGATGCGATAGGAAACCAGCGATCCGGACGAGGTGTTGGCGCCGGTCAGAACGTGCTGCTGCATCCCCGTGTAGATTTCCGACGACGGCATCGAGGAGATCGACGCGCCGGCGCCGACGAGCATCTGCTCGAAGGCGGGACCCGCGGCGCGCAGAACCTGGCCCTTTGCGGTCTCCGGCGCGGTGATGCATTCCTTCGATGAGACGAAACCGCCGGCCAGCCACGCGTCGGACAGAACAATCGCGCCGGCCTTTTCGATCTCCGCCTTGATGTCCTTCATGAACTGCGAATCGTTGAGCCGCGCGGCGCGTTCGTGATTGCCGACGAGGCCGGGCATCAAGGTGGCAGAGAAGGCGGGATGCCGACCCGAGGCGTAGTCGAGAGGGAAGGCCGTGATGTCGACTTGGCCCTTGGTCACCGCGCCCCACTGATCCTTCGCCTTGAACAGCGACTCGCCCGGGAAGACCTGCAGCTTCAGGCCGACATTATCCTTCTCCAGTTCTTTGCCGATGATGCGAACCATCTCGTCGCGCACGTCGCCCTTGCCCCCCGGCCATTGATGCGAGGCGCGCAGCGTGATGTCGGCGGCTGCGGCGGAGCCGCAAAGCGCGAGGCCGCAGATCGTCGAAATCAGCAGTCGTTTCATGGCATTTCCTCCCAAATTGAGGCAGAGGCCGGTCAACGGCCGCCGCTGAGAGCGCCGCGTATCCGACAGGACGCACGAAAGACGCTCTCACTCATGCAAGCAACCACTCATGCAAGCAACGGCATCGGGCCTTGCCGAAAATCGATCCCGATTTTCGGGTCGATGCGTTAGAGGCTCCTCCAAGCCCTCGGTCTCGAGCCAACATCGACTTGCACACGGTGTCAAGTCGATTGTATACGATTGAATGGCTTTGGCATTTTCCTGAAACGACACGATGCACGGATCGATGGACAGCGCGATCGACACCGCCCCTTCGACATTAAAGGCCGGCGAGCCGGCGGATCGGAGTTTGCCGGCCGCTTCGTCGGCTGGGCCGGCCGGCGGCGTCAAGCGCAAAGCCGGTGACATTCGCGATCGGCTCGAGCAGGAGATCGCGACCGGAACGCATCCGGCCGGCGAGCGTCTCGACGAGCAGGTCATCGCCGCGCGCTTCGGTGTTTCGCGCACGCCGGTGCGCGAAGCGATCAATCAGCTTGTCGCTGGCGGCCTCGTCGAACGCATTCCCAATCGGGGCGCTTTCGTCCGGGCGATGGGGCTCGCCGAACTCGTCGAAATGTTCGAGGTGATGGCGGAGCTTGAGGCGATGGCGGGTCGGCTTGCCGCCCGGCGGATCGACGCGGCGGGCGCCAAGCGCCTGGAGACGGCGCTGGTCGCTTGTGAAGCGGCGGCGGACCGGGAGGCCCACGACGCCTATTATTACGAGAACGAGCGGTTCCATGAGGCGATCTACGACGCCTGCGGCAATGCCTTCCTGGCCGGCGAGGCGCGGCGCCTGCATCTGCGGCTCAAAGCCTTCCGCCGGTTGCAACTGCGTTTTCCGCATCGGATGCGCCAGTCGCTGGCCGAGCATCGGCGGATCGTCGCGGCGATCGAAGCCGGCGACGGGCCGGGGGCCGAAGCGGAGCTGAAGGGGCATATCCTCGTCCAGGGCGAGCGTTTCGCCGATCTCGTGGCAACGCTGAAGCCCTGACGAGAGAACCGGCCGTCGCCGGCGTTGGCGTCAGGTTTCCGGGAGCCACGTCATCGGCTGGTAGCCGGGCAGGGCGGCGACGCGGGCGAGCCAGGCTGACACCGCCGGAAATGTCGTCAACTCGAATCCGCCCTCCTCAGCGACGTGGGTGTAAGCGTAGAGCGCGATGTCGGCGAGGCTTGGGCCGCTTCCGGCCAGCCAGTCCTGCGCGGCGAGGCGAGCTTCCATCACCCGCAGCGCCGCTTCACCGCCGACGAGTGTCTCGGCCAGACGCTCCGGCGTCGCCGCCTCTGCCCGGTGGGGATGGATCATCAGCGACCGGCGCACGGCGATAGCCGGCTCGTGGCTGTATTGCTCGAAGAACATCCAGGAGAGCATCTCGGCGCGCGCGAAGGCGTCGGCGGGCACAAAGGCCGTCGCTTCGCCGAGAAACCAGAGGATGGCGTTTGATTCCGGTAAGAGGCGGCCATCGCCGAGTTCGAGCAGCGGCACTTTGCCGTTGGCGTTCTTGGCGAGATAGGCGGGCCGGCGCGTACCGCCGTCAATCATCGAGACCGTCACATGCTGAAACGTTTGGCCGGTCAAGGCGCAGAGCAGCCGCGGCTTGTAGCAATTGCCGGAGTCGGGCATGCCGTAGATCGTGATCATCGCCGGAGCTTCTGCAGGTCGTCGACGGAGGGAAGCTACCATCGATCTTCGGGTCAAGACCAACTCATTTTGGTGAACCCAGCCGTTGCAGCACGCGAGTCTTGAATGTGAAGAGGTCTCGGTGCTGCGGCAATGGCCGGGCGGGTCAGGTGAGGAGCGACCGCAGCGACTGCTCGGTCTGAACCGAGGCGAACTCGATCGCAAAGCCCTCTTCGAGGTGGCGCACCACGCGTCCCTGCATCATGCCGAGGGTGATGCGCGAGTTCAGAGCCGGACGCACCGGACACTGGACGGCCGCGCCCGACAGCGACAGATCGATGATCTTGACCCGGTAGCGGCGATCGTCGTCGAGAACGATCTCGACATGCGGATCCTTCGGAGTGAGGCGCTGGTGGCGGCGATCCTCGGGCAGATCCAGTTCGCCGCGATTGGCGAACCAGGTCAGCTGCGCGGCAAGCTTTTCGCGCTTGCGATCGGTGTTGATCAGATCGACGGCGAAACCGCCGGGGTAGATGCGCGAGACTTTGCCCTCGAGCCGCCCGATGTGATCGACATAGAAGATGATACGCTCGCCTTCGCGGGGCTCGACCGGGCTGATTACCGCGACGCTGCCCGGCGACATGTTCTCGACCCGGCAGGGATATTCCTGAAAATCTTCACGCATGAAGCGGCCGAGCAAATCGAGATCGACGCGGCTGAATCTGCGACGGTCGCTGGTATCCGATTTCGGAGGCTCAGCCATCATGTCCATCGCCGCTGGTTCTTTCCGTTCGATTTTGGCGCGCGCCACCTTTCCAACCATTAATTCGGGAGGGTTAAGGAAGCGTGGAAGCACTGTATCGTATCCATCCGAAACCCGCAAAGAAACGCCGGTATTGCGGGGTTTCAGGCGTGTTAAGGATTACTTTTAGAATCAGTTGCGGGCGGGGATTGAGACGGTTACCCATGAGCAGCGGACATGTCCGGTCTTTTAGCGCATTTGATCGCGATCCGTTAAGGATCGCTGACCTCAACTTGACCGCCCGGTTTTCCGGGCGGTTTTTTCGTTGCGCGTCAGGGGCATTCGAGGGCGTGCAGCGTGTCCATTCGGTGCCGCCGCGACGCCGGGCCAGAGCCCGGCCGCCATCCCGTCCTCTCGCCTCGGCGGCGCCGCCCTGATAAGGCGCCATGCGTGTGACGGAACGCACAAACGGAGACTCTCACTGATGGACGCGACACATTGGTCTTTGCCGAAAATCGATTTCGATTTTCGGGCCGATGCGTTAGAGGCGGATTGCAACGGTCGAGGAATGGCGATCGCAAGCGCGGCGATGCGGATGGTGCGATAAACGCGTGGCCGCTCATGCCGGTCGGGCGGGCGCATCCTGGATTGCGACCATCTGATGCGATGTGAGGCGACGCTGGAGGCTGCTGGA
Source organism: Jiella flava (assembly GCF_017349315.1). GTDB lineage: Bacteria > Pseudomonadota > Alphaproteobacteria > Rhizobiales > Rhizobiaceae > Jiella > Jiella flava. Next base: position 73,524 of record NZ_JAFMPP010000010.1, on the reverse strand, counting down.
GAGATCGTGGCACAGGAAGAGCTTTCATCCGACAACGACATCCGGCGTGAGCCGTCCCGCCGGCCGCCGGCCATCAACGTTCCCGGCGTTATTCTCGCGCTGATCGCGGTGATGGGCCTCGTCCATTTGTATCGTACCTCTCTCGGCGATCTCGCCGGCGTGCGGTTCCTGGTCGATTTCGCCTTCATCCCCGGCTGCTACGGTTCGGCCATTCCCGATTGTCTGGCGCGCTCGCCCGGCGCCGATCTGTGGTCGCCGCTGACCTATGCGTTTCTTCACGGCGACTGGACGCATTTCGGCGTCAATACGGTGTGGTTCCTGGCTTTTGGCACGCCGGTGGCGCGCCGGCTCGGCAATATCGGGTTCTTGATGTTCACCGCGGTCGGCGCGCTGGCCGGGGCGGCGGTATTCTACGCTTTCAATCCGAACTTGCTCGAGCCGGTCATCGGCGCCTCCGGTGCGGTGTCGGCTCTGATGGGGGGCGCCTGTCGCTTCGCCTTCGTGCGGCGCGCGCCATTTGGTGGTTTCGACGCCGGGGCGAATGCGCCCTGCATGCCGATCGGCGAGGCGCTACGCGAGCGCACGGTGCTGGTATTTGCGCTGGTTTTCTTCGGGACCAACTTTCTCCTTGGCACCAGTCTTGGCGGGGCCTTTACCGGCGGAGCGCAAGTCGCTTGGGAAGCTCATCTCGGCGGCTTCGTTTTTGGCTTCTTGGGTCTGCCGCTGTTCGATCGCCGGGTTACGCCGCACCGCTGATCGGGCCCGGAAGGCAAAGAGCGGCTCATCGACCACGAACAATTGTGGCCTTGATGTGCGCTGGGCTCTTGCCCTTCGCGGTCGTCTGGCTCACTTTTCTTACAAAACGGTAAGGGAGGCGAGTATGAATGTCGGTCATATCCTGAGTGTGAAAGGCTCCGAGGTCTATACGCTCGACGCCAAGGCCACGTTGGCCGAGACGGTCAGCGTTTTGGCCGAACGCCGCATTGGTGCGATCGTCCTGGTCGATGGCCGGGGCGGTGTCGCTGGCATCATTTCCGAGCGCGATATCGTGCGCGTGCTCGCCAAGTCCGGCGCCGAGGTCCTCGATAAGCCGGTGGGCGAAGCGATGACCGTGAAGGTCAAGACCTGCGGTCTGGAAACACCGATCGACGATCTTCTGGCTACGATGACTAAAGGCCGATTCCGGCATCTGCCGGTAGTCGAGAACGGCCGTCTGGTCGGCCTCGTCTCGATCGGCGACATCGTCAAGAACAAGATCGAACAGGCCGAGCGCGACGCGGAGAAGATGCGCGAATACATCGCCGCAGGCTAAGCGCGGCGCGGCAAGGGCGGACGGCGCGTCAAAGGCGCATCAACTCGGGGTGGTCGCTTTCGGCCAGGCGATGGATTTCGGAGATGCGGCTTTTGGTGGCGCTGTAGCCGATCTCGATTGCCTCGGCGGCGCGGAAGAACTCCCACAGCCCGATATCGCGGACCCGCGGCTGCAGCGACAGGTCGGGGGGATCGCCCGCGAGCCGGGCCCGGGAGATGCGGTCCTGGATGATGTTGAAAGCGTCGACCATCGTTCGAGTCAGGCCGAGCTTCTTGCGGCGCTGGGACGCATCTGTCATCTCGTCCTGCGGCGAGACCGGCCGGAAGACCGCGTCGGGCGCGGCATCATCCTCCACGGCCCGCATCCGCAGCACGGCGGCCCGACCAAACAGGTCGTAGTGGAGGTTGACCGCCATCACGTTCTGCTGCTCGAACACTCGGCAGACATTGGCGGGAACCGGATTGACCAGGGCGCCGTCCATCAGCCGGCGCCCCCCGCAAAAGACCGGTTCGAAGACGCCGGGCAGCGCATAGGACGCCCGCATGGCGAGGACCAGCGAGCCGGAATCGAGCCAGACCTCATGGCCGGTCTCCGCGTCGGTCGCGACGCAGATCAGCGTTCGGTCGAGATCCTCGATCCGGGTTTCGTGCAGCGCCTCGGTCAGGCGCTTGCTGAGCCGCAGGCCACCAATCAGGCCAGAGCCGCCGATGCGGAAGTCGAGATAGCGGATCAGGCCGCGCTTGGTCAGAGAGCGGGCAAATTCCTCCAGCTCGGCCAGTTTGCCGGCGAGATAGCAGCCGCCGACGAGGGCGCCGATCGAAGTGCCGGCGATCATCGAGATCGGGATATCGTATTCGTCGAGCGCCTTCAGCACACCGATATGAGCCCAGCCTCGCGCGGCGCCGCCGCCGAGCGCCAAGGCAATGCCGTTCTTCGGCTTTGGCTTGGCGGACACGATCGGAGAGGCCAACCCCGTAGGGGCGGGCGGGTCTTCGCGCCAACTGAATACGCGCTCCAGCATATCCGCTCTCCGGTCTCGTTCCTTTCGCTTGGTCAGCCTAGGCCGAACTCTTGACCATCGTGTTAAGGAGCGACGTGGCATCGGGACGCGGCCCTCGCGTGACTGTCAATCGGCCGATGGCGGCGCGACGAGAATTTTCAGCCTGCCATCATCCGGGCTGATGGCCCGGTAAAAGCAGCTCTCACGGCCGGTATGGCAGGTATCTTCCTTGCGCTCGCACACGACCTTCAGCCAGACGGCGTCCTGATCGCAGTCGATGCGGATCTGACGCACGATCTGCAACGCACCGGAACTCTCGCCCTTTTTCCAAAGGGTCTTGCGCGATCGCGACCAGTAATGGGCGATACCGGTTGCCATCGTGCGTTCGAGCGCTTCGGCATTCATATGGGCAACCATCAGCACCTCACCGCTCTGATGATCGGTGGTCACGGCCGTGATCAAGCCGTTTATGTCGAAACGCGGCCGCAGCGTGGTGCCTTCTTCCTGCTCGACCGTGTCGGAGGAAGGCAGCGGAAAAGTCGTCTCCATCATGGCGTGATGAGCGATCAGTTGCCCGCGCCGACGAGGCGGAGGATGCGATCCTGGCGCTCGGTGTCGTCGGCAAAGACACCGCGATAGGTGGTCGTCATCGTCGATGAGCCGTGACTGCGGATCCCACGCATCGACATGCATAGATGCTCCGCGTCGAGAATGACGGCGACGCCGCGCGGCTTGAGCGCCTGATCGAGCGCGTCGGCGATCTGTGCGGTCATGGCCTCCTGGGTCTGCAGGCGGCGACCGAACATATCGACCAGGCGGGCGATCTTTGAGAGGCCGAGCACCTTGCCGTCGGGCAGATAGGCGACATGCGCCCTGCCGATCACCGGCACCATGTGATGCTCGCAGTGGGAGTAGAACTTGATGTCCTTGACGAGGACGACGTCGTCATAGCCAGCAACCTCCTCGAACACCCGGCCGAGAACGTCGTTCGGGTCGAGATGGTAGCCGCTGAAGAGCTCTTCATAGGCCTTGACGACGCGCTTCGGCGTCTCTTTCAGCCCTTCGCGCGAGAGATCCTCACCGACCCAACGCAGCAGCGTCTCGACGGCCTGCTCGGCCTCTTCGCGGCTCGGGCGTTCGGGTCTGACGTCATCCGACTTTTCGGGAAATTTCTTGATCACGGCTTCCATGTTCTCATTCTCCGAAAGCGTCGGAATGCGGGCGGCCATCCAAAGCGAATGGTGATCGGGCGCACCGTTCAGGCGTCCTTGCTGCGCGACGGACAGAGGATTTTTCACGATGGTTGTTCCTCACGGATCATGAAGGCGCCCAAGTGAGATCGTCCAAAGTGAGATCGTCCGAAGGCGCATTGACCGCTGTCGGCGGCCCCTATCGAAGCGGTGCCCAGCAACCTATATAATTTGGAAAACCGGCCTTTGACAGGGCGTGAATCAAAAACCTCTTAATGAGGACTATGCCGTGATCGACGATGTCTACAATGCGAAGATACTCGAATTTGCCGGCAATATCCCGCGCATCGGCCGGCTGGAGCAGCCCGATGCCAGTGCGACCGCCCATTCGCGGCTCTGCGGCTCGACGGTGACCATCGACCTGAAGATCGCAGAGGGCCGGGTCGAGGACTTTGCCCATGAGGTCAAGGCGTGTGCCCTCGGCCAGGCGTCGTCCGCGGTGATGGCTCGCAACATCATCGGCGCGACACCGGAGGAATTACGGGCGGTGCGCGAGACGATGCGGGCCATGCTGAAGGAAAACGGTCGGCCACCGACCGGCCGGTTCGCGGATCTGAAATATCTGGAGCCGGTGCGCGACCATAAGGCGCGCCATGCCTCGACCATGCTGACCTTCGATGCGGTGGTCGAAGCCCTCGATACGATCGAACAGGCGGGGCGGGGCGAGGCCGCCTGAGCGGGAATGCGACAGAACGGCGCGTTCGATCCATTCGCAGGAGCTGTCGGGATGAAGCCATCTGAAGCGCTTGAGAAGCATCGTGAAACGATCCGCGAGATCCTGTCGCGTTATCCTGTGAGCAATCCCCGCTTTCTTCGGCTCGGTCGCGAGGGGGGAGGATACGGAGGAGAGCGACCTCGACATTATCGTCGAGGCCGCGGGCGAGTTTTCGCTGTTTGACCTGGCTCGTTTGGAGGAAAAGTTGTCCTCAAAATCGCAGACCCGCATCGAAGTTCGGACCGATGGCGATTTTTCGGATCCGGTTTTTCGCCGGATCAGCCCGTCCTTCAGACCGCTGTGACCGCGCCGCAGGATCTCCCCGACGGTTTCATGGATCGTCTCGTCGGCTTGTCGGCGGCGTGTCGACGGGCTGAACCCATTTTGCCCGAGATGAGTCCTGCGAACCTGCAGACCAACGACCGTCGCCAATTGGCCCTGTCGATAGCGGTCGAACTGTTGGACGAGATTGCGGTCGGGATCATCAAGACCTATCCGATGTTATCGCAGGCCCATCCGGAGCTGCGGCTGACACTCGCGGCCGCAATGCGGCATGTTCCCGTTCACCGCGATGACCCGATCTCCTTTGACCGACTTTGGTGGACGGCGGTTCGGGATATCCCCGATTGCAGTGCCAGAATCGAAGCTTTGCTCCCCGATGCCGACACCGCCGACTATGATCTCGCGTAATTACACCGGACCGTGGCGGAAGACGCCCGGCCGGCTGTTCGGGGTCGGCTTGGTACGGCTTTACCAGCTGACCTTTTCGCCGCTGGTCGGCGGCCATTGCCGGCATCTGCCGACCTGTTCGGAATATGCCTATGAAGCGATCGCCCGCCATGGGTTGTGGCGCGGCGGCTGGCTGTCGGCCAAGCGCGTCGCCACATGCGGTCCCTTCGGCGGCCACGGGATCGATAACGTTCCCGATTGACCGCCCCTCGGCGATCCTTTGCAATACAACTGCGGCTTCGGGGGAAGGGTGGTGGTTGGTCGCAATGCAACTTCCGACCGGCTGCGAATAGCTCGTCCGGTGCGATAAGTCTGGCTGGCTAAGCAATCGCATCGAGCAAGGAGGAAGATCCCGTGAAAGCGCTCATCGTCATCGACATGCTGAATGACTTCGTTACCGGCGTACTCGCCAATGAGGCGGATGCCATGGCCATCGTGCCGGCGATTCAGCGGATGATCGACCACGCCCGCAGCCAGCCGGACTGGATCGTCGTCTATTCCAACGACGCCCATCGCGCCGACGATCGTGAGATCGGCGTGTGGGGCAAGCATGCCATGGCCGGAACGCCCGGCGCCGACGTGATCGATGCGTTGCGGCCGCTCGGCCTGGAGCGCGAGATCGTCTCGCCCAAGCGCTTCTACGGCGCCTTCGATGAGACCGGCCTCGGCGAAACCCTCGATGCCTATGGCGTTACGGAGGTCGTGCTCACCGGCCAGCACACCCATTGCTGTGTACGCCACTCGGCCTACGGCGCTTTCACACGCGGTTACGGCATCAAGGTTCCCGCCGATGCGGTCTGCGTGTTCCCCGGTGTCGATCAGGCGGCCGCGCTCGATTATCTGAAGACGATCTACGGCGCCGAGATCACCACCACGGCGGCGTTGGCGGCCAAGAACGACTGACGTCGGGCTCGAGCATCGGCCCGACAATCGGCTCGCTTTCGGCAAGCCCGACGGGTCGAATGAATCAGAGTGCGCGCCGCGCGATCAGGTCGTCGCGCGGTGCTTATGAAGGTGACTTCGGCGCGCCGGAACTTGACGTGTCGTTGTTTGTGGGCGACATTTCTTCCTCTACGGGAGGAATTCGCGATGGCCCACAAATTCGAGATCTATAAAGACAAAGCGGGTGAGTTTCGTGTCCGCTTCAAATACAATTCCGAAATCATTTTTGCGACCGAGGGATACAGCTCGAAGTCGGGCGCCCATCGGGCGATCGAGTCGATCAAGAAATACGTGCCTGATGCACCGACGGAAGATCTCGACTGATCGCTGTCAGTGCCATCGCCAGCGCCTTCGGCGCCAGGCGCGCGTTTCCGAGAATCTTCTCGGCGAACGGATCGCGAAAGATCACGCCGGCCTTGAGGATTTGATGATCGGCGCGATAGCGCGCCACGCGCACCGCCGTGCGGCTTGGCTGGTTCGATTGCATCGACCTGCCTCTCCTCAACGTTGCTGTGGGGTCATCCGTCGGGGGCCATCGTCTAGTGCCTCCTCTGGCCTGGTGGTTTACTCCCCCGCATGATGACGATAGAAGCCTGGGCCTTCGCACAAGGCAACCACCCGCGCTCGTAGGCGGGACTGGACAACAGGAGACATGACGATGGCCGAGGCCATTTCCCTTTCCTTCCCCGACGGATCCGAACGTGCCTTCGATGCCGCCACCAGCGGCGCGGAGATCGCCACCGGCATTTCCAAGTCGCTGGCCAAGAAGGCGATCGCCTATGCGCTCGACGGCGAGGTCCGTGATCTGTCCGACCCGGTCGGCCGCTCCGGCGCGCTTGAAATTCTGACCCGCGACGATCCCCGTGCGCTCGAACTGATCCGCCACGACGCGGCCCATGTCATGGCGGAAGCGGTGCAGGAGTTATGGCCGGGCACTCAAGTCACCATCGGCCCGGTGATCGAAAACGGCTTCTATTACGATTTCGCCCGCAACGAGCCTTTTACCCCGGACGATCTTCCCGTCATCGAAAAGAAGATGGCCGAGATCATCCGCCGCAACGCGCCCTTCGTCAAAGACGTGTGGCCGCGCGACAAGGCCAAGCAGGTTTTTGCCGACAAGGGCGAGGCCTATAAGGTCGAGCTGGTCGACGCGATCCCCGAGGATCAGGACGTCAAGATCTATTCGCAGGGCGATTGGTTCGATTTGTGTCGTGGTCCGCACATGGCCTCGACCGGCCAGATCGGCGACGCCTTCAAGCTGATGAAGGTGGCCGGCGCCTATTGGCGCGGCGATTCCAACAACCCGATGCTGACCCGCATCTACGGCACTGCCTGGGCGACAAAAGAACAGCTCGCCGCCTATCTTCACATGCTGGAAGAGGCCGAGAAGCGCGATCACCGCCGACTCGGCCGGGAGATGGATCTGTTCCATTTCCAGGAAGAGGGGCCGGGCGTCGTCTTCTGGCACGGCAAGGGCTGGCGCATGTTCCAGACCCTCGTCGCCTATATGCGCCGCCGGCTCGACGGCGTCTATGAGGAAGTCAACGCCCCGCAGGTGCTCGACAACTCGCTCTGGAAAACCTCCGGCCACTGGGGCTGGTATCGCGAAAACATGTTCGCGGTTACCTGCGCCGACGAGGAGTCCGAGGACGAACGCGTCTTCGCGCTGAAGCCGATGAACTGCCCGGGCCACGTCCAGATCTTCAAGCACGGGCTAAAGTCCTATCGCGAATTGCCGATCCGGCTGGCCGAATTCGGCGCCGTCCATCGCTACGAACCCTCCGGCGCAATGCACGGTCTGATGCGCGTGCGCGGCTTCACCCAGGATGATGCTCACGTCTTCTGCACCGAAGAGCAGATGGCGGCCGAGTGCCTGCGCATCAACGATCTGATCCTGTCGGTCTATGAGGACTTCGGCTTCGAGGAGATCGTGGTGAAGCTCTCGACCCGGCCGGACAAGCGGGTCGGATCTGACGCAAGCTGGGACCGCGCCGAATCCATCATGGGCGAGGTTCTGGAGGAGATCGCCGCAAAGTCGAGTGGGCGCATAAAGACCGGCATTTTGCCGGGCGAGGGCGCGTTCTACGGGCCGAAGTTCGAATATACTCTGAAGGATGCGATCGGCCGCGAATGGCAGTGTGGCACCACTCAGGTGGATTTCAATCTGCCCGAACGCTTCGGCGCCTTCTATATCGACCAGAATTCGGAAAAGCGTCAGCCGGTGATGATCCACCGGGCGATCTGCGGTTCGATGGAGCGCTTCCTCGGCATTCTGATCGAGAACTTCGCCGGCCACATGCCGCTATGGTTCGCCCCCGAGCAGGTGGTCGTCGCGACCATCACCTCGGAGGCGGACGACTACGCCATGGAAGTCGTTGCGGCGCTGCGTGAGGCGGGCCTGCGGGCCAGCGTCGATCTGCGCAACGAGAAGATCAACTACAAGGTCCGCGAGCATTCGCTCGCCAAGGTGCCGGTGATGCTCGTCTGCGGCAAGCGCGAGGCGGAGGAGCGGACGGTCAACATCCGCCGTCTGGGCTCGCGCGATCAGACCGCGCTGCCGCTCGACGCGGCGATCGCCGCGCTGGCCGACGAGGCCGTGCCGCCGGATCTGAAACGCAAGGCCTTGCTAGCCGGCAAGGCCGCAGCCTGAGCAACGCGTTTGCGAGCGCTGTCTGGTCCGCATGGTCCGGGCAGCGCCGCCGGCGTGGTCCATAACCCGCATGGAATCGCGTTGGTCGCCGTCAATTTGAGCGCCGTGCGTTCTAGCAAACGCACGGCGCGTTAATCGCCGGTTGCCTTCAAGGCATTGGCGGCTGCATCGTCAACTGGCGCATCATCCGGCGGCGCATCTTCCGGTGTCGCATCGTCCTCGCTCGGCGCGATATCGGAGGTGAGAACCTCGACATCGGTGTTTTTTCCGGCTTGGACCGTGAAGTCGCGCTGATAGATCTTGTCGTTGTTGCGCGCGACGATGACGTAGTCGCCCGCGGCCAGCACCATCGAGGGAAAAGCGCCGACGCTTTCACCGACCAGATCGCCCTCGTTATTGGTGATCGTCCAGGCGGTATCGGCGATCGCTTCGCCGCCGTGTTCCCGCACGAGTTTCATCGTCAGCAACGCCGCCCGCTGGGTCATCGTCGCTTCCGTTAGCTTGCCCGCCTGGACGCGGATATCGGCCCTGACGACCGCATTGACCGCTCCGTAATGGGAGACGACCTGATAGGAACCTGCGTTCAGCCGCAGCACCTTGCCGGGCGGGACGTCGTTGGCCACGATCTTGCGCTCGGCATCATCCGTCGCCTCGGCATAAACGTCGAAGCGCAGTCGCGAGGGGATTGGTTTGCCGTGTTCGCCGACCACGGCGTTGAGCTTCAGCCCGCCCGCGTCGAGATCGATGATCTCCTGGGTTTTCAACCCGGAAAAGTCGATGCGCTTGACGGTGCCGGCACGGCCAAAGGCGACATGCAGAATGTACGAGCCGGGCGGCACATCGAAGCTTGGCGTCGCGCTTTGCGACGAGGCGATCAGCGGCGAGCGGCCCTCGAGCGAGGGAACGGCGGAAAACAGCCGCCAGATCAGGCCGTTCGGTACCGTTGCACCGCCTTTGACAAGCACCGCGCGCAACGACAGGCTGGCGCTGTGGCGCAACAGATTCTGGGATGGAGCGCTTTGAGGCGCATAGGCGGGCAGACCCGGCAGATCGATCTTCGGTGCCTTCAGATTGCCTGGTGCGGCCTTTGGCAGAGTGATCGGCTCGAACGTCTTCGGTGCGCGCGCCTGCGGCACACCGACGTCGCCGGCATTCGGGATCAGGTCATTGGCACTTGGCGAAACGTAAGGGGCAGGGCCGTCCGGCTTGCCGCCGAGGAGGTCACCGAGGCCGCCGAGAAATCCGCTGCCGCCTCCACCACCGCGTTCTTGCGCCATGGCGGCCGGGGCGGCGAGAAGAAAGGCCAAGAACAAGGCGACGAGCCTCGTCGTGCTCAGTATGTTGCGCCGGTGGAAGGGGCGTGGCGCGCTCGCCGCAGAATCCGCGCAAAGTGCGTCGCAGAAAGCGCGATGGCTTGCATCACGACACGCCTCAACGCTCCCGCCAAATCTCTTGGCCGGATTGCGAGGCCGTCGCCGCGGCGCCATCGTGAACGCTTCCCCCATGGCTTTTGTGTTGAGCGCAAATCATCGACAAATTCAAGGCGAAGCCTACGCGTCGCGGTGGACGACACGGTGTTCATCGGCCGACACGATTGCTAAGCCTTGCACGAGCACCTAGCTCTGCCGTGACATTTGCGGAGACGAAGCCTTGACCGACGCTATTGAACTCTTGTCCACCCGTCGTTCGATCCCGATCCCGATGCTCGCCGAACCGGCGCCGTCGGGCGAGGCGCTCGATCATATCCTGACGATTGCCGCGCGGGTGCCCGACCACGGCAAGCTCGCGCCATGGCGCTTCGTTCTGTATCGCGGCGATGCTGCGGTCAAAGTTGGCGAGGCCCTGGCCGGGCTCGTCGCCGAGCGCGAGGGCGAGCGGATGACCGAGACGCGTCAGACGATCGAGGCGGAGCGCTTCACCCGAGCTCCGCTCGTCGTCGGCGTGATCTCGACCGCCAAGGCGCATGTGAAGATTCCGATCTGGGAACAGGAATTGTCCGGCGGCGCGGTGGCGATGAACCTCGTCAATGCCGTTCATGCCCATGGCTATGCGGCCAATTGGGTGACGGAGTGGGTCGCCTATGACGACGAGGCCAAGGCAATTCTTGGCATCACGCCGGAGGAGAAGGTCGTCGGCTTCATCCATATCGGCACGCCGAGCGTTCCGCCGTCCGAGCGCCCACGCCCCGATCTCGCCGAAATCGTCAGCGAGGCGACGGCGACGGGAGCGGCCTGATGCTCTCTTACACGACCGACACCAACGACCATGGCCTGCCGCACGATCCGTTCAAGGCGATCGTCGCGCCACGGCCGATCGGCTGGATCTCCACCCGCAGCGCGGCCGGGGCGGTCAATCTCGCGCCCTACAGCTTTTTCAACGCCATCAGCGATCAGCCGAAACTGGTCATGTTCTCCTCGGCCGGTATGAAGGACACGGCGAGCTTCGCCATCGAAAGCGGCGAGTTCGTTGCCAATCTCGCGACGCGGGCGCTCGCCGATCCTCTCAATCGCAGCTCCGCCCCGGCGCCGCGTGGCGTGAGCGAATTCAGCTTCTCCGGCTTGACCGAGGCGCCCTGCCGGATCGTTGCCGCGCCGCGCGTTGCCGAAAGCCCGGCGGCGCTCGAATGCAAGGTGACCGATCACTTCCGGCCGAAGGGACTCGGCGCGACGCGATCGAACAACACCGTCGTGATCGGTGAGGTGGTGGCGATCCACATTGATGAGACCATCCTCAAAGACGGCCTGATCGACATGACGCTCGCCGCGCCGCTCGCCCGCCTCGGCTATCTCGATTACACCGTGGGCGACCAGGTGTTTCAGATGCAGCGCCCGAAGGCGCCGGACGCCTCGGATCTTTGAGCGTCGACCGAGGGTGGCAAAAGTTTTCATTTCGTCAACGCGTATGGTGAACGAAACCTAAACCATTTCCCGCAAAGATGACCTTATCAGTCTTGGCGGGAAAGGGACGGGTTCGATGATCGTGCAGCGATTTGCCAAATGGGCGAAACAAGCGTCGACCAAGGATCGGGCCGAGGCGGCGACGATGCTCGCCGGAACGCTGGCTTCGGGCAATGCCACGGGGGCCGATTACGACGCGGTCGTCGCCTCCCTGACGCTGCTTCTCGACGATCCGGCCTCCGCCGTGCGGCTGGCGATGGCCAAAGCCCTGTCGCGCGCGAACAATCTGCCGCCGGCGCTGCTCTACGCTTTGGCCGCAGACATCGATTCGGTCGCGACCGCCATCGTCACCGGTTGCGGGGATCTTTCAGCCGAGAGGCTGGTTGATCTCGTCGCCGTCGGTTCGCCGGCTGCCCGCCGGGCGATTGCCGAACGGGCCATCGTGCCGCTGCCGGTCGCCGCGGCGATCGCCGAGAGCGGCGAGGTAGAGGCGGCGCTGGCCCTATGCCGCAATCCGGGCGCGGCACTCTCCTCCCCAAGCTTTTATCGTCTCGCCGAGCGCTTTTCCGCCGATGGCGATCTGTGCGAAGCCCTGCTGGCCCGGACCGAGCTTCCGTCGGCGGTCCGCCAGACGCTGATGCTGGCCGCGCGCGACCGTCTCGCCGAAGCGCCGTTGCTGATCGGCTTGCTCGGCGCCAAGCGCGCCGGCGTGATCGCCTATGAGGCGGGCGAGCGCGGGACTGCCACCATCGGCGCCACACTGACGCGGCACGAAGTGCCTGCCTTCGCCGAGCATCTGCGCGGCAGCGGGACGATGACGCCGTCGCTGCTCCTCAGAGTGCTGGTTGGCGGCGACGTCGAACTCTTCACGACGCTGCTCGTCAGCTTGTCCGGGCGCTCGCAGCGGCGGGTGGAGAGCATCGTTGCGGCCGGCCGCTCGTCGGCGCTGCGGGCCCTTGTCCTCGATTGCGGCTTGTCGGAAGGAATCGCCTATCTCTTCGGCGAAGCGCTGACGCTCTGGCGCGCGGTCGCCCGCGACGCCTCGGCGCCGCGCCCGGCCGCCGTCCCGGCCCTGCTGTTGGCTCGCGTGTCGGCGCGCCAGTTCGACGACCGCGGGATGTCGGAAGCGATGGCGATTCTGCGCCAGCTTGTCAGCGAGGCTGAGCGGGACGCCGTGCGCGAAACGACCCGAGCCGTCGCGGCCTGACCGGATCATCGAAAGGTCGGCACGCACCGATCCCGGCGCGTCTTGTTTGTCTTCAATAGCGGAATTGCTCGATCAGGATGCGTTCGTCCCATGAATGGTCCTGGTCGAACAGAATGTAGCAGACGTCACTGCCAGATTCGCGGATCTGAACCTTGACGACCGATTTCACCTCGGTCGCGTCGGCGACGGCGTTGACCGGACGCTTCTCATATTCGAGTGCGGTGATCGTCACCTGCTGATGGTTGCGCAGGAGCGCGCCGCGCCAGCGCCGGGGCCGGAACGGGCTGACCGGGGTGAGCGCCAAAAGCGGTGCGTCGATCGGCAGGATCGGCCCCTGGGCGGAAAGATTGTAGGCGGTCGAGCCGGTAGGGGTCGCGACCAGGACGCCGTCGCAGACGAGTTCCTCCAGCCGCACCTTGTCGTCGATCGAGATTTGCAGCCGTGCCGCCTGAAAGGACTGGCGGAAGATCGACGCCTCGTTGATCGCCAGCGAGCGGTGCTCGATTCCGTCGGTATCGAGGGCAATCATTTCCAGCGGATGGATGACGTTCTCGACCGCTGCGGCAAGTCGTTCGCGCAGCCCGGCCTCGCGATAGGGGTTCATCAAGAACCCGACCGTGCCTTTGTTCATGCCGTAGATCGGCTGCGCGGTGTCGATGAAGCGGTGCAGCGTCTGCAGCATAAAGCCGTCACCGCCGAGCGCCACGATGACATCGGCGCAGTCCGTCGCAACGTTGCCGTAAAGCGCCGCGAGCCGATGCGCGGCCTCTTGGGCGGCGTCCGTTTCGCTGGCGACGAAGGCAATCGAATGAAAGGAACGGGACATCTTACCGGCACATCGTTACAGCATCGGCCCGAAAATCGGCATCGATTTTCGGCAAAGCACGATGCGTCGATTCAAAGGGTTAGAGCGACCTGTCTGCGTCCGATAGGACGCAGGGCGCTCTAGGCAGCGTGATGATTGCTTGACCCAAGCTGCCTGATGCTTGCTACGGCGCGAGCGTCAGCGCAACCGACATCGCTCCGAACGGCGAAAATTCCTGATTGCCGTGACGGGCTCACCGCTGGCGGGAGCGGCGCGTCCTGAGCATTGAAACGGTCCGCGCCGCTGCTGCGATTTTTTAGAAACGATGCGATCGGCGGACGTGAAGAAGGGGCCTTTCGGCCCCTTCCAACGGTGATGATCCCGAGAACAGCGGCTGCCTACTGGAAGCCAAACTTGGCGGCCAATCGCCGGAGAAGGCCAGCGGGCATCGCCGGCTTGTCGTCTTCCCCGGGATGGTTTCTTGTCTAGGCGCCGGCGAAGGGGTGCGCGGCGGAACCTTTCTTGGAGACCACTTCGGCGGCCGTCGGCGTGCCCTTGATGGCGCGCTCGATCGACTCCATCGTAGCCTGATAGTTGTAATCGCGGATCTTGGCGTCGTCCTCGGCTTCCCAGTGAATGAAGACGCCGACGCAGATGAACAGGTCGTCGGCTTCCGCGGCCGGAATGATGCCCTTCTCGACGCTGTCGGCAACGGCGCGGGCCACGGCGGTCTGGGCCGGGCCGAACATCTGCACGGCTTGCTTGGCGCCCTTGATCGTGACCTTGTTGAACATCACGGTGTTGGGCTTGCAGGGCAGGTTCGGCGCGACGACTGCGAGCAGCGTCGTGAAGCCGTCCTTGTTGTTGGTCAGCGAGTTACAAAACGCCGACTCCGCGGCCGAGCCGCGTGGTCCGATGATGAGGTCGATATGGGCGACCTCGTTGCCGTCTCCGACGAGCGATTCGCCGACCATCACCTTGTTGATTGTCGCCATGAGCAGTTCCTCCAAACTGGCGTTACATGCAGCGGCCCGGCAGCCCCGGTCCGCGCGAAGAAGTTCCGACCTGAAGAAGAGTTTCCCGTGACTCAGCCGCAGGCCTCGGCGCTGCGTCGAGTCGTCCTCCTTCCGGTCGCCGGGACAATCCCGGCCAGACGACTATCCTTGTTCGCGGCGTCCGCACGGGACCGGTTTGCCAGATAGCTTGAGGCCACATGTGCCCCTGCGCTGCTTAGTCAATCACCCCGCGAGCGCTTCCGCAAGCTCCTTGACGAACAGCGTACCGACGGTGAGATCGGCCGAGGTGCCGGGATTGACCCCTTTGGCTTTCAACTCCGAATCGAAGGCCAGAGCCAATGCGAGCCGCGCGTCGGGCTCGACCAGTTCTGTCAGATTTCGATCGAAATGTTTGAAAAGACTGCAGATTTCATCGGAAACCGATGCCCCGAACTTGCGGTCGATATGGCTGTCGGGAAAGCGTGTGGCAAAGGCAAGGAAGCTTGCCAGCGCGGCCCGATCGCCGAGGATCTCGTTGCCGGGATCGGCCTGCGCATGGATTGCGGCCATGCCGACATTAAAAATTTCCCCAAAGCCATTCGCATATTGCCGCGCGACGAGGTCGCGATCGCTGGCGAGCGTCATCGCCGCGACCAGGCCGATCCTCGGCGCATCCCGCACGTCGTTGTCGCTTCGCCTGCCAAGACCGCCGGGATTGGCCAGTGCGATCGCGCGATAGGCAAGGCGCGTGTCCTCGGCATCGAGGCTGCTGAGAACCGCGATCGTCTCTGACCGCAACGCGGCGACGGGGTCGGCAGGTGTCGCGCCGGCGCCGACGCGCTCGGCCGCTGCGGCGAGCGGCGCGGCCAAAAGGACGATGCCGAGATTGGCGTTCATGCCGACGGCCGCAACGCTCGCCTCGGTGGCGGCGATGATGCGGGCGCCGACCGAGGCGCCTGTGCGGGCAATCGCCGGAGCGGCGGCCTTGGCGGCGATGGCAAAGGTGACGGCGCTCATGCCGTGGCCGGCGGCGAAGCGATGGACGTTGCCCGGCTTCAGCGTGTCGATCTCCGCCTGACAGGCGGCGCGGAAGGCCGCCTCGATCCTGGCCGCCGAAAGGCTCATGCGAGCGCTGGCGAGGGCGCCGGCTGCGTGCGGCGACGGTCCGTGAGGCTGGCCAGGAGATCGGCGGCGCGGAGCGCGGCGATGTCGAGCCCGCTCGCCTTCTCAAGACCGGTCCAGGCCGGCATCGAATTGACTTCGAGCACCTGCGCCCGGCCATCGGCGTCGACCAGCAGGTCGACGCCGCAAAAATCGCCGGCGACGGCCTCAGTCGCGGCGATGGCCAGCTCTTCGAGGTCGCGGCGTGGGAAGATCGGACGGGCGGCGGCGCCCTGCTTGATGTTGGTGATCCAGCACGCGGCCTCACGGCGCATGGCGGCGGCGACGCGGCCGCGCGAGACCAAAAGCCGGTAATCCGACCAGCGGCCATCGCGGGAATGACCGATGAAGCGTTGGAGATAATAGACCCCGCCAGCGATCTCCTCGGCGGGCGGCAGATCGCTCGCGGATCCGATGAGCTTCAGCCCTTTGCCCTGGGCACCGAACAAGGGCTTGAGGACAAGGGCGCGGTTTTCCGCGGCAATGATCCGCTCCGCTTCGGCGCGGGACTCCACCGTCCAGCTGCGCGGCGTCGGCAGGCCCGACTTCGCCACCAGAAAGCTCGTCATTGCCTTGTCGACGCAGTTTTCGATCGCCCGGGCATCGTTCGAGACGAAAATGTTGAGGCGTGCGAGAGCATGCAGGATCGACAGGCGACGTGTCACCGCCTCGAAGCTGCCGCCATCCATGGTTCGCACGCAGACGGCGTCCGGCAGGGTTTCGCCGAGTCCCGGAAAATGCAGGCCATGACGGGCGCCGGTGTCGAAGCCGGCGTCGGCGAGTTTCGTCATCGTCACGCTGGCCCCGCGCGCCTCGAACGCGGCGCAGAGGTCGCGGGCATGGCGATCAAGGCTTGCGGTCACCAGGAGGATGCGCGCAGGCTCGCCGTCGCCCGGCTGCTCCACGCGACGCTCAGCCGAAGGACGCATCGATCAGATCCGGGTTGACAGCCCCGGCCGAAAAGGTCTCGCCGCTCTCCAGCGCGACGACCTGCACCGCGGCGGGCGAGAACAGCATGCCATCGATCTTGTAGAAATCGCCGTCGTAGCGGCTGAAGATCTCTTTGAACGGCTTGCCGTAGTCCTCGGACGTGCTGCTCGGCAGCCGCTCCGCCAGCGCTCTGGCGGCATCGGCCGGGCCGGTGACATGCAGCGTCACACGGCCGCCATAGATCACCGCGTCGTTGGTCCGGCCCATGGCGGTCAAGAAATCCGGATGCGGCGGGGCCAGGGGGGCGGTGCCCATTCCCTCGACGATCTGGCTCATATCGAAATGCAGCTCATGGGCCTTATGCAGCGCGACCTCGACCACCCGGCCGACGATCTGCACGCTGCCGGCGAGCGACTGGGTCGGGGTGAAGATGATCGTCAGCTTCTCCGGTGCGATGTCGCAGTCGTCGGCGATGCGGCGGACCAGCGCTTCGGGTGGCGGACTGCCGGCTTCGAGCACCAGCGTCGCCGTATCGCTCTGATCGGCGTAGGTGATGTCCTTGAACAGGGCCTCCTTACCGGCGAGCGCCCGGGCCGGGCCCGAGCCCATCGAGAAATAGTCCGGCTCGCCCGGCTCGTTGGTGAGCTGCCAGCCGGCATATTGGCTGCCCATACAGGCGATCACCGGGTTCGAGCTGCGCACGGTCAGCGCAAACGGCCAGCGCGGCAGGCGCTCCGACGAGCCGATCACGACCGAACCGTAGCCGCCGAGACAGATCTCGGTGATGATCCGTCCGGCTTCGAGACTGCCAGGCACCGCGGCGCCGGCGTCGATCACGGTTTCGCCGGCAGCACCGGTCGAGATCGCGACCTTCAGCTCCCGGGCGCGCTGCTTGAGGTCGGCGACCAGAGACTGAACGCCGGCATTGACCGATAGGACCCTCGTTTGAATCATGCCGCAATGCTCCCAAGCATGTCGTTGATCTGTTGCGTTCTATCATGAAAAAGCCGCTCTGCTGCTTCGGCGCTCGAGGCTTCGGCGACGATGGTGCAGATCGGTTGGCCAGCGGCGAATGCGCCTGGCGGCGCGGTCCGGTCGCGCGTCCAGGTTGGCCAGGCAAAACCCGCCGGTAGATCCAGAGGCTGGCGTGCCCAGGCCAAACCCGTGGCGCGGATCGGACCTGACGGCCGCGCAAGCGTCTCCGGCAGGCTGCCGCGAAGGGCGGCGAGATGCAGCGCAACGAGTGGCCTGGCCGGATCCTCGAAGACGTCGAGCGTCGCGCCGCAGCGGGCATTCAGCTCCAAAAGGACGATGCCGTCGTCGCCAATGACGAAGTCGGCACTGCAAAGCCCTTTCAGCGGCAGCCGATGGAGCACGGCCGTCACCGCTTCGCGCATCGTCGCATCGTTTTGTGGATCGACCGGGATCGGGCCAACGGCGCCGCCATAGCGGAACGGCTCGTCGGGGCTGGCGTCGGCCCATTGCCGTGAATAGCCGATAACGGCAGAGCGCGTGCCGGCGGCAACGAAGGCCATCGAGATTCGCTCGCCCCGGACGAAGCGTTGATAATAGCGATCATCCGACGGCGGCGTGTCGCCGAGCCTGACATGGCTGCCGCCACAGCCGCCGACCTGCTTTGACAGCCAGTTGCCCGGATCGTTCGGCGCCGCGCGCTGGATGGCGGGATGCGCGGCGCCTGCCGCGCGGCAGATCTCGGCGACGATCTCCGGATCCTTCAACCGCCGCGCGGTCTCCGGATCGGTGCCGAGGATCGGCCAGCGCGTGCCGATCGCGGCGAGCAACTCCGGCCGATCCTCGAAGCCGGCGCCGTAGACGAAGCCGAGCGGCGTTTCGCCCTCGGCCAGCCGTTCCAGCGACTCGATCAAGGCCTCGCCGGAAAACCCGTCGGGATAGTGGCCGCGCAGGACAGTGCTCGCCTTGGCGTGGTCCTCAAGGTCGAGATCGCCGAAGAAATCGACCGCGAGTGTGTCGATCCCGGCCAGCTTGGCGCTCGCCGCGATCTGCCGTGCCGAAAAGGCGGCGGCCAGGATGGTCGGCCGGCCGGTCGTCCCGTCGGCCGCTCCCGGTTCGTTCACTGTGGTCATGACACGAGCGTGCGGGCGAGTTGAAAGGCGTCGCGAAAATCGAGGCTTTGCACCTCGTCCGCTTCGATCATCCGCTTGAGCAACCCATGCTCGGTGTTCGATTTGACGGGCCCCACCGCCAGCGCGCCGATGCCGAAAGCGTCGGTGCCGTCGATCGGCGCGCCATTCGCCATCACGTCGATGCCTTCGAGGCCGAGGGGCGGCACGGCATTGACGTCGGCCGCGACAAGCAGCTTCTTGGCCGTCTGAAGTTGGCCGAGCGAGAGCACCTGGACCCCGGCCCGGGCGGCCGAGAAGATGACCTCGACATCGGCGATCGCGGCCGCGTTTTTCTCGTCGCTCGATCCGTCGACCGGCTGGATCTCGACACCGAAACGCTCCTGCATTTCATCGGCGCGTTTTTTCACCCGGTCGAGGCCGCTATAGCCGACGATTTTGACCGTCGCGCCTTCCAGCGCGGCGATCACCGCCGAGCAGTAGCCGACCACGCCAGTCGCCCCGAAAACCGCGATCGAAACGTCGGCAAGGCTCTTGCCCGCCTTGTCCTTCAAGTTTTTCTCGACGCAGGCGACCATGGCCGCGGCGGTGGTGAAGGAGCCGGCGGGATCGGCCATGATGTTGCAGCCAAAGGGCGGCACCAGCGCGCTTTTGGCCGCGTCGATCATGTCGAGGGCAAGGACAGCGTCGTCGCCGCCGAAGAACACCGCCGAGTTGACGCCGCGATCCGGTGGCCGCGAAAAGATGATGTCCTGGACGATATCGGTGACCTCGTCGAGCGATACGTTTTCGTACGGGGTAACGGAATCATAGCCGGCGTCGAGGGCCATATTCACGTCGAAAGGGCTGACATGTTTGTGCGGCGTCAGCATGTGAAGAATGTTCTTGGCGGCCATCGGGTTTCCTCCCTCGATTGGTTGTGGTGCAGATTTTTCGGCCAACTGGGCCGGTGAATGAAGCAGAGGCCGGGCGGGCAGCCGTCAGCGGCCAAGGCTCGTGCCGACCCGGCGGCCCAGGGCGGCGGTGCTGCTGATCTCGACGCCGCGATTGCGGCCGCGCGCGACGCGAATTTCGAGCGCTTCGGCCAGGCCCTGGCTGCTCAGCTGTGCCACCAGAGCCTCAGCGGCGTCGTTTGATGGGGCGAAGGCAAATCCGGTCGGCCCCCAGGAGCTTTGTCCGATACCGCGCGCACCATTGGCGGCGAGCCAGGTGCAGGCGGCGGCGACCGTGTCGCTGCTGAACACACCGCCTTGCGCCGTGGCGAAATGGGCGCCAACCTTTTCCTGGATCTCGGCGATGGCCGCGCCGAAGGCGTCGAGGTCGTGCTCGCCGAGCCCCGGCAGCGCGCGCAGCAGTACCAGCTGGCAGATTCGCGCGGCGTCGCTTTCGGCAAAGGGCGGCAGCGCTGCGAAGGCATCGAGTTCGTCCTGCCCGTGCACGCCGGTTTGGCGCGGGTCCATGACGAGGATCACGCGCCAGTCGTCGGGGAAGGGCAGGCGGGCGATCAGCGGCGGCGGCAAGTCGCGGTCGCCACGCCCGCCATCGACGGCGACGCCGCCGCCGGTGATGAAGGCGGTGCCGAGACCGGAGCGGTTGCCGCGGCCCAGCAGCGCTGCATCCTGGTCCGGGGCGAGGTCGCAACCTTCCAGCCGCCGCAGCGCGCAGGCGATTGCAAGGGCAAGCTGGGTACCGGAGCCGAGGCCGGCATGGGCCGGCATGGCGGTGTCGATGGTGAGCGCATAAGCGCCGCGCAGACCGAGCGCGCGGCGCATGGTGTCGAGATGGCGTGCGGCGCGTTCGGCATGCGGGCCGGCAACCGAATCGCGGCTGGCGCGCTGGACGGCGATGGTGGTGCTCGGGGCGTCGAGCGCGAGACCGATGCCGCCGAAGCGCCGGCCGAGCGAACCGCCGGGGTCGAGAAACCCCAGATGCAGCCTGGCGGGCGCCGAGACGATGACGACGTCTTCGATCAAAAAAATATCCTGCCTTCCGCGTGCCCGTTCCCTTATTATTGGTGGGCGAGACATCGGGGCAAGGGAGAAATTCAATGGGTGCGAAGACCTATTCCGAGGCTGAGGTCGAGGATCGGCTGAAGGCTGAACTGCCGACCTGGCGGCTTGAGGACGGCTGGATCCGGCGAACCTACAAGACTCAAGGGTGGAAAGGCACGCTGATGGTGATCAACGCCGTCGGCCATCTTGCCGAGGCGGCCTTTCACCATCCGGACATCACCGCATCCTATGCCTGGGTAGAGGTCCGGCTGGTCAATCACGCGGCCAAGGGCATCACCGATTCGGATTTTGCCTTGGCGAGGATGATCGAACAGGTGGTGATGTGGCAGCCTGGCAAAGAAGACGGCCCGCTGCAGGGCACGCCGGACGACCCGCGCTTTGCCTATATCAAATACGACAAGTCGTGAGCCGGCTGGCGGACGATTGACCTTGCCGATCCAGGCTGTACCTTGAGTGCTGGGCACAGAAAGCGAGAGTTCGTGGACAGAGCGTGGATCGACGGGCAGCCGGCGACCAGCGACGAGGCACTCGATGCGGCGGCAAAGCTTCTGGCCGATGCGGTGCAGCCCTTCGTCGGCGGCTTGCGGACCGATGTGGCAGGGCTGCGCGCGGCGTTTGCGTTGGCCAAAGACCTCGGTGCGATCGTCGATCATGCCGATTCGGCGACCATTGAACCGTTTCTTTCCGCCTTGCGCGATGGCGGCGCTTTCCTCGCGGCGCCGGCCGAGATGCGGCGCCGGGCCGACCGGGTTCTGGTGCTGGGCGACGAGCCGGCGACGATCGGGGCGGATCTCTTGACGAGCCTGAGCACGAGCGAGCCAGATCTCGGTGTGCGCACGCGTGGATCCGGCCGGCAGATCATGGTGCTGGGCACGGTCGCAGGGCCGGTCGAGGGCCACGATGGCGTCACGCGGATCGACTGTGCGAGCGACGACCTCGTCGATGTTGTCGGCATGGTCCGTGCGAGGCTGGCCGGCCGGCCGATCGGTGAAGGGCCCCTCGGCGGAACGACAATCGCGACGATTGCAGAATTCGTCGCGGCGGCGGGCTTTGGCTGCATCGTCTTTTCTCCGGCCGAGGTCGGGGCCCTCGGATCCGAGCAGGTCTTTGGCCTGGCCGCCGACCTCAATGCCGAGACCCGCTGCAGCACATTACCTCTGCTGGGCAGTGATAACGCGATGGGGGCGGCTCTGCTGTCGACCTGGACGGCGGGCTTTCCCTTGCGCCTGTCCTTTGGGCGTCGTGAGGCCGAGCATGATGCCGCGCTTTATGCCAGCGACCGTCAGCTTTCCGGCGCGGGCGAGGCCGATTGCGCGGTGATCGTCGATGCGTTGGCCGATGGAGCAGCCGCCGCAGCACCCGCTGTCGCCCTTCCGGCTATCGTGCTCGCCGCCGATCCGGCCGCGGCGAAAGCGGCCCAGATCGGCTTTGCGGTCGCCTCTGCCGGGCGGGACCATGACAGCATTCTCTACGATTCGCGGTTCGGCAGCTTTGTCGGCCAGACCGCGCAAGAAAGCAGCGAGCTGCCGACAGCGGCCGCCATCCTCACTGCACTCGCCGAGCGTCTCGGCGGGCGGGTGGCGGATGCGGCGTGATCGATCGCAGCCGGGAGGAACATCTCTGACATGCTGAAACGGTTATCGGGCGGTCATGTCGTCGATCCGGCGACCGAACGCGATGGGGTCATCGACCTCTATGTCGAAGACGGCGTCATCGTCGATCCGCCCTCGGATGGGCGCAGCGCCGATGAGACCATCGACTGTACAGGTCTCGTGGTCATGGCCGGCGCGATCGACATCCACTCCCATATCGCCGGCGGCCACGTGAACACCGCACGGCTTCTCCTGCCGGAATGGCATCGGGCGTTTTCGTCCCGGCCGGGCGAGACCGCGCTGTCGCGGGTGGGCTGGACCACGGAAGAGACCGGTCTGCGCTACGCGCAAATGGGTTTCACCACGGTGGTGGAACCGGCCATGGCGCCATCGTCGGCGCTGCATGCCCATCTCGAACTCGCCGACACGCCGATCATCGACAAGGCGACGCTGGTCGTGCTCGGCAATGACGATTTGCTCTTATCGATGATCCGTGACGGCGAGAGCGAGAATGCGATCGCCGACTACGTCGCCTGGACGGTCGCCTCCAGCCGCGCGCTCGGTGTCAAATGCATCAATGCCGGCGGTTCGGCGGCTTTCAAGGAGAACGTCCGCAAGTTCGAATTCGACGACGTCGTGCCGGACTATGGCGTTTCCTCGCGGCAGATCGTCAAGACGCTGCAACGGGCGGTCACCAGCCTCGGCATCGCCCATCCGCTGCATGTTCATTGCAACAATCTAGGCGTGCCGGGCGCATCGTCCGATGCGATCGCGGCAACCATGCGCGCCGCCGAGGGCGACCCGCTGCACCTCGCCCATATCCAGTTCTACGGCTACGGCACCGAGGGCAAGCGGCGCTTTTCGTCGCGCGGCCGCGATCTCGCCGCGCTCGTCAACACGACGCCGGAAGTCACCGTCGATATCGGCCAGGTGATGTTCGGCCAGACGGTGACGATCTCCTCCGACGAACTGCGGCAGTTTGCCGGCCGGGCGCAGGCCAGCCCGAGAAAGTCGGTGATCTTCGACCACGAGGCGAATGGCGGCGGCGTGGTGCCCTTCGATTACCGGCGAAAGAGCTTCCACAACGCGCTGCAATGGGCGATCGGGATGGAGTTGTTCCTCTTGATCGAGGATCCTGCGCGGGTGTTCTTCACCACCGATCATCCGAATGGCGCGCCTTTCACCACCTATCCGGACATCTTCGCGCTGCTGATGGATCGCTCCGTTCGCCAGGCATGGCTGGAGGCCCTGCCGAAGGCGGTTCGGGAAATGACCTCGCTCGCCGAGATCGAGCGCGAATACACGCTGAACGAAATCGCCACCATGACTCGTGCCGCGCCGGCGCGGCTGCTCGGGACCGCCGATCGCGGCCATCTCGGCGCCGGCGCCGTGGCGGATATCGCGGTCTATCGGCCGGGCGCCGACAAGGCGGCGATGTTCGGCACGGCCGCGTTTGTGCTGAAGGACGGCGAGGTGGTGGTGCGAAACGGAGCCGTGGTGAAGCGGACCTTCGGCCGCGCCCTGACGCTCCGACCCGAGCCCGACAAGGCGATGAAGGCCCGGCTCGACCGCTATTTCGACGACAAATACGGGCTGTCCGCCCGCTGGTTCGAGGTGCCGGACGGCGCGCTCGGCCACAACGATCCGTTCAAGGTGGTGCCATGTCGGGCGTAGGCGAGACGATGGTGGTGAACGGCGTTGAGATCGACGACAGCTTTGCCGAGGCCTTTCCGATGGCCGGCACGGCGATTGAGATCACCGCGATCAACGAGAAATGGGCGCTGGAGGCGGCGCGCTCGATGACCGGGTTTGCGACCTCGGTCATCGCCTGCGGCTGCGAAGGCGGCATCGACCGGCTGCTCTCGCCGGACGAGACTCGCGACGGGCGACCGGGCGTGCGGGTGCTGTTTTTCTCCTTCGATGCCGGCGGGCTCGAAAAACAAGTGACGACACGGCTTGGCCAATGCATCTTGACCAGCCCGACATCGGCCTGCTTTGCCGATTTCGACGGCGAGGAGACGATCGATCTCGGCAATGCGATCCGCTATTTCGCCGATGGCTGGCAGATCTCGAAGAAATTCGAGGGCAAGCATTTCTGGCGCATGCCGGTGATGGAGGGCGAGTTTCTCTGTGAGGCGAAAACCGGCATCACCACGAATGGCGTCGGCGGCGGCAATCTCCTTTTGATGGCGCGCAGCACGCCCCAGGCGCTCGCGGCCTGCGAAATCGCGATCGAGGCCATGCGCAAGGTTCCGGGCGTGATTATGCCGTTTCCGGGCGGCATCGTCCGGTCCGGTTCCAAGGTCGGCGGCAAATATAAGGGGATGATGGCGTCGACCAACGACGCCTATTGTCCGACGCTGAAAGCCGTCACCCGGTCCGAACTCACGCCTGAAATCGGCTCGGTGCTCGAAATCGTCATCGACGGCCTCTCGGCCGAGGCTGTGGCCGATGCCATGCGGGTCGGCATCAAGGCGGTCACCGACCTCGGCCCGGTGGAGGGCGCAATCCGGATCGGGGCCGGCAATTACGGCGGCAATCTCGGGCCCCACCACTTTCATCTCAAGGATCTTTTGCCATGAGCGGGCTGACCTTTCGCAAGAAGGCGGAGCCGGAAGAGCGGCTGGATCTTTCGCCGCTCGTGCCGGCGCGCCTTGCCGGCCTCGCGGCCAAAGATATCGCTGCCTTGCCGATCGGGCTGACGCGCCGGGGTCTCGTCGTCGACGACGTCTTCACGATCGCAGGCGACGATCCCGCGGCGATTCGCTTTGAGGGCGGTTCTCATCGCTTCGACCGGATCGGTGAAGCGATGGCGGCCGGTGACATCACCGTCGATGGCGATGTCGGCGTGCGGCTCGGCCGCGCGATGGCGGGCGGAACGATCACCGTGAACGGTACGGCCGGCGACGATGCGGGCTCTGCGATGGCCGGCGGGGTGATCGCGATTTCCGGCGATGCCGGGGACCGCCTCGGCGGACCGTTTGCCGGCGAGATGACCGGCATGAAGGGCGGTACGATTACGGTTGGTGGCCATGCAGGTGCGCGGGCTGGCGATCGCATGCGCCGCGGTGTGATTGCGATCGCCGGCGACGCGGCCGGAGATCTCGGCAGCCGGATGATCGCCGGAACGATCGTCGTCGGCGGCACGACCGCCGCAACGCCCGGTCGGCTGATGAAGCGCGGCACGCTGTTTCTGTGCGGCGGGGTGGATCATCTCGCGCCGACCTTTCTCGACAACGGCCCCGCCGACCTCTTGATCCTGAAGGTGATGGCCGACGCGTTCGCCGAAGGGGCTGTTGGCCCCGTCCCCTTTGCCGGCAAGATGATGCGTCGGCTCGGCGGTGATACGGCCGTGCTCGGCCTCGGCGAGATCTTTTTGCCCATCTGACGGGAACCGGATTGCGCGATGGGCCGCGTCGCTGGCGGATTGCTGCGGTCCGTCTTACGCGCTCGCAGCCGGCAGGCAGCCCATGCTATGCATCCGTTTGCTGACCCGATGCGAAGCTAGGAGGACGTGACGACGCTGGCTGGGCACCGGCTTAACGCAAAGGATCCTCATTCGATGATCGATCTCGTTCTGACCGTTTGCATGATCGCGACGCCGCAGCATTGCGAGCAGCAGCGCCTGACCTTTCAGGCCCGTTCGACGCGGGCCCAGTGCATGATGCTCGCCACGCCTTATGTCGCAAAATGGGTTGGCGATCATCCGCGATGGAAGGTCACCGAATGGCATTGCGAATGGCCTGAGCAGCGCGCGAATCCGATCTGAGGCCAGACAGACGGAATCCGATTGTCTTCGAATGCGCATCCCGCGCGCGTCGCCGCAACCACCGCTTTCCTTGCCGCTGATCGGCGCCACATAATAGGGCTTGGCACCGGACGAGACAGGAAGCTGACACATGGCCGCTCATCCCCCCGTCTGCGATTTTGGCCGGCCGGCGCTGGATGCCGCGCTGCCCGGCGTCGATGGCCGGAGCCATCGCATTTTCGAGCATCGCGGCGCGAACGGCCTGCTTATCGCCTTCATCTGCAATCACTGCCCCTATGTGAAGGCCGTGATCGACCGGCTGGTGCGAGACGCCAACGACTTGGCGCCGCTTGGTATCGGCACCGTCGCAATCTGCTCGAACGACGCGGATGCCTATCCCGAGGATTCCTTCGACAAGATGCGGCGCTTTGCTGACGAGCATGGCTTTCCCTTCGTTTATCTTCAGGACGAGGATCAGAGCGTGGCCAGGCAATACGGCGCTGTATGCACGCCGGACTTCTTCGGCTTCAACAAGGATTTGAAGCTGCAATATCGCGGCCGCATCGATGCCTCGCGCAAGGAGCAGGCACCGCCGGGAACGGCCCGCGACCTGTTTGATGCCATGCGACACGTCGCCGAAACGGGGGAAGGGCCGCGCGAGCAGATCCCGTCCATCGGCTGTTCGATCAAATGGAAGGACGCGGCATGATGGCCGATATGGGTTGGCCGAAAGCCGTGTTGTTCGATCTCGACGGGACGCTGATCGATTCCGCTCCCGATCTGCATGCCGCCTTGAATCAGACGTTGGAAAGCTACGGCGAGCCGCCCTTCACGCTGGAAGCCGTCACCCGAATGATCGGTGCCGGCGTGCCGAAACTGATCGAACGCGCCTATACCGCGCTCGACAAGCATCTGGATCCGGCAACGCGCGATCGCGTCGTTGATCGCTTTTTGAAGATTTACGAGCCGCGCAGCACGGAGCTGACGACGCTCTATGCCGGGGTGAGCGAGGTGACTCGCAATCTGAAGGCCGAGGGCCGGCTGATCGGCGTCGTGACCAACAAGCCGGGACAGGCGGCCGAGGCGATCCTTCGGCATTTCGGCCTGTTCGAGCTGATGGACGTCGTGGTGGGTGGTGATGCCGGCCCGCCGAAAAAGCCAGAGCCCGGCCTGTTGCTCCATGCCTGCGAGATCCTCGATCTTTCGCCGCAAGACGTGCTGTTCGTCGGCGATAGCGAAAACGACGTTGAGGCCGCGAAAGCCGCGCGGATCAAGGTCGTCGCCGTCGCCGGCGGCTACACCGTGCTGTCGCCCGACGAGCTCGCGCCGGATCACATGGTGGCAAGTCTCGCGGAGCTGCCGACGATGTTCGCGGCGCTGCAGGACGGTTAGCGGTGTCGACGTGTCGCTGCCTCGCATGAGGCGGGATCGGGTCTTTGCGACAATTCGAATTGTGGCGAAAACTTGCCTTTCAATGCAATAAGCTATCTATACCTCTGATGCGGCCCGACGTTGCCGCCGTGCGCGGCTGAGGCAGAAGGGCCATTGATGACGACATACCGAGATGCCGAAGACATCATTCTTCTGGCGACGATCCTGTTTTGGCTGCTCGTGCTGGCCGGCGCGATGATTGTTCTCCGCTGACGGCGTGCGAAGCTTGCCGCCTGGCTTGATGCTTCGTCGAGCGTCCGCTCCGCCCGTCGGCGAAGTTTCGAGGCTGCTAACGAAATTTCAACGATAAGTGCGTCGTTGCGATGCAACGAATGCTTTCACCTCGGAGTTGCCTGATTTAAAGTTGGATCCGCATGAAGAGCTCCTGCCGATGGGCGGGCGGGGAGGAGAGATCGATGCCGAGAATTGACGAGGCGGCCGAGATCAGGGCTCTAGCGTATCAGATCTGGGAACAGGAAGGCCGACCCCACGGGTTCGACCACGTGCACTGGGCAAAGGCCAATCGCGTCTATGCCGAGCTGCATCCAACTCCCGACGCAGAGGCCAAGGGTGACGCTGCGACGCTGACCGATGGGGCTGGAACCGATGCCGGACCGTCGGAAGTCGAGCGCCTACGCGCCGCACTCTGGACGCCGGAGCCGTTTTCACCGGCTCTTTTCCCCAATGAGGTTGTGGAAACGCGGTCGGTCTGGCGACGCCATCGCGATGGGGTCGGGACCGCGGCGTCGAGCGCTGCGCGGCTGGCAGATGGTCAGACGGCATCGTCCTGGACGCGCTGACGCAAACGTTCGCTGATCTGAGAAGTGGAAGAGCGCGGCGATCTCAGCCGCGACGCTTCGTGTCGCTCTGGCGCAGCTTCGACCAGGTGTTTTGCTGGCTCAGCATCTTGCGCAAATAGGCGACATTCGCCTCGGCGTCGTCTGGGGAGAGTTCCGCGCTGGCGATTTTTTGCGCCTCGGCGAACCGGCCCTGCAAACCGACGACGAGAGCGAGATTTTGCCGGATGCGGCTGTCGCCGCCTGGCTGCTTCAACGCTTCCCGCAGATATTTTTCCGCCGACGGCAGGTCGTTGGTCAGAACGTAGGACATACCGAGATTGGACAGGACGGTCGGATCATTCGGCTGAATCTCGAGCGCCTTGCGATAGAGCGTGCGGGCGTCGTCGGACTTGCCCATCTGATCGAGAATCGCGCCCTCGGCCGAAAACAACCGCCAGTCGGGATTGTCGGGGGTTTGGGCGCGTTGGATCGTGGACAGCGCCTTCGGCAGATCGCCGGCGGCGGCAAGCGCTTTGCCATAAGCGGCCAGCACATCGCGATCCTTCGGATGAGCGATCGCCACCTGCTGCATCACCGCAAGCGACTGGTCGTTGCGTCCGGCCATCTGCAGCACGGCGGCATAGGAGAGGCCGGTGCCCTTGTCTTTCGGATTGTTCTGATAGGCCTCACCATAGGATCGCACGACGCCCTGCAACTGCGAGGCGGGCATTGCCGCGACCGTTCGGGCTGACGGGGCGGGGCTCCGACTGATCGAGCCGGTGATCTCGCGCGAAACCGAGGCACAGCCCTGAACCGCCAGCAGCGCCAGCGCGGCGGCCACGAGGGCGCCGTGCCTGAAATGCCGCATCGGGTGAGCGTCGCTAACGGCCATCGGTCGATCTCCATCCTGTTTTTGCAGGCCACCCGCTTATGACGGGCCATGCGAAGACGACAATATTTCGTTAACCCTAACGAGCGGTTAACTTGCGGCGCGCATGCTGCGGCGGCGTGCGGCGCGCGGCCACGCACCTCTTGATTCCGCCGCATCAGGCGAAGACAACCCCTCTTCGACCCTTTCGATCGTTTTCGCAGAATCACGGAGACCGCCATGTCGATTATGCTCAGACCTCGCTCCGGCGATGGTACCTTGCCGATCCGCGCGGTCTTCAGCGATGGGCTGGAGACGCTATCGCAGCGCGAGCGCGATTGGGCCAAGACCATGCGCTTTGCGGCCGATGCCGGTGCTGTGCTCGTCGTTCCGGGTGAGGGCGCTCGGCCGTCGTCCGCGCTGCTCGGCTTGGGGGCGCGCAAGAGCGATGCGATCATAAAGGCTGCCAAGCCGCTGCTCTTCGGCGCGTTGGCGGGCAAGCTGCCGGCCGGGCAGTGGCATGTCGAGGCGGGCGACGAGGCCGGCGATCCGACGCTGCGGGCGCTTGCCATGCTGCTCGGGGCCTATCGCTTTACCCGTTACAAGCCCGCGGCAGCAGACGCTGAGCCGACCGAAATCTTCCCCGGTGAGGGCGCCGACCTGAGCGAAGCGCGCCATCTGGCCGATGCCGTCTTTTTGGCCCGGGATCTCATCAACACTCCGACCAATGATCTCGGCCCGGCGGAGCTCGAAGCGGCGGCACGCAACCTTGCCAGCGAATTTGGCGCCGAAATTTCGGTGACGACCGGCGACGACCTTTTGGCCGCGAATTTTCCGATGATCCATGCGGTCGGCCGGGCCAGCGCCAGCGCGCCGCGCTTGATCGATTTTTCCTGGGGCGCGGGCGATGCTCCGAAGGTCACTTTGGTCGGCAAGGGCGTCTGCTTCGATACCGGTGGTCTCGACATCAAGCCCTCCTCATCGATGCTTCTGATGAAGAAGGACATGGGCGGCTCGGCCAATGTCCTGGCCCTGGCGCGGCTGATCATGGCCTTTGGGCTAGCGGTGCGGCTGCGGGTGCTGGTGCCGGCGGTGGAAAATTCGATCTCGGCCTCGGCGTTTAGGCCGAGCGACGTTCTGAAGAGCCGCAAGGGCAAGACCGTCGAGATCGGCAACACCGACGCCGAGGGGCGGCTGGTGCTGGCCGATGCCTTGGCGTTGGCCGATGACGACGAGCCGGAGATCCTCATCGATATGGCGACCTTGACCGGCGCTGCGCGGGTTGCGCTCGGACCTGACGTGCCGCCGTTCTTCACCGCCGACGAGAGCTTTGCAGCAGCGCTTGCCGAGAGCGCGGTGAGCGTCGCCGATCCGATCTGGCGCCTGCCGTTGTGGCAGCCCTATGCGGACAACCTCGCCTCGAAGGTCGCCGACGTGAACAACGTTACCAGCGACGGTTTCGCCGGCTCGATCACCGCCGCGCTGTTCCTCGAAGGCTTTGTCGAGAAGGCCAAGACCTGGGCGCATTTCGACGTCTATGGCTGGCGGCCGAAAGCCGCGTCGATCGGCGGTGTCGGCGGCGAAGCCCAAGCGATCCGAGCGATCTTCGCCGTTTTGAAGCAGCGCTTTCCGGCAGCGCAATGAGCCAAGCCACCCCCGATCCGCGCCTCAACGCTATGCGGGACGACCTTGCCGACGCGCGGCTGAAAGGTCGCGTCGAGGCTGCGCGCTTCGTTGAGGGCCGTCCTTTCCGTGTCACCGCGCCGCTTCTGCCCTTGCGGCGGCGGCCTCAGCACGATGCCGCGCTCGACACCGAGCTTCTCGGCGGCGAGAGCGTGCTGGTGTTCGACGAGACGGCGGATGGCTGGTGCTGGGTGCAGGCCGAAGCCGATTCCTATGTCGGCTATGTGCCGGCCGACGGGCTCGGCGCGGAGGATGCCGCGCCGCCGACGGCCCGGGTGACGGCGCCGCGCACGCTGGTTTTTCCCGCGCCCGACATCAAACGCCGACCGCTTGCTGCTTTGCCGATGGGCGCTGAAGTCGCGGTCGCCGGCGCGGCGCGCGATCACAATGCCGACTATGCCGAACTTGCCTCAGGCGGCTTCGTCGTGCGCCAGCATCTGGCCGGCCTCGACGAACGGGCGCCGGATTTCGTGGCGGTGGCCGAGCGCTTCGTCGGCGTTCCCTATCTTTGGGGCGGCAAGAGCGCGCTCGGGATCGATTGCTCCGGTCTCGTCCAGATCGCGCTGCAGATGGGCGGAGCGACGGTGCCGCGCGACACCGACATGCAGGAGCGGGCGCTGGGGACACGGCTCGCCGGAATCGAGGGGCTTCAGCGCGGCGATCTGATCTTCTGGAAGGGCCATGTCGGCATCATGATCGACGGGCACAGCCTTTTGCATGCCAACGCCCATCACATGATGACGGCGATCGAGCCTCTGGCGGAGGCGATCGGGCGGCTTGACGCGCGGGGCGCCGGCGTCACCAGCGTGCGGCGGATGCGCGCTGCGTGAGAAGACGCCGGTTGCATTGGTTCGCCGGCGGCGATCGGTTACACCGGGAATCGACGCGGCGCGATCCGATTGCGCCGAAGGGAGGAGAAAGACATGTCGAAGAAAATCGCGGTGGTCACGGGTGGGGGAACCGGCGTCGGCAAGGCGATCACCAAGGCGCTCGTCGACGATGGGTTTGAGGTCGTGATCACCGGCCGCCGCAAGGCTGTCCTCGACGATGCGGTGGCAGAGATCGACGCCTCTGCCATCCACGCCGTCGCCTGCGACGTCTCCGACCGTGCAGCCGTGGCGGCGCTGTTCAAGACGGTGGAAGACCAATTCGGCCGGCTCGATCTTCTGGTCAACAATGCCGGCGTCTTCAGCCCGTCCGTGCCGCTCGAAGAGCTGCCGGCGGATGAATGGAACAAGGCGGTCGGCGCCAATTTGTCCGGCACCTTCTTCTGCACCCAGGAGGCGTTTCGGATGATGAAGGCACAGCAACCGCGTGGCGGCCGCATCATCAACAACGGTTCGATCTCGGCCACGACGCCCCGGCCGAATTCGGCGCCCTATACCGCCACCAAACATGCCATCACCGGCCTGACGAAATCGGCCTCGCTCGACGGGCGCAAGTTCGATATCGCCGTTGGCCAGATCGACATCGGCAATGCGGCCAGCGACATGACGGCGAAGATGTCCGGTGGGGTGATGCAGGCGGATGGCGAATTGCGGCCTGAGCCGACGATCGATGCTGTGCACATCGCCCGCGCCGTCGCCTATATGGCCAGCCTGCCGCTCGACGCGAACGTGCTCACCATGACCGTGATGGCCAACCTGATGCCATTTGTCGGCCGCGGCTGATTGGGGCGCCGATGCTGACGAGGCGTCGGCGTTTGATATGGCCGCAGTTTCGGCTTTCTGAATCACCGATCAAGTGATCGGGTCGCTCTTTTGCTGCCGATTGCGTGACATGACCTGCCGGCCATGGCTCTCGTGGCTTTGGTTCAAACGCTATTCGGGCTTGCTGGCGAACCCTTAAAAGCGATGCTCTGCGATGGTCGCCGGTCTTAACAGCATCGGCCCGAAAATCGGAGTCGATTTCCAGGCCGATGCATCAATTCAAAGAGTTGGAGCGTCCATTCTGCGTTCGATCGGACGCAGGGCGGTCTAATCAAAGAAGTCAGAGCGTGAAGGCTCCGGGAACATCCGCCCCAGATTGAGGAAACAGATCATATCGCCCTGATGGGCGATGATGCCCTCGACATAACTCTTGTCGAAGCCGGACGTCATCTCCGGCACCGGTTGTACCAGTGACTGGTCGATTGTGAGGATATCGGAGACTCGATCGACCATCAGGCCGAAGACCGCTCCGCCGAGCTCGGCGACGACGATGGCGCTGCGCTCGGTCGGCTCCGACCACCCGTGGCCGAGCTTGCGGCCGGTGTTGATCACCGGGATGACGGCCCCGCGCAGATTCATCATGCCCATCACCTCTGGCGAGGCGTGGGGCAGCGGCGTCGACTTCGCCCATCCACGGATTTCCCGAATCGAGGTCGTGCGGACGCAGAATTGTTGCTCGCCGAGATAAAATGCGATGATTTCAATCGGATCGTTCGCCGCCTGGGTCTGGTTGGCGGCGGTTTCTAAGGCTGTCATCAAAATTCTTCCCATTGATCGGGCAGCGCCGACTGTCGCGAGAGTTCGGCGCCATGTCGCCCGAAAGTTGCCGGAGCGTTGCGGATGAAAGCGGTCGCGTTCGGCAACTTATCCGGTCTTCCTGTTGCTTGGCTGGACGCTAGGGCAATACAGGCGCTTCCTTGCGCCGCCGAGGCCCTTTGAGCCGCAGCGTTGCGCCGCTTGGCGCGCGCGGCATTGCTGGCTTCGTGCGGCGAGGAAAGCTGGAACGCCGCGAGCAGGTCGTCAAGCTGCTGGGTGTCGGTGGCCAGTCCATGGCAAGCGGCCGAGGACTCTTCCACCATGGCGGCGTTCTGTTGCGTGTCCCTGTCGATCGATCCGATCGCGTGGTTGAGTTCGTCAAGTCCGGTCGCCTGAGCACGCGCCGCCGCGACGATCGCCTGAACTTTTTCATCGATGGTTTCGAATTCCGTCAGAATGGCCTCCAAGGCCTCGCCGGTTTCGCCAACCCGCGCCACGCCATCGGCGACCTGCTGCGAAGACGCATTGATCAACGTCTTGATTTCCCTAGCGGCCTTCGCCGAGCGCTGGGCAAGTTCGCGGACCTCTTGCGCGACAACGGCAAACCCCTTGCCGGCCTCGCCAGCCCGGGCCGCCTCGACCCCGGCATTCAGCGCCAGAAGGTTGGTCTGAAAGGCGATTTCGTCGATCACCGTGATGATGCTGGTGATCTTGTTCGATGACTCTTCGATCCCGCTCATCGATGCGATCGCGTCACCGACGATCTGTCCCGATCGTTTCGCATCGGCTGTTGTCGCAGCGACGAGAATCCCGGCTTCCTCCGCCGCGGTGGCCGAGACGCGAATATTGGCGGAAAGCTCCGTTATCGCAGCGGCGGTCTCCTCGACTGACGTCGCCTGGGTTTCGGTGCGCTTGGCAAGATCGCTCGAGGCAATGCGGATTTCCTCGGTCGCGCCAGCAATCGACGAGGCGGTCTCTTCGACCCGCGCGAGCGCGGCTTCCAGCGTGTCGAGCGAACGGTTGAAATCGACGCGGATCGGATCGAGTGCCGGCAGGAAGTCGTGTTCAAGACGCTGGCTGAGGTCGCCATGCGCCAACCGTTCGAGGCCAAGGCCGATCGCCGCGACGGCCTCGACACGGTCGGTGACGTCGGTGGCAAATTTGACGATCTTCAGCGGCTTGCCGCGGGCATCAAGCACCGGGTTGTAGGATGCTTGCATATGGATCAGCCGGCCGCCTTTGCCCAGGCGCTGAAATTCGCCTGCGACAAACTCGCCCCGCCCGAGCTTGTCCCAGAAATCACGATATTCCTGACTGTTGGCATAGTCGGGCTCGACCAGCTCGCGATGATGCCGGCCGACCACCTCGGCGCTGTCGTAGCCCAAAAGACCAAGAGCGTTGGCATTGGCGGCAAGCACCATGCCGTCCGGTGAAAACTCCAGCACCGCCTGGAAGCGGGAGATCGCCGCGAGCTTACCGGCCATCTCCGCCACGATTTGCTTATCTTTGGAGATATCCCAGGCCAGCGCGATGATTTTATAGGGCTTTTTAGAGCGGCCACGCACCGGTTGATAAAGGGCCTTGAACCAGGCGCCGGAACCGGCTTTTGTCTGGTAATGCCACTCACAGCTCTGCGCTTCGCCTTCGAGGAGGCGGCGCCAGAACGATTGATCCGCCGCTGCGTCTTGGGCGTTTTCGCCGAGCAAGGCGGTGTGGGTCAGGCCGCCGAACTCGTTTGCGCCACGCTCGAAACAGGCATGGGCCCATTGGTTGCCCTGTAAGACCTGGCCGCCAAGATCGAACTCGACCACGATCATGGCCTCTTCGAGCGCGGCTAGAATATTGGTCGCGTCCGATCCGATGCCGAAGCGCAGGTAGCTCATGGGATCACCTCGAGGTCAAAGGCGTTCATTGAAAATAAGGAGGAAATCATCAGATTGACTGATTTTTTTGTAGCCGGCATTGCTTTTCGGCGCGGCTATTGCCGTTTCACCTTGCTAAGATTACAACTTCAGGACGTTAAAAAGAAGTTTATTTCGTTAGTTGATGATTAAAACCAAATAATACGTTCATATCTTCTGTAATTGCTCGCGCGCCGACAATTGTCTTTTGCGCACATTGGTTGTCGTCGGCTCGTGCCGATCGCGCGAAGCCCGCCGAATCACACTCCCGCGAGCGGTCCTTCTGCTAAAAAATCGACATCGCTTTTCGCGAAAAGCGGGTGCATAAGGGCGTGATCAAACCCAGCCGACATCCAGTTGCGGAATCTTCGCCCCCATGTGCGCCTCAAGCGCTCTGTCCCAACCTCGCTTGTCCTCCCCAGAACAGCCTGAGACATCAGTTTCCGTGAGGCGCGCAGTGCCGGGAGATCTTGATGCGATGGTTGCGTTGGAAGAGGCGGCGTTCGACGCCGACCGCATCACCCGGCGCTCGTTCCGCAATCTGATCGGCTCGTCGAGTGCTCTGATCCTCGTCGCCGAAGCGGGCGAGACGGGCGGCGCGATACTCGGCTATGCGGCGCTGTTGTTTCGCCGCGGCACCGGCCTTGCCCGACTTTATTCCCTGGCGGTGGCAAAGGCGTCGGCTGGCCGTGGCGTCGGTCGCCGGCTGCTGAAAGCGTGCGAGGCGGCGGCATTCGATCGCGACCGTATCCTGCTGCGCCTTGAAGTGCGCGAAGACAACGTGCGGGCGATCCAGCTCTATCGCTCGGAAGGTTATCGGCCGATCGGCCGCTATCTCGACTATTACGCCGACCACATGCCGGCGCTGCGCTTCGAGAAGACGTTGCGCGGCGACAAACCTTTCGACACCGGCGTGCCCTACTACGAGCAGACCACCGATTTTACCTGCGGCTCGTGCTGCCTGATGATGGCGATGGCCCGCGACGTGCCGGGCTTTCGGCTCGACCCGGTGATGGAGATCCGGCTGTGGCGCGAGGCGACGACGGTGTTCATGATGTCGGGGCCTGGCGGCTGCGATCCGCACGGCCTTGCCGTCACCGCCCACGAATTCGGCCTTGATGCCGAGATTCACGTCTCGCAGCCTGGTGATCTCTTCCTTGAAGGCGTGCGCAGCGCCGAAAAGCAGAAGGTGATGGCGCTCGCCCAGGAGGATTTCCGCCGGCGCGCCGCCGATTACGGCATTCCGATCGTCATCGAGCCGTTTTCGCTGGATCTGTTGCGGGCCCATATCGCGACGGGCGGCACCGCGATCGTGCTCGTCTCCGGCTACCACATGTTTTCCAAGAAGGTACCCCATTGGGTGCTCGTCCATGGCGACGACGGGCGGCACGTGATCCTGCACGATCCGTGGGTGGCCGATGAGCGCGGCGAGACGATCGCCGATGCGGCCCATCTGCCGCTGCCCTATGGCACCTTCGACAAGATGGCGCGTTTCGGCAAATCGGGCCTGCGCGCCGCGGTGTTTCTTTCCCCCCGACGGAGCTGATCGTTCTACATGTCTCAATGGGTCGTTCTCGTCGGCCGACTGTCCGATCTCGACAACAGCGCGACACCGCACAAGGTGATGACCAGCCGGGATTATCTCGCCCGTCCCGCGCTGTTTCGCGGCCAGCGGCCGAAGGTCATCAATCTCTCGCGCTCCTACGCCTATCAAAGCCGCGGCTATTATGCCTCGCTGCTGGCGGAGGCCCGCGGCCATCGGATCATCCCGTCGGTCGAGACGATGATCGATCTTTCGGAAAAGAAGCTCTACGAAAACGCCCTCCCGGAACTCGACGCGGCGCTGCGCAAGGCCTGCGAGAAGGGAACGGCGCCGGCTTCGCCGATCCGGCTCTATTTCGGCTATAGCGACGATTCTCGGCTGGAGCGGTTTGCCAAGCTGGTTTTCGACTGGTTCCGCGCTCCGGCGCTCGACATTCACCTCGAGGCCAACGCCGCCATGCCGACGATCCGGCGGATCGCCTTTTCGACCCTCGGCAAGCTCGACACCGCCGAGATGGGCCGGCTTTATGCCGCGATGGAGCGCTACACGGCGCGCGAATGGCGGGCGGCCAAGACCAAGACGCCGTCGAAATACGCCTTTGCGACCCTGTGCGATCCGCGCGAGGAGCTGCCGCCGTCCTCCGTCGACACCTTGAAGCATTGGGCGCGGGTCGCCGCGCGCCTCGGCGTCGATGTTGAGCCGATCACCCGCAAGGACCTGCCGCGGCTCGCTAATTTCGACGCGCTGTTCATCCGCGAGACGACATCGATTTCCAACCACACCTATCGCTTCGCAAGGCGTGCGGCGCAGGAGGGCATGCCGGTCATCGACGATCCGATCTCGATGATCCGCTGCACCAACAAGGTCTATCTCAACGAGCTGATGGCGGCGAATGGCGTTGCCTGTCCGCCGAGCGTGATGATCGCGGGGCGGGAGGATTTTTCCCGCGCCGCCGACGAACTCGGCTTTCCGATGGTGCTGAAAATTCCCGACGGCTCGTTTTCGCGCGGGGTTAAGAAGGTCGAAGACCTTCCCGGCCTGGAAAAGCTGGCGACCACTTGGCTTGAAGACAGCGATCTGTTGATTGCGCAAAAATTCATGCCGACCAAATTCGACTGGCGGATCGGCGTTTTGGGCGGCGAGCCGCTGTTTGCCGTGCAATATCTGATGGCCAAGCAGCACTGGCAGATCATCAATCACGACACCGGCGGCCGGCCGATGGAGGGTGGCTTCCGCAGCTTCGCCCTCGGCGACGCTCCGCCACACGTCCTCGATGCCGGCCTGCGCGCCGCCCGCTGCATCGGCGACGGCCTTTACGGCGTCGACCTCAAAGAAACCGACGACGGCGTCTTCCTGATCGAGGTCAACGACAACCCCAATCTCGAACATGGCGTCGAGGACGCTGCCGAAAAGGACGAGGTCTGGACCCGCCTGACCCGCTGGTTCGTGGACCGGATCGAGCGGTGAGGGGACGGGTGTTTCGATGCCCCAACCCTAGCGCTGATCGTGTCTTCGAACAGCGTTTTGGTGTTTCACTCTCAGCATGATTGCGCATCCGGAGCGCGGTGGCCTTCGGTAACGCGCCGACGACCAAGAAAGTCACCACTGCTCGCAGACGGCACGTTGACTGGCCAATCGGGTTGTCGCTTTTATTCGTGATCGAAAGCAGCATCCTATGGCTCGCGATGGCCCGGGGCAGATGCTGTCACGCGGTGCTCGACCTGCAAAACAGAATGCAATGAAAGTGCTTCAAAAATCATCAATTCAGGTGCTGTCCGACGAACCCGCTGTGATATGATCGGAAGCATGCAAACCTCTCGATCTCATCTCTGGCCCGGCGTCCCTTTGGCTCTGGGCGCAGCGATCCTCTTTGGTGCGTCCGCCCCTTTTTCAAAGCTTTTG
The DNA here is from genome assembly GCF_017349315.1 of Jiella flava. GTDB lineage: Bacteria > Pseudomonadota > Alphaproteobacteria > Rhizobiales > Rhizobiaceae > Jiella > Jiella flava. Next base: position 34,905 of record NZ_JAFMPP010000010.1, on the reverse strand, counting down.
CTGGGCCGGATTGATCCGTGGTTGCTCGCCGGAATTCTCTATATCGGCGCGGGCATCGGACTTGCCGCAGTGCATTTTGGGCGGCACATCATCAAGCTTCCGCAGGTCGAAGCTCCGTTGCAAAAAACCGACCTGCCCTGGCTGGCTGCGGTCGTCGCCATTGGCGGCGGCCTAGGGCCGCTTCTCCTCATGTTCGGCCTGTCTCTGACTTCAGCCGCGTCGGGCTCTCTGCTGCTCAACCTTGAAGGTCTGGCGACGATGGGAATCGCCTGGCTCGTGTTCAAAGAGAACGTCGATCGACGCCTCTTGCTCGGTGCCGGGGCCATATTGGCTGGAGCCGTCATGCTGACATGGAACGGGCAGAAATTTCAATTCGATTGGGGCGGCGTGCTCATCGCCGGAGCCTGTCTAGCATGGGGCATCGACAACAATCTGACCCGCAAACTCTCGGCGGCCGATCCAGTCCAGATCGCGATGATCAAAGGCCTCGTTGCAGGCACGGTCAATCTGGCCTTCGCGTTCTCCTTTGGCGCGGGGTTGCCATTGGCCAGCTATATCGCAGCCGGTGCGGTTGTCGGATTTTTGGGGGTCGGCGTCAGCCTCGTGATGTTCATGCTGGGCCTTCGGCATCTCGGCACAGCACGAACAGGGGCCTACTTCTCACTTGCACCGTTCATTGGGGCGGCATTGGCGATCGGCCTGCTCGGCGAAACCATGTCGGCGCAATTTGCCGTAGCGGGCCTGCTCATGGCGCTTGGCCTATGGCTTCATCTGGCCGAACGGCATGACCATGAACATCGGCATGAAGCTCTCGAACACGACCACGCGCATGTTCATGACGAGCATCATAAACATGCTCATTCGGGGCCTGTGATCGAGCCGCACACGCATTTTCACAGGCACGAGCCAATGTGCCACAAGCACCCCCATTACCCCGATCTCCACCACCGGCACAGCCACGGGTGAATGTCAGCATCTGAAACAGAATTGCCAATTCTGTTTCAGATGCAATCCGGCCTCCATCGGTTTCTCACTGATGTCGAGCCGCGCGACGTCGAGAGGCGGTCCGAATGGCACTCCAGCATCGGCCCGACAATCGGAATCGATTTTCGGCAAAGCACGATGCGTTGATTCAAAGGGTGAGAGCGACCTTTCTGCGTCCAATCGGACGCGGGGCGCTCTAGAGCGGGATGCGATGAACTGGAATCGCCATTTCGCTCCAAGCCATTGTTTTGCCGCATGATGTGACCCGAAAAGTCGTGCAACTTCTCGGCATCATGCTCTAATCGACAAGAAGACGGCGATCGAAATTGCGCGCACACCTGCCGCGGAGAATGAATGGGGTTTGGGCGGCCCCGTTCATATTGTCGAGCATCACGGATGGTTCAGCCGCGAGCCGACCGTCTTCGAAATCACGACGAATGATCCGAATTTGGGGACCATCGCGCGGTTCAAGAGCGATGGCCAAAACCAGTCGAATCATCGAAGAGGGGTATGTGCCATGGTCAGCGGGCGTCGGATCACCGACAACCTCACACTCCGAGATAGCTGAAGCAGCCCAGGAACGAGAAGGTGCCCGACGGCAGGTCGCTCCACAGCATGTCGGCCCCGGCCGTCGAATAAAGCACCAGGCTTGTCCCCGAGGAGCGCATCATAGGTGCGCCGGGCGCGGGGAAGGCCACGCCGGCGTGGCGCAGATCCGAGCTGTAAAAATGGCCGTCCGACGAGAATGGCAGGTTGGTGATCGTCGCATTGCCGCTGCCACCCGTCCCCTTCGAGGTCACGTTGAGGCCGAAATTGACGAAGACATATTTGCCGATCCGCGCGAAGTTGCCGCTGGCGGTAAAGGTGGCGCTGCTGGGGTCGGTGTCGCTCGCGCCGAAGCCCGGCGTCCAGCTGCCGAGCTGATAGGCATCGAGCCGGTCCGTGCCGCCGGCGAGCGACAGGCCGGCGGCGAGCGAGACGCCGCCGTCGCTGGCGTCGATCGTCAGCGCGTCGTGATCGGTGCTGCCGTCGGGCGAGACCTTGATGTGGAAATCATCGTCGCCATAAAGTCCGATCAGCGCCCGGGTCGACGAGCCGGTCTGGAATTTTAGGCCGGCGTCGTTCCCGGTGGCCGCCTTGTTGAAGGTGCCCAGCACGCTGCCATTGCCGCTGCCCGAAACGTCGTCATGGCTGAGAAGCACCGCCGAGGTTTTGGCGGCGAGGCGGTTATCGTCGTCCGCGGCGGTGTTGACGCCGAGGCGGGTGAGGGTGCCGGTGCTGAGCATATCGGGGGTCAGAAGCGCCGGAGTCCAGTCGTTGCCATCGAAGACGAGGAGATTGGCCTCTTTGGCAAGCCACGCCCGCCAGCCGATTTGCGGCGTCAGAAACAGCCAGGCGCCATCCTGCCACGCGGCGATCTCGCTGGCATGGCCGCTCCAGTCGCCCGACGGGTTCGCCGCAACGATGTGGCGGTCGCCCTCGGTGGGCGAGGCCGGCGGCGCGCTTTGGTCCCGATCGAGGACGGCCAGATGCACGAGCGCGTCGAGCCGGACGAGAGCCTCGTTGTGGGTTACATGTTTCTGGGCCTGATCGGCAAGAATGTAGGGAAGAGCAAGGCGGTCTGTCGTGTCGGCCATGGTCAAATCCTCGGTGCGCGGAGGGCGACAGGATCGCAGACTGCCACAGAGCCGAAGACAACTTTCGGATCGTATTTTGTTGTCGGGCGTGGCGGGAGCAAGGCCGCCGGGCGGCACGCCTTTGCAAGTCGTCAGGACGAGAAACAGCAGCACCATGCCGATCACTGGCACCGGCACCGGAACCGGCCACCTGGCCGCAGCGGAAATCGTCGTCCCGGCGCGTTGGCAAAGGCAGATGGCGGTCAGAGCTCGCAGTACGGTCGCGAATCGTTGGTTTGAGGCGATACGATATTCACATTCTCGAATGGCCGGCGCGATGGCACAATGAAGCGGATCCGAGCCGGCCGGCTGTGCCCCGGCGGGGACTGACAAGTCCTCGGCAGACACGCTATGGGAGATCCATGCGCTTTCCGCCCTCCTTTCTTGATGAGATTCGCGATCGGATCCCGATTTCCGATGTGATCGGGCGCCGAGTCACCTGGGATCGGCGCAAGTCGCAGCCGGGACGGGGCGACTATTGGGCCTGCTGCCCGTTTCACGGCGAAAAGACGCCGTCCTTTCACTGCGAGGATCAGAAGGGGCGCTACCACTGCTTCGGCTGCGGCGTTTCGGGCGATCATTTCCGCTTTTTGACCGAGCTGGAGGGGCTGTCTTTCCCCGAGGCTGTCGAGCGGCTTGCCGACGAAGCGGGCGTGCCGATGCCCGAGCGCGATCCGGCCGCCGAACAGCGCGAGGCCAAGCGTGGCACCTTGCTCGACGCTCTCGCCGAGGCCGCGGCCTTTTTCCGCCAGACGCTGCATGAGGCGGACGGCGCCAAGGCGCGAGCCTATCTGCGCGATCGCGGCCTCGATCCGCGCACGCAAGGAGCCTTTGGGCTCGGCTATGCGCCGAATTCGCGCAACCGGCTGAAGGAACATCTGATCGCCAAGGGGATCGGCAAGGCGGAGATCGAGGGCGCCGGCCTCGTCGTTTATGGCGAGGAGATTGCCGTCTCCTACGACCGGTTTCGCGACCGGGTGATGTTTCCGATCGCCAATGCCGGCGAGAAGGTCGTAGCCTTTGGTGGCCGGGCGATGGCGGCCGATGCCCAGGCGAAATATCTGAACTCGCCGGAAACCGACGTCTTTCATAAAGGCGAGATGCTGTTCAACCTCGCCAAGGCGAGGCGGGCGGCGCGTGAGGCCGGCACGCTGATCCTCGTCGAAGGCTATATGGACGTCATCATGCTCGCCCAGGCGGGCTTCGGCCATGCGGTGGCGCCGCTCGGCACGGCGATGACCGATCGCCAGCTCGAACTCTTGTGGCGCACGACCGGCGAGCCGATTTTGTGTTTCGACGGCGATGCGGCCGGCTTGAAGGCGGCGAACCGGGCGGCGGAGCTGGCACTGCCGGCGCTGAAGCCTGGCCGCTCGCTGCGCTTTGCGCTGTTGCCGGAGGGCAAGGATCCCGACGATCTGATCCGCGACGGAGGATCGGAGGCCTTTGCCGAAATTCTTGGCGCGGCCCGACCGCTTGCCGACCTCGTGTGGATGCGCGAGACCCATGGCGGCAATTTCGATACGCCCGAACGACGGGCCGATCTCGAACACCGCCTGAAGGGGCTGTTCCGCGCGATCGGCGACGAATCAGTGCGCCGCCACTATCTCGATGATCTCTCCGCCCGGCTTGCGAGCTTCTTCGGCGCAGGTGTCTCGGCGGGGCGCGGGCGCGGCGAGGGCTGGCAAGGCGAGGGACGGGGCAAAGGGCGTGGCGGCGGCTATGGCCGGCGTGACGGCCCAAAGGGCCGGGGTCAGCCCGGCCGCGCGGCGATCTCCGATCGGCTGGCGCGCTCTCATATCGCCGCCGGGGCGAGTCTGCCGGCTCCCTCCTTGCGGGAGATCGCCATCGTCATCGGCTTCGTCAATCATCCGCTGCTGATGGACGAGGAGTTCGAGGTGTTCGCCTCGCTCGATCTGCCGAATGGCGAGTTGGCGCGCTTGCGCTCTTCGGTCCTCGATGCCTATGCGAGCGATCCGCCGGAGGGGCGCGACGGACTTTTGGCGCAACTTTCCCGGCACGGCACAATCGGGCTGTTCGAGATCTTCGAGGCGAAGCTCAAGGCGGTTCGCCTGTGGCCGGTTCTCGCCGATGCGGCCTTCGAGGATGCCCGCGAAGCCCTGCGCCAAATGCTTCACTTGCATCACAAATCGTTGGCCTTGAAACGAGAATTGAAGTTGGCCGAGGATGCCTTCGGTCGTGACCCATCAGACGCGAGCTATGCTCACATGATTGAGATCAAAGCCAATATGGAGCGCGTCGAAGGCACCGAAGCGTTGATCGAAGGCTTTGGCCTCTTGTCGGGACGACCGATGAAGGCCATTTGAAGGCGTGCAGTCGAAAATCTGGTCGACATGTTGCAGTCTGGGCTTATCTCGCTAAAAAAACGGGATGAATTGTCGCCTCTTATTGTGCGGTGGCGCTTGACAGAACATATCTGATCGGTCGAGAGGGCGTTCGACCCGAGCCCAAAGCTTGAAAGATTGCGAGACTGCGCCTTCTTTATCGCGCCGTCAGGTAACAAGATCGATGTGTTCCGCTTCGGCGCGGTCGATTTATGGTTAAGCCGCCGTTAACGGCATTTGCCGCATAGCGTGGCTTTACGGGTCGCAGCATGGCCCAGTCCTTGAAATTCAAGGGCGCGCTCCGAGGGGCATGCGAATTGGAGAATGAAGCGTATGGCGACAAAGGCCAAGGAAAGCGAAGCGCCCACCGAGGAGCGTAATGACAACGCCTCCGATGGGCCGTTGCTCGATCTGTCGGATGACGCCGTCAAAAAGATGATCAAGGCCGCCAAAAAGCGCGGCTTCGTCACCATGGACAAACTGAACTCGATGCTGTCCTCCGACGACGTGACGTCGGAGCAAGTCGAAGACATGATGGCCATGCTCAACGACATGGGGATCAACGTCGTCGAGGACGACGAAGAGGGCGAGCAGGACGACTCGAACGAATCCGAATCGACCGAAGTCGCCGAGACCGGCGCGACCCAGGTCGCGACGACGCAGAAACGCGAATCGGGCGATCGCACGGACGACCCCGTTCGCATGTATCTTCGCGAGATGGGCTCGGTGGAGCTGTTGTCGCGCGAGGGCGAGATTGCCATCGCCAAGCGCATCGAGGCTGGCCGCGAGACGATGATCGCCGGGCTCTGCGAGAGCCCCCTGACGTTCCAGGCAATCATCATCTGGCGCGATGAGCTGAACGAAGGCAACATCATGTTGCGCGAGATCGTCGATCTCGAGGCGACCTATGCGGGACCTGAGGCCAAGACTCCGTCGGCGCCGCCGCCGGCAGAAGGCGCGAATGGCGCGAATGGCCTTGGCAACGACGGCACGGCTGCGTCCGGCGATCGGATGGTCGGCGAAGCCCCTTCCGGCGAAGACGACGATGATGACGACGATCTCGAGAACAATCTGTCGCTCGCGGCGATGGAAGCCGAGATCAAGCCGCAGGTGATGGAGATCTTCGATCAGATCGCCGATGGCTATCGGCGGCTGCGCAAGCTGCAGGACCAGCAGGTGGAAAACCGTTTGGCCGCGCAGGGCACCCTCTCGCCGAGCCAGGAACGGTCCTACAAGAAGCTGAAGGAAGATCTCGTCGCTGCGGTGAAGAGCCTGTCCCTCAACCAGAACCGGATCGACGCCCTGGTCGCCCAGCTCTACGACATCAACAAGCGGCTGGTCGGCAATGAGGGCCGGCTCTTGCGCCTCGCCGAATCGCATGGGGTAAAGCGCGAGGAGTTTCTGCGCGAATATCAGGGCTCGGAACTCGATCCGAACTGGACGCGGCATGTCGCCAATCTGTCGGGCAAAGGCTGGCTGAAGTTCGTTCAGAACGAGAAAGACGGCATCAAGTCGCTGCGCCAGGAAATCCAGAATCTTGCGACCGAGACCGGCCTCGAGATCACCGAATTCCGGCGCATCGTCCAGATGGTGAAAAAGGGCGAGGCCGAGGCCCGCCAGGCGAAGAAAGAGATGGTCGAGGCCAATCTGCGCCTCGTCATCTCGATCGCCAAGAAATACACCAACCGCGGTCTGCAGTTCCTGGATCTCATCCAGGAGGGCAATATCGGCCTGATGAAGGCGGTGGACAAGTTCGAGTATCGCCGCGGCTACAAGTTCTCGACCTATGCCACGTGGTGGATCCGGCAGGCGATCACCCGCTCGATCGCCGATCAGGCGCGCACCATCCGCATCCCGGTCCATATGATCGAGACGATCAACAAGATCGTGCGGACCTCGCGCCAGATGCTGCACGAGATCGGACGCGAGCCGACGCCGGAAGAGCTGGCCGAAAAGCTGGCGATGCCGCTCGAAAAGGTCCGCAAGGTTCTGAAGATCGCCAAGGAGCCGATTTCCCTCGAAACCCCGGTGGGCGACGAGGAGGATTCGCATCTTGGCGACTTCATCGAGGACAAGAATGCGGTCCTGCCGATCGATGCAGCCATCCAGGGCAATCTGCGCGAGACGACGACCCGCGTTCTGGCTTCGCTCACGCCGCGCGAAGAGCGCGTGCTGCGCATGCGTTTCGGCATCGGCATGAACACCGATCACACCCTTGAGGAGGTCGGCCAGCAGTTCTCGGTCACCCGCGAGCGCATCCGCCAGATCGAAGCCAAGGCGCTGCGCAAGCTGAAGCACCCCTCGCGCTCCCGCAAGCTGCGCAGCTTCCTCGACAGCTGATCCTCGGGCGCGGCTCTGCTGTCATGGCACGATGAACGCGCTCGACGATCATTTCGACCTCCCTATCCGCCGCCCTCGTACCACGCAGGCGGCGGAAGGGATGGTGCGCCGCGCTTTCACCGTCGCCGAGATCGACGCGATGGTGCGGACCAGAAACATGGACGAGCACGAGCACGTCGAGCTGATCGGCGGGGAGTTGGTGCCGATGTCCTCGAAAGGCATCCGCCACGAGCGCTTGAAGACGTTCGTCAACATGGAACTGGCGCGTCAGCTTCCATCGGGCATCGCGTTTACCCCGGAGACGACTTTCCGCCTGTCGGTCGATACGTTTTTGGAGCCAGACTTCGTTCTCTCTGAAAAATTCGTCGGCCTCGAAGGGTTGAACGGCGAGACTTGCCTGCTGGCGGTGGAACTTGGCGATTCGAGCCTTGCCTATGACCAGGGGCGCAAAGCGTCTATCTATGCCGGCTTTGGCATTCGCGAATTGTGGGTGATTGACGCCGTGGCGCTCGAAACTCGGATGTTGCGTGAGCCGACGCCGGCCGGATATCGGCAAATCACCGACTTCAAGACCGAGGTCGCGGTCACGCCGGCGCTCGTTCCCGATCTCGCTCTCAAGCTTTCCGACGATCTCTGAGCGCATATCCCTGGCGAAGCGTGATCTGCCGGGCTACCTACAGCACGATTCGCAGAATCAGAAAGTTATCGCGTCCTTTCTGCGTCCGATCGGATGCAATGCGCCGGGCTGGCGAGATGAGGTGGAATGCATGTCCTTTTTAAAGAAGCTGTTTGGCGGTGCAGGCGGCGCGACTCCTGGCGAGCCGGCGGTGGTCGACAGCCGCGATTATGCCGGTTTCGCCATCAAGGCGACGCCGATGCCCGAAGGCGGTCAGTTTCGTCTGGCTGCGCTGATCGAAAAGGAGATCGGCGGCGAGACCAAGGTTCATCGCATGATCCGCGCCGATCTGTTTGCTTCCAAGGACGACGCTGCCGCCTTTGCGCTGCGCAAGGCCGAGCAGGTGATCGACGAGCAGGGAGAGGCGCTGTTCAATAACTGAATCGCGCTACGACTGAGCCTATTCCTTATTGCGATCAGGTTTAAATCGCGCCGGAGCGCAACCTGTGGTATTTCTCGGCGGTGCGGCGATGCCAAGATCGGGCGTTTAATGTTACGCGACGTCGGCCTGCCGGCAGGGAGCGATCGGCGCGGCGCGGCACTTTTGCATTTGCACCACACCTTTTAATTGCTCTAAAGAAGCTTATTTGGAAAGGGACGAGAGACGGCGACGCCGTTTCAACGAAAAGGTCATTTGCGACATGCGCCTGACGCGCCAGACGAATTACGCCATCCGGATCCTCATGTATCTCGCGACGAATGAGGGTCGGCTTAGCAAGCTCGGCGATGTGGCACGGTCCTACGCGGCGCCCGAACCCTTTATGTTCAAAATTCTGCAGCCGCTTGTCGCCTCGGGACTGGTTGAAACGGTGCGTGGGCGCAATGGTGGCATTCGGCTCGGCCGCGAGGCCGGCAGCATCAGCCTGCGCGAGGTGGTCGAGTTGATGGAAGAGAGCTTCGCCATGGCGGAGTGTTTCGACGGTGGAACAACCGATTGTCCGTTGGTGGTCCATTGCGAGCTGAATGCAGCGCTCCGGCAGGCTCTCGAAGCGTTCCTGACGACCCTCGGCCAGTTTTCGATCGCCGACCTGGTTGAAAATCGCCCCTTCATTTCGCAGACTCTCGGGATTGCTCCGGTCGCGGAGCGCGCCGCGCTGTCATGAGCAGCTTTGCCGACGCGGCGCCTGTTTCACTCGACGATTCGGTTTGGGAAACCGCGCCATCGCCATGCATTGATGTGTGCAAATACAAGCGTCAGGGGCGCTGTATCGGCTGCTCGATGACCAAGGCGGAAAAGGATGCCTTTCCTCATCACGGCGGTGCGGCTGCCAAGCGCGACTTTATCGGGGCGTTGATCGCGCGGCTCGAAGATAGCGGCCGCAATCCGGCGTTCTGGGCCTATACCTATCAGCACAAATGCAAACGCGAAGGCGTGCCGTGCCCGGTGGAGATCGCCGAGGAATAGGCAGCCGGTGTGATCGGATTGGTGATGGGGATGGCCGATCGCCGGCTGCGCCGCGTCCGGCGTTGAGGCGATGCGACCATGCAAAAGGCCCGCCGAGATATCGACGGGCCATTATTCGGGCTCGATTGAGCAGCGCTCGGTTTAGGCGGCCGTGTTGCGCAGGTGGGCGCGCAGCATCCAGGCGAACTTGTCGTGGGTTTCGATGCGAGCTGTCGCCATGTCGTTGGTCGCCCAGTCGCCATGCTGGTCTGCGACCTGAGCCAAAGCGGACAGCGTCGAAGAGAGGGTCTCCTGATCCTTCAGAAGCACTTCGATCATGGTCTTGGCGTCGGTCTTGCCGTCATGCTCGGTGATCTTGCTCAGCTTGAGGAAGACGCTGAGCCGGCCCTCGGCATGGGCGTCCATCGCCTTGATGCGCTCGGCGAGGAAGTCCTGACCCTCGAAGTGATCCTCGTAGATCTTCTGGAACAACTCGTGCAGCGGGCCGAAGGCCATGCCCGTGACGTTCCAGTGGAAGTTCTGGGCTTTCATCGTCTCGACCGCCGTCTCGGCCAGAGCCTGGGTCAGACCCTCGACGATTTCTTCCTTGGCGGTGGGTTCCATCTTGGCGGCCACGAGAGCCATGGCTGTCTCCTTTGCAGAAAATTCCGTTACATGAACGCCAAAGAGCGTCTTGGGCTCTGTCTTTAGACCTATTCTAAACAAGATGGAAGTCGGGTCCGCGATTTTTGTCGCTGGTCTGATTTTTCGCTCGAGAACCTGCGGCTCCGCGGTCTGTTTCCCTCCGCACAGAGACGCGATGACGTCGACAAGCGGGCCGTGGAGTATTGGACATCAGCGGCAGGGGAGGGACGCGCGAAGCGGATATTGCCAGGACATCGCGATCGCGCGAAGCGAGCGCGAATCGCCGGTAAGGTGTCGTGTTGTCAGGCCAAGGTCGGTAAAGCAGGGAGCGGCCAAGCGGATCTTGTACTTGGCGCCCCCGGTTTCACTCAAAGCCGATGGGCGAGCGTTTCGGCAAGAAAGCGCAGCCAGCGACGGCCTTCGAGACGGACACGCCAGGCAATCAACGCGGATCCCGCGGTCCGCTCATCGCTCTGCCAGGACGCCATCAGCCGCAGAAGCCAGATTTCGTCCTCGGACGGATGCCGCGCGCCAGGCCGATAAATGGCGAGTTCGCGCGTCGCATATTCGTCGAGTGCCCGAAAGAAAAAGGTCGCCAGATATTCGATGCTCGTTTCGGCTTGGGCCGACAGGACGAGGCAGGCCCGCTCCACGTCCCGCCGGGGGGCGAGATGGCTCTTCAGCGCAAACCACCGCAGCCGGTTCAGCCGATTGCGATCGTCTTCCGACAGATTCGGGACACGCTTCGTCACAGTGGGACAAGCGATCTCCCGATCGCCGCGTCTGAAAGGCAGAATCACGGCGCCGGGGGTCTCTGGTTCCGCAAAGGCAAATGCTGCGCTCATCATGTCGTCCGTCGGCAGCCCGCTCCAAACGCCGAAACTCAAGCGTTGACGGGCATCAGATTAGAGCTCTTCTAAAACTTGACAAAATCGATCAGTCTTCATAGCAGCCGAACTCGTATCGGCAAAGGGGGCGTGAAGCGGCACGGCGCCGCGGCCTCAAAGTTGGAGGCTAATCTCCGGCCTCTGCCTTCGACCGGCTGATCTTCTGCGAGGATTTTGCGTGGCAAAACGATGGACCAAAGCGCCGTCGCCCTGCATTGGCGTGTGCAAGTTTCGGGCTGAAGGCGAAACTTGTATCGGCTGTTCGATGACCAAACCCGAGAAAAAGCGCTTCAAGCGTCTCGATAAGAAGCCGAAGAAGAAGGCGTTCTTCCGTGATCTCGTCGCACGGTTGACGGACCGGGGGCGATTGTCGCGCTGGGAGCGGGTCTACCGGCGCAAATGCGATCGCAAGGCCGTTCCCTGTCCGCTGGATCGGATCTGACCGCGATGAGGGCGCTTTTGTGACTTGCGCCGGTGACTTACTTAACCACGTGTCTGAGTTGTGCTTGCGCTGACCCTGAGAGAGCGCACAATTGGCTGCGAGGTCAACTGCGCGAATATCGTGGCGCGCTGTCCTTCTGCCGATGATGGAGACCGGCCGTGTATTTCAGAATTTTCGATTGCTGGCGCTTCGTCGCGGCGATTCTCATCATGGCTTATCACTTCGTCTTTTGGGCACCCTACGGCGTCGAGACCGGGGCCGGCATTCTGCATCGCCTGCTGCCGTTGCTCGATATGTTTTTTATGATCTCGGGCTTCTTCATCACCACGCGCTATCGCGAGCGGGTGACGGATCTTCGCAGTTATGGGGCCTTTATGCGCGGGCGCGCTGCACGCCTTCTGCCGCTGCATTACATGACGACCGGTTTCTTCGTGCTGGTGGCATTGGCCGCCTGGAGTGTCGGCGCGAAAAACTATCCCTGGCTGCATGACTTTCAGGCGCTGCCCTATCACCTCCTGCTGCTGCACGGGTTGGGGCTGACCGACGGTCTGGCGCTGAACTATCCGTCTTGGTCGATCAGTGCCGAATTCTTCTCTTATGCCTTGTTCCCATTGATTCTTTTAACGCTGCGCTTGGGCGGCCTGCGGGGCTTGCTGGTGGGGATCGCGATCTGGATCACGCTGTTGGAAGTCGCCTCAGCCTATGGCTGGTTTCCGTCAGGCCACTGGATGACCGCCGATGCGATGGGCGCCTATCGCGCGCTTGCCGATTTCATGATCGGGGCGGCGGCGTCGATCGTCGTCGAGCGCCGCTTCGTCGATCTGCGCCGTCACTGGCCCGGCCTTGTGCTGACGGCGCTTGCCGTCGGCGCGATGCTGGTCGGGTTTCAGTACTATGTCGTGATGCCGCTGATGATCCTGTCGCTTGTGCTGACCGCTTTGGCGGAAACGGCCAATCCGCAATCCACGGCGCGTCTTGCGCCGCTGATGCCGGTGACGCGGGTGGCGTTCGGCATCTATCTGATCCACCCGGTGATGGAAGTGCTGTTTCTGGAAGGGCTGTGGTACCACTGGCTGAAGAACACCGGTGTCGTCCCTTTCTATCTCTTCTGGCTGTTGCCGATGATGGCGACCGTGGCTGTCGCGCTGCTCTCCGCCCGCTATGTCGAGCCCCTTTGCGCCAAGTGGATCCAGCCGCGCAAGCCCGCCCGCGCTTCCGTGCATCCCGGCTTGATTTCCGTCTGATCCGCCGCTGATCCACGCTTTTCCACCGTGATCTGGGCAAATGTTTCGATTTGCTTGCGATGCGATGCGTCGATGCACTTTGCCCAACCTGTGGCCTATGGTATCGCCGGATCAACGTTCCTAGATGAACGGTCAGTAAGCGGACGAGGGACCGGGCGCCTTGGCGTCCGCAACGCTGTCTGCGGCGACAAGAACATGGAGCGCTTCTGTCGACTTGGAAACGCGCGGCGTTTCCGCCTTGCAGCCTGTGTGCAAATGCCCTTTGCGCCAGGAGGACGGGTGGGACTTCGCTCTTGTGACGGGTCTTGATCGAGGCGCAGGAACGACGGCATCCACCGAGGGTACGGCGGCCGCGCCAAAACGTGGCGCCGGTCCCCGCGAGCGGCAAGAACACAGAACCGATGGAAGTGTGAATGAAGGCCGATTACTACGAAATGCTCGGCGTGTCCCGCGATGTTGACGAAAAGGGACTGAAAAGCGCGTTTCGCAAGCTCGCCATGAAATACCACCCGGACCGCAATCCGGGTGACGCCGACGCTGAAGTGAAGTTCAAGGAACTCGGTGAGGCCTACGAGATCCTGAAGGATCCGCAGAAGCGCGCGACTTACGATCGATACGGCCATGCCGCGTTCCAAAACGGCGGTGGCGCCGGGGCCGGCGGATTCCGCGGCGATTTCGCATCCTCCATGGCCGACATCTTCGACGATATTTTCGGCGAGATGATGGGCGGACGGGCAGCCCGCGGCCGCCAGGGTTCCGGCGGGCGCGAGCGTGGTTCGGACCTGCGCTACAATATGGAAATCACGCTGGAAGAGGCGTTTGCCGGCAAGACCGCCGAAATCGGCGTGCCGACCACCATTCAGTGTGACGAATGCTCGGGCTCTGGCGCCCGTCCGGGATCGAGCCCGAAGGCTTGCCCGACCTGTGGCGGTGTCGGGCGGGTGCGGGCGGCACAGGGCTTCTTCTCGATCGAGCGCACCTGTCCGAACTGCGAGGGCCGCGGTCAGGTGATCACCGATCCCTGCGGCAAGTGCGGCGGCGACGGTCGTCTGCCCGAGGAGCGCACGCTGTCGGTCAACATCCCGGCGGGTATCGAGGATGGCACACGGATTCGGCTGGCTGGCGAGGGCGAGGCTGGTCTGCGCGGTGGCCCGGCGGGCGACCTCTACATCTTCCTGTCGATTCGCCCGCACGAGTTCTTCCAGCGCGACGGATCAGATCTTTTCTGCAAGGTGCCGGTGTCGATGACCACCGCGGCGCTCGGCGGACACATCGACGTCCAGACCCTCGACGCCAACACCAGCCGAGTCAAAATTCCCGAAGGGACGCAGACCGGCAAGCAATTCCGGTTGCGCGGCAAGGGCATGCCGGTACTGCGCTCACAGCAGACCGGCGATCTATTCATCCAAGTGGCAATTGAAACGCCGCAAAATCTCTCGCGTCGACAGCGTGAATTGCTGGAAGAATTCGAGCAGATCTCGTCGACGGAGAATTCTCCCCAGTCGAGTGGGTTCTTTTCCAGGATGAAGGAGTTCTTCGAAGGGTTGAGCGAGACCTGATCTGCTCCATCTTCGGATTGTCGTAATCGTGACGGATGCCGCGGTTATGGCGACACGGTTTTCTGCAAAGCGCCGGCGTGACCGCGCCGGTAGATCATGCATCTGAAGGATGGAGGAAAACGCGTGGTGGAAGTCTTGCAGCGGCGACAGCAGTCGTCCGCGCGTCCGCGCATCAAGGTGAGTGACGAAGCGCGGTTTTTTCGCGGATGGCTGCAACGGCCGCTGATCACGGGGGCGGTGTCGCCGTCTTCGCGTGCCCTCGGGCGGGCGATGGCGTCCTATGTTCCCGATCCGGCGTTGTTTTCTGAAAACTCCAGGGTTTTGGAGCTGGGGCCGGGCACCGGCGTCGTCACCCAGATGCTGCTGCAGCGCGGCGTGCCCGAACGTTCGCTCGTCCTGATCGAATACTCTCACGACTTCTGCAAGCTTTTGCGCCAGCGCTTTCCGGACGCCGAGGTCATCGAAGGCGATGCCTATGCCATCGGCCGGGCGTTGCCCGAGTGGATCGGCGCCGATCCCTTGGAAGCCGTCGTCTCGAGCTTGCCGCTGTTTACCCGGCCGGACGAGATGCGCGAGGAGGTGGTTGGCCGGTCGCTTGAAATGATGCGGCCGGGAGCCCCCTTCATTCAGTTTTCCTATGCCCTGACCCAGCCGGTGAAGGCCAAGAAGATCGGCGCGACCTTGGAACTCAGCCCCTGGGTCAAGCGAAACCTGCCGCCGGCGCGGGTGCTGGTCTACCGTTCGGCCGATAAGGCCTCGGCCCCGCCGATTTCATCCGCTGACCGAGTGAAGCGCGAGAGTAAGACGTCATGAGCCGAACCACCTCACAGACCCCCGAGAGCGACTGGCTTCCCTTTCTGGCGAACTGGGTTCGCAGCCCGATCAAGATGGGCGCCATCGCCCCGTCGAGCCGCGCCTATTGTTCGATGATGGTGAGCCATGCGACCACCGATCTCGACGGTCCGATCCTGGAGCTCGGGCCGGGCCTCGGCGTCGTGACGCGGGCGCTGCTCACCCATGGCGTTGCGCCGGAGCGCATCACCTCGATCGAATATGAGGGCGATTTTGCCCGTAAGCTCCAGCAGCGGTTTCCGAAGGTCAACGTCATTCACGGCGATGGGCTCGACCTCGACAAGACCCTCGGGCCGGTGGACAGCGCGCCGAAATATGCCGCGATCCTGTTCGCGATCCCGATCGTCAACATGCCGCACGCGCGGCGCCAGGATCTGTTTGCCCGCTATTTCGAGCGACTTTTGCCGGGCGGCAATCTCACCCAGCTGTCCTACATGGTGACGCCGCCGGTTCGCTCGCTGCCAGGCGTCTTCAAGACCTCCTCCTCGAAGCGGGTTTGGAGCAACATCCCGCCGGCGCGGGTGTGGATCTACCACGCTGACGGCGACGAACGGTGCGAGGACATGGCGGCTTGAGTGCCAATATTCTGATCATGCCGGGCTCGGTGCGGCTTGGCTCGCACAATCGCCGTCTGGCTTCGGAGGCCATGCGGCTGTTGTCGGTCACCGAGGCGGTGGTCACTCGCGTTGACCTCGCCGATTATCCGCTGCCGATCTACGACGGCGACTTCGAGATCGAGAGCGGCGTTCCGCAGAACGCCCAGCTGCTGGCGCAGCGGATCGCGGCGCAGGATGCGCTGTTGATCGTTTCGCCCGAATACAATGCTTCCATTCCGCCCTTGCTGAAAAACGCCATCGATTGGGCGAGCCGGGTTCGCAAGGTCAACGAGCGGCCGGTGCAGCCGTTCAAAGGCCTCGTCGTCGGGCTGGCGTCCGCCTCGCCCGGACGCTTCGGCGGGCAACGGGGCCTCGAAGCGGTGCGGGTGGTGCTGCGGGCCCTCGGCGCGGATGTGATGACCCAGCAATGCCTGCTGCCGCTTGCGGGGGAGGGCTTTGACGAAAATGGTCGACTGACCGACGATGTCGCCCGCAGCAGTCTCGAATCGCTCTGCGACAAGCTCCTCGACACCGCCCGCAGCCTCAGCCGCCATGGCTAATCGGCCGGTTAGCTGCTCGTCTCGATAAGCCAGCCCATCACACCCAGCCACCGCCCCTCGTCCTGAGCTTGTCGAAGGATGGGTTCGTCGAAGGGCGTCTCGCGCTGTCACCGTCGTGGTTTGACAGGTTCACCATGGGGAGGGCGGGGCGCAGCCGTCGCATGTCGCGGCAAAGCGAGAGGCGGCCTTTCGCCGACGATGCCGCTGCCTGTCGGTCGGAACTGACTTCCGCGCTGAAAATCAGTCCCTTATCGCTGTCTGATCAGACGTGTTGACCGCCATTGATGTGCAGCTCGGAGCCGGAGACGTAGGTCGATTGGTTGGAGCAGAGGAAATAGATCACGTCTGCGACCTCGGCGGTTTGGCCGAGACGGCGCAGTGGAATGTCATCGATCAGTTTTTCCGTTCCCGGGGACAGGATCGCGGTCTCGATCTCGCCGGGCGCGATCGCGTTGACTCGGATTCCTGCCGGACCGAAATCGTGGGCCATTTCGCGCGTGAGAGAGTTCAGCGCGGCCTTGGAGGTGGCATAGGCGGTCCCGGCGAAGGGATGCACACGGCCGCCGGCGATCGAGGTGACGTTGACGATCGAGCCCTTGGCGTTGGACAGCTCTCGGAACAGGCCGCGCGCTAGCATGATCGGGGCGAAGAAATTGACCTGGAAGACATCGCGCCACATGTGCATCGGCGTCTGGATCGAATCGAGACGTTTGCCGCCATCGACCTTCGGAGAAATCGCGGCGTTGTTGACCAGGGCATGCAGCTGCGAGCCGTTGGCTTCCACCCGGCGGCGAATTTCAGACACGGCGTAGCCGACGTCCTCGGGATCGGACAGATCGACCCGGATATGATCCTCCGAACCGGCCGGCCAGGGGCAGTTTTCCGAAAAGTCTTGACGCGAACAGGTGATGACGCGCCAATTTTCCCGCGAAAACCGTTTGACGGTGGCGTGGCCAATGCCTCGCGATGCGCCGGTCAGCACGAGGGTTCTGCGTTCGTCGCGCTCTGTCATCTGTCGCGTCTCCTAAGACGATCGGCGAATCTGCCGGTTGAATCGTCTGCTTGCCTCTTCTCAATAGCGGAACTGAGGGGCGTTGGCATCAGCCTGCCTCATGTGATGATCGGGCTCACGACGATCGGAAACATATGCCGCGATCGAACGAACCTGATGAGGAGTCGGACATTTCGAGCCGGCGAAGAAAATGCCGAGGAGGCGATATGGTTCAGTTACGAATTGTCGCAATGGTCATGGCAGCCAGCCTGCTGCTCGGTGCGCGCGCCAATGCCGACGCTATCAAAGCGAACGATTGGCAGTCCACACTCGCCGCGGCCAAGGGCAAGACCGTTTATTTCGATGCTTGGGGCGGCTCTGAGACCATCAACGACTATATCGACTGGGTCAGCAGCGAGGTGAAGAAGCGCTTTCAGATCACGCTGAAGCACGTCAAGCTGAACGACACCGCCGATGCGGTCTCGACCGTCGTCGCCGAAAAGGCGGCGGGCAAGAACGACCACGGTTCGATTGATCTGATCTGGATCAACGGCGAAAACTTTGCCGCGATGCAGAAGCAGGGACTGCTGTCCAAGGGCTTTGCGACAACGCTGCCGAACTGGAAATATGTCGATACCGCCAATCCGACGATCTCCGTCGACTTCACCTTGCCGACCAAGGGGCAGGAATCGCCCTGGGGCGCGGCCAAGCTGGTGTTCTTCGCCGATACCGCCCGCACGGGGCCCGTGGCCGACATGCCGAAATCCGCCGATGCGCTCTTGGCCTGGACGAAGCAGCATCCCGGCCAGTTTTCCTATCCGGCTCCGCCGGACTTCATCGGTTCGAGCTTCCTGAAGCAGGTTTTGCTGGAAACGGTCGCCGATCCATCGGTACTGCAAAAGCCCGTCGACGTGGCGAATTTCGAGACCGTGACGAAGCCACTGTGGGACTGGCTCGATGCTGTCCAGCCGGTGCTCTGGCGCCAGGGGCGCGACCATCCGAAGTCCTATCCGGCGATGAAGCAGCTTCTCGCCGACGGCGAGCTCGGCATCATCTTCGCCTTCAACCCGGCCGAAGCCTCGTCAGCGATCGAGGCCGGCGAGCTGCCGGACACCGTGCGCTCCTTCGTTTTTCCGAATGGCACGCTCGGCAACACCCATTTCGTCGCGATTCCGTATAATTCGAGCGCCAAGGCAGCGGCAAAGGTCGTCGCCAATTTCCTGATCTCGCCCGAGGCGCAGCTGCGCAAGGAAGATCCGCGCTATTGGGGCGATCCGACGATCCTGGCGATGGACAAGCTGCCGGCCAAGGACCGCGAGGCCTTCGCCAAGATCGACCGGGGCGTCGCCACCTTGCCGCCCTCGAAGCTCGGCCCGGTGCTGCCGGAGCCGCATCCGTCCTGGATGACGCGCATCGAGACCGAATGGAAGCATCGCTACGGCAGTTGAGGGGACGGCTAGTCAGGACGATCTTGCTTGCGCGGGCGTCCCGCTCGATTGGTCTTCTGAAAGTGATGATTCTTGCCGCATTCCGTCAGTCCCAAGGCACTGAAGCTTTTTGGCGTGCGGTCGTCGACTGCGCTTAGGGAGCATCAGAATAAGAGCGCAGGTTTTCCTGGGCTCCCGCGTCATGGCGCGGCGTTGGTCGTCTACGGCATCGCCGCGCTGTTTGCCGTGCCGGTGGGGATCGGTTTGATCGGCGTCTTGCTGCCGGCCTTCGGCTATATGCCGGCGCTCGGCGGGCGGGCGCTGTCGCTCGAGCCGGTGCGCGCCCTTCTCGCCGAGCCGGGCCTCGTCACATCCGTGCTGCTTTCGCTGGCGAGCGGCCTGATCACCACCGCCGTCGCGGTGGTCGGCGTCGCCCTGTTTCTGGCGGCGTTTTACGACACCGCCGGTCACCGCCTGGCGCAACGGGCGCTGGCGCCGCTGCTGGCGGTGCCGCATGCGGCCGCGGCCTTCGGCCTCGCCTTTTTGATCGCACCGTCCGGGCTGATCTTTCGCGTCCTCGCCAGGATCTTCGGTTTCGATCGCCCGCCCGATCTTCTCATCATCGGTGATCCGTGGGGTCTCGCGATGATGGCCGGGCTGGTCGCCAAGGAGATGCCGTTTCTCATCCTCGTCGCTTTTGCCGCGCTGCCGCAGGCGGACCCAACGCGCCGCATGCGGCTGTCTGCCTCGCTCGGCCATGGCCGTATTCTCGGCTTTCTGCTGGCGGTCTGGCCGGGTGTTTACCGGCAGATCCGTCTGCCGGTGCTGGCGGTCGCGGCCTATGCGTCGGGTGTCGTCGATGTCGCATTGATCCTTGGCCCGTCGACGCCGGCCCCGCTGGCGGTGCGGCTGGTCACCTGGATGAACGATCCGGACCTTTCCTTGCACTTCATGGCATCGGCCGGCGCCGTCCTGCAGCTTCTCGTCACTGGCCTCGTGCTGGTCCTGTGGCTCTGCGGTGAGCGGCTCGCGGCCCGTCTGCGCCATCGTATCGGGATCGGCGGCCGGCGTTTGGCAGAGGATCATTGGCTCCGGCTGCTATCGGCGGTGCCGGTGGCGCTTGCCGGCGGGGCGGTGGCCTTTGGCCTCGTATGGCTAAGTTTATGGTCGATCGCGGGCTTCTGGTCGTTTCCCGATATTTTTCCGCCGAGCTTCAATTTTTCGACTTGGAGCCGCGTTATCACCTCGCTGGGTGGGCCGATGGCGACGAGCTTTATCGTGGCGATTGCATCGGCAACGGCAGCGCTTGGACTGGTGGTGGTCCTGCTGGAGGCGCGGCGGCGCCAGTTCGGGGCCGCGGCCGGACAAAAGCTGCGTCTGCCGCCGCTGGTGGCCGCACTGATCTATCTGCCGCTGATCGTCCCGCAAATCGCCTTCGTCTCTGGTCTGCAGGTGACGATCCTGGCGTTGCGGCTCGAACCCTCGATCCTGATGCTGTCCGGGGTGCATCTCATTTTCGTCGCGCCATACGTCGCCTTGGCGCTCGCCGACCCATGGTTCGCCCTCGATCCGCGCTATGAGCAGATCGCCGCGAGCCTCGGTCACGGTCCGATCCGAACGCTGTTCCGTGTCCGCCTGCCGATGCTCACCCGGCCGGTTCTGACAGCGCTTGCCATCGGCATTGCGACCTCGGTCGGCCAATATCTGCCGACCATTCTGATCGGTGCGGGTCGTCTGCCGACGATCACCACCGAGGCCGTGGCGCTCGCCTCGGGCGGCAATCGCCGGGTGATCGGGGCTTATGCACTGTTGCAGATGCTCCTGCCTTTCCTCGCCTTCAGCCTGTCGGGGAGCCTTCCGCGCTTGCTCTTGCGGCGGCGAGGCGCCATGAAGCCGCGATGATCGACCAACAGGCTTCTTCTTCGCCGCGCGGCGATGCCGTGCCGCCATCAACCGATGGACTGGTCCTCGATCGCGTCGCGATCCGGTTGGCCGGGCGCCAGCTGCTCGCCCTCGACCATCGCGTCGCACCGGGTGACACCCTGACCGTGATGGGACCGTCCGGTTCCGGCAAGTCGACGCTCTTCGCCTTTGTCGCGGGCTTCCTCGACCCGGCTTTCGAGGCTGTCGGCCGCGTGTGCCTGAACGGCCGCGATCTCACGCTGCTGCCACCGCGGTGCCGGCGCGTTGGGCTACTGTTCCAGGATGCGCTGCTCTTGCCGCACATGTCGGTTGGCGACAATCTGCTGTTTGCCTTACCGGCAAATGTCAAAGGCAGCCGCCAGCGGCGCGCGGCAGCCGAGGCGATGCTGAGCGACGTCGGGCTCGCCGGCCATTTTTCCCGCGATCCCGCAACACTGTCCGGCGGCCAGGCGGCGCGGGTTGCGCTGGCGCGGACGTTGCTCGCCAAGCCGGAGGCCTTGCTGCTCGACGAGCCGTTCGCGCGCCTTGATCAGGATCTGCGCGCGACAATCCGGGATCTCGTCTTCCAGACGATCCGCGCGCGGAAAATTCCGGCGGTGCTCGTGACGCACGATCCGGCCGATGCACAAGCCGCCGGCAGCGCCCTTGTCGAGATCGGTTCCGGGGAGGGGACGACGGTATGACGGCGGGGGCCAAGCCGAAGCTTCCGGCCGGCGTCGATTCGCTTCCTGTCATCCAGGTGTTGTGCGATCTCTCTGCCGCGCTTCTTTCCCATGGCCGCGTGGTGCTGGTTGCACCGCCCGGCGCCGGCAAGACGACGCTGGTGCCGCTGCATCTCGTAAGCGACGGGATCGCCGGCCGGGTGATTCTGATCGAGCCGCGTCGGCTGGCCGCGCGGGCGGCCGCCCGGCGCATGGCCGAGCTTCTGGGCGAAGCGGTCGGCGAGACCGTCGGTTGGCGCATGCGGCTCGATACCAAGGTTTCGGCGAAAACCCGCATCGAGGTCGTCACCGAGGGCGTTTTCACCCGCATGATTCTCGACGATCCGGAGCTTGCCGGCGTCGATGCGGTGATTTTCGACGAGTTTCACGAGCGCTCGCTCGACGGCGATTTCGGCTTGGCGCTCGCCATTGAGGTCGCCACGGCCTTGCGCGACGATCTGAAGCTTGTCGTGATGTCGGCAACGCTTGACGGCGCCAAGGTCGCCGCGCTGCTGGACGACGCGCCGGTGGTCGAAAGCAAGGGCCGCGCCTTTCCGGTCACCATCCGGCATCGCGACCGGCCCGGCACGGTTGCCGTCGAGGATGCGGTGGTCGCGGCCGTGCGCGCAGCGCTCGCCGAGGAGACCGGCAGCATTCTCGTCTTTTTGCCAGGGCAAAAAGAGATCCGCCGGGTCGCCGAGCGTCTGCAGCCGGTGCTTGCGGCCAACGTCCTGCTGGCGCCGCTCTATGGCGCGCTCGATGCAAGCGATCAGGACAAGGCGGTCCGCCCGGCGCCGGCCGGCATCCGCAAGGTGGTGCTGGCAACCGATATCGCCGAGACCTCGCTGACCATCGAAGGCGTGCGGATCGTCATCGATTCGGGCCTCAAGCGGCGTCCCGCCTTCGAACCTGAGACCGGCCTGACGCGGCTGGAAACCGTCCGCGTGTCGCGCGCCTCGGCCGATCAGCGCGCCGGCCGTGCCGGCCGGACCGAACCTGGCACCGCCATCCGCCTCTGGCGGGCCGAGCAGACGGCGGCGCTCGACGCCTTCGATCGGCCGGAAATCCTGGCGACGGATCTGTCGGGCCTGCTGCTCGATTGCGCGGCCTGGGGCGTCAACGATCCGGCGCAGCTGCGGCTGCTTGATCCACCACCGCAGGCTGCGGTGAAGGAAGCGGCAAAGCTGCTGGCCGATCTCGGCGCGCTCGACGACATGCAGCGGCTGACCCCGGCTGGGCAGGCGATGCGTCGATTGCCGCTGCCGCCGCGGCTCGCCCACATGGTCGCTGCGGCCGACGCGGAGGATCGCCGCACGGCGGCCGAACTCGCCGTTCTCGTGACCGAACGCGGTCTCGGCGGGACCGATGTCGATCTCGACAGCCGGCTGCGTCGCCTGCGCCAAGGCCGCGATCCGCGCTCGAAACAGGCGATGGCGCTCGCCGGCCGGATCGCGGCAACGAGCCGGAGCGATGCACAGAAGAGCTCCGGCGCCGGCTGGCCGAGCGATGGCGATATCGGCGCGATCCTGGCGCTCGGCTATCCCGATCGGATCGCGCTTCGCCAGCCGACGCCCGGCCAGTTCGCGCTGAGCAATGGCCGGGGCGGGGCGCTCGATCCGGCGACGTCGCTGGCGCGGGAAAAAGTGCTGGTCGCCGTCGAGGTCCAGGGCGCGGCTGCGGCCGGAAGGATCGTTTCGGGGGCGGCGCTCGGCCAGCTGGCGCTCGATCGCATTCTCGCTGCCAAGGCGACGACAGATGACACCGTCGCCTTCGTGCCGCAGAGCCGCTCGGTGCGGGCATCTCGCACGACGTGGCTGGGGCGGGCGGCGGTCGAAACGGTGCCGATGGCGCTGCCCGCTGACGCGCGGGTCGCCGCTGCCTTGGCCGAAGGGATCCGGCGGCTGGGATTGCAGCGGCTCGATTTCGGCAAGGAGGCGAGCCGGCTGCTCGCTCGCCTCCGCTTTCTGGCCGATGTCTCGGGGCCACCCTGGCCACATATGAACGACGCGGCACTGGCGCTGACGGTCGAGGCGTGGCTGCTCCCCTATGCGCCAGGGGCGTCGAGCTTTGGCGATCTGACCGAGGGCGTTTTGATCGCGGCGCTGACGGGTCTCGTTCCACCGGCCTTTGCTGGCCGGCTCGACGATCTGGCGCCGAGCCACTATGAAGCGCCGACCGGCTCGCGCGTTCCGATCCGATACGAGGGCGAGCGTCCGGTGCTGGCGATCCGCGTTCAGGAATTGTTCGGTCTCGCAGTGCATCCGGCGATCGCCGATGGCCGCTTGCCGCTGACCTTGGAACTCCTGTCGCCCGCCCATCGTCCGATCCAGGTCACCCGCGATCTCCCGGGGTTTTGGGCCGGCTCCTGGCGGGACGTCAGATCCGATCTGCGCGGTCGCTATCCCAAACACGAATGGCCGGAAGATCCGGCGAATGCCAAGCCAACGGCACGGGCCAAGCCGCGCCGTTGACACTTGCATCGAAACCGAGCCGTCAGGCGGCGGCCTGGTTGATGCTACCCTCAGCGAGCTCGCTCATCGTCTTGTCGCCGTGGGCGGTCGCGCGCAGGCACTCTTCCAGCGTTTTCGCGTCGTCGTCTAGACCGAGGCGTTTGGCGAAAGCAAGCAGGCAGCCATAGCCGGCGATACCGTAATGGGCCATGCGCTGATATTGGGTGATGATCATCGCGTCGCGGGCATCCTTGTCGGAGATCTCTTCCTCGAGCGCATGCGATCTTGCCTCCTTCACCAGGCCTTCCATCCCCTTGCAGAACTCCCCGCTCGGGGAGGCGCCATGGGCGGTGATGATCCTCTGCAGCGCGTTGCGGCCATCCTCGATCCCCTCGACACCTGCCTTGAGGGCGTGGCGGAGGCCGGCGGCATGGGCCGCATCGGCCAGTTCTCGGGTGACTTTGGCCGACTGGGTGTTTGCGCTGTAAATGTCCTGCAGCTGGTCGATGTAGATGTCCTTGAGATTGGCGATCGCCATCATCGTCTCCTTCTCGGCTTTGGGGGTATCGGCGGCGGCGTGCCGCTGGCACCGCGACGGCCGCGGCTGCTCTAAAACTGCCGATACGTCATGTCCGTAGAAGCGGCCGAAACCCTCTCGCGTTCCGAGCCCGCGGGCGGTGCTTTGCATTGCTGGCTATGAAAATCCGCCCAGCCGCGGCGCCACCCGGTCGCCGCAAGTGGGCCTTGGTTCTCCACTCGTAAACGTGTTCTGTGATCTCATTCGCGCGATCGTCGAACAGGTGGAGAACGTGCCATGGACCGTATGACAGACGAGCGCCGCCGCGCCGCGGCTCCTGGCGTGATCCCAGGCATGCGCGAGAGCCAGTGCTTGCGATTGGCGACCTTGATCCGGCTGCGCTGGCTATCAGTGGTCGGGCAGACGGCGGCCTGCGTCTTCGTCGCGTGGATTTTGGTCTGGCCGTTTCCCGTCTTTCTCTGCCTCGCGCTGATCGGGCTGTCGGCCGGGCTCAACCTTTATCTTGCCGGCCGCTTTCCGGGCAGCTTCCGTTTGTCCGCAACGGCGTCGTTTGCCGTGTTGAGCTTCGATGTGTTGCAGCCGACCGGCTTGCTGATGCTGACCGGCGGCATCCACAATCCATTCATCGTCTTCTTGGTGGTGCCGGCGGTGATCGCCTCGGCGACGCAGCCGCCGCTGACCGTCGTCGCAATCAGCGGGCTCGCCGTCGCGGCGACGAGCGTGCTGGTCGCCGTGCACTATCCGCTGCCGTGGCCGATTCCCAATGGCTTTACCCTGCCGGCCGAATATGTCGGCGGCCTGTGGTTTGCCCTGGCGACGACCCTGGTGTTTGCCGTGGTCTATATCTATCGGCTCGCGGCGGAATCGCGGGCGCTGGCCGATGCGCTGTCGGCGACGGAACTGGTCTTGCAGCGCGAGCAGCATCTCTCGGCCCTTGATGGACTGGCCGCCGCCGCGGCCCATGAACTCGGCACGCCCTTATCGACGATCGCCTTGATCGCCAAGGAGATGAAGCGCTCGGTCCTGGAAGACGATCCGCTCTTTGAGGATGTGATCCTCCTCGTCGAGCAGTCGGAACGCTGCCGTTCCATTCTCGGCCGGCTTGCGTCCCTGTCGGCCTGCAGCGAAAGCCAGCTTGCCAATCTCTCGTTTTTGGCGCTGCTCGACGAGGTGGCTGAGCCGCATCGCCATTTCAGCGTCGATGTGACGGTGGAGATCATCGAGCGCGAGGGCCCGGAACCGGTGGCTCGGCGCAATGCGGCCGTGCTCTACGGCATCGGCAACATCGTCGAAAATGCGGTCGATTTCGCCCGCTCGGCCGTTGTGATCCGCGCCGGCTGGAATACCGGATCGGTGTGGATCGAGGTTCTCGACGATGGTCCCGGCTTTCCGCCGGCTGTTCTCGATCGGATCGGTGATCCGTATATCTCCCGCAGGGACACGCGGGATCAGCGAA
This sequence comes from Jiella flava, assembly GCF_017349315.1. Classification (GTDB taxonomy): domain Bacteria; phylum Pseudomonadota; class Alphaproteobacteria; order Rhizobiales; family Rhizobiaceae; genus Jiella; species Jiella flava. Next base: position 9,232 of record NZ_JAFMPP010000010.1, on the reverse strand, counting down.
CCGCTGGCGGCCTTGGCCTCGGCTTGTTCATCGCGATGACGCTGTTGCAACGCTCCGGCGCCGACGTGCGCATCGAAAATCGCGCGACCAGCGGAGCCGTTGCGCAGATTGCCTGGAAGCGATCCAGCTATGTCGCCGGTGGTCCGGAGGAGTGATAAAGGCGTGATCACAGATCAGTTCAATTCGATGAATTGAAAGGACGGAATCTACATCTTTTAAGTGCATATTCAAATTGAAATCAACCAATGAGGTTAGATTCGACTCACCGTCCACCGCCGATGCGGGCGTCGCCGACCAGCCGAACACTCGGGAAAGGCGAGCCGGTGAAAACTAATGTCCTAGAAGTTCCAGTGGTTTAGAAAATTCTCATGGCTATCAACTAGAATTTAGTTCGCGCCTGCTGCATCTGGGCGTTTAGTCGCAGCGTAGATTCAGCACACTCGTCGGAACCGCCAATGAAGCGGCACGGGCTTGAATGCCGCCAAATGATCGGCGGCGAGAGTACGCAAATGAATTCCGACGCAATGAAAACACGTATGGGTGGAAGGACTGCGCTGAGGAATGCTTGATCATTCGATGAATTTCAATGAAATCCCGCTGCCGGTGTCCGACCCGAGCCTTCTTCTGGTGGACGACGACAGGCCGTTTTTGCAGCGGATGAGCCGGGCGCTCGACCAGCGCGGCTTTCGTGTCCGTATTGCCGACAGCATCGCTGCCGGTCTTATCGACGTCGAAGGCAGCGCTCCGGCCCATGCCGTCGTCGACATGCGGCTGGGTGATGGCAATGGTCTCGACGTCGTGGCGGCACTGCAGAAGCGGCGGCCCGAGGCCCGCGCCATCGTGTTGACCGGTTACGGGAATATCGCCACCGCTGTGACCGCAGTGAAGCTGGGGGCGATCGACTATCTGGCCAAGCCGGCCGACGCGGACGACGTGGTCGCGGCGCTGCTGCGTTCGGCGGGCTTTAAGGTCGAAGTGCCGGCCAATCCGATGTCGGCTGACCGGGTGCGTTGGGAACACATCCAGCGCGTCTATGAGATGTGCGATCGCAATGTCTCCGAGACGGCGCGGCGGCTGTCGATGCACCGGCGCACGCTGCAGCGCATTTTGGCCAAGCGCGCGCCCCGCTGAGCATCGGCGATTTCCTGATCGATGCGGCGCCATGCGATGCGCCGTCCGTGTTGGAACTACTGGCGCGGCACATTCGCGATCTTTCGACGGCGTGGCCTGATCGGGCGGCGCCGTCGTCCTTTCAGCGATCGAGAGCCTTGGATTTTTCGGCCTTGTTGTGTCAGGCCAAAGCCTTGAGGCATAGCCGCCTTATTCTCTCAGTCAGCGGTATGCGCCGCAACAATGCGAGCTTTTTCCCGAATTATTCATTGCTTTTTAGTATGACTTTGAGAGATCTCAGCATTTTTGGAGAATTAATTAATTGATACAAATATATTTTTGTTTCTATATATTATATAGTCTCATTAACATACGATTGCGGACAGGATGATCATTATATCTTATGACTTTATTTTGATTTTGCTTTAGCAATTGCAGCGCCTCCTGATGAGTTCGAGCGCAGAGGAAATGTCAAAGATGAAGAGGGTTCAATGTCGGTTGCGCAGGTGAGCAACAGCTGGGTCAAGCCAGATCCGATGAGTGACCCGCAAAGCCTCGAGCGCCGCTTTCGAGCCCGGCGCTTTTTTCACGTGCGCCGATTGATCGAGGGGGCGTTGCAGACAAAAAAGCGGATCGAGATCCTCGATCTCGGCGGCACCGAGGCCTATTGGACGATAGCCGATGATTTCCTCTCCGTACACCGCGGCCGGATTTCGATCATTCTCGTCAACAACGAGACCGCGGCACCGGTCAGTGAAGAGATGTTCGTGTCGGTAGCAGGCGATGCCTGCGATCCAGAGCTTTATGCCGGACGAAGATATGACCTTGTCCATTCCAACTCGGTGATTGAGCATGTCGGCGACGTCGCGCGGATGCGAGCCTTCGCCGACAACGTCCGGCGGTTGGGGGAACGGTATTTCGTTCAGACGCCGAATTTCTGGTTTCCGCTGGAGCCGCACTTCCGGGTGCCGGGCTTCCAGTGGCTGCCGCTGGCGGTTCGCGTCGCGATGATGCAGCGCTTCAATCTGGGCTTCTTTCCGAAGGCGCGGAGCTACGACGAAGCCTATCGTAATGTCGCCGATATCCGGCTTCTCGACCGCAAGCTGATGCGTCAGCTGTTTCCGGGCGCCACGCTGGTCGACGAGAAGGTGGCGGGTCTGACGAAATCGCTGATGGCGATCGGCGGCGACGTCGCCGACTGACCGCTCAAGAATTTTGGCGCTGGCGTTACAGCATTCGCCCGAAAATCGGAATCGATTTTCGGCAAAGCACGATGCGGCGATTCAAAAGCTTAGAGCGACCTTTCTGCGTCCGATCGGACGCAGGACGCTCTAGCCGGCGTCGCTCGGGTTGGGCGTGCGGCGATAGATCTCGACCGGTCCCTTGAGCTTAATCGTCAGCGGCTTGCCCTTGCGGTCGAGCGCCTTGCCCGCTTGAACGCGGATCCACCCTTCGCTGACGCAATATTCTTCGACATTGGTTTTTTCCTCGCCTTTGAAGCGGACGCCGACGCCGTCGCCGATCGCGGCTTCGTCGTAAAACGGGCTATCCGGGTCGATGCTCAGGCGGTCGGGAAGGTCTTGGGTCAAACGGTCTCTCCTTCAACAAAGCGGCCGATCCTCTACCGCATCGTCTCAAAGATCGGAATCGTTTTTCGCAGCTTTGTCGCCGAAGGCCGACGGAAGGATCAAAGGATCCCGTCCACGTCTGCAGCGCCTGCCGCTGCGTTGTGCAAGAAGCCCCGTGCGGCCGCGTCGTGCGGGGAACCAGTTGCGCGCTCGCTGGTTCCTCTCGTGCGGCAAAGGGGTTTGTCGCTATCCCGCGGGCGGGGTGAGGGGGAAATCACGGCTTGCCTATGGTCATGTTCATGTCCGTTTCATGTGGCAAGCTCGAGACTTCCAAAGGATGTGACTCGTCTGGCTGTCGCTGAGCGGATGCGTGATCGTTTAGGAACACGATAGCCGCACAGCGGAAGCTTGAGACGTGGCGATGACGACGAACGATCGAGATGTGCGATGAAGAATTTGGTTCTCGGAAGCCTTGCAGGCGCGCTTGTCGCCGTGCTGGCGGCGCAGCCGTCCATGGCAGCAGGGGGCGCCGATGGCGAACCGGCAGTGCGCGTGGCGCAATCCTATGAGCCGGCGCCACCGGCCCGGGCCGTCGAGAGCTATGTCGACCAATACGGCCGGCGGATCTATCTTGATCGTCGCGGCCGTATCGTCGGCGTTGATAATCCTCGCCGCGACCGCTTTGAGGTCCGCAGGGAGCGGTTTCAGCAAAGGCGTGGCGAAATCATCGACGGCCCGCCGCCTCCCGGCGTGACGCTCGAAGGGCCGGCGAATGTCGCTCCGCCGGCCGATTACAATTCCGGCCCGGACTATGCTGGACGCCCGCGCAGCGCCAATCCCTATGAAGGTCCATATCAGGACCAGAATGGCGATATCTACGGCAGAGATCCCTATAGCGACGATCAGGGCTACGACAATAACGGCGGAAACGACGATACCGGTCCGATCGAGGCCTCGCCGCTGCCGTCCCCAGGGGCAGGGGAGAATGCGCCAGGAACCCGGGAAGCGGGTCTGCCGCAGCAAGACGCCAATCCAGCACTCGGCCCAGCACCCAGCCCTGCACTCGGCGCGCCGGCAGGGCCGGCAGGGCCGCAGCCGGACACACTTGGCTCGCAGCCGCTGCCAACCGGCGAGGGGCAGACCATTCAGGAGACCAACCCGGCACCCGCGGTTCAGGCTCCGGGCGGCAAGGCCGACAAGGTGCAGGTTGCCGCTCTGCAGATTCTGCTTGACCGGGCCGGCATGTCGCCCGGCGTGATCGACGGACGTATGGGCAGCAACGTCAACAAGGCGGCTGCGGCCTATCAGGAGAAATTCGGCCATGCCCTGAAGACCGGCGATCCCAAGGCGCTCGCCGAGGAACTCGATAAGACCGGCGGTCCGGCCATCGTCAATTACACCATCACCAACGAGGACGTCGCCGGCCCCTATGTCGCGTCGATTCCGGGCGATTATGCCGAAAAGGCCAAGCTGCCGGCGATGAGCTTCGAGCGGGTCTCGGAGCGGCTCGCCGAACGGTTCCACATGGATGAGGATTATCTGAAGCAGATCAATCCGGGCGCCGACTTCAACCGCGCGGGCACAATCATCAAGGTCGCCGATGTCGGTAAGAACGTCACCGGCGAGGTGGCGAAGATCATTGCCGACAAAGGCCGCGAGCAGGTCCGCGCCTATGATGCCAACGGGACGCTTCTCGCCGCCTATCCGGCGACGATCGGCTCGACCGACACGCCGTCGCCCTCCGGCACGGTTCAGGTGACCCGCATCGCCTTCAATCCCAACTACACCTACAATCCGAAGATCAATTTCAAGCAGGGCACTAACGACAAGGTCCTGACCATTCCGCCGGGCCCGAACGGCCCGGTCGGCTCGATCTGGATCGCGCTGTCGAAGCCGACCTATGGTATCCACGGCACGCCCGAACCGTCCAAGATCGGCAAGACCAACAGCCATGGCTGCGTGCGGTTGACCAATTGGGACGCCACCGAACTGGCCAAGATGGTCAAGCCTGGCGTGACCGTTCAGTTCGTCGATTGATCGGCGATCGAACCGCCGCGCCGGTCTCCAGCATCGACCGGAAACCGGAATCGATGTTCGGCCAAGGCCGATGCTGAGACTTAATCAGAGTGCGCGTCCTTTGTCCGTCCTAGCGGAGGCACGGCGCGCTCGATCGGCGCGGCTCGTTCGCTTTGTGATGCGGGAACCGTCGGCGTTGGCGACGTCGGTTTCGGCCAAGCGCGATCGTGGCGGTTTCCAGGCTCCTGCGGGGCGCTATGTAAAACGAACGGTTTCAAATTGGACGACCAAAGCGTGACGGTATCGCTCCCATTTCGTCGCCCCGGCATGATCGGCACGGCGCGTCGATCAAACGGTTTTGCCGCCCCTGGTGGTTTGGATCGCCCCTTGACCAGCAGTCGATTGGTCTCGAGGTGGAGCGTTTTCGGATGAGGAGCGCGGCCGTTGTTGCGCTGGCCGGCTTGTTGATGGTTGCGATCCCGAAGGGCTTCGGCACGACCGGCAAGGCCCATGCGGAGTCGCTTCTGGAGCGAATCTTTCCGGGATTGAGGCCGCATCATCGTCCGATCCGGCACCGCACCACGCGCCATACCAGCCGCGCCAAGACAGCGGCCGCTCCGGCCAATCCGCCGGTCCCGACGCCGCGCGCGACGGTGATGACGCAGCCGCCGCAGACCGAGCAAAAGCCGGCGGCTGCCGATCAATCGGCCAAGCTGCCGGACGGCGGCGAGACCGCTAAGCCGCAAGCCGACGTCAAGACCGATCGCGATCTGGACGCCGCGCAACCGGCGCCGGCCATAATCGCACCGCCGCCCAAGCCCGACGCCGAGACGTCGAAGCCTGAAAAGCTCGCTCTCGACCGCAAGGCTGATCCGGTGGCCGGTCTCGACGAACCGGTGGCGCCCGTTTCCGGCGCGCGCGTTGAGGCCGGAGGGCCGCCGGCGCAAGGCCCGCTGCCGCAGCCGCGCCCTGACCATCGAAATTCCGATCGCCAAGCGACGTTGGAGGAAAAGGCCGGCGAGGGCCCGTCTTCGAACGCTGGCGGCGGATCGGCGACAAGCGCTGCACCATCCACGCTCGGCAGTAGACACCGTCAGCTCAAGCATTCGCCATCGGCGCTGCGCTCCGACGTTGCGGCGATCACCCCGGCCATCACCGTCGAGGCAGCAGCCGCGCTTGCCGATGCCAAGGCTTGCGAAGCTGAACTGAGCCAGCGTGGCGTCAAATTCACCGTCGAGCCCAGTATCAGCGAGGGCGCCTGCGGTGTGTTGCGGCCGGTCGCCGTGGATAAGCTCAGTTCCGGCATCGCCGTCGTGCCGCCTACCAAAGTCCTCTGCCGCACCGCGCTGGCGCTCGACCAGTGGGCGAGCGACGTGATCGTGCCGGCGGCGAAGGCGAACTTCCCCAAGGCTCACATCGATACGATCCGGCAGGAGGGCACCTATGTTTGCCGCCCGCGTTCGTCCGAAGACCGGATTTCAGAACATGCCCGTGGCAGTGCCATTGACATTGCGGGCGTCCATCTGTCGGACGGGCGGGAAATCGACGTGAAGGCCCGTAGCGACGATACGCCGGAGGGCCGTTTTCAGCATGGCATTCGGGCCGGCGCTTGCGGTCCCTTCAAGACCGTCTTGGGGCCCGGCACCGACGCCGACCATGCCACCCATTTCCATCTCGACATGGCCGCTCGCCGCAACGCAGCGACCTACTGCCGCTGAGCGTGGCCGGGCTGTCGGCCATGTTCGTCGGGCGCCGCTGAGGGGCACTCGCCATCGTGGCAGGTTCAAAGGGGGGAGGCGATTTATTTTGCGGCGAGCAGCGGCTCGTCGACACGATCCTTCAGCAACGTATCGATCCGATCGCGCTCGCGCTTGAAGGTGAGGAGATCGTCGCCGGTGAGGATCTTTTCCGCCGGCAATTTGATCCGCATCGGGTCCATGCGCTTGTCGTTCACGTGGATTTCGAAATGCAGGTGATTGCCGGTCGAAATGCCGGTCGAGCCGACATAGCCAATCACCTGGCCCTGACGGACATGGGTGCCCGGCTTGATGTTGTTGGCAAAGCCACTCTGATGGGCATAGACTGTTTCGTAGCCATTGGCATGGCGCAGCACCGTCTCGCGGCCATAGCCGGTCGCCCAACCGGCCTTTTCCACGACGCCATCGCCGGCCGCCAGGATCGGCGTGCCACGGGGCGCCGCCCAGTCGACGCCCCAATGCGGGCGGATATAGCCGAGAACGGGATGTCTGCGCCCTGTGGAAAAGCCAGACGTGAACCGCCCGTTCGGCACCGGTTTGCGCAACAGGAACTGCCGCGCGCTGCGGCCGCTCGGGTCGAAATAATCGGCGATTTTGCTGTCATTCGGCCGGAAGCGATAGTAGCGTTTGACGAGATCGCCGACGTGGATCTCGACATAAAGCATCTCGCTGGCTTCGGCCGAGCTGAGGTCTTTCCCCTTTTCGCCGGTCATCGAATAGAAGACGACCAGTCGGTCGGAGGGGGACAGCCGGGCCTGCAGATCGATGTCGCTCGCCAGCATGCGCACCAGCTGGCGGCACATCCGCTGATCGAGGCCATAGGAAAGAGCCGCCTGATAGATGCCGTCATAGACCGTCGGCATGTCGGCGCGGATCGGCGCCTCGTCTTCGTTCTCGTCGATGCCTTCGGCGACCGAATCCGACATTTCCGGCGCGTCGGCCGGCTCGAACGGGCCGTCCTTGGTGGCCGCCACGGTGCCGAGATGCTCGCCGCCGCGATAGGCGGAAAGCCGTACGACCTCGCCATGGGAAGCGGCCGTGTCGCCTTTGCCGGTGGTGGTGGTCTCGACGCCGATGCGCAAGGCGTCGCCGGGCTCGAGCGTGTCGGCGCCGATCAGTTTGGTGAGCGCGTCGACGGCGTCCTTCGTCTGCTCGCCATCATGGCCGGCGCGGCTGAGAATGTCCGCGATCGCCGCCTGTTGGCGAAAGGGCACGATTTCCTCGTGGAAGCGCGGCAGGTCGTCATGGGTGGTATCGGCGACGGCGAAGGAGACGTTCTCCGGAACGACGCGGAAGGCCGAACCCGGCTCGTATTCCGACATGTCGACATTCAACCCGAAGCGGAACGGATCGACGCTGCTGAGCGAGGCGACCTGGACCGGCTTGTTGCCGACCCGTGAGGCGACCGATCGCACCAGATTTTCCGCCGAAGCCGCATCGAGATCGACATTGCGTTCGTAGGTCGATGGCTCGAAGTCGAATTGCGAGACCTTGAGGCTGACCTCCGATTCGACGCGATTGCCGTAGATTTTGGCCGGCTCGTCGGCGCCGTCCTTCTCGTCGTCGGCCCCGAAGATTTTCAAGGGATCGAACCGCGGGTAGTCGGCCGGCGCTTGGTAGCGCGCGGCCAAAAGCATGTTGACGTAGCCGAAGGGCAAGGTGCGCAACACTTCGCGGTCGCCGTCGCGGGTCAGCGTCGACAATTCCATGATCTGCCGGCTGCGGGCGACGGGCATTGCGGTGGCGACCACGCGCTGGCCCTTGGCCAGCTGATCGTCGGACAGGCCGTCGACGGTCATCGCCACCGCCGGGCTTGCCGCGCCATGGTGACCGTCGAGCGCGGCCGAAAGCGCGATGCCCATCAACGCTGTGGATGTGAGCCCCGTGAGAAGGGTTCCCGTCAGCCAGCGCGCTGAGACCTGCCGCTTGTCCGGACGACGGCGCCGATCGGCGATCAGCGCCGGTTCGTCACCGAGGGAAGGGCAAAAGCCGGGACTGTCCTGCGCCGTACGGTTCATTCCTCTCCCCGAAACATGGCCCGAAACATGGCCCGAAACATGGTTTGTGCCGTGTCAGGCGGACCGCTTCGGCAATGTCCCAACAAGGTGGCGAAATCCCGGCCGCATGCAATCATCACCACCAGAATCTCGTCCATTCGTCGTTTGTTAACCGCATAGCCGACGGCGGCAGGGTGCTCAAGCCGGCGCAAGCGTAATCGTTGCGGCCGATATGAATCCGCGCGAAGGCAAACCTGTCCGCCGCCGAACGAAAGGTCGGCGTGGACCCATATGCCCTCGGCTGAGCCTGCGCGAGGCGGGGAGGGACAATGGTTTGAAAATGGTGCGGAACGGCGGGCTCTCGGCAAGCTGTGCCCCACAGGAGCGCAAAACGATCGTGCGACGAGTTTTTTGAAGTTTTTGCGAAACGGGCGTTGACAGGCCGCGAAACCATCCCCTATATGGCGCTCATCAACGACGGCGGCGGCGCCGAGACGCTCCAGACGGAGCGGGCATCATTCTGGTTCGAGCGAGAAATCGTCGACCGGGACGGTTTTTGCGCCTCCTACGTCGGTATCATTTGAGTTTTGTCGACGGGTTCGGCCTTCTCCTGAGGGCTTGGATTTCGTTGCTTTTCTCGACGACGCAGACATTGCGTCGTGTTCTTTGACATAGTTGGTATTAAGAGACAAGAAAGAGAAATGTGGGCGGCGTGGTTTTTGCGGCTCATGAAGATCGGTATCCTTTCCGTTTTTTCATGAGTTTGTGAGATGACTTGGTCGTT